>JAUJOR010000016.1 GCA_030447525.1 Chloroflexota bacterium | reverse complement strand
GGGAGTTGCCCGCCCCGGGCCGCGGGCGGGGGGGGCGGCGCAGGACGCGACCGGCTGGGCCGTGGGGAGGCGCCGTAACCCCCCCCAGGCCTGGCCGCAACCGGAATCGCGCACACCCCCCTTGTTATTCTGTCGCGCGGCGCGCGCCGTCCCAGGCCGGGTGGGGGCACCCGGCCCCCCCACCGGGCCTGGGACGGCCCAGACGTCGAACGTCCCGGTCTGGGCGGAGAGGTAGGCGAGCCACGCCCCGTCTGGTGACCAGGCCGGGGCGCGGCACAGTCCAGCCATCGTCACCTGGCGCGCGGCCGAGCCATCGGCGCCGGCGATCCAGATATCATGCCGGTGGTCGCTGCGGACGGTGTAGGCCAGGCGCTGCCCGTCGGGAGACCAGGCCGGATCGTAGGCCCCCTCTGGTGTTGTGGTCACCTGCCGCCATGGCCCGGAAGGGAGTGTCCACGTCCAGACTTGCGGGCGGCCGGGGGGGCCACCGCCGGCCTGGAAGCCGGCCACGGCCAGCGCCGAGCCGGTGGGTGAAAAGACCGGGGCGTCCACGCCCCCTACGCCGTCGCCAACCGGCGGCAGGAAACGCTGCCGGCGCCGGTTGGCGAGGGTCAGCTGCCAGAGCTGCGTGTCCTGAGTGCCCTGTTCCGAGACGTACACCAGGCCGCTCCCATCCGGGAGCCAGGCAGGGCGCAGGGCATAGTTCTGTTGTCGTTCCTCACGGTAGCTGAAATCGGTCAGCTCAACCGAGTTGGCCCCGTCTGCGTCCATGATCCACACGTCGGAGCCACTGGTATAGACCTTCACCAGGGCGATCCTCTGGCCGTCTGGTGACCATGACGGCTGGCGGCTGATGCGGTCTGGGGTCAGGCGGTGCACCTGGCCCTGCTCCAGCATCCAGACGTTGGCATCGGAGACGAAGAGCAGCTTCCCGGGGAGGCTACGGGCCGCGCTTTGTGCCGCCAGGGTCGGGGGCCGAGGCGTCGGCGAGGGCGGTGGGGGGCCCAGCTCCGGCCGGGATGTCGGCGTCATCCCCGCGGTGGCCGTAGCCTGACTCCTCCCTGGCCCAGCCGCTGCGCCGGCGCAGGCACCGCTGCCGGCGGCGCCCATGACGGCCGCGACGAGTCTCAACGCCTGGCGCCGCGTGGGCAACAACGTACTCCCCTCAGGACACCCGGCCATCGGCCGGGAGCGCCCCCGGCGACGGAGCGCCGGCGGCGCCGCATGCTACCAGGTATCATACGGTCTTCGAAGGAGAGCGGATGGGCGTCCGGCGCACGGCCGGGCAGCCGTAGGCTCAACTCCGTAAGGTCGTATCGTCCGGCCTGGCGAGGTGCCTGCGGCCACGGCGGCCCGGCCCTGCTCCCACCAGCGCGGTTTTTCCTGGCCTTGCCACCGGCGAGCGCGGTCCGGGGCCCTGCTCGGCGTCTCGCTGTTCCCGGAGGGTCTTGATCCCGGTGGTATACTCGGTCCATCGCAACGTAGCGATGGGTGCCAGCGGGGCCAGTTGCGATGGCCCGGCGGTGGATCGCCGGGGCCACAGCAGGGAGCCCTGGGTGCTGGATCCGGTTGTCCTACCACGAGGAGGCTTTGCACTGACGTACCAGGATCGGACCATCATCTGTTCCGACTGTGGTAAGCCGTTCGTCTTCACAGCAGGCGAGCAGGCATTCTACGCGGAGAAGGGGTTTGGCGGAGGCCCCAAGCGCTGCCCGCAGTGCCGGGCGGTGCGCCGGGCCGAACGAGACGGCGTAGCGCCCGGAGCCGCGCCGGGCGGGCCGCGCCCCGGCGGGTTTGGGACTGCCCCTCGACCGGTGGGACCCGCAGGTCCTGGATACGCCCCCCGTCCGGCCGGTCCCGGCGGGCCGGGCGGGCCGGGGGCTGCGCCGCGGTTCGGACCCGGGCCCCGTCCGGCGGGACCAGGGGTGGGCACCGGGCCGGCCGCTGGGCCGCGCATGGCCCCCACCGCCCCGCTCATGCGCGGGAGAGGTGGACCCCGGCAGATCGTGCCGGTGGAGGAACCATACCGCGTCAACCAGCGAATCCGCGTCCCGGAGGTCCGCGTCATCGTCGAGGACAGCGAGGGCGCTGAAGAAAACCTCGGCGTCATGGCCACCGTCCAGGCCCTGCGGATGGCCGAAGAGCGGGAGCTCGACCTGGTGGAAGTGGCGCCGCAGGCCCAGCCCCCCGTGTGCAAGATCATGGACTACGGGCGCTTCAAGTACTTGATGGAGCGCAAGGCCCGCGAGGCCCATCGAGCCGGCAAGGCCGGGCGGGCGGCGTCCGAGATGAAGGACGTGCAGCTCTCACCCCGAATCGACGAGCATGACCGGCGGTTCAAGGTGGAGCGTGCCCGGGAGTTCTTGAGCGAAGGCCACCCGGTGCGCCTGGTGGTGCGCTTCCTGGGTCGTGACATGCGCCACCCTGAAGTGGGCATGAGCGCCCTTCAGGAAGCCCTGGCGGAGCTGCAGGAGATGGTGCCGGTTACGGTCGACCAGCAGCCACGCATGGAGGGTAGACAGCTCTTCGCCCTCGTGCGGCTGGCGAAGGGGGCCAAGGTGCCGGAAAAGGGTGCCGAACGGGCGAACGGCGCCACCAGGCCCGACGCCAAGGTGGATGCTGATACCGCGGCGACCGGCGGCGCAGGGGTGACGCCGGAGACGGCCCCGCCGTCAGTGCCACCCCGGCGGGGGGCGCGGGGCCCTCCCGGGGGGCCCCCCAGTGGCTGGCTGGCCCCCCGGCCAGGGGTCCGTGCACCCCAGCGTCACTCGGCCCGGCCCGCCCCGTGGCCCCGGTGCGGGGGGTGGCACCACGCCCCCCCCTTTGGCCATGGTCTGGGGGGCGCCCCCGCGGGGGGCCCCGCGAGGCCGCTGGCGGGAGCGAGCCGCCGGGGGCCGGGCGCTCCAGGGAGGTGACCAGCTTCCGGCCGGGTGTCCTCCGCCTCGCCCTCCTGGCCTTGGCTCTCCTCGCCACCCCGACGGCCGCCGGCCTGTACCACCTGTCAGAGGGATCGCCCCTGTGGTGGCTGCTCAACGCCGAGCCGCCCCGCGTCGAGGCGCCAAACCCGCCGGGACCCCAGCGGGGCGTGATGGTACTGGACGCAGCGGTTCAGCCGGGCACGCGGGCGGACATCGTCGCCGTGAGCTTGGATGGCGCCCCAGTCCCCCTCCCCGAGGTAGTCGACGGCCACCGCGACGGTGACGCTCCGACCCCTCCCGCCCGTCTGTATCGCCTGCGGCTGGACACGGAGAGCCTCACCGATGGGCGGCACGCGCTCACGTTGCAGGTCGCCGATCGGTCACTTCGACGCAACCGGGCCAGCCGCGAGGTGATCTTCAGCACCGATAATACGGCCCCCCGGCTGCGCCTGGAGAGTTCCTCCGGCCAGGTGCGGGCCGGGGCGCCCGTGCTCCTCCGCTGGGGGGCGAACGAGGCGGGAGATCTACGGCTCACGTGGGGCGACGATCCCCTCCCGCCCCTGTCCGACCCGCCCGGCGCGTCCGGTCCCCCAGAGGGAGTCTCCGTCGTCGCCGTTCCGGTGGAAACTGGGGCGGGTGAGGTCGCCGTTCGCCTGGCCGGGCGCGACCTAGCCGGAAACGGGGCCGAGCAGACGCTGCCCCTAGTGATAGAGACGGCAATCCTGCCCCGCCAGGCGCTGGCCGTGCCCGGGTCCCTGGCCACACTCGCCACCGGCCCGGTGGCTCGCAACGAAGCGGCTCAAGTCGTCTCGCTCACCAGCGCCGTCACGGCCGCCCGTTCGTGGCTGGGACCGTTCCGGCCGCCCCTGGCGGTGGGTGCCCCACGGACAACAGGCTTCGGTGACAGGCGAGACTACGCGGACGGCCACGTCATCTACCACGCCGGTTACGACCTGGCTGCCCCGGCCGGGGCAGCGGTGATGGCATCCGCCGGCGGCACGGTCGTCTTTAGCGCCGGCCTGCCGCAGCGCGGCAACACGGTCATCCTCGACCACGGCCGGGGCGTCTACACCCTCTACGCCCACCTCCTGCGCTTCGAGGTAGAGGCAGGCCAGCACGTAACGGTGGGGCAACCTGTTGGGCTGGTGGGGAGTACCGGTCTCTCCACCGGGCCGCACCTGCACTGGGAGGTGCGCCTACGGGGCCTGCCGATCGACCCGGGCGCCTGGCTGACGCTGTCTGAGGAGCTGGCCTCAACAGCCGCCGGCACCTCGGTGGGGCCGGAAAGCCCGTCGGGAGGGTGACGGCGGTCGGCCGTGATCCCGCCCTGGTAGTAGCGCGGCGGCGGCACCGTCGTCCCCTATCCTCTACGCCGGCTTGAGTCCCGCCAGCGCCGCCTGGGCTTCCTCCGCCTGCATCTCCCGGCCGTACAGTGGCCCGCCCGGCTGCTGCAGCCGCCCCCCCTCCCGTAGGGAGCCTGTGTCCACTGGGACAAAGCCGATCTCGTCAATCAGGCGGGCGACGACCGACTTGGCCTCGGCATCGTCACCGGCGAGAAACAACACCAGGCGGTCGTCCGCCCCCAGCTGCCCGCCGTTGCGTAGGGTCTCGGCGCGTAGCGTATTGAACGCTTTCACCAGACGGGCGCCCGGGAGACGCTTGGCCGTCTCCTCGCTCGACGAGGACTCCCCTAAATCGATGACCTGCAGGTTATCGTCATAAGGGTTCATGGCATCGATCACGATCTTTCCGGCGACGCGCTCCGGCGCGGGGAGCGCCTCCGGCCGGCGCCAGGGCACGGCCAGGAGGACGACCTCGCCGAACGCGGCCGCCTCCTCCGCCGTCAATGCCTGAGCCCCCGGCCCGATCTCGGCCACGACGCTGGCCAACGACGCCGGCCCCCGAGAGTTGCTGATGGCCACCGCATGACCGGCACGGCTCAACAGCCGGGCGGCCGTTTCTCCGATTGCTCCCGCCCCGATGATCCCGATCTTCACGTTCCGTCTCCTTTGGAGGTGTGGGATGTGCGCGGTTAAACGGCTGCCCTTGGGTAGGTCAGGCTGGACCGGCCAGGTGGAATGAGTCCTCTCCAATGTGAGCCGTGGGATGAGTGCAAGGTACCGCCAGCGTCAACTGCCACCTTTGGCCGGGGACGGGCGCGTGGCGGCCTAGAGCAGCTGGCCGGCGCAGATGGTGTGGCGGGCGACGAGCCGGCGGCCGGCGTGCTCGGCCTGACGATAGGAGTCGGTAAGGGGGAAGTCCCCTTCCTCCATGGCCAGCACGGCGACGTCACCGGCCATGCCCGGCTGCAGGGAGCCGATGCGGCCGGCCCAGCCAATGGCCCGGGCCGGCGCGCCGGTACTGGCATGAATCACCGCCTCCAGATCCATCCCCAGGTGCAGCATCTTGGTCATGGCGTTGGGCATGTCCACGGAGATGGGGGCCTTGATGCTGCTTGTATGGACGTCGGTGGAGATCGTGTCCGGCCAGAAGCCCTGCTCCGCCAGGTGGTGAGCCACCCTCCAGGAAAACGATCCACTCCCGTGACCGATGTCAAAGAGCACGCCTCGCTCGCGGGCCGCCCGCACCTGGGGCTTGACTCGCCCCTGGTGATCTACGAGGCGCGTCACCGGCTGCCCCTTATAGCTGTGGGTCACCAGGTCACCCGGGCGGAGGATCTCCAGGCCTTGCTCCAGCGCGGGGGGTGGATCGCCCAGGTGCATGATCACCGGGGCGCCGGCGGCACCGGCGGCGGCGACGGCCATCCACACCGGCTGGGCGGTGTTGTCCTCCCCTAGGGCGTTGCGGCTCCCCCGCACCTTGACCCCCACGACGAGGTCGCGGTTGGCTTCAACGCACTCGTAGGCGGCGTTGCTGTCCACGAAGCGCCCGTAGCCGCATTCAGGCATTGCCACCAGCCCGATGACGGAGATATTGACGAACGCCAGGACGCGGCAGCGAGCAGGCTCGACGACGAAGCGCCGAAAGCCGGCGAACGTAGCGGCGCCAACGCTGCCGCAATCGACCATGGTGGTGGTGCCGGAGCGAGCCGCCAGTGGGTCGGGGTCGATGGAAAGGGGCGTGCACCCAGGATACACGTGGGCGTGGAGGTCAATCAGGCCGGGGGTCACCAGCAGGCCGCTGGCGTCCAGCGTGCGGCGCGCCGGGCCGCTCAGACCTTCGCCGACGGCGGCCACCTTCCCACCGGCAATGGCCACGTCGGCCCGGCCGTGGCGCCCGGCCATGGGGTCGACCACCGTCCCGCCGGTAATCAGGAGGTCATAGGGCTCGCGCTCGCTCATGGGCGGGACTGTACCACCAGGGCACCAGCCCATCGGGCGTGGGCACGGTGAACGAGGGAAGGGCTGCTACACTCTTGCTGGCGTGAGGTCTGGACGAGGGGCGATTCTGAACGGCGCTTGAGTCTGACCACGGCCTGAGTATGGAAAAGGATGCGCCGGCGGTCTCCCAGACCGAGCTTGAGCAGTGGGCCTTCGTCTGTGAGGCGTCCGACTGCCGCTCTCGCGGGTCATCACAGGTGCGCGACGCCCTGGTGCGGGCGGTGCAAGCCGGAGGCTGCCCTCACGTTGCCGTCGTCCGCACCGGGTGCCTCAGCCTGTGCGGGGCCGGGCCGGCCGTGGTCACCTACCCCAACGGTGACGTCCACCTGCGCGTTGAGCAGAGTGACGCCCCGGAGCTGGCCGGCCAGCTCGCCGCCGGCGGCAGCCTCCGCCGGCGGGTGGTGCGGGCACCCCAGTAGTACCGCGACCGCATCAAGAGCCGCCTGGGATATCTTGTTCAGCTCTTACGCCAGCGCTCGCGCACCGCTGTCACTCTGGACTAACGCCCCATTGTTGAAAGCGGCGCAGAGGCGATCTCGCGACCCGGGTATTCGCCGCTAGGATGGTGTAGCCCCGGGGCCGGGCCACGTCCCTGGATAACACTCGCCCGCCAGGGCCGGTCCACCGGAGCGAGCTTACACGCTCATCCATCGCCCGTCCGGACGTCGGCGGCCCACTCCGGGTAATCAAGGGTGCAGCCCCCAATGCCGGCGGCGACTGCCCGGCGCAGGCTGCCCTTGTCTTTCACCCCCCAGGCCCAGACGCGCAGCCCGGCCGCCTCAGCGCGCTTCACAACGTCTGGCTCCACGAGGTCCGCCCGCGGGGCAACCTCGTTGGCACCGGCGGCGACTGCCGTCTCGATCACCGAATCGTCAAACGCCCCGGCCCCGGACAGGTAGGCCGTCTGAGCCTCCGGCGCCGTCAGCCGCACGGCCGTTATCGCCCCAGGCTGGAAGGAGGTAAAGACCGCCGTCTCTATCAGCCGCCGCGCCCGTACCAGGCGGACGGCAGGACCCTCCACCCCCCCGCGCCTTGATCTCCAGCCGAAACGACGTCCGCCCGCCATACCGGTCGAGGAACGTGTCCAGGCGGGGGATGCGCTGGACGCCGAAGGGGTGACCGCCGCCGGCAAAGCGGGCGCCGGCGTCCAACCCCTCCAGCTCCGCCCAGGTAAGATCGGCGACTGCCCCGCTGCCTCTGGTGGTGCGATCCACGGTAGCATCGTGGAGCAGGACGAGCACCCCGTCACGCGTTGCCCGGATGTCCGTCTCCACGCCGTCTACGCCCATGGCCAGGGCGCGGTCAAAGGCGGCGATCGTATTCTCCGGGGCGTGCCCAGCGGCACCACGATGGCCAATGACCAGGAACCGCCGTACCACCCTTCAACTCCCTCCCTCGCCCCTGCTGATCCGGCGCCGCCCGCGCTTCTGCGGTCGTGCGTCGTCACCCCAACTGATCCAACGCCCACCGCGTGGCTGCATCTATGCACCTGCGAGGAAGTCCTTCATAGGTGCTCCAGATGGCAGATGTGCGAAGGAGCGCCCTCGACCGGCTTAGGCCCGCGGGCCGGTCTCGCCGCCCCCCGGCGGGGAGTCGTCCGCCCTGCCCGGCCCGCCCTCCTGGTCGCCCGGCTCGGCCTCCCCCGGGCCGTCCTCCGGCGCGGACGGGCGTTGCTGGCGACGGCGCAGGAAGTCCTCCAGCTCCCGAACAACGTCCTGCGGGTCGACGTTCAAGGGCGGACCTGCCTCGGCCTGCTCCTCTTGTCGCCGTTGCTGGCGGCGCACCTCGCCGGGAGCGAAGGGCGCGGCCTGCTCGTCGAACTGCGTCTCCAGGCGCCGCAGGTGCTCACGGAACTCCTGATCGGAGCGCTCTTCGATGGCCGTGTTCACCTGCCGGACAAGGGCCGCAGCGGCGTCCTCCATGGTCTTGAGATCGAGGTCGAGATCGAAGACGGCACCGAAGCGCCGTAGGATGGCCAGGGAGAGATTGGCATTGGGGATCGTGAGATAGCTGGGCCCGTTACTGAACAGGCTGGCGCAGGCGATCCCGGCGTCACGGCAGGCCTCGATCGCCGCCGACTGCATGCTCGATGGGCCCTGATAGGCGGAGAACGGTACCCCTTGCGCCTCTAGACGAGTGCGCAATCGCGACTCAGTGGCCCATCCGGTGACAATAGGCGTCCGCGTGTGGGGAACATCGGCGTAGGCAGCCCCAAAAAAGACGGCCTGGGATACACCGCATTGGCGGGCAAAGGTGGCCAGCTCCCGGCCATAGGCCCGCCAGCGCAGGCGTGGCTCCGGCGCCAGGAACAGCACCAGGCTCCGCGTGCGCGGGCCTGGCGCCGCCGCATCCTCGGCGGCGCCGAGCACGGGGACTTCCCGGGCCACCCAGAACTCCGCCTGGGGCCAGACCAGGACACGATCGCGGGGCGGAGAGACGCGTGACACAGGCCGCAGCTCGACGAAGTCGTAGTAGTCGTCGCCCTCCCAGGTGGCCAGGGGGGCCGCATGCAGGGCCTCGACGAGGAAGCGGATGGCTCCGCTTGCGCCCAGGGAAGCGTCCGGCCAGCCCATAAAGGCGCCAACCAGCATCGGATCACGGAGCCCGAGCTCCTCGGGCACCAAGCTATAGGTTATGGCCATGGCCTCTGCGCCGCTCCCTTTCCGCTGGAATGGTACCGGGAGGGCAACCGGTCACGCAGCACAGCCACGCAGCACAGCCACGCAGTCCAAGCCGATCTGTCCCCGGTGGGCCCAGTAGGCCCGGTGGAGCGTGATCCCCGACAGCCCCCAGCCCCCGCGAGGCGGGGCGCGCCGGCGTTGAGGAGCGGGCAGTCTCGTTGTTCAATGAGGGGCCGGCTGGATTAGACCAGGTACTGGCTCAGGTACTTATGGGCCAGGACGAGCCCGCGCTTGAAACGTTCTTCGCTCCCGCGCCAGACCGGGTCCTCGTGCTCAATGGCGATGATGTGGTCGTAGCCGGTGTCATACAGCACGGTGAGAAAGGCCGGCCAATCGACGACTCCCCAGCCGGGGAGCCGGTAGCGCCACCAGCGCCCCGGGCCGGGCGAGGTGCTGAACTGGCGGCCGTAGATCCCATAGGCGTTGCGCCCCTGGACGATGATCTCGGTGTCCTTGCCGTGGACGTACTTGATCTGGGGCGCGAAGTCGCGCGCCGCCTGCAGGTAGTCGATCCCCAGCCAGACGAGATGCGAGGGATCAAAGCACAGACCAAAGCGGTCCGATGGTACGGCGTCGAAGACGGCGCGCCACGTCTCGGGAGAAAACATCAGGTTCTTGCCATTGTTTGGCCAGTTCTCTACCGTCAGGTTGACCCCCCGCTTCTCGGCTTCCTCCGCGGCTGGGCCGTAGACGCGCTTGAAGCCCTCCAGCTGCTCGGTCGTGGGGATGGACGTGTCCCGGCCATGGGGCACCATCAGGGCGGACACTCCCTCGCCGGCGGCCCAGGCAATGGCTTCGATCACTCGGTCGCGAATCCTGGTCTGGTCCCCGGCGTCGGCCGATCCCACGACGCCGCCCCCGACATTGGCGCAGCCCGGCTCCAAGCCGTGCTTGCGGGCGATATCGCCCGCCTGCGGCTCCATCAGGGGCGGATCGACCGCCGGGTAGCCGACGTCGGCCAGCCAGCGGACGTTCTCCTCGTAGGGGAGCTTGCCCAGCACGTCGATCAGCATGGCGCTTAGCTTCATAGTCTCTCTCCTCTTTGGGCCATTGGGTTGGGGGACGGTGAGGCCGGTGGGCGCCCCCGGCGACGTCAATGGCCGGCGATACGCCCCGTGGCGCGCAGTAGCGTCTCCTGAACCAGGAGCTCGTGGTCAATGGAGCGGTCCGGCGGGCGCTGGCCTTGGATGGTGGGGACAAAGGCCGCCAGCTCCAGCTCGTAGGTGCGCTGGCGGGACATGCCGGTGAGGGGCACCGTGTGCCGGCCGGCCCCAAACTCAGCCCTGGGGGCATCGAGACAGAGCCGCAGCTCCGTCGCCGGCTCCATCGGATCCATGATAGCGCTGCCGGCGCTCCCATACACCTCGAAGCGCCGGGCCATGGGACGGGTCTCCATGGCGGCGATGTCCACCATACCCATGGCGCGGGAAAACTCAAGCACCGCCAGGGTGTTGTCGGCGAACGGGGGTATCCCAGGCGTGGCGTCGTTACGCAAGAAGGACGTCACACGAGAGGGACGCTCATCTCCGAGCATCCACAACACCTGGTCGAGCATGTGGCCTCCTAAGTCATACAGGATGCCACCGGGGTGGGTGGCGATGACTCCACGGGCGGCCGCGCTGAGGGAGGTGGACATATGGGCGCGGATGGCGAAGATGTCGCCGAGGACCCCCGTGCGACACCACTCCGCCAGGCGCGCGAAGCCGTCCTGGTACCGGAACATGTAGCCCATCTGGATGATCAGGCCGCGCCGTCGGGCCATGTCCGCCAGCTCCTGGAAGGCAGGCCAGTCGTCGCCGGCCGGTTTGTCGTACCAGAGGTGCTTTCCCGCCACAATGGCTTCGCGGGCCATCCCCAGGCCTTGGACGTTGAGCCCCTCAATGGCCACGGCGATCGTGCCGGGGTCATGGAGCATCTCCTCGGCCGACCCGTACCAGCGCACGCCGCCAAACGCCGGCTGCCCCTGGGCCCGGGCCCGGGCCGGGGGATCAGGCTCAAAGACACCGCTCAGCTCCACGTCCGGGCTGTCTTGTATCGCCTGCGCCTTGCCCCCGGCGTGACCATGCTGCACGCCGTACAGCGCCATGCCAATGGCCATCACTGCGCTCCCTCTCTGCGCCGGCCGGGCCGGCCCGGCCGCCACTCCCTGCCCTGGCCACCTCCAGGCTGGGAGGGGATGATACCCGCAGCGGTGTCGTCGGCCACCGGCAGCCCCACCGCCGGCAGGGCGGCGACGATGCACACCAACAGGAATGCACACAGGTATGCAGATCTGTAGGTACTGCATAGTGCATACTGCCCATTGATGAAGATCGACACCCACGTCCACGTCTGGGCGCTTGACGATGCCCCCGGCCACCGGCCGGCACCTGACGCCAAGGTGCGGCCCCCGGCGGCGGCCGCCCCGGTGGAGTGGCTCCTCCAGGACATGGAGGAGGGGGACATCACTCACGCCGTCCTGGTGCAGAGCAGCGCCTTCGGCTGGGATAACACCTATATGGTGGAGTGCCTGGAGCGCTATCCCGGTCCCTTCCGGGCCATCGGCTTGGTCGATCCGTTAGCGCCGGACAACGCCCGCGATCTAGAACGGTGGATGGCACGGGGGCTGTCGGGCTTCCGCCTTCATCCGCTGTACTATCCGGACGCTCCCTCCTGGCTGGACGCCCCGGGGAATGACCCGCTGTGGGACGCCGCCGCCGCGACCGGGGCTATCCTGCAGGTGCACATGTGGCCGAAGCACGCCCCGGCGCTGGGGCGGATGATTGAGCGGCACCCGGACGTCCGGGTGATCATCGACCATCTGGGCAAGCCGGACGTCACCGAGGCGTCCCCCTACCCCAGCTTCCAGCCGGTGCTGCGCTTGGCGGAGTTTCCACGTACCTGGATCAAGATTGGGGACTACCAGATCGCCTCCAAGGAGGCGTTCCCCTGGCGTGACACCTGGCCCTTTGTCAGGTTGCTGCGGGAGCGCTTCGGTCCGCAGCGCATGCTGTGGGGTACCGGCTACCCTCGCGCTGCCCGCCTCGTCCCCCTGGAAGAAGCCTTGCGCTACGTGGAGCGCGAGCTGCCCCTGAGCGACGAAGACCGGCGCCAGATCCTGTGGGACACCCCCGCTGCCCTGTTCGGCTTCGGGGAGGGTCCCGCCAGCCGAGCGTAGATCCGCTCCGCGCCGGTAGCGTCGCGGGTCGCGGCGGCTACCGCCAGCTCGCTTCCCCACACGAGCTGCGGCACCGCGGATGGCGCACTCCGGCACCACCGGCACGTACAATCTACTGAGGAAAGTAAAGGCCGCGTGACATCAAAGCGTATCCTTGTCGCTGACGACGAGCAGCCAATCGTCGCCCTCCTTGAAACCTTTCTCCGCGAGGAAGGATATGAGTTCGAGGGCGCGTGGTCCGGCGAAGAGGCGCTTGAGAAAGCCAAGGCGACCCCCCCGGACCTCCTCCTGGTGGACATCTACATGCCCCCGGGCATCGATGGGCTAGAGGTGATCAAGCGCCTGCAGGCGGAAAAGTTACGGGTGCCGGTGATCGTCTTTACTGCCCAGGGGACGTCCCAGATGGCTATCGAGGCGATGCAGCTAGGGGCCTACGACTACATCCCGAAGCCTTTCGACCTCGACGAGCTGGCCTTGACTATCAAGCGCCTGTTCGCCTACGAGGCCCTGAAGGAGGAGGTGCACGAGCTCAAGGAGCAGCTGCGCTTCGATCCGTCCGACCGCATCATCGGGCGCAGCCCCAGCATGGTGGAGATCTTCAAGACCATCGGGCGCATCGCCCGCTCGGACGCCACGGTGCTGGTCATGGGCGAGACCGGGACCGGCAAGGAGCTGGTGGCGGAGCAGATTCACCGGGCGAGCAACCGCCGGGGCGGTCCGCTGATCAAGGTGGCCTGCGCCACGCTTCCGGAAACGCTCCTGGAGAGCGAGCTGTTCGGTCACGAGAAGGGCTCCTTCACCAGCGCCATCAACCAGCGCAAGGGGCGGTTCGAGCTGGCCCACAAGGGCACCATCTTTCTGGACGAGATCGGCGAGATGACTCTCACCACGCAGCGCAAGCTCCTGCGCGTGCTCCAAGAGCGGGAGTTCGAACGCGTCGGGGGGAGCATCCCCATTCGGGTGGACGTACGCATCATCGCCGCCACCAACAAGTGGCTTCCCGACGAGGTGGCCAAGGGCAACTTCCGGGAAGACCTGTACTACCGGCTGAACGTGGTCACGATTGAGATGCCCCCGCTGCGGGAGCGGCGCCACGACGACGAGAACCTGGACGACGTGCGCAACCTGACGTTCCATTTCGTGGATAAGCATCGCTTCAACAACTCCCCCACCCCGGCACGGATCTCGGAAGAGGCCCTGGAGCTTGTGCTGCAGCACAGCTTCCCGGGCAACGTCCGCGAGCTGGAGAACTTGATCGAGCGGGCGGTGGTCATGGCCCAAGGTGGCATGATCATGCCCCAGCACATCGTCTTTTCCCACGCCGCCGTCGCCGGGTCGACGGCGGGACCAATCGATGTGGAGCAGGCCCTGCGGCGCGGTCAGACGCTCCAGAACCTCCTGGCCGGCGTCGAGCGGCGGGCGGTGCTGTTTGCCATTCAGGAGTGCGGGGGTGACCGAGAGGGGGCCGCGCGCTTCCTGGGCCTGGACCGGGCGGCCCTGGAGGAGAAGCTGCGCCGCCTCAATGCCGGGGAGGGGCGTGAGGATCTCGACTCCGACGCCGCCGGCGAGTGACCGGCGCGGCGGAGGGGATATGCTCTCCCGGAACCGGGCTGGCGTTGTTCGTCAGACGGCGGCACGGATCGTGAATGGGCGTGTGCCGACGTTAACCCTTGAGGCCCAAGAGGTGAGTGCGATGACTCGGAGGCGGGCCGGTTAATGGACGGTATGGAGCTGTCGCAGATCGCGACTACCCAGATGAAGGTCTCGCCACGGCTGGTGGCGATGAACCACGTCCTGGAGCTCTCCTCAATGGAGCTCCAGGACCTGATCAATGCCGAGCTGTCGGAGAACCCGGCGCTGGAGAAGCTGGACAAGCCCACCTGCCCGCGTTGCGGCGCGGCTATCGAGGGTCCCTTCTGCGCCCACTGCATGTCTGCCCAGCGGGCGGCCAGCAGCCAGCTCGATGCCGGGGGGGAAGAGCGTGAGGTCGCCCGCGACCGCGACGACTACTACTACGAAGAGGGCCCCTCTATGGCCCGTCGTGACCCGGAGGAGGATTTTGATCCCGTAGTCCACGTGGCCGCGGAGATGTCCCTACCGGAGCACCTGATGCGAGAGCTGGGGTCGGTGCTGGGCGCGGATGAGATGGCCATCGCCGAGTTCTTGATCGGCAACCTGGACGAGCGGGGCTTTCTAGACTGTTCCGTGGAGGACGCCGCCATGGCCCTGGGGGTCGAGCCCGGTGCTGTGGCCGCCGTCCTACGGGAGCTTCAGCAGCAGGAGCCCGTCGGCATCGGGGCGCGCGATCTCAAGGAGTGCCTGTTGCTCCAGCTGGACTTCCTGGAAGGGCAAGGGATCACTTGCCCCCACGTGCGCGAGATCGTGACGCACCACCTGGAGCAGCTCGGAGAGCACAAGTTTAGCCGCATTGCCCAGGAGATGCGCATCAGCAGCGCTGAGGTCACGGCGGCGGCGCAGTTCATCAAGCGACACCTCAACCCTTTCCCCGCTCAAGGCACCCCTTCCACCAGCGGCGTCACCTCCGGCTACGTCCTCCCGGATGTGATCATCTCTAAGCGAGACAAGGGCTTCGAGGTCGATGTGGTGGAGTCGAAGCGCTTCTTCCTACGCATCAACCCCCTCTACCGGGAGCTGATGATGCGCAGCCAGCAGCACGAGGCGCAGCTTAATGACAACGAGAAGAAGCACATCCAGCAATACGTCTCGCGCGCCCGCCTCTTCATGGCCAACATTGACCAGCGGCGCCAGACGCTGCAGCGGATCGTGGCCTTTCTGGTCAGCTACCAGGGCGAGTACCTGGACAAGGGAGTGCGCCATTTGCGCCCCCTAACCCGAGCGATGGTGGCGGCCGAGCTGGGCGTGCACGAGTCCACCGTCTCTCGGGCGACGGCCCAGAAGTACGTCATGCTCCCCTCCGGCGAGGTAGTGCCCCTGGCCCACTTCTTTACCCCGTCCCTGTCGGCCAAAGACGTGATCAAGGACATGATCGAGCACGAATCGGAGCCCCTGACCGACGAGCAGATCGCCGAGTTGCTGGCCCACAAAGGGATCGTCGTCGCCCGCCGCACCGTTGCCAAGTACCGCGAGCAGCTGGGGATTTTGCCCTCCATCCTGCGCTAGTGGGCCACCTTGCATTTGACTGACCATACTCTGTTCTGGTGATCTGGCGCGAGCACCATTTATTTGCGGTTTGACCTACTTAGTACGCCCCGCCGCCAGCACGCCCGGACTGCATCCGCGGAGCTCCCTCCTGCATACTTAGCCCAATGCGCGTGGAGGAGCTCAAGGGCAAGCGGGTCGGCGGGCTGGTGTCCGGCGGGCTGGATAGCTGCACTATTACGCACTGGCTGCGGGCCCAGGGGGTCGAGCCACACTGCTTTACGGTTGACCTGGGCCAGCCGGACGAGCCAGACCTGGACGCCGTCCGCCAGCGCATGCTGGCCTGCGGCGCGGCCTCGGCGCACATCCTCCCCGGCCAAGAGGCCCTGGCCGAGGCCGGGCTCTCCGTCGTCCAGGCCCAGGCGAAGTACGAAGGTGGCTACTGGAACACCACGGCCATCGCCCGGTACGTCACCACCCGCCTGGCCATTGGCGCGCTGCGGGAACAGCACCTGGACGTCCTGTTCCATGGCGCTACGGGGCGGGGCAACGACCAGGTGCGCTTCCAGCTGGCGACGGCCATGCTGGCGCCTGAGATCGCCGTATACGCCCCCTGGCGTGACCCGGCAATGCTGGACACCTTCGGCGGACGCAAGGAGATGGTGGAGTACGCCACGGCCTACGGTTTGCCGATCAAGGCCAGCGTGGAGCAAATCTACTCTACCGACGCCAACTTGCTCGGCCTGACCCACGAGGCCGGCCAGCTGGAAGCGCTGGAGACGCCGGCCACCCTGGTGACGCCGGAGATGGGGCTGTGGCCCTGGGAGGCGCCGGATGAGCCCCAGCTCCTGCGCCTGACCTGGCAGGCTGGCCGGCCAGTGGCCCTAGACGGGGTGGGCAGCTCCCTGGCGGAGGTCTTCCGGCGGGCGAATCGTATCGCCGGCAGGCACGGCATCGGGATCGGGCGCCACGTCGTGGAGAACCGCTTCGTGGGGATCAAGTCCCGCGGGGTATACGAGGCCCCGGGAATGGAGCTCATCGGGCAAGCCTACGAGTACCTACTGCAGCTCTACCTCGACCGCCGCGCGCGCGAGCTTTTCGACCACCTCTCCCGCTACCTGGCCGTGCAGATCTACCAGGGCTATTGGTACGACCTGGGTACCACGGCCGCACTCGCGGCTGTGGAGCGTATCGCCACCCTCGTCTCCGGGACGGTGACGCTGCGTCTCTTCAAGGGGAACGTGGTCTTTGAGGGGGCCTCCGAGCTGGAGGATAGCGGGGCCCTCTATGCGGCCGACGACGCCTCGATGGAGCGCGTCGGAACCTTTGATCATGCCGACGCCGAGGGCTTCCTGCGAGTCCTGGGGGTGCCGGCGCGCAACTTCGCCCTGCGCCTCCTCCCCAGGCTGAATCGGGAATAACCCACCACCGCCGCCCGAGGGCCCAGGCCCACTCACAGGGACCCCGACACAAGCCCGGCCGGCTCCGCTTGTGCGAGGCGTCTATGGCCCGGGCCACCAAAGGACGGCTACAGTCGGGCGGTCAGACTGGCCTCCGCCGTGCCGTGCTACGATGCGCGCGACGGGGCACGACGGGGCACGACGATAGATCGTCCGTCGAACAGCTGGGGTCTGGCCACCGCAGTCTTGAAGGGATGGGTCAATGGAGTCAAGTAGGGGACAGCGAGGGTGGAGTGGGGCTCAGGGATTGCGCCGCCGGCGTCTGCTAGGCGGGGCGGGAATGGCGGGGGGGCTCGTCAGCCTGGCCGCCTGCGGCCCAACGACCGGCAGCGGGTCGAGTCAGGCCTCGCGGACGCAGGGACCGGTGACGATCAAGCTGAGCATGTGGGACTACAACCCCCAGATCGTGCGGGACAACCTCGACCGCTTCGAGCAGGAGAATCCGGGCATCAAGGTGGAAGGGCCGGAGACCGGGCCTTGCTGCGAGGCGTACCGCAAGCGCATGACCACGGCCTTTCTTGCCGGAGAGCGCACGGACGCGATGTACATGCGCGATGAGGATGCCGCCGAGTGGGCTGAGGCCAAGTGGGTGCTCCCCCTGGACAACATGCCAGGGGCCAAGGACTTGACCAAGGACGAGTACCCTTTCATCACCGAGCAGACGAACTACAAGGGCAAGAAGTACGGGACAATCTACTATGTCGGGCCGTCGATCGCCTTTTACAACAAGGAGCACTTGAAGCAAGCCGGCTTCGCCCGCCCCCCCGCGACCTGGGAAGAGTTCCGCACGCAGGCCACCCAGATCAAGCGTCAGCGGATCAACGGCGTGGAGTTCCCCCGCTACGGCGCGCCCGGCGAAGGTGATCTGGAGAATTGGTACCTGGCCAGCGGCAAGCGCATGTTCGACGATGACATGCAGCCGATCTTCGGCAAGGACTCGCTCTTCAAGGACATCCTGGACAAGCTCTACCAGGCCTACTCTGGCGACCAGATCTTTGGCCTGGACAGCGGGGGAGCGACGGCCTTCGATAATGGCAAGGCGACCTACTCCTGGGGGGCCTTCTACGACCTCAAGCGCCTCAATGGCCTGGCGCAGGCCACCGGCAGCCAGTCCGGCGGCAGCACCGTCGGCGGCGCCGCCGCCGGGCAACTCCTGAATTATGTCAATCCCAGCTTTGTTGCCGGGAAGACCGGGACGCAGGCCATCTGCCGCCAGTACGCCATCTTCGCCGGGACCAAGTTTCCCCAGGAGGCGTGGAAGCTGATCTACTTTCTGGGGGGCAAGGACGCCGCCGGCAAGTACACCGTGGCCAAGCGGTGGTGGATAGAGCAGGGGCTCAACTTCGGCTATAAGTCCATCGCCGAAGACCCGGAGATCAAGAAGTTCGTCGAAGGCTGGGGCGACCTGGATGCCTACAACAAGGTGCTACTCAACGCCTCCCCGCGCCCGGGGGTGAAAGCCCCCTGGTCTGCCCTCTGGCGCACGGAATTCACCAAGGTAGTGGCTGAAGTGATGGAGGGCAGGCAGGCCTCCAAGGATGCCGTAGACCGGGGTGTTCAGCTCTGGACCCAGATGCGTCAGGACTTCGAGCGCAGCCAAGGGAAGTGACCCTGGGCGCAGCTGGCACACCTGGTGACCTCCCCAGCGTCCCCTCCGGCTCTCGCCCCGACCGGTAGGGATGGCACCGGTAGGCCGCAGGGGGATAGTGGCGCAGTTTGTGCATGTAGGCGGCCTCTAGAGGAGGTGCATATATGGTCATGTTACCGGTGCTGCAGCGTCTAGCCAGGATTATTCATACACGGTAACGGTGCTAGCCCAGCTACTCCTGGAACGGTGCCTGAGACAGGGCCATTTCCCTCCTGGTGGCTCATGTAGACACAAGGGCCGCTGTGATCTGGGCGGTCTCAACCCCGTGAATAATCCGGGCTAGGGTCGTTGTTCAACCGCAAGCACAGCCAGACGGCCACAACATCAGGGCCGGCGGCGGGCCCGGGTAGTCCTTCGTCCCTCGGATCAGCCGGGAGCGGCTCAACGGGGGCGGCGGCGTTGAGCGACCCGATAGTCGCCCAGACGAACCAGGAGCTGGCCGCGCAGCAGGCACAACCGGTACCCACAGGAGACGAGCAGCTCCAGGCCGAGCAGCACACCGCCTGGGGGGCCTATGACTTCGAGCGCTGCATCGTCATTTTCAGCCGGCTGATGGAGCTACACCCCGACGATCCAACGTACAAGGAGAAGCTGGTCACCAGCTACTTCAACCGCGGCAAGCAGTACGAGGATCAGGGGGACGAACGCCGGGCGACGCAACTCTACTACAGCGCCCTGGCCCTCGATCCTCACTTCACTCCGGCGCAAGAGGCCGCGGAGCAGTTCTTGTCCAAGGTAGGGGAAAGCTAAGCGGCCCAGAGCCAAGGCGACATTGCGTCCGTTCTCTCCTGAACCCGGGGGAAGCAGAGAACGGTCATTCCCGCGGGCCGGACCGGTTGGCCCGGCCTCCGCTCATTGCCCGACGTGCCGGCGGCCTTAGGGGGAGGGTTTCAGGGGTTGACGTCGGTCAGCCAGTGGACGAACTGCTCATCCTCCCCTTGCACGGCCTTGAGGTACCGCTGGCGCAGCTCCAGGCTCAGCGGCCCGGCGCGCCCGCTACCGATTGGCCGGTAGTCGATCTCCGAGACCGGCGTCACCTCGGCCGCCGTCCCGGTCATGAACACCTCGTCGGCGGCGTATAGCTGATCTCGGGTGGCCATTGTCTCTTCCACCCGCAGCCCCATACGCCGGGCGATCTGGATCACGCTATCCCGCGTGATACCTTCTAGGTTCACCGAGCTGGCGATGGCATAGAGCGTGCCATTACGGACAAAGAAGATGTTCTCTCCGGTGCCCTCGGCGACAAAGCCATTCTGATCTAGGAGTAGGGCCTCGTCGAAGCCTGCGGAAATGGCATCCATGCGGGCCAGGGCGGAGTTGACGTAGTTCCCGCCGGCCTTGGCCTTACCGGGCATGGCCCCGGCTGGGAGACGCACCCAGGCAGAGGTGATCAGGCGGGCGCCTTGGAGCAAGGCCTCTTCACCCAGATAGGCCCCCCATTCCCAGGTGGCGACCATGGCCTGTACCGGGCAAGGCATGGGGTTCACCCCCAGCGTTTGCCCCCCCCGCCAGATGAGGGGCCGGATGTAGCAGGCCGGCCAGCCATTGACCCGCACCGTGCTCAGGATGGCGTCGTTGACAACGTCCTCGCTGAACGGCACGGGCATACGCATGATCCGGGCCGAGTCGAACAAGCGCCGGGTATGCTCCTGGAGACGGAAGACCGCCGGGCCGCGCCTGGTGGCGTAGGCTCGGAGGCCTTCGAAGACGCTGGTGCCGTAATGGAGGGCATGGGAGAGCACGGAGACCGAGGCTTCGGCCTGCGGCACCATGGCCCCATTAAACCAGATCATGCCGGCACGAATCCCGGCGTCAACTCCGCCGGCAGGCGCCGGGGATACAGGGGCCGCCGGCGATGCGGCGGTGACTGCGCCCATCATCATCCTCTCCTAGAGCGATCAGCGACGACCCGGCGTTGCCGGCACGCGCTCATCTTGGAGCATAGGATATGGGCCCGGCCGATGGCCACTCCGGGACTGAGATCCACAACGACTCGCGTAGGGCCCGCATGCCTTGTCCAAAGCACGCGGCGGGTAGCACACCACGACGGCCACTGTCACTCGCCGCAGGGTGAAGGGACGTTAGTACGGCCGAGGTGTGGACACTCCCTTGGCACGTGCCGGCCCCGGTGGCGACCAGGCCGTGGAGTACTATCACCTCGCCAGATGCTTTAGTGGACTGCCGGCGACTGCAGAATGAGGAGAGAGCGTGACGACGCCGACGAGCAGCGGCCGGGTAGTGGACACCCACGTCCACGCCGGACTAGTCAAGTACGAGCCTATCGAGTCGCTCCTCGACCAGATGTTCCGCCACCGCGTGGACAACGCCGTCCTGGTGCAGCACGCCGGGGAGTTCGACAACCGCTACTTGATCGAGTGCGCACAGCGCTACCCCGGGCGGTTCGCCGTTGCCTGCCTCGTGGACGCGACGAGGCCGGACGCCCCCGACCATCTCTCGGCCTGGGTGGAGCAGTCTCCCGCGGTGCAGGGGACGCGGCTGTACCTGGCGCACCTATTCGGCGGGGCGCCGGGTGCCGTGGCCCTGTGGGAGCGGGCAGATGAGCTGGGGCTCATCGTCACCGTGGCCGGGTCTCTCCGTGAGCTGGCGTCCCCAGAGATGGTGCGCCTGACCCAGCGCTTCACCCGTGCCCGCCTGCACATCGAGCACCTTGGTCACCCTGACCCCAAGGAGCCGGAGCCATACCCCACCTATCGCCGGGTGTTGAGCCTGGCGCACTATCCCCACGTGTCGCTCAAGGCCAGTGGCTTCTACTCGTTTACCACCCTGCCCTGGTCACCGTACACGGACACGCTGCCCTTCGTGACGCTGGCGCTGGAGGCCTTCGGGGCACGACGGATGATGTGGGGCTCGGACTTTCCGCCGGTCAGCTTCCGTGAGGGCTATCACAACGCCCTGCGCTTCGCCGCGCAGCATATTCCCCTGGCAAGCTACGAGGATCGGGCCTACCTGCTCGGGCGCACCGCCCTTTCCGCCTGGCGGTTCGATCTTCTCTAGGATCTCCCGAGTGATAGCCAGAGCCAGAGCGGGAGGGGAACCCTTCACGGCCGCAGCGCCAGGCCAATGGGGTGGCGCCCGACGTCAATCGGGCGCCGGAACTGGCCGGCACGCCGGTCGACGACCCACAGCTCATGACCTTCAGGGTTGGGGATGAAGAGCTTGTCCTCGGTGACGGCGAGTCCCAGCCCGGCCCCAGGAAGCAAAGACAGTCGCCGGCGGGCGCCACTACTGAGCTCCACGTGCACCAAGGTGTTGCTGTCTGCGATGAAGTAGTAGGCTTGGTCTCCGTCTGGGGCGACCGTAAGCCAGTGGGGGGGCTCGCCTAGCGTGCGGTCGAAGAGGGGATCGAGCGTCCAGGGATCCAGTCCCCGCAGCCGCCAGTGGTCAGGGGCGTCGTAGTCGCCGCCGGGCCCGGGGTTGGTCTCCACGACGTACAGGCGCCGGCCGCTGCGGTGCGGACCGCTGGTCAGCGACATGGACAGCGGCGCCCCGTTCAGGGGGGCTGGGGCCACGATTGCTCCCGACCTGGCGTCGACGGCGACGATGCGCCCGCGACCGACGACCCACTGCCCGTCGTCACCCTGGTGGGGCCAGTGCCAGATGCCCAGGTAGGCCACCGGACCGGACGGCCAGGTGTCCACGGCCACGGCGAACACGGACTCAAAGACGGAACAAGCGGCCTGCGTCGCCTCCACCTCGCCGGCGTTCAGGCCAACCAGCGCCAGGCGGCAGCGTGGCGTAGGTGAGCCCGGGATGGGGTCGGGAAGATGGTAGGCGACGGCGGAGTAGCGACCCTCGCCGGCCAGGTAAGCCGGCCGCGCCATGGGCTCCAGCTCCACCGGACGCGCCCCCCAGCCGGCCTCGGTCCGGGATATGTAGGTCATCTGCGAGGCGTCGCGCGGGGCGATAGATAGCACGAGGAGACTCCCGTCCGGTCCAGGGGCCATCTGCCACGGGGCGGGTCCACCCGGCATTGGTGGCCCGCTGGCCCGGCCGACCGCAGTATCCACGGGCACGATGGTCGATTCTCGCCCATTGGCAAGGTACAGGGTGGGACCTGTCACGGCCGCGCGGCCGGGAGGCGGCCGGCAGGCGACGAGGGGCGTCGCCAGGAGCACGAGCAGCCATGCCCACATCAGCCCGCACGGCAGTGCCGGCCCTGCGATGCGGTTACGTCCCCGGCCGACACGCGAACGGCGAAGCGCTGACACGTGGTCAAGCGTAGGGAGCGCTGCCGGCGGCGGGCAACGGACGCGGGCCACAAATGCGCCCCTGCTTCTTTGGGCGCTGGACCTGCGGGCGCGGGACCCGGGGCGCAGAACCATCTCCCCGGCCGCCCCGGGACGCGGCGGGGCCCGCACGACCCACAGCGGCCAGACGAAGCGGGCGCGAGGCACGGAACGTGCACGTTATCAGGAGAGATTGGGCACGGCGTCGCCCGGGTGGGCGACATGCCGACGCTTGAGACGACGCCGACGAGGCACGGTCGCCTCCAGGGCTGTCACTTTGTCCCCGAGGGCGTCTTGTAGCCGGTGCAGCTTGAGAGAGAGGTAATCACGATGGTACGTTGGAGTGACTTAGGTAGGCCATTCGGCTTCCGCCGCAAGAAGACGTTCGCCGACCGTGTGCAGGACGTGGCTGAAGACGTTGTCGAACGAGTGCAGGATGTGGCGGAGGAGGTCGTTGAGGTCGTCGATCGCGCCGCCTCCACTGCGGCCTCCACATTGAGCACGGTGGCCCCGGTGATCATCCGCTCCGGTAGGGCGGCTGATCGCGCCCAGGGGCACTCCAGAGCGCAGGCCGAGCGTGCCGCCGATGTTGCGGCGAAGCTCGCTGACCGGGCCACGGAACGGGCTCGAGCAGCCTACGGCGGGGCGCGGGAGACGGTAGTGCCCGTGCTGGCACACTCCGGCCGGGCGGCAGAAGGTGCGTTGTTGAAGACGGCGGGGTCGGCCGTAGCCGGCCTGTCGGCGGCCAAAGAGGCCGGCAAAGACGCCACACTGGCGGTAGCCTCCACCGGGGCGGCCGCGGCCGGGGCAACGGTAGGCTTTTTCGGGACTGTGGGGCGCCTTTTTGGAGCGCTGCTCCGAGGACTGTGGTCGCTCAGCGTCTTTTTGGTCAAGGCGGCCATCCTGGTAGGCATCGCCTATGCCGGCTGGCAGTGGTTGGAGTCCCGCCGTCAGAACGAGGCTTGGAGCAACCCTTCCTACGCCCCGGGAGCCAGTGGGATCGGTGATACCTCCGCTGCGCCAACCTCCAGCGCCCCCAGCACGGCTCACTAGCCCCTGCTCACTAGCCCCTGCACTTGCGGCACTCCGTTGCCACCCCGCAGGGGGCAGGAGTGAGGCACGCACCGGCGCGGAAGTCCGCTCCCCGTATCCTCGGCGGGCTTCCACGCCGGAGACCGGCGTCCTATCCCATTCGAGCGACCGGAGCCGGCGCGCCCGCTACGCTGGCTTTCGGCGGGTTGATCGATTCCCAGATCATGCCGGGGATCTGCATGATCATCGCTCGCCGGGTTGGGCTCCAAGCCAGGAGCGCGACGCTGAAGATCATGTAGGTAGCCGCCATCCACAGCCTGACTTGTGGATCTGGAAAGAAGAGCTGCAGCAGGAACGTCCCCAGGAGCACCAATGCCTCTTTCACGCTGAGATCGAAGTTGGCGATCAGGACGAGGGCAAAGAGTGACTGGGCGCTGGTGAGGAGCAGCTCTTCCACCTGCCTGGCGTCCAGGGGGAGCGCCGCGGGAGCGCCGCGGGCCAGACTGTAGGCCGCCCCCAGCGTCCCGATCAGGAGCGTCCATTGGTTGACCTTGGACGCCACCAGGGTGCGTAGACCTGCCCCTGCCATCCCCCGCCAGGCAAAGAGGAGGGCAACCAGGAACTCCGGTGACTCGGAGGCGAACGGCGCCAGCCATTGCACCAGCAAGAATTCGTCTATGCCGAACGACGTCCCGGTGTGCACCAGGCTCTCGGCGAATGGCTCAGCGCTGACGAAGATGACGGCGGCGGCGAACAGGAACATGGCATAGGTGACGATGCGCCGACGCGTGGGGGGGAGAGCGCCGATGCTGGCCGCCGGGCCCACCAGCTCTGGGTGAGCGGCTGGAACGCGGGACGTTGCCCAGGCGTAGACCCCGAACAGCGAGACCAGCACCGCCGTGTCCACCAAGCTCAAGCCCCCCTTGAGGGGGATGATGAACGAATAGAGCGTGGCCAGGGCCAGGGCGCCGATCTCCAGTGCCTGACCCCTTTCCAGGGTCACCGCCCCGTTGACCACCTGCCCCGGCCGATCCGGCGGGCCGGCCAGGGCCCCCTGGGCCTGCCGGCGGCTGTGCCACCAGGCCAGGATCACCACCGACGACCAGCCGACGCCGATCAACAGCCGGTTGGATCCGGTCATGTTGGCTACGGCGTAGGACGCTTGCGTAGGATCGTCTGGGTTGAGCCCGGCTTTCCAGGCGAAGACGACGTCTACGGCGTACTCCGGCAGGACGGCGATCAGCGAGAGCAGGGCCAGGGCCAGGGCCTGGGAGACGTCCATTTGAAAGGCCTCGGCGGCCCAGGAAAGGATAAAGGCGGCGCCGAGGATGGCGATGCCGGTAAGCACCGCCACCGTCACTGACGGAAGCTGATGCCAGTCCCCCAGGATCCGTACGAGCAGCCACGGCGCAGCCGTGGCCATGGCCAGCGCAATCCAGGCCCATGCTCGCTGACCGCCCCTACCCTGATCGGCCGTCACCGCTGCCTGGCCATTACGGTCATCGTGCAGCGGGTGGGCACTCGTACGTGCCTCTTCTTCGGCCGCGCTCCGCAGACTCATCTCCTACCCAGATCCCTTCCAGCCGCAACCCTGCGTTGGGGGACGAAGGCCACGTCGCTCGGCGCGCTGGCGGGCGGGATGGCCGGCGATCTACCAGAGTATACGGGGCGACACCGGCTTGCCGTGTCCCCCGCCCCGCGGCACGCCCTTGGCCGGCTCATGGAGGGCGGGGGCGCTGGGCGATGACACGACGCTGCCGGTGACGGTGCCAGAGCCGGCGGGCCAGCGTCAGAGTGGCTATGCCGACGACGCCGATCCAACCGGCCCAGCGCAGCGCGGCTTCGAGCCGTCCGTCGTCGGCAAGGAGCCAGTAGCCGGCAATACTCCAGAACGTGCCCCAGAGCACGGCGGCCGGCGCCTCCAGGGCCAGAAAGCGCCCCACGGGGAGGCGACTGGCCCCGGCGGCGACGGCCATGGAGGTGCGGGCGTGACTCCAGCTATGGGCCAGGAGCATCAGCCACCAGCCGTGGCGTCTCAGGAGGGGCTCAGCCCGGTCGAGCTCGGTCACCAGACGCTGCCCCAGGGGACCCGAGCGCGGGTGCCGCAACAGGCGGTGGATCCCGGCACGCCCAAGCACGTAGTCCAGCAGCGCCCCACACGTCATCCCGGCGCCAGCCAGGGCAGCGACGGCGGGCAGTGGCAGGCCGGCCTCTCGAGCACCACCGGCGGCCAGCGCCACCACCAACCCGCCGGGCATGATCAGCCCCAGGATGATGGTGTTCTCCGCCAGGGCGCCGAAAAAGGCCAGGCTGAGGGCGTGCCGCCCGGCGAGCTGCAGGGCCTGAGCGAGCCAGTCTTGCAACACCGGGCTGTACTGTCTCCCCTGCCGGATGGTATACCCCCTATCATCCGCGCCCGGAGTCGGGCCCGGATGAAGCCGGGGCACTCCTACTGACGGCTGCGTAGACGATTACACCTCTGGGCAGCGCTGCCTACCGGGCGAAGTTTCGTAATCAGTGCAACGAGCAGTTGAAGGGGAGGGCGAAGGTTGCGCCGCAGTGAGGCCAGTACCCGGCGCGCCGCGGGCAGACCGGGCAAGGCGGTGTAACCGTGGTCGGTGAGCCGGCGGACGGCTGGGACTTCTGGCGGGACTTTCATGGTCCCAATGCCGGCTACGTCCTGGAGCTCTACGAGCAGTTCCGGGCCGACCCCCGCGCGGTAGATACGTCTGCCCGCGCACTGTTCGAGCGGCTACCTCCCCCGGCGGCGCTCGCGGGCCCGTTCCCCTCCATGGCTGACCGCACGCCCGACTCGAGCGCGGCCACCGGTCAGCCGGGCGCTCCCATCCCCGACCCTGACCTGGTGGCCGCCACCGGGAGGCTGGCCAGCAGCATCCGCGAGTACGGCCACCTGGCGGCCCGCCTCGACCCGCTGGGGAGCGAGCCGGCCGGTGATCCGGAGCTGGAGCCGGAGACGCACGGCCTGCGGGAGGAGCAGCTCACCGGCATTCCCCCTACCGCCGTCGCCGGGCCGGTCGTCGCCGGGGCAGACAACGCCCGTGAGGTGATCGACCGCCTGCGGCGCATCTACTGCGGCACGACCGGCTACGACTACGATCAGGTGCAGAACGCCACGGAGCGGGTCTGGCTACGCGACGCCGCCGAGACCGAGCGCTACCGGCCACCACAGGACCCCATCAATGAGCGCGCCTTGCTCGATCGCCTGAGCGAAGTGGGGGCCTTCGAGCGTTTCCTACATCGCCAGTTCCCAGGGCGCACGCGATTCTCGGTTGAAGGCACCGGGATGCTCATCCCCATGCTGGACGAGATCATCGGCGCCGCCGCCGAGGCCGGTACCCGGGCCCTCCTCATCGGCATGGCGCACCGGGGCCGGCTCAACGTCCTGGCCCACGTGCTGCGTAAGCCCCACCGGGAGATCCTGGCCGAGTTTCGGGCCCCGTTGCCTCGTACGGGGGTGTCTCGCAGCGACACCAGCGGTCAGGCCTTTAGCGGCGACGTGACGTACCATCTCGGCGCCCGCCGGGCGATCCAGGCCGGGCAGCGCGTCACGATGGCCGTGACCCTGGCCCCCAATCCCAGCCACCTGGAGTACGTCAACCCCGTGGTGGAAGGCATGGCCCGGGCGGCCGACGAGCGGCGCGATCAGCCCGGACCCCCGCTCCAAGATGAGACCGCTTCCCTTCCTCTCCTGATCCACGGCGACGCCGCCTTTCCCGGCCAGGGGGTGGCGGCGGAAACGCTCAACCTCTCCCGCCTCCCCGGCTACCGCACCGGAGGGACGATCCACATCATCGTCAATAACCAGCTCGGGTTTACCGTGGAGCCGCGCCACGGGCGCTCCACCCTGTACGCCTCCGATCTGGCCAAAGGGTTCGAGATCCCCATCGTCCACGTCAACGCGGACGACCCGGAGGCCTGTATCGCGGCCGCCCGCCTGGCCCATGCCTATCGGGAGCAGTTTCACAAGGACTTCATGATCGACCTGATTGGCTACCGCCGCTGGGGGCACAACGAAGGCGACGATCCCACGCTGACGCAGCCGAAGATGTATGCCCAGATTGCCGCGCACCCTACGGTGCGCGAGCTGTGGGCGGCCGAGCTGGTGCGCCGGAGGGCGGTCACTGAAGACGAGGTGGCCGCCATCCTGGCGAGATACACGCAGGAGCTGCAGGGCGCCCTGGCCGAAGTCCAATCTCAGGAGGCCGGCGGCCTGCGCCCGTCGCCACCGGAGCCGGTCCGAGAGGGCGGGGCCGACGGCGTGACGACGGGCGACGGGGCGACTGCTACCCTGGCGCAGTCCCTACCGCGCCAGGAACCCGTCCCCCTGGCGACCCTGGCGGGCCTTAACGAGTCCCTCTGCACCCTGCCCCATGGCTTCACCATCCACCCGCGGCTGGAGCGCTTCGCCCTGCGCCCGCGACGGGACGCCTTCCAACCGGGTGCGCAGGGGGAACAACGCAGCGTCGACTGGGGGCACGCCGAGCTCCTGGCCTTCGCCACCATCCTGGCTGAAGGCATCCCCATTCGGATCACGGGACAGGACAGCGAGCGCGGGACGTTCAGTCAGCGCCATGCCGTGCTCCACGACTACAACACCGGCGAGCCCTACATCCCGCTCCAGCGACTCCCGGCCGCTCGGGCGTCGTTCGAGGTGCGAGACAGCCCGCTCTCGGAGAACGCCGCCGTGGGCTTCGAGTATGGGTACAGCGTCCAGGCCCCGGACGCATTCGTCTTGTGGGAGGCCCAATATGGCGACTTCATCAACTCCGCTCAGGTCATCGTCGACCAGTTCATTGTCTCGGCCCGCGCCAAGTGGGGTCAGCGGCCATCACTCGTCCTGTTGCTGCCCCACGGCTACGAGGGGCACGGACCGGAGCACTCCAGCGGGCGGTTGGAGCGCTTCCTGGAGCTCGCCGCCGAGGACAACATCCGGGTGGCCAATTGCACCACGGCGGCACAATACTTTCACCTCCTGCGCCGGCAAGGGGCTGCGCTGCGGGGTGACGCCCGACCGCTGATCGTGATGACCCCCAAGAGCCTCCTGCGCCACCCCCTGGCGGCCTCACCTGTCGGCGCGCTGGCGGACGAGGCGGGCTTCCTCCCCGTCCTTGACGACCCCTTCTTCGCCACTCGTCCGCGGGAGGGGGTACGGCGACTGATTCTCTGTAGTGGCAAGGTATACGTCGACCTGGCGTCCGACGCGCGGCGGGAGCAGACCCCCTCCCTGGCCCTCGTACGCCTGGAAGAGCTGTATCCCTTCCCCGAGGGACTGCTGGTCTCCACCCTGGCGGCCTATCCCGGCCTGGAAGACGTGGTCTGGGTGCAAGAAGAGCCTCGCAATATGGGGGCCTGGACCTTTGTCCAGCCTCGTGCCCAGGGAACGCTCGAGGGGCGTGGCCTCGCCCTACGCTATGTCGGGCGCGCCGAACGGGTCAGCCCTGCCGAGGGCTCGCCCGGCCGCCATGCCGCCGAGCAAGCCCGCATCATCGACGCCGTCTACGCCGGTCTCGACGGTGGGGAAGAAGGTCCGACCGCCGCCGGCCAGGCGGTGGTGTCCCCCGCCCGCACCGGCGCCGGTGCAGATTAATGGGCGGTCTCCCGGCGCTGGAGAGGTTGGCGCCGGCTGGCACCATGTTGCAGGAGTGATGTGTCAGGGCAGGAGTGACGCTGCGCCGCCTGGCGGGGGCGCCGGCGCAACGCGGCGTCGGATCCGTGTCCCGGCAGGACCTGCGCCCTCGACGCCGCATGCGATCTGAGCTTGGGACAGCAATGAAGTACCTACCAACGGGCGTGACCGCCGCTCGGCGAACAGAGGTGCAGCATGGCCAGTGAGATTCGTGTCCCCCAGCTGGGCGAGTCGGTCGTGGAAGCGACCATCGCCCGCTGGCTAAAGAATGAGGGAGACGCCCTTGCAATCGGCGACCCGGTGGTCGAGCTAGAGACGGAAAAGGTGAACGTCGAAGTGCCGGCGGAAGCCCCTGGCGTCTTGACTCAGATCGTCCACCGGGAAGGGGAGACGGTGCGTGTAGGGCAAGTCCTCGGCGTGCTGGACGGGCAGCCGGGATCTCCTGCCCCGGGAGCAGGTCCAGCCGGCCAGCACCCCACAGCCGCACCGTCCGAGGCGCCTTCCCCAACGCTCGATCTCCCCTCCACGCCGGGACGGGACGAGGCGAGCGCCGCTGCCGGCGCCGGGGCAGGGGGCCAGGTCACCCCCGTCGCCCGCCGGTTGGCAGAAGAACACGGGATCGATCCCAGCCGGCTGGCCGGCAGCGGTCCGGGTGGGCGGGTGATGAAGGAGGACGTCCTGGGGCTGATCGACCAGCCGGCGGCGCCCCCTGCGCCCCCTGACCGGCGTAGCTCCGACCAGGCCCCGGCCGCCCCCGCCCCGACGGCGCCCACACCGGCCCGCGAGGGACGGGGCGAAGAGCGCGTACGGCTCTCCCGCCGGCGCCTGACCATCGCCCGGCGCCTGGTCGAGGCACAGCATTCGGCGGCCCTGCTGACCACCTTCAATGAAATTGATATGTCTGCCGTGATGGAGATGCGCAAGCGTCGACGCGATAGCTTCAAGGAGCGCCACGGCGTTGGCCTGGGCTTCATGTCCTTTTTCACCAAGGCCGCCGTTGGGGCGCTCAAGGCCTTTCCGGCCGTCAACGCCGAGCTGCAGGGCGAAGACCTGATCCTGAAGCGCTATTACGACATCGGCATCGCCGTGAGCACCGAAGAGGGCCTGGTCGTCCCCGTAGTAAGAGACGCCAACGAGAAGACCTTTGCCGAGATCGAGCGGGAGATTGCCCGCCTGGCGACTCGGGCGCGGGAGCGCCAGCTATCCCTCGATGAGCTTCGTGGCGGGACGTTCACCATCACCAACGGTGGGGTGTTCGGCTCGCTCCTCTCCACCCCCATCGTCAACCTCCCACAAGTCGGCATCCTGGGGATGCACAAGATCGACGATCGTCCGGTGGCGGCCGGCGGGCAGGTGGTCATCCGGCCGATGATGTACGTCGCGTTGACCTACGATCATCGCATCGTGGACGGGCGCGAGGCTGTAGGTTTCCTGGTGCGCATCAAGGAGCTGATGGAGGACCCGGAGACCCTCCTCTTAGAGGGTTAGCCGGCAGACGCCAGCGGGCGCCGTCGGGTGCCCCCGGCCCATCGGAAACGACATGACCACCCGTCTCCCAACAGGAGCGGGGGAGGGGAGAGGGAATCGAGGATGGCACAGACCCATTACTTCCAGCCTGCCGTCTACCACACAGCGATCGGCAGCCACGAGCCGGTGCTCCACATCGAGCCGGGCGACACGGTGGAGACGAGCACCGTCGACAGTGGTGGAGTGGACAAGGACGGCAACCGGGCCACACCGGGCGGCAACCCGCAGACGGGCCCCTTCTCTATCGACGGCGCCGAGCCAGGCGACGTCCTGGCAGTGCGCTTTGATCGCATCCTCCCCAATCGCCCCTGGGCACGGACGAGCGCCCTCGTGGCCCCCAGCGTCGTCGATCCGCAGTTCGTCTCCGAGCTCCCCAGTGAGCGCGGCCGGGGGCGCTGGGACATCGACCTGGAGCGCTGGACGGCGACGCTGGCCGAGCCAGAGACGGCTCTGGGGCGGCTCAACATCCCCCTCGACCCCATGCTGGGCTGCTTTGGTGTTGCGCCTCCTCGTGGACAGGCCATCTCCTGCGCCACGTCCGGGGCTTACGGGGGCAACATGGATTACCGTGGCTTCCGCCAGGGCGTGACGGTCTACCTCCCGGTGTTCGTCCCCGGGGCGCTCTTCCACCTGGGCGACGGCCATGCGACGCAGGGAGACGGAGAGATCACGGGGACCGGGACGGAGATCTCCATGGACGTCACGTTCACCGCCTGGATCCACCGCAAGCAGCGGCCCATCGCCTGGCCCCGCGCCGAAGACGACCACTCCATCATGACCGCCGGCAATGCCCGGCCCCTGGATCAGGCCTTGCAGCACGCCACCACGGAGCTCTTGAAGTGGCTGGACGAAGACTATGGCCTGGACTACCGGGCCGCGTCGCTTCTGGTAGGGCAGTGTCTGCGGTACGACGTTGGCAACGTCTTTGATCCGGCATACACGATGGTGGCCAAGCTGGACAAGGGGCTGGTCGCGCCGTTCCGGCGCACCCAATAGGGACACCGCCGCGCCCTGTGTCATGCCCTTGGCACACAGGTTGCTCAGCAGGGCGGGGCACGCCTGGCGTCGTGCCGGCGGCGGTTGGTCGTAGCAGTCCGAGCCGATCCGTCGCCGCGCCGCCGCGCCGCCGCGGTGTGCAAGGCCGCAAGGAGCAGCCTTTGGGCAAGAAGCGCCCGCGGGCGAAAGGACGGCACGATGAGCGCGGAACACCCAGAGAGGCGCCTCGTGGACGCCGAAACAAACCTGGCCAGGGCGTTACAGCGACTCCACTCCCTACGCCGGGCGGCCCTGGCCGGCGGGTATGACCCGGTGGAGTTCGACCGCGCCCTGGTGGGCTATCGGCGGGCGGAGCAGGAGGCCCGGGAGGCGCGCGAGGCCTCGGCCGGAGTGCGCGACGCCGAACTGGAGGCCGGGCACCAGCCGGCGCCAGCGCCCCTCTCAGAGGCGACGGCGCCCTTCGAGCCGACACCGCGGATGCGGTTCGCGCGCTGGCTCGTGGAGTCCGGCCGCCTGTCCGAATGGGAAAGGGGGTCCTGAGCCAGAGCTGCCAATCAGGCCATCCATCCCCCTCATTGGGACCACCGGCAGCGGGGCCGGGGTATAGGGTCGTCTAAGCTATCGCTCCGGGCACCGGTCGGCTATGGCCTGTCCCCCTTTGACCACCAGATGGATGTCCTCCTGACCGGCTACCGCGCTCACGTCGGCCAGGGGATCAGCGTCCAGGAGGATCAAGTCCGCTCGCCGGCCGGGGGTCAGCGCGCCGGCTACGTCGCTCCAGCCGAGCACGGCGGCCGCCTCCCGCGTGGCGGCCAGCAGGGCCTGTTCGGCAGTTAGCCCATGAGACACGAGGTGCTGCAGCTCTGTGGCGTTCTCCCCGAATGGCGCCCCGGGAACCCCGCTGTCGGTGCCCAGCGCGACCTTGACCCCCTCGTCAATTGCAGCGCGGAAGGCCACGTCATGGCGTGGCTCGATGGCTAGCGCCTGGGCGGCCACGGCCGGTGGGAGGCGCCCGGCCCTGGCCTCGCGGACGACAGCGGCGGCTGCAGTGAAGGTTGGCACCAGCACGGCGCCGTGGCGGGCCATGGTCGCACCGGCCGCGGAGTCGCCCATCGTGCCGTGCTCGATCGTCGTCACGCCGGCCGCGGCGGCTGCGATCATCCCCGCTGCCCCGTGGCAGTGGGCCGCTACCGGACGGCCGAGGCGCCGCGCCGCCCCCACGGCGGCGCGCAGCTCGTCGTCTTCCCACAGGGCGTCACCCAGGGCTGTGGCCCCGGTCAGCACGCCCCCCGTCACCAGCAGCTTGATCCAGTCAGCGCCACGCTTCACCTGCTCCCGGACGGCGCCGCGGGCCTCCACTGGGCCGCAGACCACGCTGGGGGAAGGCACGGCTACCTCCGGTCGAAACGGGGGATCGAAGTGACCGCCGGTGACGGTCAGCGGGGAGGCGGCCGTGACCAGCCGGGGGCCGGGGATCCAACCGGCGTCGATCGCCCGCTTGAGGGCCACGTTGGCGTAGCCGACGGCCCCCAGGTCGCGCGCCCCGGTGAAGCCGGCCTCCAGCATCAGCCGGGCATGGCGGGCGCCGAGCAAGGTCTGCTCAGGGATGGACACGGTGGCGTTGTAACGCTGCAGATCCCCCTGCTGGGGGTCGAGCGTAAGGTGCACGTGCAGGTCGATCAGTCCGGGCAGGAGCCAGCGACCGGCGGCGTCTATGACCCTTTCCTGCGGCCCGGCCGCAGGTGCCCGACCATCCGGGCCGATCCAGGCTACGCGCTCCCCGTCCGTACGTAGGGTCGTCCCCCGGCGGGGCGGGGCGCCGGTGCCGTCCCATAGGCAGGCGTTGCGGATCAGCATCACCCTGGCTCTGCCGGGACCGCTCCCGCCGCTGCCGCGCCTCTCGGCGCCGGGGCCCGGTCACGAGCGCCGGCCAGACGGGCGTCCACCGCGCGCGCGTGGGCCTCGAAACCCTCCACCCGGGCCATGCGGGCGGCCACCGGGCCAACCTCCTCCAGGCGCGCCGGGGACAGCCCCACGACGCTGACGATCTTGACGAAGTCGTCCACCGAGAGGGGCGATGCGAAGCGGGCGGTACCGGCGGTGGGCATGATGTGGCTCGGCCCGGCAACGTAGTCCCCGGCGGCCTCTGGTGAGCTGCTCCCGACGAACACCCCACCGGCATGGCGCACCTGTCCGACGTACGACCACGGATCGCGGACGAGAAGGCAGAGGTGCTCGGGGGCAAAGGCGTTGGCCAGGCGCAACCCTTCTTCCACGGAGGGGATGACGATAGCCCCCCCGCGGTTGACCAGGGCTGCCCGGGCCGTGGGCGCCGTGGGGAGCGTAGCGAGCTGCCGCTCCACGGCCGCCTGCACCTGCTGGGCCAGGGAGACAGAGGTCACAAGGAGGAGGGCCGTCGCCAGGGGGTCGTGCTCCGCCTGGGCCAACAGATCGGCGGCTACCTCTTCGGCGCCGGCCGTCTCGTCCGCGAGCAGCAGGGTCTCCGTCGGACCGGGGAGCTGGTCTATGTCCACGGCGCCGAAGACGCGCCGCTTGGCTAGGACGACAAAGATGTTGCCCGGGCCGAGGATCTTATCCACGGCGGGGATGGTTTCCGTGCCGTAGGCCATGGCGACGATCGCCTGCGCCCCACCCACCTTGAACACCCGCTGCACCCCGGCCACGTCGGCGGCCACGAGCATCTCCGGGCGCTGGCGTCCGTCCCGCTGAGGCGGCGTGCAGAGCAGCACCTCGTCCACCCCGGCGACGTGCGCCACCACGGCGGACATGATCACCGAAGAAGGGTAGGCCGCCCGCCCTGCCGGGGCGTACAGGCCGACCCGCTCCAGCGGGCGCACCATCTGGCCCGTCCCCTGGGCGAAGTCGATCCAGCTCCCGCGACGCTGCTGGCGGTGAAAGGCCTCCACTCGCTCGGCGGCCATCCGTAAGTCCCTGACGAACTGGGAGGACACCTGCCCGTAGGCCTCCTCGATCTCCGAGCGTGGGGTTTCGAAGACGTCCGGGGCCCCCCCCTCGAGGCGCATCGACAGCTCTCGCAGGGCGGCATCACCACGCTGGCGCACCTCCCGCACCACTCGCTCGACGAACTGCTCGGGGGTCATGGGCTCCCCGAAGACCGCCTCCGTCTGGGCCGCCACCGCTGCATCGGTGACCAGCTCGTCTAGCGGCACGCGGCGCAGCAGGGCTGCTCCCTCCGCCGTGTCGGCCCGGACGATGCGCAGCGCCAGTTGGGAAGCCTGGCCTTGCCGGTCCCCCGGCACGCCCGTGGGCACGACGGGGGCTCCCTCAGTCACGGGGCACCCCCAGGGCACCCAGGGCCCCTTCGAAGGCGCGCGAGCGCCGGTCGAACAAGTAGCGCACCGGCACAACCGACATCCCTGATCCGCCGACTTCCCGGAGATGATCGATGGCCGGCTGGAGGGCGTCCGCGACGACGATGATCGTAGCCGCGAACCAGTGCGCCACCGGCCGGCCTTCTCCCTGGGCCTCGCCCGCGCCCCGATCCCCGGCATCCCCGCCGGCCGCGGCCACCTCATCGGCGGTGTAGACCCGCGATACCGTCGGCCCGCGCATCCCCCGGGTCGCCGCCGAGGCCAGGAGGGAGCGGGCCACCTCCTGCTCGGACGTCCCGCGCAGGTTGGCCGTGACCGAGTAGTAGTCTTGCGCCCGCTGGCGCGCCTCGATCAGCTCCACGATCCGGCGAGTCACCTCCCGCTTCGGCGCGCTGTTCGCCAGGCTGCGCCGGTTGCCGATCATGCAGGCCTGTGAGCGCATGATCGTCCCGTTCCGCAGCAGCTTGAGCCGGTTCTCCTTGAGCGACACCCCGCTCTCCACGACATCGGCGACGATATCGGCGAACCCGACGCTGGGTGCGGCCTCCACACCCCCCTCTACCGGGACGATGGAAAAGTGGGTGATGCCCTTCTCGTACAAGAAGCGCCGGGTCAGCCGGGGGTAGGTGGTGACGATGCGCAAGGGCTCGCCCCGCTCCCGCATCGTCGCGGCCACGTCGGCCAGGTCTGATAGGGTGGTGACGTCTACCCAGCTGTCCGGCACGGCCAGGGCGAACCGCGTGGTAGAGAAGGCCAGGTCCTCATAGAGGATGATCAACTCGTTGCCCTCCGTCCCGAACTCGCCGATCAGGTCCATGCCGGTGATACCAATGTCCACCTTGCCGTCTGTCACCTGCGTCAGGATGTCCCGGGCGCGCTGGACGATCACCGTGACCCCAGGCAGACCGGCGATCTCGGCGGTGAGCTGGCGGTCGCTTTCCCGGCGAACCTGGAGGCCGCAGGCGTCCAGGAAGGCCAGCGCCCGTCCCTCGAAGCGCTTGCCGGACGGGACGCCGAAGCGCAGTATCTCGCCCGACCGGCCGGCGGGCAGGGTGAGCCCCGATGTCAGGCTCGGGGCCAGTCCGTCAATGGCCACGCCCCGCCTCCGCTGCACGGGGCAGCTGTGCGCCCCCTGGCGGTCGCGCCCCCTCCGCGGGCCATTCCCGCGCCAGGTCGGCGAGGGACAGGGCCTGCTCCCGCCCGTCCCCCATGTCTCGCAGCCGCACCAGCTCGTCACGAGCCTCGGCCTCGCCCACCACAGCCACCTGCGAGTAGCCCTCCCGGTCGGCATAGTTGAGGCTCGTCTTGAGCGGGCGCCCGGTGACGTCCAGGTCAACCCGCTTGCCTGCCCGGCGCAAGGTCGTGGCCACCCGTGCGGCGAAGGGGACATACTCCGGCGTGCCTGGAATGACGAACACGTCGGCCGCTCGCGGCTCCCCGCTGGGACGACCCTCCGCCTCCAGCGCCAGCTTGACCCGCTCCACGCCGAAGGCGAATCCCAGCGCGGGGATCGGCGCCCGGGCCCCCAGGGCCCGGAAGAGGTCGTCGTAGCGCCCGCCGCCGCAGAGCTGGCTCTCCGCCCCCAAGCCGGCATGGTCGATCTCGAACACCATGCCGGTGTAGTACTGCAGGCCCCGGCTAAGGCCGAGGTCGAGCTGCACACGATGGAAGTTGGCGCCAAACGCCTCTAGGAGATGCACCGTTCGATCCAGACTCTCCAGGGGCGCAGCGGCCAGGCCAAACGCCTGCAGGAGGTCGCGCCCCGCCCCGAGCACCTCGCGAGGCTCTCCCCTAATACCCCCCAGGCGCTCCATGAACTCCAGCGCCCGTTCCACGGCTTCGCGGTGTGACTGCGGTCGGAGCTTGCGAAGCAGGCGCTCGACGATGTCCCCCTCGCTGCGCCGCCCGAGCCGCTCGGCCCCCATCTTCGAGAGCAACCCGGTCAAGGAGGCACGGACGTGCTCCTCCCCCACCCCGTCGGACTGGGCCGGGAGGGTGCGTTCCACCGGATCATCGCCCAGGGGATCGAAGAGGTCAGGATCGAGCTCATGGAGTCGTCCCCTGATGGCATCCAGGCCGTGCCGCCGCGTTTCCTCCAGGCTCTCCAACAGCTGCGTCCGCACTCGTCCGGTTAACCCCAGCTTGCTCAGCAGCTCGCCCAGGATCCCCACGTGGCCAATGGTGACCCGGTAGTCCACCAGTCCTAGACGGTCGAGCGCGTCCATCGCCAGGGCCACGATCTCGGCGTCCGCCAAGGCACCAGAGGCGCCGAAAAGCTCGACCCCGCTCTGGGTGAACTGCCGGTAGCGTCCCTTGGAAGGGCGCTCGTAGCGGAAGACGGAGCCGCTGCTGAACACCTTGACCGGGAGGCGTGGCGCCGGCTGCGCGACAAAGGCCCGCACGACGGAGGCAGTCAGCTCCGGGCGCAAGCACAGGCGCCGCCCGCCGAGATCGTCAAAGGCGTAGAGCTTGGAGATGATCTCCAGGCCAGACTTGCGTAAGTGCAGTTCGGCCGGCTCCAGCACCGGGACGTCCATACGCCGGTACCCAAAACCAGCAAACGCCTCTTCCAGCCGGCGGCGCACGACCTCCAACTGCCGGGCGTCGGCGGGCCACAGATCCTGCGTTCCCCGCACCCGCTCGACGGCGCGTCGCTCCACCGCTACACCTCCTCCGCCGGCCCGGCGGGCGGCCTGACCAGCGGACGGTGCGTGTCCGGGATGATGGTTACCGGCCTGCGGCGCTCAAGAGGGGCGTTACGGCGCCCTCTATCGGCAGGTATAGAAGCACACGTCGGCGGAAGTGCTCCATAGGTTGCCGCGCCCTGGGCCCTGCGAGCGCAGCCGCCTGTAAACCTCCGCCCGGCGGTAGTAGCCGCTCGATCAGACCGTCTACACCCCCTTTGGACGGAGCTGCCCTGCCACGCGCGCAAGGCTCAGCCCTTTGACCCCGCCGAGCCGCCCCCGCCCGAGGAACCCCCTGCGGCCGGGGAGCTGCCGCCTCCAGGGGCGCCGCTGGCACCCGGGGTCTTCGTCCCTGAGGCCCCGGGTTCGCTCCTAGCGGCGGTGCCTTCGCCCTTGGCGCCGGCCCCCTCCGCCTTGGCAGCCGCCGCCTCACCCGCGGCCGCGGGGGCGCCGTCGGTCTTGTTTGCCCCGGCGGCGCTATCGCCCGCGGGGGCGCTGGCGGACTCCCCCGCGGGGGACTTCCGACTATCGGTGATGTACCAGCCGGAGCCCTTGAACACGATCCCGGCAGGGTACAGGACGCGACGCACCGCGCCGCCGCATTCCGGGCACTCCGTTAGGGCCGGGTCAGAGAAACGCTGTGAGCGTTCGAAACGGTTCTTGCAGGCAGCGCATTCATACTCATAGATGGGCATAGCTACCAGAAGTGTAGCAAGCACAGGAGTGGGGTAGTAGAACGTCCGCCTGGGATCGCAGCGGCGTCGTGGCGGCGCCCTCTCCGTCACTGCGATCAGGCCGCCCCGGCCGCAACCGGGGAGGGGGACTCTGGGAGGTCGAGCAGGAGCGCCTCGATCGCCAGGCGGACGTTGACGTTGGCGTCCACCTGCTGGCGCGTCTCCTGAATGCGGTTGAGGGCGCGCCAGACGTCCCCCGATGGCTGACGCGCCCCTAAGTGGTGCAGCGCTTCTATCCGGTCGGCGTTGGTGACCAGGTCCGGCAGCCCTTGCTGAACCAGCAGGGCATCCCGCCACCAGCCCAACCAGACGTCCAGGACGCCCTTGACCTGACTCACCTCGCCGAACTGCGCGGCCGCCGGCAATCGGTGCCGCCGTGGCTGGGCCAGCAGCGTCTCCAGGAGCTGCACCTGTTGCGCGTGGTCCACCCTGCGCTGCGGGTCTTCGACCGCACCCAGCGCCCACCCGGGCCGACCGGCGGCCAGGCGGGCGAGCACACGCCCCTGCTCTGCCTCTACGCCGCGGGCGATGAGCGCCGCCTCGATCTCGCCCGCCGGCACCGCCCGCAAGGGGATCTCCCGGCAGCGCGAGACGATGGTGGGCATCACCTGTGACACATCGTTGGCGGTGAGCAACAACACCGTGTCCGCCGGGGGCTCTTCCAGCGTCTTGAGCAGGGCGTTGGCGGCGGCGTCGGTCATCGCCTCCACGCCGGCGATGACGAACACCTTGCGCGTCCCTTCGTATGGGCGCAGTGCGGCGTCATGCTCCAACTGACGTATCTGCTCAATGGTCACGCCACGCCGGCCACTCTGGGACGCCACGGTGCGAACGTCCGTATGTCCTCCCTTGGCCACCAGGCGGCAGGCGCGGCACTCGCCACAGGGCACCTCCAAGGGCGGCCGGGCCGCACCCAATAGATCAAGGAAGTCGGATCCGGCGTGGTCGGCGGCGGGGGCGGTACACACCAGCGCGGCCGCCATCGCCAGCGCTAAGGTACCCTTCCCCACCTGCGATGGACCGGTGATCAGGTAGGCGTGACAGCGCACCGGTGCCTGGCGCTCCACGAGGAGCGTGGCTCGGAGCCGTCGAACGGCGGGACCGTTGCCGATAAAGTGGTCGAACACGTTTGCCATCGTTGACGCTCCTGGCGTGCGGACTCCCCGCGGGCGAACTCCTATCGAATCGTACTTCTTGACGTTATTAGAGGGTGAAAGTCACGTGGGGTGCGCCGCTGAGCGTCACCCCGCATGGCGGCGCCCGAGTGACTCGGGATAGCCGGGCATGCGCGACGAGGACTTGGTGCGGGCGGCCCAGGCGGGGGATGTGGCCGCGTTCGGGCAGCTGTATGAGCGGTACTTCGACAAAATCTTCAGCTACCTTTCGTTCAAGCTCGGCAGCGTCACCGAGGCTGAAGACGTCTCCGGTCAGGTCTTCCTTCGTGCCCTGGAGTCGCTCCCTGGATACAAGTGGACGGGCGTACCTTTTCAAGCATGGCTCTTCCGCATCGCTCACAACATGCTGGTGGACTCCCTGCGGCGCCGCTCCCGGCGGCCAAGCGAGCCGCTGGACGAAGGCGTGCCCGACCGCACCAAGGTGGCTGACCCTGAGAGCTGGCTGGAGGAGAAGGTAAGACGGGAGGGCCTGCTCCTCGCCGTCGATCGACTCACCGAGCTGCAGCGTCAGGTCATCACGCTCAAGTTCGCCGGTGGTCTGACCAACGCGGAGGTGGCCCAGGTCTTAGGGCGCACTGAGGGGGCGGTGAAAGCCCTGCAGCACGCGGCCGTGCAGTCCCTTCAGCGCCAACTCGTCCGGAGCTCGCAGTCATGAGCGGTTCGGGCTCGCCCGGTGATGACGACATGACCAGTCTTGCCCCGCCCCATGATGGCCATGGTCCCGGCCCAGACGCCGTGGCCGCGGCCCTGGACGAGTCCATCGCCCGGCTCGCCGCCGGCGAGGGGCTGGAAGCGGTGGTTGCCCGCTACCCCGATCTGGAGGTCGAGCTACGCCCCCTCCTGGAAGCCGTGGCCATTATGCGAGCGGTGGTGCCACCGCCGGCGCCGCCGGACGTCCGGGCTCGAGTGCGAGAGCGGGTGATGGCGGCCGCCCAGGAGGCCCTCGGCCCAGCGCCGGCCGGCCTGCCCAGCGCCACGGGGCCGGCCCCGGCCGGAACCAACCCCTGGTGGCACTGGCCATGGCTGCATCTCCAGCCGGCGACGCTGGTGGGGACGGCCGTGGCCTTGACTGTGTTGTTCTCCGGCACAGGTGGCGCCCTTGTCGCCTCGGCCGACGCCCTGCCGGGCCAGCCGCTGTACTCCGTAAAGCTGGTCGTCGAGGACACGCGCGTTGCCTTTGCCCAGGCGACTTCCGGCCCCGAGGTGTTGGTGGCCCTGCAAACGGAGCTGTGCAACCGGCGCCTGCAAGAGGCGCAGGTCTTACTGGAGCTCGGTCAGCCGGTGCCCGCCGAGGTCATCGTCGCGGCCACGCAGCGGCTCGCCGCCGCCGAAGCGGTCGTCGCTCGGGCCTCCGGGAGCCGGCGGGCGCAACTCGAGGCGGTGGTGACGCAAACCCAGTCTCGTACCGAGGCGGTCCTTGCCCATGTCCTGGAAAATGTCCCGCCGCAATCGCAGGAGCAGATCGAGCGCCTCCTCGCGGCACGCCGAGAAGCCGTCCGGGCCGGCCAGCCGGGGCGCGATGCCACTCCGGAGCCGGCCACTCCCACAGCTAGCGGCACCCCTTCCCAGACGACAACGCCGTCCCCCACCACAACCCCGCCGGGGCCGGCCACCCCCGCTCAAACTCCTCAGCCCGCCGTCGGTACACCCGTCGGCACACCGGGCACGGCCGTGCCCGCCGGCACGGCGGCCACCCGGGGCGCGTCGCGGCAGCCACCGGCGACGCAACCCGGCCCATGGGGGCGCCAGGCAACCCCATCCCGGCCGCCGAGGCAATCCCCAGCCGGGCGCCCAACCGGCCAGCCATCCGGCACAGCAAGTCTGACCGTTGCCCCGGGCGCGGAAGCCCCCAGCTCTACCCCACTCCCCTCCGAGACGCGTCCCGCCGGCACCCGGCCGGCCACGCCTGAGGCCACCCCTGCCCCGGCTGAGGCGCGGGCAACCGATGGCGGTCCCGGACGGCCGCGCGGCCCGGTGGCCAGTCAGTCCCCCACGGCAACGCCGACACCGACGGCGGCGCCCGCGGCGCAGACCTCCCAGAGCCCCGCCTCCGACAGGGGCGCTCGGGTGAGCGACGCTGCGGCCGGCGCGGGCCAGGCAGCGGCGCTACCGATCACCCCGGAGGCCGACGGGCCGGACAACCGCCGTCCTGGTAGAGGCCGTCCTGACGGCGGCGCGGGCGGCGGGGCAAACCAAGGGGACAGCGCCGCTGGGGGGCGCGCCCGAGACTGAGCCCACTACCCAGCGTGCAGCCCACGCGGGCAACCCACACGCGCGCTGCATCCATGTATACCGGGGGTATACTGAGACGCAACCCTGTCTTCACCCGGGCGTTCTACGCTCAGCGTGGGTGGAGGACGAGCCGCTGGGCAACGTGTTCGGCGCTTGCGGGACGATAAGCCGGCGTGCCAGGGAACCAGAACGATTCCGATGATGGTGGTGACACAGACGAGTGCCCCAGCCGCACGTGACTCGCTGAGCCATTATTGTCCCCATTGCCTGCGCCGCGTCTGCACGGACGAGGCCCGCCGACAGGCCCATCGCGAGGCCTGTCGGTCCGGGGCGCTTGACGTCTCTCTGCTGCGTTGTCCTACCTGCGGACTTGTCTTGTCTGCGGAGGTGCTGCAGCCCTCCAGCGCCTCAGATGGCGCGGACGTGCCGGGATAGCCGTCCCCGCCGGCGCCGTCCGCTCCGCAGCAGCGCCTCTCTACGATACGGCGCCACTCCGGTCTGCCACCTGGACTGGCAGCTCAACCGCCCTTTCCAACGGGGGGTCCCCACAGACACGGCGGCGCCGATCCTGGACACCCGGCGCCTCAGGCCGTGGCGCGCTCCACCCGTAGGGTGACCAGGTGCCCGTCTAGCCGGACCTCCTGCGCCTGAACCGTGCCGTCAGCTCCGGCCGACTGTTCCCCCGCCTGCAGACGCAGCGAAAGCGTCTCCTGGCGGATGTAGTCCCCGAAGCGCTCGAAGACCTCGGCCAGCTCCCCGGCGGCCTGATAGTAGGTGACGATACGATCGTCTACGCGGAACCCGGCGTCCTTACGCATGGCGTTGAGGCGGTGGACAAGCTCGCGCGCCAGGCCTTCTTGGACGAGCTCCGGGCTCAAGCGAGTGTCTAGGGCCACGAGGTAGCCCCCTTCGTCGACCACGGCGTACCCCGGGGCGTCTAGAACCTCCACGTCGTAGTCCTCGGCGGGTACCTCCAGCTCCAGTCCGTCGACCACGACCGTCACCGGCTCGCCGGCGGCGTGGTGGCCGGCCAGTTGAGCCGGATTGGCGCTCTGCAGGGCCTTGGCGACGGCATTCACCCGCGGGCCGAACAAGGGACCCAGGAGCTTGAAGTTAGGCTTCACCCGGTAGGTGACGAACTGCGAGGCGTCGTCCACGAGCTCCAGGCGCTTCACGTTCAGCTCCTCCAGTACCTGGTCGGTCAGGGACTGCAGGGCCTCGCGCTCGGCCGGCCCCTTGACTCGGACGAGCAACGCCGGGAGGGGCTGGCGCACCTTGATCTTCGCTTTGTTGTTGCGGGCGGCGCGCCCCAGGCCAACGATCTGTCGCACCAGGGACATGGCCGCGCGGAGCTGGGGATCGAGCAACGTGAGGTCGGCCTTGGGCCACTCGCAGTGGTGCACGGATAGTGGCGCCTCGGGGTCCACCGCCCGGACGAGGTTCTGGTACATCGTCTCGGCCAGGAACGGCATGCTCGGCGCCAGGAGCTTGGACAGGGTGACCAGCACCTCCCACAGAGTCACGTAGGCCGCCGTCTTATCCGCGTCGGCCTCGTTCTTCCAGTAGCGCGCCCGGCCCCGGCGGATGTACCAGTTGGACAGGTCGTCGATGAAGCCCTCCATCCGGCGGGTAACGGTCATGGCGTCGAAGTCGTCGTAGCGCTTGGTAGTCACGTCCACCAGGGCGTGCAGCTCGCCCAGGATCCAGCGGTCGAGCGCCGGGCGCCGGGCCACGTCGACCGTCACCGTGGTGGGGTCGAAGCCATCCAGCCGGGCATAGTTCGCGAAAAAGGCGTACACATTCCACAGGGTCAGGAGCCGGCGCTTGACCTCATCAGCCAGGGTGTAGCCGAAGTTCAGGTTCGTCTCGGGATTCGCCGCCGCGAACATCCAGCGCATCACACTGGCCCCGATGCGCTCGGCGGCCTCGTTGAACTCGATGGAGTTGCCCCAGCTCTTGTGCATCTCCCGGCCGCGCTCGTCTCGCACCGTCCCATAGCCGAGCACGGCGCGGAATGGCTCCCGGTCCTCCAGCACTGTGCTCATGGTCAACAGGGAGTAGAACCAGTTACGGAACTGACCGGGAAAGCTCTCGGTGATGAAGTCCGCCGGGAACCATTGCGCCCAGTAGGACCGGTCACGGCGGTAGCCCAGCGTGGAGTAGGGGACGCTTCCCGCGTCCAGCCAGGGATTGCCCACATCTGGGATGCGGCTGGCCTGGGCGCCGCACCGCGGGCAGGGGATCGTCACCGCATCAATCCAGGGCCGGTGTGGCGAGTGCCCGGCGAACTCGTCCCAGCCGGCGGTGGCTCGATCCCGTAGCTCGTCCTCGCCCGCAACCACGTCGAACCAGCTGCAGGCCTCGCACGTCCAGATGGGCAGGGCCAGGCCCCAGTAGCGCTTCTTGGAGATCATCCAGTCGCCCATGTTGCGCAGCCAGTCCAGCTCGCGTTCTTGCCCCCAGGCAGGCATCCAGCGGGCCTTCTTGACCACCGCCATGATCTGATCTCGCAGGGGCGGTCGCTCTTGATCGGCGGTACGCCGGCGGGCCTCCTCTGTCTTGGGACCGTCCATGCTGATAAACCACTCGTCCACCAGCCGGAAGACGAGCTGCGTGTGGCACCGCCAGCACACGGGGTAGCGGTGCGTGTACGGCTCAGCGCGGTAGAGCAGCCCCTTCTCCTCCAGGGCCTGGACAACGGCGGCCGGCACCGCCTCGGCCTCCTGGCCGCTGAGGAAGCCGAAACCCTCCACGTAGACGCCGAACTCGTCCAGCGGGGCGATGGCCGGGAGGCTGTACTCCCGACCCAGCTGGAAGTCTTCTTTGCCGCATCCTGGGGCAATGTGGACGATGCCGGTCCCTTCGTCCTCGGAAACGTCCTTGCCGAGGATGACGCGGTGCGCCTCAGCTGCCCCAGCACGCTGCACCGCCGGCAGCTCGTCGAACGGCCCGCGGAAGCGCCAGCCCTCCAGGCTGCTTCCGGGCAGCTCCTCCAGCACCTGGTGCGTCCCCCGCACGGCGTTTGGCAGGGCGCCCTTGGACACGTAGAAGACGTTCTCACCCTGGCGTACCTTCACGTACGTCAGCTCCGGGTGCACCTCGGCGGCGACGTTCGCCGCCAGCGTCCAAGGCGTCGTCGTCCACACCATGAGCGACTCCCCGGGGCGATCCAGGAGCGGGAGCTTGAGGAACACGGCCGTATGGGTGACCTCTTCGTAGCCCTCCGTGGCGATCTCGTGCTGCGAGATACCGGTGGAGCACCGCGGGCACCACGGCATGGCGTCGTGCCCGCGGTAGATCAGCCCCCGCTCGTGGCACCTCTTGAGGAAGTGCCAGATGGTGTAGTTGTTCTCGTCGGACATGGTGTAATAGGAGTTGTCCCAGTCCATCCAGTACCCCAGGCGGACGGACTGCTGGGTCTGCATCTGGGCGAAGCGCAGCACCCGCTCCTTGCACGCCTCGACGAACCGGGCGATCCCATAGGCTTCGATATCCCGCTTGGACTTGAAGCCCAGCTCCTTCTCCACCTCCACCTCGACCCACAGGCCCTGGCAGTCGAAGCCGTTCTGGTAGCGCAGGTCGTAGCCCTGCATCGCCTTGTAGCGCTGGAACAGGTCCTTGTACGTGCGGCCCCAGGCGTGGTGCACGCCCATTGGGCCGTTGGCCGTGATCGGCCCGTCGATGAACGACCAGCGGGCCTTGCCGCGGTTCTTGGCCACCCGCGTGTCGAACGCTCGGTGCTCCTTCCAGAAGCCCAGCACGTCACGCTCCAGCGCAGGAAAGTCCACGCCGGCCGCTACTTCCCTAAACATCTATCCCTCTCCAACCGCTCCAAGTGATCCAGTCCCCCGCCCCGGTGCCAGCCCGGCACGCCCTGGTCCCTGCCCTGCCGAGGGTGAGGCGTCCGCCTCTCCTGCACCAAAAACAGCAACAAAAAACCCCGTCCCCACTGGGGACGAGGTTCTGCCAACCCCGCGGTACCACCCCACTTAGCCGTTGCGCGTGCCCCCACAAGTGGGGGCACGCACCGGCTCACTCCACCGGATGCCATCACATCCGTGCCCCGGTAACGGGGGGCCAGCCCGGCCTCGTCTACTTGCCGTCCCGGTTGTGCAGCCTGGGACGACGTTCAGGAGGCGGCTCGGGAAGGATCTTCCACCGCCGGACGCTGTTCGGTCTCACCCTCGGACGGCGCCCGACGTGCCGCCACGCCACATCACAGGCGTGTGCCGTGCGCCCTTGCGCGTCACCCCGAACTCTCTGGAAGCGCCCCACCGGCGTACTCGTTTCCGTCTGCGCCGCTGGTTGCGATTGTAGTGTCGGCCCTGGGAGAATGTCAATGACGCTCCTGGACTCATTTCACTCACGCGGTCAGGGCTCGATCCGGCGCTGTCTCGGCCAGAGACCAGCTATACGTCTCGGGAGCGCGACGTGCGCGAGATCCTCCCCTGGGACCACATCGACCTCGGCGTCGCCCGCTGGCACCTCGTCACCCCGTGGCGCCGGGCGCAGGGGCTGCAGCCAGAGCCACGGGAGCCAGAGCCACGGGAGCGCGAAAAGCTCGTCCTGCTCCACGACCAGGATCTGGTGGCCGTGCGCCGGTAACGCTCCCTGGCCCCTCCACGCCACCCGCGCCCGGCAGCCGGTGGTACAATGTCAGAGGGCTGGCGAAGGTGCCGAAGCGCTACGAAGACGAGATACGCGACCTCTTGCGGGGGATGAACGAGTTCCCCGGCGAGCAGCGCCGACGGCGGCGCTGGAGGTTCCCTTCCCTGGGTACGGGAACGGGACGCCCTCTGGCCCACCTTGACGCCCACCGCATCATGGGCGGCGCCCTCATCTTGATGCTTTCCGCCTGGATCCTGCGGGGGCCATGGGCGGTCAGTTCCCCCTGGATCGTCGCCATGGCAGGGTACATCTCCCTCGCCAGCATCGTCCTCTTCGTCGTCGCCCTGATCATGCTGGTGCGTGGTGGCTCCTTCAGCCGGGGCCTTGGTACCACCTCCGGGGAAACTCGCTGGCGTGGACAGGTGATCCACTTGCCACGACAGGGTGGTCCCATGCACGCCCTGCGCGTGTGGTGGCGCCGGCTCCTCTCCCGTTTCACCCGCGGGGGCGGCCGTCCCGGGCGGCGCGGGCGCGACTCCCTGCAGTGGTAGCCCGGCGCTGAGCCGGCGCCAAGACAGCAGCACCCTCAGAAGTCCCCATCCCTTGCCCTAGTATGCGAGGCGCCACGGGCGCCTCGCCGGGTGTTCCGTTGTGCTACTATTCCTGTGTCACGGCCGCCGATGTAGCGGCGCTATGCTGTGGTCATCATCCCGCTAGCGACGTGACCGTGGAAGGCCCTCTAGCTCAATTGGCAGAGCAAGTGACTCTTAATCACTTGGTTCCGGGTTCGAGTCCCGGGGGGGTCACCCGCCAGCAGCAGATCGAGCAGCGCCCGGACAAAGAGTTCCCCGGGGGTCTCCGCTACTTGAGACGGCCGGTCTGACGACCATCGGCTATGAACCGGCCTCGACCCGGTTCATCCCCGTCTGACGGTCTCGTAGCGGGCCTTAAAGGAGTCGAACCTGGCGCCGGCCAGGTTGCCCTGCGCCTCGAGTTGCTTCCACACCGCGTCGTCGGTGCGTTGAACGCCTGGTGCCAGGAGGGCGCGCTCAGTTTCAACAAACGTGAGGGGAGCGCCACAGGCTGGAGAATGACCCCCGCGTGACAGAGGCGGTGCGACTACCGATGGTCGAGGATAGAGGGTAGCCTGCGGCCAGGAGCGGAACTCCCGGTTGCAGCGTCCCGGTGTCGCCTAGAGATGCGGGGACCTCGTTCGTCTCCACGGCGAGGAGGGCCAGATCGCGGCGGCGGTCGACACGCACCACCTGGGCAGGCGAGCTGCGTTGGTCGGGGAAGCGCACCGTAAGGCGGGTGGCTCCATCTACGACGTGGTGGCTCGTCACTACGCCCCCCGCGCCCAGCACCACGCCTGAGCCGCTGCCAGTTTACGGCCGGCGGTAACAGCGGTAACAATGGAGGACCGTGTCGGCAGCGTCCAGATGCCGAGCTCGCCTGACGCTCCGCAACGGCGACACCCATGAGAACTCACCCGCTTGTAGGGACGTCCGGTTGAGAGCGCCTTAGGAAGGTTTGCTTGATGCCAACCAGGGGTCCGGCGCGGGACCCATCCTCTTCGACAATGCCTGTTCGCCACGCCCCGCCCTCGTCCTCAATATCCATCGTCCGTCATTTGACGCCAACGAGGCGTAGAAGATCATCACCGTCTTGAATACGCCACCGGCACGTGCGAGGTGACGCAGGTCCCCCGGACGTCGATCGTCACCGAGGGCGGTCGCCGGGCCGGCGTGCCGGTGATTGCCCCCGAGCCAAGGCTACGCCCGCTCTCGCGCGCCTGAAGTGGTGTCCTGGGGGTTACATCCAGCTCCCACTCCTGGCTCTGACCTCTTGACAACGCCCCATTCTCTGGACGTGGCATGAATTGTGCATCTCATCTTGCTTCGTACAAGAGGGAAATCATGAGTCAAATCAACGTCAATCCACCCACTGGGGAGTCTCCCGAGGCGCGCCGGCGCCGCATGACGATCTACACGCTGGGCGGCATCGCCGCCGTGCTGTTGTTGGGGCTGATCGGACTGCTGGCCAGTCGCGCGGGGTCGCGCCCCACAGACGTAAACGTGGCCGTGGATGCAGGTCGGCCATCACCCACGGCAGGGGCCCTGGCGGGTGCGCCGACCCGCTCGGCGGCCGCGCCCACCACGGCGGCCCCTATCACGGGCGGGGCGGCGCCGGCGGCCGCGACCGCGGTAAGGCAAGCGCCGGCGGCGCCCGGGCCCACGCTCGCTTCGCAGGCAACGGTCGCTGCACCGGCGGCGCAGGCCCCTGCGTCGCCCACCACAGCGCAGGTCCCCACCGTGGGCGCGGCCGCGACGGCCACGCCGCGTTGTACCGCAACGCCCAGCCCGGCCCTGGGGGCGGTGCGCAGCCCCACCGTAGCCGGCGCGACAACGCCCGGAGGGCAGACAGCCGCACCTAGCCCGACGATCAACTGCTAGCGGGTCATGCCGGGATCATGCCGGTCGCACCTGGAGGCAACGGAACCGCTGTATGCCTGATGATCAGGTCCTATCTCCGATCCGTTGCCGGCTCAGGTGCGTTACCCGGTGGGGCGTGACTACGGTGAACCTGTTGGGTAGCTTCCTCCCAGGGGGAGCGAGTGAAGCCATGCCGATGGCCCGGTGATGGGAGCTGTCTGCCGGTCCTGATCGCCACCCGCAAGCCTGACGTCCTGCGTCAGTCGCACTAGTGCGACGCTCCGGGGGTTATAGCGGGTTGTACCCGGCAGGGGGTTGTACCCGGCCGGGGGTGGGGCGCAGCCATACAGCTCGGGTCAACACGGCCCATCCATCTGCAGATGGCAGGCGAGGCGTTCATATAGGCCCCATCGCCTGGCTGCAGGCAGGAGAGGCCCCGTCGCCCGCCTGCAGCCAGGCGATCGCAGAGCCACGGGACGGCCTGGACCAGGTCAAGTCCCTCTCCCCTTCTACGATCGCCACACAGGTGCGGCCGGCGGCCCCTCCTCTCATCACAGAGGGGCTGACGGCCGCACCTGTTAGTTGCTATCGCGCCCCTGCGCGGGCCTTGATGATCGACTTCTCAGAGGTGGATCTCTGAGAAGTCGATACTTGGGACCAGGACCTGGAGTTTTGCTACCGGTCCGGGATCACTCCACCAGGCCAGTACGGTCGATCGACTCCACGAAGAAGCGCTGGGTGAACATGTAGATCGCCAGGGGCGGAAGGATCACCAGGAAGACGGCGGCCATCACCAGCGCCTCGTTGAACAGGTCACCCGCTTGTCCGCCGGTCACTTGATCCAATGAAGGGGAGAGCACCGAGAGGCGCATGGGCAGGGTGAAATGCTCCATGCGGTTCAGGTAGATGAAAGGCTCGAAAAAGTCGTTCCAGTGCCACACCACGCTGAAGAGGAAGACGACGACGATGGCCGCCGTGGACATGGGGAGCATGATGCGCCACCAGGTGGCGAAGGCGGAGGCCCCGTCGATGCGGGCCGCTTCCTCGAGCTCCCAGGGCTGGGTCTTGAAGAACTGGCGGAACACGACCACGAACAAGGCGCCCTTCAGACCATGACCGAAGAAGCTAGGGACGATGAACGGGTTATAGGAGTTGATCCACCCCAGGTTCTTGTACAGAATGAACAAAGGGACAATGATCGTCTGTGGTGGGACGAGGAAGGTGAAAAGGACGAGGGCAAAGAGTAGGTCGCGCCCAGGAAAGCGAATCCGGGCGAAGCCATAGCCGACGAAGGCGCAGCTGACCGTTTGCCCAAAGGCCGAACCTAATGAGATCCACAGGCTGTTAGATAGGGACCGAGGGTAGTTCATGGCCAGGAAGGCCAGGGGGTAGTTGATCCAGAAGAACCCGGAGGGGATCCAGACGATGGTCGGATCAGTCAAGTCCTGGGCTGTCTTGAGGGATGTGGCCAGGATGTAGAAGATCGGGACGAGGAAGACGAAGGCGATATCGATGAGCACGATATACGTAAAGGCACGCTGGATAAACGTAACCGCGCGCCGGCGGAACACCTGGGTGTCCCGCAGCCAGACCGGACGACGCTGGACCCACTGTTGGGAAACGACTGCCATAGCGTTACCTCCAAGATGCGCTGCGGGGTCCTACGAGTTCCGTTCGCCGGCATAGAAGACGTAGCGGTTTGTGACTCGCACGACGGTGGCGAGGATGATGAACACGATGGCGAAGTAGATCCAGCCAAGGGAGGCGGCGTATCCAAGGCGGAAGCCCCCGGCAAAGGCCGTCTGCTGGATGTACTGCAGTACCTGGTTGAACGTGTCCGTGAAGGAGTCGACGATAGTGTAGACGAGGTTCACGAGAATGACCGGTGACAAGAGGGGCAGCGTTACCTTCCAGAACCGGTCCCAGTCGGTGGCGCCATCAACGCGCGCCGCCTCATAGAGTACTGGGGAGACGCTATTCAACCCGGCCAGAAAGATCAGCATCTGCACGCCCGTCTTCCAGAGCACGAACAGTAGCCGGTTGAGCAACTGCTCGACACCGGATGCGGCGTCCGGTCCCAGGTACTGGAAGGCTAGCTCCTGAACGTTCACTCCCCGGCTGAGGACGGCGCCACCCACACCCTGGCTGAAGAGCTGCTGGATCACCTGGGCCGAGCCAATCACCAGGGGCAGGAAGAAAACGGCCCGGAAGCCCATCACCCCCTTGATCTTCTGGTTGGCCAGGATGGCGCTGAAAAGACTGAAGATCATGATCACCGGAACGTCGAGCAGATTCTGCTGCAGGGTGTCCCTCAGCCGGGGTAAGAAGCGGGCATCGATAAAGAATGCTTCTTTGTAGTTGTCAATGCCCCGGAATTTCAGATCGCTCAGGGAGGTGGCCTGGAGCTCGTGAAAGCTCAGGAAGAAGCTCTGGAACAAGGGCCAGGCCAGAAAGACGATGAAGCCGAGCACCCAGGGGGAGACGAAGAAGTATCCCTCGAGCGTCCGCTGGACGCTCAGTGTCATCCGGCGACGGCGCCGCACCGGCGCCGTCGCGGCCGTATCCCCGACGCCGGCGCCGGCCACGGCAAGCTGCGGTTCCTTGCGGGTAACGCGCATCTTCATGACTATATGTGTCCTCCTCGCAGTATCCCGAGCTCAGCGACCGCCGCCCTTGCGGAGGGTGTATCCAAAGGCATCGACCCGTCCACCGGGGCCTTCGTACGGCACGGGGTTGTAGTTCACGGTCACCTGTGAGCCGTCTTCGTAGGTTACGCGATTGACGCGCGGGGCAAGGATCTCATGGTTGGTGATGAACTTCCCGCTGAGGTACCCGAACTCATCACGCATCTGCTTGTATTCGTTGGCCGCGGGCTCGAGCCATTCCGAAGCCTCGCCGCTGTAGAGGCGATTGAAGCCGGTACGGATAAGGTCGGCCGTGGGCTGGCTAGTCAGCATGTACACTGGCTGCATCCCCCACTCGATCTGTCGCAGGATCTCGGTCTTGGGGTCGTTGCGGAGATTCACGGCGAACGTGTTGCGTACGACCAGGCCCTGAGTGGCGATGTGGTACACCGGCACCGCCACATCACCGAAGGCATCCGTGCTGTCCACCGGGGCGTCATACACCCGATCTGTGCGCCCCAGGACGTAGTCGTTTGATCCGGTGACGATAGCCCCGCCCAGCAGCTCCCGAGAACGATCCGCCATCTTCATCCATTCCTCGGCCACACCCTCACGGCTGAGCGGGTAGCGCTCATTGGTGTCCGAGGCGATGATGGTGCCCATCAGCAACAGACTGACGCCGTCCGCGCCGAGCGACTTGTGCTTCGGGTAGTCCCGCTCGACGTAGCTCTGGCGGGAAACGATCGGGTTGATGAGATAGAAGCCGATATTGGTGCTCCCACCGGTGCGGCTACCTGAGAACACCGGGAGCTTGTTCACCCCGCGCATCGTGTCGAAGCGGGTATTGAAGCCGTAGCTCCAGTTGGGCCAGATGTTACGCACGATGGGGATCTGGCCGAAGATCCCCCCCGAAGAGATCGTGTAGCCGTACAAGTAATTGTCCTGGAGGTAGACGCGCAGGCCGTTCTTGTGGGCGAAATCCGTCAGCCGGCGTAGCCCGGCGTTGCCGCCGAGCTCCTCCTCTGCGGGGTAACGACGGGGCCAGTAGCCCCGCTCCCCCCCGTCATTCCAGCCGATCAGCTGAACGTCAAAGTCCTTGACCCCCCGATCCAGGAAGGACTGCATGATGGAGATGCCTTGATCGAACGTGGTCATAGGCAGGAAGTCATCGCGGAAAGACGACCGACGCAGGGCGCCCATGTAGAGGTCGATCAATGGCCGTGCCGGCTGATCCGGGAGCTTCTTCATCCCCCGCGACTTCATGAGGTAGTCGCGGTACGCCTTGGCCATCCCGGCGTAGTTGGCGTCCTCCCCGTTCAGCAGGACGTAGCGCACCTGTCGGTCGCCGGGTATCAGGTTGTCCTCGATACGGTTGACGAACAGCGTCCGGCGGCGCGGGATGGAGGCCTGACGCCGGAAGATGAACTCCGTCGAAGCGCGATTGGCGTTCGTGATGTATCCGGCCAGGTAGCCGTTGATGTTGGCCTGGAACTGCCCCTTGGTCACAATCCCGGCATAGGCGGCGTCCCCCTCCTTCAGGCCCCAGAGAGGCATACGCGGCCGATCGTTACGGAAGGTGCTGCCTGAGCCGGTCTGAAAGGCCTGCGCGGCGGCGTCGGCCCCGTAGATGGTGGCCGAGTAGCGCTGCCGGTATTGAGGGTACTCGGGCTTGAAGGTGACAATAGCCCCGGACTCGTCAGGGACCATCAGGTAGCCTTCACTCCCTATCGGCGCGGCGCCGAACAGGGGCAAGAGCTCCAACGTCACCACCATGAAGCAGGAGGTGCTCGTCGGCGACGAGCAGTCGCCCCCTTCCTGCACCCCACCTTCCGGAATGGTCACCTCCAGGTAGCCCACCGTCCCCTGCCCGTCGACCCGCGGCTCCTCCTTCAAGGAGTAGTCCGCCGTGATCTTCAGCTTGAGCTTCTGAATGTCATAGATGACACGAACGCCGTTCTGGATGTTCTGGAACGACAGCTCCGGCCTCTCCGACGCCGAACTGGCCAGATTCGTCATCTGGCGCCGGGCGTTGGTGTAGTTGAGCTGGAAAACTGCATCGTCCAGGATTGTCTTCTGGTCACTCAGCGGACGCAATGGATTGCTCGACCACAACTTCCCGTTGCGTCGATCTTCGACGATCAACTTCGAGTCCGCGCGATTCACATACATGCGCAGGCCGGGCGTTTCCGCCACCGGCTCGTACTCCCCGGGCACCTGCGGGTTCGGCGCGGACACGACAGACTGGAGCGTCGCTCCCGCCGCAGCCGGGGCCGGCGCGGCCGGGCCGGCCGCCGGGACAAGCCGCGCCCCGGCTGCGCCGGCCCCGGCGGGGGCCAGCACTACCGGGAAGAGCAGGGCGGCACCCGCCGCCAGCGACAACAACCGACGCCTCATGGACGTGACTCCTTGCATCTTCCGGGGCCTATGCCCAACTCATAGCCGACGGTGCGTTTTCCCAGCACCCGGCAGCCTAGCGCGTGGTCAACTCGTAGAACAGCTCGTAGAAGAACTCGTACGTGTTGCTGGTCAGGGCATACACCAGAGCCACCAGCGACCAGATGATGATTACCGTGATCAGCGAGATGATGTACGTTGCCACCGTGCGTTTGAATGTAAAGTCGTGAATGATGCGGATATGGGTCAAGAATAAGTAGAAGACCCACAAGTTGACCAGCCAACTGATACTAAAGTACAGCGAACGCTCCGCCAGGGTGGTCACGTTGGTCAGGATCAGAGACGCCGGCCAGGAGAAGAAAATGTAAGGGGAAAGGGAAAAGGCGGCCGACACCATAATGTCGCGCAGGCCCCCTTCACCGTAAAAGATCATGGCGATGGCGTAGTGCGCCAGGCACCAGGTCACGAAGGGGATCAAGATGCGCAGGGCCTCCTGGATGACCGAGGTGTCCTCTGGGTTACCGTTGTAGATGAAGTTGGTCATGCCCAGCGTCATCGTGGCGGTGAACTGCTGCATGACGCGTTCGAGATTCCACTTCGTCCGCTCCACGCCTTGGAAGATGTAGTGGAAGCTCATGAAGCTCATGAGCAACATGCGCGCCATGACCGCCAGGAACACCAGGAAGGCAACGGACGCCCAGTCTCCCGTGCGCTTCAGCTCCCAGAACGCCTCAGTCGGATGCGTCAGGACGAACAGCATCTGGCGGAACCACTTGGTCAGGTACCACCGCACACGCCCGGCGGCGGCACGCCAGCGCGCCGCCGTCCCGGCGCGTCCCGCACCAGGGCGCGCTACACGTCGGCGCGGTACCGCCGGAGTAGCAACGGCCGGAATCGAGCGGGCGGTCATGCTGGTCCCCCCTCCGTCTCAAGCTTCATGCTCATCACGCGCTTCATCGTACGGGAGATCACCGTGGTTAATACCCAGATGGCAAAGATCACCATCGGCAACAGCCAGCCGAAGTTCTCACGCAGGAAGTCGTGGCGCCACTCACCGAATGCCTGTGAGTAACCGTCCTTGTTCCGCGCGATCTTGTATTCCTCCATCGCCGTGACGTAGTCACCGCGCTTGAAGAACGACTTGCCCAGGCCCGTATGGGCCAGCTCGTAGAAGCTGTTACGCCGCAGGACTTCCTCCCAGATCGTGGCCGCCTCGTTGTACTTGCCGTCGAAGTAGAGCTTGCTCCCGTCGTGCAGGAGATTGGCAAACTCCGTGGGCCGGAAAATCTGGATGTTATTGCGGTTTGCGTCCAGGACGAAGATACGTCCTTCGCGCCCTACGGCCAGGCTCTGCGGGAGCTCGAACCGGCCCCGCTGGGCTCCCCGGCCGCCGAAGATGGCCAGGAGATTCGCCGACTGATCATACTGGTAGATCCGCCCGCTGTTGAAGTCCAGGGCGGAGACAATTCCCTGCTCGTCTACCGTCACGTCCACAAACTGCGGGTTGACGATCTGCGTCCCGCGTCGCTCGCGCTCGCCAAAGGCCTTCGCGCTCGTGGTGTAGACGTTGTTCCCAACTGAGTTCAGCTTCTTGATCTGATCTTGCTGGGACAGGGGCGAAACGGTGTAGATGAAGCCCCGCGGATCGACGAAGAGATTGGCGTGGTGCGTCGGCAGCACCTTGGAGATCTGCTTCTTCTGCGCGTCCGTGGTGAATGACCGCACGAGCAGGCGCGCCAGGTTGAAGCTGAGCCGGTTGGCGCCAAAGAAGCCGCGGAACTCACCCTCGGAGTCCAGCAGGAAGATCCCGCGGTAATCTCCCCCGCCGTTCAGGACGTAGATATAGCCCCGTCGGTCGATCACCAGCTTGTTCGGCTGGTAGACCTGGTCCTCTTCCAGCAGCCGGGAGCGGGGCTTCCCCAGGGCTTTTAAGAACGTCCCGTCCGGGGCGTACTGCACGATCCGCCCGTTACCACGGTCGGCCACCCAGATGTCACCGCGCTCGGTGACGTAGATCCCTTCCGGGGCGTTCAGCTTCCCTTCATCTTCTGCCGTACCGAACTCCCGTAGATAGTTCCCCCGCTCGTCGAACTTCAGCAGGCGGTTGTTCCCGGTGTCGGCGATCCAGACGTTGTACTCCTTGTCGATGAAGATATCGGCCGGGTTCTTGAATGTCCCCGAAGGCTTGTACATCCCATCGACCTCGAAGTCGTAGATGTATGGCATCGGAGACCGCAGCTGCTGCCCGTCCTTGTCCAGCGTCCAGGAATACTCCCGATCAGCGCTGGCCGTGGCTACCGTGGTCACCATCAAGCTAAGGGAGAGCAGCGCAGCCGCACCGGCGCGCAGCCAGCCTCTCGGGTCACGACCGACGCCCCGCCGGCCGAACCGCGCTGTGTCGACCGCCATCATCGCCTCCTTCAACACGTTGTCCCTACCTAATCCGCCTGCCTGCCTGGCCAGCCATTCCTGCTAGATCCCTCACCACCTCACCCCGCCGGGCCATGCCAGGCCCCGTGCCACGGACGGCCGCTCACTGCCGACTGATGCAGCGGCGCCCGCCTAGGCCTTGATCCCGGAGTGGGCCATGGTCTGGATCACCTTCGCCTGCCGCAGCAAGAAGACGATGATGGTCGGGGCGGTCATCAGGAATGCCGCCGCCGACTGCGCCCCCAGGCGGGCCACCGTCGCCGGCCCGTTGGTAAGGGAGATCATGGCCACCGAGACCGTCTTCATCGCCTCGCTGCGCGTGAATACCAGCGGGCTGAACGAGTCGTTCCATTGCTGGATAAAGCCGAAGATGAGCAGCGTGTTCCACGCCGGGGCGACGTTTGGCATCACCACCCGCCAGAAGATCGTCCACTCGTTCGCCCCATCAATCCGCGCCGCCTCGATCAGCGCCATATCTACCGAGTTATCCATGAACTGCTTCATCATGAACAGTCCGTACGAGTACGCCAGGGCCGGGACGATCAGGGCCCAATAGGTATCGATCATGCCCAGCTTCTGCACCACCAGGTACTGCGGGATGCGGGTCACCTGGGGGGCAAACATCAAGGCGGCGATAATCATGGCGAAGACGATGTTCGCGCCCGGCAGCCCCCGCGCCTTAGACAGTGGGTAGGCGCACATCGAGCAGATCAATACTTGTAGGAGCACCGTGGTCAGCGTGACGAAGACGCTGTTGAACAGGTAGCGCGAGAATGGCACGGCCAGGGCGTTCGTCGCTAGCAGCAAGTCCTGGAAGTTGTCCATCGTGGGCCGACGGACGAAGAAGGGTGGCGGAAATATCAGCAGCTCTTCCAGGGGCTTAAACGCCGTGGATATGACGTACACGATGGGCAACACGGCGAACACCGCCAGCGGCACCAACAAGAAATACTGTGCCGAAGGCCACTGTATCCGGATACGCCTCCCGAAGAGCACCGGGACGCGCGGCACCGAGCGGGGGCGGGCCAGCACTGCCATTACAAACCCTCCTTAGGATGCACGCCAGGACGCAAGCCCGCAGACGTCATCACCGATCCTTCTGTCGAACCGCACACCGGGATAGTCACGTCAAACCCCAACATAGCACGCATCCAGCTAGTACTCGTTCTTGGACGAGAAGATCCGGAACAGGAGCCGGCCCAGGCCGAAGGTCCAGAGAAACAGAATCACAGCCACAGTGGCCGCATAGCCCATCTCAAACCGAATAAAGGCGTAGTCATACAGGTGAGACACAATGGTGTGCCCGGCATACAAGGGGCTAGGTAGGCCGGCCAGCGCCGTAGCCACCTCAAATACCGAGAACCCCGCGACAACGGCCATGACCGAGCCGAACAGGAGCTGGGGCTTCATCGACGGCAGGGTGATGTACCACACCTCCTGTAGTGGATTGGAGATGCCGTCCACTTTGCCTGCCTCATACAGGTCGGTATTCACCGTCTGCAGGCCGGCGAGGAACACCAGGAACCCGGTGCCCATGCCCATCCACAAGGAAACGAACATGATCACCGGCATGATCGACGCCTGCTCGGAGAGAAACTGGTACGGCTCGTCGATGGCCCCGATATTGAGCAGATAGTTGTTCAAGTAGCCATAGCGGTCGCCGGAGAACACGATCTTCCATACCACGCTCATGGCGATGCCGCCCACGATAGAGGGCGCGTAGAAACACAAAGCCAGGACGGTCTTGGCCTTCAGCGGGTTGATCAACCAGGCAAAGAAAAAGGAGATAAAGAAGCCGACCGGACCAGTGATCACGGCAAATGTCAGGGTATTGGCGATGGCCGTGATAAAGACGTCGTCCTCAAGAAACAAGAGCTTGTAGTTGCTCCACCCGATCCAGCGCGGTGCCTCCAGGACGTTGAAGTAGGTGAATGATAGGTAGATGGCCACCAGCACGGGGGCGATGATGAAGACGGTGAACATGGTCATGAAGGGGGCCATGAAGAGGTAGTAGACACCCCATCGGTACCAGAAGGCGCTCAGCGGAGAGCGGCGCGCGTGGGGAGCCGGTATTGCCCTTGCTGGGACAAATACTTCTGGTCGGGTAGCCATTTGTTCACATCCTCCTTATGCGCTTGCCGTCGCCGGCAGCGGCGACACTGGCCCTACTTCCCGGTGTCGCCTGCTGAGTTCACCACTACAGGGTCATGACCGAGTAGGGAGCGGGCCAGAGCGACGGGGGACACACCCGCCGGCTGACCCGCCCCACAGGCACGGCTGGCCTCAGCCTCCGCGCCGGTACATAGAGGGATCAACCTTGATCCCGAACTCCTCCTGCTTCTTGGCCAGCTCCTTGTTGATGTCGAAGATGGCATCCTCCAAGGACTCGCGGGGATTGACCCCCTGCAGCACCACGCGGTTCCAGGCGTTCAGGACGTGACGGCCGGTGAAGTAGCCTCCCAAGACCACCGGGGGCTCCCGGAACCAGCGCCACTGTTCCAAGATGGAGGCGATATCGCGGCGGGGCCACGGCAGGGCCTGCAGGGCTTCCAGGTTGGCCGTGTTCCAGCGCGCCTCAACCCCGATCAGCGCCTCCAGCTCACCGCCGAAGCGCTGCTGGGCGTCCTTGGACGTCCACCACTTGAGAAACTCCCACGAGGCGTCTTTCTGCGTGCTCTGGTTAAAGATGACCACCGCCTGGCCGGTGCCCCCGCTGGTGCGGATGACGGTGCCGGGCTGCTCACCCGGGGGGCAGGGGATCATCATCCCCGTGGTGTTGTTGACTGACCCGCAGCGGTGCCCCGGCATGGGGCGCATTTCCCAGCGCCCAGTCAGCTCCGGGGCCGCCGTGGAGAGCTGGATGTACACAAAGTAGTTTGAGACGCCGATGGGCTGCTCACCCGTGCGCATGCGGGTAAAGAAGTTAGCCTCGCGGGGGATCTTGTAATTGCTATAGAGCTCCGTCCACTCCTGGAAGCCGGCCAGGGCCTCGGGAGTGTTCAGCGACGACTTGCACGACCCCTCAGCGTCACAGGTGTAGTAGTCGCCCCCGTTCTGGAACAGGAAGGGGGTGAACCCCACGGCCCCCTCGGTCACCGCCACGCCGGTCGGCGGCGGGTAGTAGAAGTCCAGGCCATTTTGCTGCAGCTTGAGCAGGGCGTCATACAAGTCCTCCCACGTGTCCGGGGGCTTGATATCCAGCTCGGTCAGCACATCCGTGCGATAGAAGAGCATGGCGAAGTCCTGCGTCTCCGGCAGCGCCCAGTCCCCCACCTGATTCGTGAACGGGACCTTGTAGCGGAAGGGCACCAGGGCGCCCGGCCGGAAGCGCTCCGCCACCTGGGCGTAGTCCGGGAACTCGTTCAGGTTGACCAGTCCCTTGCGTACGGCGAAGTCCACCGGGAGCTGCGAAGGGACGCCGACGGCCACGTCGGGGGCTTCCCCGGCCGTTGCAGCCAGCAGGAGCACGGAGCCGGCGCCCTCTCCGAGGTTGGCCGGCGGGATGACGTGGAGGTTAACCTTGATGCCCGTGGCCGGTGTGAAGTCATCCTCCGCCATATCCTTCATGATCTGGCCCCATTCGGAGCCCCGACCGACCCACACTTCCAGGGGCTTCTCGTTCTTGCCGTAGCTGCTCCCCAGGCCGGTGTAGTCACGGAAGAAGGACATGATGAACGTCCTGGTGGACGCTATGGTCTGCTCCACCACGTTGGCCTGCACCCGCGGGAGCTTGGCGTCAGGGGAGTGCACGGCGAACCACTCCACCGCCAGCGGATGGTTCTGGAGAGCGACGATCTGCGCCGCCAGGATGCCCTGGCTGCGAGTGAAGTCGTCTAGCAGGCGATGGATGTCCGCCGGCTGATTGACCATTCGTTGCACCTGGTCGACCACGACGCGGAAGGCGGCAGAGGCGTCGTTGCGCGACTTGCCAATCTCCTCCATGCGCGTCGCCTGCGTCTCTAGGCGCTCGACGATCGACCGCAGGCGCGGGACAAGGGTGGGGATCTTCTCGTGCAGGTCCCAATCCATGTTCCGGTCCGGGTTGGCCCCCGTGATCATGAGCATTTCCCGGTTCATGGCGCTCATCTCGCCGAGCGTCTGATCCAGCACCCGCTGCGTCTCAGACATGAACCCCAGGGTGACTTCCATCTGCAGGATGTGTTCGCCCTTGCTGAGATAGAAGAGATAGGGCTCTCCTTCGGGCAGCTGGTCCTGGCGCATTGTCTCCAGGCGCCACAGACGGTCGCTGCGAAACAGGATGTTGCGCATCTCCCGGAAGGGCACCTCGCCATCGATGCGCAGGGTGCGAATTCGGGGCCGGCGCCCGGCCCAGCCCTGCCAGACGTCCATGCTGATCTGATACAGGCCGTCCTCCGGGACGGTGACTTTCCAGCGCGCCCATTGGCCCGGCAGGCGCCAGCGCCACCAACCAAACGAGTTCAGGCGGAACACCCCATTGGCGTTAGGGGAGGCCAGGGCGTCGAAGTTGACCTCGCCGCGGATGGTGGGGTCGGCCTTGAGGTAGATGTTCTCGGCCTCGACCCTGGAGATCTTGTTGCCGGTGACTTCCTTGTACCCCTTGGCCCGCCACTCCGCCAGGCGCTCCTGGTAGGTGGGGATTACCCGCGGGGTGTGGAGGGTGATGGTGTGCAGTGCGACGGTCTCCCGCACCGTCTGCAGGCGCAGCTTGTGCGCCCCGGCAGTAAAGGCGAACTGGAAGGGGGCGTCATAGCGCCCATCCGCGTCCTCGATGGTCTTGGTTTCCCACTGCGGGGCCTCTACCTGAGGTGGACGGATGTCCTGCCCCTGATTGTCTTGCTTCGGGGGCCAGTAAGCGTCCTTCCAGACACGCTGGAAGACGACCCGCTTCGCTTCCCGGAAGGGCAGCTCCCCATCGATCAAGAGGTCGCGCTGCACCGAGGCGCGCTTGCCGGGGATGGGGTAGTAGTCCACCGTGATCTCGTAGAGCCCGGTCTCGGGAACGGTGACATCCCACTCCACCCAGCCGTCGTCGATCGTCCACAGCAGCGTCCGCCCGGCCTTGCCCTGGAAGTTGTCTACTACTTGCAGACCCTCATTCCCGCCGGCGGCGCTGTAGTCGGCGGCCGGGATCCGCACCTCCACGCCGGCGCTGACCGGCTTGAACTGCTTGTCCCATTCGGCCTTGACGTCGGCGTAGATGGGCTGGCCGAACAGATCCTCGGGGGTGAGCTCCTCTATCGGCCTTTGCTGCCGGTCGCCCTGCGCCTGCTGCGCGGTGACCTGCTGTACGGGGGCCGGCTGTACGGGGGCCGGCTGCGCCCCGGCCGCCCCCGCGCTGGTGGGAGCTGCCGCGCTCCCGGCGGCCCCTACCCCTATGCCGGCCGCCGGCGCCCCACCGGCGGCCCCGGCGCCGCCCACCGGCGCCTGATCGAGCGATCCGGCCGCCGCCGGGAGGGGAAAGGCAGGGAGGAGCATTCCGGCGACCAGCAGCGCGGCCATCGCCTGCTGTGACCAACGTAGGGCGCGCCTCCTGCAGGCCCAGCCCGTCGGGCGGGGAGTCTGGTGGCGCGGGACGCCGGGCAAATGTGGAGTGGTCATCCAGCTCATGCACTGTCTCCTGACACAGCGGTCGTTGCAGCCTTTGCGCGCCACACCGGCTACTCCGCCGGCGATCTCCCTGCCGGCCCTAGCCGGCCCTAGGGCCGGTCACCACATGCCCTGTACAAAGGGCACGCCAATTGGCGTGCCTGGGGCCAGTATATCGACATCTAACCTATAGAGCAATAGCCCATCGAGACGTGCTGGGGGCCAGGCCCGGCGACGCCTCGGATACGGCGCGCCGGCGATTCCAGCCTCGAAGTGGCAGCCCGGTGAGAGCCCGGCCACTCCGGCCACTTCAAGGCCAGCGCGGGCGACGGGCCAGCCCTGCCCCACGAAGATCGATCCGAAGACAGCGGCTGGGGTGTGTCGGCACGCCGTTTGCCCGCGCAGGTCCATCTTCTTCACAGCAGTGTTACGCGAAGTATATGGACGGCGGTTCCACTGCGCCAGCAAGCTACCAAGCCCTGGATCAGCGGCCGTACGTTGCAGGACCTCCAGCGTCTCACCTGGCATGGCGGACCTCCTGCCAGACACCGGCGCCGCGGTGTCCCTGGGGAACGCATGGCGATCCAGACGCCGGGCACGAGACGTCATCCGCGCCACTGCCCCCGGACACACGCCGGCGCCCCTCCGAAGAGAGCCTCGATGAAGACAGGCGGTATACTCCCGTCGGGGGCAGGGGAGCCACTGGCGATGGTGCTCAGCGATCGCACGATCCGTGAACTGATCGAGGCTGGGCGCCTGCGCGTCGAGCCGTTCGATGCCCTGGCCATCCAGCCGTCCAGCATTGACATCCGGCTCGATCGACGCTTTCGCATCTTCCGCAGCACGCGGTACACGCACATCGACCCGCGGCGGGAGCAGCCGGATCTCACGGAGCTGGTCACAGTTGGGGACGGTGAGGCTTTCGTCCTCCAGCCCGGCCAGTTCTGCCTGGGGAACACCTGGGAGGAAGTCACTCTCCCGGACGACGTTGTGGGCCGGCTTGAGGGGAAGAGCTCGCTGGGACGGCTGGGGCTGGTGATCCATTCCACGGCTGGATACGTCGACCCCGGCTTCCGTGGCCACTTGACACTGGAGCTGAGTAACGCCGCTTCCCTCCCCATCCAGCTCTACCCGCGCATGAAGATCGGCCAGCTTTCTTTTCTGGAGATGACCACGCCGGCTGAACGCCCCTATGGGTCGCAACCCCTAGGCAGCAAGTATCAGGGGCAGGACGAGCCCACGGCGAGTCGCATCCACCTCGACTTCAGCGAGCGTACATAAGAGGTAGAGGTGCTCCTTCCCCAGGGGAGGGGCGGCCGCCAGCATGAGGCCATGAACGACCGCGCTCGAGTGCCCGTGCCAGGCCCGTCGCCATACCAGGCAGACCTCCTGGTGACCGTGGCGCGGGAGCGGACGATCCTCTCCAGTGGCTTCCTTGCCGGGCTGTGTGTCTTTTTCGCCCCCCTGGCAATCCTTGCCTGCGGCTTGCTGGCCGCCTACGTCGCCTCGCTGGTCAACGAAGGGCAGGACTCGATCGTTGGAGTTGGGCGACCCTTGACCCGGGCAGACTTCCGAGCCGTCTTTGCCCCGGCAGTGGACGAGGCCCCGCTGCTCTTGTCGGCCGGGCTGCTCGGCGTGCTCCTGGCCCAGTTCCGGCGCTGGCTTTTCCTCCACGCAGAGGCTGCCGACCTGGCATTTGGTCGCCGGCCGTTCTTTCGAGAGTTCGCCTTTATCTATGGCCTGCTGGTGAGTCTGGCCCTGGGGGTCGCTGCCACCCATGGAGGCTGGACGCAGGTAGAACGCCTCCTCCGCGGCGCCCCTGCGTTCTTGCTCTTGATGCTCTGTGCCACCTGGCTGGCGCAGGCGGTATGGAGCTATTGTTTCCGCAACATCATCGAGCTCCTTGCGAGTGGGCCGGAACGGGAGGCCGCGGCCGCCCTGGCCCGGCCGGGGCGGCGACTGAAGACCCGTGGCAGCCACGCGTGATCACGTGGAGCCACCGGCCGATGAGATAGGGACGGCTCGACGGCTCGTTTCGTGCGGTGGTGTGCTCTACCGCTACGCCCACGATGACGTGCTGGAGTTCCTGCTCGTCGGTCGGCGCCGGCCCCCGCTATGGGCTTTGCCCAAGGGGACGCCGCGAGACGGTGAGACGATTGAGCAAACGGCCCTGCGGGAGATCGCCGAAGAGACCGGCGTCCTGGGGCAGATCGTGGCCCCTTTGGGGAGTATCTCTTACACTTTTCGCACGCCACCTCGAGGAGTCGTCCTCCCCTGGCGCAGCGAGCGTGGTCGTGGTGATCAAGTAAGGCCCGCCACGCCGAACACTCGGTTCCACAAGACCGTCTACCATTTCTTGCTCCGGCCGGTAGCCGGGGACACGGCCCTACACGATGCAGAGTACGACTTTGCCCGCTGGCTGTCGGCTGCCGATGCCCTGGATATGGTCAGCCACGAGAACGAACGGGCCATCTTGCGTCGCGCCCTGGCCTTGCTGGGCCACGCCGGCGGGGCTGCCGGCCCCAAGGCCAGCCCCAGGGGAAGGACGGCGTCCCCGGCTACGCCCCGCCGGCGGCGCCGACCCTGACCCGGGAGTATCCGGTCTGTCCGGCGCGCCCGCGCGACACACCGTGTGCCAGCGCATGACCAGCGCACGAAATGAACACGTGAGTCACTCGTGCCCGGCGGGGCGCCGGCACCGCACGAGCTCGGAACGCCCCACACTCCGGCCGGCGCAAGGATAGAGCGTGTTCTCACCAGATGATGGAGTAGAGTGCGGCCATGGCCCGGTCTGATGCAACGCCTCCTGGCCCGCCCAAAGCACCCACTCGCCGGGGCCGGAACCGCCGTATGGCGTTGAGCCTGCCGGTGGCCCTGGGGGCTACGGCATTCTCCGCCTGCCAGCTCAACCCCTTTCGGCGTCCGCCGGTCGACCAGGTCTTGCGCACCTACTTGTACCCTTTCGAGACGCTCGACCCCATCATGACTCAGGGCGCCCTGGAGGCGGAGTACGTCGTGCAGGTCTTCAGCGGGCTGACCGGCCTGAACGAAAAGGCAGAGGTCGTCCCTGATCTGGCCGAGAAGTGGCAGGTGAGCCCGGATGGTCTGACCTACACCTTTAGCCTGCGAAAAGGGGCCCGGTTTCACGACGGGCGAGAGGTGCGCGCCGCCGACGTGAAGTACAGCCTGGAGCGCGCGGCCAACCCGGCCAGCAAGTCTCCCGTGGCGGCCACCTACCTTGGCGACATCGCTGGCGTCACCGATCGCTTGCAGGGAACGACGTCAGAAGTGGGGGGCGTCAAAGTGCGCGACGACCTGACTGTAGAAATCACGCTTAACGAGCCACGGGTCTACTTCCCGGCCAAGCTGACCTACCCGGTGGCCTATGTCGTCGATCGCGCGAACGTCGAGGGCGGTGGGGCGAACTGGTGGGCCAACCCCAACGGGACGGGGCCATTTCGTATCCGAGAAGCGAAACCGGACGAGAGTCTGATCTTAGTGCGCCACGACGCCTACTATGGCCCCAGGCCGGCCCTTTCCGAAGCGTCGTTTGTCCCTCTCTCGCCCGTAGCGGCGTACGAGGAGGGTCACTTGGACATCGCCCTCGTTGAGCTGGCCGAGATCGAGCGCGTCACGGACAAGAGCAACCCGCTGTCGCGGGAGCTGCGGGTGCGTACGGACATGGACATTCAATACCTGGGCATGAATGTCATGGCCAAGCCGTTCGACGACGCCAAGGTGCGTCAGGCCTTCAACCATGCCCTTGACCGGGACAAGATCGCCAACCTGACCTTGAAGAAGACGGTGGTCAAGGTCGAGGGGATCTTGCCTCCGGGGATGCCCGGGCGGAGCGACAACGTCAAGGGTCTGGACTTCGACGTCTCTCGCGCCCGCCAGCTGGTCGCCGAGTCTAGCTACCGCGACGTGCGCAACTTCCCGGAGATCGTCCTGTCGCTGGCCGGCAACCGTACCGGCGCCCCGCCGGAGATCAACGCCATAGTGGCGATGTACAAGCAGAACCTGGGGATCGACGTCCGCGTCCGGCAGTTCGACCGCAACGGCTTTATGGACGCCATGTCCCGGCATAGAGATCAATTCCAGCTGTTCTTCTATGGCTGGCTGGCTGACTATGCCGATCCCCAGAACTTTCTTGATCTCCTCTTCCACAGCCGGAGCAATGAGAACACTGCGCAGTACGCCAATCCGGATGTCGACCGGCTCCTGGAACGGGCGCGCATGGAGCGGGACAGCGCTGCGCGCTACCGGCTGTACCAAGAGGCAGAGGGCCTGATCTTGCGCGACGCCCCGTGGGTGCCGCTTTGGCACTCCAAGCGCTACGTCTTGGTGAAGCCGTACGTCCAGGGGTATGGGACATCAGCGATGGCCTACCCCTGGCTCCGGTCGATCAGCCTGAGAGAGCGCCCCCCCCGGCCCACCCCGATGCCGCCGGATCCTTAGGGTACGACGTCCACGCCGGCCGAACGATCGGCCGACGGTGGTGGGCAGGGGTCAGGTCAGCCTGGCGAAGAACTGGAGGAATGCATGGCGCGTCCCGACGGCCGGATGCCCGAAGATCTGCGACCGGTAAGGATCACGCCCCACTACCTCGATCACGCTGAGGGCTCGGCGTTGATCGAGGTGGGTAAGACGCGCGTCCTGTGCGCCGTCAGCGTCGAGGAGACTCAGCCCCCGCATCTCCAGCGCACGGAGCAGGGCTGGATCACGGCCGAGTACGCCATGTTGCCGCGGTCGACTCACACGCGCAGCCCGCGCGAGTCCACCCGGGGTCGCGTCGGGGGGCGCACACACGAGATCCAGCGCCTGATCGGCCGGGCGCTACGCACGACGGTCGATCTCGATCGTATTGGCCCGCGCACTCTCTTCGTCGACTGCGACGTCATCCAGGCCGATGGGGGGACGCGCACGGCGGCCATCACCGGGGCCTACGTCGGCATCGCCCTCGCCCTGAGGCACTTGGAACGGCGGGGGCTGGTGCGCACGTCCCCGCTGCGGGCGGCCGTAGCCGCGAGCAGCGTGGGGATACTCCATGGAGAGCCGATCCTCGATCTTAGTTACGTCGAGGACTCCCGTGCGGAAGTAGACTTCAACGTGGTGATGACGCAGACTGGGGAGTACGTGGAGGTGCAAGGCACCGCGGAAGGGAAACCCTTCTCCCGGGAGGCGATGGCCGGTCTGCTCGATCTCGCGGAGCGGGGAATCAGGCAGCTCCTGACGTTACAGCAGGAGGTCATCAACGCCGCCGGGGCACGCTGAGGGAGGTCCTGCCGCGAGGCGATCATGTACCGCGCCACCGGCCGGTACAGGTCTGCAGGCCCGCCGGTGGCCTCGCCGGCAATGTCGGCGCCTGCGAGCGGGGCGTTATAGCCGGCGCACGATGGCGTTGAACTGATCGCCACGATCAAACTCGTTGGCGAACATCCCGAACGAAGCACAGCCCGGTGAAAGCAACACCACGTCTCCTGGCGAGGCCAGGGCGGCGGCGCGGTGGACGGCGGCCGGGAAATCACGGTAGCGCCCGACCGCCTTCGGTCCTACGGCGGCGGCCACCTTGTCTGTGGCATCGCCCTCCAGCAGGACGACGGCTCTTACCCTGCTGGAGGGGGCGGCAACCGCCTCCCCCAGGGCGCTGAAGTCCAGGGCCTTGTCCGCCCCGCCGGCGATCAATACCACCGGCCCGGCGGCGGCGGCCAGGGCGGCCAGCACCGCCTCAGGCGTGGTGGCCGCTGAGTCGTTCACGAACTGCACCCCTTCTCGCTCCCGGATCACTTCCTGGCGGTAGGGGACACCCCGAAAGGAGGCCACAGCGCGGGCGATAACGTCGGCCTGGATACCAAGCGCCCGAGCAACGGCCGCGGCGGCGGCACTATTGAGCCGGTTGTGCTCCCCTCGCAGCCGGCCAACATCCGCTCCTGGTACGACATCGTCGCGCCCAAACCACACCACTTTCCCCGGGGCCTCCCGCGCAAGGTCCCGCGACGGTGGATTGTCACGGTTAAGGGCCACAATTCCGCTCCGATCCTGGAAGCGGAAGACGAGCTGCTTGGCCCCGTAGTAAGCCTCCAGAGAGGGGTAGCGGTTGAGGTGGTCGTTCATCAGATTGGTGATCACCGCCACCGGCGGGCTCGTGGCAATTCCCTCCAGGCCCTCCAGCTGAAAGCTAGAGAGCTCCAAGACGACATCCGTTTCCGCTCCGATCCGCGAGAGCTGCTCAAGAGCGGATATGCGGAGGTTGCCGGCAACGACGACGTCGCGACCGGCGCCCCCGAGGACTTCACCCAAGAGGGTGGTGGTCGTTGTCTTGCCCTTTGTGCCGGTAACGCCGACGATGTGGGAGCTGGGACACTCCAGGAAGAACAAGGTCATTTCCATATAGATGGGCAGGCCGCGGGCCTCGGCCAGCTGCAGCAAGGGATGGGTGCGAGGCACAGCCGGATTACGCACCACAAAGTCGGCCTGCAGAACATCGGCTTCACGATGCTCGCCCAGGACGTAGTGGATGTCGAGACCGTGGAGGGCGGCGATGGACTCGGCCAGGCGATCCGGTGGCGAGAGGTCGGTGACGGTGACCTTTGCCCCGCGCCGGGCGAGGAAGCGGGCGACGCCCACGCCCCCGCCGGAGACGCCCAAGCCCATGACCAGGGCACGCTGGTCGTGGTAGCTGGGACGTTGCAAGGGTCGGTGCTCTTGCCGGGGCGTCATAGGGGGTGGCAGAGGCCTAGCGCAGGCTGCTCCATGGGGGACGTTGCGGCTCCTGTGAAGGGAGCGGTATGCTGGCTGTGGCGTCAACAGGTTACGGCATCGCCCATGGTGGGCGTGCAACCCATGAAGCAACTCTCCAGCTGACGTCTAGCTGACATGGAAGAATACCTACCGGCGCCGGAGCGGCGCTATCCCAGCCCGTCCGCGCAGCGCCGCAGCGGCGAGCATTGGAAGGCCCGCCTGGGGCTAGGCTTTGTCATCCTGCTTACGCTCGTCTCGGCGGCCATCATGTTCCGCATCGCCGGCCTGGGCGTGGGGACGGCGAGCAGCGCCCTCAGGGGGCAGTCCAGCAATCCGCCCTCCCGCCTCCCGGCGGCGGCGACAGCCCCGAGTGGCTCCGGCCAGCTCCCGGGCAACCAGCCGGCGGCGGCTCCCCAGCCGACTGTCGCCACTGGCACAACGCCCGCCCCAGGGGCAGCCATGCCGCCGGCGACGCCAGCTGGGGGACAAGTCCCGGCGCCAGCCCCAACTGCGACCGCGGCGCCGGCGGCGGTTGCCACCCCGCCCCCGGCCCCCACGCCGACGGCGCGCCCGAGCCAGCGTGAGCATACGGTGCAGGCGGGGGACACCCTGTTGGCCATCTCCCAGCGCTACTCCACCACGGTAGACGCCATCGTGGCGGCCAACAATCTCCGCAGCCGCAACGAGACGCTCCGCGTCGGCCAGGTACTGGTGATCCCCTGAGAGCCGGAGAAGTGCGGGTCATCCCGCGAGCACCTGGCTTCCACGCCCCAGATGGCCAGGCGCCCTTCTTGTGTGCCCCGCCGTCTGCGACGTGCGAAATACAGGCCGGCCCCTCTAGAGCCCCAGGTGACAGCCCCCTGACGGCAAGCGCCTCGCCGGTCGCTGACCCTGGTACCCTTCGACGGGGAACGAGGAGGATCTGAGGAATGCCTGAGCTGAGCGTCGGCTTTATCGGCCTGGGGAAGATGGGTCAGCCCATGTCTCGCAACGTCCTAAAGGGGGGCTTCCCTTTGACCGTGGCCAATCGAAGCCAGTCGGCGGTGGAGGCGTTGGCGGGGGAGGGCGCCACTCCGGCGCGCACCCCGGCAGAGGCGGCCGCCCGCTCGGATGTGATCTGCTTGTGCCTCCCCATGCCGGCCACGGTGGAGGAGGTCACGCTGGGAACGGGCGGGCTGATCGAAGGGATCCGGCCCGGGAGCATCGTGGTGGACTTCAGCACCATCGGCCCGTCCACTTGCCGCTCGGTGGCCGCGGCCCTGGCGGAGCGGCAGGCCGGCTACCTGGACGCACCCGTCTCCGGCGGGACGACGGGCGCCGAAGCGGGGACGCTGACGGTCATGGTTGGGGGGGACCAGGGCCAGTACGAGCGGGCGCTGCCTATACTCCAGAAGGTGGGGAAGAAGATTGTCTACGCCGGGCCGGTGGGCGCCGGGGCGGTGCTAAAACTGATGAACCAGCTCCTGGTGGGCATCAACCTTGCCGGGGCCGCCGAGGCGATGGTGCTGGGGGTCAAGGCCGGGGTGGACGCCCAGCTCCTCTACGAGACGATCGCCTCGGCCACCGGGAACAGCTTTCAGCTCCAACGCTGCTTTCCAGACCTGATCCTGAAGGGGAGCTTTGAGGCCATGTTCTCGGTAGATTTACTGCACAAGGACCTCAACCTGGGGCTAGAAGTAGGCAAGGACAACGGGGTGCGCCTCCTGCTCAGCGCCCTGGCCGCGCAGGTCTTTGAAGAGGCGCGGGAGATGGGGTTCGGCGAAGAAGATATCGCCGCCGTGGTCAAACCCTTGGAGCGCCTGACGGGCACCGAAGTCCGAGCCAGACCCTAGATCGAGCGCTCCGGTCTCTAGTCGATCGTCGCGACAGCAAGCCCCGGTCGACAGCCAGGGACGTGAGGCGTCTGACTTGAGATCTGGGACGAACTCTGGATGTATTGTCGCCACCTGACGCTAACGAACTTTCGCAACTACGTCCGGCTCGATCTCGCCCTTTCGCCGCACTTGAGCATCTTCTGGGGGGACAACGGCCAGGGCAAGTCCAACCTGATCGAGGCGCTATACGTCCTGGCGACCACCAGGTCTTATCGCACGGCGGCCGAGCGGGAGATGGTCAACTGGCACGTCGCCGGCGGCCCGGTGTTCGCTCGCGTGGCGGCTGAGGTGGATCGTCTGCCCTCGCCGACGAAGCTGGAGGTCATCTTAGCTGAGAGCCCCCTGGCGCCGGCCCCGGCTGCAGGAGATCTGTCGCCGCGCCCACCTGGAGGGCTGCTGCAAACACCGGCCACATCGGTGCGGCGACGGGTGCGCATCAACGGACAGCAGCGGCAGCCGCTGGAGCTGCTGGGCCAGCTCAACGTCGTGCTGTTCTCCCCTGAGGACGTGGAGCTGATCGCCGGGCCGGCGGCCTTACGCCGGCGGTACCTGGACATCACCCTCTGTCAAATCGACCACGTCTACTCGCGCACGGCAAGGCGTTACGAGCGGGTATTACAGCAGCGAAACGCCCTCTTGCGCGAGGGGCGGGAGCGCGCCGTGCGCCCGGATCAGTTCGAGTACTGGGACGTGCAGCTGGTGGAGCTGGGCACGACCATGATCATGGCTCGCCTACGGGCAATGCACCGGCTAAACGAGGCCATGGCTGAGATCTACCCCCGGCTGGCGAGCGATGGGGGTGATCTTCGCGCTGAGTACCGCTGCACCGTTCCATTAGAAGGCCGGCCGTCGGAGGCGCTATGGGATCCGGAAGCCTACCGCCCGTCCCAGCGGACGACGGTCGATGGGACGGCCCTTCAGGGACCTCCCGGCGCGGCCGTGGTGGAGCTGCGGGAGCGATTCACGGCGCAGCTTGCCGCCGGACGGGCTCGGGAGCGACAACAGGCGGTAACGCTCGTAGGGCCGCACCGTGACGACGCCGGCTTCTTCGCCGGAAATGTAGATCTACGCGTCTACGGCTCCCGCGGCCAGCAGCGGGCGGCGGCCCTGTGCCTGAAACTGGCCGAGGTGGAGCTGATGCAACGCTCTACCACTGAGCGTCCCGTCCTCCTGCTCGACGACGTCATGTCTGAGCTCGACCCTCGCCGGCGGCGCTTCCTGCAAGAGGTAGTGCTCGAGCAGCAGCAGGTGCTGCTGACGGCTACCGACCTGACGTTCTTTGCCGAGGACTTTTTGGGGCGCGCGGACGTCTATGGAGTGGAGGCCGGGGCGGTAACGCGAGACGGTCTGGGGGTCAGACGCTAACGTCTGGTCAGATCGCCTGGCCAGGTCCCTGGTGCAGGGCTCGGTCGGCCGTCTGGGGTCTGCGGGGAATCCGGATGACACGCGCTGAGGTGCGCGTCAGACCGGTTCCTGAGAAAAGCCACCAGATTACACCGCGGTGCCGGAGCGATCCTTGCGAGGGCGAGGCTGGTAGTATGGGAGTAAGAGCAGGATGTCGTTTCGGCGTTTAGGTGAGATCATGCCCCAGACGCTGGAGGGGATGGGTCTGCTGCACCGCTTGCGCACGATGCGGGCGCTTCGCGCCTGGCCGGCTGCCGCCGGGCAAAGCTCGCCGGAGCTGGCATCCGCATCCCGGGCGCTCGACCTACAGGGGGGCGTGCTGACAGTGCGCGTACCGGACTCTCGCCTGGCCGCCCTACTGGAGCGCTGCAATCCTGAGATCGTCCGGGCATTGAACGCGGTGCTGGGTGAAGCCGCCGTGGAGCGAGTGGTAGCAGTGGCATGAGCGAGACGCGGACACGCCCAAGGTCAGTGAACGGAGTGGCGCCTTCCCGCCGCGAGCAACGCCGCCAGCAGCTGGAGGCACAGCTGGAAGCACGCCGCCGGGAAGAAGCGGCCCGGCGCCGCCGCGTCCGGCTGATGTGGGGGGCAGGGATCGGGGCCGGCGTCCTGGCCCTCGGTCTGCTGGTGTACTGGCTGACCCGTCCCGAGCCCGGGCCACAGGTGCAGACCTTCCCCATCCAAGGGCGTGTCCACATTGCCCGCGGCCAGACCCACCAGCCCTATAACAGCACCCCACCCACGTCTGGCTGGCACTACGCAGACGCCGTCGCCCCGCCGGGAGTCGCAGCGCAGCAAATCCCCGATGAGGTGCAGGTGCACAACCTCGAGCATGGGGAGATCCTGATCCAGTACGACTGCCCGGACGGTTGCCCGGAAATGGTCTCCGCCCTTGAGGCGATCGTGCGGAGCTACCCGAAAAAGGTGATCCTGGCCCCCTACCGGGGCATTAACCGACCCATCGCCCTGACCGCCTGGGGCAAGCTGGCGTACCTCGATAGCGTGGACGAGCCCTTCATCCGGCGCTTCATCGCCGCGAACAAGGACAAGGGGCCGGAGGTCTTCCCAGACTAGTGGCACCCTTGCCACGAGCGTGACGGTTCCTGCTCCAGAGGAGACGGATCCTTCGCTCCGCTCGAGGGTCAGCGCTGGCCCTGAGCCGGGCGAAGGGATGACCCGGCAGCGGCGATGGGTATGTCAACTGACCCATTGGTATCTAATCACGGTGACTCTGCGGGCGAGGTACCCGGTTGGCAGGAGGAGCGAAATCTCGTTGGCGAGGCACTAGCGTGGGCGCGCGCAGGGTCGCTTCTATCTCCCGTAGCACCGGGGCCGACCGCTTCCGCCTGGCTGCGCTGGCCGCGCTTACCCTGGGAATGTACGTCCTTCTGTTTGTGCGCGGCCTGGGCTGGCAGTGGCCGGCCAGCGTGCGACCGCCGGGGGATCTGCCGCCCGCGGTGAGCGTCCCCCCGGTGGCGGCCGTGCAGCGCCCCCCCCCGTCGGCCCTGAGGGCGTCCCGCCCTGTAGGTTCCATGGGGGAGGCCGGCGGGAGCGCGGGGCGAGCGTCCGCGGCGCAAGTGGGCGGCTCGGGACGTGACTCCCCCGCCGGTCCGTCAAAGGCCGCCGGGGACACTTCTGCCGGCGCTAGGACGCCCCTGCCACCATCACAGGAGCCTCCGCCCCGGGACACGGTTGACGCACACGGCGTCTACTACGACGCCCGAGGCGTGGCCGTGATGGGGATCGATGCCGATCCCGGTGGGGTGTACAACGTGCCTCCTGGGCGCCAAGTGCGCATCGGTGGGCCCGGGGGCAACCTGTACGACGTGCAGGCGGGCGGCAAGCTCGCGCCGGCGACGCGAGTGCAAGACTGGTCCAGCGCGGGAAGCTAGTCACGACTGCGCTCTCGCCAGGCGTCACGTCCCCGTACCGTTTCCCGGCCGCCCGCGGGCGGGCAACGCGCGGCGGCGGGCGAGAGAGCATGCTGGCGCCGACGTTCCGGTGATCAGTTAAGAGGATTCTGAACGAAATCCAGGAGAGGTCAGGATATACTGGCGCTATGCTCGGCATCTGCCGCAGGCTGCTTGACGGGGCGGACGCCGCGTTGCCCGAGCCCTGTGAATGTCCCCCGCTCGGGGGGATGCGCCGGCGCTGCAAGGCGCCAACCAACAACACGAGGGGCCACACGGCATGGTTGTGATAGAGAAGTTCGCCGGGTTCATTGGGCGTCACTGGCGCGGCCTGCTCCTGTGGCTGATCATCCTCGGCGCGTTCGTCTTCTGGTTCCTGCCGAACGCCGAGAGCCTGATGCCGTACCTCTTGTTCGGCATCTCCCTGCTCTTCCAGCTGCTCTTCGCCGTGCTGTTCATGGTGGTGCAGTTTGGCGCGCTCTTTTATTTCCTCAGCCGAGGACGTACCTACTGGGTAATGCCGGGGGAGACCGGTATTACCTTTAAGGACTACAAGGGCCAGAAGGATGTGCTGGAGGTGGCCACCCGTTGGGTGACGCTCCTCCGGGGCGTCAAAGAGTTCAAGCGCATGGGTGGCGAGGTATCCAAGGGCCTCTTGCTGGTAGGTCCTCCCGGCACCGGGAAGAGCTACCTGGCGCAGGCCATCGCCACCGAGGCCGGCGTCCCTTTTGGCTACAGCTCTGCCTCTTCCTTCCGCGCCATGTTCATCGGCATGGACGTGATGACCGTCTGGCGTTTGTACCGTAGGGCGCGCAAGCTGGCCGAAAAGCACGGCGCCTGCATCTTGTTCATCGACGAGATCGACTCCATCGGCGGGGCGCGTACGTCCGCGATGGGCGGTGGGATGGGCTTGGGCGGCATGTTCGGGGGCGGGGGCGGGGCCCTCAACCAGCTGCTGATGGAGATGGACCCGCCACGGATCGGCGAAAGCTGGCGGAACCGCTTGCTGCGTCGGTTGGGCCTGCGTCGCAAGCCGGTAGTACGGCCGAACGTGGTCACCATGGCCGCGACGAACATCGTGGAGGTGCTTGATGCTGCCTTATTGCGTGCCGGGCGCTTCGATCGTAAGCTGACGATCGATAAGCCGGACGAAGAGGGGCGCAAGGACATCATCGAGTACTACCTCTCCAAGGTGCGCCACGAGGACATGCCCCTTGACCGGATGTCCGGGGACACCATTGGCTACACCCCGGTAGAGATCAAGTACGTCATCAACGAAGCGACGGTGGTGGCCCACTTCAGCGGGCACGACGCCATTACCTACAAGGACTTCAGCGAGGCACGCGAGGCGCACGAGTTCGGCATCAAGCAGCCTATCCGGGGCATGAAACTGGAGGAGAAGCGCCGGCTGGCCTACCACGAGGCGGGGCACGCCTTTGCTACGGCGATGCTCCAGAAGGACGCCCTGCGCATCGCCAAGGCCACTATCATCCGCCAGGGCGGCGCCCTGGGGATGGTAGCTCCCAAGCCGGTGGAGGAACGCTATACCCAGACCAAGGAAGAGATCCTGGCCGAGATCCAGGTGTTCCTGGCCAGCCGGGCGGCCGAGGAGCTGTTCCTGGGGACGCAGCTCAACGGCGTGACCAGCGACTTGCAGGTGGCCACCCGCCTGGCCATGGCCTACCTCGGCATCTACGGCATGGGCGGCTCCTTCTTCTCCTACCTGGCCATGGGTAACGCCATGGGCCCGATGGGCCTCCCGGAAAAGCGTCGGGTGGAGGAGCTGCTGGACGAGCAGTTCACGCGCGTCAAGACCCTCCTTTCGGTGCATTCCGAGACGGTGCACGCCGTCGCCCAGGCCTTGCTCACCGAGGGCGAGCTGATCGGCGACGACATCCAGCGCATCATCGACGAGAAGGAGCGCGAGCGTCAGAGCCAGGACGTCACCGCCCGCGAGGACACCCGCCGGCTGGCCTACGATGAAGCGGGGCAGGCAATTGCCGAGGCCCTGCTGGCGCGCCGGCGTGAGGTGGGGCGCGTCTCGATCGTCTCGTCGGTGGAGATGAGCAGCTTCAATGAGCTGCGTCCCCTCACCGAGCAACAGACGTACTCTCGCGAGGAGGTGCTGGCCGAGATTCAGATCAAGCTCGCCAGCCGGGCGGCCGAGGAGCTGTTCCTGGGGACGGTGCTGGACAAGTCCGCCAGCGACCTGAAGCGGGCGCGCGATCTGGCCCGCTATGTCGCTAACTACATGAACCCGTCCGACGTCTTGTTCGTCAACGACGAAGACGAGGACGACGGCCATTGGAACGGTAGGTCTCACGCCAATGGCACTACCGGGACGACCGGCGTGGGGGGCACGCTCGATGAGAACGCGGTGGGTGGAAACGACGTCGAGCCGGTAGAGGATCGACGTGAGGCACACCGGCCGAGCCGGCAAAGCGAGCGCCTGCGTCAGCAGGTGGATAGCCTCTTACGCGAGCAGTATGACGCGGTCAAGCGACTCCTGATGGAGAATGAGACCGAAGTGCACCGTCTGGCCCGGGCTCTGGCGGAAAAGGGCGAGCTGGAGGCGGACGACGTGCGGCGCATCCTTAACGGGAAGCTCCCGCCGCGCACGGCGGACGCCGTGCTGGCCCCGCCGCCGGTGGAGCTGGCGCAGCTCCCCATCCCATCTGGCGCCCCGGACGGCGACATCCCCCGCACCTAGGCTCGACTCAGGGCGCACGAGCGACGGCCCGCCTCCCTTTGGGGGCGGGCCGTCGCTTTTTGCGTCCTCGCGCGCTACCATCGTCCGGGCGCCGGCCGGCCATCCGGCCGGCTACAAGGAGCCCGCCTACGATGTCAGTGCCGATGATCCTGGCCATCGATCAGGGGACGACCGGAACGACCGTCCTGGCGGTCGATCATGCGGGGACCATCCGGTCCCGGGGCTACGCCGCCGTGGAGCAGGTCTACCCCCGGCCCGGCTGGGTAGAGCACGACCCCCTGCAGATCTGGCAGACGGTGCTGGACGCCACCGCACAGGCCCTGGCGCCCTTACCTTCCCATCGTCTCGTGGCCATCGGGGTGACCAATCAACGGGAGACGACCGTCGTCTGGGATCGGCACACCGGTGAGCCGTGCGGGCCGGCGATCGTCTGGCAGTGCCGGCGGACGGCGCGTCGTTGCGACGAGCTGCGTGCCGCCGGACAAGAGGGCCTGTTCCTGAGGCGCACCGGCCTGATCTTGGACGCCTACTTCTCCGGCACCAAGGTGGAATGGCTCCTCCACCATATTCCGGGGCTGCGGGCGCGCGCAGAGGCCGGCGCGGCCATCTTCGGCACGGTCGATTCGTGGGTCTTGTGGAACCTGACCGGCGGGGCGACGCACGCCACAGACGTCTCCAACGCCTCGCGCACGCTCCTCCTGGAGATAGATGGAGCTACCTGGGACCCTGAGCTCTGCGGCGTGCTAGACGTCCCCCTGAGGATGCTCCCTCGGGTCAGCCCCTCCTGCGCCTTGATTGGCGAGTCAGCAGGGGCCGGTCCCTTTCCGGCGGGCGTGCCGGTGGCCGGAGTGGCCGGTGACCAACAGGCAGCCCTGTTTGGTCAGGGCTGTCTTTCGCCGGGGGACGCCAAGATCACCTATGGTACCGGCTGCTTCCTGCTCCTCAACACCGGGGATCGACGCGTAGAGTCAGGCAATCAGCTCCTGAGCACCATCGCCTGGCGCCTCGGCGAGGCGTCGCCCTTGCAGTACGCCCTGGAAGGGAGCGTGTTCACCGGGGGTTCGGTCGTCCAGTGGCTGCGAGACGAGCTGGGGCTCATTGACACGGCCGCGGAGACGGCGGCCTTGGCCATGTCCGTTCGCAACTCGGCGGACGTCGTTTTCGTCCCCGCCTTTACCGGTCTGGGGGCGCCATACTGGGACCAGGATGCCAGGGGGGTGATCTCTGGCCTGACGCGGGGCGCAACCAAGGCTCACCTGGTGCGGGCGGCCCTGGAAGGAGTGGCCCATCAGGTGGCAGACGTGGTGGAGGCAATGGAACGGGACTCCGGGGCGCCCCTGGGTCAGATAGCTGTCGACGGCGGTGCAGCGGCAAACGACTTCCTGATGCAGTTCCAGGCCGACCTGCTCGGCTGCCCGGTGGTGCGTCCGGTCCAACTGGAGACCACTGCCCTCGGCGCGGCCTATCTCGCCGGCCTGGGGGTGGGATTCTGGTCCTCCCCTCAGGAGGTTGCCGCCGGGCGGGCCGCGGGGGATCGTTTCCAACCGACGATGGGCCGTGCCGAGCGAGAGGAGCGACGGGCCGCCTGGCGGCGCGCTGTGGAGCACGTGCGCTGCCGGCCATAGTGCGGATGATGGAGTCCTGAGCTCTCCCGTCTACAAAGGTCGTTTCGCCGGAACTCCGGCCCGCCGGGGGTACATAGGGGGCACCGCTTGCACCTGGTCGATCAGCACCAGGACGCGATTGGGCAGGTCGGGGAGGTTCACAGGATCGACCGCCCTGAGTCGCGCATCGAGGACTTCGAGGGCCCGCGCGGCCTGAGGCACCTCAACGGCGGCCCCGGCGGCGCTCTTCAAGGCGACGAACGTCCCGCCGGCCTTGAGAAATGGGCAGCAGAGCTCGCACAAGATGGGGAGCGGGGCAACGGCACGGGCGACGGCGACGTCATAGCCCGCACGATGCGCCGGATGGTGGGCCAGGTCCTCGGCGCGGGCGGTGAGGACGCTGATCCCCTCCACCCCCAGCTCTCGCAGAGACTGCTCCACCCAGGCTGCCTTTTTCCCCGTTGCCTCCAGGAGGACGACCGCCAGCTCGGGGCGGGCCAGCTTGAGAGGTACGCCAGGGAAGCCGGCACCGGTGCCGACGTCGACCACGCGCGCGGCGCCAGGGGGAATGGCTCGACAGACGCTCAAGGAATCGAGAAAGTGCTTGACTGCCACGTCGACGGGATCGACCAGGGCCGTCAAGCTCAGCCGGCGCTTGCCCTCGCGGAGGCAAGCCGCGTAGCGCTCGAAGCGGTCGAGCTGGCTTGCATCCAGAGAGAGACCGAGGGCAGTGGCCCCGGCTTCAAGGCGAGCGCGCGCGGTTGCCAGGCGCGCTAGGTCCGGTTCATCACCGGACATGCTCACTTCGCCGTGGCGGTCGTGAAGTGGACGTTATTGTGTTGCACCACAGACCACGTTTCCACCGGCCAGTAGGAGACCCAGGCCCGGCCGATCAGGTAGTCCCTTGGTAGCCAGTCCCACACGTGGGAGTCGAAGCTGTTGTTGCGATTGTCGCCGAGCACGAAGTACTCGTTCTCCGGAACCTTTTTCTTGTTGAAATGGTACTGGGGCCGATCCCGGATGTACGGCTCATCCAAGGGCTTGCCGTCCACATAGACCACCCCGCCGCGGACTTCCACTTCCTCCCCCGGCAGAGCGACGATACGCTTGATCAAGTCACGACGGGGATCCTGGGGCAGACGGAAGACCACGATGTCGCCCCGCTGCGGCTCACTGAACATGTAAGCCGCCTTGTTCACCAGGAGGTACTGGTTACTCTGCAGCGTCGGCTGCATGCTCAAGCCCTCGACCCGGAAGTTCTGCACGCCGAGGCGCACGCCGAGAAAGATCACCAGGGTCAGCAGGGCCGTCTCGAGGACGTCCCGGAGCGCGGTCTTGATGACGATCCCTCCCCCAGAAACTATAGCAGCGAGATCTCGCCCCACTGGTGAAGGGCAGCGCTGGAGCCGCAGGGTCTTCGCATCAGCGGCTGCTCCAGGTGGCAGTCAGGCGCCCTCAGTCACCCCTTCGCTCCGCTCAGGGCAGGCTCCTTCGCGCCGCTCAACATGCCTCCGGGGGGACTCCTGGCAAGAAGGCCCTCGGTGGCGTGCCGGCAGGCCCTGGGTACTTGACGCGATAGGTCGGCCTTACGGTGTTGAACGCGAAAACGGGGGCTGGCGTGACAGGGGGCCCTGCGCGACCATGGCACAGGGCGTGCTCCTGTCCCGTGACGCATGGCGCCAGAGCCTCAAAGGGGCGATGGCGCCATAGCAGCCGATTGATTGATCGAGAGGGGTAACGATGACAGGGCCGGCAAAGACTCCTGAAGGACTCGACGTGCAGCGGTACCGCTTGCGGCTGGAAGAGATGAAGGACCAGCTGGAGGCCGACCTGGGGGCCTACCGGCGCGACGAGGCGGAGCAGGACGGCGGACCGGACGAACCGGGGCCGGGCCAGCGTTGGGAGCACTCCGGGTTGGGCGACCACCTGGCCGATGACGCGACCGAGCTGTTCGAGCGAGAGAAGAACGCCGCCCTCGAGCAAACGTTGCAAGATCACCTACGGTTGGTCAAGCATGCCCTGTCACGTCTCGAGGCAGGGACGTACGGCGCCTGCGAGCAGTGCGGCCGGCCCATCGGGGCCGAACGCCTGGATGCCATTCCTGAGACCACACTGTGCCTGGAGCACAAGGCTGAGGCGGAACGGGGCGGCACAGCCCCCGGCCGGGTAGCGACGACCAATGCCTGGCGCGCCGAAACGTAGGCGAAGCGCCCCTGGAGCGGAATCATGAGTCACCGCATCCCTGCGGTAGGGGCCTGCGCCGGTGACAGCTGCCTAGGTACACTTTGACGGCATGACTGCCAAGGTGGACAGCGCCGGACCGGCGCATCCGCGGGACACCGGCGGCGTCCCTGCCGTACCGGTCGCCGACGACCGTCCAGGTGCAGCGCAACCCATCGCCGGGCTCGACGCGAGCGGCCCCGCAGGCCCGGCGCGCTCGGCTTGGAACAGCGCCGAGGTACGTTACAGCTTCCTGGTGGCAGTGAGCGCCCTGGTCTTCGCCGCCGACCAGGCGAGCAAGGCCATTGTCAAAGCCTCGATGCAGCTGGGCGACGTGATCCCGGTTCTCCCGCCGGTGCTAGACCTCCACTACATCACCAACCGCGGGGTGGCTTTCGGCCTGTTCCAGCGTTTTGGGGACGTGTTTGTCCCCATCGCCGTGGTGATCATGGCTATCATCGTGGGGTATTACCGCTCCCTGCGCGGGCGCCGCTTGTGGCTCCGCACCGCCCTGGCGCTGCAGCTCGGTGGGGCCATGGGGAACCTCCTGGATCGGCTACGCTATGGGGCAGTGGTGGACTTTATCGAGTTCCACATTGACGCCATCAACTTCCACTGGCCGGTTTTCAACCTGGCCGACTCCGCGATCGTGATCGGCGTTGGCATCTTGCTCATCTGCCTGACGAGGCAGAACGACGAATGACGTGAGCGCTGGCGTGGCTGATGGCCCGCGGCCAGACGGGCCGCAGCCCGGCGTCACGGGAGCGTCACAGGAGCGCCGGCTGGTGGTCGAGCCGGAGCAGGCGGGGGAGCGTCTCGACCGTTTCCTGGCGGCGCACTTCCCGGAGTTGAGCCGCACCCGGGTGCAGGCCCTGATCGAGGCAGGGGACGTCAGCGTCAAGGGCCGCACCGGACGGGCGTCGACGAAGGTCCTGCCCGGTGACGAGATCGACGTTGCGATTCCACTGCCGGCAAGCATCTCCCTGCAGCCGGAATCCATCCCCCTGCGCGTCGTCTACGAGGACGCCGATCTCCTGGTGGTGGACAAGGCGGCGGGGATCGTCGTCCACCCGGCCCCGGGGCACCCTAGCGGCACGCTGGTGAACGCCCTACTGGCCCACTGCTCAGACCTAGCCGGGATCGGCGGAGACTTACGGCCAGGCATCGTCCATCGATTAGACAAGGAGACGTCAGGGTTGATAGTCGTGGCCAAGCACGACCGTGTCCATCGGCTGCTGGCGGCCCAGCTGCAAGAGCGCACGATGGACAAGCGCTACCTGGCGCTACTCGACGGCGCACCTCGCTCAGACAGCGGCACAGTGGACGCCCCGATCGGACGGCACCCCGAACGCACGCACCCGATGGCCATCATCGCCGCGGGGCGGCCGGCCATTACCCACTTCCGGGTGCTGCAACGGTTCCCCCGTCACACCTACGTGGAGTGCCGGCCAGTGACGGGCCGGACGCATCAGATCCGCGTGCATCTGGCTGGCATCGGCTGCCCTATCGCCGGCGATCGGGTGTACGGCCGCAAGCACCCCACGCTCTCCCTGGAACGCCACTTTCTTCACGCCGCTCGGCTAACCTTCCGGCTGCCGTCCGCCGAGGAGCGGACATTCGAGGCGCCCCTACCGGATGACCTGGGCGGTACGTTGCGCTCCCTGCAGGGCACCTAGGGCCCAGCCTACCGGAGCGACCGAGAGCCCTGTCTCCCTGCCCCCTAGTGGGTCAAACCGCATAGAAATGGTGCTCGCACCAGATCAGATTATGGCCAGTCAAATGCAACGTGACCCACTAGGCGACGCGGGCCAATAGCACGCCGACCTCATACAGCACCAGGATAGGAATGGCTACCAGGAGCTGGTTCAGCGGATCGGGCGTAGGCGTGACGATGGCAGAGATGATGAAGGCCGCTACGATCACGTAACGCCGGATGCCCCCCAGGAGCTTGGGGTTGACCAGGTGCACCTTGGAGAGAAAGAACATCACCAGGGGGAGCTGGAAGATGATCCCAATGGCGATCAGGAGGCGACTCACAAAGGAGATGTAGCTGGCCACCGTGGGGCGGATCTCCACTTCGCTGCTGAAGCCAAAGAGGAAGGCAAGGGCCGCCGGCATGAGGCCGTAATAGGCGAACAGGACGCCGACGACGAACGAAATAGTGGCTCCGGGGACGATGGCGATGACGTAGCGCCGTTCCTTGCGGGTCAGGCCGGGGGCGATATAGGCCCATAGCTGGTAGGCGATCAAGGGCATGGCGATGATCAGGCCAACGACCAGCGCCAGCTGGAAGTAGGCAAAGACTAGCTCGGTGGGGGTAATTGCCTGCAAGCAAAGCTTTTGGCCACTTGCTGCCGCCGCTGCACCGACCGTCGCCGTATCCACGGAGATCGCCTGGCAGTTTCCCAGGCCACGAATGGGGGCCACGGCGATATCGAACCAGCGGCGGTAGAATACAGCCGCAATAGCGGTAGTAATGGCCACGGCAATCAGGGAGACCACCAGGCGGTTACGTAGCTCCAGGAGGTGCTCCTGCAGCGTCAGCTCCACGGTGGAAACCCCGCGCTCGTCCTCATCTGGGCCAGGCGTTTCATCCGCCCACCAGCGACGCGCCCAGGGCACGCCCCAGATGATCGTCGCCGCCAGGACGAGGAGTCCGGCCCCCAGCAGTCCCAAGACAGCGGCCCAGGGAGCGCTGGTGTAGGGGGCTGGCTGCCACACCCAGCCGCGGAAGTCCTGCCAGGCCTGCCCCGCCTGTTCCAGGGTCATGCCAGCTTGTCCTCTAAGTAGTCTACGGCGTCCCCCACCGTGTGCAAGGCAGGCACCTGGTCATCGGGGATGCGCACGTCAAACTCCTCTTCGATGGCGACCATCATGTCCACTAGCTCCTGGTGGTCGACGTTGAGGTCGTCTTCGAACGAGGCTTCAGGGACGACGTCGTCCTCGTCGACGCCGAGCGTCTCGGCAATCAAGGTACGAAGCCGTCGATAGATGGTACTCGTGCTTCCGCTCACCTGTGCGTCCTCCGCGCGCCGCGCGCCGGTTCGGCCGACCGAGAGGGACTAGGCGCTCTCGCGCTGCCCTCGCGCGATACTGCCCAGCACGCCATTGACGAACTTAGGCGCGCTCTCATGCCCGAAGGTCTTGGCCAGCTCCACCGCTTCATTGATCGCTACCTTGGGGGGTATGCCCGGCATATACAGCATCTCAAAAATGGCCAGGCGCAAGACGCTCTTGTCCACGCGTGACATCTGCTCCAGGGGCCACGCCGGCGCGGCGCCGGTAATCTGCGTGTCGATTGCCGGCTGGTTGACCCGCACGCCCATCACCAGGCGCTTGGCATAGGCGGCGGCCGCGGGTGGCACTTGCTCGTCTTCGATACGCCGCTGCAGGACGACCATCGGGTCGTGGCTGGTAGCGTCGATCTCGTAGAGGGCCTGTAAGGCGATGATGCGGGCCCGGCGGCGCTCGCCCGGGGGGCCGCTCTCCGCCGGCGGGCGGCCCGCGCTGGGCCACCCGTCCTCGTCAGGCTCGCGCGCCTCATCGTGCTGAGTTGTGCTGGTCACGCGTCCCTGCCCTGATTGAAGAGCGACTTGGAGAGCGAAGCGGGGAGATTACGCCGTCGCCAGGGCGGCGGCGCCGGTGGTGGCCAGCCAGCGCTCCACAAACGTCGTGGAAACTTCGTGGCGGACGAAGGCCGGATCGTCCAGGAGACACTGGTGGAACGGAATGGTTGTTACCACGCCCTCGATCATACACTCTGCCAGGGCACGCTTCATGCGCCAGCGCGCCGTTTCCCGGTCCTCACCCCAGACGATCACCTTGGCCAGCAGCGAGTCATAGTGGGCAGGGATCTGGTAACCGGAGTAGAGGTGGGAGTCGACGCGCACGCCGGGTCCCCCCGGCGGGACGTAGCGCTGCACCTGCCCGCTGTCGGGGGCGAATCCCCGCGCGGCGTCTTCGGCGTTGATCCGACACTCGATCGCGTGGCCTCGGGAAGTGATGTCCTCCTGGCGCCACAGCAGCGGCTCTCCGGATGCTATGCGGAGCTGAGCCCTGACCAGATCCAGGCCGGTGATGGCCTCGGTCACCGGGTGCTCCACCTGAATGCGGGTATTCACCTCCATGAAGTAGACCCGATCCTGGCGGTCTACAAGAAACTCCCAGGTGCCGGCGTTGACGTAGCCCACCGCCTGCGCGCCGCGCACGGCGGCCCCGCAGATCTCCTGCCGTAGGGCCGCGGACAGGTCGACCGCCGGGGCTTCCTCGATCAGCTTTTGCTGACGTCGCTGCAAGGAGCAGTCCCGCTCCCCCACGTGCACGACGTGACCCTGGTGATCCCCCAGCACCTGCACCTCGACGTGACGCGCGTCTTCGATGTACTTCTCTAGATAGACGCCGGGGTTACCGAAGGCTCGCTCGGCCTCCATCTGAGCCACGGCGTACTCCTTGGCCAGCTCCGGCTCGGCGCGTAGCAGCCGGATACCCATCCCCCCACCACCCTCCACGGCCTTGAGCATCACCGGGTAGCCCAGGGCCTCGGCCAGGGCACGGGCGTCGTCCAGGCTGCGCACCGGCTCCGAGGATCCCGGCATGACGTCCAGCCCGGCTTCGCGCATTGCCTGCCGGGCGAGCGTCTTCTTGCCCAGGCGCTCGATCGTCTCCGGGCGCGGGCCGACGAACGTCACCTGGTAGCCGGCGCAGATCTCGGCGAAGATGTGCCGCTCGGCGAGAAAGCCGGTGCCGGGATGAATGGCGTCGGCCCCGGTCATCAGGGCTGCCATGACGATGTTCGGCATGTTGAGGTACGACCTCTGGGTCACAGGCGGGCCAATACACACCGCCTCATCCGCCAGCCGTACATGCAAGGACTCCCGATCGGCCTCCGAGAAGACGGCCACGGTGCGGACGTCTAGCTCCCGGCAGGCGCGAATAACTCGTACAGCCACCTCGCCGCGGTTGGCGATCAGTACCTTGCTAAACACGCCGCCGCACCCTGGCCCTGTGGCTGGACCCTCGTCCGAGCGCTGTAGCCTGGCCCCTCGAGGTCACCCCATCACCAGCCCGCCGTCCACATTCAGTACCTGGCCGGTGACGTATCCGGCGTCCGCGCTGCACAAGAACTCGGTGGCGGCCGCGACCTCATCCGGGTTGCCGGCGCGCCCCACCGGCACGCTCTCTAGAAAGCGCTGCCGGATATCTTCCCCCAAGCCGGTGGTCAGGCCGGCGTCGATGTAGCCAGGGGCAACGGCGTTGACCGTGATCCCCCGCGAGGCTACCTCGCGCGCCAGGGAGCGGGTAAAGCCCAACATCCCTGCCTTGGCGGCCGAGTAGTTGGTCTGTCCCGCGTTGCCGGCGATCCCCACGACCGAGCTGATGTTGACGATGCGGCCCCAGCGCTGGCGCATCATGGTGCGCAACACGGCGCGGGTGCAGAGATAAGCCGACCGTAGATTTGTGTTGATGACGGCGTCCCAATCATCCTCTTCCATGCGCAGGAGGAGCTTATCCCGCACGCCGCCGGCAGTGTTGACCAGGATGTCTATGCGGCTCCAGGTGTCCATCGCCTGCTGCACCATAGACGTCACCTCGGCCCCGGACGTCACGTCGGCCGACACCAGCAGGCCCTCTCCGCCGGCGGCGCGCACCGCCTCCAGCACGGCCTGGGCGGCCCCTTCTCCCGTTCGGTAGTGGATGGCTACCCGCGCCCCGCCGGCACCCAGGCGCCGGGCGATGGCCCCGCCGATGGCCCCGGAGGCGCCGGTCACCAGGGCTACCTTGCCTTCAAACCGCCTGTCTTGCACCACGCCTCCTCTCCCCTAGCACGACAACGTCGCCTTCTTGATCGAAGAACGCAAGCTCGGGTATGGGAGGACGTGTCGTTGCACGGCTAAGGGCCGGCCTGGGGCAAAGGGACGGGAGCCGGACAGCACCCAAGGAGCCACGGTATGGCGGCACGGGCCGTGGCGGCATTGCCCACGGCATGCCCCGCCAGCCCCTTGTCCAGGCGCTGGACGAGGTTCGTGAGCACCTGCCCGGCGCCGAACTCGAGGAACGCTGTGGTGCCGGCGTCTATCATGCATTGCATGCTATCGGCCCACAACACCGGCTTGGCCACCTGCTCGGAGAGCTCCAGACGCAGGTCGGCGGCCAGGCTGAGGGGCCGGGCGTCCACGTTGGCGACGAGGGGGACGCCGGCGTCAACGATCTCAGCGGCGGCGACGGCCGCAGCCAGGGGGGCGGCTGCCGGGAGCATCGCCGCCGAGTGGAAGGCGGCGCTCACCGGAAGGGGCATGCAGCGCCTCGCCCCCGCGGCCTCAAGGGCGCCACGGGCGGCGGCCAGTCCCTGCGGATCGCCGGCGATCGTCACCTGGGTGGCGGCGTTATGATTGGCAACCGCGACATAGCTCCCGGGGACCTGCGCCCGAGCCGCGGCGCAGGCCGCCTCCACGGTGGCCCGCTCGAGCCCCAGTACGGCCAGCATCCCGCCCGGCAGCTGTTGACCGGCCTCTTGCATCAAGCGAGCGCGCTCACGTACCAGCCGCAAGCCGGTGGCCGCACTCGCCGCTCCACTGGCCACCAGGGCGCTGTATTCCCCTACGCTATGCCCGGCGACAAAGACCGGCGCCGGCGGCGAGGCGCCGGTGGCCGCCTCCCAAGCCTCCTTGAAGGCGGCCAGAGCGGCCAGGCTCACGGCGACGATGGCCGGCTGGGCGTTGACCGTTAGCTGCAGCGCCTCGGCCGGACCCTGAAACAGGAGACGCGTCAGCGGAAATTCCAGGATCTCGTCGGCCGAGTCCAGGACACGCCGGGCCGCCGGGCTGGCCGCATAGAGGTCCTGGCCCATACCCACGGACTGTGTCCCCTGGCCGGGGAACAACCAGGCCAGCGTCATACACCCCCCGCCCCGGACGGCTCAAGACGTACCGAAGCCACCTCCGTGGGTATTGGCGGCCTGACAGAGATGGTCACCCGCCGGCGGCGGTCTCGATCGGCAGCACCTGACGGCCGCGATACTGACCACAATGCGGGCAGGCCTGATAGCCGACGGTCGGCCGTCGGCAGTTTGGGCATTGAACAAGGACCGGCGGATTCAGCCGGATGTGGCCGCGGCGATTGTCACGCCGGCGCCGCGAGATCTTCTTTTTTGGTAGGGCGCCCACTTCAAGATCCTCCAGATGGCAACCGGAACAGGATAGCAGCTTTGGGGGGACGGAGTCAGGTCCCCTTTCCCCTTACGCAGGGCCTTTCCATCAGCGGTGGGCGGTGGGTCCGGGTCATCCCCAGCGCAGCGAGGGATCAGCGAGTCGTCCCACCGTCCGTGGACCGGCGGCCCGGATGCCTCGCCGGGCTCGGCATGACCGCGCCGCGGGCGGTGCCCCAGGAGCGGCTCTGATGAAAAGGCCCTGCCCCTTACGTCCCGATGCCCGGCCAGAGCGGTGACCTCGGGCCTCGAGACGCGAGCGTGCTGAGGCGCGGTCAGGACCCCGTCCGCCCCTGCAACAGGGCGCGTAGGGGCGTCAAGCGTTCGTCTGCCGGTTCGGGCTCGCAGGTACACAGGCCCTGATTGAGATTGGCACCGCAATCCGGGCACAACCCGCGGCACGCCTCAGCGCACAGGGCGTGCATCGGCAAGGCCAGCAACAGGCTCTGGCGCACGATCTCGGAGAGATCAAGCTCGTGGTTCCCATCGATGGTGAATGCCAGGTCGTCATCCGGGGCCGGGAGAGGGGCTCCGCTGGAGATGTCGATCTGCGGGAAGTACTCTGCCTCGAGCTCCAGCTCCACCGGTGTTTCCACCTCGGCGAGGCACCGGCTGCATTCGATGTTGACGTCGGTGCCCAGCTGCCCGCGGACGAAGATGCTCCGTGGGGCCCGCATCAAACGTAGGTCGCCTTCGAGTGGCGCAGCCGGCCGGGCATCCTCGAGCATGCCAGCCAGCTCCTCTGGCGCTACCTGGACGGTGTAATCGCGCGCCGCTCCAGACTGCTCCTTCAGCAGGCCAGCCACGTTCAAACGCAAGGCGTTCATGTATTTGCCTCCTGTCATCATTCTAACGAGGAGAGCAGGGTAGGAGGCGTTCACCGCCCCCGGGACATGGCCAGGCGTCAGTCGTCGTCGGAGACGGCCGGGCGGGTCTCTACAATGCGCGACGGGGCGGGGGCTGATTGCGGGCGCAAGGCGTCGATCCCCGCCTGCACCTGGCTCAGGATCGGTCCCAGGCGCCGGTTCAGGTCGTCCAGGATCTGAAAGGCGTACTGGTCGGCTTCTTCGCGGACTTGCTGGGCTTGCAGCTCGGCCTCCTCCACGATCTCTCGCTCCCGCTCACGGGCGCGGTCGAGCAGTCCCCGGTCGTCCATCAGGCGCTCGGCCTGTTCCTGAGCCCGGCTCATGATTCGGTCGGCCTCTTCCTGGGCTTGACCGGTGATGCGGTCGCGATCTTGGCTGACCCTTCGCGCCTGCTTGATCTCCTCCGGTACGACGATGCGCATCTGGTCGACAATGTCCAGACACTCCCGCTCGTCCACCATGATCTTGTTGGTGAAGGGCACGCGCTGCCCGGTGTTCAGCGCGGTCTCCAGGCGATCTACCAGGTATAGGATATCGATGGGCTTCACCTCCCCTTCAGCGGTCACCGCACGCCCTCATCTTGGACGACGAACCCCCCGATACGATCTGCGCCCCCTTCAGCGTCCGGCACCGTCCCGGCAGCGCCCGTGTCCCGGGGCACGACCGACGGCGCCCCGAAGCGCTGGCGCAGGGCGGCCGCCGCCCCCGCCGGCACCCACTTGCCGACGTCGCCGCCGAGGCGAGCGACCTCGCGCACCAACGTGGAGCTGAGAAAGCTGGCCTCGGCGCTGGCGAGCACGGCCACAGTCACGATCTCCGGGGCCAGTTGCTCGTTCATGTGCGCCATCTGGAACTCGTAGTCAAAGTCGGACACGGCGCGCAGGCCCTTCACCAGGGCCACCGCCCCTTCTTCGCGGGCCACGTCAACCACCAGCCGGCTGCCGAAGGAGCGCACACGGACGTTGGTCAGGCCCCACTCCGTTACGGCCGCCTCCACCAGCGCCTGGCGCTCCTCGGCGCTAAAGATGGTCTGCTTGTTGGGCGTTGCATACACGGCGACGACGACCTGGTCGAAGAGGCGCGACGCTTTTCGCGCGATCTCCAGGTGCCCGTTCGTCGGCGGATCAAACGTCGCCGGGAAAACGGCGATCCGCCCCCGCTTGCTCTCTGGCGGCACGACTGCCTAGTATACGGCAGTCCGCTACGTGGCCCGATAGAGGGTGAAGGCGCTGTCTCCGAGCGCCCGCGCCTTGAGTTGCTCCAGGTCCCCCACCCTGGCAGGGAGCGTCCGCTGCCGGTCGTGCTCTACCAGCAGGGCCGTCTGCGGCCCCACCAGGGAGCCAGCAGCCAGGTCACGCAGGAGGGCATCCAGCCCTTCCAAGGCATAAGGTGGATCCATGAGGATCAGGTCAAAGGGCCCGCACCCGGCCGGCTTGATGGCCCCCGCTTTCCCGGCCATGACCAGATAGCGGGCCACCGGCAGCCGGTGAATGCGGCCCAGGTGCGACAGCCTCGTCTTCGCCAGATTGGCCGCGATCGTCCGGCAGGCGGTGGCCGACGACTCGACGAAGTCACAGGCTACCGCCCCGCGGCTCAGGGCCTCGATCCCCAGGGCCCCGGAGCCGGCGAAGAGGTCGAGCACACGTCCCTGGCAGCCCAGGTCACCCAAGGCGGAGAAGATCGATTCTTTGGTCCGATCCGAGGTGGGGCGCGTCCCATGGCCGGCAGGCGCCAGCAGGGGCACGCCCCGCGCCTCGCCGGCGATGACCCGCATCAGGCCGCTTCTTCGGCGCTCCGCCAGAACGCGTCGACCAGGGACTTGAGCAGGGCGTGCTCCGGGAGGGCCAGCGTGGGGTCGCGTTCATCGATGCGCCGGGCCTGGCGCCGCGCCGCTTCCAGGACGGTCACGTCGGAGAGCTTGGCTACCTTGAGGTCGGGAAGGCCGCTCTGGCGCGTGCCGAAGAACTCCCCGGGACCGCGGAGCTTGAGGTCCTCCTCGGCCAGGGCGAATCCATCCTGGTTTTCCACCACCGCCCGCAAACGGGGGTTGTCTTCTGCCCCTGGGCTGTCTGAGAGGAGCAGACAGTAGCTCTGGTGCTCCCCACGCCCTACCCGCCCCCGGAACTGATGAAGCTGAGACAGGCCGAAGCGCTCGGCGCCTTCGATCAACATCACCGTGGCGTTGGGGACGTCGATCCCCACCTCCACCACTGCGGTGGAGACAAGGACGTCGACGAAGCCGTCACGGAAGGCCATCATCACGGCGTCCTTTTCTTTGGGGGACATTTTGCCGTGGAGCAGCGCCAGGCGCAGGTCGGTGAACTGACGCTGCAGGCGCTCGTGCTCTGCCTTGGCGGCTCGGGCCTCGATCTTGTCCGACTCTTCGATCAAGGGGCAGATGATGAACCCCTGGCGTCCGCCGCGTACCTGCTTGCGCAGGAAGTCGTACGCGCTGTGCCGGTTGTCCGGTGAGACGGGAAAGGTCTTGATCGCGCGTCTGCCAGGGGGCAAAGCGTCGATCACCGAGACGTCTAGGTCGCCATACACCGATAAGGCCAGCGTACGAGGAATGGGGGTCGCCGTCATCACCAACAGGTCAGGGTGATACCCTTTGCGCCGCAGGGCCCCGCGCTGGCGTACGCCGAAGCGGTGCTGCTCGTCGACCACCGCCAGGCCCAGCGACTTGAACGACCCGTCCTCCTGGATCAGGGCGTGCGTCCCCACGAGGACGTCGATCTCCCCGGCGGCGCAGGCCGCCCACACCCGCCCCTTTTCCCCCCGGCGCAGGCTGCCGCTGACCAGCTCGACGCTAAGCCCGAAGGGAGCAAGCAGACGGGCAACGGTGCGGTGGTGCTGCTGTGCCAGTACCTCCGTGGGGGCCATCAAGGCCGCCTGGTACCCACTGCGCACGGCTACCAGACAGGCCGCCGCCGCAACGACCGTCTTCCCTGATCCGACATCCCCCTGCAGCAGCCGGCTCATCGGAAGGGCCTGGGCCATGTCCACCAGGATCTCATCGATGACGCGCCGTTGCGCGGCGGTGAGCTCAAAGGGGAGCAGATCAAAGTACTCTTGCAGCACCCGGGGGCCGGCGGGCATGGCCACTCCCGGCTCGCTCTCACGCCACTCCCGCCGCCGGCGGAGCACCCCCAGCTGGATGAGCAAGAATTCGTCAAAGGCCAGCCGGCGCCGCGCCCCGGCCAGCGCTGCGTCGTCGTCCGGGAAATGGGCCTGCGACAGGGCCTCAGCCAGCCCCGGGAGCCCGGAATCCTGGAGCACGTCTGCTGGTAGGGGCTCGCGCAGCTGGCCGCTGGTGGCCCCCAGGGCCAGGCGCACCCAGGTACGGATCTGCTTGTCCGATAGGCCCTCCGTCTTCCCGTAGAACGGCACCAGCCGTCCGGTATGCAACAGGTCGTTGGAGTCGAACTCCAGCTCGGGAGAGGCGAGCTGTACCGCGCCATCGGCGGCGATCTCTACCTTACCGCTAAGCACCACGCGCCCGGGCCGGGAGAGCGTTCGGGCGAGGTACGGCTGGTTGAACCATACGGCGTGAAGGGCGCCGCTCTCGTCCTGGATCACGGCGTCGGTGACGGTGAGCCCCTGCACCGGCGAGCGCTTCGTCTGCACCTGCCACACGGTGCCGCAGACGGTCGCCTCGACGCCGGGCGCAAGATCGGCGATGGCCGTGACGCTGCGCCGGTCGAGGTGCCGGCGGGGGAAGTGATACAGCAGATCCTTGATGCTGTGGATACCCAGGCGCCCCAACGCCACCACCGCCTTGGGGCCCACCCCCGAAAGGCTCCCCACGGGGGCCTGTGGCGAGAGCGTCAGAACAGCCCGGGGCGCCGGGCTGGGGGTCTTCCCCGCGGTCACCGACGGTGATGGTTTGGCCGCAACCGGCGGCCGTTCCACGTCGGACACCTCCTGGCGAGTTCCCTGGAGCTTGCCCGCACCGGCGGCTGGCGAGGGTCTTGAGGGAGCCGCCGGCACGGCGTCGACCTCCTCGAGCTGCGCCAGGACGCGGACGACCAGCCGGCGGCGCGTCTCAGGAGATTTGCTGCCGTATTCGTGCAGCGTCTCGGGCACTCCCATCCACCAGCAGGTGGCGGGGCCATCGGCGGCCGACCTGAGCTGCTGGACAAAGCGCTCCAGGCCCCCGACGGCCGCCCGGTCAAGACACCCCGTGCGCTGCTCGTGGAGCAACACTTTTCGCAGGCGTTCTCGCACCGCTTTCTGTAGCCCGGCCGGCGACTCGGCCGGCGACGTTGCGACCATCCGTTCTAGAGTATAGGCCGCCGCGGCCCGGCGACGGAGATGTCCTACTCCACCGAGATGGAGTAGTCATAGTGCGGCTGGCCGCCGTAGACCAGCTCGATCTCGGCAGACGGGTAGCGCTGCCGCAGGGCGCGAACGTAGGCCTGCGCCTCTGCCTCGCCGGGCGACTCACCACGGTAGACCGTGATGATCTCAGCGCGCTCAGCCCCGGCTTGATCGAGGGCCGCCATCGCAGACGTCAGAGGATCGGCCGCGGCGTGGACGACGACGTCGTCCAGGAGCGCCAGGTAGTCCCCTTCGACGACGGCGATCTCGTTGATCGTGACCGAGCGCGTCGCCCGCGTCACTTCCACCGTACGGACGCGGGCGGCCGCTTCGGCCATGGCCCCGGCGTTCGCTTCCGGGGTAGCCGCGAGGTCGAAAGCCAGCTGCGCGGCCACTCCCTGGGGGATGGTGCGCGTTGGAACGACCAGAAGCTGCTGCCCGCGCTCAGCCGCCACCGCAGCCGCTTGCTGGGCGGCCAGCAGGATTCGGCTGTTGTTCGGGAGCACCAACACGCTGCTCGCTCCGGTTCGCCCGGCGGCTTCCAGGATGTCGTTTGTACTGGGGTTCATTGTTTGCCCCCCAGGGACGACCTCCCCGACGCCGAGGCTGCGGAACACGGCCGCCAGCCCCGCTCCGGGAGCGACGGCCACGGTGGCCTGGGCCATGGCCGCCCCGGGCGCAGCGGTGAACACTTCAGTGCCGGGATCGGGAGCCCTGGCTTCCACCTGGGACCGCAGCCAGGCATCATGCTGGGCGTCCATATCCTCGATGGAGACGCGCTCCAGCCGGCCATGGCGCACGGCGTAGGAGAGCAGTTGCCCGGGGTCTTCCGTATGGCCGTGCACACGCACCAGGGACTCGTCGCCGACGACGAGGGCGGACTCGGCGATCTCCTGCAGCTCGCGTCGCAACGCAAGCACATCCAGCCGGTTCCCCTGGATCACAAACTGCGTGCAGTAGCCCCATTCCTCGCCTGGTACGGGCGCGGCGTCGCCCACGGCCGCCGGCGGCCTTGCCGCGTCCGGCGCCGTGGGAGTAGAGGCGGCCGGCATCTCCGGCAAGTCCCGTCCGGCTAGGGCCAGGGCCATACCCTCCAGGATGACGCGGTACCCTTCGCCCCCGGCGTCGACGACCCCGGCTTGCCGGAGGATGGGGAGCTGCTCCGGCGTCCGCCGCACGGCGTCCTGGGCGGCGGCGACGGCACGGTCGAGGACATTCAAGCAGGAAGTCTCCGCCCCGGCGGCGACTTGTCCCGCGGCGGCGACCGCCCCTTCACCGGCAGCCCGAGCAACGGTCAGGATCGTCCCTTCCACCGGGCGGGAGACGGCGCGGTATGCCGTGGCCGCCCCCTCGGCCAGGGCGCCGGCCAGCGATTGTCCGTCACACGTCGTCCGCTCGCCGAGGCCGCGAGCGATGCCGGCTATGATCTGGGAGAGGATGACGCCGGAGTTGCCCCGAGCGCCCATAACGGCACCCTGGCTCGCCGCCTTCATTACCTGCGCCGCACCGCCGCCCTTCGGCTTGAGCGCCCCTTCCAGAGCGGCCCGCATCGTCAGCAGCATATTGGTGCCGGTGTCGCCGTCCGGTACCGGAAACACGTTCAAGGCGTCCACCGCCGCCGCGTTTCGCTCAAGCCACGCCGTCCCTGATCGCAGCAGGCGGCGGAAGTCGTTGCCGTCTAGCGCCAGTCCCTGCCCCTCCGGTCTGACAACCGCGCCGGCATCCGGGGCTTCAGTGCTGCGTGGCATCTTTGGTAGACTTAGGGATCGGCGGTGGGCCACCCGAATCTCACGGCCCCTTGGCGCCATGCACGCCGCTGCCGTCCCTTGTCGGGCGCCGCCGGATAATCAAGAACTGGATGTAGCATAGCACAGGGTGCCCCTACGCCCTGGGAGTGACGGCGCATCGAGCGCGCCTGGAAAGGTTTGATCGTGGCCACCCGATGTGAAGTATGTGGAAAAGGCACCGTTACCGGCCGCAACATCCGCAGTAACGTGTCTCAAGGATGGTTGCTGAGGGCACACAAGACCAGCCGGACGTTCAAGGCCAACATACGTAACGCCACCATTATGGTCGATGGGCTGGCGACCAAGATACACATCTGTACCCGCTGCTTGCGCACCCGCTCGAAGACCCCCAAGCCGGCCTGATCCGATACCCGGTCGGGCCGATGCCGGCTCTCCCTACAGCGAGAGCGTGCTCTTTGCCCAAGGCCCCCTTGCCCGGGCCGAGCTCAGGTCTGGCCCAGGGCCCTTCGTAGGGCCTGCATCCCTTCGATCACCGGCCGGCGGGAGCTATAGACTGACGAGCCGGCGACGAGCCACGTCGCCCCGGCCCCCACACAGACCCGGGCATTGCCCTCGTCTATCCCGCCGTCAACGCCGATCACAACCTCTCGCTGGCGCCGGCGCCCCTCGGCAACGACGGTCGCGATCTTGGGCACCATCCCCTCGAGGAATGGCTGCCCGGCGTACCCCGGCTCCACCGTCATTACCAGGATACGGTCAAGGGAGTCCCAGACGCCGTCGATGGCTGACACCGGCGTCGCCGGCTTGAGGGCGACGCCGGCGCTAGCCCCGGCCCCTTTGATCTCCTGCAGGGCGGCGCGTAACAGCCCCGTCTCGCCAAAGGCCTCCGCGTGCACGGTGATGGCGCTGGCCCCGGAGCGAGCGAAGGGGGCGATGTGCCGTTGCGGGTCAGCCACCATCAAGTGCACGTCCATCGGCAGATGGGTGTGCCCTCGAAGGGCTTCCACCATGCCCCGGCCGAAAGAGATCTCCGGGACAAAGCAGCCGTCCATGACGTCCACGTGAATCGCGTCGGCCCCGGCCGCCGTCGCCTGGCGTACCGCCCGGTCCAGGGCGGAGAAGTCGGCGGCGAGAATAGAGGGGGCGATCCTGACCGCGCTATCCGTGGCTGGCGACACCGGCAATGCTCGGGGCCTCCACCCCACGGCGGGCGCCGCGGCTACCGGGGCGGCGCTCCCGGCGCTCAACCTCGGCGCGCAGCTGCCCGCAGGCCGCCTGGATGTCTCGCCCCATCTCCCGTCGCACGGTGCAGATGATGCCGCGCTCGCGCAAGACGTCGTGAAAGGTCTCCACCACCGGCCACGGGGATGGGGCAAAGGGGAGGTCGCTGACCGGGTTCATGGGGATCAGGTTCACGTGGGCGTCCAGCCCCTTCAAGAGCGCCACCAGCTCCAGGGCCAGTCCGGGAGAGTCGTTCACGCCGGCCAGCAAGGTGTACTCGAAGGTCACACGTCGCCCGGTGACTCCCTGGTACTCGCGACAGGCCGCCATCAGATCGGCGACGGGGTAGCGGCGGTTCAGGGGCACCAGCTGATCCCGCAGCGCATCGTTGGGGGCATGAAGCGATACGGCCAGGCGTACGGCCAGGGGGTCGTGCGTCAGGCGGGTGATACCCGGGAGCCAGCCGGAGGTAGACACCGTAAGCCGGTGTACGCCTAGCCCGGCGCCAGCGGGGTGGACGAGGCGCTCCACGGCAGCCATCGTGGCGTCGTAGTTCAGCATTGGCTCGCCCATGCCCATGAATACCACGTTACGCACCACCGGCGGGTGCCGGCGAGACCAGCGCAAGAAGTACAGCGCCTGCTCCAGGATCTCGCCGGAGGTGAGATTGCGCCCGAAGCCCATCAGACCGGTGGCGCAGAAGGCGCACTTCACCGGGCAGCCTACCTGGGTGCTGACGCAGACCGTCGCCCGGTCTGCCCCCGTACCATCCGAGCGCTGGGGATAGCGCATCAGCACGCTTTCGATCTGCTCCCCGTCCGGCAGCTGGAGCACCACTTTGCGCGTCTCCCCGTCGGCCGCGATACGCTCTTCCTTGATGGCGAGGGCAGAAAAGCGGAAGCGCTCGCTCAGGGCCTGGCGCAGGCCCTTGGGGACGTTGGTCATCTCGCCAAAGCTGGTGGCCGTGCTGCGGTAGAGCCAACTCGCCACTTGCACGGCGCGGTATTCCGGCTCCCCCATGCCGGCCACAGTCTGCCGTAGTTCCTGCAGGGGGAGGTCGATGATCGGCCTGAGGACGGCGTCCCCCGCCGAGGGGGTTATGTCCTGCCCGGGCGCCGGCTCGGCGATGAGCAGGGCAGTTGGCAACGCCGGGCCGGGCGCGCCTGTGGACGCGCCCGGCCCCAGCGAGAGGTCAGACGGGCTAGTCCTCACTCCGGCGTATCCCCATCAAGAGGAAGGCGAAATACAGCACCTGGGAGATGGCCTGCGCCAGGCCGGCTACGTAGGTGAGGGCGGCCGCGTCCAGCACCTTGCGGGCCATCCCCGCATCCTGGACGGTGACGAGGCCATTCGCCTCCAACAGGGCCATGGCTCGGTTCGAGGCGTTGTACTCCACCGGCAGGGTCACGGCGGCGAACACGGCTGCCCCACTGAAGAGGACCAGACCGATGATCGCCAGGTTGAACATCTGGAGGAAGAAACCGGCCATGAACAGGATGTAGCCCAGGTTGCTCCCCAGCCCGGCGATGGGCACCAGGCCGGTACGCAGGCGCATCGGGGCGTACGCCGTTGCATCCTGGATGGCATGCCCTACCTCGTGGGCGGTGACCCCGATTGCAGCCACTGAGTAGCTGGCATAGTTGGAGTCCGAGAGGCGCACTACCTTCTGGGATGGGTCGTAATGGTCGGTCAGATCCCCAGGCACGCGCTCCACCTGCACATGATTGAGCCCGGCGGCATTGAGCAGATGACGCGCCACCTCGGCGCCGGTGAGGCCGGTGGCGCTCGGCACCTGCGAATACTTGGCGTAGGTGCTCCGGACCTTGAAGGTGGCGTACATCGCCAGCAGCAACGCCGGCAAGGCGAAGACGAAGTACATCGGATCGAAGAACATGTCCACTTGCCTCCGAAAACGTCATTCGCCGGCCCAACTCGACCCCCTCGGCAACGTTGCCGGGGGATGGGGCCGCACGTCACATAATCTACAGTTCTTATACCATGGCGACCCGGCGCCGGTGGTAAGAGCCTGGTAAGAGCGGGCCACAGGCCGCTGCCCTGCTTCCCACCACTCCCCGCGTCTTCGGCCTGAGCGTGCCTAGGGTGCGCCTTGGCGCGGCGCTCAACTACGCTCAACTAATGGACAGAACCTACGCCGTCCCTCCTGGATGCCGGGATGGGCTCCTCTCTGGGACTGCGCAACTCCTGTAATGGAGCCACGACCGACTGCTCCATAGGTGAGGTGGGCCGGGCAGCCCAGGTACGATGCCGCCAAGACGAAGACCCCCGCTAAGGCGGGGGTCTTGAAGGGCGTCCGGTCGAACGGGTAGTACGCCGGTCTAGCTACACTTCTGCGCCGTGGCCGCGTTGGCCCCCGTATCGAAGGACTGGCCGCAGGCGCAGCTCTTCTTCGCGTTCGGATTGTGCACGGTGAAGCCGGCGCCCATCAGTCCCTTGACGAAGTCAATCTGCGCGCCCCGCACGAAGTTGGCGGTGAACTCGTCCACGAAGACGCTCAATCCTTCTTGCTGGACGACGAAATCCCCGTCGTCGGAGCGCTCTTCGAGCGACATCCCGTACGACAGGCCGGAGCAGCCCCCGGGGCTGACGAAGACACGCAGGCCGATATCATCACGGCCTTCTTCAGCGATGATCTTTCGGAGCTCGGCAACGGCCGTTCCGGTGAGCTGCACCAACTGCGTCTCTGAGGCCACCATGATCCAAATGTACCCCTTCTGCTAATGAAATCCTACCAGAGTGTCACCAGGGTGACAAGAAGGGGCGGGGGCGCTGCAGGCACGGCCGCTGTCCTTTGCTAGAATGGGATTCGAGCTCGTCCCCACTGGTTTGGTAAGGAGCGCGGGTATGGTCAACCGACGCGTGATCCTCTCCGGCCTGGCCGCTGCCGGCCCCGCTGTACTGATTGCCTGCGAGAGCGGCCCGGCGGCCGCCCCGGCGGCCGCCGTGACAGCCCCGGCGGAGACGCCGTCGCCGCCGCCCTTTCAGGTGCGCGTCCAGATGATTCCCCAGGAAGCCCGCCTTGGGCAGGACGAGAACGTCATCGTGCGGGCCACCTTTCTTCGCTTCACCGGCGGGCAGCAACGCCCCGTCTCCGGTGCCCAGGTGTCGGCCACGGTCGCGTACCCTTCTGGCCCGCAAACCTTTACGTCCGAGGTGACCACCTTTCCGGACGGCCGCGCCCCGGACCTGGCGATCCCGGTCGCCCCGGCGACGCGCGGGTCGAATGTGCGCGTTGAGGTGGTGATGCGCTACCAGGGTCAGGAGTACAAGCAGGCGGCGGGCTTCACCGTACGCTAAGCCCGGCCGTCCGGGCCGGCTGCCCCCCGAAGGACACCGCCACCCGCAGGGTGCTTGAATCTCAGAGGGCGCTAGAGTCTCAGAGATGGGATCTGAGCTCGTCTCCATCGCCAGCGAAGAGCTGCGCCGGCAGCGGACGTTTCTCTCCACGGACGAAGCCGCCGCGCTCAGCCGCCCGGTGGACTACGACGACGAAGAGGACCTGGCCGTGGATCGCGTGCGGCGCCGGCGCTTGGTGCTCTACGCCGCCCTACGAGATCGCTTTATCCGCGATGGCCGGCCGCTGGAAGACTGGCAGGCGATGGTCGACCGCGAGGAGGCGGCCGCCGGCGGCAGGACAATCGTCTCTCAGCTGGCGCGGCAGGTACTGGAGTGGGCCGTACGTACGAGTGATCGAGGGGCCATGCTGGGGAGCTTTGCCGCCAAGACCTTGAGGTGGGCAGGGATGATCCTGCTCTTCCTGGGGGTATGGTCCTGGTACCAGGGAGCGGCCGGTGCCGTAGTGGCCCTGGTCATCGTGCTGGCGCTGGCGGCGTTGCTCGGCGGGCGTATTGCCGGCAACCTCGCCGCCGAGCGGATCGAGCTCCTGGCCCAGCGGGCTGAGGGCCCGCCCGGGATTGCAAGGGCCAGAGGCGGAGTAGCTGAGGAAGGGGCCGAGCTCAGCTGAGGGCGCAGAGCCGACGCTAGACAGCGCGCGGTTCTGAGTGACCTACCCCTGGGGCAAGAACTTGAGCCACGACTGATAGGCCTCGCCGTGCAGGCGCTGCACCCACAGAAAGTACTGCACCGGCTGGGGCCGGCGCGGCGGATGCACCAGGCGCATGCGCGCCTCGTCCACCGTCTTCCCGCCCTTGTGGTGGTTACACGAGCGGCAGGCGCTGACCAGGTTGTCCCAGCTGTGCCCCCCGCCACGGTGCTTTGGCACCACATGGTCAAGCGTGAGGTCGCGGGCGCGGCTGCCGCAGTACTGACAGGTGTAATCGTCACGCATGAAGATCTCCCGCCGCGAGAGCCGTACCTGGGGGCGGGGGCGCTTGACCATGTAGGCCAGCTTGATTACGCTGGGACGGGGCAGCACCGTAGTGGCCGTGCGAAAGCCAACGGCGCTGTGCTCCAGCACTTCAGCCTTGCCCCGGTCGACGAGGACGAAGGCGCGCCGGGCGTTGCAGATGTTGAGCGGCTCGTAGTTCTGGTTCAGCACGAGGACGGCGGCGGTCACGGGCACGCGCTCCATCTGCAACGTACACCTCGGCTCAGGCCCTGGCTCTATACCCGCCGGCCTGCTGACTTCTTCGGCGCCTACGATCCGACAAGAACATCGGCTGCAGGATTCTAGCACAGCCTCTCGGGAGTCCTGGGCGCCGCCAGGGCCTTTTCATCAGGGGTAGGCGGTGGTTGCGGGTCATCCCGAGGGCAGCGAGGGATCAGCGAGTCGTCCCACCGTCCGTGGACCGGCGGCCCGGGTGCCTCGCGGGGCTCGGCGTGACCACGCCGCGGGCGGTGCCCCAGGAGCGGCTCTAATGAAAAGGCCCTGGGCGCCGCGTGCCCGGCGTGGCAAAGCCTTGGTGAGGCCGTAGTATGGTGGCATGACCTCGCGGACCTTGGAGAAGATCACGGTCGTCGTGGCCGTGGGCGTTCTCGGCGTTGCCCTGGCGGTAAACGTCCGCTCGCCGCTGGTGGTGCTGCTGGTGGGCGTCCTGGTGGTGACCCTCTCGGCCGGGCTTGACCTGGTGCTACGCGGGGAGGCTCGCTACCGCCCCTCCCCCGACCTCTTCATTCTGCCGGCCACGCTGGCGCTGGGGGCCGTGCTCTTCCTGCAGCTCCTCGACAACGGCGTGGCTATCGTGCTTGGCCTGGCTACATTTGGCGCCCTGCTGTTCGCCGTATTCTGGGCCGAGCACCGTCTACGACTGGGAATCGCCGAGCCCCGCCAGGCCACTCTGCTCCTCAGCATGGTCGGGTATGTGGCCGCCTTCGCGCTGTACGCAGCCATCTACCAGGCCAAGGCCAGGACGCTGATCTCCGCCCCGGGGATCGTCTTGATTACCTTTCTGTTAGCGGCCCGGCAGTTCCGGCTGGTACGGGAAGGGGCCGGGGACTCACAGGGGAAGGGCGGACAGGATGGAGTGAGTGGGGCGGGGGATGGTGCGGGCCTGCCGGCGTCGGAGGGCTCCAGCCGGCTGGAGTCTTCACCCCGAGCAAGCCTCGTCCCGGCGGCACCCTGGCCGCGGGCCCTGCTTTACGCCGCCGTCGTGGCCCTGGCCGTGGGCGAGATCACCTGGGCGCTGAACTACTGGCCCCTCAACGGCCTGTTCGGCGGGGCCTTCCTCTTATCGTCGTTCTACTTTCTCATCGGCATCCTCTCTCATCACCTCCAGGAGCGCCTGTCTCGGCGTCTGATGGCCGAGTACGGCGTTGTGGCCATCGCCGGGACGCTCCTGATAGCGATTGCCGGCCTGTCTCGCCGCGCGGCCTGAGCAGGCGCTCGTCTTCAGGCACAGGTGTGTCCCCGGGACGCCCGTGCCGGCGTTTGGCTGAAGGCAGCACGCCGGGCCGCCGCCGAGCGCCCTGGCACTTGGCGCGGGCAGCGCCAGCCCATCCCGTCGCCAGGGCGGGCGCCCTTGTATCCGGCAGCGGGAGCCCCGGGAGTGCGGCGGCCAATTGCGCGGCGTCAGTACCGGGGGAACTGCCGGGACGGGGACCAGGCGTGGGAGAGGGTCGTGCCATGGGGCGGGCTGCTCCGGCGCGACGCGCTTTGCGCCACCTGACCGATAGTCCTGGCCTGCGCCCACGATCGTCCGCGGAGACGGCGGGACGCGCGGCTGACCCGCCTCGAAAAGGGGAGCATGCCCACAGATGGCCGCACGGACGCTTGCTGGGCCCGCCGGGCTGTTCCGGCCGCAGCTCTCTGGCCTGCTCAACCGGTTCCAGGCGGCCCTGCCCCAGGGGCACCCGCTGCCGGAGCCGGCCTGGCGGGCCCGCCACCGGGTCATGCTTGTGCTGCTGTGGCTCCACGCCGGAGGGCTAGTCGCCTTTGGCTTGCTGATGGGCGAGGGGCTGGCCCACGTCGTCCCCGAAGGCGCGCTGGTGGCCACCGCGGCCCTGCTCGCCGGCCGCAACGCCGGCGGGCGGCGCTGGCGCAGCGCCGCGGCAAGCATAGGCCTGATCACCGCCTCGGCGGTACTGGTGCACCTCTCCGGCGGCTTCGTAGAGATGCATTTCCACTTCTTCGTGATGGTGGCTGTTATCGCCCTGTACCAGGACTGGCTGCCCTTCGGCGTGGCCCTGGGGTACGTCATCGTGCACCACGGCGTGCTGGGCGTCCTCGACCCGACATCTATCTATAACCATCCAGACGCCCTGGAGCACCCCTGGAAGTGGGCCTCGATCCATGGCGCCTTCGTGCTCGCCGCGAGCGCGGCCGCCGTCGCCAACTGGCGCCTCAACGAGGTCGCCCGCGCCGGCACGGCGGCGAGCGAGGGCCGCGTGCGGCTCCTGGCCGAGCAGATGCCCGCCGTCCTGTGGTCAACGGACGCCGACCTGCGGTTCACCTCCAGCCAGGGCGCCGGGCTGGCCAGCCTGGGCGTAGCCGCCGGGCAACTCGTAGGCAAGCCTATCGCCGAGTACTTCCGCACCGACGATCCGGCGTTCCCGGCCGTTGCCGCGCATCGGCGGGCCCTCAGCGGGGCAACGGCGGACTACCAGCTGGAGTGGGCCGGCCACACGCTGGAGGCGCGGGTGGAGCCCCTGCGGGGCCCTGGCGGCGCCATCACCGGCACCATCGGGCTGGCCCTGGACGTCACCGACCGGGTTAGAGCAGAACGCGAGCGTTTGCGCCTGGTGGCGGCCTCCCAGGCCAAGTCCGAGTTCTTAGCCAACATGAGCCACGAGCTCCGGACGCCGATGAACGGGGTGCTGGGCATGACGGAGCTCCTCCTCGAGACGCCACTGACGCAGGAGCAGCAGGAGTACGCGACGGCGGTGCAGAACTCGGGAGAGATGCTGCTGCGCACCATCAACCACGTCCTGGACTTCTCCAAGATCGAAGCGGGGCAGGTGCGCCTCGAGTGCATCGATTTCAACCTGCTGACCACGGTGGAGCACGTCGCCGGCTCGCTCGCCGCCCGCGCGCAGGAGAAGGGCCTGGAGCTGACGGTCTCGGTTGCCCCCGAGGTGCCGCGTGCCCTGCAGGGCGATCCGTTCCGCCTGCGGCAGGTGCTGAGCAACCTGCTCGGCAACGCGATCAAGTTCACCGAGCGCGGGGAGGTCAGCGTGCATGTAGGTGCGGCTGAGACGGGTGCCGTGGCGACGATCCTCCGCTTTGCGGTCAGAGACACCGGCATTGGGCTCACGCCCACTGCCCGGACCGGCCTGTTCCGGGCCTTTACGCAAGCCGACGCCTCGACTACCCGCCGCTACGGGGGCACCGGGCTGGGGCTGGCCATCTCCAAGCAGCTGGTGGAGCTGATGGGCGGGACCATAGGGGTGGAGAGCGCGCCGGGCGACGGCAGCACCTTCTGGTTCACCGCGCCGTTTGCGCCGCAGCCAGGGGCGTCCCCCGAGCCCCGTAGGCTCGTTGCCGCCGACGCGCCGGATCTACAGAACCTGCGCGTCCTTGTCGTGGACGACAACGCCACCAGCCGCGCCCTCTTAGACCGCCAGCTCGGCGCGTGGGGCATGCATCCCACCTCGGCCGTGGACGGGCCGGTGGCGCTCGGGCTGCTGCGAGCGGGGGTAGGGCGGGGAGAGCCGTTCCAGCTGGCCATCCTGGACATGCAGATGCCGGGCATGGACGGCCTGGCGCTGGCCCAGGTGATCATGGCCGACCCCGCCCTGGGGGCGACCCGGCTGATACTGCTCACCTCAGTGGGCGACCACGCCGCGGAGGGGGCACGCCGATTGGGGATCCCGGCCACCCTCACCAAGCCGGTGCGGCAGTCCCAGCTCTATGACGCCCTGGCCTCCGTCCTCAGGAGCCCTGAGACGCCTGCGGGGCCAACAGAGTCCGGTCAGTGACGACGATGCGTCCTTCTATCCGCCTATCCGTCCGCGCCCCGGGCGCGCTGGGGAGGGGACCGGCGGGGGTGATAGGAACCTCATACGTGAGGCGGCGAGGCCGTTCCTCCGGACTGCTCCAGTGTGCCTAACAGGGCCGAAAGGCATGAGACGTCAGGGAGGAGAACCCCCTCGATGAATGTGGTCATCGCGCCCCAGTCCACGACCACGCCCCGCTGGCTGCGACGGCTATTGCCGGCCGATGCCGCGGCGCGCCATGCCCTGCGGCTGGGCCTGCTGCGCCTCGTGATCGGCGCGAACCTGGCCCTCGGCTTCTGGTACCTGAGCTGGCGCTACCTCCACTCGGTCAACTGGGAGTCCTGGCCGCTGGCCCTGGCCCTGCTGGCCGCGGAGACCTACAGCTACCTCGGCGCCTGGCTGTTCGGGCTGACCATCTGGCGCCTGCGCCGCCGCGAGGCGCCCCCAACGCTCCCAGAGGCGACGGTGGACGTGTTCATCACCTGCTACGACGAGCCGGTGGAGCTGGTGCGGGAGACCGTCCGCGCGGCCCTGGCCATCCACACCCCGCACCGCACCTACGTCCTGGATGACGGGAGCTCGGCCGCCATGCGGGTCATGGTTGAGGCCGAGGGCGCAGACTACATCGTCCGCACGGCCGAGTGGGAGGGCCTCCAGCGGCACGCCAAGGCCGGCAACCTCAACAACGCTATCTTGCAAACGCAGGGCGAGTTTGTCCTCGTCCTGGACGCCGATCAAGTGCCGGCACCTGAGATCCTGGACCGCACGCTGGGGTACTTCCGCGATCCACAGGTGGCCTTCGTCCAGACGCCGCAGTGGTTTTCCAACGTCCCGCCCGGCGACCCGTTCGGCAGCCAGGCGACGTTGTTCTACGGGCCGATCCAGCAGGGCAAGGATGGCTGGAACGCCGCCTTCTTCTGCGGCTCGAACGCCGTCCTGCGCCGGGAGGCCCTGCTGCAGCTGGGCATCACACACTACGTCCGCGACCTGGAGCGGCGCGTCCGGCGGGCCCTTGACGCGGCCGACCGCGTGCTCCGATCAGCCGAGGGACACCTGGCAAGGTCAGGCGAGCGCAGCGAGTCCGACGGCGAGCGGATGCGGGCTGCCTTCAGCGAGCTCCGAGCGGCCGTGCACGATGCCGGCGACGCCCTCCGCGCCGGCATGCCGGTCCAGGAGTTGACGTGGGCGTTTCAACGCCGCGCAGCGGCCGTTTCGCGCCTGCTGGTGCAAGGAGACCTGGCGCGCATTCGCGCTGAGCTGGCAGAGACCCCGGGTCTGGACTCGGCCGACCCGGAGGGCAGCGTGGCAGAAGCCCTGGACGACGACCGGGCGTTGACTGCGCTCACGGCCCGGGACTCGTCGCCCCTGGCCGCTGTGGGGGCGGTGCGAGCCCTGCTGTTGGCCGTGGACGTCCACCGGTCCGACGAGGCACAGCCGCTGATGCCCCTGGCGACGATCTCCGTCACCGAAGATATGGCTACGGCCATGCGCCTGCATGCCCTGGGATGGCGCTCTGTCTACCACCACGAGGTGCTCGCCCGCGGCCTGGCGCCAGAAGACCTGCGCACTGCCCTGCAGCAGCGACTGCGCTGGGCGCAAGGCACCATCCAGGTCCTGTTTCGAGAGAGCCCCCTCACTGTACGAGGGTTGTCGCTCGGTCAACGCCTGATGTACCTGGCCACCATGTGGACGTACCTCTCGGGGTTCGCCACCGTGGTCTATCTGGCGGCCCCGGTGCTCTACCTCACCCTTGGTTGGCTCCCGGTGCGGGCATACGGCGGGGACTTTTTCCTCCACCTGCTCCCGTACCTGGCGGTAAACCAGTTGCAGTTCGTCATCGTCGGCTGGGGCCGCAGCACCTGGCGGGGACAGCAGTACAGTCTGGCCCTCTTCCCCGTGTGGATCAAGGCCGTGACCAGCGGCCTGGGGAACGTCTATTTCGGGCGCAGGCTGGGCTTTGTCGTCACGCCCAAGACTCGCCCAAAGACCCGGCCGGGCATGCCCTGGGGGCTGGTTCGACTACAGCTGGTGGCCATGGGCCTGTTGGCCGGCGCGGTACTCCTGAAGCTGGCTCGCCTGGCATGGGGGGTGGACGGGGACGTGCTTGCCACCGGGGCAAACGTCTTCTGGGCCAGCTACGACATCCTCCAGCTCAGTGTCGTGATCAAGGCCGCCGCCTACCGGCCGGTAGAGGTCTCCGAGACAGCGGTGCCAAACCAGGGGGGGGCCGCCGGCGCCGCCCAGAGGGGAGTCCTGGCGGCCCGCCGGCCCGCCGGGGCCTGAGGGAACTGGGCCGGTGAGTGGTAGTCCAGCGCCAGGTGCCGCCGCGGTGAGCCGGTCATCGGGCGAGCGCACTCCGCGTCGCGCACAGGAGCCGTCGATCCGCATTTGGAACCACACGCGAAATCGGGCACTATGGAGGATATTATGGAGCTGACCGTTCACACCCGCCGCGATGGTGTCGCCGTCGTCCGGCCGACGGGCCGGCTCGACCTGGTGTCCGCCGCCGACCTGCGGCAGCAGCTGGCAGACCTGGTTGCCGGCGGGCAGCGCCGGCTGGTGGTAGACCTGGCCGCCGTGCCCTTTATCGACAGCTCGGGCCTGGGGGCGCTGATTGGGGGCCTGAAAACGGCCCGCCTCGCCGGCGGTGACCTGCGAATTGCTTCGCCGGCCCCACAGGCGCGCGTGATCCTGGAGCTGACGACGCTGCATCGTGTGCTGCGGCCCTACGCCACGGAAGGGGAGGCTCTCGCTGGCCTCTGACCAGAGATCGCTGGTCGACAGGCAGGTCGTGGTCGTGGCGGCGCCTGCGCGGCTAGGGGTGCTGCACGGCCTGCTGGGGCGCTTCTGGGCAGGGGTTGATCAAGCCGTCCCCGCGCCGCCCCGGCTGGTCTGTCGCCTGTCCTTCGCCACGGCGGTGGCCGAGATCGCGGCCAACATCGTGCGCCACGCCTACCCGGCCGGGACGGCCCAGTCGGGCAGGCTACGGCTGCGCCTGCGCGCCTTCCCCGACCGCATAGAGGCCCGCTTCACCGACCGCGGTCTGCCCTTCACGTCACCACAGCCCATCGCAGTCGGTGAATCGGCCGAGCCGGCGGCGACGGGCTGTGGTGACGTGAAGGGCGGACCAGGCCCCGATCCACTCGATGACGTCTCACGCGTTGCCGAGAGTGGCTACGGGCTGCGGCTTGCCCGCGCCACCCTGGATGAGCTCGAATACACCCGCACGCCAGGAGGCCGTAATACATGGCGGCTGGTCAAACGGCTCTGACCGCAACACCTTACCGTCACCGCTCGTCGCTGCGGGTACTCCACCCTGGCGCCGGCCCCTCCAGCGCCCCTTGACCCAGCGCTAGGGAGCGGCGCGTGTTGCGGCTGGGGGACGTCCTGCCCCGGCCAGGGGCCATATACCGGCCGCGGCTACGATCGACGCCAGGCAGAGGAGCATGGGGATGATTCCCAGGGTGTCGGCCAGCCACCCTATCATCAGGGCCGGGACCGTGGAGACAGATCCGGTGATCATGAATAGGAGGGCGAAGACCCGGCCACGGAGGTGGGGCTCAGTCGCTTCCGCGATCATGGTCTGCGCGGGGATGGTGACGAAGCTAAACTCCACCCCCATAGAAAAGGTGACCACGCAGACCAGCCCCAGGTAGCCAATCGTCTCTACGGTGGGGATGGCCCCCGGCCCTCCTCGCGCCAGCTCGGCGGTAAACGCCTCGAAGACCGGACGCACTAAGGCCAGCAGGGCGAGCGAGACCCCCATGGCGACCAGGCCCCGGCTGGCCAGCTTAGCCCGATCCGCCGTTACGGCGTACTGCCCGATAAGGGCAGTGGTCAGGATCATGCCCAGACCGGCGGGAGCGAGGATGTAGCCGGCGTCTTCAGGGCCCAGCCCCAGCACACGGGCGACGAAGCCGGGACCCAGCGTGGCCAGGGTCATCAGCAAGGCGGAGGCCAGCGCCAGGTGTACCATGGCCTGGGTGATCCCCGGGGTGCCCTGGAGGAAGCGCCGCGCCTCCCGCATGTCCCCCCAGACCAGGCGGAGCTGCAGGGCGCGGGACAGGGCGTCACGCACGCCACCCGAAGTGGTTTCCCCCCTTGGCAGAAGACTGACGCATAGTGCCGCCAGGGCGTACATGACGACGACGGCGATGAACAGGGCGGCGGGGCCCAGGAGCTTGTAGAGCGTTGGGCCCACGAGGATGAAGCCGGCGATCTGCGCCCCGGTAAAGGTGAGATTGAAGAGGGACGTAGCCGTTATCAAGGCCCGACGCTTCACCAAGAGGGGGAGAATGGCCCCCTCCGCCGGGGCGAAGAACTGGCTGATCACCGAGGCGACGAACGTCACGGTGTAGATGGCCAACAGGGATTGGGGAAGGACGAGATAGCCGGCCATCAGGAGGCCACGGAGGATGTTCGTCCACAGGAGCACGCCGCGCTTGCCCACGCGGTCAACGAACACCCCGGCGGACGGACCGAGGAGGAGTACGGGGAGGCTGAAGGCGACCACCACAGCGCCCACGCTGGCGCTGGATTGGGTCAGGCGCTCCACTTCCACCACCAGGGCATAGTTGACCACGTTCTGGGCCGACTGGGACAGGAGCTGTGCCGCCCAGATGAGGAGAAACAGGCGGCTGCGTAGCAGCGCGCCGTAGCCACCACTGGTGACGGACTCTTCGGTGACCGCGCCTGCGAGGAGCTCATCTGCCAGGGGGCGCAGCAGGGTGCCCGGCGGCGGGGCAGGAGGATCGAGTGGGAAGTCACCGGCGCCGGCCGGCGTGCCCCGCTGGCTCTCCGAGAGGGGAGGCACCGCGGTCACACCTGGGGGCCACGGCGGAGAAACTGACGCAGCCGGCGCTCTAAGGTGCGCCGCGGGATCAGCACGCGGTGGCTACACCCGAGGCAGCGCATGCCGATGTCCGCCCCCAGGCGGTAGATCTGCCAGTCAAAGCTCCCGCAAGGATGGGCCTTGCGCAGGCGCAGCACGTCATCGATGCGGAACTCCAGGGGGTGGGTGGGATCGTAGCGGGGGGCTGGGATGGGGGCTTCAGGGGGCGGGCCGGCCATCATCGCATCCGGTTGATCCGGTCTCGGAGATCCGAGGCTACCCGGCGGGCGGCCAAGGGGAAGTCGTCGCCGCTTGAGGCGTACAGTATCTGGCGGGCGGCTGCCACCAGCAGACCGGCCCCTTCCCCATCCAGGCCCGCCCTCACGGCCGCCTCCAGGTCGCCACCCTGTGCCCCCACCCCCGGCAGGAGCACTGGGAGCTGCGGGCATATCTGCCGCACGGCGGCTAGCTCCTCCGGGACTGTCGCCCCGACGACCAGCCCCAGATTGTCGTTCTCGTTCCATGCCTGCACACGCTCCGCAACCTTGAGGAACAGGGGCTGTCCGGCAACGTCCAGGTCGGTGATCTCGGCCGCTCCGGGGTTCGACGTTCGGCAGAGGACAAAGATGCCGCGATCAGCACGGCCAAAGAAGGGCGCCAGGGCGTCTTTCCCTAAGTATGGACTAGCCGTCACGGCGTCAAAGCCGTACACGTCGAAGAGGGCCCGCGCGTAATGGCGCATGGTGTTGGCGATGTCTCCCCGCTTGGCATCGCCGATGGCCAGGAGCCCCGACGGGATCAGGCGCAACGTGCTGCGCAGCGCCTCCAGTCCCGCCGGTCCCAGAGACTCATAGAATGCCAGGTTCGGCTTGTAGGCCACCGCCAGATCAGCGGTGGACTCGATGATCTGGCGGTTGAAGGTCAGCACGGCCTCTCCTGGGGGCAGGGCGCGCAGGTGGGCGGGGAGCAGGCCGATCTCCGGGTCGAGGCCAATGCACAGCAGGCTGTCCTGGCGCACGATCCCCTCCACCAGACGGGCGTGAAACGATCGGGAGCCAGGCACACCTTGTCCCCCCTCGGGTCTCTGCCCGCCGGCCGCACGGGTGGCGGTCTGGCATTCAGCCTGAACCGGCGGCCTCCCCCCGGTGGCGCTAGCCTGTACAAAACTGATGATGGCGGTCACCGCGGGAGCGATATCCCCTGACGTGTCCACGACGATCCCCTCTTCGCCCGACGCCGGTTCAACCCCAGCGGCCAGCCTCTGGTAGACCGGCCAGTCGGCATCAGATGAGAACGGCTCAAGCTCCCCGGCGGCGCGCCGCTCCAGGCGCCGGGCGACTACCTCAGCCGGCGCTGCCGTCTCCACACGCAGGATGGGCGCGCCGGCCCGGCCGGCGATCTTCCGAAGGCGCTTGCGCCCGGCTCGGGTCAGGTTGGTGGCATCAAAGATGACGCTGTAGCCATCTGCCAGCAGGGCCTCCAGTAAGGCGTAGCAGGTCAGATAGACGACGCCGCTTTCGCCGCTGCTGTAGGTTGGGGGATGGAAGAGCGCCTTGCGTACCTCGTCCGTCCGCACCGTCACCGCGGGCTGGCGGGCGGCAACGGCCGCCGCCAGGTGGGATTTGCCCGTCCCCGGCAAGCCGGAAAGAAAGACCAGCGCCCGCCGCTGGCCCGGCGGCGCCGGCCCGTCCCAGCCGAAGTGTGCCCGCAGCCGCGCGGCCAAGCCGGCGATGCCCATGGCCGGGGAAAGTGTAACCAACCACCCACCCCAGGCAAGGCCATTCGGCATCCCACGTCTAGCAGGACAACGAGAGATTCCGGTGCCGGCCGGTGCAATGGGTATGTCATAGTGAGCGTGACGGCACATCCGTGCTTGCCAGAAGAAAGCGATGGATTCTTCGCGCCGCCCAGGAGCTTGCCCTGGAGCGCGGCGAAGAGACGACCAGGGGCGACGGTGAGGGCGATCGCTGGGCGGACTTGGGCTCGGGCCCTGGAGGGACGGTGGTAGGCTTACAGGTGGCACAGGTCATCAAGTAGCGAGTGTTTACGGTGAGCGTTCTATCCGCCGGTCGAAAGCGCTACGTCATCGTCGGCAACGGCGTCGCCGGTACCACTGCCGCTGAGACCCTGCGCAAGGCGGACGCCGAGTGCCAGATCACCATCCTCGCCGATGAGCCCTATCCGCTCTACAATCGCATTGCCCTGCCGCGCGTCCTGAAGAAGACGACGCTCCCGGAGCGGACGATTATCAGGCAGCTCGGCTGGCACGCCGACAACCGCATCGATCTCCTGCTGGAGACGACGGTGACGCGGGTAGATACGGAGGCCAAGACCGTCACCACCGGAGACGGACGAGAGCTCCCTTATGACAAGCTCCTTATCGCCAGCGGCGGAACGCCCAATCCCCTTCGTCTCCCCGGCGCCGCCGGCACCAGGGGGATCTACCACTTCCAGACCCTGGACGACACCAAGGCCATCCTGGCCCGGACGGAGCGGGCCAAGTCGGCGGTAACCCTGGGGGGCAGCTTTATCGCCTACGAGCTGACCGAGGCCTTCCGCCACCGCAACATCCCCACCACCTGGCTCGTCCGCGGACCACGCTTCCTGCACCGGATCATTGACGAGGACGGGGGCGCCCTTGTCGACCGGCTGGCGCGGGAGGTAGGGGTGGAGACCTATTACGGTGAGCAGGGGGCTGAGGTGCAGGCGGAGTGCGGCGACGTGGCCGGCATCACCACCCACAGTGGCAAGCGCTTCAGCTGCGACCTGGTGGGAGTCGGCATCGGGCTCACGCTGCGCACTGAGTTCCTCAAAGACACGCCGGTCCAAGTGCGCACCGGCGTGGTGACGAACGAGTATTTGGAGACGTCCGTCCCGGAGGTGTACGCCGCCGGAGATGTGGCAGAGTTCTTCGACGTCCACATCGGCGCCCACAACCAGATGGGCACCTGGAACAACGCCGCTGCCCACGGGCGTACGGCCGCCGTCAACATGATGGGCGGGCGCCAGGTGTACGGGGAAGTTCCCTTCTACACCAGCACCATGTTCGAGAGCCAGATGGCGGCCATTGGCACAACGCCGGACATCCGTGCCGGTATGGAGGCGATCAGCCGGCTGGACCTGGGTGCCCACGTCTACCGGCGTCTCTTCTTCTTGGAAGGGCGCCTCGCCGGGGCGGTGCTGATCGGCGATATCCGCGTGCGGCGCCAGCTGGTGGACATCATCAAGTCTCGCCAGGTGATCGAGCCGGGCGAGCGGGAAAAGCTCCTGGCGGTGTAGTACCCTGTGCCCCCTTGCCTCCAGCTCACGGGGGAGACGGGGATGGCCTACCGATGCCGGATTCGCAGCTCATCGGCCTGGACGTAGGCACCTCCTCGTGCAAAGGGGGCCTATTTGACGGCCACGGGCGGCTGCTGGCCCTGGCAATGGCCCCCTACCCGGTGCAGCGCCCCCGGCCAGGATTCGTCGAGCAGGACGCAGAGTGGTACTGGGACGGGGCCAGGCGGTGCATCCGGGAGCTGCTGGCCTCGCCGGCGGCCGAGCCCCGTCTACTGGCCGGGCTGAGCGCTTGTGGCCAGGCGCCCACGCTCATCCTCCTGGACGCCGATCTGCGGCCCATCCGGCCCGCCATCCTGTGGCAAGACACGCGGGCGGTGGCCGAGGCCGAGGCCCTGGCCCATGACCCGGGCACCGACACGCTGGCCGCCTGGCTGGGGCTGCGCTGGCCGGTTGACGCCTCGCTGCCCCTGGCCCGCTTCCTCTGGCTGCGACACAACGAGCCGGAGCAGCTGGCCCGCACCCGCACCGTGCTGCTCCCTAAAGACCTCGTACACCTGCGCCTCACCGGCCGCCGGGCGACGGATAGCTGGTCGGCCAAGGGGCTCGTGCACCAGGAAACGCGCGCCCCCCTGTCGGCGCTCCGCGATCTCTGTGGCATCGACCCGGCGGCTGTGCCCCCTGTTGCCCGATCCGACGAGGTGATCGGCCGCGTCTCGGCCGCCGGGGCCGGCGCCACCGGGCTCCCCGAAGGCTTGCCGGTGGCCGCCGGTTGGACGGACGCCATGGCTGCCATGCTGGGGAGCGGGGCGCTCGGCCGCCCCGGCCTGGCGGCCGACGTCTCCGGGACGTCCGAAGTTGTGGGCCGGACGCTGAGCGACCGACCGGCGGCCACCGGCCCTCTGCTTTGCGCCCCGGTGGTAGATACCGGGCGATGGGCGCTCTACGGGCCCACCCAGTCCAGCGGGGGCTCCCGTGGCTGGGCCTTGCGCTCCCTGGCCAGCACGCCC
>JAUJOR010000015.1 GCA_030447525.1 Chloroflexota bacterium | reverse complement strand
CGCTCTAACACCGCCCCACCCGCCGTGGTGAGGCGGCTCGGGCCCGCGCGCTGCGGGCCACCGGGTATCACTGCCCCGGGGGCGGCCCCTGGCGCCAAACACCCCCCCCCCGCGGCTCAACCCCCTGCACCGGGCCGCCGGCCGGCCCCCCGCCCCCGCCCGGCGCCCGGACGGCGCCCCTGACGTGTGGCGCATCGGCTTTCCCTTCCGGCTCCTGCTCCTGCTCAGCGCCTTGCCCCTCCTCCTCCTCACCAGCATCGTCCTGGTGTACCGTGAGCAACAGGCCGATCGCGTCTACGCCGGGGTGAGCGTCCTGGGCGTGAATCTGGGGCGCATGACGCAGGTAGAAGCGGCGCAAGCCATCAAGCGCCACCTGGTCGAAGAAGCCCGCCGGCCGTTCCAGCTGCACTACGAGGACGACGCCTTTACCACCTCCCTGGCTACCCTGGGGCTACGCATCGACGATGCCGAGATTGAGGCCTGGGCGGCGCAGGCCTGGAGCATCGGCCGCGACACTGACCTGCGCACCTGGCTACGCAGCCAGCTGGCCCTCATGCGTCGCGGTCACGCCCTCCCCGTCGCCCTCGGCTTCGACCGAGATCGAGCGGCCGCAGCCATGGGGCGGGTGGCGATGGAGGTGGAGCGCCAGCCGGTGAACGCCGGCCTGACCGTGGAAAAGGCCGGGGAGCTGTTCGAGATCCACACCTCCCCGGCGCGCACCGGTCGGCGGATGAACGTGGCGGCGACGCTCGATCGCCTGCACAACGCCCTGACCAACCGTATCCCAAGCGAGCTGGACGTCGTCCTCGACGAGGCCCTCCCGGCAATCGCCGACTCCGACCTGGTCCCGGCAGTGGAGGCCCTGGGGCATATCCTGGGCGCGCCGCTGGAGCTGAAGGACGGCCCCCGTACGTGGACTCTCACCCCTGCAGCCGCCTTTCCTATGCTAGAGATCAGCGGGCTGGAGAGCGGCCAGCTGCCGGTCACGGCGCAGCTCGCCGAGCCCAAGCTACGGACCTTCGTGGAACGGGTGGCGCGCGAGGCCACGGTCACCGCCCGCAACCCCGCCTTCGACGTCCAGGGCGACCGGGTGATCGTACGCCCGGGGACGGTGGGCAAGCTGGCCGACGTCAACGCCACCATGGAGCTGCTCAAAGAGCGCGTGGTCAGCCCCACCCGCACGATGGACGTCGTCTTCACCGAAGATCTTCCCTGGCTCCTCGAGGCCGACTTGGCCCCGGCGCGCGATCAGGCTAACTCCCTGCTTAACCTCCCGCTCGTCTTGGAGACGCCCCCACTCCCAGGACTGGAGGAGCGCAAGTGGACGCTCGACCGGCCGCTCCTGGCGCAGATGCTGGTCTTACCGGACACCCAGAATGTCTCCCGTGAGTTCCGGACGCTCCCGCCGGCCCAACGCCCGTCCTTCAAGATCCAGCTGGACAGTGGCAAGGTGACCAACTTCCTGGCCCGGGAAGTTGCCCCCTGGGTCTCGGAAGACCCGCAGGACGCCCAGCTGCTCCTGAAAACCGTGCACGTCGAGGTGCCTAACCCGGCGTACCGCCCCACCGGCGAGGGGAATGCCCCGGGCGTCCCTCCCACCATCCCGGAAGCCCGCCCCATGGTGGAGATGCGCAGCGGCAAGGAAGGGCGCGGGCCAGACTACTTAGGCACCTTCGCCGGCATGCAGATCCTCTTCAAGAGCGGGGCAACGCTCGATCCCGCCGAGCGCAAGGTGACGGTGCGCCTGGCCCCCCGCGCGCCTCGGGTGTCGGACCGCGAGCTCACGGCGGCGCGCGACCTGGCCAATCGCCTTATCGGTGAGCCGGTGGTGATGCGCTGGGACGGCCTCAGCTGGACGATCACCCGCGACGAGCTGGCCGGAATGCTGCGTTACCAGAGCGGTAACGGGGGGATGACGGCCTACCTGGCGCGGGACGCTCTCCTGGCACGGGCCTCTGCCATCGCCCGAGACGTTGAGCGCCACCCGCAGGCCCCCAAGGACGCCACCGGTAAGCCACGGCCGGTGGACGTGCCGGCGACGGCCTCCGCCCTCTGGCTGCAGGCATCGCAGGTGGCGACGGAGCGGGTAGCCAACGTTGTCCTGGCGGAGCCGGAAGACGTGTCCCCGGGCGACCCCGGCGGGCCCGGGCTCTAGCGCCTGGTCAGGGCCCTTGGGCAGCGGCCCCAGGGCCGCGTTCCGTCTCCTGGCAGTCTCCCGGCTGTCTCCCGGCAGGGCGCTGCAGGGACCGGTGAGTACACAACGCCGGCGCGTCGCCCCCGGGGAGCGAGGGTCTCACACCTCAGGGGACGGGGGCCGGGACGGGCGCTTCAAGGTAGGCGCTGATGGCCGCGACCGCTCCAGTCACGGCGGCGGCGCGGAAAGCCGGCCACACCTCCTCCGGCAGGGCGGCCCGGGCGGCGGCGACGTTCGCCTCCCACTCCGGTAGCAGGCTCGCCAAGACGTCCGCCTCGGACTTGCCTTCCAAGTCCGGGCGGTAGCGGACGTAGGCCAGCTCCACCGGCCACATCCCGTCCGGCACGAGGATGCGTCCGGTCACGCGAGCCAGCATCTGGCGCATCGCCCCCTCGTCCACCCACGGGGGGGCAGCGGCGAAGCTCAGCCCCTCCACGTCCAGGGTCCGCTCCTGCGGCGGGATATCGATCTGGTCGGCCAGCACCCATGCCCCGTGGTGCACCCCGCTGTGCGCCGGGAACGGTGGCAGCTGCGTGATGACGTGGCGCCAGTAGGCCACGTCCGTGAGGACGTGCGCCAGGTAGCCCAGGAGCCAGGCCCGCGCCGGCTCGTCCAGCCGGGACGGATCGGCGACCGCCGGCTGGGCGGCGCACATCGCAGCGGCCACGCCGTCCCACGTCTCCTGCCGCTGGTCGTCGTAGAAGTGAGAGCTGAGCTTATCCCGCCCCGCAAAGAGGCGGATAGCGTCTGGGGCAATACCCCCGGCGAAGAACTCCCCTCGATAACGCACGGCAAGCCTGTGGGCCTCCGGGACCGCCTCTCGGAGGGCCTCACGCGTTTGGATCAGCAAGGCCCAATGGCATCGCGCGCGTGGCATCGCCGTCAATCAGGTCTACCACAGATCCAGCTTGTCCTCGGTCTTGAAGGGCTTGCTTAGTGTCCCATGCACCGGCCAACACCCTTCAGCGCTTCACGCCAGGGGCTACCCAGCGAGGCAACCACGGCGCGCAGCGGCATGACACCTCCAGTCCCTTCCGAGATGGTAGGCTTGTATGATCGGCTCCTGGACCCTGATCCAGGCTCTATGTGGGGGACGGGGCGCCACCGGGAGCAGGGTGACGTTGGCGCCACAGCCGTGCCGGACACCAGGATGCCACAGCTCCCGATTCTAGGGACCGCTGACCTCCACGTCCACAGTGACTGGAGCGACGGTGTAGCCGGCGTGGGCCAGATCATGGAGCACGCCGCGGCGCACACCGCCGTAGACATTCTCGCCATCGCCGACCACGACGAGCTACGGGGGGCGTTGCAGGCGGCGGAGTGGTGCGCCGGCCGGCCCGGCGGGCGCCTGCAGGCCATCGTGGCTACGGAGATCAGCGCCGCCTGGGGGCGCCACGTCCTGGCGTTGTTCTTTGCCGAGCCGTTCCCGACCATTCCCTTTCCGCGCTTCCGCCCCTTGCTCGAGACTATCGCCGCCGTCCACGACGCCGGTGGGATGGTAGCCCTGCCGCACCCGTATAGCGCCGTCGTGCCCAGCGTTGGGGAACGTACCCTGCGCCGCCTCCTCGCCTACCGGGAGACGCACCCCGAACTCCAGGCCTTGCAGGCGATAGAGGTGTGCACCGGCGCCCTCGGCGGGCGGCGCCTGGAGGGGCGCCTACGCCGCGCCAACGATGCCTCTTTGCACCTGGCGCCCCTGGGGAGCAGCGATGCCCACCACCTGGCCCTGATCGCCTCCGCCGTGACGCGCTTCCCTGGGCGTACCCCGGCCGATCTGCGCCGGGCTATAGAGAACCGCACGACGCAGGCCCAATGGGGGGCGCCGGCGCAGGTCTCTCTGGGAGCCTACGCCCGGCAAGGCTGGCGCAGCATGGTAGTCAAGCCGGTACGCGAGCTCCGCGTCGCCCTGCGCAAGTAGACCGTACGTCGCACAGGGCGCTCAGGGGCGAGTGCGGCCGGCCGCCACGGGTGGCGCCATGTCCCTGCTCACTTCCGACGGCTGCGTACTGGCAATCGTCGCCCCACCAAGGACGACGTCCCCGTCGTAGAAGACGACGGCCTGGCCCGGGGTGATGGCCCGCTGGGGATCGTCGAAGCGGACACGCACCGCGTCCAGACCGTGCTCCGGGGCCGGCTCCAGGGTTGCCGGGGCTTCCTGCATGCGGTAGCGGATGCGGGCCAGGCAGCGCAGCGGCTCAGTCAGCTCCGGCAAGGCCACGAGATTGAGGCCGTCGGCGAGGAGATCGTGACAGAGGAGATCGCCGTCTGATCCCACGATCACGGCGTTGCGCTCCGGCTCAATGGCCAGGACAAACAGGGGCTCGGCAGAGGTCAGGCCCAGCCCCTTGCGCTGACCGACGGTGAAGTGCAGGATGCCCGGGTGCTCGCCCAGGTAGCGCCCCTGGCTATCCAGGATGGGGCCGGGCTGCGCCGCGCCCGGGGCCTGAGCCGCCACGTAGCGACCGTACTTGTTGTCCGGAACAAAGCAGATCTCCATGCTCTCCGGCTTCCCGGCCACGGAGAGGCCAAAGGTCTCGGCCAGGCGCCGTGTCTCGGCCTTGGCGTAGTCGCCGAGGGGGAAGAGGGTACGGGCCAGCTCCTCCTGCTGCATGGGGAAGAGGACGTACGACTGATCCTTCGACCGGTCCTTCGCCTTACGGAGCCGGAAACGGCCGGTCAGCGGATCCTGGTCACGGCGCACGTAGTGGCCGGTGGCAACGTACTCCGCCCCCAAGGCGGCGGCGCGCTGCAATACCGGACGGAACTTGACGTGCTGGTTGCAGCGCACGCACGGGTTGGGCGTCCGCCCGCGGGTGTATTCGCGGACGAAGTCGGCGATCACGTACTCGCGGAAAAGGTCGCGGAAGTTCAGAACGTAATAGGGAATGTCCAGTGCGTCCGCCACCCGGCGGGCGTCGTCCACCGCCGAGATACCGCAGCAGGCCTTGGAACGGGTGCCGTCGTCCGGCTGCCCCGGCCCGGTTGCCTCGTCCGGCCACACGTTGAGCGTGACGCCGATTACGTCATGCCCCTGGTGCTTGAGCAAGGCGGCTGTCACCGAGGAGTCGACGCCGCCGCTCATCGCCACTACGATCCGTGCCATACGTTTCCCTACTGGAATAATAACGGCTGGCGACCGGAGGGGCTGGATGCGGTGTGTGGCCTGTGGGAGCGAAGACCTCCGCGTCCTGGAGACGCGCGACCTGGACGACGCCATCCGCCGGCGGCGGGAGTGCGGCGCCTGCGCCCGGCGCTTTACCACCTTCGAGCGCTCGGAGGCCGTGCTCTGCCCGCGCTGCGCCAGTCCCGAGACGCGCCTGACCGGCTGGGGGGCCTGGGGCACTCCTGAGCCCGGCCTGCGGCGCTACCGGGAGTGCCCCCGGTGCGCCCACCGCTTCACCACCACCGAGCGCATCGACACCGTCACCCTCCTGGTGGTAAAGCGTGACGGGCGCCGAGAGCCCTATGACCGGGTCAAGGTGCTCCGTGGCCTGCGCATCGCCTGTGAAAAGCGCCCCGTCGCCCTTGAGGCCATCGAGCGCCTAGCCGACGGTGTGGAGCGCAACCTCGTAGCTCAAGGCGGCGTGGAGGTCTCCTCTACCCGCATCGGCGACCTGGTGATCCAGGGCCTGCTCGACCTCGACCCCATCGCCTACATCCGCTTCGCCTCCGTCTACCGGGAAATGAAGACTTTGGAGGCGATCCGGCGGGAGGTCGACCACCTCCTGGCCCAGGAAAGCGTCATCGCCGGGCACCCTGCTTGAGTGTGACCTCCTAGTACACCTGGGCTGATGTCTCTGGGCAGGTCTCCCAGATTGGGATCTGCCGAAGGACTTCCGCGGGACTATACTAGCAGGGGGGCCCTCCGACGTTGCGGGCCATGCCCCCCTCGCGCGGCCCGCCGGCCCCGGCGGCCGGGGCCGAAGCTGTCGCTGAGGCGGGGACGCCCTCGGGGCCGGCCCCGTGGCGGTGACCCTCACGGACGCTCCCGTCCCGGGGGGTGTCGGCCCCGCTCGTCGCCGGCGCCCCGGACGCGGCGCCGTGCCCGCCGTGCCCGCCGGCGTGCGTGTCCAGGCCACGTACGATGTCCACCGCGTGCGGGAGCACCTCGGCCACCGCCGTGAAGTTCTCCGTGAGCGCCTTGGGATTCCCGGGGAGATTGACGATGAGGCTGCGCTTGCGGATCCCGGCCGTGGCCCGCGTGAGCATGGCGTAGGGGGTGATCCGCAGGCTCTCGAAGAGCATGGCCTGGGTCAGCGCCGGGGCCTCGCGGTCGACGACGGCGCGGGTGGCCTCTGGAGTAACGTCCCGGGGCGAGAAGCCCGTCCCGCCGGTGGTAAAGATCAAGTCCAGGTGCCCCTCATCGACCCATTCCACCAGCGTGGTCTCGATGGCCATACGGTCGTCCGGTACCACCTTGTACTGCCCCACCTTGGCCCCCAGCCGGTCGACAACCAGGTTGTGGAGGGTCGGGCCGCTGACGTCGGCGCGCTCGCCGCGGGCGCCGCGGTCGCTGCAGGTGAGAATGCCGACCTGGATCTGCCCCCCCACCCCGGCCGATCCGTCCCTGTGCCCGTGCTGCTCTGCCATCGCCGTCCTCTCCCCCTGACTGGTTAGAACACGCCCCATCGTTCCACCGGCCGAGCTGTAGGGTATTTCCATGTCCTGCGGTGCCCGTGCCCTGCGAGGCACAAGAGACTGGCCTGTAGATCCATTCTACCGCCAGCGTCGCCGCCGAAGCGGTTGGTACGGGTCTTGCCTAGTTGCGCACGCGACGACTGATAGAGTGCTGCGCGGTGACGGGTGCCTGGGCATCCCGGGCCAAGCCGGCCGTGACGCCGGGGATCGTCGCCTGGTGTGGTATTGGGTGGCGCGGCCGTGATGTGGCGTACGACAAGGCGAACGACAAATGGACGAGCAACGATTTCCCGTGTGCCGCAAGTGTGGTGAAGGTGACCTTGTCCCCCTCTCAGACTTCGGGAGCCAGGGTGCCGCCGTGATGTACAAGGCCTGGGTGTGCACCAATCCCGGGTGCAGCTTCAATCTGAAAATTCGTAACGGTGACGTCTTCGTCAACGAACCGATGACCGACGTGTCGCTGGCGCCGCCCCAAGCCCAGGTATCCCACGGGGGCATCCGTAGTATCCGTTAACCGGCGCCGCCCCGTTCGGGCCAAGGCTGAACTGCACCCACAGCAGCGCCCTTTCCTGAGGCCAGAATGCCTGAGGCTACATGTTTGGCCCCCAGCGATCCCCCTTACGCATGACCCGACCCCGACCCCCCAGGGGTCTGGTCGGTGCTGCCCTTACGGGAGCGCGCCTTGCCCTTGATGATGCGTCTTCAAGCGCAGTACTAGGGTCCAAGACGGCCGGCTTGGGTATGATTAAAATGTGCTGCGCGCTCAGCTTACGGAAGAGAAGCGTTGCTATAACCATCCCCACCGGGTGGTCAAGACGGCCTGCGCGCGCTGCCGTACCCCCTTCTGTGACGAGTGCCTGACCACCCGTACGGAAGAGCAGTTTGCCCGCATCGTGGCGCGTGACGAGCGCCATCCGCTCCCCTTATTCTGCGACCGCTGCATCGAGGAGCTGGAAGCGCTGGGCCTGGTGGAGGCGGAGCGCCGCCGCCCGTGGTGGCAACGCCTGCGGCCGACGCGCGCCGACGTGCAGCGGTCGGCAGTCTACGTCGCCGTCATCGCCGTGGTGATGGTGCCGATGGCCATCGCCGTGCGGAACGTGGCGTCCACTACCCTGACGCCGGAGGAGGTCGCCCGCTTCGCCATCGGGCTGCGGGGCACCTTCCAGACGGCGGAGGGCACCGACTTCCTCAGCGAGCCATTCGGCGGGCGGTTCATCCGCGCCAGCGAGCCGGCCCGTCCAAACTACGGCCACAAGTCCTTGATCGACACCTTCGCCAACGCCTCCGTTCCGGGATGGCGATCGGCCGACGCCACGCTGCCCCAGGAGATGGTATTCGCCCTCCCTACGCCCCTGGCCATCAACAAAGTCATCTTGCGCCCGCAGCCGACTGAGCCGGAAGACACCTGGGTCAAGGAGTTCGAAGTGCTCGTCTCCACCACCGGCCCGGATGAGGCGTTCACCCCCGTGGGGCGGTGGACGCTCGATCCGGGCCAGGCTCGAGCCGCGACCGACCCGGACAGGCCCAACCCGCCACGCTTCGAGTTCCCTGAGACGAACGCCCGCTGGGTGATGCTCCGCGTCCTTTCCAACAATGGGAGCGCCGACTACACCTCGCTGGCGGAGTTCGAGGTGTACTGGAACAAGCGCGCGTGACCGCATCTGGGGGCCTGTCTGCCCCGCCACGACACACCACACCCTACGATTGAGCATGGTTTTCAACATCTTCCGCAAGAAAGAGCAACCGGCTGGAGCCGGCGTTGCCGAGTCGTTGGAGAAGACACGCGGTGGCCTCTTTGGGGCCGTGCGCAACATGTTCCAGGCACGGCGTGAGCTGGACGCCGCCTTCTGGGATGAGCTGGAGGAGCGCCTGATCCAGGCCGACCTCGGGGCCCACACCACCGCCGACCTGGTCGACACCCTGAGAGAGACGCACGACAAGCGCCGCTTCGACTCCCCTGAGCAGGCCGAGGCGGCCCTGCGCCAGGAGATGATGCGCCTTCTCGGGGGGGGGACGGTGGGCCTGAACCTCCCGCTGCCCCTGGCCGTCATCCTGGTGGTCGGCGTCAACGGGGTGGGCAAGACCACCAGCATCGCCAAGCTGGCAAAGTTCCTGGCCCAGTCCGGGCGTAAGCCCCTGCTGGTGGCGGGAGACACCTTCCGCGCCGCCGCCATTGATCAGCTCAAGGTGTGGGGGGAGCGCGTCGCCGTCCCGGTCGTGGCGCAAGGGCCGGGCAGCGACCCCAGCGCTGTGGTCTTCGACGGCATCAAGGCCGCCCGCGCCCGGGGCGCGGACGTGCTGATCGTCGACACCGCCGGCCGGCTGCACACCAAGATCAACCTCATGGAGGAGCTGAAAAAGGTACAACGAATCGTCCAGCGACAAATCCCCGACGCACCCCACGAGACACTGCTCGTCCTGGACGCCGTCACCGGGCAGAATGCCCTTGTCCAAGCCAAGAGCTTTACCCAGGCCGTCGGTGTCACCGGGCTCGTCCTGGCCAAGCTGGACAGCTCGTCCAAGGGCGGGGTCGTCTTCTCCATCGCCCAAGAGCTGAGCCTCCCCATCAAGTTCGTCGGCACTGGAGAAAGGGTGGACGACTTCGCCCCCTTCGACGCCGGCGAGTTCGCCGGCGCCCTGTTCGCCGAGTAAGACAACATAGATAAAGTAATGGCCCTGTACCCCATCGAGTGCAGTGTCAACCCTGTCTTGTGACGTTCCCGCCGGGGTCTGGAACGTCGCCGGAAGGGGTTGACAGAAGGCTCGCCGGGGCGCCGGGCACAAGTGAGAGTACACCGATGTTCGAAGCACTGACCGACCGCCTGCAGGGCGTGTTCAAGGACATGCGCAGCAAGGGTCGCCTCGCCGAGGAGGATATTGACGAGGCCTTGCGCGAGGTGCGTCTCGCCTTGCTGGAGGCCGACGTGAACTTCAAGGTGGCGCGAGACTTCATCCGGCGGGTGAAGGAGCGGGCCACCTCGTTAGAGGTGCTGGAGAGCTTGACGCCGGCCCAGCAGGTGCTGCGCATCGTGGACGAGGAGCTTGTCGCCACGCTGGGGGGCGAGCCGGGACGCATCGACTGGACGGGCAAGACGCCGGCGCCGGTGATGCTCGTGGGGTTGAACGGGGCCGGCAAGACAACCTCGGCGGCGAAGCTGGCCTTGACCCTGCGCAAGCTGGGGCAGCGACCGCTGCTCGTCGCCTGCGACACCTACCGGCCGGCCGCCGTTGCCCAGTTGGAGACGTTGGGGCGCCAGATTGGGGCGGAGGTCTACGAAGAGGGGACGCACGCCTCCCCGGTGGACATCGCCAGGCGGAGCGTCGAATACGGCCGGGAGCACGGCTATTCCATCAACATCATAGACACCGCCGGTCGCCTGCAAATCGACGAGCGGATGATGGACGAGCTGGTGCAGATCAAGGCGGCCATCCAGCCCACCGAGGTGCTCCTGGTGGCCAACGCCATGACCGGCCAGGAGGCCGTCAGCGTCGCTCAGCAGTTTCATGAGCAGGTGGGCCTTACCGGGCTGATCCTGACCCAGATGGACGGCGACGCCCGTGGCGGGGCGGCCCTCTCTATCCGCGCCGTCACCGGGGTGCCCCTCAAGTTCCTGGGCATGGGGGAAAAGATCGAGGCCCTGCAGGCCTACTACCCCGACCGGCTGGCCTCCCGCATCCTGGGTATGGGGGACATGCTGACCCTCATCGAGCAGACCCAGGAGCTCTACGACCAGGAAGAAGCGGAGAAGCTCCAGAAGAAGCTGGTCAAGGGGCAGTTCACCCTGGACGACTTCCTGGGGCAGCTGCAGCAGATCAAGCGCATGGGATCGCTCAGCTCCATCATGGACATGATCCCCGGGCTGAGCCAGCTCACCCGCCGGCCGGAGTTCGCCGCCGCCCTGGACGAAAAGCAGTTCAAGCGGGTAGAGGCCATGATCCTCTCCATGACCGTCAAGGAGCGCCAGAACCCGGTCATCCTGGACGGCTCCCGGCGCCGGCGCATCGCCCGCGGCAGCGGGACGAGCGTGCACGAGGTCAACCAGCTCCTCAACCAGTTCCGCCAGATGCAAGGGATGATGAAGCAGATCGGCCGGGGCAAGATCCCCAAGGGGATCGCCGGCCTGATGGGCTAAGTCCTGCCGCGCTGCGCCAGTCCAGTTCCGCGGCCGTCTCTCGGCAGATCCCAGCCTGCGAGACCCACCGAGAGACTTCAGCCCAGGTGGACTAGCGGGTGGGGCGGCGTTCGCGGCGCCAGAACTTGACCTTGGCCAGCCGCAGCACCTCGAGCTGAAAGGCGTGGCCGAAACCGCCGATCTCCATCAGACGCAGGTTCCAGGTGGCCTCGCCGAGCCGGGCGCCGTAGTAGAAGCTGCAATCACGATACGTGGTGCCATCCTGGCTCGCGCCCGCGCGGGGCACCAGGTCGGATGTGCCGTGCCGCGACCAGAAGCGCCCGTTCTCCCGCGCTGCGTAGGCCGTCCACTGGCCCAGCCCGTCCGTCTCGATCCCGTACGTCACCTGGGCTTCAGGTCTCTGGAAGTAGTCGTCGCGGCGCTCGCGTAGCTCGTCGACCAAGGCGTCAGGGGCACGCGTCCCCAAATAGGCCCTGGCCGTCTGGAGCAGATCCCCCTCCAAGATAAGGACATCGGCCCCCTGGTCCGGGGCGAGAAAGAAGACCGGGAAGGAGAAGCGTCCGGTTTCATCGCCCACCTCTGCCAGGCAGACGCTCTCGATACGGTAGGAGAGCTGGAAGCTGCGGGCGTTCCAGAAGCCCGGGTCGCTCGTCTCGATCTCTACCACGTCCCCGGCCCATACCTCGCCGCCGAGCGACTCGAGGAGGGCCGCCGCCTCGTCTGCCCCATCGGCGTCGTGGCCCCGGCGCTGGATGGGACGGGGTCCCCGGTCGACCCCGGGCTGGCTGGGGTCGAGGTGTTCTCTAAAGAGGCGGCGGATGCGTTCGGGGATGGAGTTGCCAACCACTAGACGTGCTCCGGGGCGCGCTTACCGTTGTGAGCGCGCCCCGGCAAGGGTACAGGCTCGTGCCGGCCTGCGCCCGTCCAGGTCCGCCTGGCGCACATGCGTACGTCAACCGGTCCCCAAAGCCTCTAGCGCCGCCCGCCGCGCACGCGGGGCGGGGAAAAGCCGCCCCTGCTGGGGGCTCGCGGGGCAGTCCCTCCGCCGCCGGCGCCTACCCGCGGGGGGGAAGTCGAGTCACTCGGACGGGCAGCGCCGCTGCTCCCTGCCCCCGGCGCCGTGACCGCGTCGCCCGCCGGGGCCTGGCCGGGACGAGTGACGCCCCGGGAGCCGTCATTCAGGGCCGGTGACGTCCCCGCGCCACCACCCGGCAGGGCGGCGCCGCCAGGACGCGCCACCCCCTTGGACTCAACAACTCGCGGCGCCGGCTTGGTGCCCGCCGTCCCCTCCGGCCCGTACTTGCTGTACCTACCGTCAGGGGTGTTCGTCCGGGCGGCGTCTGGGACGATGGTGCGCTCTGACCCGGGGGCGTATACCACCACCGGTGGGCGCTGGTAGCCACCGATCCAGGGCTGGTTGAAGACGAAATACCAGAAGAATGGGTTGTTCGTCAGGCTGGAGCCGCCCCCCTGTCCGTTCTGCGGGCGCTGCTGGCTCAGCTCCGCTGGCACCGGGGGCGCAGCGATCCCCTCCGCCAGGAGCACAACGCTGACCGTCTCTACCTTGCCGGGTGAAATGTTGAATTGCCGTGCCGCATCTTGGAGGCGCGGCTCCCCCTCCTTCGCCGGGTAATCAAAGGCGATCCCATAATCCCCCGCCGGGAGGTCCTTGAAGGTGTACCGCCCCTCTGCGTCGGTGTGCGTCACGCGGTTGAGGTCATTACGCGCGATGATGACCATAACCCCAGGCTGGAACTGCGGCTGCGTCGCCGCGTCGTGCATGGCCAGCACCTGGCCCTCGACGTCGCCAACCGACGAGCCACCGCAAGCGGTGAGGACGAGCGTAAAGATGGCCAGCAGTGGAACGGCCACCCATCGGGGCCATATGGAAGCATTCATCGTCAACCCTTTCCCAGCCTACGATACACCGGCGGCCGGCGGCATCTTACACCGCCACGCGGTCAACGTACGCCCGTCTTAAGGAATAATCGCACACCCGCCTACACGGAGGCCTAGACGGGGCGTTCCTCAGGCTGGACGGCCGGGCACTACGTTCGGAGCAGGGGCATGGCCACGACGAAGAACGGCGAGGTAGTCGATCTCCTGCAGATGATTGGCGACCTGATGGAGCTGCGCGGTGACGCGTCCTATCGGGTGCGGGCGTACCGCGAAGCGGCCCGCCAGCTTGACCTGACCGTCGAGGACGTAGCGACCCTCAGTCGCGAAGACCGCTTGACGGAAGTCAAAGGGGTCGGGCCCAGTATCGCCCGCACCATCAAGGAGTACCTGGAGACAGGACGGTCGGCGCCGCTCGACGCCCTGCGTCAGGAGGTGCCGGAGCCGTTGACCGAGCTGCTCGGCATACGGCACTTTGGTCCCCAGCGCATCGTCAAGGTGCACCGCGCCCTCGGGGTCACCTCCCTGGACGAGCTGGAGGGGGCGGCGCGTGACGGCCGGCTGGCCCAGCTCTCCGGGTTCGGGCAGAAGAGCGTGGAGACTCTCCTGGCATCGATCCGGGTGTTTCGCGAGCAGCGTGGACGCATCCCCCGCTACCTCGCCGAGGCCGTGGCCTACACGGCGCTGCATGGCCTGCGTCAGATGGGCGATCTCACGCACGTGGCCGTGGTAGGGGGTATCAGGCGCCTGGCCGAGGCGGTGGAGCGAATAGACATACTGGCGGCCTCCCAGTCGCCGGCGGCCGTGATGGAGGCCTTTTCCCGCCTCTCCCTGTTCCGGGAGGTGGCGGCTGCCTCCTCCATCCACCCTCCTGGGGACGGGGAGCCATCCTTCGGGAGGAGCGTGCTGGCGTACACCCGCGAGCGCTACCCGGTGCTCCTTCGGGTCGTGCCACCCCCCCTATGGGGCCAGGCCCTGCAGCAGGCTACCGGTAGCACTCTGCACAACGACCAGCTGCGAGAGCGGGCGCTGGCCCTGGGCCTGCACGTCCAGCCCGTTCCCCCAGCTCACGTCTCGCGCGGCGCGCCGGCGTCTGCCGACCCCGGATTCCAGGCCGCTGAGGGCGACGTGGGCCAGGGCGCGACGGTTCTGTGGCCGGGATTCTTGTTGCAGCCAGATGGCCAGACGCTCCCGGCGCCGGACGAAGCGGCCGTCTACAGCCGGCTGGGCCTGCCCGTGATCCCGCCGGAGCTGCGCGAGGGAAGGGGGGAGATCGTGGCCGCCCTGACCGGGCGGCTCCCACGGCTGATCGAACTGGCCGATATCCGTGGCGACCTGCACCTGCACACCTCTTGGTCAGACGGGAGCCACAGCATCGTCCAGATGGCCCACCGGGCGCAAGCCCTGGGCCGGGAGTACATCGCCATCGCCGACCACTCGCAAAGCCTGGGGGTGGCCCGCGGCCTAACCCTCGATCGCCTGGCGGAGCAGCGTCGGGAGATCGCCGCCGTGGACGCCCAGCTGGGAGGCATCCGCCTCCTGTCCAGCGTTGAGCTGGACATCAAGTCCGACGGCACCTTGGACTACCCGGACGAGGTGCTGGCCGGCTTCGACTTCGTCACCGCCTCGATTCACTCCGGCTTCCAGCAGCCCGGGGAGCGACTGACGCAGCGGGTGATCGCCGCCATGCGCAGCCCGCACGTCGACGCCATTGGACACCTTACCGGCCGGGTGCTCGGACGGCGCGATGCCCTGGACATGGACGTGGAGGCCATCCTCCGCCTGGCGGCCGAGACGGACACGGCGATGGAGATCAACGCCTGGCCTAACCGGCTCGACCTGCACGAGGGCTACGCCCGGCCGGCCAAGGAGCTGGGGGTGAAGCTGGTGATCAACACGGACTCCCACGCCGACGACCAGTTGGAGTACATGCGCTACGGCGTGGAGGTGGCCCGCCGGGCCTGGGTCGAGCCGGGGGACGTCCTGAATACCTTGCCCCTGGACGCCCTGATGGCCTACCTCAAGGGCCGGCGGCACAAGGCCTGAGGGTCGGCGATCGGGCGTTGCGCCCTGTGTCAGGTGCCGTGACGTCCTTGATGCCCGGTCAAGGACTTCCCCGGAAGTCCCCATAGACCTGACGCCGAGGCCTGGTCTACCGGCGGTATACTCTCCTCGAGCTCGAGGACAAGCCGCAGGACATGTTGCCCCTCATCGAGATCGACATCGATCCAATCATCTTCCGGCTGGGCCCCTTGGCCTTACGCTGGTACAGCCTGATGATCATGACCGGCGTGATCGTCGGGACATGGGTCGCCGCCAGGCTGGCGCAACGCCGCGGCATCTCCCCTGACGACGTCTATTCCGGCGCCCTGTGGGTGGTTGTCGGAGGGATTGTGGGGGCCCGCCTGGCTCACGTTATCGACCGCTTTGACTATTACTGGCTGCACCCGGACAAGATCCTGGCCATCTATGAGGGAGGGCTGGCCATCTGGGGCGGGCTGATCGCCGGTGGACTGGCCGGCTGGCTATTTACCCGGAGGAACAACATCCCCTTCTGGCCCTTTGCTGACGCCGTCGCCCATGGGGCGATCCTGGGTCAGGCGATCGGGCGCGTTGGCTGCATCATCAACGGAGACGTAGCCGGCCGGCCGACGGGGGGCGAATGGGGCTTCGTCTACACCAATCCAAACGCCTTGCTCCCCCGGCCAGAGTACTTTAACGTCCCCACTCACCCCTACCCCCTGTACGAGATGGTGTGGGACCTGGCCATTTTCGGCCTGCTTTTTCTCGTCGCCCGCTCTATCAAGTTTGACGGCGCCGTCTTCCTGGCCTATTGCGCCCTCTACGCCTTGGGCCGTTTCGTCCTGACGTTTGTGCGCGAAGAGGAGATGTGGCTGTTCGGGCTGCAGCAAGCCCAGGTGCTCTCCATCATCGTAGTCGTCGTGGCCGCTTACCTGTACTTCTATCTTCGTAGCCGGCAGGGCGGGCTGCGGCCCCCCGGACCACGAGCGCGGCCGAGCCCCGTACGGGTCTGACGCCGTGGTGGTGAGCCGGCCGAGCGGCGCTGTCTGCGGCCCGGGTCATAGACGGGGAGGGCGTTGAGCCCCCAGGGCGCCGGCCCGATCCTGGTGCTGGCCCTCCTTCCGCCTGGTCTGATGCTCCTGGCGGCCCTCCTCGTCGCCCTCGGCGGCGGGCGTGAGCCGGGAGCTACCCAAGGGGCAACGTCAGGAGGCTTGCGGGCGCGGCGACTCGCAGGCTGGTCCATACTGGTCGGGCTGCTCCTCTGTGCCGCCCTGGTGGGGACCATGGCCGGCCTCGTCCTGACCTATCTCACCCCCCCGGAGCGGGCAGCGTTCGACGCCCCCTTATTCACCTGGTCCCCCTTGGGTCTGTATGGCGTCACGTTCAGCGTCCACCCCAGCCCGGCTACCTGGGTGTTGAGCTTGCCACCGCTGACGCTGGCGGCCGCCGGCTGGCTCACGCGGGCACGTACGTCCGGCGCGATGGGAGGCCTGCCCGCCGCCGGAGGGTCGCGGGACGGAGAGCGGGCGAGTGACGCCCTGGCCCTGCTGGCCCTGGCCGGAGCGCTGTGGACGACGCTCGCCGCCGACCTTGTCTCGCAGTACCTCGGCGTAGCGTTGTATCTCCTGGGGACAGCCGGCGTCCTGTGGGCTGTTGCCGGTGCGTCCCCGGCCGGGCGGCGGCTTATCCTGGTCATGGCCACGAGCACAGGGTTGCTTGCCGGCGTGCTCCTCCTGGGTAAGGTCAATGGTCACTTCGTCCTATCCCAGCTCTCCACCGCCGGCTTTACTTCGGCAGCCGTCTTCGGTGTGGCCCTAAGCGCCGCCGTAGTGGCGTCTGTCCCGCCGTTCCATGGCTGGCTGCTGCGCGTCGCGCGTCATCCACTGGCCCCGGCGCTGGCGGCGGCCGGAACGGCGATGGCCCTGGGGTTGGTGCTGATGGTGTTCCGTACCACCGCCGGGCAGCTCCCGGCAGGCTCGCAGCGCTGGCTGGTCGGCTACGGCTGGCTGGCCACGCTCGTCCCAGCGGCCGTCGCCGTGCGTCGCCGCTCGCCGGTAACCCGCCTGGTGGCCCTCTACGCCGGCAAGGCCGGGCTGCTGTTCTTTGCCATGACTATCGCCACCCCGGCCGCGCTGGCGGCTGGTCTGCTCTACGTCACGCTCACGCTCCCGGCGCACGGTCTGCTGTGGTGGCTGGCCCTCACCCCCCCGGGGGAAAGGCAACCCACCACGCCGCCGGTCCGCCTCCGGGGGGCGGCGGGAGTGGCGGCGCAGCCGGCGCCGGCCCGCCAGGGCCCGGTGTCTGGCCGAGATGAGGGGCTGGTCTACAGCCCTGCCGGACGACCTGGATCGCTCGTGCCGCTCACGGCGATGAGCGCTCCCTGGAAGACGCCCGGCTTCTGGGTCTACGCCCTGCTCCTGGCCAGCGCCGCCGGACTGCCGGGGACGGTCGGGGGGGTGGCCGGGAGCGCTTTTCTCAAGGCCCTCACCTCCTGGCCCTCCGGAGACCTGACGCTGCGGGTGCCGCCGTTCCTGCTGGACGCGGCCACCCTGGCCATCGGAGGCGGGCTGCTTTGGGGCGGCCACCCCCTGACGGCACGGCTCACCCGACTGACCGGCGGGTGGGGCTGGCTCCTGCTGGCGCTGGCGCTCGGCCTGCTCGTCGGGCCGGCCGTGGCCCCCGTGGCCCTGATCGGGGAATGGTTTGGGCCGGCGGGCGCGGCCGCCGCCGGGACGGGCACCATACCCTTGAGCCTCGAGCTATCGGCCCGGCCGCCCCTGCTCTCCGCTGCCCTGGGCCTGGCGGCCCTCTGGGCCCTCGTCCAGCGCCTGCGCCGGCGAGAGTGGCTCCCGGGCCTGGTGCGCGCCCTGATCGGGGCGGCGGCCCTGGCCCGCGAGGGGGGCTATCGGGCCTGGCGCCGCTCGGGGGACGGTGGCGCCCCGGCTCGTGGCGCCGGTACTTTCTGGACGCGCCTCCAAGGAGCGGCCGAGCGGACGATGGAAACGTTACGCCCCTTTGAAGAGCGCTACTATGCGCCGGCGGCCGTGATGGTGGCCGTGGCCCTGATCTACATCATCGGGCGATAACCAGGCTCGCCGTGCCGCTCTCCGTCGCTGCACCCCCCACTAGCTCCCCCACAAGCCTATGAACGAGCTGATCATCCTCATCCCCCTGGTGCTTGTCGCCTCCTTGCTGAGCGTCTCCCTAGACTGGCGGGTGGCGCTGGCGTCCCTATGGGCCGTTCACCTCCTGGTCAGCCTGTGGCTGGCAATCGTCGTCACGCCGGAGGTGGCCCTGGCCAAAGCCATTACTGGGACGACGGTGTGCGTCCTGCTCTGGCCTAGCCTGAGGGCCCTATTCACCGGCACGGATGAGGCCCGGCGGCAGGCCCGACGGGTGCTCAACCTTTCCGGCGTGGGGAGCACGGATGAGCCGTTCCTGTTATTCGGCGCCATTCTGGCGGCGACCGGAGCCGTCGCCTTGTCGCAAGCCTTTCCGCTGGTAGACGGGGCGAACAACTTCGCCTGGCTCTGGCTGGCATTGCTTGGCCTGCTCCTGGTGGTGCTCTCGCGGGACATCGTGCGTGTCGGCCTGGGGCTGCTCCTTCTGGTGAACGCCGTCGACCTCGTGGACACCATGGTAGCGCGCAACCAGGGCCTCCTGGCTATTGGGGCGCGGAGCACCGTGGCCATCGTCCTGGCCTTGTCCCTCGCCATGAGCTGGACGTATCTCCAGGCCCGAGGGGGCCGCTTTCTGGCCGACGAGTGACGGACGGGGCATGGTGGGCAACGAGCGACGAGCCATAAGCGACGGGCTATGAGCGACGTTTGATGGGCAACCGGCGGTGGGCGACGAGGGGTTAGTGCAGCGTCGATGTCCTTCTGCTGCCCGCGGCCCCCTGGCAGCGGGCAGGAAGACCCGGATGGCAGAGCACGAGGGGTGACGTACCTCTCACTCGCCCTGCTCGTCGTTGCGCCCGTGGTGCTGGCATCCGGGGCGGCGGCCGCGCCCCGGCGAACGGCGCACGCCCTGGCCATTCTGGCCATGATCGTCGTCGCAGCGGGGGTATTGCTCACTCAGCCCCAGCAATCCCTCCTGGTCGGGAACACAGCCTTGGGACTAACCGAGATCGGGCGCCTGGAGCTGGCCTTCCTGGCGGCCTTAGGCGTTCTCCTGACCGGCTACCATTACCTCTCCGGGCGCGTTTCCGCCCTGCCCGTCCTCCTGCCGGCCCTGCTCGCCTCCACGGCGGCCGGCCGGACGTTCGGGCCCAGCCTCCTCGTGGCGGCATCCTTTCTGCAGCTAGCGGCCATCCTGGCCAGCCTGCTGATGGTCAGCGAGCAGCCGGACTGGCAGGCCGGCGTCGCCGGGGCGGTGTACCTGACCCTCTCCGCATTGGGGGGCATGGCCCTGCTCTTCGGCTTCGTGCTCGCCGATCTGCAGCGCATCAGCCCCGGGGGATTGGTAACCGTCCCCTTCGTCGTCGCCGTGCTGGCCATCGGCGTCGCCCTGCAGTGGGGCGTCGCCCCACTGTACTTCTGGCTGCCCAACGCCTTTCAGCGTGCCGGCCCGGCCGGGGCCGCCCTGGCGATCTCCTTTCTCGGCCCGGCGACACTGGGCTTGCTGATCCAGGCCCTCTCCGCCCAACCCCAGCTCGTCGCCGATGAGACGGTAACCCGCTTCCTCACCTACGGCAGCCTGTTCACGGCGGTGTTCGGCGCCCTGGCCACCCTTGCTCCGGCCAAGCTCCGGCGCACCCTGGGGTACGTTCTGGTCGCCGACCTAGGCTACGTCCTGGCCGGCGTGGCCACCTTTACACGTATTGGTCTCGCCGGGGCGGCTTTGCACATGGCCCACCGCAGCCTCACCGCCCTCCTCCTGCTCGCCTCCGCCACCGAGCTGGAGCGCGTCGATCGGGGCGCGACGGACGTCCGCCCCCCGGCTCCCTACCTGTGGGGCACCGTCCTGGTGGGGACGCTGTCCCTCCTGGGCGTCCCGCCTCTGGCCGGTTTCGCCGCCAACTGGGCCATCTACCAGGCCATCTCCCTCACCGACTGGCGCCTGGCCATCGCCCTGCAGGGCACCTCTCTCGTTTGCCTGGCCGCCGTCCTCAGCGCCCTTGGCCGGCTGCGTCGCAGCTACCCGCACCCGTGGCGCCCCCCTACGGCATTAGAGACGACCCTGATGGTGGCCGCGGTGGCGGTCGCCCTGTGGGGGCTGGCCCCGGGTCCCGCCTTGGGGGCGATTCACCGCGCCGCCGGCGAGCTCCCCTTCCTCAAGCCCTTCTAGTGGGTCACCGTAAGGCATCTGCATGGCGGCGCGATGGCGTCTGGCCCTGCCGGCGATAGGGCCACAGAGAGTGAGCGACCCTGTAGCGCGGCAACGCGGGGTTCCGGATCACCGGCAATCACCCCGTACCAGGTGCGTACCGGGTGGAAGTCTCATTGCCATGGTAGATGATGCCTCGCATCGGAGGGCCAGACTTGAGACTACCCGATCTTGACCCACATGCCGGTGCGTCCCGACTCGGCGACGGCGGCAACCGCCCGCTGGGCCCGCAGGCCATCCTCAAACGTGGGCCAGTCCGCCGGCGTGCCGGGACCCGGCGCGCCGGGTCCCCGGGACTCGGGGGCCGGGACGCCACGGAGGGCGGCTACGACGCGGGAGAGATGGAAGCGCGGGAAGTCGTCAAATGGGACGTTCAGGTCTTCGGGGGTGGGCTGCACGATATAGGCCGTCTCTCCGGGGCCGGCGAGACGCACCTCCGGCCCGAAGGTGCGGTCCTCCTCCATCACGATGCTCCCCCGGCTGCCGAATAGGTCGAAGCGGCGATAATTCTGCCGCCCGGTGGCCACCTGGCTCACCTGCACCATGCCGGCGGCCCCTCCTGCCAGCCGGACGATGAAAGACGCCGTGTCATCGGCCGTCACTACCCCGCGCCCCCCGGCGGGGATGGGGCGCTCGGGGATGGCCGTGCGGGTCAGGCCACAGACGGCGTCCAAGTCGCCGAACCACCAGGCTATGACATCCACCATGTGTACCCCGATGTCCAGCAAGGCCCCGCCCCCCCGCTCCCGCAGCATGCGATAGCCCAGGGGTACTTCCGGATCGGCACGGATGTTCTGCCAGAAGGTGATGCTGAAATGGTAGAGATCGCCGAGACGACCCTGGCGGATGAGGCGCTCGACGTGCCGGGTGCCGGTGGTGGAGCGGTACGTGAAGTTCACCGCCGTGGGGACACCGGCTTCTCGGGCGGCGCCGGCCATCTCTTCCGCCTGCTCCAGGGTCACCCCCAGGGGCTTCTCGCAAAACACGGCCATGCCCCGCCGTAACGCCGCCAGGGTCATATGGTGATGGACGTCGTTCGGCGTAGCCACCACCACCGCCTGAGGCTGGCTCTCATCGAGCATCCTCTCGTAGTCGGCATAGGCGCGGGGGATGCCCTGCCGTCGGGCGATCTCCAGGGTCTTGTCCGGCGTGGGGCCGTAGACGGCCACCACGTCTGCATCCGGGCATGCCAGGAGCCCGGGGATGAGCACGCGCTGCGAGAACGACCCGACACCGGCGACGGCAACGCGCAGTGGTGCCCCCTCCCCGCCCTGGGCCTGTTGCTCCCCGCGCGTCTGTCCCTCGGCGGCTCCCTGCGGGCCCTGACCTGGTGCCCCTCCCGGGCGGGAACTGGTCATGTCCTTGCCGCTTCCCGCTGTCATGGCTGTATTCATGTCACGGCGCCCCCTTGGCGGAGTCGAGCTCCTGGCGGGCGATCCCTTCGATCTTGCGTTGCACGCGCAGCCCCAAGGGCAGGAGGGTGTAGCGGCCGGCGCGCAGGAGAAGGCGGTGGCCCGGCGTGTCAGCGTCCGCCGGGACCTCACGGAGCATTCGCCCAAAGGCGCGGGAGAGGCGCATCGCGGGGCAGATGATACCCTTGACTGGTCATTTTCTTGGCCCCCGGCAGGCAGGGGGTGACTTGGCGTCAACGAGCCGGCGCCACAGCACTCGGATAGCCGGATTGGTATGTTCCGCGGCCCCCACCCGTTAGCGGCCGCACACACCGCGCTCATCTAGATGCTGTGGCTCGGACAAGTCAGAGCCTCGCGGCACGCCCCGTGGGAGACACGTAGAGACACGTATGGCCAAAGTGACGATGGACAAGCTGGTATCGCTGTGCAAGCGACGCGGCTTCGTCTTCCCCAGCAGCGAGATCTACGGTGGCTTTAACGGCGTGTGGGACTACGGCCCGCTGGGCGTAGAGCTGCGCAACAACGTCAAGCAGGCCTGGTGGCGGGACTACGTGTACGGGCGCACGGACATCGTCGGGCTAGACGCCGGCATTCTGGCCTCCCCCCGAGTCTGGGAGGCCTCCGGCCACCTCCAGAACTTCACCGATCCGCTGGTGGAGTGTCGCAACTGCCACAACCGCTTCCGCGCCGACCAGATCGACCTGGCCAAGAACTGCCCCGTTTGTGGCCTCAAGGACTGGACGGACATCCGCCAGTTCAACACTATGTTCAAGACCTTTGTCGGCCCGGTGGAGGGTGACGCCTCCGTTGCCTACCTCCGCCCGGAGACTTGCCAGGCCATCTTCACCAACTTCCGGCTGGTACAGCAGGCCATGCGCCGAAAGCTCCCTTTCGGCATCGCCCAGATCGGCAAGGCCTTCCGTAACGAGATCACCACCGGGAACTTCATCTTCCGCCTGCGGGAGCTGGAGCAGATGGAGCTGGAGTACTTCGTCCGCCCCGGTGAGGACGTGGCGGCCTTCGAGGAATGGCTCCAAACCAGCCTTAACTGGCTCCTCAAGTACGGCGTGCGCCGGGAGATGCTGGATTTCTACGAGCATCCCGACGAGGATCGGGCCTTTTACTCCAAGCGCACCGTGGACATCATGTACGACTTCCCCTTCGGCAAGAGCGAGCTGCAGGGGGTCGCCAACCGCACGGACTACGACCTGACTCAGCACACCAGGGCCTCGGGTGAAGAGCTAGACTATTTTGAGGAAGAGACGAAGGAGCACGTCGTCCCGTACGTCATCGAACCGTCCATCGGCGTCGACCGGGCGATGCTCGTCTTCCTGCTGGAGGCCTACGACGAGGAGCCGGACAAGGAGGGGCTGCGCACCGTCATGCGCTTCCACCCCCGCCTCGCCCCCGTCAAAGTCGCCGTCCTCCCCCTCGTCAGGCGCGACGAAGCCCTCGTCGAGCTGTCCCAGCGCATCTACCGCGCCCTGCGCGGTGAAATGCTCGTCCTCTACGACGAAACCGCCGCCGTCGGGCGCCGCTACCGGCGCCAGGACGAGATCGGCACCCCCTGGTGCGTCACCGTGGACAGCCAGAGCCTGCAAGATGGCACCGTCACCGTGCGCGACCGCGACTCCATGGCTCAGGACCGCATCCCCGCCGATGGACTCCTCGAAGAGATCCAGCGCCGCCTCCGCGCCCCCTGGCAGCGCCCCCAATCCTAGCCAGGGGGCGCGGAGGCGTTCCTCTAGGCGAAGACCAGGCGCCCCTTTGGCTCCGGCACCGCTCGCCCTAGGTCTCGAGCGGTCTCGATCCACTGCCGCGCCACGACCTGCACCTCTGCCAGCGCTTCCTGTGGCGTCTGTCCGTCGGCCGCGCATCCAGGCAGCTCAGGAACCTCGGCGATGAATGCCCCATCGTCTTGGCTCCAGTAGATGATCACCTCATACCTCAAGGGGGCGTCGTTCATCCGTGTCCGCTCCTCTGCCAGCTTGTACTTCACGATCAACTGGCGCACCTGACGCACCTGGTACAGCTTCGCCTGGCCACTCCCGGCCGGCTGCAGATTAAGTATCTCTTCCACGTCAGCTCGGGTGTAGATGTGGTGACTCCCACGTACACGTTCCGCGAATCCGAGTGCCAGCAACAGGCCGCGTATGTCCTGAAACCGCACACTCTGGTCCGCCATCCCGCTGAGCACCCGGCTCATGACCCGACCTAGAGGAGGCACCGTACCCCTCCGCTTCCTGTCGCGCCTTACTCCCCGACTCCCCCCGCACTCTAGGAGCCCAGAACCCGATTACCAAGCGTGAACACGAACGCAGGATGTAGACGCCCTGGACCATTTGGACTGGATCTAGTGGTAGCGCCGCACCACTTGGTGGCAGAAGTGGGCGAACTCCCCAGGATCCACCGGGGGGCTGGTGTGGTGGGGCCGGATCCCCCGGCTGGGTGGGGTAAAGCAGAGAGTCAGGGTGACGTCGAATGGTTCGAGCCGACGCAAGGCGTAGTCGTAGAAATCCTGGGCCCCCGGGACGTGCCAATCTGCCCAGCTTACCCCGGTGCGGATGGCGCGCACGCCCAGGCGCTGGAGCCAGGTGGCGGTCGCGTCCACCAGGTCACGATCGTGCAGGTGGAGCCACTGGCAGACGCCTAGCTCGGGCGGAAAGTCGCGCAGGGCCAGCTTGGGCTGGCCGGTGCTGGTGAGCAAGCCGAAGTAGAAGTGGCGGTAGTAGGCGCTCCCCTCGGCCTCTCGGTGGCGCGTCTCGGCCGTGCGGGCGCTGGGGAGATCGAACAGGGAGTACCAGAACACCTGATCGACCAGCGGCGGGAGGAGCTGCACCGTCTTGCGCAGCCCCAGCGCCTGCACCTCCTCGCAGCCAAAGCTGCTGATCCCTACTTCCGTGGCCCAGATGGGCCGGCCGGTTACCGCCCGGATCTCGGCCACTTTGTGCGGCCACTCCTCGATCTGCCACAGGTGCCAGTCGAAGGGGAAGCCGTGAATGGCCACCACGTCCACTACCGACTCCAGACCGTGCTGGCGCATGATCAGATCTATGAAGTCGGGATCGATGGGGGCGATGCCCCCGAGGACGACCTGGACGTCCCCGGCCGCGTCACGAACGGCCGTCGTGGCCCAGCGGCACATCAAGGCGTAGATCGCCCACTGGGGGTCGATCGAGTAGTCCCAGTGCGACATATTGTTGGGCTCGTTCCACAGCATCACCGCCTTGATCATCGGCCATCCTAGCCCCCCGCCACCGCCTCAAGGTTATCAGGGCTACTTGAGGGAGCGTCGGCATCTGAGAGAGAGATGCCCAGGGCGGCGAAGGCCACCTCCAGCTGATCGACACGGTGGGCGTAGGTATGCTGGCGCAAGATGCGCACGCGCCCGGCGGCGCCGAGGGCGCGCCGAGCCTCTTCCGGCAGGGCGAGGGCCTCCAGGACGTCCTCGCGCGTGTCTGCAACGAGCGCTTCACGGCCGGGGGCGAAAAACGTCTCGAAGCCCGGCCAGCGATCGGAGATGACTGATGTGCCACATGCAGCGGCTTCGAACAAGCCCACTGAGGGAGACCACCCGGCGCGCCGCATCGGTGCTCGCGTGGCCTTGACTTCCCAAACGCAGCTGGCGTGGAATGCCGAATGGTCCGCTGGCTGGACGTGGGACGTCCGCCCCACGTTCGCCGGCAGCACGCGCTCTACCGCCTCCGGATATTGTGCTCCGGCGAGCACGAAACGTCGGTCGGGCCGTAAGCGGGCCGGGGCAATTACCAGTTCCTCCACCATGTCCTGACGGCTTTCGTCGTAGGTGCCCATGTACCCCAGGTCGCACTGGTATTCCGCGACTGGCGCGCCGGGGCGATGCACGTCGGGGTCAACAGCGCAGTAGAGCGGCTCGGCGCGCCGCGCCCCCCACCGGCGCAGTTCGTCCAGGACCGGCCCTCCGCCGAACGACAGCACCAGGTCGAACAAGGACAGCTGAGACCGCAAGAGGTAATCCGTCCCTTCGTTCTCTCTGAAAGCAGCGAGAGTCCTCGGCGTATCGATATCGTAGTAGGCGAGCAGCGCCTTGGTGTGTCGCGGCAGCCAGTCCGCGATGGCAATGCCATCTCCAAAACCCGCCCCGGCGTAGCTCCCTAGGACGACTACGTCCGCCGCCGCTACTGCTCCCTCTACACCGGGGGGCGGCCACGACTCGTAGCGCCGGATGTCGCAATAGTCGGCCTGGGGCAGATCGCAGTTGGCGTCGAACCACGCCGTGCGCCGCTCGTAGAAGACCACCTGGTGGCCGCGCCGGGCCAGCTCCCGGACCAGGCCGCGGTACGTCGTGGCGTGCCCATTGCCCCAGGCGCTGGAGATGGCCAGGCCGAAAAAGACAAAGCGGAGCGACGAGCGACTCACCGACACGTCCCCGGCATGGCATCGTGAACGGGGCAAGAAACGTACCGCCACGGCACCACAACACCCCGGCGACCCTCGCCACTACTGGCCTTGCTATCCTCTTCACTACCATGGTTGCGACAGTAGAAAAACCCACCAGCGCCGTCGCGCCGCGCCGCCGGCAGCGCGAGATCAACCTGCGCATCCCCGGGCCGACCACCCTGCCACCCCTGGTGCGGCGGGCCTTGAGCGGCCAGATGATCAACCATCGCGGTCCGGAGTTCGCCGCCCTCCAGGACGAGACGGTGGCCGGGGTGCGGCGGGTGTTCCGGACACAGAACGAGATCTTGTTCTTCCCTGGCGCCGGCACCGGCGGCCTGGAAGCGGCCCTGGTCAACTCCTTTTCCCCCGGGGATGCGGTGCTCTGCATCACCGTCGGCTCCTTTGGCGAGCGGTGGTGTGAGATCGCCCGCGCCTTTGGTCTCCAGGTAGAGCAGATGGCCTGGCCGTGGGGCAGCGCCGCCGATCCAGCGGTCGTCGCCGATCGCCTGGCGGGGGGCCCGCCGGTCAAGGGGGTGATGATCACCCACAACGAGACGTCCACCGGGGTTACCAACCCGGTGGGGGAGATCGCCCCGGCGGTGCACCGCGCTGGCGCCCTCCTGCTCGTTGACTGCGTCTCTTCTATGGGAGCCATCCCTTGTGAGACCGACGGCTGGGGAGTGGACGTGGCCATCACCGGGTCACAGAAGGCGTGGATGATCCCGCCGGGGATGACCATGCTCTCCGTCTCGCCGCGGGCTTGGGAGGCGACGAAGACGGCCAAGCTGCCCCGCAGCTACTGGGACTTCCAGGCGGCCCTGGAGTTCCAGAAGAAGGGTCAAACCCCTTATACCCCGGCCATTACCCAGATGTACGGCCTGCGCGCCGCCCTGCGCATGATGGACGAGGAAGGGCTGGAGAACGTCTTCCGGCGCCACCACGAGATCGCCGACTACACCCGCCGGGGCATTCGCCGCCTGGGGCTGCAGCTGGCCGCCGACCTGCGCTACGTCTCGGACACGGTCACGGCCGTGGTCGCCCCCGAGGGGGTGGATATGAAGCTGGTCCACAAGCGTCTGAGGGACGAGCACGGCGTCATCCTGGCCACGGGGCAGGAACACTGGCGTGAGACGCACTTCCGCATCGGCCATCTAGGATACGTGCGTCGCTCGGAGATCCAGCAGGCCCTGCGGGCGTTGGGGGAGGTACTCGGCAGGTGATGGTAGCCAGCCCCCCGGCAGCTCCTTACAGCGGGCGGGAGGCGACGAGCGCCCGCCAGGCCCGGGTTCTCGTCGCCGACCAGCTGGCGGACGCCGGCGTGGAGATTCTGCGTGCCGAGTCGCAGGTGACGGTCCAGACAGGGTTAACCCCGGCCCAGCTCTTAGAGATCATCGGCGACTTCGACGCCCTGGTGGTGCGCAGCGCCACTAAAGTCACCAAGGAGGTACTGGACGCCGGGCGCAACTTGCGCGTCGTCGCCCGCGCCGGGGTAGGTGTGGACAATGTCGACGTCGAGGAAGCCACCCGTCGAGGCATCGTCGTAGTCAACTCGGCCGGCGGGTCGACCTTTGCGGCCACCGAGCACACCATCGCCGTGCTGCTCGCCCTGGCCCGTAACGTCCCCCAGGCAATGCAGTCCCTGCAGAAGGGGGAATGGACGCCGTCCAAGTTTGTGGGCATGGAGCTGCGGGGCAAGACGCTGGGGATCGTCGGCCTGGGACGGATTGGGACGCAAGTGGCGCGCCGCGCCCTGGCCTTCGAGATGCGCGTCATCGCCACCGACCCCTTCATCTCGCGCGAGCACGCCGAAAGCAATGGCGTGGAGCTCGCCCCGCTGGACAAGCTCCTCCTGGAATCAGACGTCGTCTCCCTCCACGCCCCATTGAGCCCGCAGAACTCGGATCTCATGGGGGCGGCCGAGTTCTCCCGCATGAAGCGCGGCGCCCTGCTGGTGAATTGCGCCCGCGGCGGCCTGCTGGACGAAGAGGCCCTGCGCCACGCCCTGGACTCCGGCCAGCTCGGCGGCGCCGCCCTGGACGTGTTTCAGCAGGAGCCACCCCAGGATAGCCCCCTGATCGGTCACCCCAGAGTGGTGACTACGCCTCACCTGGCGGCCTCCTCACGCGAGGCGCAGCAAGAGGTGGCCACCGATGTCGCCCGGCTCGTCCTGGCCTGCCTGCGTGGCGAGCACGTCTCCGGGGCGGTCAACGCCCCGCTACGCGTCGCCGGGGACATCGAGTTCATCGAGCCGTATCTCCGCCTGGCGGAAAAGCTGGGGCAGGCGATGACCCAGCTGACCGAGGCGCGCCTGGAGACGGTAGAGCTGACGTACGCCGGGGAGCTGGCCGCCCACGACGTTACGCCTCTCACGGCGGCGGCCATCAAGGGCTTGCTCGCCACCATCTCCGAGCAGCGGGTGAACTTGATCAACGCCCGCCTCGTCGCCCGCAGCCGGGGCCTCAACGTCCTGGAGCAGAAGGCCGACCGGCCGGAAGCAAACTACGCCAATCTGATCACCCTCACGGTGCGGGAAAATGGCCATCCTCGGGTGGTGGCCGGGACGATCATTGGGGACGCCCCGCGCCTTGTACGCATCGACGACTATTGGGTAGACGTCGTCCCTGAGGGCCACGTCCTGGTGACTCAGCACCTCGACCGCCCTGGGATGATCGGACGAGTCGGGAGCCTGCTGGGAGACGGCGACGTAAACATCTCCGCGATGCAGGTCGGGCGGCGCGTCCTCCGTGGCGATGCCATCATGATCCTCAATCTGGACGAGCCCCTCTCCAAGGAGCTCGAGGCCGAGATCAAGGCCATCCCGGACGTGCGTAGCGTCAAACAAGTCTCCCTGTGAGCGCGCCTCGGTACTTGCCCCCTTTCGGCCGGCCGAAAGGGGGCAAGGGGGAGAGGCCATGACAGATTACCTCTCTACCAGCCTCCTTCCTCAAAGAGGAGAGAGGCAAGATGAATACGACTACATCGTCGTCGGGAGTGGCATCGCCGGCCTGTTCACCGCCGTGCTGGCGGCGGCCGGGGCGCGCGTCGCCGTCGTCACCAAAGGCACCCTGGCCCAGACCAACACGCGCTGGGCGCAGGGGGGCATCGCCGCCGCCATCGCCGCCGACGACTCGGCCGCCCTCCACGCCGAGGACACCCTTAGCGCCGGGGCCGGCCTCTGCGACCCGGAGGCCGTGCGCGTCCTCTGCGACGAGGGCCCGTCGCGCATCCGTGACCTGATCCACCTCGGCGTCGGCTTCGACACGGTGGACGGGGCCATCGCCCTGGCCGTCGAGGGGGCCCATTCCCGCCCCCGCGTCCTCCATGCTCGGGGCGACGCCACCGGGGCGGAGATCGAGCAGGCCCTTACTCAGCGCATCGCCCGCGCCGGGGCCGACCTGCTGGAGCACCACCTCCTGCTCGACCTGCTCGTCGAGAGCGGGAGGTGCACCGGCTGCCTGGTGCTCGATCTCAGGTCTGGCGCTGTGCGACGCCTGTGGGCGACTCACACCGTCCTGGCCACCGGCGGGGGCGGGCATCTCTTCTCCCATACCACCAACCCGGCGGTGGCCACTGCCGACGGCGTCGCCGCCGCCTTACGGGCGGGGGCGGAGGTGACCGACCTGGAGTTCTTTCAGTTCCACCCCACGGCCTTGATGAAGCCAGGCGCCCCTCGCTTCCTGATCTCCGAGGCGACGCGCGGGGACGGGGCCTACTTGCGCAACAGCCAGGGGGAGCGGTTCATGGCCCGCTACGACGCACGCGGGGAGCTGGCCCCACGGGACATCGTCGCCCGCGCCATCCTGCGTGAGATCGCCGCCACCGGGGAACAGCACGTCTGGCTCGACCTGACCCACCTCGACCCGACGCGCGTCGAGGGGCACTTCCCCAACATCACCCGCGTCTGCCGGCGCTACGGGATCGAGATCTCGCGTGACCCCATCCCCATCGCCCCCGCCGCCCACTACATGATCGGCGGGATCCGCACCGACGTACAGGGTGCCACCTCGCTCCCGGGGCTCTTCGCCGCTGGGGAGTGTGCCTCCACCGGAGTGCACGGCGCCAACCGCCTGGCGTCTAACAGTCTCCTGGAGGCCGTCGTCTTTGGCCGGCGCATCGTGGACGCCAGCGACGCACGCCTCGTCCCCAACCCGCCAGCGCCGGCACGGCCGGGAGCGACGCACAGGGCCACCGCTGGGGTTGCGGGGGCAGCCGCCGGGACGCCTTGCCGGTCATCTGACCCTACCACCTCCCCTCCATGCGTGGAGGTGGAGACGCTCGCCGCCCTACCGCAAGGCGAACCCCTACCCGTCACCGCCCCCCGGTTCCGGGCCCTGATGTGGGAGTACGTCAGCATCATCCGCAACGGCGTGGACCTAGAGCGCACTGAGGCCATCCTGCGGCGCTGGCTAGGAGGTCACCACCCCCATCCGACGCGCCCCTCCGTTGAGCTGGCCAACATGCTCCTCGTCGGCTGGCAGATGACCCGCGCGGCCCTGAAGCGCCAGGAGAGCCGCGGGGCCCATTACCGTGACGACTTTTCAGAGCCCCTGCCCGAGTGGCGCCGGCGCCTGGCCATCCGCCTGGAGCAGCCCCACCCTCTAGCCATCCAGTGACAACAGTGCGCCCCTGGTAGATGGCGTATCCTATTTCACCGCTTTCACCGCTTTCACCGCTGCACAGCTCGCGATCTACCGGTTGGAGAAGGACCTACCGGGCAAGGTAAAGGAAAATGAGTCCGTGGCAGCGGCGCAGGTGACCAAGGGAATGAATGGCACCATCAGTGAACCCTAGCCTCTACCTCGACCCCCAGCACGTCACCCTCGTCGTCGCCGCTGCCCTGGCCGAGGATGTCGGCCCCGGCGATGTGACCACGCTGGCCACTATCCCAGGGGGGGCCACGTGTACGGCGCAGCTCCGCACCCGTGAGCCGGGGGTCGTCGCCGGACTCCCGGTGGCCGTCGAAGCCTTCCGCCAGCTGGACGCCTCGCTGGAGATCATGCAGCACCGGCAGGACGGCCAGCCGATGGAGGCCGGGGCTCACCTCCTGTCCGTCTCCGGGCCAGCCCGAGCCGTCCTGACGGCGGAGCGAGTGGCCCTCAACTTCGTCCAGCGCCTCTCCGGGATCGCCACCATCACCGCCCGCTACGTGGCGGCAGTGCAGGGGACCAAGGCGGTGATCGTCGATACGCGCAAGACCACTCCCGGCCTGCGCACCCTGGAGAAGTACGCCGTCCGCGTCGGCGGGGGGCGCAATCACCGCTTCGGCCTCTTCGACGGCGTGTTGATCAAGGACAATCACATCGCGGCGTCCGATGGGATCGGCGGGGCGGTGCTGGCCGCCCGGCGCGCGGTGCCCCATACCCTACGCATTGAGGTAGAGACCGATTCCCTGGACCAGGTGGCGGAGGCGGTGGAGGCCGGGGCGGATGCCATCTTGTTGGACAACATGCCCCCGGAGGTGATGCGTCGGGCGGTGGAGATGATCGGCGGACGGGCCCTGACCGAAGCCTCTGGCGGGATCACCCTGGCCTCGGTGCGGGCCGCCGCCGAGACCGGCGTCGACTTGATCTCCGTCGGCGCCCTGACGCACTCCGCCCCATCGCTGGACATTGGCCTCGACTTCAGCCTGCAGTAACCCAGGTCTCACGTCGGTGCGTGGTCTCGGCCCCTCCGGGCCGGACGCCCTGGCGGCCGGCTCGCCCCTGACTACCGGGCACCGGTGACGCCAGACTTGCAGACTTGCAGCACGTCCCGGCAGGCGACACTCGCAGGCGACAAGGGAAAGGGCGCCATGCAGTTGCGCGGGCTGGCCGTACAGTAGCATTGGGGAATGGAGACGCTGACCCGCATCACCTTCGAGCGCCAGTACCGCACGCCGCAGTCAGAGGGCTACCACGTCCTAGCCGCCGAGGCGCGCCTCGGCCACCTTGACCTCCACTTCACTCACAGCAGCGTCTACGCCACCCTGGTGCTGGAGACGACGCTGCCCGAAGAACACGTGCTCGATCTGATCGAGCGGATCGACGAGTCCCTCGTCCTGTCCGCCGAGGTGGAGCGCGACGACCTGCTGGTCACCGTGTTCCAAGGGAAACAGTCTGGCTTCTACTCCGATGACTACCTGGACGAGCGCATGCGGCGCCGCGCCCGCGCGGAGGGAGAACGGTAACGGATTCCGGTCGCGCGCTGCTCGGATTCGCCGTCTGCATTGTGGCTTGAGACCCGCCACGCGGCGCAGATCCTGATCGTGCGCCGGGCCGTCGCCGGAAGGCCGTCGCCGGAAGTCCAGAACTCGAGATCGTCAGCGCCGGCCGGCGACGCTCCCGCCGGGGACAGGCACGGTATCCAGGATCTCGCGCACGATCTGACGCGTGTCCACGCTGCGGATACGCGCCGCCGGGGAGACGATCAAGCGGTGGGCGAGGGTAACCGGGGCTAGGGCCTTGATGTCGTCCGGGATGACATAATCCCGCCCGTGTAGCGCGGCCCGCGCCTGCCCCGCCCGCACCAGGGCCGAAGACCCGCGGGGTGACGCCCCGAGGTACACCTCCTGGTGCTCACGCGTCGCCGTGGCCACGTCTACGATGTATTGCATGATCAAGGGCCGGTCAACGTATACGCCCTTGACGCGCCGTTGCAAGTCTACGAGCTCATCCGCCGAGACGACCTGCCCGATGTCCTCGATGGGGTGCGCCTGCAGCTGTGACGCCAGGATGGTGATCTCGTCCCCTCGGGACGGGTAGCCCAGGCTGATGCGCATCATGAACCGGTCAAGCTGGGCCTCGGGCAGTGGGAAGGTGCCCTCGTACTCGATGGGGTTCTGCGTGGCCATGACCAGGAAAGGCGATGGCAGGACGTGGGTCACGCCGTCGACCGTGACCTGGCGCTCCTCCATCGACTCCAGGAGCGACGACTGCGTCTTTGGCGTCGCCCGGTTGATCTCGTCGGCCAGGACGATCTGGGCCATTACCGGGCCGGAGCGGAACTCGAACTCGCCGCTCTTCTGGTTGTAGATAGTGACGCCGGTGACGTCGGATGGGAGCAGGTCAGGGGTGAACTGGATGCGCTTGAAGGTGCAGCCGACGCTCTTGGCCAGGGCCTTGGCCAGCATCGTCTTGCCTACGCCGGGGACATCTTCAATCAGGATGTGCCCCTGGCAGAGCAAGGCGATCAGGGCCAGCTCTACCTCGGCGTGCTTGCCGACGATGACGCGCTCGACGTTGCCGAGGATTCGGTCGGCGACGGCCCTGATGTCTTCCACGGACTCGACCGCTTCCTGTGGACGTACTGCCATACTCCCCTACACTACCAGGAGCGGAGTATAGCAAGCAGGCCTTGGATCTCCGGTCCCTAAGGGCCCTGGGCAGCGCCCACAGGCAGGGCCCCAGACAGACTGCGGGCCAGGCTGACCAGGCCGGCGTCGAGTACCATGCACGGGCCGGTACTGCACCCCTCAGCCCTCAGTCAGAGGCTCGAGCCCCGAGACCGGGGTCCTGAGACTTGGCGGCCCCCCACAGGGCGTCGAGCCCGGCGGGGTCGTACTGCTCCAGGGTCTTGCCGGTGGCCCCGGCGGCGCGCTCCATGAGCGCGAAGCGGGTGCGAAACTTGTGATTGGCTTCCCGCAGGGCCTCTTCGGCGTCGATACCCAGGCGTCGCGCCAGGTTGACGACGGTGAACAAGAGGTCGCCCAGCTCCTCCCGGCGCCCCTCGGGCGCGGCCCCGGCCAGTTCCCGGGCCTCCTCGGCCACCTTATCCACCACCCCGGAGACGTCCGGCCAGTCGAAGCCGACGCGAGCCGCGCGCGCCTGCACGGCCTGGGCGTAGGCCAGGGCAGGCATGGCCCGGGGCACGCCCTCCAGCATCGACCCCTTCCCTGGCACGGAGTCCCCTCCCGTGGCGGCCTTCTGCGCCCGCTCCACTCGCTTGAGGGTCTCCCAGTTCCGCAACACCGCCGCCGCATCCTGGGCCTTCACTCCCACCTGGGAGTCGGGGGCGTCACCGCTGGTGGAGGGTCCGCTCCCCGGCGGCATGGTGCCGAAAACGTGGGGGTGGCGTCGGATCAGCTTGGCCACGATCCCGGCTACGACGTCGCCTAAGTCGAACACCCCGGCCTCGTCCGCCACCTGGGCGTGGAAGACTATCTGGAGCAGGAGGTCGCCGAGCTCCTCTTCCAGGGCGGCCATGTCCCCCCGATCCAGCGCCTCCAGGGTCTCGTACGTCTCCTCCAAGAGGTACTTGCGCAAGCTGGCGTGAGTCTGCTCGCGGTCCCACGGGCAGCCGTCCGGCGCCCGCAGGCGGGCCATCACCTCCTGCAGCGTCTGGGGCTCGCGCCGCGCCTCCAGGGGTGCCAGGGGCGGCACCCATAGGGAGGTCAGGTGATCGGCGAAATCGTCACGGTCGATCTCGTACAAGGGCCTCCGGGAGACGGCCTCCTGCCCGGGGACACCGGCGGCGCGGACGAGGAAGACGCGGTGCTCGTCTGGGTAGTGCCCGCCCAGGGCCAGCTTGACCTGGGAGGCGACGCGCCGCGCGTACACCTGGCACACCAGGAGCGGCACAGTGGGGTCGATACGCCCCAGGGCCAGGGCGTCCGCCACGCGTAGCCCCTCGGCCCCGCCGCCATCCCCTCCCGGAGGGGCTGGACTCCCCGCCGCCCTACCGTCCACGACGGCGGCGCCGAGAGTGGCCACGACGGCGTCGACGAAGCTCAGGCCGGGGATGATTCGCACGGCCACGCCCGCCTCCGCTGCGCGGCGCCGCAGGCGGGAGACGGTGGCCTCGCCGATGGCCGGATGCCCGGGTACGGCATACACCAGCTCCGCACCTTCCCCCAGGCGCTCGAGCGCCTCCAACACCGCCTGGACGATGCGCTCGTACACAGCGGCGAAGTCCGCGCCGGCGTCGTAGAGGTGGTCGAGTGAGGGAGCCGCCCCTAGGGCCGGCCAGCCCTCCACCGTGGGGTGGACGCGCGTGCGTAGGACGAGGCGCTGCCCCTCCAGGGCGGCCTGCAGGACGTCGCGTGCTTCCGGGGTGAGCTGCGCCGCGCCCCCGGGGCCAAGCCCGACCATAACGAGAGATCTGGTCAGAGGACGCTCCATCATGCCACCGGCCGGGCGGGACGGCGTGCCGCTTTTCTTCGCTGCCGGTGCCCCGCCGGGCCCATAAGACTCATCTCCCTTCAAGCCTACAACGGGAGCCATCCCTCTGACCGCGCCCTATCCCCCGATCTCCCCTCCCCAGCCCGCCAGCCGCCGTCCACCTGCCTGCTATCATCACCCTCATCGATGGTCCAGACTGAGGCGGCACGTCCCGCAGCCGCCCTCAAGCGTACCCCGCTGCATGACGTCCACGTCGACCTGGGGGCTCGCATGGTGCCCTTCGGTGGGTGGGACATGCCGGTGCAGTACCCGTCCGGGGTGTTGACCGAGCACCACGCCGTCCGCCGGCGCGCCGGGGTGTTCGACATCGGGCACATGGGACAGCTGGCCTTCGAAGGGCCGGACGCCCTGGAATTCCTCCAGTGGGTCACCACCCACGACGTGTCCCGCCTGGAGATCGGGGCGGCACAGTACTCCCTCTTGTGCAACTACGACGGCGGCGTGCTCGACGACATTATCGTGTATCGCCTGGCGGAGCAGCGCTACCTGATGATTGTCAACGCCGGCAACACGGACGCCGACACCGCCTGGCTGGAAGGGCAGCTCCAGCGCCCCGGCCGGGGCGTCGATCCCCACCGCGTCCTGATGCAGCGCCTCTCCCCCGACCGGACGCTGCTCGCCCTACAGGGTCCCCTGGCGATGCAGATCCTGGGCCGGCTGACCGACGCGCCGGTGGGTGCCTTGGCCAACTACCACGCCCTGGAGGCGGCCGTCGCCGGCGTCCCGGCGATAGTCGCCCGCACCGGCTACACCGGAGAGCGTGGCTATGAGATGTCCGTCGACGGGGCCCAGGCCGTGCACCTCTGGCGCGCCCTGCTGCAGGCCGGACAGGCCGTGGCCGAGCCTCCGCCTGGCGCGATTCCCTGCGGCCTAGGGGCGCGCGATACCCTGCGCCTGGAAGCAGGGATGGCCCTCTACGGGCACGAGCTGACGGCTGAGACGAACCCCTTTGAAGCCGGTCTGGAGCGGGTGGTGCGCTTTGAGAAAGGGGACTTCGTTGGGGCAGCCGCCCTGAGCAGGGTGCAGGCCACGGGGCCGGAGCGCAGGCTCGTGGGCCTGGAGCTGATCGACCGCGGGGTGCCCCGCGCCGGTTACACCATCCTCTCCGAAGGGCAGGTCGCGGGGAGGCTGACCAGCGGCGGCCCATCGCCGACGCTCGGCAAGTCCATCGGCATGGGGTACGTCCCGCTCGCCCTGGCCGTTGAGGGGGTGGAGGTACACGTGGACATCCGCGGGCGGCCACACGCCGCGCGGGTCGTTCGCCTGCCCTTCTATCGCCGCCCGCGGCGTCGAGATCGGGAGGACGAGTCTGTCAAGGACCAGCCCGGCCAGGACCAGCCCGGCCAGGACCAGCCCGGCCCAACCACAGGGCGCGGGTGATCCACGGCCGCGGGGGCCCTTTACTGACCGCGGGGCTTGACCGTGATCGTCGGGCCCAAGGGGCGCTAACCGGCGAGGGGCCGGCCTGGCCCTGGTTCCCCTCAGAGGATGATGTACTGCGTTGGAACCGTGTTCGGGAGGACGCCGGAGGGGCTAGCCCCTTGCTGGTTCCCCTCAGAGGATGATGTGACGCATGGCCAGCCCGGCTGACTGCAAGTACACCAAAGAGCACGAGTGGGTCCGCCTGGAGGGCGAAACCGCGACCGTGGGCATCACCGAGTTCGCCCAGCAAGAGCTTGGCGACGTGGTATTCGTCGAGCTCCCGGCGGCCGGCTCTCCTGTGGAGCAAGGCCAGACGTTCGGCGCGGTCGAATCCGTCAAGGCGGCCTCCGACCTCTACGCCCCCATCAGCGGCCAGGTCTTGGAAGCCAACGCCGCCCTGGAGGATACCCCGGACGCGGTCAACAAGGACCCCTACGGGGCCGGCTGGATGCTCAAGGTGCAACCCGCTGATCTCAGCGAGCTCGACAGCCTCATGGACGCCGCGGCGTACGATTCCTATGTGCAGGGCCTGCACTGACACCCCCGAGGCCCGGCGCGGCGGGGGACTTGAGGGCGTTGCCCGCAGGCCGTCTGTGGAAGACGCCCGGGTGCCGCGAAGGGTGGAGCGCCAGACTTGATACCTGAGACCTTGGACTTCGAATGATGGCCGGATACGTCTCCACCACCGACCAGGAACGCCGGGAGATGCTTGACGCCATCGGCGTCGCCAGTCTGGACGAACTGTTCCGGGATGTCCCGGTGCACCTTTACAAGCCGTCCCTGGACGTCCCGGCAGGGCTGAGCGAGCTGGAGGCCTGGACGCACTTACGGACTATCTCAGAGCAGAACCTGGATCTCGACCACCACCCCAGCTTTCTGGGTGCCGGGGCGTACCGCCACTTCGTCCCGGCCGCTATCAGCCACCTCATCTCTCGGGGGGAGTTCCTCTCTTCCTACACCCCCTACCAGCCGGAGGTTTCGCAGGGCACTTTGCAGGTCATCTATGAGTGGCAGAGCCTGGTGTGCCAGCTGACCGGGATGGACGTCTCCAACGCCTCGGTCTACGACGCCGCCACCGGGCTGGGTGAGGCGGCCCGGATGGCCTGCGCCCTGACCCGCCGCCAGCGCGTCCTCGTCGCCGATACCGTCAACCCGCTGTACGCTGATGTCCTGCGCACCTATACCACCGGCCCCAATATCGAGGTGCTGCCGGTCAGGGCCTGGCGCCGGGATGGGAGCCATCTCCTGCGGGCCGAGTCCCTGGCCGATGCGGTCGATGAGTCGATCGCCTGCCTGGTGGTGCAGCAGCCGAACTTTCTAGGCTGGCTGGAGCAGGTGGAAGGTCTGGCGGAACGCCTGCAGGCCGCCGGCGCCATCCTCGTCGTCGCCGCCGACCCGGCGTCCCTCGGTCTGCTGCGCCCGCCGGGGGCGTACGGGGCCGGCATCGTCGTCGCCGAAGGGAAATGGACCGGTGGTCCACTGGACTTCGGCGGCCCTCTGGTGGGTATGTTCGCCTGCAAGCAGGCGTACGTCCGCCAGATGCCGGGGCGGATTGTAGGAGCGACCGTGGACGGCCAGGGAAGACGAGGCTTCGTCCTCACCCTGTCGACGCGTGAGCAGCACATCCGGCGCGAGAAGGCCACCTCCAACATCTGCACCAGTGAGGCCCTGATCGCCCTCTGCACCAGCATCTATCTCAGCCACCTGGGCAAGCAAGGGCTGCGGGAGGTGGCTGAGCTCTGTCTGCAAAAGTCGCACTACGCCGCCGAGAGGATCGCGACCTTGTCCGGCTTTGGCGTGGCCACGACGTCCCCCTACCTCAAGGAGTTCGTCGTCACCTGCCCCCGGCCGGCCGCCGAGGTCAACCGTGCCCTGCTGGAGCGGGGCATCATCGGGGGCTTCGATCTCGCAGGCTACTCCCCGGATCTGGCCGACTGCCTCCTGCTCTGCTGTACCGAGATGACTACAGGCGCCGAGATCGACCGGCTGGTGAGCGCCCTCGCCGACATCTGATCCCCTGGTCAGCCGGCCCGTGAACCACGTCAATCCCTGCAAGGACTTCTGAACCCATGGCCGACAGCCCTCCCAAGACCAACGGCGCCGTAGCCACCGCCGGACTCGCCGAGAGCGGGAGTCATGGCCCACTGAACGGCGGGCGGAAGACACCGGAGCCCCTGATCTTCGAGAAGAGCGTCCCGGGGCGACGGGCAGGCTCCCTGCCCCCCTGCGATGTTCCGCGCAAGCCCGTGGCAGAGCTGATACCCGAAGCGGAGCTACGGACAGACCTGTCCCTCCCCGAAGTCGGCGAGCTGGACGTGGTAAGGCACTTCACCCGCCTGTCCAAGCTGAATTACTCGGTGGACGCGGAGTTCTATCCCCTCGGCTCATGCACCATGAAGTACAACCCCAAGCTGGACGAGAACGTGGCCGCCCTGCCGGGCTTCCGCCAGCTGCACCCCCTCCAGCCGGAGGAGACGGTGCAAGGGGCGCTGCGGGTGCTCTACGAGCTGGGTCAGCTCCTGGGAGAGATCACCGGGTTGCCCGGGGTCTCCGCCCAGCCGGTGGCCGGGGCGCACGGGGAGTTCACCGGGATCATGATGGTGCGGGCCGCCCACATCAAAGCGGGGCGGATGCGCCGCAAGGTGCTCATCCCGGACTCGGCCCACGGCACCAACCCCGCCACGGCGGCGATGTCCGGCTACGAGGCCGTCACCGTCGGCCACGACCGGCGGACTGGGGAACTGGACTTCGCGGACTTCAAGGCCAAGCTGGACGAGGACTGCGCCGCCATCATGATCACCGTGCCGAACACCCTGGGGTTGTTCGAGCGCCAGATCACGGAGATCTGCAGACTGGCGCATGACGTCGGCTGCTACGTCTATTGCGATGGGGCCAACATGAACGCCATGGTCGGCCAGGTGCGACCCGGCGACCTCGGCGTCGACCTCCTGCACATCAACTTACATAAGACCTTCGCCGTGCCCCACGGCGGAGGCGGGCCCGGCGGGGGAGCCATCTGCGTCACGTCTGACCTGGAGCCGTTCCTCCCCGCCCCCGTCGTCGCCCGCCGGGAGAACGGCAGCTACGGCTTCGACCACCACCGGCCGGACTCCATCGGGCGGGTGCACGGCTTCCACGGCAACTTCAACGCCGCCCTGCGCTCCTACACCTACATCCTCTCCCTGGGAAAAGAAGGGCTGTACGACGTCGGGGCCAACGCCGTGCTCAACGCCAACTACCTACGGAGCAAGCTGCGCCAGGCTTACCCCCTGTACGTCGACCGCATCTGCATGCACGAGTTCGTCCTCGACGGGCGGTGGCTCCGGGAGCACGGCCTGCGCACGCTCGACCTGGCCAAGCGCCTCATCGACTACGGCTACCACCCCCCGACGATCTACTTCCCCCTCATCGTCCCCGAGGCGATCATGATTGAGCCGACGGAGACGGAGTCACGCCAGACCCTGGACGCCTTTGCCGGGGCCATGCTAGCCATCGCCCAGGAGGCGCGGGAGCAACCGGAGGTCCTGCACGAGGCCCCCTCCAGCACGCCCATCGGGCGCCTCGACGAGGTGCGCGCCGCGCGCCGGCCGGACCTGCGCTGGCGCGCGGGGATCGCCGGTGAGGCGGCCGAGTCGCTATCCGAAGCGCGCCACGAAGCCGCCGTCCAGGGACGCTACTAACCTTCGTGGCCGCCCTCGAGGCTACGAGCCTCGAGGGCGGAGTGCACCGGCGAGGGAGCGCTCAGACGAGGTTGCTCGCTTCCGCTATGCGCCGTCCGCGTCCTTCGCCAGGCGCGCAGCGCCCCTCGCCGGGTCGGTGTCCCTCCCCGCCGCTTGCGCCCTCGATAGGGGGGCGCTAGAGTGGCAGCGCCATCTGAACGGGGAGCAACAACTGGGGAACAGCGATGATAGAGGGTACGAACCGCCGCCAGGCAGCACGGCTCAGCCGCCGCTCGGCCACGAAGGCTGTGGCGGCAGCGCTGCCGGCCCTCGCCGTGGCCGGCTGTGCGCCGGGCGGAAGTAGCGGGGTCGGCGGGCCGGCGACGGCGCTGACCAAAGAGCCGCTGACGCTGCGGCTGCACCAGATGGCCGGCCAGTCGGAGCAATACGCCCACCGCTACAGCGCCGAGTTCTCGCAGCAGCACCCCAACATCAAGACCGAGATCGAGGAATACCCGTCGAGCGAGTACTGGACGAAGATGCTCGCGCTGCACGCCTCGGATCAGCTCGGTGACCTGGCGTACGGCTGGAACACGCAGGGACACCTCGCGTCGTGGGCGCACAAGGGGCTGGTGCGTCCCCTTGACGATCTGCTCAAGGCCGACAAGTTCGACCTCACGCAATTCTACGCCGGGGCCATCGAAGCCGACCGCTGGGAGGGCAAGCTATGGGCCCTGCCGACCGTCGGCCATCCCGGCGAGGTGACGCTCTTTTACAACATGAATCTGCTCGACGCCGCCGGCGTGAAGCACCCGGATACCACCTGGAAGCTCGACGACCTGGTGGCGGCGGCCAAGCGGGTGGTAAGGCCTGACGTCTGGGGCTACGGCTGGGGTCGAGGTTTCTTCCAGGTCGTGACCCGCGTGCGCGCCTTCGGCGGCGATGTCCTCTCGGCGGACGGCAAGAAGGCAACGCTGAACACGTCGGAGGCCAAGGCTGCGCTGCAATGGGAGTATGACATGATCGGCCGGCACCGGGCGGCGCCCAGCCCGGCCGAGATGCCTGGCCCCGGCCAGATGTTCCAGGATGGCACCATGGGTCTGTACGCCAGCAATGTGGCGACGGTGACCACCTGGCGCAGGCCCATCGGCGATCGATTCAAGTGGGCGGCGACGCTGTTCCCCCCTGGCCCAGGGGGCAAGCGCGGTACGGCGCTGCATACCAACACCATGCACCTGCTGCGCCAGACGAAGGGCCCGCGCGAGGGATGGGAGCTAATCAAGCTGCTGACCTCGCATGAGGTGGGGGTGCAGAAGATCTTGATGGAATCAGGGTCACCCGGCGGGCGGCCGGACGTGTGGAATGACCCGCGCCTGTGGAGCTACGAGCCGTGGTACAAGATCGGTGCCGGGCTGATGCCAGAGGCCAGGCCGGCCGGCGTGGCCTACAACCTGCGCACGCCGGAGATGATCACCACCATGGAGCGGGCCCTACCGGACATCTGGCTGTCCAAAGTGTCTCCTCCCACGGGAGCCGACCAGATCACGCAGGCGCTGCAGACGATCCTCGATCAGCCGCGGTGACTGAGCCGCGCCCTCACCTGGCCTCATGCCTCGCCTTGGAGCCGAAGCAAAGCCCCCCTGGCAGGCGGTGCCCCTGGCCGTCCGCCGGGAGGTTGAGGCCGCCCTTGGCGCCCCTGTCATCCGCGCCGCCCGCATCTGGGGGGGCTACGGCCCGTCGGCCACGTTCCGGCTGACATTGGCCGGGGAACGCCGGGCCTTCCTCAAGGGCGTCGACGGGACGTCGAACAGCCACATGCGCCGCACCCTGGCCCAGGAAGAGCGGGTATACCGCGATCTCGGCGATCTGATCGCCCCCTGGGCGCCGGCCTTTTACGGCGCCTTGAGGCGTGACGGCTGGCACGTGCTGCTCCTGGAAGACCTGGGCCCGCCCAGTGTCCCCCCATGGTCAGTGGCAAAGACGCGGCGGGCCGCGGCGGCCTACGCCGAGTTCCACCGGGCAACGCTCCACCGGCCCCTGCCGCGCTGGCTCCCTCGCCGCCGTGTGTGGGGAAAGCTAGACCATTCCTGGGACCAGGTGGCCACGACACCCGCGGATCTGGAAGGGATCACCGGCATGGCCGGGGACCGGGCGGCGGACGCACATGCCTGGATCACCGGTGCCCTGCCGCAGCTACGCCGAGCCGCCGCCGGGCTCAGGCGCGTCCGCCCACCCTATGCCCTGCTGCACTTCGACACCCGCTCCGACAACATCCGCCTGGCCACCGGCCGGCATGCCGGCCAGACTCCCCTCCCCTCACCGCCACCCCCTGCGCTGCGCCTCTTCGACTGGCCGTTCGCCTGCGCCGGGCCGGCAGAGGTGGATGCCGCCGCCTTTGCCCAGTCGATCGCCTGCGAGGGCGGGCCGGCGCCGGAGCGGTTCATGGCCTGGTACGCCGCGGGCTTCCCCGTACGGGAAGGCGTCCTGGACGCCTGCGTCGCGGCCATTGCCGGGTACTTCGCCAATTCCGCCTGGCGACCGTCTCTCCCGGGGCTGCCCCGCCTGCGCACCGTCCAGCGCCGCCAGCTCCGAGCCTCGCTCCCCTGGGCCGCCCGCCGCCTCGGCCTCCCCCCACCGTCCTGGCTAGACGCCGTACCGGACGGGCCCCCGGCACCCCTGCAGTCGTCGCGGGATTCCTCCGGTGGTTTACCATCTGGCCAAGCGCCGTACCAGACGGGCCCCGTCGCCTCCCTCAGGCCGCCCCTTCATTGATGGCAGTGCAGAGATAGCAGTGTGGAGATAGCAGTGTAGACAGGAGCCGGTGCTAGACTGACTCCCGGCCACTCCTGATCGTTGCGCTGATTGCCAGACCTGGCCCGGTAGGCAACCGGGCCCAGGGGTGTAGTTGTCTGCGCAGCGGTGAGGACTTGTCTCTTCGTACCTGCCGTTCATGGACGGCGCGCAGCGCGAGACACCTGAGACTGCAGGGGAGACATGGCGGCGCGCGCAAGGACGCTCTTCGGGGCGGTGGAAGGAGGCGGGACGAAGTTCGTCTGCGCCGTGGGGCGCGGTCCCGACCACATCCTGGCCCGTGCCCGGTTCGAGACCACGACGCCTGAAGAGACGCTGGGGCGCGTGGCCGACTTTCTGGTGCAGGGTCCCGGCAGCGTCGGACTGACCGCCGTCGGCGTGGCCTGCTTCGGCCCGTTGGAGCTCGACCCCCACGCCGCCGGCTTCGGCTCCCTGCTGGCAACGCCGAAGCCGGGGTGGAGCGGGGCCCCCGTAGCCGCCACGCTGCAGGGGCGCCTCGGCGTGCCGGTGGTCATCGATACCGACGTCAATGGGGCCGCCCTGGCCGAGTGGCGCTGGGGGGCCGCCCGGGGCTGCGACCCGGCCCTCTATCTCACCGTCGGCACCGGCATCGGCGGCGGGGCCGTGCTCAACGGCCGGCCCCTGCACGGTCTGCTGCACCCGGAGATGGGCCACGTCCCCCTCCCCCGCCTCGCCTGGCCCGACGGGCGCCCGGACGATTTCGCCGGGGTGTGCCCATTTCACGGGGCGTGCTTCGAGGGCCTGGCCTCGGGGCCGGCCCTGCAGGCTCGCGCTGGTGTGGCGCCGGAGACGCTCGATCCGGAGCACCCAATGTGGGAGCTCGAAGCGGGCTACCTCGCCCAAGCCCTGGCGACCTTCCTCCTCGTGCTGTCCCCACAGCGCATAGTCGTCGGTGGGGGCGTGCTCCAGCAGGGGCATCTCCTGGCCCGCCTGCGCCGCCGGCTGCCCCAGGTCCTGGCCGGGTATATCGCTCGGGCCGAGGTGCAGGGAGACGCCGGGGGCTACGTCGTGGCGCCCCACTTCGGGCAGGACGCCGGCCTGATGGGGGCCTTTGCCCTGGCCATGTCGGCCGGCCAGCGCTAACGTCCCCCATCTCAAGCGCCGGCCGGACGCGGTATTAGGTCCCGGTGAGGGCCTGGGTCAATGCGCCGGGCAGATCCGGGTACTTGAAGCTATAGCCCAGGGTCTGGGCCTTGCGGGGCTGCGCATGTCGCCCGTGGAGCACAAGATCCGCCTGCTCACCGAGGGCCAGCTTGAGGGCCACGGCGGGGGCCGGGACCCAGGAGGGCCGCCCGAGCACACGGCCGACCTCCTTGGCGACGTCCCTTTCCCGGCGCGCGTCGGGGGCCACGACGTTCAGCGGCCCGCGGGCCTCGCCATTCTCCATCGCCAGGCGATACAGGCCAACGGCGTCGTCCAGGTGGATCCAGGAAAACCACTGCTTGCCGCTGCCGAGGGGGCCGCCGGCGAAGAGCTTGAAGGGCATGGCCAGGCGCTCCAAGGCCGTGGCGCCCCGCCCAAACACGACGGCAGTGCGCATCAACACGACGCGCACCCCCAGGGGCTCCGCCTTGCGGGCCGCCCCCTCCCAGTCCACACAGAGGCGGGCCAGGAAGGAGTCTCCAGGGGGGCTTTCCTCCGTGACCACCTCGTCGCCCCGGTCACCGTAGTAATCAATACCGGAGGCGTTGACCAGGAGTCCCGGCCGCCGCCCCTGGGGGAGACGCTGCAAGGCCTCGATCACCGCCTGGGTAGCCTCTATCCGGCTCTGGCGCAGCTCCTGCTTGCGGGACTCCGTCCAGCGCTTCTCCCCGATGTTAGCCCCGGCCAGGTTGATCACGGCGCCGGCCCCGTCCAGCTCGCCCGCCCAGCTCTCGGACACCGTCCGGCCGTCCCATGACGCTGAGCGCACTCCCGGCGCCAGCCCGGCATCCCCGGACGGACGTCGGGTCAGCACCACCACCTCGTGGCCGGCGCTCTGCAAGGCCGCTACCAGTGGCCGGCCGACGAACCCGGTTGCACCCGCCAGGAGTACCTTCATTCGTCCCTCGTTCCCCCACCATGCTCACCGCCGGGGCTACTCATCGGTAGCCCCGGCAGGGCACAGAAACCGGACGTCAGCCGTGCGTGTGCGCCGCCTGCCAGCGGTCGAGGAGCTCCTGGGCATAGGCCGGACTGATCCCCAACCGGTCGTGCACCTCGTTATGCCCCGAGACGCGGCGCAAAATGGCCGGGAACGAGTCGTGTGGGACATCCCCCCCGTTGCTCAGCCAATCCAGAAACTCCCGCCGGCACTGGAAGGGAAACCCCTGCACCATCGCCGTGTAGGCGTCCGCCGCCGTGCCCCGCGCCTGTTCCTCGGCGGCGGACAGGCGCGCCCGTTCCTCTTCTAGAAACTCGCTAACCTTCATCGATCTTGGCGCTCCCCCACCTAGAATCCCACGGCACAGCCGTCGGCTCGGGGCTCGCTCCCGGCCACGTACGCCCCGCCGGCCAGCCGGCGGATGATCTGCCCTTTGCCAAAGCTGCTGGCGCTGTGCTGCACGACCACCTCATGGCCACGGGAGTGCAGGCCGTGGACGACGTGCCCGGGCACGGCTTGCTCCAGGCCCACCTCCCGACCGCGCAGCCATTGCCAGCGCGGGGCGTCCAGGCTGGCCTGTGGGTTGAGGCCGTAGTCCACCTGGTTGACCACCATCTGGAGGTGGCCCTGGGGCTGCATGTGTCCCCCCATAACGCCGAAGGGGCCCACCGCCTCGCCGGCACGAGTCAGAAAGGCGGGGATAATGGTGTGGAAGGGGCGCTTGCCCGGGGCCACGACGTTGGGGTGATCCGGCTGCAGCGAGAAGCCGTGCCCCCGGTTCTGCAGAGCGATCCCCGTGCCCGGCACGACGATGCCGCTCCCGAACCCCTGATAGTTGGACTGGATAAAGGAGACCATCATCCCGTCCCCGTCGGCGGCGCAGAGGTACACCGTGCCCCCGCGGGCTGGCTCCCCGGGCGCCGGCGCGAGGGCCTGGTCTCCTATCAGGGCGCGGCGCTCCCCGGCGTATCCTTTATCCAGCAGGCCAGGGACGGGGACGGCGGCGTGCTCGGGGTCGGCGACGTAGCGCTGGACGTCGGCGAAGGCCAGCTTCATGGCCTCGACCTGCAAGTGGTAGCTCTGCGCCGATTCTCGCGGCTGCCGGGCGAGGTCGAACCCCTCCAGGATGTTGAGGGCCATCAAGGCGGCGATGCCCTGTCCATTAGGGGGGATCTCCCACACCTCGTATCCTCGGTAGGACGCAGAGATCGGCTCAACCCAGGTGCTGGTGTGCGCCGCCAGGTCGTCCGCCGTGATGTAGCCATCGGTCTCAGCGGCAAAGGTGGCTATCGTTCTCGCCAAGTCCCCGCCGTAGAACGCCTCCCCCGCGCTCTCGGCGATGCAGCGCAGCGTTCGAGCGTGGTCTGGGAGGCGCCACACCTCGCCCGGTTGTGGCCCCCGACCGCCTCGGGTAAACGTCTCGAACCAGCCACGGAACGCCGGCCCGGTCAAAGTCTGGCCGAAGGTGCGAGCGCTGCCCGCCCAGCCGGCCGCGGTCACCGGGGCCACGGGGAAGCCGCCTTCGGCATAGTAAATCGCCGGCTCGAAGAGCACCTCGAAGGGAAGCTTGCCAAAGCGACGGTGCAGGTCACGCCAGACGGCCGGGGCGCCGGGGATGGTCACCGGGAGCCAGCCCCGCGCCGGCACCTCCTGCAGGTCCTGCTCCTGGAACAGTCCCAGGGAGTGCGTCGCCGGGGCGCGGCCGGAGCCGTTGAGCCCGTGCAGCGTTTTCCCATCCCAGATCAAGGCGAAGGCGTCCGACCCGATACCATTGGACGTCGGCTCGACGACCGTCAGGGTGATGGCCGTAGCAATGACCGCGTCGACGGCGTTGCCGCCACGCTGGAGCATACCCAGGCCGGCCTGGGCGGCGAGGGGCTCGCTCGTCGCCACAACGCCCCGTGACGCCAGCACCGGCATGCGACGCGAGGGGTATGGGAAGTCGGCAACGCCTAGCATTTCAGACCTTAGACTGCGGATCGTGACGCGTCGACGGTAGCGGGCGGATTGTAGAGCGAACGGCGCCGGCCCGGCGCCTCCCGGCTTGACCTCTTTGAACCGCTGCCCGGGCAGCAAGGAGTTGCTTATCAGCTGGGTCAGTTAGGACGTTCGTGCCGCGTGGAGTCGTAGCGAATAGAAGATGGCAGGGCGCGAACCGGCCGGCGCAGATTTAGGCCCCGCCGATCACCTGGACGACGAACTCGCGTGACCGCGGGCCGTCCAGCTCCACGAGAAAGACACGCTGCCACCGACCCAGGAGCAGGCACCCGGCGGATACCGGCACCGTCTCGCTGGCTCCCAGCAGCAAGCTGCGGCAGTGTGAGTGGCCGTTCACTCGCTCGTCTTCGGTCAGGTTGACCGTACGTACCGTCAGGTCATCGTGCCGGTAGTTGCCTGTAGGAACCATCTGTTCCAAGAGGCGCGCCATGTCCTCCAACAGCAAGGGCTCGTGCTCGTTGATACGGATTCCCGCCGTGGAATGTCGCGAAAAGACGACGGCGAAACCCTCACGCACATTGGCTTCGGCCACCACTTGCGCCACCTCGTCGGTGACGTCGACGAACTCTAGATGACGCTCGGTGCGCACCGGGATGACGCGAGTCAGGTACCGCATCGGTAGGGTGTACGTGTCCGGTGCGGCGGACTCAGGAAGGTCGGCTACAGACCACCTGGATGAGTCAGGCCTCTGGGGCACCGCCGGGGCCTGCATCACCTGAAATGCGGAAGGCGCTGCGTGCATCTGGGGTACTACCGTCGAGTCATGGCCGTTATGGCCCCTCTTGGTGCCCTCCGCTCGAGCGCCGCTCGCACGGCCGTCTCCCACAACTGCCATTCGGTGTCTCGCTCCCGTCTCCTCGTAAATTCGCCGCGACTCGCCGCCCGGCGGCCCACCTCGTGCCGCGCTGCCGCCTCTCCACGGCGCACGGCAATCTGGCATCCCCCAGGAGCTGCAAGGTGACGCGTCTTCGAGCTGCCGGGAGCGCCTGCCTGGTAAGAAACGTCCCTAAGCCCAACCAGCGTACGGCGGGGAGCGCCTGTAGGCAATGTCCCGTATGCATGGCCCCCACGGCGACTCCCTAGCTATGCTCAATACGCTCCAGCTGCGCCCTTGTTGCACTCCTGCGCACGATGCGTCCCTGCCGACGTGGTGGTACCCTTGTGACGGATATAGGCACCACCACACACGGGACCCCGTGTGTACTTGGGGATCCGAGACGCCTCCTGCCCGGTCGGTGGATGGCCAGACAGGATACCACGCTCACGCTTTCGCCCTGGAGCCGCCCCGTCGCAAGAGCCCAGGAGCCTCGCCCAGGACAAGAGCAACGCATGGCCGACCGAGATGAAGTCCAGGTCGCACGATGGAGCCAGATCCGCGAGCGCGTCGGAGAGTGCCTACGGGATCTGCGCCTCGGATCGGCCGCCACGAGTCAAGCGCGCCTCTCCGGTGATCTAGAAGATCTCGGGTATCACGTCACCCAGAGCATGATCTCGCGCTACGAGCAAGGGCTGCTAGAGGCCCCGCTGACCTTGGAGCGCCTGGTCGGCTGGGCCCTGTGCTGCGCCAGCCTCTCGGCGCCGGCCTTTCGCGAGCTAATGGAGCTGGCCGGGTACTACCTCCCGTGGTCCCAAGAAGACCTGGCGCGCTTCGACCGGGTGCTGCGCCAGTACCGCGCCCTACCCTTGCCCGACCAGATAGTGCTGCGGCGTAGCGTCTTGTGGCACGTCCTGGGCCTGCGGGAAACGGGCAACGCCGAGGTGGGGGGCACCTCCCTCACTCGACGCCTCCTCTAGCGCCTGCCCTCTCTTCTCTCTAATGAAAGCGGCCCCCCACCCGTTGCATGATCCAATGAGACGTACCAGGCCCACGCACCGCCGTCGAAAGGCGACCTAAGGCGACCTCTGCAATGATCCTGGAGCCCGAGCGCGCCGCTGTTCTCCTGGCCGAACGCCTGCGCCGGCCGCAGCCGGGCCTGGTGGCGTCTGATTGGCCGCCGGTCCCCGAGCTGGGCCCCGGCCTCAACCGGCCACCGGCAGGCACTCCCGCCGTCGACCACGCCATGCCGGGCCACGTCGGCGGGAAAGAGTGGCTTGTCCAGCGCACCCTCGAGGAGCTGGGCATCCACTGCGAGGCCAACAGCGCCCTACAGGATCTCAAGGGCTTTCTCATCGCCTCGCCGCGAGGAGCGGAGATCGTCGTCTCCGACCGGCTTGACCCGGAGGAGCGCTTGGCCGTATACGCCCACCTCCTTGCCCACGCCCTCTTGGAAGAGGACGCCGAGAAGGTCAATGGGTTCTTTAGTCGCCTGGAGTACGTCGAGGGACGCGAGCCGCCCCAGCGTTCCGGCGCTGAGCGCCGGGCAGAGCTGGTGGCCCACGCCATCGCCGAGGCTATCCTCCAAGGCCACCTGGAGGCTACGCCCCAGTACGCCTACCGGCGAAAGCGCCAGCCGGCGCGAAACACCGGCCTGCGACCCGCCATGGGGCGCTTCTTCTTGGAGATGAGCCACCGCACCAGCCTGGCCCTCTTTTGGTATCTCCCCCAGTACCGCAAGCTGCGCTCTCGGCCGGAGATTACCCTGCTCGTGCGTTACCTCGAGACCATCACCCGCGTTGCCTATGCCTGTTGACTGCGCGATGCCTGGCCCTAGGTCAGTCCTCAGGCAACCATGGGCCTCCGCTTAGGGGCGTCACCACTCGACGGAAGACGGCGCACCGAGCCAGGGCAAGTGACCTCGGCTTTGCCCAGAATGTGCCGGTAGCGTGTAGCTGGAGCGTCGGCGGCAAGAACGCTAACCTGGGTGCAGTTCGCCGATTGGCGTCACAGTGGACTTTTTGGGCAAAGCCAGTGACCTCAGTGCGCTATAGTGCCCCCCATGACGGGACAAGCGGCACGACCGGTGGTGTTCTGCTCCTGGCACTTCCCGGACGCCGGGCTCGACCTCCTGCGGGAGATGGCCGACGTGCATGTCTGGGAGGGCCCCGAAGGTGCGCCGCGCGAGGTTCTCCTCGAGGAGCTGCGCCACGCGGCCGCCATTCTGGCCCTCCCCCCCACCGACCGGCTGGACGCCACCGCAATGGAGGGTGCCCCGCACCTCAAGGTCATCTCCGGTTTCGGCGTCGGTTTCGACTACGTCGACGTCCCTGAGGCCACCCGGCGGGGGATCATGGTCTGCAACACCCCCGGGACGCTCACCGAGACCACGGCCGATCAAGCCTGGGCCCTGCTCCTCGCCGCCGCGCGTAACGTCGCCCGCGGCGACCGCTACGTGCGGCGTGGGGCCTGGAAAAAGTACGAGCCCGCTCTCCTCCTTGGCGCCGACGTCCATGGAGCCACCCTGGGGATCGTCGGCCTGGGGGCCATCGGCAGGGCCGTAGCCCGCCGCGCCTCCGGCTTCGGCATGACCGTCCTCTACACCGGGCGGGCCCCCAAGCCGGAGGCGGAAGCCGGCGTTGGGGCCACCTTCCGGCCCCTGGACGACCTCCTGCGAGAGAGCGACTTCGTCTCCATCAACTGCGCCTTGACGCCCGAGACGCGGGGCCTCATCGGCCCCCGACAACTGGCTCTGATGAAGCCCACCGCCATCCTGGTCAATACGGCCCGCGGGGCTATCGTCGACGGGGCCGCGCTGGCCCAGGCCTTGCAGCGGGGGGAGATCGCCGGCGCCGGGATTGACGTGTACGAGCGCGAGCCGGTGGCGCCAGACGACCCGCTCCTGGCCTGCGAGACCGTCGTGCTCGCCCCTCACCTGGGAAGCGCGACGCACCCGACGCGCGCCCTTATGGCCCGCGTCGCCGCCGAGAATATCGTCTCCGGGCTGCAGGGCAGGCGCCCCCCCTTCCTCGTGAATCCCGACGTCTGGCGCGAACCTGAGCGCAGTTCCAGCCCCTTGTAGGATTCAACCACCCTGGACGAGGTCGCGGATGCAGGCGGCCAGCAGCCGGGCGGCCAGGGGATTGGGCCGGTCGTGGGGGATGATCAGGTCGGCATAGGTGCGCTGCAGACCGGTGTAGCGTTGGTTGTTGGGGAGGACGTCACGCCAGTACCAGGCTAGCGAGCGCTCTATCGAGCCGGCGGCCCGGCCGACGTCGCGCGCGATGCGTCGCAGGACACGCACCTCGACGTCGCAATCAACGAAGACCTTCAGGTCTGCCAGACCCCGCACTCCCTCGTCCACCAGGACCAGGTGGCCCTCCAGGAGGATGACCGGCGCGGGGCCGAGGTGAGTCGGCGAGTCGCTGCGTTGGGCTGCTCGCGTGCCGGGGGCAGGGAAGCGCACCCCCTCGCCCCGCTTTAGGGCTTCCAGGTGGGGGCGGAGCGCCTCCCAGGCTACGGCGTCCGGGCGGTTGGCCGTCAGCACGGCCTCCCGCTCCCCCTCCGGCACCTCCGAGAAGTCGCGAAAGTACGCGTCCTGGCTCAGCACCACCGGGCGCAAGGAAGCGATCTCCTCGGCCAGCGCTTGGGTCAAGGTGGTCTTGCCGGACGACGTCCCGCCGGTGATGGCCACGAGGATCGGCTGCGCCATTGCTGGTGATTCCCGCCCGCCGCCAGGCCCCCTCTTCCGGGGCGCCGCCGCGACTCAGACGTAGTTGACCCCGTACCACAGCGCAGGGAGGGGCAGGGCCGGGGCAAGCAGTTCGGCCAGCGGCGCCGGGGCCGGCGGCGGCACCACCGGCCCTGGCGTGCCGAACAAGTACACCGCCAGCGTGGCGAGATCCGGCAGGCGCAGCCGGTCGTCTCCCCGACGGATGGTGAACCCCCCCTCGGCGCTTCCCGGCGGGGCATCGGCCTCGAACGTGAGGTCGCGCGCAGCCTTCGTGCCGATGCGCTCCGCCAGTAGCGGACGACAACGGTCCATCAGCTGCGGGAAGTTGATCACCCGCAGGGTGCCTGAGGCAGTGGCCGGCTTAAGGACGAGACCGGCCTGGCCAGCGATCGGCCCGCCGGCCAGCAAGGCGTGCAGCGCCAGGTCGGTGCCCTGTACGTGAACGGTCAGGCGCTCCGTGCCGTAATGCTCCAGCAACCGCGGCAGGGCGGCCACCACCGCGGTGCGCTCACCGGCGAACTCCACCACGCGCACGGTGGTAGGCACGTCCGGCCCCCGCCGGTGCACCTTGTCTGGCTGGTGCACGACCAGGTAGGCCAGGAGGGTGCCCCCAATGGACAGCCCCCAGAAGTCGGACGCGGTGTTCATGACGATCCCGCAGTCAAGGGCCATCTCCCAGTCTGCCAGCGGACGCAGAAAGCGCACCGGCTCCCTTTGATAGATGGCACGCAGGTGGTCGATCTGCTCTCGTCCCACCGGCGTCAGGGCATAGGCCCCCGCCCCGGCCAGGCCGAGGGAGCTCCCCAGGCCAGCGGCCCCATCCGGAGTAAGGGCAACGTCCCAGTCCCGTCCCACTTCCCGGCAGCCCACCCGCGTGTAGAGCCCGCGCCCCCCAGAGATGAGCATCACGTCCACCCCGTCGGCGGCCCCCTTGGAGCAGGCATCCTGAAAGGCCTGGGAGGCGAAGCCCCGCCCACGGTAGTCGCCAAGCGTCGACACCGCGCCGATGCAGGCCACGTCGATACGACAGCCGGCCAGGGACGCCGGGCGCTCCGTCATCCCTACGTGGCACACAACCTTGCCGTCCTCTGCCACGACACGCAGGTTTTCCCGGTTGTCGTCGTTGAAGAGCTGCGGGTAATCGCGGAACATCTGCGGACGGAAAACGGTGGAGACCAGCTGGTTGAGCTGCTCCCACTCGCCGGCCTGGAGGGCCCGTGGACCCTCGGCCATCAGTCGCCCGCTCCGATCAGCTGGGAGGCCGCAGGCGTCGCGCCCCCCGCGGCGGCCGGATCCAGGACCTGTCGGAGGGCGTCGGCGACGAGCAGCTCGTCGCCTTCGCGTAGATTCTGGGGGTTGACGTAGACTCCCTCGCCCGGGGCGTTGGATAGCTCAGTTGAGGGATCGCCCGCCCGCAGGCGTTCCTGCAAGCCGTCACGGGTGACGGTGGCGCCGGCCCCCAGCGTAATCAGGGCCCGGGGCATCGGCTGTCCCGCCTCGTTTGGCCAGTCGCGCCGGGCGGTCACCCCCTCGAGGTCGGCAACCGCGTCCAGAACGTATTGCACCTGGCGCTCGTAGCGGGCGGCCAGGGCGACGAAGTCCAGCCCCAGGTACCACTCCACGGCGGCCACCAGGCCGCACAGCTCCTCCTTGCCCACCTTCATCGGCCGGCCGATCAGGGCGTTGGGTGGCCCCTGGTGGGCCATGGCTTCAATCAGGTCAGGGCGACCCAGGACAAGACCGGTGGACTGCGGACCGCACAGGCCCTTACCGCCGGAGAAGATGGCCAGGTCGGCCCCGGCCCCGGTGACTTCGGCCGGGGTGTCTGTCGAGTAGCCGGGCAGACCGAGGGTTGCCAGGGCGCGGGCCCACAGGGCCGGCCCGCCACGTCCGCTCAAGGCCCACAGATTCTCCACCGGCGGTATCTGGGCGGCGGCATCGACAATGACGGGGACGCCATGGGCGTGGGCCACCTCCACCACCTGCTCCAGCGGTAAGGCGCCCGGGGCGTGGGGTAGGCCGGCGATGTACAGGACTGCGGCTGTGCGGTCGTCCAGGACGGCGGCGAGATCGTCTGGCTCGGTGGTGCGATCTCGCGCCTCGGCGCGGGTGGGCCCGATCTCCACCAGCTCCACACCCACCTGGCGCACGGCAAAGTCGTAGCCAATGCGCTGGGAGCGGTGGATGACCACCTTATAACGTCCGCCGGGGATACGCTGCGGATAGGGCAGGAGGGCCATCTTGTCCGGGTCATTGCCCGTGATGCAGGCAGCCGTAGATAGCACCAGCCCGGCAGCGGCCCCGCTGGAGACGTAGGCCCCTTCGTTGTGCGTCAAGGCCGCCAGGTGTCGTCCGGCGGCCGCCTGCAGCTCTGGGAGCGGGACGTAGTACCGCGCCGCCTCAACCATCGCCTCCAGCACCGGTGGGGGCATCAATGAGCCCCCCAGGCGCGTTACCGTCCCCACGCCATTGATCACCGGGCGCACGCCCAGCCGCTCGTACATCATCACCAGGCCCATCCTGTGCTCCTCTCCGGTCGCTGAGCCAGGGGTCACTCTGGCACGCGCCCGCGGGGCCTGTCAAGGACAGCCTGCCTCAAGGACAACCCACCCCCGGGCCACTCATCCAGCCCCCGGCGCGGCCATGGCCGCGCCGGGCGCCGAGCGTCACCCCATGGCGCCATCTTCTACTCCCTGACCCCCGGGCCGGCAGAGGCGCTCCATGGGCGGCGCCCCGCCTGACGGGACTTGACTACCGGTGGGACGGGCCGATACGCTTTGCCTATCGGGCGGGCAGCGCCGCTGGCGGTGAACGCCCCTGCACCTTGCTATCGGGCAGCGCCGCAGGTTGGGTAGCGCCGAGGTAGTCACCCGCGGCTGCCCCTCCGGCGTGTGGGCGTCTCTCCCGAACATCCTCGATGTTGACACCGGGAGGAACGCTTGCTATTCTCTGTGGGCTCGGGGAGAGAGGTTCTCTCACCCCACGGTGCGGAACCTTAACAACTGAAGCGTGGAAGGGAAGGTCTGCCCGTCGGTGGCGGCGCTGGCACGAGCCAGGGCCGATGGGAGGGGCAGACGAGCACATGGAGTTGGAGCGCAGGGGCGGCCACACACTCGTGCATGCACTGCGCACGGGCGGACGGGCGCGCGGTGGTCCCGGCTGGGGGGCCCTCGAAGGGGGAGCCCCGCAGTGGGGAGCAGGCGATCGGGCGATCGTGCGGTGATGACACTGTAGTGGAGAGTTTGATCCTGGCTCAGGATAAACGCTGGCGGCGTGCTTACCAATGCGAGTCGGACGCCTGGGCCTACGGGCCGGGGCGTGGCGGCCGGGTGCGTAACACGTGGGTGACCTACCCAGGCGTGGGGGATACCCGCCCGAAAGGGTGGCTAATACCGCATAGGTCCCTGGCCCTGAGGGGAGAGGGACAAAGCCGTGTCTGAGGAGGGCAGGGCGCGCGTGGAGGGGCCCGCGGCCTATCAGCTGGACGGTGGGGTAACGGCCTACCGAGGCGATGACGGGTAGCCGGTCTGAGAGGACGGACGGCCACACTGGGACTGAGACATATGTCCAGAGCCCTACGGGGTTTAGCATGGAGGAATCTTGCACAACGGCCGGCAGGCCGGTGCAGCAACGCCGCGTGGGGGGAGGAAGGCCTTCGGGTCGTAAACCCCTGTTGCTCGGGAAGAAGTACCTGGTGGGGGAGCCACGAGGGAAGACGGTACCGGGCGAGGAAGCCCCGGCTAACTACGTGCCAGCAGCCGCGGTAATACGTAGGGGGCAAGCGTTATCCGGATTTATTGGGCGTAAAGGGCGCGTAGGCGCCCCCAGCAGTGGCGCGTGGAATCCCCCGCTCAACGGGGGGGGCCGTGCCAGACGGGGGGGCTGGAGGCAGGCAGAGGGTCGCGGAACGGGCGGAGTAGGGGTGAAATCCGTAGAGACCGTCCGGAACACCAGTGGCGAAGGCGGCGACCTGGGCTGCGCCCACGCCGTAAACGTTGGGCACTAGGTGTGGGGGGACGTCAACTCCTTCCGTGCCGTAGCTAACGCATTAAGTGCCCCGCCTGGGGAGTACGGCCGCAAGGCTAAAACTCAAAGGAATTGACGGGGGCCCGCACAAGCGGCGGAGCGTGCGGTTTAATTCGACGCAACGCGGAGAACCTTACCAGGGCTTGACATGCGCCTGCAGACCCCGGAAACGGGGGGGCCTTCGAGGGTGGCGCACAGGTGCTGCATGGCTGTCGTCAGCTCGTGCCGTGAGGTGTTGGGTTAAGTCCCGCAACGAGCGCAACCCCCGCCCCTAGTTGTTCTGTCTAGGGGGACTGCCGGGCGAACCCCGGAGGAAGGTGGGGATGACGTCAAGTCCGCATGGCCCCTACGTCCAGGGCCTCACACACGCTACAATCGCCGGGACAGCGGGATGCTACTGCGCGAGCAGGCGCCAATCCCCCAAAGCCGGCGTCAGTCCGGATCGCAGGCTGCAACCCGCCTGCGTGAAGTCGGAGTTGCTAGTAACCGCGCGTCAGCACAGTGCGGTGAATGCGTTCCCGGGGCTTGTACACACCGCCCGTCACACCACGAAAGCCGGCAAGGCGCGAAGGCGTTGGGCCAACCCCCTCCCTCGGGAGGGGGGGGCAGGCGACGAGCGCCGGGCGGGTGATTGGGGTGAAGTCGTAACAAGGTAGCCGTACGGGAACGTGCGGCTGGATCACCTCCTTTCTAGGGAGAGCAGCCCTGGTCCGAGGCCCGGGTACCCCGTCGTGCGGCGGATCCCCGGCGGGACAAGGGCGCTCACTCAGGTCGATTCGTCCGGCGCGGACGAGCCGTGTGCTCGTGCCCTCCCCGAGGGCCTTGCCTTCCACGCTTCAGCGGTTAGGGTTTTGCATTGTGGGCCCTTGGGGTGCGCTGCATGCTGCTAAAGGGTGTGCGGTGGCCTACCGGGTGGGCATAAAGAGGTGAAGAAGGGGTCGTCGGTGACGGCCCCTTCTTCATGGAAATTCTTTGTGTCCCTGGACGCGGCGCAGGTGATGCTGCATGCCTGGGCCTGCGGGGCAGGGCCGGCATCCCGCTGATAGAGGCAGGATCCGGGAGGGGGCGGCGCTCCTTTGCAACCGAAAGGGCCAAGCAGGCCGGGCAATCGCGCGGCCGGGCCGGCCGTTCCTTGCATGTCGGCGGTTACTCGCCGGCTTGGGGGAGCGGCTGGCCCGGAGCGAGGAAAGTCCGCACTCCACAGAGCAGGGTAGCGGGTAACACCCGTCCGCCGTAAGGCGAGGACCAGTGGCACAGAGACGACGACCCAGCGGGCAGGAGACCGGCGCCAGCCGTCCCCCTCCCGCAAGGGGGTGAAAAGGGTCAAACTCTACCCGGAGCAAGCTCAGATCGGGACGTTGACGCTGCTCGCCGAGTCCCAGGTAGAGCGCCAGGAGCCACGGGGCAACTCGTTGGCCAAGAGAGATGATTGCCTAGAACAGGATGCGGCTTACGGGCCTGCTTGGTTCTTCTTGCCTCGACGCGGCGCTCCCCTCGACGCGGCCGGGAAGTGTCCGCGGGAGAGGGAGTGATGACCGCATCGCGCCGGGCCACCGGCGCGGGCGGAGCGGGTCGCGGTCAAACGGTATACTCGTAGTGACGCCGCCATCGTCTAGAGGCCCAGGACATCACCCTTTCAAGGTGAAGATCGCGGGTTCGAATCCCGCTGGCGGTACCCTTGGGGGTCTCGAAGTCTCACGTCTGAAGTCATGAGCCTCGCCTTGCCCCCTGGCTATGTCGCCGATCCCTACCGCTATCGCCGGCGGATGACCCGCGACGTCCCCGTCGGGGACGTCGGTATAGGGGGGGCACATCCCATTCGCGTCCAGTCCATGACTACGACGGACACGATGGACACCGACGCCACGGTGGCCCAGACCATCCGGCTGGTGCAAGCCGGATGTGAGATTGTGCGCATCACCGCCCCTACGGTGGAAGACGCCCGTAACCTGGGGCCCATCCGCCGCGCCCTGCGCGGCAAGGGGATCACCGTCCCTCTGGTGGCCGATATCCACTTCAGTCCGGCAGCGGCTATGGCCGCCGCCGACCACGTGGAGAAGGTGCGCATCAACCCCGGCAACTTTGCTGACAGCAAGCGCTTCGCCGTGCGGGAATACTCGGATACGGAGTACCTGGCGGAGCTGAGCCGTATCGAGGAGCGCTTCGCCCCCCTGGTGGAGAAGTGCAAGGCCCGGGGCATCGCCATGCGCATCGGGACGAATCACGGCTCGCTCTCCGACCGAATCATGAACCGCTTCGGCGATACCCCCTTGGGGATGGTCGAATCGGCCCTGGAATTCGCCCACATCTGCGGCAAGTACGGCTACCACGACATCATCTTCTCCATGAAGGCGTCTAACCCCAAGGTGATGATCCAGGCCTACCGGCTGCTCGCCGCGCGCTTGGACGAGCTGGGGCTGGATTATCCTTTCCACCTCGGCGTCACCGAGGCCGGTAACGGTGAGGACGGCCGGATCAAGAGCGCCATCGGCATCGGGAGCCTGCTCGAGGACGGCATTGGCGACACCATCCGCGTTTCCTTGACCGAAGACCCGGAGTACGAAATCCCGGTGGCCTTCGCCCTCGTCCGACCCTACCACAAGGCGCAGGTCTCGCCTCCCGAGTCTGGCATCTCAGCGCCGAGGCCGCCGGCCACGGGGCGAGACGCATCGCCCCAGGATGCCGACCGGACAGACCGGGCCGGCGGGACTTCCGCTACTACCGTCCTGCCTGATGGACGGAACCCTTACGAGTACAGCCGACGGCCGTCGCGCGCCGTGGCCCTGGGACAGGGGGCCATTGGCGGGGGGCAACCCATAACGGTCGTCCACCCCCTGGAGGGAGAGCTCGGCACCGTGCCTGGGGCGGTCGAACGGTCCCTGGCCCTGGCGGCGGCCGATGGGCTGGTCAAGGCTCGACCGGACGCCCTCTCGGTTACAGTGCGCACTGAGGCAGACGCCCGCGCCCTCGCCGCCCTGCGGGGGGCGCTGGCAGACGCGCAGGCCGACCTCCCCCTGGTGGTGTCTGTCCCGCCCGGTGCCCTTGTTCTCGCGGCTGTGGCGCGCCATGCCGATGTGGTATCGATTAACGTGGGCGAGGACGCCTCGGGAGTGGGCGCCCCTGCGGGGGAGCACCTCCCCGCAGGGCCGGGGGAGCTGGACGCGTCCCTGGCCATCATTGCTCGAGCCCGCCGGCCGGTGCTCCTGGAAGTCACGCCCCAGGGGCAGGACACGGCCGCGGCGGCCGATCTTGCCGTAGCGCGTCTCCTCACGGCGGCGTCTGGGGCAGTCGCCGCCGGGTGCCTGGACGTGGCCCTGGCGGTGAGCACGCATCAGACTGACCTGGCCCTGCGCACGTACCGCCTGCTGGCGACGCACCTCGCCGAAGCCGGTACGCCGTATCCCTTGCACCTCATCGCCTGGCCGGCGGGTGACGCAAGCGATGTCCTGCTGCGGGCCGCCGTGCTCCTGGGGGCGCTCCTGTGCGACGGCATCGGGGATTCCATTCAGATTATGGGAGGCACCGGACAGCGTGGGCAGGGGCCGAGCGCGGGGAGTGCCCCGGCGGAGGGTCTGCTCGACGATGCGTCCCGCGCCCGGCTGGCCTTCAACATCCTGCAGGGGGCCGGCGTCCGCCTGTCCAAGACGGAGTTCGTCGCCTGCCCATCCTGCGGCCGAACGCTCTTCGACCTACAGGAAACGACGGAGCGCATCCAGGACCGGACAGGGCACCTCAAGGGGGTGAAGATCGCCATCATGGGGTGTATCGTCAACGGGCCGGGAGAGATGGCCGATGCCGACTTCGGCTACGTCGGCGGGGCGCCGGGCAGGGTGAACCTCTACGTCGGCAGCCGACTTCGGCTACGTCGGCGGGGCGCCGGGCAGGGTGAACCTCTACGTCGGCAAGGAGTGCGTCGAGAAGGGCCTGCCGGCGGACGTAGCCAGCGATCGGTTGATAGACCTGATCCGTCGCCACGGGAAGTGGGCCGACCCGCCAGCCTATGGCCCGATGGACGCTGCCCCCCTGGACGCTGCCCCCCTGGACGTTGCCCCCACGGGCTGAGCCCTTGCTATACTCCAGCTGCTAGTCTAGTTCCATCTGGGGCCTGCTCGACGTGCTGCACACAACGTGATCGTGCGCGGGAAAGGCAACGGCGAGCCCCATCCCCGGCAATCGTGCCGGCCGTCGCCGGCCGTCATGGAAGTGACTGCTGCGCCGGGGCGGGCAAGCGACGAGATGAGTCAGATGCGGGTGATGCTGGTAGACGACCAGCGCCTGTTCCGCCGCGGGGTACGAGCCACGCTGGCGGCCGTGCCAAACGTAGAGATCGTCGGGGAGACGGAGAACGACGACGGCGCCCCCCGACGGGTCGTCGAGAGTACGCCGGACGTCGTCGTGCTGGGCGAACTGGGCGGTGGCTGGGACGTTTTCGCAGCCGCCTTGCGTCGTGATCTGCCCCACTCAGGGCTGGTTGTCCTGCTCGACCACGTGGCCGAGGAAGACCTTTTCTTCGCCCTCAAAGTAGGGGCCTGCGCCCTCCGGCCGCGCACGATCGATGGGGCAACGCTCGTGACCATGGTGCGCCAGGCGGCTGCCGGCGAATGCGTCATCCACATGAGCGACGTCACCGGCACCGGCCCGTCGCGGCGGATCATGGCTCAGCCGGGCATGGCCCCGCAGGAGATGCCGGCGGAGACGGAGATAGCCTGCCCCCTCTCTGATCGGGAGATGGAGATCGTGGCCGGCGTCGCCGAGGGCTGCTCCAACAAGGAGATCGGCCAGCGCTGTGGCATCTCCGACCAGACGGTCAAGAACCATCTCACCGCCGTGCTGCGCAAACTGGGGGTCGGCGACCGCACCGAGGCCGTGGTCATCGCCCTGCGGCATCGCTGGCTCAAGCTGGAGTCGATCAAGCTCGGACGCGACTCCGGCGAGGCGGCCTGAAGTCTCAGCTCCCGGGAGGGAAGTCTCAGCTCCCAAGGGGTGGGACCCCCCTCTTGGGACGGCAGCCTCTGGCTAGCGGGCTGCCGTGGGGGCGGCCGTGGGGGTCGTACCGGTGGCCGTCTGCTGCCCGCTCGCCGGGGCCCGGTCCCCCTGAGAGCGATCCGCCGGTGGCGCTCCCGGGGCGCGTCCGGCCCCTCCCTGGGTGTTGGTCGTACTCGACGGCCCGGTGTCGCCACAGCCGGCCAGCAGGACTACCAGGACGAGGGTCGGCACCAGCCTGACCCAGGGCCGGCCGGGCCACCGGCGCGCCACCGGACGCCTCATTGTCCCGGTACTCGGATAAAGACGTATGGGGCCAGCAGGGTGTACAGCAGGGTAAAGAGAATGCCCACCGCCAGGCCACCGGCGATCATGATCAAGATCACAGTCCGTGTGCGGGGCACGCCCCGCCGGCCTGGTCGGTTGTACCAGTCAAACATCGCTCGCTCTTGTACCGTGCGCTGGCGCACTACAGATCACTGCACAGGTTCCTCATTGAGGCCACGTCTGCGGTCTCCCGCTGGAACATTGAGTGGATCCAGGCGCCGGCCAGTGCGCCCGTCCGTGCCGCCCCGGCGGGGTAATGGTACGCCATCACGGCTCGATGAGCGGGAGGACTCGCGACGTGACGCGCGCGGCGCTGGCCCGCGCCGCGGCCAGGGCCTCCGGCGCCGGAACGGGGCCGCCCCGGTCTTCCAGGACGGCGAAGCGTCCCGGCCACAGGAAGTCGCTCCTCTCTCGGCCTGCGTCCGAAGCCCCAGACTGCTGGCCGTCGTCACCCGGCATGGGTGAGCGATAACCTGAGTCCTGTGACGTCAGCGGGGGGAGATGGCCGGTGAGCGTGGCCAGCAACGTCGCCCAGCACCGGGCAACGTGCTGCGGGTCGTAGCCCCCACTGCCGAAGACGATCAAGCGCCCGGCGCACAGCTCATGCGCCAGGTCGTGCATCGTCGCCGCCACCATGCGGTAGGTGGCCGTGCTGAGCCACAGGCGTACCAGCGGGTCGGCGAAGTGGCCGTCGACCCCGAAGTTGAGCAGGATGACCTGCGGACGGTAGGCGCGCAAGGCGCGGGGGACGACGGCCTGGAACGCCGGCACGTACCCGGCGTCTCCGAGGTGGCGGGGCAGGCCGACGTTGACCGAGTAGCCGTAGCCGTGCCCCCAACCGACCTCGTCCACGCCACCCGTGCCGGGGAAGAACCGCCCATCGTACTGGTGCAGGGAGAGCTTCAGCACCGGCTGGTCGTAGAGCAGCTCCTGCGTCCCGTCGCCGTGATGTCCGTCCACGTCTACGACAGCGACGCGACCCAGGCCGTAGTCCTCCCGCAGTCGATGCACCGCCAAAGCCACATCGTTGAAGATGCAGAAGCCGGCGGCACGGTCGCGATGGGCGTGGTGGAGCCCGCCTCCAGGGTTGAAGACGTGAGCCGCCGCCCCGCTGCCGACGAGCGCCACCGCCTCTAACGTCCCCCCGACGGCAACCAGCGTGCGCTCGAACACGCCCGTCCAGGCAGCCGTGTCGCGTTGGTCGAGGTAGCCGCTGCCCTGCGCATCTCGCCGGCGGACGTATTCGACGTAGGCCGCGGTATGCACCGGGAAGAGGTCTTCTAGCCCCGCAGGGCGTTGCTGGACCTGCCCCAGGGTCTTGAACAGACCCAGGTCGTCGAAGAGGCTCAAGGCGACGCGATAGCGTCCCCAGGAGCGCTGCACGGGTGAGAAGCCCCGTCCGTTATACAGGGGATGGTAGGTCAGGACGGTGCGACCGGCCATTCAAGGCGCCCCATCTCCTATCATACGGACGACGCCCACCCGGACAACGCTTGATGATCGATCTCCTCGCCCTGCATCCCTGGGGTCCCCTCACACTGAGCGTTAGCGAGGCCACGGCCCACGTCAAGGAGCTGCTCGACGACGACTCCACCCTCGGCGATCTGTGGGTGCGAGGCGAAGTCTCGGACGCCCGCACCTACGCCTCGGGGCACACCTACTTCACCCTGCGCGACGGTCTCAGCCAGATGCGGTGCGTCCTCTTCCGGCAGAAAGCGCGGGGGCTGGAGCGCCTGGAGAACGGCCATCAGTATCTCGTCCGCGGGTCGGTCTCCGTCTACGAAGCCAGCGGGGTCTACCAGCTCTACGTGGTCGACCATCGCCGGCTGGGCGCGGGCGAGCTGTACCTCCAGTTCGAGGAGCTAAAGACCCGCCTGGAGGCGGAGGGGCTGTTCGCCCAGGAGCGAAAACGCCCGCTGCCCCGCTGGCCACGGCGCATCGGCGTCGCCACGTCGGCCCATGGGGCCGTGCTGCACGACCTGCGCCAGGTCATCGGCCGGCGCTTCCCTCTCGCCGAGCTCGTCCTGGCCCCCTGCCAGGTGCAGGGGGTGGAGGCTGTACGGGCGGTGGTGGCCAGCCTGCAGGCCCTGGACGGCGCCGGCGTGGACGTCGTCGTCCTGGCTCGTGGTGGGGGGTCGATCGAGGATCTATGGGCGTTCAATCACGAGGCCGTGGCACGGGCAATCGCGGCCTGCTCCGCCCCCGTGGTCAGCGCCGTCGGCCATGAGACGGACTTCACCATCGCCGACTTCGTGGCCGACCGGCGCGCCCCGACGCCATCCGCCGCCGGCGAGCTGATGGTTCCGGACGGAGCGGCCTTGACGGGGCAGCTCGACGCCCTCCAGCAGCGCGCGGAACGGGCCCTCAAGGGGCAGTTGTGGGTGGCGCAAACTGACCTCGCTGACCTGGATGACCGGCTGCGCCGGGCAACGGCATCCCGCCTGGCCGGCGCCGCCGGACGCCTGGCGTCTGCCGAGGGCAAGCTGCGTGCCTTGAGCCCCCTCCACGTCCTTTCGCGGGGCTACGCCGTGGTGCGTGAGGCGGCCGGGGGCGCCGTCGTGCGCCACGCATCCCAGCTGGCCCCTGGGGGTGAGATTAGCATCGACCTGGCCGACGGATCGCTCACGGCCACGGTGACACGCGCCGGCGGGACGCGGGCCGGCGAGACGCAGCCCAACGAGACACGCAGGGGCGGCGAGGAAACCCTGTTCCAGCCCCAGACGGCGCCACGCTGAGCCAGGGCCACCCAGAGATAGGGCCACGACGACGATGAGCGGAACGACGGTAAACGGGAGCGATGCCAGGGACCCAAATGGGCCGGCCGGCGCGACGGCCGGGGACACCTTCGGCCAGGCCATGGAGCGCCTGGAAGCGATCGTCACCAGCTTGGAAGGGGATGAGGCCTTAGGGCTGGAGGAGGCGTTGGCCCTCTACGAGCGTGGTGTGGCCCTGGCCGGGGAATGCCGTCGCCGTCTGGGCGCGGCGCAGCTCAAGTTGACCGAGATCCCCGTGGCACCGCTGGAGGTCGAAGAACCCGCCCCCGGGCCATCTCTCGGCGGGCGCGGCGCCCCGTCTGACCCGGCGGCCGACACGCCGTAGCGGGGGTGGGCGCGTCCGACGGCGGGCGGCCGGGACGGCGCATCGGCGTCCTGGGAGGGACATTCGACCCCATCCACCACGCCCACCTCTTCACCGCCGAGGTTGCGGCGTCCGCCTTTCGGTTGGAGCGGGTCTTGCTCGTCCCGGCCCGCCGCTCGCCCTTGAAAGGGCGAGCCGCCGTGCCGGCGAGGGAGCGCGTCGCCATGTCCCGACTGGCCGCGGCCGAAAATCCCCTCCTTGAAATGAGCACGGTAGAGGTCGATCGCCCGCCCCCTTCGTACATGGCAGACACGCTCGGCCTCCTGGGGCAGCGCTTCGAAGGCGCCGACCTCTACCTCATCCTAGGCATCGACGCCCTGCAAGACTTCCTCGAATGGCGCGAGCCCGAACGCGTCCTCGACCAGTGCCGGCTGATCGTCGTCTCCCGTCCAGGGTACGAGCTGGCCGTGCCACCGCCATTTGCCGCCCGGCTCGGTGCGCGGACGGGACGTATCCTGATGCAACCTATGCCAGAGCTCGGGATCTCGTCCACCGACATTCGCCGGCGGATCGGAACGGGAGAGCCGGTGCGCTACTTGCTGCCGCAGGGTGTAGAGCGATATATCCGCGAGCGCCGCTTGTACAACAAGGCTGAGCCCTGATCCCGTTGCTATACTGTCCGGGGAAGACATGGCCCAACTTCTGCCGGAACCGGAAGCGGAGTCCCTGGCGTCGTCCACCGACTCGCTTGACGGACGGCGAGGCGATGGGGCGAGGCTGGACCAACCTGACCTAACCGCGGAGACGCCGGCGGGCGAGCCGGCCAGTCCATCTGCGGCTGAGCCCGATCCGTTGGCCGTGGCCAAAGACGCCGTCCAGTTCGCCTCGGATAAAGGCGCCGCCGATATCCTGCTGATGGATATCCGTAAGCTGTCCATCATCGCCGACTACTTCGTTATTTGCACCGGCGACAACGAGCGCCAGATCCGCGCCATAAGCCGAGGCATCCAGGACGGCATAGACGAGCAGTGGGGCCTCGACCCCCGGCATCGGGGGCGCTCGCAGCAGGAGCAGGCCGGATGGGTGCTCTTAGACTATGGGAGCGTCGTGGTACACGTCTTCTCCCCGCAGATGCGCGAGTTCTACCGGCTAGAGCGTCTCTGGAGCGAGGCGGCGACTCTCCTGCGCATGCAGTAGACCGGACGGCGTAGAGAGTACCCCTGAGAGAGCATGCTGTGGGCGACCACCCGGCCGGCGAATGGCATACTCGGTGCTCCCCACTGAACGTGTCGGAGGCATACCGGGGGTGAAGGCCGAGGGCACAGGGAGCAACCACTTCTTTCTAGTAGGCGTGCTCGTAGGGAGCGCCTGCGGTCTCGTCCTTGGCTCGGCGCTGGGGTTCGAGCTCCGCCCCGACCGCATCAGGGCCTTGAAAAGGCTCATGCGCCGGTTGACCGGCCAGCCGGACCGGCCTCGCTTCGACCTTATGGTGTAACGAGGGGTGGCTCGGCCCCTCAGACGGCGAGCTTGACCAGGGTGGCGCCCTCGCCCCCGTCGCTCGCCCCGGCAGACTCGTAGCTCTGCACCAGCGGGCTGGCTTTCAAGTGGTCGCGGATGATCTGACGCAGCACGCCGGTGCCCCGGCCGTGGATTACCCGCACAAAGGGCATGCCGGAGAGGTAGGCATCGCTCAGGTACTGCTCGACGCGGGGGAGGACGTCGTCGGCGCGCGCCCCGCGGACGTCGATCTCCATGCGCACGTTCTGCGCCGCCGGCAGGCGCACCAACGGCTCGGGGCGTGACACCCGCGGCTCCGGGCGCGATGGGGCGCGCGCCTCGGCCTCGCGCCGGGTCACGCGAGTCAGCTCACGGACGTGCGCGCGGGTGCGCAAGGCCCCGAGCTGCACCTCCACCTCTCCCCGCTCGTCGGGCTCCGTCAGCACCTGACCCACGGCGTTGAGGCGACGCAGCTCCACGCGGTCGCCGGCGCCGATAGGGCGCTCCTCCGGCACAGGGACCTGCGCCGGGCGCCGGCGTCGCTGCACCGGCTGAGCCCCCATCTCCTCGGACGCTTGCTGCACCTCTCGCGCCGCCCGCAGCACCTCCATTCGGTCGCCCCCGGCGGCGGCGACCCGCTGCTCCGCCCGCCGGATCTGCTGCCTGGCCCCCTCCAGCTCCGCGGCCGCCTCGCGCCGGGCCCCTTCCAGCACGGCAATCCGCTCGTCCTCGATCTCGTCCAGGCGCCGTTCCACCGCCGCCCGCTCACGCTCCGCCTCCGCCCTGACGCGCTCCGCCTCCAGGCGCACGTTGCGTGCCGTGTCCCGCTCCGCCTGGATGCCGGCCAGGAGGTCATCGATCTGGGCCTCCTCCGGCCGCACCATGGCCCGGGCCGCCTCCAGGATCTCTCCCGGCAGGCCCAGGCGCTGGCCAATGGCCAGGGCGTTGCTCCGTCCCGGCAGGCCGATGATCAGGCGGTAGGTCGGCCGGAGGGTCTCTACGTCGAACTCTACGCTGGCATTCTGCACCCCCGGCTCGGCGTAGGCGTAGGCCTTGAGCTCGGAGTAGTGCGTCGTCGCCATGGTGCGCACCCCCCGCTTGATCAGGTACGAGAGGATCGCCCGGGCGAGAGCAGAGCCTTCCTCGGGATCTGTCCCGGCCCCCAGTTCGTCCAGGAGCACGAGCGAGCGGGCGTCGGCTTGCCCTAGGATGCGCACGATGTTGGTCATGTGCGAGGAAAAGGTAGACAGGCTCTGCTCGATGCTTTGCTCGTCGCCGATGTCGGCAAATATCTGGTCGAACACGGCCACCGACGACCCCGGCTCCACGGGGATGTGCATCCCCGCCTGGGCCATCAGCTGCAACAACCCCACTGTCTTCAAGGCCACGGTCTTGCCGCCGGTATTGGGGCCGGTGATCACCAGGGCGATAACATCCCCTTTGCCCGCGAGCGGCCCCTCTCCCCCACCCGCACCCTCTCCCGCCCTCGCGCCGTCATGCCCCGCCATCCCCTCCTGGCCGAGGTAGACGTCGATAGGCACGACGTTGCCGGTGAGCAAGGGGTGGCGGGCGTGGAGAAGGTTCAGCCGGTAGCCTTCCTCCAGCGCGGGAGCGGTGGCCCGCAGGCTCGCGGCGTACTTCGCCTTGGCCATCGCCAGGTCGATCGCCGCCAGGGAGTTGACCCCGGCAATGATCCGGTCGGCAGCCTGGCCTACCAGGCCGGAGAGATGGCGCAGCACGCGCTCGATTTCTTTGTCTTCTTCCAACTGCAGGTGGCGCCACTCGTTGTTCAGCTCCACGGCCGCCAAGGGCTCCATGAAGACGGTCGCCCCGCTGGCGGACTCATCGTGCACGATACCGCGGAATTGGTTGCGAGCCTCCGCCCGCACCGGGACGACGTACCGCCCGGCCCGGGTGGTGATCAGGGCCTCCTGGAGCATGGGACGGTAGGCCGCGCTGTCCAGGACGCGCTGTAGGGCATCCATCAAGCGGTTGTAGGCGGTGCGGAGCTGCGCCCGGACACGCGCCAGCCCGGGCGATGCGCTGTCCAGGATCTGCCCTCGCTCCCCAATGCTGTCCTTGATCGCCCCCGAGACGCCAGCACAAGGGTCGATCGTCTGCCCTCGGCCGCCCAGCAGCGGCACCCGGTCGGCAAACTTCGTCAGGACGTTGCGCACGTAGGCGCCACTCTCCAGGGTGTCGCGCACCTCTTGGAGCACCTCGACCTCGAGCACGATCCCCACCTGACTGCGCTCGGCCGCCTCGCGCACGTCGTGGGCGCTGCGTACGGAGAAGTCCGGCTGCAGCTCAAGAAGCAGCTTTGCCTCGGAGGTCTCGCGCAGGCCCTGCTCGATGGCCCGTCTGCTCTCGCTGGGCTGGAGCGTCAGGGCCAGCTCGCGGCTGGCGGCAAAGGCCGCTCGCTCCGCCAGCCGGTCGAGGATCTTCGGGAATTCCAGAACAGTCAGGGCGCGCGGGTCCATAGAGGCATCCCTATTCGAGTGCGTACGGGAGAAAGGGCCGTCGGTGGCCCGCACAGGCGGGCCCTCTCCAGTGTACCCGGCAGCCCGAGCCGCCCGAGCCGCCCGAAAGGCTCCGCCCAGCCCAGGGCAGGGGGCTGGGCGGAGCCAAGGGATTTGTCCAGCGCCCGACGAAGGGACGCTCTGCAGTCAGTCCCTGGGGCCTGTTGCCAAACTCTGGCCGGACCGGCCGAGGTCTGAGTAGGATGGTGGCTCCCTGTTCGAGGTGGGGCACGATGTTGGGCCGTAAGGAATTCACGCCGAAGCGCTTCTACGAGTTCTCGCTAGAAGCGCAGGTCCCGAGCGACCACTTGCTGCGGCGCATCGGGGCGCGCTCGACCTCAGCTTTGTGCGGCGGCCGACGGCGCGGTTCTACAGCCACACCGGCCGGCCGGGGTCGATCCGGTGGTGCTGTTCAAGCTGATGCTGCTCGGGTACCTCTACGGCATCACGTCGGAGCGGCGGCGGCTGGCCGAGGAGGCGCGCCTGCACCTGGCCTTCCGCTGGTTCTTGGGTACGACCTCGACGAGACGCCGGACCACTCGATGCTGTCCAAGGCGCGGGCGCGCGCTTCGGCCTGCCCGTGTACCAGGCGGCTTTCACCGAGGTGGTGCGCAGTGCGAGCGGGGCCGGCCTGGTGCGGGGCGACGTCCTCTACGTGGACAGCACGCTGGTCAAGGCCAATGCCAGTCTTGGGTCGGCCGGCGCGCGGGCGCTGCTCACTCGCCGCCGAGCGCGCCGGGTACGTCGCGACGGTGTGGCAGGAGAATCCCGTCTCCGATCCCACGCCGCCAGCGCCCCTCCCGGCGAGGGGGAGCAGCCGGCGCCGGACTCGGCCGGTGGCCTCACGGCGGGCGCGGCGGCGCGCCGTCGCTGCACGTGGCCGGTCCGGAGGACGTGCCCAACGGGGACCAGGCCGGTGAACGCCTTGGTGACCAGTCGCACCGATCCCGACGCGGGGCTGGTCAAGCGCGAGGGGGTCCCTACGCCTTCTATTACAAGGCGCACGTCGGCGTGGACGGCGGGCGGGCGCGTCTCATCACCGCGCTGGACGTGACTCGGGCGAGGTTGCCGACGAGCACCGCTGGACCGGCTGCTCAAGGAGCATCGAGGCACGACCGGGCGTACGGTGGCCGAAGTGGTGGCGGATACCAAGTACGGGACCTACGCCAACTACGTGGCGCTGGAGCAGCAGGGCATCCGGGCGAGCATCCCGCCCCACAGCACCATGAGCGACCGGGGTGACTACTCTGCCGACCGCTTCGTGTACGAGTTCGCCGCCGATCGCTAATCGCTATCGGTGTCCCACCGGGCGCCCTCACCCGCCAGGGCTCCTCGCGCACTGCCGGGGCGCCGGTGGCCTGATCTACCGCGGGCGAGCGAAGGTCTGCGGGGCGTGCCCGGTCAAGGCGCAGTGCTGCGGCCCTGGCGGCCGCCCGCACCCTCGTGCGCCCGGACGATGGGGGACTGCGCGACCGAGTCGTCGCCTATCTCCGCACGCCACCCGCCAAGCGCAGCCGGCGCGCCGCGTACTGGGTCGAGACGGCCAACGCCGAACTGAAGGACCGTCACGGGCTGCGCGGGGCGCAGTGTCGGGGGCGAGACAAGGTGCTGATCCAGGCGCTGGGCGCGCCATCGCGTACGACGTCAAGAAGCTGGCCCAACGGCGCGCCCCCAGCCCGGCCATGGGGGTGCGCGTTGGGCCCCTCCCCCTTCTCAAGCGGGCCTGTCCCCGGTTCGAGCCCGGTCCCGGCCCAGCGCCGTTCCCGTCGCGTGCACGGGGCGCCGCGTACCCCGCACCGTGCTCCTCCTGACCACCATACCCGACTTTGGCAACAGGCCCCGTGGTCGCAGTTAGCCCCGCAGCCTGGCGCCCGTCTGGCGCTCGGCCGCCTGGACGATCTTGCCCCGTACAGCGGTGACCTCCTCGTTGGTCAGGGTGTGGTCGGGGGCACGGTAGACTACAGTGTAGGTCAAGCTCCGAGTACCCTCCGGTAGGCGATCACCGCGGTAGGTGTCGGTCAGGGCGACGGACTCCACCAGGGGCGCCCCAGCGCGACGGATGGAGCTATCCAGGCGCTCGGCCGGGACGTCCTCCTTGAGGATGAACGAGAGGTCTTCCAGCACCGCCGGGGTGCGGGGTAAGGGCTGGTACTGCCGGCGGGTAGTGGCGTGCTCGATCAATCGGTCGAAGTCCATGGCAATGAGGAAGCAGCGCTGGCCGATGCCGAAGGCCCGGCGCACCTCTTCTTCCACCTGGCCGATGACGCCAAGCACCTCCTCAGGGAGGATGGGCTTCTTGCCGGCCGCCTCGGGGCGGTGGTTGAGGACGACGGCGGCGGCCTGGTAGGGGTGAAAGCCGGGGTGCTGCACGGGGACGTAGCCGTGACCCGTGATCCCCAGCCGTTCTAGCACCGCCTCCAGTACGTCCTTGACGTAATAGAAGTCGTTCTCCTGCCGCTTCCAGTCGGCGCCGGAGGAGCGGAAGGCCCCGGTACCGGCGGTGAAGACGCGCCGCTCCTCCGGGAGACCCTGGTCACGGCGGAGATAGATCCGCGAGAGCTCCATCAGGTGGACATCACGGTCGGCGTGACGCAGGTTGGCCCCCAGGCACTCCAGCAGGCTAGGAATGGCGGAGGTGCGCAGGACGTCCTCATCCTGGCTGGCCGGGTTGGCCAGCGTCACCGGCTCCACCGGTGGGGCGACACGGTCGTCCACAAAGGCGGCCAGCTTGCCCGCCGCGTTGCGCCCGTCGGTGTGGGGAAAGCGGGCCAGGCGTTCCCGGCTGGTCAGGGTGTAGGTGAGGATGTCGGCGAAGCCGTTGGCTGCCAGGAGGTCGCGCACCGCCTCCTCCCACAGCATGGCCCCGTTCGGCAGCGGCACCGGTGGCTCACCTCGCATCAGGGTGGCAGGGATCTTGTCGTAACCGTCGATGCGAGCCACCTCTTCCACCAGGTCGGCGGCCCGCTCCACGTCCAGGCGCCACACCGGGGGGTGGACAATGTAGTCTTCGCCGCTGGAGCCCCCCTGAGGCTTCTCGTACGTAAAGCCCAGCCGGTCGAAGACCCCCTCGATGGTGGCGCTGTCGTACGACACCCCCAGGAGGCGCTCCAGCTCGCGCGGGGCGAGGCGAATCACGGGACGCGCCCGCGGCTCCGGGTAGGCGTCCACGGGAGGCCCGACCATCTCCGCCCCGGCCAGCTCCACCATCAGCTGGGCGGCGCGAAGGGCCGCCGGCATGGTGTGCTCGGGAGGGATACCCCGCTCGAACCGGCGCGACGCCTCGGTTGGGCGGGCGAGGAAGGCGCGGGCCGTGCGCCGCACGCTCACGGGGAGGAAATTGGCCGACTCGATCAGCACGGCGGTGGTGGTATCGCGCACCTCGGTGTCGGCGCCGCCGATAACCCCGGCCAGGGCGACGGGGCGCTCGCCGTCGGCGATGACCAGGTGCTCCTGGGTCAGCTCCAGCTCCGGACGCTCGCTGGCCAGGGTGAGGAGGCGCTCGCCCGGCCGGGCCCGGCGGACGACGATCTGCCCCTCGCCGGCAGCCGACCCCAGGAGAGTCTCGTAGTCGAAGGCATGCAGGGGCTGGCCCCACTCCAGCATGACGAAGTTGGTGACGTCCACAACGTTGTTGATCGGGCGCAGCCCGGCGGCCTGCAGGCGCTCCTGCATCCACGCCGGAGACGGGCCGACGTGGACGTTGCGCACCAGCACCCCGGTATAGCGGGCGCACAGGTCGCGGTCGGCGATCTCGATCGTCAGGGGCTCGTCCGGGCACCGCTCTCGGGCCGGCTGGGGGTTGACCGTGGGGAGGCGCACCTTCTGGTTTAGGAGGGCCCCGACCTCGCGGGCGACGCCGATCATGGACAGGCAGTCAGCCCGGCCCTTCAGGTCGAGCTCCAGCACCGTATCTCCCAGGGCCTCGGCCAGGGGAATGCCCACCGGCGTGTCCGCGGGCAGGACGAGGATGCCGGAGTGGTCTTCGGAGAGACCCAGCTCGAAACCGGACATGACCATCCCTTCGGAGACGATGCCCCGCATCGTGGAGGGTTGGAGGACGCGCTCCTGCGGCGGGTCCGTGTGGCCATCGCGGTAGCGCGCGCCTACCAGCCCCAGGGGGACGACGTCCCCGACCTTGATGTTGGTTGCCCCGGTGACGACGCGCCGCGTCCGCTCCCGCCCGTCGGCGCTATAGTCGGCGGTCACCAGCGATAGGCGGTCGGCATTGGGGTGCCGATCGATGCCCTGGATCCGAGCCACCCAGACGTTGTCCCAGCTCCCGCCGAGGTGGTGAATCCCATCCACCTCGATGCCGGCCATGGTCAGGCGCCGGGCGATCTCCTCCGCCGGCTGCGTCACGTCGAGGTAGTCCCGGAGCCACTTCAAGGAAACTCTCATCTTCTCTTTCCTCTAGGAGCGTTGCTCTTTCACTGACAGGGAGGGTGTCGCCCCTGGTGCGGGCTTACCCCTGGTGCAGGCTTACCCCTGGTGCAGGCTTACCCCTGGAGGGGAGCACTGCCCGCCAGCGCCCCCTGTAGCTCCACGCTCTCGCTTGCTTCCCCTTGCTAGGCGTCCCCTTGCTTGGCGTCCCCAAGGGTCTGCGGTAGGCGCTCTCCTTGACGGCGCTCCTTTTGGGGGGGCACCTGCCACGAACCCAGGAAGTCCTTAGATGCCCTTAGCGGAGCTGCTGCAAGAAGCGGAGGTCGTTGCCGTAGAAGAGCCGGATGTCGTCCACGCCGTAGCGGATGAGGGCCATGCGCTCGAAGCCGAAGCCAAAGGCCCAGCCGCTATAGCGGCTGGGGTCGAGCCCCACGTTCTCCAGGACGATGGGGTGCACCATGCCGCAGCCACCGATCTCGATCCACCCCGTCCCCTTGCAGGTGCGGCATCCCTGCCCGCCACAGACGTGACAAGACATGTCGAACTCCGCCCCCGGCTCGACGAAGGGAAAGTAGCCGCAGCGGAAGCGCACCTCACGCTCCGACCCGAAGAGGGTACGGATCATAAAGGTAAGGCAGCCCCGCAGGTCGCCCATCGTGGTGCGCTCGTCCACGCACAGCCCCTCCACCTGGGAAAATTGGGACTCGTGGGCGGCGTCGGTGGCCTCGTTGCGGTATACCCGCCCCGGGATCAGGACGCGGATGGGCGGCTTCTGGCACTCCATCACCCGGATCTGCATCGGCGAGGTCTGTGTGCGCAGCAGGACTTCGCCCCCGGCCGGCGTGGCCATCTTAGCCTTACCGCCGTCCACCCCCACGGGGACGTGTCCCCCCGCACCCCGCTCGCTCGGAGGGAGCGGGTCAGTCCCCGCCGGGGCGGCGCCGTCTCCCGGAGAAACCGCCCCAGCGGCAGCAGCAGCGGCAGTAGCGGGCGCCCGGCTCGGTGCGCCCACGTTGGCGACGTAAAAGGTGTCCTGGATGTCCCGCGCCGGGTGATCGGGGGGCATGTTCAGCAGGGTGAAGTTGTAGCGATCGTACTCCACCTCGGGGCCGTCCACCACGCTGAACCCGAGGCGGATGAACACCCGCTCCACCTCACGGCGCAGCTGGGTGATGGGGTGGAGCTGGCCAAGGTGCACGCCCCGGCCGGGGAGAGTGACGTCGATCCGCTCCGCCTCCAGCTCTCGAGCCCGGGACTGGGCGCGCAGCCCCCGCTGGCGTTCGGCATAGGCCGCCTCTAGCGCCCCTTTGACCCGGTTCCCCGCCGCCCCGGCCGCCGGGCGCGCCTCCGGGGAAAGGGTGGCCAAGCCGCGGAGCAGCTCGGCCAGCGTCCCGCGCCGGCCGAGCACCTCCACCCGCCACTCCTCCAGGCCACGCTCGTCGGGAACGGTGGCCAGCTTGGCCAGCGCCTCCCGCTCCAGGGCGTGCAGATCGTCTATAAGGACAGACTTCTCGCTGGTAGTCATCGTTCCCTCCAAGGGTCACGGTCCGGGAGGCAGCGCTGCACCGACTCCACCCGGTCGCCGTTCAGGTGACATCATGTACTCCGCACTGGGCTCCGCCGTTTCTCCGCCAGCTGCACGGCTCGAACGCCCCCCGCGGGGCCGCGCAGGCGTACGCCTCGAGCGGGCGCTCACCCGCCTTGGCGTTACCCGGGGGTCCTCGCGCACCTGCCTTTGCACCTCCACCCCCGGGTCCCTACCCTCTGATCCCTGAGCCCGGGTCTGGCGCTGCCTGGCCGCCTCGAACAGGATGACGCTCCCGGCTACGGCGGCGTTGAGCGACTCGATCCCGCGCGTGGGGATGGAGACGCTACCGGTAGCGGCCTCCCGGGCGCCCGATGATGCCCCGTGGGCCTCGCTGCCGACGATAAGTGCCGTCGCCCGTGTCCAGTCCACATCCCAATAAGGCGTTGCGGCGCCGGCGTCGGCCAGGAGCACCTGGCAGGCCCGTGGGAGGCGGAGGGCGAAATCCTCCCACTCCTGGTCGGTACGGACGTCGAGAAGAAAGTGCGCCCCGGCGCCGGCCCGAACAACTTTAGGGGCATAGAGATCGACGGTACCCTTGGTGGCGACCACCGCCGTCACCCCCACCCCGGCGGCCGTGCGTAGGAGCGTCCCGGCGTTGCCCGGATCGCCAACGGCGTCGAGGATGAGGAGGAGCGCACGATCGTCGAGTATCGCCGGCGGGTCGTCAGGCAGAGGCATCACAGCGACGATGCCTTGTGGCGTGACGGTGTCTGTGACCCGAGCCAGAACCTGCGGCGTCACCGGGCGCATGGGGCAACCGGTACGCTGCGCCGCTCGTAAGAGGGCCCGCTCGCGGGCGTCGCGCTGGCCAAAGCCCGGGACGTAGAGCACGAGCCGGGGCACGGCCGCGGCCATAGCGGCCCCTACGAGGCGCACGCCCTCGACGAGGAAAGCCCCCTGGCGGCGCCGCCCGGCGGATCCCAGCAGGGAGCGCGCCAGGCGCACCTGAGGGTTCTCCAGGCTGGTGATTGGCTCGTCGCTTGCACGGAGCATAGTGGCAATCCGAGCGATCGTCGGTCTCTACGCCACCCATCCCCTCTCCCTCGTCAACGCTCTCGGATCTACCGAGAGCGCCGAGGAAGCAGAAACCTTGGAGCGCTTAGTACTGCAACGTCGGTTTCCAGATCGAAATGCGCAAACCCGAGTAGCCGAAGGAGTCTGGTTGCCGTGTTAGTCGAGACAAGGGCAACGGCGATGGAACGAATAACCACGGACGACCGCAAACGATCGAGCGCAATTGCACGGCAACGAGACTTCAACCTGCTATGGGGTGATCGCCGGTGATCTGGAACCCCTCATTGCCGTACTACGGCGCGGCGTTATCAGCGGGGACGGAGGACAACAAAAACGGAGCCCGAAGGCTCCGTCGCGGCGAGATGTGCACGTGACCTGGTGCCGGTGGCCGGGCATGCCGCTGACCGCGCACCGGTGCACCGGGCAGGCCCCACCCGATCAGACGGAAGCGCGCTTGCCGGCAGCGAGGGCCAGGCCCTTACGCCACCCCAGCAACCGGCCGACCACCGACGGGACGTGCCATCTCGGCAATACGGCTAAACGCGGCCGCGTCACGGACGGCCAGATCAGCAAGAATCTTGCGATCGACCGTCACGTTGGCGCGACGTAACCCCTCCATGAGGCGACTGTAACTCAACCCATTCAACCGAGCGGCGGCGTTGATCCGCAGGATCCACAACCGCCGCATGTCCCGCTTCTTGTTCCGCCGGTCGCGGTAGGCGTACGCCAGGGCGTGCATGACCGCCTCGTGAGCGGTCTTATAAAGCTTGCTCCGGCCCAGGAAATAGCCCCGAGCGAGCTTCAGGATCTTCTTGTGGCGCCGACGCTTAGTGACGCCGCGCTTGATGCGAGCCATGCGTTATTCTCTGCTTCAACTCGGACGTAGAAGCCGTACTCAGAAGCTGTACGGCATGAGCTGCTTGACCAGCTTAGCCGTAGACGCCGGCACCTCGAAAAACTCGTCGTACATGCGCTTGGTGCGCTTGCTCTTGGCAGAACGCTTCTTATTGCCCCACGCCTTAGGGCGCAGCACCCGTCCGGTGCCGGTTACCTTGAAGCGCTTGGCCGCCGCTTTATGGGTCTTGAGTTTGGGCACAGGCGTGTCCTTACGGGATTCCGACACAGCACTATACCACGAATCCCCGCCACGGTTGGGGCGGAATGGGGCGCAGAGGGGCACATCCTCTCCACAGACGGCGCCCTCCAACAGAGTCGCCTCTAGAAAGGATGCACCTGCTCCACCTGGTAGCTCCCCAGCTGCGCCTCCGCACGGCGCTCGATGAAATCCACGATCTCGGCCACCATCCGATCAACGTGCCGCCCATCGGTGGAGATAACGGCAAAGCCGAGGCCGGCCACCTGCCAGGCGTCCAGGTCATCCACTTCGGCGATGGTCACATTGTAGGTGCGGCGCACTTGAGCGCAGATGGAGCGCACAACGCTGCGCTTGCCCTTCAAAGAATGGTTCTCCGGCAAGATGAGTTGCAGCCGGCACACCCCCACGATCACCGGGGGATTGTACGCCTCCACCGCACACCCTTGGCGTCCTCCCCGGACGGCGCGGTATCGTTCTATGTGGCGCCTGGCGGGGCGCCGAGACGCGGCTGGGATGGGCAGCACGGCCGGCTTGTCGAGCACCGCTGCGGACGATCGCGTGCCGGCGCGCCCCGCCGACCCCCGCGGTCGCCCGTCAGCCGAGCAGACGGGGAGCAGGAGGTCGTGCCTGTGGTTACGCTCGTACGTCGTCGCCACGGCCGGGGCAGCCGCCGGGGCAGAGGGGGCGATTACCGGCAGCGGGGCGCCGGGGCCCTGCCCGCGGGCTGCCCGTGGGCTGCCCGTGGGAGGCAAATCGAAGCTGCTCTTCCTCAAGCTGAAGCGGCTCGATGCGTTACCATCCCCCCGGGTGATGCCCTGCGGGCAGGGGACTTGAGACGTGAGACCTGAGACGGCGGACTTTGGACTTGCCTATCCCGTGGCCCCTAAGGGCGATGTCGTGGACGACTATCACGGTACGAAGGTCGCCGATCCTTACCGCTGGCTGGAGGATCCCGAGGCCCCGGATACGGTCGCCTGGGTGGAGGCGCAGAACGCAATCACTGCCTCCTTCTTACAGGCCATCCCGTTCAGAGAGCGCATTAAGGCCCGTCTGACCCAGCTCTGGGACTACCCCAGGTACGGTGTGCCCCAGCGGGAAGGGGGACGCTACTACTTCTGGAAAAACGATGGCCTGCAGAACCAGCCGGTGCTGTACGCCCAGCCGGAGCTGCGCGGCACGCCCACGCCGGTGCTCGATCCCAATACAATGAGCGCGGACGGGACGGCCGCCGTCACCAATCTGCACTTCACCAGGGACGGGCGCCTGGCCGCCTACGGCCTCTCCCGTAGCGGGAGCGACTGGCAGGAGCTGCACGTGCGCGACTGCGATACGGGGGCAGACCGCCCGGACGTCATCCAGTGGTGCAAGTTCACCGGTGTTGCCTGGGAACCGGCCCGCAGTGGCTTCTACTACAACCGCTTCCCGGAGCCGGGCACCGTGGCGCCGGAAGACGAGAGCAACTACCAGCGGGTCTACTGGCACGCCCTGGGAACGCCCCAGGCCGAGGACCGCCTCGTCTACGAGCGCCCGGACGCCAAGGAGCTGGGCTTCTCCCCCCGCACTACCGACGACGGCGCCTACCTCGTCCTCCACGTCTGGCGGGGGACGGAGCCGGAGAACCGCTTCTACTACCGTCGCCTCGCCACCGACCTCCCTCCAGGGCCTCCCTCCCCGCCCCTGCCCCACCAGCCAGCGCCGGCAGATGGCCAGGGGTTGCACGGCGCGCCCTTCATCCGGCTCCTCGACGAAGCCGACGCCCGCTACGACTTCATCGACAACACCGGGTCGCTCTTTTACTTCCACACCGATCTGGACGCCCCACGCGGGCGGATCATCGCCATCGACGTCCAGCGCCCCGAGCGCGAGCACTGGCGGGAGATCGTCGCCCAGCGAGAGGACGCTATCGATCAGGTAGCCATGGTCAACGACCAGCTGGTGGTGATTTACCTCCACGACGTCCACCACCAGATCCAGCGCTACTCGCGGGACGGGACGCCGCTGGGCGAGATCACCCTGCCCGGGCTGGGCGCCGTCACCGGCCTGCAGGGGAAACGCGAGGACACGGAGCTCTTCCTCGGCTTCACTTCCTTTTTATATCCCCTGACTGTCCTGCGCTACGACTTCACCACCGGGGACATGGAGACGCTGCGCGCCCCCGAGATAGACTTCGACGCCTCGGGGTACGAGACGCACCAGGTCTTCTACCCTTCCAAGGACGGCACCCTCATCCCCATGTTCCTGACCCATCGACGGGGGCTCCCCCTGGACGGGACGAACCCGGCGCTCCTGTACGGTTACGGGGGCTTCAACATCAGCCTGACGCCCTCGTTCTCCATCCACCGCCTGGCCTGGCTAGAGCAGGGGGGCGTCCTGGCCGTGGCCAACCTCCGTGGGGGATCGGAGTACGGCGAGGCCTGGCACCGGGCGGGGATCTTAGAGAAGAAGCAGAACGTCTTCGACGACTTCATTGGCGCCGCCGAGTGGTTGATCGACCAGGGGTACACCAGCCGCGAGCGGCTGGCCATCCAGGGCGGGAGCAACGGGGGCCTCCTGGTCGCCGCCTGCATGACCCAGCGTCCGGACCTCTTCGGGGCCGTCCTGTGCCAGGTGCCCGTGGCCGACATGCTGCGCTACCACAAGTTCACCGTAGGGCGCTACTGGACATCAGACTACGGTAATGCCGAGGCCGACGCGGAACACTTTCACTTCCTCTATGCCTACTCCCCGGTGCATAACATCCGGCCGGGGACGGCCTACCCCCCAACGCTCATCACCAGCGCCGACACCGACGACCGGGTCGTCTCCGCTCACGCCAAGAAGCTGGCCGCCGCCCTCCAGGAAGCGCAGACAGGCGATAACCCCATCCTCCAGCGCGTCGAGACCAAGGCCGGCCACGGGGCGGGAAAGCCGACGGCCAAGCTGATCGAGGAGCAAGCCGACCTCTACACCTTCCTCTTTACCGTCCTCGGCCTCATCTATCGCTGAGGCGAAGCATGACCGGAGCGCCCCTTCGCCGATCGCCGGACAGAGGGGACTGAGAGATCTTGTGCAGCTGGCAATCCACTGAGGGGACGAGGCGTGGAACGACTGTTCTTGACGGAAGTGCCACGGGCGATCCTGCGACTGGCGGGGGCCCTGGCCGTCTATGCCGCCCTGCGCGCCGCGCCATGGCCATCCGGGCTGACACATTGGGTAGCCATGGGCGCCTCCGCTGCCCTGGCCACAACCATACTGATCATCTGCGGCACACTCCTGTACGACACCCTCTTCTACGAGCGCCACTGGCGCCAGGTGGATGCCTCTCCCGGCCCGCGGGGCTAGGACAAGGTTCGACTGCGGGGCACGAGCGGCATTTGACATCCGCAGTGACCCCAGCTATTATTTGTTCTCGCTGCCCCGGAAACTGGGGCGCCACTCGACAGAAGTCGGGATCCTGGCGCGCCGGGGCACTCGCAGCGAACAAGACGCTGCGGGGTGTACATTCACAATCGAAGACGAAGAACACTTCAATTTTGCCGACAGAGGGTCGGTAGCAACGAGCGGACAAGCTCGGACTATGTTCGTGTGTGTCACCGAACGAGTCGAAGGTAGAAAAGCGAAGCAGGGCAGACGGTGGATGCCTAGGCGCTGGGTGCCGAGGAAGGGCGTAGCAGGCGACGAAAGGTCTTGGGGAGCTGCCAGCGAGCGAAGAGCCAAGACTTCCCGAATGGGGCAACCCCTCCTGGTGATACAGGGGACCACCCGCAGGGGTGGGGGGCACCGGGGGAACTGAAACATCTTAGTACCCCGAGGAGAGCAGAGATCAACGACATTCCGCCAGTAGCGCGAGCGACCGCGGAGGAGCCCAAACCGTCCCGGCTGAGTGGCCCGCGCGCCTATGCCGGGCGGGGTTGTACGGGGGCAGTGGGGGACCGTGCGGGGTCTCCGGGGAGTGAGCAAGTCGGGGCGTAGCCGAAGCGCCTGGAAGGGCGCGCCACAGGGGTGAGAGCCCCGTAGGCGACGCGTGCCGGCCTCCCTGGCTGTCGACCGTGAGTACCGCGGGGCACGAGCAACCCCGTGGGAAGCCGGGCCGACCACGGTCAAGGCTAAATACACCCAGCGACCGATAGCGAACGAGTACCGTGAGGGAAAGGTGAAAAGCACCCCGGCGAGGGGAGTGAAAGAGTCCCTGAACCCGTCTGCCTACAGTCAGCGAGAGGCCATGCCTCAGAGGGTGCTGAGCCCTTGGGGGCGGGCTGATCGCGTGCCTATTGAAGAATGAGCCGGCGAGTTGCGCGCGTGGCGGGGTCAGCGCCCTAGGAGGCGTGGACCCGCAGCGAAAGCGAGTCTGAACAGGGCGATCCCTTCCTTTGTGGGGGTTCCCCGCTGGGAGCCCCTGTGGGGGAGGACGTGGCGTCGCGCAGACCCGAAACCGGGTGAGCTACCCATGGCCAGCGTGAAGGTCCGGTGACACGGACTGGAGGCGCGCACCGCTCAGTGTTGCAAAACTGCACGGATGAGCTGTGGGTAGAGGTGAAATGCCAATCGAACCCGGAGATAGCTGGTTCTCCCCGAAATGGATTGAGGTTCAGCCCTCCTGGGGACGGCTCGTGGAGGTAGGGCGCTGGATGGACGAGGGGGCAAGGCGCTTACCGACTCCAACCAAACCGCGAATGCCACGAGGCGCCAGGGGGAGTGAGACGGCGGGTGCGAAGATCTGTCGTCGAGAGGGAAACAGCCCAGATCGCCAGCTAAGGTCCCCAAGTGCGCGCTGCAGTGGGAAAGGCGGTCGGACGGCCCAGACAACCAGGAGGTTGGCTTAGAAGCAGCCATCCTTGAAAGAGTGCGTAACAGCTCACTGGTCGAGTGGTCCGGCGCCGACAATGTCACGGGGCTAAGCGCGCCACCGACGCTGCGGGCCGGCTGCCCGTCATGGGGCCAGCCGGCGGTAGGGGAGCGTTCCGTCTGCGGTGAAGGTCTACCCGTGAGGGGGCTGGAGGGGACGGAAGTGCGAATGCCGGCATGAGTAGCGTTTTGTCCGCGAGAACCGGACACACCGAATGCCCAAGGGTTCCTGAGCCAGGTCGATCCGCTCAGGGTTAGTCGGGCCTAAGCCGAGGCTCTGGGAACGAGCGTAGGCGATGGACAACGGGTGGATAGTCCCGTACCGCGCGGTCCTGCATGACCGATGGGGGACCCGGGGGCTAGCGGGAGCGTCTTGCTGGCCATAGGCGTCTAAGCCCGTAGCGCGTCGCGACCGGCAAATCCGTCGCGACCAGGCGTGAGGGGGATGGCAAGGGCGCGCGCAAGGCAAGCCCGAGTCCCGTGAGGCCGTACCGGCACGAAAAGCCTAGGGAGGGGCCGCGTCCGTACCCCAAACCGACACTGGTGGGCTGGCACAAGCGTGCCCAGGTGCACGGGAGACCCTCTGCTAAGGAACTCGGCAACTTGGCCCCGTAACTTCGGGAGAAGGGGCCCCTGGTGGCGTGAGGCCCCGCGCGGGCGCAGCGTCGCCAGGGCGCAGCGAATTGGCCCAACCGACTGTTTACCAAAAACACAGGTCTCCGCTAACCCGTAAGGGGACGTATGGGGGCTGACTCCTGCCCGGTGCCAGACGGTTAAGGGGAGCCGTGCAAGCGCGAACCGAAGCCCTGGTGAACGGCGGCGATAACTATAATCGTCCTAAGGTAGCGAAATTCCTTGTCGGGTAAGTTCCGACCCGCACGAATGGAGCAACGAGTTGGGCGCTGTCTCAGCAGAGGACCCGGCGAAATTGAAGTGCCCGTGAAGATCTGGGCGTCCCATGGCGGGACAAAAAGACCCCGTGGAGCTTTACTCCACCTTGCCGTTGCCGTGAGGCCTCGCCTGCGTAGGATAGGTGGGAGGCGCGGAAGGGTCCCTCTTGGGGCCCGAGCCAGCGGTGAAATACCACTCTGGCTTGGTCTTACGGCTCACCCCGACGTGTATAGCCACGCGGGGACCCCGGCAGGCGGGGAGTTTGACTGGGGCGGTCGCCTCCCAAAGGTAACGGAGGCGCCCAACGGTCCCCTCAGCGCGGACGGCAACCGCGCCTGGAAGAGTGCAAGGGCAGAAGGGGGCTTGACTGTGAGACCCACGCGTCGAGCAGGTGGGAAACCAGGGCCTAGTGACCCTACGCGCGTGCAGGTGGACGCCGCGTGGATTAACGGATAAAAGCTACCCCGGGGATAACAGGCTTATCCTGCCCAAGAGTTCACATCGACGGCAGGGTTTGGCACCTCGATGTCGGCTCGTCGCATCCTGGGGCTGGAGTCGGTCCCAAGGGTTGGGCTGTTCGCCCATTAAAGCGGTACGCGAGCTGGGTTCAGAACGTCGTGAGACAGTTCGGTCTCTATCCGCCATGGGCGTTGGAGGATTGACAGGGCCGCCTCCCCAGTACGAGAGGACCGAGGGACCGACCGCTGGTGGGCCGGCTGTTCCGCCAGGAGCACCGCCGGGTAGCCACGTCGGGTCCGGAGAAGCGCTGACGGCATCTAAGCGCGAAGCCAGCCTGGAGATGAGTCCTCCCACTGTCACTATGAACAGGTAAGTCCACCGCGAGAGTAGCGGCTTGCTAGGCGCAGGTGTACGCCCCGTAAGGGGTGCAGCTGGGCCGTCCTAACGGACGAGGGCTTTTCTTTCTTCTACTCCAACGGGCTCGTTCTCCGACCAATCTGTCGGCAAAATTGAGGTGTTCTTCGTCTTCTTCGTCGGGGCAGTCCGCCATCGGCGGTATCCTCAGCGCATTGCCTCCCCCCGTGGGAGACGTGCGCCCGGGGTGTGGCCTGTGGTAGAGTGTCTCTGCGTTAAGGCTTTGGCTCTGGTGGCCGGAGCGGGGCGGTCCCACCCGTTCCCATCCCGCACACGGCCGTGAAGCGCCCCAGCGCCGACGATACTGCGGCCGGAAGACCGCGGGACAATAGGTCGCCGCCAGGGCATTCTTACCCCCGAGGGGTTTCTCCTCGGGGGTTTTCTTTTGCCGTGTTTTTTGGAGGAGTGACGAACTCGGCGGAGGAGTGACGAACTCGGCCTAGCCAGCAATGGCATCGGTCGCCGGGCGGCGGCGCTTCAGGGCCCGCTGCAGGCCGTATTCCAGGGAGTCGGCCAGGGCCAGCCAGCTGGCTTCGATGATGTTGGGCGAGCTCCCCACGGTCGACCAGGTGGCTTCCCCGTCCGAGGAGTCGATCAGGACACGCACGGTGGCGGCCGTGCCCGAGCCTTCGTCGATGACCCGCACCTTGTAGTCGGTGAGGCGGATGTCCTGCACCTCCGGGTACGACTCCACCAGGGCCTTGCGCAGGGCGGCGTCGAGGGCGTTCACCGGGCCATTCCCCTCCCCCGCCGTGTGCAGCGTCTGTCCGGCGATGCGGATCTTCACCATCGCCTCGGCGAGCATATCCCGGCCACCCCGCGTCTCGACAAGTACCAGGAAGTCCACCAGCTCGAAGGGGGCGCGGTGATCCGGCTCCAGCCGGCGCACCATCAGTTCGAAGGACGCCTCCGCCCCTTCGAACTGGTAGCCCTGACTCTCCAGCTGCTTGATCCGCTCCACAACCGTGCGCGTCCGACCCGGGGCGTCGAGCCGTAGGCCCAACGTTTCCATCTTGCTCGTCACCGCCCCCTTTCCAGAGAGCTCGGAGACGAGGATGCGTGCCTCGTTGCCCACCAGCTCCGGCCGGATGTGCTGGTAGCTGAGGGGGTTCTTGCGCATGGCGTCGGCGTGGTAGCCGGCCTTATGGGCAAATGCGCTGGCGCCGACGTAGGCCATGTGCGGGTCCGGCTTGAGGTTGGCCAGCTCGTCTACGAAGCGCGCCGTCTCGGTTAAGGACTGCAGCTGGGCGTCGCTCACGCAGTCCGCACCGAGCTTCAGCTTGAGGTTGGGGATGATGGCGCACAGGTTGGCGTTGCCGCAGCGCTCGCCGTACCCGTTGATCGTCCCTTGGACGTGAGTCACCCCGTTCTGGACGGCAGCCAGGGTGTTGGCCACGGCCAGCTCGGCGTCGTTGTGGGTATGGATGCCTATGTTCATGGATTCGGAGAACTCGGCCCAGACGGTACGGGCAATCTCCGCCACTTCCCAGGGGAGCGAGCCCCCATTGGTGTCGCAGAGGACGAGACAGTCGGCGCCGGCGCCGGCAGCGGCGCGCAGGCAGGCACGGGCGTACTCCCGGTCCTCCTTCCAGCCATCGAAGAAGTGCTCCGCGTCGTGGAAGACGCGCTTCCCGTGGCGGCGCAGAAAGTCCACCGATTCCGCGATCATGGCCAGGTTCTCTTCCGGGCTCACGCCCAGCACCTCGCGCACCTGAAAGAGGCTGCTCTTGCAGACGATGGTCACCGCCGGCGTCCCGGCACGGAGGAGGGCTTGTAGATTAGGGTCGTCCTCCGCTCGGTTCTCCTTGTAGCGCGTCGCGCCAAAGGCGACGATGGTGGCATGCTGCCAGGTCATCTCCCGCGCCCGGGCAAAGAACTCTTGGTCGCGCGGGTTGGAGCCGGGGTAGCCCCCCTCGATGTAGTGGACGCCCAGGCCGTCCAGCTTGCGGGCCACCTTGAGCTTGTCCTCCAAGGAGAAGGAGAGCCCTTCCCGCTGTACCCCATCACGCAAGGTGGTATCGTAGATCTCGATCCGTTGGGTCATCTTGTAAGCCCTTAGTCCTCAGCGAACCTCGACCTGTTGAGTCTCTCGTGCCCGGCAGGACACCGGCAGCGCCTGAACTCGGAATGCCCAACCGCCCGGCCGGTGGCGCGATGGAGTGTTTCCTCACCGGTCATCTCGTAAGCCCTCGGCGAACGGTGGTCACCTGGAAGGACGTACCGCAAAGGCAGCGAGCGCTCAGCACTCGCAGACTACTTGAGGCGCACCTGCCCGATGCGCTCGGCGATACGCTGCCCCAGCTCCGACGTGGTGACGATCCGCTCGCCTTGAGACCGCCCCCCACGCTGTCCCGCAGAAGCCCCGGCGTCCGCCCCGGTCGAGGCGCCGGCGGAGGCGCCGGCGGCGATGTCCGGCGTGCGGTAGCCCTCCTCCAGCACCGCTTGCACGGCGCTCTCGACGGTGCCGGCCGCCTCCTCCATGTCAAAGGAGTAGCGGAGCATCAAGGCGGCGCTGAGCACGGCCGCGATGGGGTTGGCCCGTCCGCTGCCGACTACCTCCGGGGTGTACAGGGCCGTACCGTGGATTGGCTCGTACAAGCCCCGCACCCCACCGAAGCGGTTTTTCACCCCCCCCAGGCTGGCCGAGGGGAGCATGCCCATCGACCCGGCCAGGACAGCGGCCTCGTCGGTCAAGATGTCGCCGAACATGTTCTCGGTGACCACGACGTCGAAGCTGGCCGGCCGGCGCATCAAGTACATCGCGGCCGCGTCGACCAGGATGTGCTCCAGCTCCACGTCCGGGTAGTCCTTCCCCACCCGGTTGGCGATCTCGCGCCAGAAGCGCCCGGTGGTGAGGACGTTCGCCTTGTCCACCGAGGTCAGCTTCTTGCGCCGCCCCCGCGCCAGCTCGAAGCCCGTACGCAATACGCGCTCGATCTCCACTTCGGTGTAGGCCAGGGTGTCCACCGCCCGCCAGCCCCGGCTGGTCTGCCAGCGCCGACTGGGCTTGCCAAAGTACAGCCCCCCGGTTAGCTCGCGCACGACGATCATGTCTGTCCCGCGCACGATGTCCTCGCGCAGCACGGACTGGGACAACAGCGCCGGGTAGAGTTTGACCGGTCGCAGGTTGGCGTACAACCCTAGGGTCTTGCGCAGCGCCAGGATGCCGTCCTCCGGGCGCACCGGAGCGCCGGGGTCATCCCACTTGGGGCCGCCGACGGCACCGAAAAAGACGGCGCCGGCGCGCTTGGCCAGGGCGAGCGTCTCCGGGGGCAGGGGCCTGCCAGTGACGTCTATCGCCGCCCCGCCGACGGGAGCCGTCTCGGTGCGGTAGCGCCAGCCGAAGCGGGCCCCGGCGGCCGCCAGCGCCACCAGCCCTTGCTCGACCACCTCTGGCCCGATGCCGTCCCCCGGTAGGACGGCGATCAGCGGTTCTCCTGGCGTTGCACGGGTGTTACTCACAGGTAGTACTCACGGGTATTTCTCCGCTGGGCACAACGGTCTCCCCGTAGCGATCATCTAGCCTGCGGCGACCGGGAGGAGCGCGGCCCGCCGGCGCTCATACTCGGTGATGTCCGGCTCGTGCCGCAACGTCAGGCCGATGTCGTCCAATCCGTTCAGCAGGCACTCGCGGCGAAAGGGATCCACCTCAAAGTGGGCGATCAGCCCTTCTTCGTCCTCTACCGTCTGCTCTTGTAGATCGACGGTCAGGCGGTAACCGGGACGCTCCTTGGCCCGCGCCAAGATCTCCTCTACCGTCGCCTCCGGCAGGACGACGGGGAGCATGCCGTTCTTGAAGCAGTTGTTGTAGAAGATGTCGGCGAACGAGGGGGCGATGATGGCCCGGAAGCCAAAGTCCTGCAGCGCCCAGGGGGCATGCTCGCGCGACGAGCCACAGCCGAAGTTGCGACCGGCGACTAGGATGCTGGCCCCCTCATAGCCCGGCCGGTTCAGCTCGAAGTCCGGGTTGGGCGTCCCGTCGTCCCGGAAGCGCCAGTCAAAGAAGAGGAACTGGCCGAAGCCGGTGCGCTCGATACGCTTGAGGAACTGCTTGGGGATGATCTGGTCGGTGTCGACGTTCACGCGGTCGAGCGGGCCGACCAGTCCGGTATGTCTGACGAACGCATCCATCTCCAATGTCCTCGGTTTCCGATCTCAGGCGTCTGCTGGCGGTTCAGTCGCGCGTGCAGGTGCGTTCAAGGCGGTGGCCCGGCATCACTGGCCCCTGGCAAGGACCGGGCGCCCATCGGGGGCAGGGACAACCCCACAGCACGCCCCTGGAGTGTCCAGTCTCAGGCCAGCTACCACTTCGGACGTGAGACTGCACGGGCTTAGACGTCCCAGTCGCGGATGTCCACGAAGTGGCCAGTGATGGCGGCGGCAACGGCCATCTGTGGGCTGACCAGGTGCGTGCGCCCGCCCTTCCCCTGGCGTCCCTCGAAGTTGCGGTTGGAAGTAGAGGCGCAGCGCTCGCCCGGTTGCAAGACGTCCGGGTTCATCCCCAGGCACATGGAGCAGCCCGCCTCGCGCCAGTCGAACCCGGCGGCACGGAAGACCTCGTGTAGTCCTTCGGCCTCGGCCTGGAACTTGACCGGCATCGACCCGGGCACGACCATGGCGTACACCTTGGGGTGCACCTTCTTCCCTTTGGTCATGGCCGCCCGGACGACCCCGGCGGCCGCGCGCAGGTCTTCGATGCGGGCGTTAGTGCAAGAGCCGAGAAAAACGCGGTCGATGTTGATATCCTGGATCGCCGTGCCGGGGGTCAACCCCATGTACTCCAGGGCGCGCTCCGCCGCGCGGCGGTCGGCCTCCTCGGCGTAGGCGGATGGGTCCGGCACCCGCCCGGTCACCGGGACGACCATGCCCGGGTTCGTCCCCCAGGTGACAAAGGGGGCCATCTGGGCGGCGTCGAAGCGCTCCACGCGGTCGTAGGACGCCCCTTCGTCTGTGGCCAGCGAGCGCCAGTGCTCCACGGCGCGCTCGAAGGCCTTGCCCTGCGGGGCGTGCGGGCGCCCCTCCACGTAGGCGAAGGTCTTGTCGTCCGGGGCGATCATCCCGGCGCGGGCGCCACCCTCGATAGACATGTTGCACACCGTCATTCGCCCCTCCATGGAAAGGGAGCGGATGGCCTCGCCGGTGTACTCCACGACGTACCCGGTGCCACCGGCCGTGCCGATGCGCCCGATCACCCCAAGGATGATGTCCTTCGCCGTCACGCCCGGGGCCAGCCGGCCGTCGACGCGGACCTCCATCGTCTTCGGCCGAGACTGCGGCAGGCACTGCGTAGCCAGGACGTGCTCCACCTCGGACGTGCCAATGCCGAAGGCCAGGGCCCCCAGGGCACCGTGGGTGCTGGTATGGCTGTCGCCGCAGACGATGGTCATCCCCGGCTGGGTCAGGCCCAGCTCCGGGCCAATGACGTGGACGATCCCCTGCTTCTTGCTGTGCAGGTCGTAGAGGGTAACTCCAAACTCCCTGCAGTTCTGGGCTAGGGTATCCATCTGCTGGCGAGAGATCTCGTCCGTCACCGGGAGCTGCCGGTCCCAGGTGGGGACGTTGTGGTCCATGGTGGCCACCGTCAAGTCGGGCCGGCGCACCTTCCGCCCCGCCAGGCGCAGGGCCTCGAACGCCTGGGGGGAGGTCACCTCGTGCACCAGGTGCAGGTCGACGTAGAGGAGCGCCGGCTCACCCGGCGCCTCGCGCACTACGTGGGCATCCCAGATCTTCTCAAACAGGGTCTTCGGCTGGACGGTCATGCCTGCCCCTCTATCTTACGTCTCGGTCTACTAGCTGCGTCTCTTGTCTAGGTCTCTTGTCTACGTCTGGAAACTGGCATCTTAAATGCTACGCCAGCACAGGCTCAGCGCTGGCGACCGGCGGGGAATCCGCCCGCAGGGAGCCGTCCTGAGACAGCTTCACTCTGGCGTGACCGGACTCCCGGTCGCGACGCGCCGCCACCACCTTATTCAGGGCGTTGAGGTAAGCCCGGGCGGAGGCGACGACGATGTCGGTGCTGGCCCCCCGGCCGATGAACGTCCCTTCGTCCGACTCTACCTTGACGGAGACCTCGCCGATGGCGTCGATCCCGGCGGTGACGGACTGCACGGAGAACTCACTCAGGCGGTTGGGGACGTCCACCAGGCGGTTGATCGCCCGGCAGACGGCGTCCACCGGCCCGTCGCCCGTCGCCGCGTCCTGGTGCGTCTGGCCGTCCGGGGTGGCGATGCGCACCGTCGCCGTTGGCACGGCCGGGTCGCCACAGGTCACAAGGAGGTGCTCAAGTCGGTAGGTCTCTTCTACGGTGAGCACCTGGTCGGCGACGACGGCCTCGATGTCCCCGTCGGTGACGTCCTTCTTCTTGTCCGCGATCTCCTTGAAGGCCTTGAAGGCGCGCATGAACTCGTCCTCGTTCAGCTCGTAGCCCATCTGGCGCAGACGGTTGCGGAAGGCGTTGCGCCCGGAGTGCTTGCTGATGACCAGGCGACTGTCGGTTCGCCCGATGCTCTCCGGGGTCATAATCTCATAGGTCGAGCGCTCCTTGAGCATGCCGTCTTGATGGAGACCGGAGGCGTGGGCAAAGGCGTTGGAGCCGACGATAGCCTTGTTCGGCTGCACCGGGAAGCCCATGTAGGAGGCCACCAGGCGGCTGCTGCGCCAGATCTGCTCCGTGCGCACGCCGGTCTCCACCCCAAAGTAGTCAGCGCGCGTCTTGAGCGTCATGACGATCTCTTCCAGGGAGGCATTCCCCGCCCGCTCCCCCACGCCGTTGACGGTGCACTCCACCCACTGGGCCCCCACTTTGACCGCCGCCAGGGAGAGGGCTGTGGCCATCCCCAGGTCGTTGTGGCAGTGCACCGAGACGGCCGCCCTATCGATGTTGGAGACGTGCTCCATGACGTAGGCCACCAGGGCGGCGAACTCGGCCGGCTGCATGTACCCCAGGGTGTCCGGGATGTTGATCACCGTTGCCCCGGCGCTGATGGTGGCCTCGAACACGCGGCACAGATAGTCCCAGTCCGAGCGGGCGGCGTCCATGGCGGAGAACTCCACCTCGGGGATCAGGCGCCGCCCCAGCTTGACGGCGGCTACGGCCATCTCCAGGGCGGCCTCACGGGAGATGCGCAGCTGGTGCTGGAGGTGGATGTCCGAGGTGGAAAGGACGGTGTGCAGGCGCGGGGCGACCGCCCCCTTCAAGGCGGCGCCGGTGGTCTCGATGTTGGGGAGCTTGGCGTCGGAAAGGGCCGCCACCTGGCAGTCCTTGACCACCTGGCACATCATCTCCACGGCGCGGAAGTCCCCCGGTGAGGTGGCGGGGAAACCGGCCTCGATGCAGTCGACCCCCAGACGCTCCAGCTGGCGCCCGATCTCGAGCTTCTCCTCCAGCGTCAGCGCCCCACCGGCGGCCTGCTCGCCGTCCCGCAGCGTCGTGTCGAAAATCTTGACTTTTCTCATCGCTTCTCTCGCCTCATGGAACAGCCCGCAGTCTTGGGCGCTCCGTCCGGGGCCGGCGTCAGCCTTGCGCTTGGCACCTGCCGTTGCCCCCGGCCGGCTGAAGACTGAGCACAGGGCGCTCGGTCGGCGCTACTTGGCTTTCAGCCACGTCATCATCGCCCGCAATTGCCTGCCGATCTTCTCGATGGGGTGCTCTTGCTCCCGCCGGCGCATGGCCAGAAAGGCCGGGCGCCCGGCCTGGTTTTCCAGTATCCAGCGCTTGGCCCACTCCCCATTCTGGATCTCGGTGAGGATCTCCTTGAGCGTTGCCCGCACGTGGTCGTCCACGATGCGTGGCCCGGCGGTGTAGTCCCCGTATTCGGCGGTATCGGAGACGGAGTAGCGCATGTAGGAGAGGCCACCCTGGTAGAACAGGTCGACGATGAGCTTGAGCTCGTGCAGCGTCTCGAAATACGCCAGCTCCGGCTGATAGCCGGCCTCGACCATGGTCTCGAAGGAGGCCTTGACCAGGGCGCTCACCCCGCCGCAAAGGACGGTCTGCTCGCCGAACAGGTCGGTCTCGGTCTCTTCCAGGAAGGTCGTCTCCAGCACGCCGGCCCGGGCGGCCCCGATCCCCTTGGCATAGGCCAGGGCGTTCTCCCTGGCCCCGCCGCTGGCATCCTGTTGCACGGCGAACAGGGCCGGCACACCGGAGCCCTCGACAAACACCTCCCGCACCCGGTGTCCCGGGCCCTTGGGGGCCACCATACTCACGTCCACAGACTTGGGCGGGACGATCTGGTTGAAGTGGATGTTGAAGCCGTGGGCAAACATGATCGTCTGCCCATCGCGCAGGTGCGGCTCCACGTCTGCGAGGTAGACCTGGCGCTGTACCTGGTCGGGGATGGTGAACATGACGAAGTCGGCGGCCTGCACCGCCTCGGCGTTAGTCATCACGGCCACGCCCTGGGCCTGGGCCTTTTCCCAGGATGGGGAGCCCCGGTACAGCCCCACCACCACGTCCACACCGCTGTCCTTGAGATTAAGGGCATGGGCGTGGCCCTGGCTGCCGAAGCCCAGCACCGCCACTTTCTTGCCGCGCAGCCGGCCCAGGTCGGCGTCGGCGTCGTAGTACATCCGGGCCACGTCTTTGTTCCCCCTCAATGTCCCGCCTGAATGTCTCGATAGCAGTCCCAGGTCTCAGGCCGCCGTGCCCGGGCCGGCCGAGCGTCGGCGATCACCGGACGAGAGACACGCCGGCGTGTCTCTAGCCGGCCGCTTCCAGGCGCTCCTCGCCGAGCCGGGCGGCGAGCCCGGCGCCGCGGGTCATGGAGACCACCCCGGTACGCACCATCTCCTTGATGCCAAAAGGGCGCAGCATGTGCAGCAGACTGCTGATCTTTTCCTCGTCGCCGGTCACCTCGACGACCAGGGAGTCCGCCGCCACGTCCACGATCTTGCCCCGGAAGATGTCCGCCAGCTGCACGATCTCGGCGCGGCTGGTGGAATTCGTCGCCTGCACCTTGATCAGGGCCAGGTCACGGTCGACGGTCCGATCATTGGTCACGTCGCTGATACGCAGCACGTCGATCAGCTTGTAGAGCTGCTTGATCACCTGCTCGACCTGGGTGTTGGCCCCATCGACGACGATGGTCATGCGCGAGATCTTGTCCGTGTCCGTGGTGCCGACCGTCAGGCTGTCGATGTTGAACCCGCGTCGAGAGAACAGGTTGGCGACACGTTGGAGGACGCCGGGCTGGTTCTCCACCAAGGCGACAAGGGTATGCTTCATTGTTGTTCTTGCCTCCGGCGGGTAAGGGGCACGTCCCCTGCACCCTCTACCCTGCTACCCCACTACCCGCGCTGCACCCGCAACGCTACACCCCACCCGAAGACCCACCGGCGGCGGCCGCCACCTTAGCCAGCTGCGGCGCCACCTCCTGGACGCTCTCGATCGTCTCCTGCAACGACGCTCCCGGGGGCACCATCGGGAAGACGTTCTCAAACGGATCGACGACGAATTCCAGCATCGCCGGCCCCTCCTGCTTGTGGGCCCACTCCAGCGCCGGCACCACTTCCTCCAGCGTGGAGGCCCGCACCGTGGGGATCCCGTATGCCTCCCCGAGCTTGACGTAATCTGGATTCCACATCTTCACTGCCATGTAGCGCTCGTTGAAGAAGAGCTGCTGCCACTGGCGCACCATGCCCAGGTAGTTGTTGTTGAAGATGGCGATCTTGATGGGGAGGTTCTCCTCCCGCACCACCGCCAGCTCCTCCAGGGTCATCTGGAAGCCCCCATCCCCGGTGATGCACCACACCTGCTCGCCGGGCCGGCCGTACTGCACGCCGATGGCAGCCGGTAGGGCGTAGCCCATAGGGCCCAGCCCCCCGGAGGTGATGTGCGTGTTGGGGCGGGCGAAAAAGTAGTGCTGCGCCGCCCACATCTGGGCCTGGCCGACGTCGGTCACCAGGACGGCATTGCCCTCGGTGACGTGGTACATCTGGCGCAGGATCCAGGGGGAGCTCATCTTCTCCGGCTTGTCAGGGAGGGCCAGCGAGGGGTGCTCGATACGCCACTGGTTCAGCGTCTGCCACCACTCCGCCAGGCGATTGCCCTCCCCCGCCGGGTTCTCCTGCACCTCCTCGGTCAGGAGCTTCAGCACCTGCTTGGCGTCGCCCACGATCTTGACCGCCGTGGGGACGTTCTTGCCCAGCTCGGCGGGGTCGATGTCCACGTGGATGATCTGGGCGTGGGGGGCAAAGGCGTTCAGGCGCCCGGTCACTCGGTCGTCCATGCGCATGCCCACGGCCAGGATGGTGTCGCAGTGGGAGATGGCCATGTTGCAGTAGTACATGCCGTGCATGCCCGGCCAGCCGTAGTACAGGGGGTGGGTCTCCGGGAACCCGGAGATGCCCAGCAGGGTAGAGATGACTGGGACCTGGGTCTTCTCGGCAAACTGGCGTAGCTCGTCATAGGCCTCGGAGAGGATGATCCCGTGGCCGGCCATGATCAGGGGGCGTCGGGCATCGTCAAGGAGCTTCGCCGCGCGGCGGATGGGGTTAATGTGCCCCTTGGTGTTGGGCTTGAAGCCGGGGAGGCTCAGCTTTTCCGGGTACTCGAAGTCCGTCACGTTGGTGGTGACGTCCTTGGGGATGTCGATCAGCACCGGGCCTGGGCGCCCGGTGCGGGCGATGTGGAAGGCCTCGCGCACCACCCGGGCCACGTCCTTGACGTCCATGACCAGGTAATTGTGCTTGGTGATGGGCATAGTGATCCCGGTGGTATCGGTCTCTTGGAAGGCGTCCTTGCCGATCATGTAGGTGGGCACCTGGCCGGTGATCACCACCATGGGCACAGAATCCATCATCGCCGTGGCGATGCCGGTAACCATGTTGGTCGCCCCGGGACCGGAGGTGCCGATACACACCCCCACCTTCCCCGTCGCCCGGGCATAGCCGTCGGCCATGTGCGACGCCCCTTGCTCGTGGCGGCAGAGGACGTGCTTGAAGGGGTAGTCGTGCAAGACGTTGTAGAGGGGGATGACGGCCCCACCGGGCATCCCGAAGATGGTGTCCACCCCTTCGCGGAGCAGACATTCGCTCAGGATCTGTGCTCCGTTTAGTTTCTGCATCGCCTTCCTCGCTTCGCTACAGAGCAAGAGACAAAAGGGCGGCTGCCGTCCCTGAGGACGAGAGCCGCTCCCGTGGTACCACCTCAGTTGGCGCGACCAGGCACAGTGTTCCACCGGATCCCATCCCCAGCCGCCACCGTTACCGGACGCATCACCTGATGGCGTCCGGCGCCACGCCGGCCGGAAATGAAAAAGCCCCCGTCCCCGAGGACGAGAGCTCACTCCCGTGGTACCACCCCACTTGGCGTACCATCACCCCTCCTCCCCCAGCGCTACGACCGGGTCTGATCGTCGATCACGAGATCAACCTTCTAGAGGACAGGTAATAGCTGCGCCCACTTAACCCGTTAACGGCGGGAACCGGCTAAGCTTACTCATCCTCCCCCGTATCCCCAGGAAACCGGGGTACCAGCGGCACCCGAGGGAGGGTCTTGGGCTCAGCAGCTCGAGGGTGAGTTCGGCCTTCCTACCCCACCGGTTCGCACCACCCACCGGCTCTCTGGAGGGGAAGGGGACGACCTACTACTCCCTGTCAACGCACCCTATGCACTTGTCTGCGCAACGCCGCCGATCCCATTACACATCTATCTCCAGGGCGGAGCGCCAGCGCAATGCACATGGTAGCAGCCTGTGGCGACGACCGTCAACGCGCGCGCGGCCCCGCTGCGGGGACACTACCCGGTGGGCTCTCCTTTCCCGAGGTCGCACCACCGGCGGCTACCATCGTACGCACGTACGGCAATCGGCCATAATCGTCAGAACGCTACTGCAGGAGCAACGTTGGCGTCATTGGGGAGCGACTTGCAGATCGTGCAACGTCCACCGCGACCCCCGGCCGGCCAGAGCGGGCCAGGGCGGGTGATGGCCTGGCGGAGTGCGCTGCGAGGGGCCATCACCCGCCCGCCGGGACTCCCAATGGGCAGTGGCGTGCCCGGCGCTCCCCCCGTGCCGGCCCCTATGACGGCGCCGGCCAGGCTCTCGAGGCTCCCGTGGGACGCCGGCGCGAGAGAGCGGGCCCTGGCCCTGGCCGAGCTGCTGACTATTCTTGCCTGGACGCTGATGATCACGCGTCCATACCGTGATTTCGACCCGGCCGTCGTGCCCTTGGGGAGGGAGTACGTCTCCACCATCCAGCTGCACCACTTGTGGACGTGGGCCCGACAGTGTGGTTGGTGCGCCCTGTGGAACGGGAGCATGCAGGGTGGGGCTCCCGCCCTGGCTGATCCTTATGGGAGCACCCTGCACCCTATAGTGGCCCTGCCCACCCTGATCTGGGGGGTAGCCAGCGGCGCCAAGCTGGCGTTGATGGGCTCTTTCTTCATGGCCGGCGTGGCGCAGTGGTGGTTGGGGTGCGTGCTGGGGCTGGGGCGCACGGCGCGCCTGTGGAGCGCCGGCATGGCCGTGGCGGCCGGCAACCTGGCCGGGCGCATGGAGCTGGGGGCGTTTGCCTGGGTAGTCTCGACGGCGGCCTGCGCCCTGGTCTTGCCCCCCTTGATCGCCGTGAGCCGCAGCGGGAGCCGGCGAGCGGCCGTTGCCCTGGGGGTAACGCTGGCCCTGGCCGCGATGGCCGGGCAGGGGTATATGCAGATCGGACTGTTGTGCACCCTCCCCGCCGTCGCCCTGCTGCTCCCCGCACAGCCCCGCCAGATGATCCTGGTGGGGAAGCGGTACGCCCTGGCGGCCGTCCTGGGGGCGCTGCTGGCGGCCCCCTTTCTGGTGCCGTTCCTGCATTTCCTGCCCCAGTTCGGCAAGGAGATCGATCCCACTTTCGGTAGCGCCCAGCCCCTGCGGTACGTGCCCCTGAATCTGGTGGTCAACGACTTTCACTTCTATAAGTCAGAGATCTTGCACAAGCTGCCTTACCCGGCGCTGTACGTGAACTACATCGGCTGGATCGCCGTTATCCTGGCCCTTGGGGGGCTGAGCTGGAGCTGGGGGGGCGGACGGGAGGCGCGGCGGGTGGGGCTGTACCTCGCCACCGTCACCTGCTTGTCCATGTGGGTGGCCAGCGCAGCGCCCCTGTCCTGGCTGGCGAGCCATGCCCCCCTGCCGTGGCTGGCCGTGCAGCTCGCGGGGATCCGCTTCCCCTCGGTCATCGCCGGGCTGGCCGTGCCTTGCCTGCTGGGCGCGGCCGCCGTTGCCGTCGACCGGCTGGCGCGGCCGTTGGGGCGCTCCCGGCTGCCCCCTGGCCTGGCCTTGACGTCATCCACCGCCGGCCGGCCGCCCCTGGCGTTAGATGTTCGCTGGCTCCTGGCCGCCCCCTTGCTCGTGGCCCTGATGGACGTGGCCGCCTTTAGCCGGCAGTGGATTCACGCCGACCGCTACGGCGCTGAGCTTCCAGCGGTGTTAGACGCCTTGAGCACATCCGATCTGCAATGGGTGAATCTCCCCTTCGGGGAGCACTTCTGGACCGAGGCAGCCACCGGCAGAGGCTTGAAGATGGCCAACGGGATCCAACGCTGGCACTGGAAGGGGCGGCCGCCGCCAGCGCCGGTGCTCGAAGGGAGCCGCTCCGGACCGCCCCCGGGCATGACCGAGCAGGGGGCGGCCGGCGGGCTGTCCATCTACGCCGCCCCCGCGGGGCGGGAGTATGCCACCGTCGCCCACGAGGGGGGGCAGCGTACGGTGTGCGCCGCTCACGGCGTGGCGGGAGATATCGACGTCCGCTGCGACGCCCCCTGGCCGGGGGTGTTGACCGTGAAGGAGAACAGTTGGCCTGGCTGGCGGGCGTACGTAGACGGGCGTCCGGCCCCGCTGCAGGCGGGGCGCTGGCTGACCGTCGACCTCCCCGCCGGGGGCCATACGGTCACCTTCCGCTACCGGCCCTGGGACGCGCCGCTGGGGCTCCTGCTCTGTGGCGGGGGCATCGCCCTGGCCGCCTACAACTGGCGCTTGGCGGGACGTCGTGGGGGGGAGTAGTGAGATCAAGGGGTCTCCGACGCCGGAGAGCCCCAACGCGCTGTCGACGGCCGCCCTGGTCGGCGGGGTGGTGGCCGCCATTGCGACGCAGCGCCTGGTGATGGAGGGGCTGTCCGGAGGGGCGGCCCTGGCCGCGTTTTGTGGGTCGGTAGCCCTGTTCGTCGGGGGCTTGCTAGGCGCGGACTCACCGCGCGGGACGGCCACCAGTCTGTTGACCTGCCCATCCGGACATTCCGGCGCTCATACCCCGGCGGCGACCGGGTCGCGCCGCGACATCCGCCTCCTCTTGGCCTTGCTGGCCCTCACATTAGGAGGCATCACCTTCGTGGCTTGCGGGGGAAACCGGTTCACCCCCTTCAACGTCACCACCTGGCTGCTGTCCATGGCCCTAGGGCTGGCGGCCTGCTGGCAAGGGGACGTCTCAAGCCCCTGGTCTCTCGTCTCAAGCCCAGGGAAATGGCTGGTGCGGTTGATGGCCCCGGCCGGCGCCGGGGAGGCGACGGGCCTTCGCCTCTCCGGCACGGGCGTGGCCCTGGGGGCCATCTCCCTCGTCTCCCTGTCCCTGCTCCTGTACCGCATCGCCGACGTCCCGGCGGAGATGACCTCCGATCACGCCGAGAAGCTCCTCGATGCCCAGGACGTCCTGGACGGGCAGTACCGCATCTTCTTCCCCCGCAACACCGGGCGCGAGGCCCTGCAGTTCTACCTTATCGCCGCCATGGCCCCACTGACCGGGCTGAGCTATCTGACCATGAAGCTGGGCACCGTCCTGGTGGCCGCCTGTACGTTGCCGTTCACCTTTCTGCTGACCCGCCTCTTGTTCGGCACCGGCCTGGCCCTGCTGGCCACGGCCATCCTGGGTAGCACCCGTTGGCTGTGGCAGGTGGCCCGCGTGGGGCTACGCTTCCCCTTCCCCCCGGCCTTTGGCGCCGCCATCTTCTACTTTCTGGTCAAAGCCATCCGCGACCGGCGGCGCAACGACTTCCTTCTCTGCGGGCTGGCCTTAGGATTGGCCCAGCACACCTACACCGCCCTGCGCCTGGCGCCGGTGGCCGTGCTGGCGTGTCTGGGCGTCGCCCTCGCCGCCGACGTGCGGCGCCGGGAGCCAGCGAGACGCGTCCGCCGCCTGGTAATGGACACCGCTCTGATGGGGGTGATGGCCCTGCTGGCGTGCATGCCTCTGGCCCGCTACGCCGTGGAGGAGCCCCAGAGCTTCCTCAACCGCGGGGTGACGCGCCTCAGCTCGGACGCCCAGAACGCCATCCCCCCTGACCTCCTGGGCGTCTTCCTGGACAATGTCAAGAACGCCTTACTGATGTTCAACTGGCGGGGGGACGTGGTGTGGGTGAACACCATCCCCGGCGAGCGGATGCTCGATCCCATCAGCGGGGCCCTCTTCCTCCTCGGCTGCGCCTACGGGCTCTATCGCCTGCTGCGCTACCGGGAGCTGCCGTACCTGTACCTCTTTCTCCTCCTCTGCGGCGCCCTCCTACCGTCCATGCTCAGCCTGGCCTACCCGGGTGAGAACCCCAGCACGGTGCGCAGCGGGATGGCCATCCCCGTGGTGGCCATGCTCGTTGCCCTCCCGGTCATGCTCCTGGCGCGGCGCCTGGCCCTCCTGGCCGCGGCCGGTGGACCTGCCCTGGGCGTCGCCGCCGAGAGGGAGAGGTTCTGGGGGCGCAGGCCTGGCCAGGGGACCCTGCACGTGCAACAGGGGGTCCTCAGCCGGACGGTCGCCGTGGCGACCGTAGCCGTTCTGCTCGTCCCCATCGTGCGCATCAACGTCTACCAGTACTTCAGCATCTACGCCCGCCAGCACAGCCAGGCCTCACAGCACACCACGCAGGTGGCCCGGGTGGTGAACGGCTTCCTGGCCCTGGGTGGACGGCGGGAAGACGTCTACATCCTCCCCTGGGCCCACTGGTTCGACAGCCGCCTGGTGGCCATCCAGACCGGGGACATCCGCTGGCAGCCCCTGATCCCCAGCGTGGACGACGCCCGCAAGGCGGATGGCCTACCCCGCCAGCGTCTCTACGTCGTCCACCCGGACGACCAAGCCGCCCTCGACCGCCTGGCCCACTGGTACCCGACGGCCGTGCGGCACGTCCACGCCCTGGCGGACACCGGCGGGCTACCGTACTTCGTCACCGTCTTGCTGCCACCCGGTGCCACGAGCGCGCCGTAAGCCCTGGTGGCCGGGGTGCTCCGGGCACGCGCCGCAGGTGGCGATCCTTAGCCGTTACTATCGACAACGATGGTGAAGTGGCGCTCGCTGCTCATCGGTGGAGCGATCAGCGCCATCTGCCTCGTCCTGCTCCTGCGCCAGGTCGACCTGGCGCAGACGGGGGCGTCGTTCGCCCAGGCCGACGTGGGGTGGCTGGCCCTCTCCGTGCTCAGTATGGCCGTCGCCTTGTGGCTGCGCTGCTGGCGCTGGCAGCTCCTGTTCCTGCCACAAGATAGGGTCAGCCTGTGGGGCAGCACCTCGGCTACTCTGATCGGATACATGTTCAACACCGTGCTCCCCGGCCGGGTGGGGGAGCTCATCCGCGCCTCGCTCCTTGGGCAGGCGGAAAGGATCAGCCCGGCGCGGGCCATTGGGACGATCTTCGTGGAAAAGATCCTGGACGTCCTGGTGCTGTTGATGGCTCTCGGGGGGCTGGTCACCCTGCTCCCACTCCCCCCGGAGATCACCGGGATGGGCGTAAAGGCGTCGGTCGCCTTCGGGGCGCTGGCAGTGGCGTTCTTCGTCGCCGGCTACCTGCGCCGGCCCCTGGTGGCATGGACGGAGCGCCGGCTCGACCCGCTCCCCGTCCTGGCGCGCCTGCGCCCCTCGCGCGTGCTGCATCTGGTGCTCGATTCGGCCGACGCCCTGCGCCGGCCAGGCTTGCTGGCGACGCACGTCGTCCTTTCCGTCCTCCTGTGGGGCGTGGCCTTGCTGACCGTCTGGCTGACGATGCGGGCCTTCCACCTCGACGCCCCCTGGACGGCGGCGGCCCTCGTCCTGGTGACGACGAACCTCGGCATGACCGTCCCTTCGGCCCCCGGCTACGTCGGCGTCTATCACTACATCGCCGTCCAGACGTTGCGCCTGTTCAACGTGGACGAATCGGCGGCCCTGGCCTTCGCCTTCGCCCTGCACGCCCTGGGCTTTGGCAGCTTTACCCTGGCCGGGGCGGTGCTGTTCGTCTCCGGCATGGCTGGCCAGAAGTACGTCCTGGGCGATCTGTGGCGTCCGCTCTCCCCACGCGGACAGTCCGCCGCGCCGGACGCCGGAGAGGGCGTTGAGGCGCCGGAGCCACCCCTACCTCCACCCGCTACGACGGCGCAGCTCCGGCGCGGAACCAGGGGCGTGAGGTGGTAGCGCAGCGCGGGGCAGAGCCCCGCCTGGTGCAGGCGACGCCGGAGCTGCTGGCCCGCGCGCCGGCTGCCGTCCGGCACCACCTGGCCACCCTGCCGGTGCATCGGGCGATGATCCGCGTCGTGGAGTGCCTCCTCGTCGGGGCCGAGACCCTCCCCCATCCCCTGCTCGACGTCGGCTGCGGGGACGGCCACTTCGCCGCCAGCTGCCTGGGCACAACGGTCGACGCCGGGATTGACCCCCATCCGGCGAGCGCGGCCCAGGCGTCCCGCACGGGGGCTTACCGGCAGGTGCTGGTGGGGAGCGCGGACGCCCTGCCGTTCCCCGCCGGGGCATTTGGTGGGGTGGTGAGTAACTGCGTCTTGGAGCACATCCCCCCCCTGGGGGCCGCCCTGGGCGAGATCGCGCGGGTGCTCCGGCCGGGGGGCAAACTGGTGATCACCGTCCCCAGCGAGCGCTTCGCCACCTCCCTCTTCTGGCCCCGGGCGTTGAGTCGGGTGGGCCGCCCGGACGCAGCCGCGGCCTATGGACGCTGGTTCAACCGCATCTCCCGCCACTACCACACCTACAGCCGGGAGGCCTGGATCGGCCGGCTGGAGGCGGTAGGGCTGCAGGTGGAGACGTGGACGTCTTACCTCCGCCCGGAGGCAATGGGCTTCTTCGACCTGAGCCACTACTACGGGGCGCCGACGTTAGTGAGCAAGCGCCTCACCGGGCGCTGGGTGCTGTGGCCGGAGAAGCGGCGCTACCTCCCATGGGAGCGATGGCTGGAGGGGAGGGTGGTACACTTTGCCCGTCAGATTGCCGTCCCGGATGGGGCCTATTACTTCTTCACCGCGACCAAGCCGTAGCGGCCGGCGCGGCGTCCCCGGCCAGATCATGGTTACAGATCGCGGTCTCGGTGCCTCACGGAGGCCACGTCTGCAGTCTCCCGATGGCACGTTGAGCGATCCAGGCGCCGGCCAGTAGATACCGATGCAGCGACCCGTGAGTGCGGACGCCTTGACGGGGGACGGTGCCGCTCCGGGGCGCGATGCGCCGCCGTCCCCCGGCGGGCACCCCACGGCGTCCTGGCAGCGCCGGGCATCAGGGGGGTTACGGGAACGGCCACAGGATTGGCGGGAGTGGGCGCTCCTGGCCCTCATCCTTGTGGCCGGGGCGGTGTTCCGATTCACCGGCCTGAACTGGGACGGCGGCCATCACCTGCACCCGGACGAACGCTTCCTGACCATGGTCACGGCGGCCATCCAGCCGGGCTTCGTCGCCGCCGCCGGGCGCGACGGCCCGGTGGCGATCCAACCCGCCGGCCTCCTGGCCAGCTACTTCGACACGGCCCGCTCGGGGCTTAATCCACATAACGTCGGATTTGGCTTCTTTGTCTACGGGACGGCTCCCCTATTCGCCGTCCGCGCTCTGGCGGAGGTGCTGAACGCCACCGGCTACGATCGGGTGCACCTCCTCGGCCGGGCGCTCTCCGGCCTCTCCGACCTGGTGACCGTCGTCCTCATCTATGGGATCGGCCGGCGCCTCTACGGGGCGCGGGTGGGGCTCCTGGCAGCCGCCCTGCTGGCCTTTTGCGTCTTGCACATTCAGCAGGCCCACTTCTTCGTCTTCGATAGCTACCTGGTGACGCTGACCGTGGCCTGCTTTTTCTGCTGCCTCGGCGTCGCCGAGACGGGGCGCTGGCGACACTTCGGACTGGCGGGTGCTTTTCTGGGGCTAGCCCTGGCGACGAAGCTCTCCATGGTGGTCTTCACCCCCATCATCGCCCTGGCCGGGTTGATCTACCTCGTGAACGGCCTGAAGTCTGGTGTCTCGAGCGTCGAGTCTCCAGCTGGTCTCAGGTCTCAAGCCGCGGTCTTGTGGGACAGCGGCCGGATGATCCAGGTGATTGGGGGCGGGCTGCTGGCCTTGATCGTGGCCTTCGCCGTCTTCCGCGTGTTCCAGCCCTACGCCTTTGCCGGCCCCGGCTTGTTCGATCTCCGCCTCAGCCCGCGCTGGCTGGACAACATCACCTACCAGGCCAAGACGCAGGATGGCACGGTTGACCTCCCACCGAGCATCCAGTGGGCCGGCACCGAGCCGCTCCTGTTCCCCTGGCGCCACATGGTGACCTGGGGCATGGGCATCCCCCTGGGGCTGACCGCCTGGGCCGGGTTCATGGCGGCCGGGGCATCGCTCTTCTGGCGCTGGCGCTGGCAGCACCTCCTGGTGCTGAGCTGGTCGGCGCTGTGCTTCGTCTACTTCGCCTCCGTGCTGAACAAGACGATGCGCTACCTCCTCCCGGCCTACCCCTTTTTCATCCTCTTGGGGGCCTGGGGCCTGGTGGCTCTCTACGACTGGGCCCGAGCCCGGCGTGCGGAGGCCGGCCCGGCGACCGGCGGGGCGGGCGCCGACAGGGGGGGCCTCTCGGCCATGTGGACCGGCGGGGGCAGGATCGTGGCCCGCTGGGGGGCGCCGGGGGCGATGGCCCTGGCGGCCCTGGTCCTCCTGTCCAGCGCCTTGTGGTCGTTCGCCTTTACGCGCATCTACACCCGGCCGGTGACGCGCGTCGCCGCCTCGGAGTGGATCTACCAGCACCTGCCCCGGGGGTCGGTGCTGGCGAACGAGCACTGGGACGACCCCCTGCCCCTGCCCCTGCCGGGCTATGACCCGTCTTTCTACCGTGGCCCGCAGCTCCCGATGTACGACCCGGACGAGCCCCAAAAGGTGGAGATGCTCGTCCAGATGCTCAGCCAGTCGGACTACGTCAACCTGACCAGCAACCGGCTCTACGGGTCGATCCCGCGCATGCCTCAGCGCTATCCGATGAGCACGGAGTACTACCGGCGCCTGTTTGCCGGCGACCTGGGCTTCCGGCTCGTCCACACTGAGCAAAGCTACCCCACCCTGGGCCCCTGGGTGATCAACGACGATCGGGCCGAGGAAGCCTTTACCGTCTACGACCACCCCAAGGTGCTGATCTTCCAGAAGCAGCCGGACTTCTCTCCCCAGCGGGTGCGCCAGCTGCTGAGCGCCGTCCCCCTGGACGACGTCGTACAGGTGCCCCCGGCGCAGGCGGGGCGATCCCGGTTGCTGATGCCGGACTGGCTGCGGGCGGCCAACACCGCCGGCGGGACATGGTCCCAGGAGTTCGCCCTGGACGGGATGGCGAATCGCCTCGCCCCGCTGCTGTGGTGGCTCGTCCTGGAGCTCCTGGGCCTGCTGGCGGCGCCCCTGGTGTGGCTGGCGTTCCCGCGCCTCCCCGATCGGGGCTATGGCCTGGCCAAGGCCCTGGGGCTCCTGGCCGTAGCCTGGCTGGCGTGGTGGCTGGCGGCAGTCCGCCTCCTCCCCTGGACGCGCCTCAGCCTGGCCCTCGCTGTCCTGGCCCTGGCGGCCGTCGGCGTCGTGACCTGGCGCCGGCATGGGGCGCCCTGGCGGGCGTGGCTGCGCCGGGAGCGGCGTCTCGTCCTGGTGAGCGAGGGGCTCTTCCTGGGGGCTTTTCTCCTCTTCTTGCTCATCCGCGCGGCCAACCCCGACCTCTGGCACCCCGCGCGGGGCGGGGAAAAGCCGATGGAGTTCTCCTATCTTAATGCCGTTGTGCGGACAACCTACTTCCCGCCCTACGATCCCTGGTTTGCCGGTGGCTACCTGAACTACTACTACTTCGGCTACGTCCTGGTGGCCGCCCTGACGAAGCTGACGGGGGTCATGCCCTCCATCGCCTATAACGTCGCCGTGCCTTCGTTCTACGCCTTGACCGCCGGGGCCTGCTTTTCCTTTGCCTATAACCTCTTCTGTCTTGGCAGATGGGACGCCAGACCGGACGCTGGGCGAGGGGACGCTGGGCGAGGGGACGCCGGGCGAGGGGACGCCGGGCGAGGGGACGCCGGGCGAGGGGACGCCGGGCGAGGGGACTACGCCGCCATCGGGGCCGGGTTGGCCGGATTCTCCCTGGTCGCCCTTGTGGGGAACCTGGACGGCTTCGGCCAGCTGGTGGAGCGCCTGGCCGAAGCCGGGCAGGTCCGCGGGCAAGCGGCCGTGCCCGGGCTGGCCGGGCTGGTCTCGCTCGTGGCCGGCGTGCCGGCGGTGCTCTTCGGCGGACGGCCTCTGGAGGCGTTCGACTTCTGGCGCGCCTCGCGTGTCATCCCCAACAACACGATCAACGAGTTCCCCTTCTGGACCTTTTTGTTTGCCGACCTGCACCCGCACCTGATGTCCATTCCGTACCAGGTGGTGTCCTTAGGGGCGTTGCTGCAGCTGGCCTGCAGCGGGCAGGCTCCCCGTCGGCCGGCTGACGGCCAGCGCCCCCTGGTCGGGTCGGCGCCCGCCGCCCTGGGGGGCGACCAGGCCTGGGGGATAGCGGCCGGTCGCTGGCTGTGGGACGCCCTCGGCTGGCGCCGGGTAGGGGAGATCTTGCTGCTGGCCTGGCTCGTCGGCGCCCTCTACGTGATCAACAGCTGGGAGTTCCCCACGTACCTGCTCCTGACGGCGGCCGCCTTGATCATCGCCGAGCTCACCACCCGGGGTGGCTTGACCGCCGCCGGCGTGACGCGGGCGGTCTGCTCGGCCGTGGCCATCTACCTCCTGGCCAAGCCGGCTTTCCGGCCCTTCTGGAGCTCCTACGAGACCTTCTACTCCGCAGTGCGGCCCTGGACGGAGGACAAGTCGCGTCTCGACCACTACCTGATCATCCACGGGCTGTTCGTCTTTGCCTTGGTCACGCTGGCGCTCCTGGCCGGTGGGCCGTCGTGGCGTCGCAGCGGCTGGGGGCGCTACCTGCTGGCCCGCTGGCGCCGGCCGGAAGCCTGGCGACGCTTCAACTCCCTACAAGAGGCCCTTGCCCTGCGGCGCCGGCCCCCGGCGTTCGGCTACGCTCTGCTCCTGCTGGGGGCCGGCGTGCTGCTGGCGGGCTTTCTCGTCCGTGGCCTGCCCTTGGTGGCGTTCCTCACCGCCCTGCTCGCCCTCACCGGCGCCGCCGCCTGGGAACGGCGCGACTCCCCCGCCCTCCTCCTGTCCACCTTGCTGGCCGCGACCGGCCTGGCCCTGGGCATCTTCGTCGAGTTCTTCGCCCTGCAGGGGGACATCGGGCGGATGAACACCGTCTTCAAGTTGTACCTGCAGGTATGGGTGATGTGGGGGCTGGTGTCGGCGGTGAGCCTGGCCTGGGCGCTCGACCTCATCTTCGGCCCGCGGCGCAGTCTCAGGGCTCAAGCCCCGGGCGTGACACCCCTGCTCTCGCGCCCCGCGGTCCGTCTGCGCCCGGCGCCGGGCGGCATCCTGCTGGAGGATATCCCGGCCACGGCAGGCTACGGTGACGGCGATGCCGTGGAATGGCCACCGATCGGCGACGGGAGGGCGCTAGGGGTTGAGACACAGCCTTCTAGACTGGGACCCTCCAGACTGGGGCCCTCCGTATTGGGCGCGCAGCGCCCGGGACTTTCGTGGTGGCAGTGGACCTGGCTGGGCGTCGCCGGGGCGCTCGTCCTGGCCGTGCTGGCCTTCCCGCTGGGAGGCACCCTCGCCCGCCTGGCCGACCGCTTCAACCCCTTGCCCCTCACGCTGGATGGCATGGCCTACATGCCCTACGCCACCATCGCGGATGGGAGCAGCGAGGTCACCGCCCTCCATCCCGCCGGGGTGACGCTGCGGGCCGGCGCCGACTACGAGGCGATCAAGTGGCTCCTGGCCAACGTCCAGGGGTCGCCAGTGGTGCTGGAGGCGTCGGTGCCGGAGTACCGCTGGGGGTCGCGGGTGACGACGTATACCGGCCTGCCCACGGTGCTGGGGTGGCGCTGGCACCAGGTGCAGCAGCGGGGTACCTACGCCCCGCTGGTCGATCAGCGGCTGCGAGACGTCCAGACGATGTTCACCGATCCGGCGCCCGGTCGGGTGATGCCATTGTTCGAGCGCTACCGCGTGCGCTACGTCTTCGTCGGTGACCTGGAGCGGGCGTACTACCCGGCCGACGGACTGGCCAAGTTTGATCAGCTGACGGGCGTGTTTCGGCCGGTGTACCAGCAGGATGAGGTGACCATCTACGAGGTCATCGGGGCATGGCGCCCGTAGCGGGGAGTCAACCCGGCGGGTCGGGCCATGCGTATGGTAGGTATGTGCGGGCCGCCGCGAGGTGGCGATTGCCCAAAGGAAGAGCGTCGTGACGATAAGGAAACCACCCGGCCGGCTAGGGTCACGCGCCCGGTCAGAACGCCCGGACCCCGGCGCCGGGCGCCGCCCGCCGGGCGCGGCGCCGGACGTGACGACGGGCGAGGCGCTCGACGTCGCCCCCGACGAGGTGCTTGACGGTGATGAGGCGTGGCAGGACACGGCCTGGTCCGGGCAGCCGGCGCCCCGTGACGCGAACGGGGCCGGGGGCGCCCCCACGGTCGAGCGCGTCCCGGCGTCACCGGGGCGGCCAGGGCGGCCATCCCGGCGGGCGGAGCCGGTAGCGGCCGGTGCCGGCGTCGTGGCCATCCCATCTGCGACCCGCTGGGCCGAGGGCGCGGAAGAGCCGGGACTGGGGGAGTGGCTCAGCCGGCGCTGGCTCTACGGGCTGACCTACTGGCAGGGGCTGCTCCTCGGCGCCCTGGCTGTGGCCTTGATCCTGACCCGCTTCTGGGGGCTGGGCGACCGGACGATGCACCACGACGAGAGCATGCACGCCAAGTTCGCCTGGGACACCTTTCAGGGGCAGGTGTACCAGTACACCCCGCTGCTGCACGGTCCCTTTCAGTTTCTCGCCGTGGCCGGCAGCTTCTGGCTCTTCGGGGCCACGGAGTGGACGGCGCGGGCGGTGCCGGCCGCCTTTGGCATCGCCCTGGTAGGCCTTACCTTCCTCTGGCGCCGCTGGCTGGGCGCCATCGGGTGGCTGCTGGCGGTGGCCATGTTCGTCTTTTCCCCGTCATTCACCTACTTCTCCCGCATGCTCCGGGAAGACAGCTACACCGCGACCTGGACGCTCCTCGCCGCCACCGGGCTGGTGGGGTACGTCTTGGGAGCGGACACCCCGCGGGGCGCCGGCGGGCAGCGTTACGGCCAGCCGGCCGGCGAAGCGGTCGGGGACGGACGGGACGGGGAGTCCGCCCCTGAAGTGACCGTCCGGCGCCGGCGGGCGTGGTACTACGCCTTCTGTGTCGGGCTGGCCTTCGCCTTCGCTACCAAAGAATCGACCTACATCACGGCCTTCATCTTCGGCACCTTCATGCTGTTCTCCCTGCTCTGGGAGCGTACCGACACGACCGGTCGCCGCGTCCTCGCCGGGGCGGCCACCGGGGCCATCCTGGGGGCCTTTTGGAGCTCAGTGATGGGGTACTACAAGAAGGAGCTCCTGGAGGTGGGTGGGGCGGTGGTGGGCCTCCTGCTGGGCGGGGCCCTGGGCTTCGCCTATGACCGCTGGCGGAGAGCTCGCCTCCAGTCGGGCCACGCCCCGGCCGGCCGGCCGGCCGGGGCGGCGGGCACCTTTACCCGCGCCCTGCGCACCCTATGGCAAGACAACGACGGCTTCTGGGGGATCGGGACGCTGTGGGGCGGGGTGATCGTCTTTTTCGCCATCTTCGTCGTCCTCTTCTCCAGCCTGTTCACCAACTTTGCCGGCATCCGAGTTGGGATGATCGGCTCGATCACGTACTGGTTGGAGCAGCACGGCGTCCAGCGCGGCAACCAGCCCTGGTTCTACTACCTCCTCATCCTGGGGGTGTACGAGACCATGGCCTTCGTCTTCGGACTTCTGGCCACGGCCTACTACCTGCGCCGGCCGACCTGGCTGACGATGTTTCTGGTCTGGTGGTGGGTCCTGGCGCTGGTGATCTACTCCTGGGCCGGGGAGAAGATGCCCTGGCTGATCATCCACATCGCCCTGCCCATGGTGCTCCTCAGCGCCCACTACCTCGGCGAGCTGGCCAGGGCCGCGACGCGGAAAGCGGGGCCTGCGGGGGGCGTCCAGGTAGGCCATGAGGCAGACGGAGATACCGGGCACCCGAGAGGGGGGTGGGAAAAAGCCCTGGCCGTGGTCCTGTTCGCCGTGCTGGGGCTGTGGTCGGTGCACACGGGCTGGCCGGTCAACTTCGAGCGCCCGGACACGCCCAGGGACCTGCTGGTGTACACCCAGAGCGCCCCGGACGTGAAGAAGGTGATGGCCGACATCGAGCGCCTCTCCCTCGAGCAGACGGCCGATGCCCGTGCCCTGGGCGTGGTGGTGCAGAGCGGGACGTGGTGGCCGTTCTCGTGGTACATGCGGGACTTCAAGAACGCCGAGTACCCGGCGCAGCTAACCGCCCCGGCCACAAAGCCGGTCGTCCTCATCGCCGCCGAGGACGACGACAAGAACCGGCCCTTCCTGCAGGGCTACACGCGCACGCGGTACAAGATGCGCTGGTGGTATCCCGAGGACTACCGCTCCATCCCGGAACAGGTCCGTGAGGCGGGGGGCCTGTTCCGCTTCCTGGCGCGCCAGGACGTGCGTGCCGGTCTGTGGCGGTGGCTGATCTACCGCGAGACCACCCAGCCCCTGGGATCCTACGACTTCTACGTCTACGTCAAGGAGGGTCTGACCCCCACGGTGGCCCAGGCGTCCCTGAGCTCGGGGGCGCAACCAGGTCTCCCCGGCCAGCAGGTGGGGCAGGCCGGCCAGCTCGGGCCGCTCATCGGCCAGCCCGGGCAGGTGGGTGGAGCGCAGGTGGGTGGGCAAGCGGGGCAGCCTCCTGCCGGGGCGCCGCCGGGGGGCGCGCCACGGGTGGACGCAGCGCAATACATCGCCCGCACGGTGGCGGTCAGTCCCGTGGCGCAGTGGGGAAGCAACGGGCGGGGCCCCACCCAGCTCAACACCCCTCGTGGCCTGGCCCTGGACGCCCAGGGCAACGTCTTCGTCGCGGACTCGCTCAACCACCGCGTGCAGAAGTTCGACCGCAGCGGCCGGGCGCTCGGCTCGTGGGGCACCGAAGGGAACGCCGACGGGCAGTTCAAGGAGCCGATGGGGGTAGCTGTGGATGCCCAGGGCAACGTCTTCGTCGCCGACACCTGGAACCACCGCATCCAGAAGCTGGACGCCACAGGGAAGTTCCTGGCCAAGTGGACCGGCCCGGCGGGAGGGTTCTGGGGGCCACGGGGGATCGGCGTCGACGCCCAGGGCAACGTCTACGTCACGGATACCGGGAACAAGCGCATCTACAAGTTCGACAACGGGGGCAGACCCCTCGCTCAGATCGGATCTGCCGGCAGTGGCCCCGGCCAGCTCAACGAGCCCATCGGCCTGGCCGTGACCGCGGCCGGGGAGCTGTACGTCGCCGACACCAACAACCGGCGCATCCAGAAGTTCGACCCCCAGGGCCAGCCGGTAACGGCGTGGCCGGTGGACGGCTGGGGGACTGGCCCCCGCAATGAGCCGTACGTCGCCATTGACCCTGAAGGCAATGTCTACGCCACCGATCCGGGGGGCGCTCGGCTGGTCAAGTTCTCCCCCACGGGCGAGGTGCTGGCCGTCGGCGGGACCGCCGGACGGCAGCCGGGGGAGTTCGAGCTCCCGCTGGGGATCGCCGCCGGCGAGACCATCTACGTCGCCGACTCGGGGAACCACCGCATCCAGGCCATCGCCCCACTCCCGTCCTGATAGTCGTTCGTCCTCAGCCAGCAGGTCGGCGCCTCGGAGGGCACCCGCCGGGCCACGGCCACCCTGAGGACTGAGCGCCTAGCATCCAGCACCCAGCACCCAGCATCAGCGAATGCTTCCAGCCCTGTGGTGGTGGCTCGTCGTCCAGGTGGTGGCAGTCTGCGCCCTGCCCCTGTCCCTGGCCTTGTTCCGGCCCCTGGCCGATCGCGGGTACGGGCTCTCCAAGGCCCTCGCCCTGCTCCTCTTCGGCTACGTCACCTGGCTGCTCGTCACCTCCGGGCTGCTGGTGAACGGGCTCCCCGCGCTGGGCCTCACCCTGCTCCTCCTCACCGCGGGCTCCGCCCTCGTCTGGCGCCGGGAAGGGCCGGCCCTGGTGCGCTTCTGGCACCGCCGGCGGGGGCTCCTGCTCCTCGAGGAGGGGATCTTTCTGGCCACCTATCTCGGATTCCTCTTCATCCGCAGCTACAACCCCGAGATCTCAGGGACGGAAAAGTTCATGGACTTCGCGTTCATGAACGCCGTGACCCGCTCGGCCACCTTCCCCCCCCTCGACCCCTGGCTGGCACCCTCCCCGACGCTGCCCCATCCGACGATCAACTATTACTACTTCGGCTACCTCATCCAGGGGCTATTGCTCCAGCTGACCAACGTCGTCCCCGGCGCCGTGCCCCCGGCGACGGCCTTTAACCTGGCCCTGGGGCTGCTGTTCGGCCTGGCCGCGACGGGGAGCTTCAGCCTGGGATACGGGCTGGCGCGCGACCTGGTGGCCGAGGGGAGGACGGTACGCGGACGGCCAGGGCCGCAGCAAGGCGCTCGACCCGCCGGGGGCCGGGCCACGGAGCGCCCCGAGAAGGGGCCGGTGTGGTCGCTCAAGGCGGCCTGGCCGTACGTCGGCGCCGGGCTGCTGGCGATCTACCTGCTGCTCATCGCCGGGAACCTGTGGACGGCGCTGCGCCTGGTGGACGGCTCCGAGATGTGGGACAAGGACTTCTGGCAAGGAATCGGCTGGAACGCCACCCGCGTGCTGGTGATCAAGGCGGGCTCTGCGGGGGATGGGGAGCGGGACGTGGACTACACCATCAACGAGTTCCCCAGTTTCTCCTTTCTCCTGGGTGACCTCCACCCCCACGTCCTCTCCCTGCCGTTTGTCCTCCTCGCCGTCGGGCTGGCCTACCGCTGGCTGCTGGCGCCCCCGCGGGTGTATCGCTGGGCGCTGACCGGCTCGCCGGCCCTCAGCCCGCCGGACACTGACGCGGCGGTGACGTTGAGCCCCGGGAGGGGCCGCGCGGCGACCGGCCCCGGCGTCAGCCCCCGGCGAGCCATGGCGACGGCGGTGGCGGAGCTCCTGCCCGGGGCGGTGGTGCTGGGAAGCCTCTACTTCCTCAACAGCTGGGATTTCCCGGCCTACTTCCTGCTGGCCCAGGGGGCCGGGCTGGCCGGTGCCTGGTGGGAGGGACGATGGAAAACTGGTTGGGGGGGGCGTACGGCCGTCGCCGTGGCCCTCGTCGGTGTCCTCTCCCTGGCGTCCGTGGCGCCCTTCCTGTTGACCTTCCGCCCCCCCGTGGTGACTGACGGCGGTAGGTTGCCCCTGGGGCTGGTGACGCAGCGCAGCCTGTTGAGCCAGTTCCTGCAGTTCTGGGGCGCCCAGCTGTTGCTGCTCGCCCCGCCGTTGCTGGCGGCCCTGGCCGTTTCCGGCGCCCCACAGCTGGTGCGCCAGGCGCTGGGGCGCCCGCTACGCGACGCCCGGGCGGCGGCCATCGTGGTACGGGAAGGAGCGAGCGGACTCTCCGCCAGCGGACTCTCCGGCAATTCTCGACTGGCCCTGCTCATCGGCGGGGGCATCGTCCTCATCCTCCTGGCCGAGCGCGCCCAGGCGGGGGTGCTCTTGCTGGGAAGTGCCCTCGCCGGCGCCGCCGGGTGGGTGACGTGGCGGGCGCTGCACCCGGCCGGATCCTCCCACCTCCGTTCGGACGGCGGGCGCCCGCTGGTCTTCGCCTGCGGCGCCATCTCCCTGGCGGCGCTTCTCCTGGTGGCCTGTGAGGTGGTGTACATCCGAGACATCTACGGCGGGCCGCTGCGCCGGATGAACACCGTGTTCAAGTTCTACTACCAGGCCTGGCTCCTGTTCGCCATCGGGGGGAGCGCCGCTACCTTCTGGCTGCTACGCCGCTTGTGGCAGCGCCGGCCGGCCGGAGGCCGGGGCGTGGCCGGCCGGCTCGCCGGGGGGGCGTACGCCTTGGTCCTGCTTGCCATGGCCCTGTTCCCTTACAAGGCCACGCTCCTACGCACCGACGGCTTCGGGGGCCGGCCCACGTTGGATGGGATGGCCTGGCTGAGTCAAGCGCAGCCGGAGGATCGCGCCGCCGCCGAGTGGCTGCGCCGGCACGGGGCCGCGATCCCCGGCAGGGATCGACCCGGTGGGTCTGGCCGGGTCGGTGAGCCGGTAGCTACGGGGGCGCCGGTGGTGTTAGAAGCCACCGGCGGGCCGTACAGCGAGTTCGCCCGCGTGGCAACGCAGACCGGATTTCCGACCGTCCTGGGGTGGGACCAGCACGAGCGCCTGTGGCGCGGCGCCGCCATCGAGGCGGAGATCACCGCTCGGCAGCGGGACGTAGAGACGATCTACAGCGCCGCCACTCTGGAGGAAGTCCGCCCGTTACTGGACAAGTACGTCGTGGCTTACGTCGTGGTCGGCTATCTAGAGCGCCAAAAGTACGGGCCCAGTGGTGGTCTGGCGAAGTTCGAGACAGGTGGCCCCGGTGGCCCGCAGGCCGTGTTTCGGCAGGGGAGAACGGCGGTCTACCGCATCGCCGGGGGGGCGAGCGCCGGCCTGGGGGCGCCGGCCACGGCCGTAGCGGTGCCCTGACCCGCCGTGTCATTGCCGGCGCGCCGCACGACCATCGTCCTGCCGACCTACAACGAAGCCGAAAACCTGCCCGGCATGATCGGTGCCCTGCTGGCGCTGGAGTCGGCGGTAAACGTCCTGGTGGTCGACGATGGCTCGCCGGACGGCACGGGCGAGATTGCCGACCGCCTGGCCGCGGCCCACCCCGGCCGGGTGGCGGTGCTGCATCGTCCGACGAAGACCGGCCTGGGAGACGCCTACCTGGCCGGCTTCCGCCGCGCCCTGCAAGACGGCGCCGAGCGGATTTTCGAGATGGATGCGGACTTTTCTCATCCCGTAGCGGCCGTGCCGGTGATGCTGAGGCTGGCTGAGACGTGCGACGTCGTCGTCGGCTCGCGCTACGCCCGTGGCGGGAGCCTTGACCGTCGCTGGAGCGCGCTGCGGCGCTTCGTCTCCTGGGGGGGCAACGTCTACGCCCGCCTGGTCACCGGCCTGGAGGTGCGAGACACCACGGCCGGGTTCAAGTGCTTTCGGCGGGAGGCCCTGGAACGCCTCCCGCTGGACGAGGTGCGCTCGCAAGGCTACAACTTCCAGATCGAGGTGGCCCTGCGCTGCCAGCGCGCCGGGCTGCGGGTGGTGGAGCACCCCATCCACTTCCGCGAGCGGGACGCCGGCGCCTCTAAGATGACCCCGGGGATCGCCCTGGAGGCGCTGTGGCGCCTGTGGCAGCTACGCTACCTGGTGCGCTGACCCGGCGTTGGCTTGACCGATGGGTGCTGGGTGGCGCCTGTGGCAGCTACGCTACCTGGTGCGCTGACCCGGCGTTGACCCGGCCGGCGGGGAGGGGCCGCTCCGCCCCTGCCGGGCCAGCGCCTATCCTGAGGTCGATCCCCCGGCTGCCGGTATAGTTTCCAGGTTACGGTAAGTCTGCTCGCGGCGGGACGTGGCCGGACGTGGCCGGAGCCGGCGAGCGGGGCGAATACGCAGCTACAGAGTAGAACATGAGCAGGGCGATGAGCGTGGTGCCCGTTGGGCTGGCCGGCCGGTGGCTGGGTACGGGGGTGATGCTGGGCGCGGCGGCGGGTGCCACCTGGCTAGCGGGCAGGGTGCTGGAGGACCGCGTCAGCCGCGACGCGGCGGCAAACCCGCGGCTGCTCAACTGGGAGTGGGCCCGCCGCATTGCGGTCAAGGTGGCCCAGACGAGCGAGCCGGCTCCCTGGGGGACGGCCGAGGAACGGGAAAAGGCCGGCCGTGACTACGCCGACCACGTCGCCCGCTCGGTGGAGCTCGTCTCCGCCTACACCGGGATCGATTCCCCGGCGGCCGGGACGCAGGTCTACGTCTTCGACCGCGTGGAATGGGTAGATGCCAACCTGGCGCAGTTCGAGCTGATGTTTGCCCCTTTGGACGAGGCCTACGCCGCCACACTGGCGCGGGTGCGCAGCGCCACCACCGTGGGGGCCTTCGGGCAGGCCATGCTCAGCGGGCAGATGGGCGTGCTCCTGGGATACCTGGGCAAGCGTGTCCTCGGCCAGTACGATCTCTCCCTCCTGGGGCGTGAGCCGGTGACCGAGGGCCGGCTGTACTTCGTGGAGCCGAATATGGCTTCCCTGGAGCGGCGCTACCGCCTGCCGGCGGACCAGTTCCGCGCCTGGATCGCCCTCCACGAGGTGACCCATGCCTTCGAGTTCGAAGGGCACCCATGGGTTCGCACCTACATGAACGATCTACTCACGACGTACCTCCGCTCGCTCAGCGAGGATCTCTTCAATACCCGCCCGGGGGGGGCGCTGGGCACCTTCGCCACCCGCATCAAGGACAACTTCTTCGAGAGCGGGCACATGCTGGAGATGATGATGAGCTGCGAGCAGCGCGGGGCGTTCCAGAAGCTCCAGGCCCTCATGGCCCTGATGGAGGGCTACAGCAACCACGTCATGCAGCAGGTAGGGACGCGCCACCTCAAGGACCACGATGTCCTGCGCAGCACGTTCGAGAGCCGGGCGCGCAACCGCGGCGCCGGCGAGCGCCTGTTCATCAAGCTCACCGGGCTGGACGTCAAGCTGGAGCAGTACGCCCTTGGCGAGCGCTTCTGCCAGCACGTCGTGGACGCCAAGGGGATGGACTTCTTGAACGGCGTCTGGGAGGGACCGCAGCGCCTCCCCACCCTGGAGGAGATCCACCAGCCCGGCCTGTGGGTGGCACGGCAGCAAGCGGTGCTGGTATGAGCGCCACCCCTGAGGCCCAAGGGACACGAGAGCGACCGCCGGCGGCGGCGAGCGGACGTTCCGCGGGCGGGGCCGGGGCGGCGCCGGAGATGAGCCGCCTGCCGCAGAAGCGCACCCACACCTGTGGCGCCCTGCGCGCCACCGAGAGCGGGGAGCGCGCCGTCCTGCAGGGGTGGGTGCACCGGCGCCGCGACCACGGGGGGCTGCTGTTCATCGACCTGCGCGACCGCTACGGCATGACCCAGGTGGTGTTCAACCCCGCCGCCGCCCCGGAGGCCCACGCCCTGGCCGAGACGCTCCGCTCCGAGTACGTCCTCTCCGTGGCCGGGACGGTGGCCCGGCGCCCGGCCGGCACTGAGAATCCCAGCCTCCCCACCGGGGAGATTGAGCTCGTGGCCGGGGAGCTGGTCATCCTGAATGCCGCCCGCACCCCACCCTTCTACATCAACGAAGACAGCCCGGTGGATGAGACCCTGCGCCTAAAGTACCGCTACCTCGACCTGCGCCGGGCCCATCTACGGGAGACCATCATCCTCCGCCACCGCGTCGTCAAGGCGATGCGTGACTTCCTCGACGCCCGTGGCTTCCTGGAGATCGAGACCCCCATCCTGACCAAGAGCACACCGGAGGGGTCGCGTGACTTTCTCGTCCCCTCTCGCCTCCACCCGGGGGAGTTCTACGCCCTGCCCCAGGCCCCCCAGCAGTTCAAGCAGCTCCTGATGGTGGCCGGCATGGACCGCTACTTCCAGATCGCCCGCTGCTTCCGCGACGAAGACCAGCGCGCCGACCGCCAGCCGGAGTTCACTCAGCTGGACGTGGAGATGTCCTTCGTCACCGAAGACGACGTAACGCAGACGACGGAGGAGCTGTACATCGCCCTGGTCGAGCGTTTCTCGGAGAAGCGCCTCCTGTCCCGGCCCTTCCCCCGCCTGACCTATGCCGAGGCGATGGCCAAGTACGGCACCGACCGGCCGGACCTGCGCTTCGGCCTGGAGCTGGTCGACGTCTCCGACCTCCTCGGCACGTCGGGCTTCGGCGTCTTCCGCAGCGCGGCCGAGAGCGGCGGGATCATCAAGGGTATCAAGGCCCCCGGTTGCGCCGGCTGGTCGCGGCGCGAGATCGACCAGATCACCGGCCTGGCCCGCACCTTTGGCGCCAGGGGCCTGGCCACGGCGGCCTGGACGCCGGACGGGGTGCGCAGCCCTTTCCGGCAGCACGTCGGCGACGACATCATGGCCCGGCTTCGCGCGCGCTTCGACGCCCAGGAAGGCGACCTGATCGCCCTGGTCGCCGATAAGCCGGCGGTGGCCAACGAGGTCCTGCACCGCCTGCGTGACCACCTCGGCGCGCGCCTGGATCTGGCCGACCCCAACGTCCTTTGCTTTTGCTGGGTGGTGGACTTCCCCCTCCTGGAGCGAGACAAGGAACGGGGGGCCTGGACCTTTACCCACAACCCGTTCTGCGCCCCCAAGGACGACGACCTCCCCCTGCTGGAGAGCGACCCCGGCCGAGCCCTCTCCAAGCAGTACGACCTGATCTGCAACGGCTACGAGCTGGGCGGTGGGAGCGTGCGCATCCACAGCCGCGCCCTGCAGGAGCGGATCTTCAGCCTGATGGGCTATGACGCCGGGCAGATCGAGAGCTTATTCGGGACGATCCTGGAGGCCCTGGAGTACGGCGCCCCGCCGCACGGGGGGATCGCCACCGGACTCGACCGCTTGATCGCCATCCTGGTCTCGGAGGACACCATCCGGGAAGCCATCGCCTTCCCCAAGAACCAGGCGGCGGCGGACTTGATGATGCAGGCCCCCTCCCCGGTGGCCGAGGCGCAGCTTGCCGAGCTCTCCATCAGCGTCAGCCGCCCCCCCACATCGAGCCCCTAGTACAGTTCCGCGGAAGTCCTTCAGCAGGCCCCAACCTGGGAGACCTGCTGAAAGACTTCAACCCAGGTGTACTAGCCGCCGCGCGCGGGCCGGGCGCAGGGAGAAATGCAGGCCCGCCGGACTGCGCCGCGAGGCGCGGGTCATCCGCGGATGCCTGCGACAAGGGGCGCGCTACGATCAGGGCGCCCCGCGCAGATCAGCCGGACGCCCCGAGTTTGGTCAGGATCACCAGGTCTTGCGCCCCGACCCAAGTCGAAGCGGTGCCCGACCACATCCCCGGAATTGGCGGCTGGGCCAGCGCCAGACCCGCCTGCGCGGCGAACCGCTCGATCAGTCGCAGCCGGTAGGCCGTGGTCTCCTCAGGCCTGTCCGGGACGGCGATCGCGAAGTCGTCGCCGTAGCCCCCGTACTGGTGCTCGAAAGCAAACTCCCGCCGCGCGAACATGAATGGCCGGAGGTGATTGGTTCGGTAGTTGTCCAGCAGGAAGAAACTCACGAGGCACCGTCCGTCCGGCTTGAGGACGCGTGCCGCCTCCGCCAGGTAGCGCGCGGCCGTCTCGGGCAGCAGGTGAGTAAAGACAGAGGCCGCGTACACGATATCGAATGCGCCGTCGTCGTAGGGGAATGTGTAGTCGGCCGCCCGGATCTGGCCTTCCGGGTTGTAGAAGGTGTTGTGGATGTCGGCCCAGACAAACCTGAAGTTTGGGTACGCCTTGTGGAATGTTCGCTGCAGAAAGGCGACCTTGTGCTGGACGATCTCGAACCCATCGTAGGTCCCATCGACCACGACGTACCGGAGCGGGAACGCGGTTCGGCCGAGCCCGCAGCCGATCTCCAGCACGCGGCTGCTCCTGGTGATGCGGCCATAGACGCGCAGGAGCATGCTCCACTCTTCCGCCCAGCGAAACCACTCCTCGAGGACGTTGATGCCCTCCTCACCCATCAGCTTGGGCGGCGGCACCAGGTCGGGCTCGTAGGCGATCCGGTAGGGATGTAGTACGGCGTCCGCCCGTTCCTTCAGCCGCCGGATATCGCCTGGGCTCCTGCTACTGACCCCCCGCCTCACACGGTCGAGAACGGCTGTCGCGCGCTGCAGCATGGTCCCCCTCCAGTAACACTGAGATCGGCGATAGTGTAGGTGGGGGCGGTCACCCTCGGCCAGTCTCATAGACGGGCGGGTTCAATCCACAAGGGCAGGTAGGCTTGCCGTTCCCCCGCCGCGTCAGGGTCTCCCCTGAGGGGGGATCTCGCCCGTGCGGCGCAGCTCTAGCAGGGCTTGGTGCGCCTGCCGCCGGGCGAGGTGCGTCGACGGCCAGCCGCCGGCGCCGGATGTAAACTCGAGCCGCTCCAGGCGCCACGCCAGCTCCCGGCGCAGGCCCTGGCGCACCTCCTCCGAAGTGGTGCGGTGGAGGCCCGCCGCCAGGGTGGGGACAGCATCGTCGGAGAGGTGGGACAGGTAGCGGGTGGAGAGCTCGTCGTCACGGGCCAGGTTGTAGGCGGCGACGTGGGCGTCTGGGTTGACCACGTTGATCGTCGCCAGGAACCCCAGGGCGGCGACAAAGGCCCCCACGGCGAAGCGGTCCTGGCGGAGCCACAGCGTGACCAGCAGCCAGGCATAGGTTAGAGCGAGCCAGACGATGAACCAGCGGACGTAGAGGCGCACCGCGGTGCTGATGTAGAACTCTACGGCCTCCCACACCAGCAGGCGCTGGAAAGCAGAGGCCAGCATCACCAGGGCCAGGCCGATCATCAGGCTGCACAGGGCGTTGAAGGCGGCCCCCTGGCGCACGGTGCGCTTGGAGGTGACCCAACGCAGCCCCAGGATGAGGCACAGCGTCAGCACCGTCACCACCACCAGCTCCCCGAAGCCCCGGCGGGCGTACAGCCGGTAGGCCTCGTAGTGCATGCCGGCGGCCGCCTGGCCGCGGAAGAGATAGGCGGCCTGCACCCAGACGAAGCCGGCGAACAGGAGATCGACCAGGGCCAGCACCGTCGCCCCCTCGCCGAACCCGAGTCGCCGGCCGGGAGCGATCGTCCCCGGGAGGGCCGCCGGGGCGGCGAGGGGGCTGTCCCCATGGGGCCACAGGCGGCGGCGGCTGAGGGCGTAGAGCAATCCCCCGCCGGCCACCCAAGACACCACCAGGATCAGCGCCAGGCGCTGGAGCAGCTCCGGGACGTTGGCCAGTGAAAATCGGCGCATCCCCTGCTGGACGTACTCGGCGAAGATGCTGTCCGCGGCGGAGAGCAAGACGGTAAAAAGGAAGAGAATGGGGAGGGCCAGGACGGCGCCGCGGATGAAGGGGGCGGCGACGGCCAGGCGATCGCGCTGGCTGGACGCCTCCTTGGCCACGGTGGCCACCGCCGGCACCGGGCGGGAGAGGGCCGCCCCGGCCGCACGGAGGAGCACCGCCGGATAGCCCAGCAGCCCCAGGCGCTCGATCCGCCCGGCGGCATAGAAGAAGCTGACCAAGCCAAGTAGCCCCCCCACGACGATCACGTTCAAGCATGTCAGGAGCGGGTTGGCCCGCACGGCGATCATGGTGGCAAAGAAGAGGAGGGGCGCCACGAGCCACACGTTGCGCCGTACAGGTTGTACCCCCTCCAGCCGGGCAAGGAGGGACAGGGAACCGAGCAAGAGGAGCACGAACAGGGGCGCGGACACCCCCAGGCGCTCCCCGTAGAAAAGGATGTTGGCGCTCCAGCCCAGGGCCAGGGCAACGGGCAGGACGCGCACCGCGGGCTGCAGGCGGACGACCATACCAGGCGCGGAGTCGGCCTCGCGGCCGGCCTCCACCGCCTGCTTTAGCTCCCACAGCCAGGTGCTTTGCACTGTCTCACCTCTTGTCCGGCGGCCCTTGTCCCGCCCCCGTCAATACTTCAGCGACCGCGGCGCCAGGCGCTCTATTCATCGCCCTCGCACCCGTGGAAACGGCCGGCGCTCGCCACCGGGCACACGGGCGAGCCCGGGCCGGTGAGGCTTCGGGCGGCTACTTGAGCCAGCCCCTCTCGCGCAGGAAGTCGTCGCCGAGCAGGGTAGGCCGCACCGGCTGCCCCGGGACGTACTCCAGCACGACTCGCTCGAAGTATTGCAGGGTAAAGCCGTCCTCCAGCAGCTCCTCGGTGAGGGGGAAGCCGAGGACGGCGCCCCCGCCGGCGCGCTGGTAGAAGTCGCGGAAGCCCCCTATCAGGGAGTGGCCGGTCTCCGAGACGTAGGTGCGTGTCTCGTCGCTCTCCAGGGGCGGCCGGGGCTGCGCCTCGCTGCGGGAGAGCGCCCCCCGCGCTTGCGCCGCGCGGGTGCCGAGGGGGGCGAGGGAGACCTCGGCGCCCGATTCACGCCCCGGGGCGTACTCCAGCCGGGCGCGTTGGAAGTACTGCACCAGGCGCCCGTCTTCGCTGAGCTCGTCGGTGCGGGGCAGGCCGAAGGTGTCCACACCCCCATGGGCCTGGAAGAAGTCCAGGAAGGGGCCCTGGACGACGTGGCCGGTCTGGTCAAAGTAGCGCCAGGGGAGGCCGCTCCCGGGGGGAGGGGGCACGACGGCGTCGTTACGGGTGGTGGGCAGGTCCTCCGGGGGCCACCAGATACGCCAGTAGTTCGGTGGGCCCCCGGCGAGGAGCCACAGGCCGTCGATGGCGTCCAGGATGCGGTTGGGGTCCGACGAGGACAGCCCCGGCTCGATCTTCGCCCGCAGGGCAGCACCGGCCCCTGCAGGGCTGGCGCTCGGTTCCAGCTCCGTCAGGGCCATGCCGGCGAGGGCGCCGTAGGCCACCGTCTCGGCGCCGGAGGCGGCGCCCCCGCCACGGGAATAGGTGGCGGCGATCTGCCGGCGCTGGATCAAGTCCCGGCCGAGGGCGCGGGCGGTGGGGGTCAGGAGGGCGCGGGGGCGTGGATCGCCGTGCCAGCGCAGGTCGAGGGCCAGTTGCCAGGCCAGGGCCGGCGAGGCCTCGCCGAAGCCTGTCGTCTGCCAGCTGGGGTCGATCGGCTCGCCGACGCTGCCGTCGTGGCTGGAGACGGAAAACCAGCTGGGGAGGAGCCCGGAGCCGGGACCCAGCGGCCCGGCGGGGAGGAGGGCCTGCTCCAGGGTTAGATAGGTCCCGTCGAGCAGGGAGAGCCAGGTGGCGTTGCGCGTCCCTTCGGCGAACATGCGATAGAAGGCGGGGGTGAGCACGGCGGCGGAGGTCGTCACCGGCTCCATCGCTTTCAAGGAGCTGTTGGCCGCCGGCACGCCAAGGGTGGGGGCCGGCACGCCGGTGTTTTGCCAGGAGATGGCCGCCTTGTTCAACACGGCGTCGAGCACGGCCTTGGCCTCGCCGGCATAGGCCGGCTCGTTCCATAGCCTGGACGCCAGGAGCAGGGCCGCCCCCAGGCGCTGGTCGGCGCCCGTGGCGTTGGCCCAATCGGTTACCTCGCCGCGGGCCCATCTCCCGGCCGAGAGGGCGTCACGGTGGGGGTTCGCCGGGTGGGGCTGGCGCCGGGAAAGGGCCGCCTTCGTCCAACCCCACAGGGCGTCGAAGGCCGGCCGGTCGCGGAACCAGACGGCGTGGAGGAGGGCGTCCGACTGGGCCTCTGCCGTCGCTTCGTCGCCGTCGACGCCACGCCGCACCCGCCCCTCTGGCGCCAGGGCCAGCCCCTTGTATCGCTCCCAGGCTTGCGCCAGGCGGGCATCCGGTAGGGGAAAGGCCTGGGCATTGAGCGGGACGGCCGCCCCCGGCGCGGCCGCCGGCGACCCCTCTGCCCGTGGCGGGGTCCCCTTGCCGGCGATGGCGAAGCCGTAGTCCAGCAGGTCGCGGATCTCCAGCACGTGGTCAGGGGAGTCCATCACCACCGCCACCAGGCGCGTCCCCGCCGTCCCAGGCGCCCCGCCGGGGGCGAGCCCGCCCCGCTCGGCGATGACGACCCGCACCTGCCCGGCGCGTCCCGTCCAGCCGGTCTTCCCACCCAGGACGCCGGGGTACCACCACAGGGCGCTGACCGTGTGGCGCAGCCGGTGGGGGCCCTTGCCCGGGGGGGCCGGGACATCCCGCATCGTCGTCCCGGCGGCCCTGGCGAATGCCGGGTTGGCCATGGCCACGGCCCCCACTACCGCCAGGTCGCGGGCGCTCGAGTACTGCACCAGGGGCGCAAAGGCGGCGTGGTCGAGGCCGTGAGGCGTGGCGTAGCGCGTGTCCGTTAGCCCAAGGGCTGCCGCCCGGCGGTTCATCTGCTCGGCGAAGCCCTCGACCGACCCGGCCAAGTGCTCCGCGAGGGTGATGGCCGCGTCGTTGCCGGAGTTGAGCAGCAAGCCGTAGAGGAGGTCGAGCACGGCGACCCGCTCCCCCGCTGCCAGGCCCATGCTGGTCTCGCCGATCGTCGCCGCCCGGCGGCTAACGGTGGCGATCTCGTCCAGCCGCCCGCTCTCGGCGACCAGCAGCCCGGTCATCAGCTTGGCCGTTGAGGCCATCATCCGCCGGGCGTTGGGGAACTTCTGGAACAGGGGAGCGCCCGTCTGGACGTCCAGGAGGTAGGCGCTCTTGGCCAGCACGGCCGGGGCACGCAAGGCAGCCTGGGGTGCCGGGGCCGCCAGGGCGGGGGCACTGAGGGACTCGCCGAGCGGGGCGCTGCACCAGACGGCGCCCCACAGCAACGCCAGGGCCAGCAGGAGGCGGGGGACAGGGGTCAACCGGCGCGTTGGGGGCGACATACCCGCAGGGATCGTACTGTAGAACGGCCAAACTGGGCGCCTGACACGCCCGTTATAGCGGCCGGGAGGCACCGCGGCACCGCCCATCCTACCCGCCGCCGGGCGAGAGTAACTGACCGCTGTGTAGCTCGCTCCACCTGCCGCCGCCGAACCCTCCCTGGCCGTGTGTCGCGAATGAATGATGAATGATGTAACGAGCCGCAAGAAGCGATCACTAAGCTCAGTAAGTAGCTAACGAAGAGACGATGCACAAGACATGAAGGGACTCCGGCGCGTCCGACTCTTGCTAGGGCTGCTGGCGCTACCGGCGCTGCTGGGGCCACCGGGGATTGGTGGGCCGGCCCTGGCCGCCGGCGAGGGCGCCGGCGAGGCGTTCGTCTACCAGTTCGCCGACCCGGACCAGGCCCTCGTCTTTACGGGGAAGGGATGGGGACACGGCGTCGGCCTCTGCCAGTGGGGGGCGCGGGGGCGGGCCCTGGCCGGGCAGACCAGCGCCCAGATCGTGGCGGCCTACTATCAAGGGACGGCCATCCAGAAAGCCGTTGCCCCGGAAACGGCCATCCGTGTCCTGCTCCAGTCCGGGCGGCGGGTATCGCCGGGGGAGCCACAGCGCGTCACGGCCCAGGATGGTCGCTGGCAGGTGGAGCCGGGCGGAGCCCCCGCCGTGGAGGCCCCGCCCGGGACGGTGCTGGAGCTGTCCGAAAGCGGGGCCGGGCTACGCTACGCCGCCCTGGCCCCGGACGGGACGAAGCTGGCGGAAGGGGCGCTGCAGAGACCCCTGGTGCTGCGGCCCCTGGATGAGACGGCGCGCTCCGTCGTCCACTCCAAGCCGGCCGGGGCCGTGCCCGGCCGGCCGGGGCAGTACTACAACACCTACCGCGGTGAGCTGATTCTCACCCCACGCGCCGACGGCGTGGAGACGGCCAACCGCCTCCCCCTCCAGGAGTACCTCAAGGGAGTGGTGCCGGCAGAGATGCCGACTTCCTGGCCCCTGGAGGCCATCAAGGCCCAGATCCTGGCCGCCCGGACCTACGCCGTCTGGCAGGCCAAGGGCCGGGGGGGCGAGCGTTACGACGTCGACGACACGACACGCTTCCAGGTCTACCTTGGCGCCAACGCCGAGCGCCCCAACGTTAACCAGGCCATCGAGACCACCGCCGGGGAGATCATCGTCCATCGCGGCCAGCCCATCCAGGCATTCTTCTTCTCCACTTGCAGCGGCTGGACAGAGAGCAACGAAAGCGTCTGGCCCGGCGCCCCGCTCCCGTATCTCCGGGGCATCCAGGACGTCGACCCCGCCGGCCGGCCCTACGACGCCGGCGCGCCCCGCGCCACCTGGACGACGGGTGCCCTGACCGCCACGCAGCTGGAGGGCATGCTCAACAACACACCCTCCACCGCCGTTGGACGGCTCCTCTCGCTCGACCTCAGCCGGCGGGCCCCCTCCGGCCGGCTGCTGCAAATACACGCCACCGGGAGCGCGGGGAGCAAGACGTTCAGCCCCAACGTCCTGCAGACCCGCTTCAATCAGCTGCGCCCCCAGGGCGTGCAGCAGCTCCTCAGCACCAACTTCGACCTGCAGTGGACGACCAGGGAGGCCCTCGTCCACACCCAGGGGGTGCCACCGGCTCCCGTGGTACGGCCCGGCGACGCCCCGCGCCAGCCGTCCGCAGTGGCAACCGAGCCGGCGGCGCCCGCCTCGACCCCAGTCGTGACCGAGCCGGCCCCCACCCCTTCCGCCCCGGCGCCCACCGAGCCGGCGACGCCCGCCCCGATCCCAGTCGCGATCGAGCCGGCCCCCACCCCTTCCGCCCCGGCGCCCACCGAGCCGGCGACGCCCGCCCCGACCCCAGTCGCGATCGAGCCGGCCCTGGACCCCGCGGTGACTCAGCCGGCCGCGCCCCGCCCCGGCGGACCGACAAGCCGCTACGTCTCGGAGACCGGCCACAATCTCGGGGGGGCCTTTCTGCGCTTCTTCGACGCTCACGGGGGCCTGGACATCTTCGGCTACCCGCGGTCGGAGGAGATCCTGGAGGGGGGAAAGACGGTGCAGTACTTTCAGCGCGCCCGCTTCGAGCACCACCCCGACAAGGCGGGGTCGCCCTACGAGGTGCAGCTGACCCTGCTCGGCGATCTGGTGACCGCCGAGCGGCGCCCCTTCCCAGGGAGCGCCCCCTTCCCCAACTCCGACACCCAGCGCTACTTCACCGAGACCGGCCACAGCCTCTCCTTCGGCTTCCTCGACTTCTGGCGCGACCGGGGCGGCCTGGACGTGTTCGGCTACCCCATCTCGGAGGAGCTCAGCGAGACCAACGGGGACGGGAGCGGGCGTAGCTACACGGTGCAATACTTCCAGCGCGCCCGCTTCGAGCATCACCCCGAGCTGCCGGGTCCGTACCAGGTGTCCCTCGGCCTGCTGGGTGACCAGGTGCTGATCGCGCGTCGCTTGCTGCCCTGACGCCTGAGGTCTCCAGGTCCCGACGGAGGTGCAGCCCCTCTATGCGGGACCCCCATGCGGGAAAGCGGGGCCCAAGAGCCTGATCGTGTCCCCCGCTGGCGTGGGAAAGCCGCTCGACTCCAGGAGTACGGCGAGCGAATCCTCGCACGTCCGTCGACGTACTCTATAGAACGAACGCCGGTGCTGGGCGGGTGTAATGCCCGACGGGCGGGCAGTGTATCCCCAACGGATGGCCGGCCTGCCGGTGCAACGAGGCCCAGGGGGGCGACAATTCCGCCACGCCACGCATGGCAGAGGCGCGGCGGCCGCAGGCCGAGCCCCCGTGGGCGATGAATGCCGCATATCGTTCAGGCAAGAGTTCGCACGGTCTGGATGCGCCCGGCGCGGCCGCCGGCCGCGGTCAAAGACTCGATCACAGGAGGGTCAGCCCATGATCTTGAACGCCTTTGGGAGCACCGAGCGCAAGCGGGCGCCCTGGGACGCGCGCTACGCCAGCCCCATCATCACCCTGTTCGGCAGCACCGAGCTGGACTTCCGCCAGGCCCAGCTGGACGAAGGAGAGACGGAGATCGCCATCGTCGCCGGCTGCGGCGCCGTGGAGATACTCGTGCCCAGCGACTTGCCGGTGCTGGTCACGGGGCTGTCCATACTAGGCGCTCGGAGCATCCTGGGACAGTCCGACAATGGGATCCTGCACGGCACCGACCACGCCAGCCCTGACTTCGCCACGGCCACGGGCAAGCGCCTGCGCCTGGCCGTGTTCACCGCCGTGGGAGGTGTGGAGGTGCGCCAGGTGCCCGTGGGCGCCCCGGCCGGCGTCGTGGCGCCGCTGGCCGTCTAGCGCGGCCCGGCTACGGGGCGGGGATGGGGACGGTGGTGGGGTCGCGCCCGAGGAGCCACAGGACGCTGCGGTCGAAGAGGCCCCAGTAGGTGGCGTTATGGTTCTGGCCGGTGGCGCTGCGCCAGAACCCGAAGTACATCGTCGTCCCGGTGACCGACCAGACGGCCCGTTTCTGGCCACCGTCGTTCACCGTTCCCAGCACAGCGCCCCCGGCGACGATGGGCATGCGGTGGAGGGTGTCCTGCGCCAACACGGTCTCCCCCCCAACGCCACCGGTGATAGGGCTGGCCTGGCCGGCGATATCCACCGTCTTGCCCTGTGAGTCCCGGGCCGGCTGCTGGGGATCCACGTTGTGGCCCAGGCCAAGGGCCTGGACGAGGCGAGGCTCGGCGTTGAGGATGGGGATGCGGCTGGCCTTGACCGCCTGCAAGGCGTTGGGCGACAGGGTGGCCGGGTAGCCGATGACGATGAGGTTGAACTCCTTAAGGTCATAGCGCCCGCTGGAGATACGGGCCGGCTCAAGGGGGGTCACGGCGTAGCCGGTCTCATTGAGGCGCTTGATCCAGTCGCCGGTAAAGCCGAACTGGGGGGGACGCAGGGCATCGGCGCCGTCCAGGAGCACCAGGACACGGGCCGGCTTGTTGGCGGCCGGGGCAACCGCGGAGACCAGCACCTTGATCGTGGTCGCGGTAAGGGTTCCGGGGGACTGGGGAGACTCAACGCCGACTACCTCTACCTGGTCGGCGATGCCCACGTCCTCAAAGGTGAGGGCCCCGCCGTCCTTTTGGGCGAGGCGTGTCGTCTCTGCCAGCCGGACCTGCCAGGTACGTGAAGCGCCTCGCGGCGTGTCCGCACGCGGGACGTCCCCCGCGGCGGCGAAGACGCTGATGAGTCGCTGCCGGCGATCGACGGCGCTGATCTGGCCGCTGACGACTCGCGGGGCGTCCGCGGGCGGGCCGGCGGCGGCGGGTGACGGCGGCGGCGTGATCATGGCCGCCCCTGCCGGCGAGGACGTGCCCGGGGGGGAGGGCGCGGGGCCGCCGGCAGGGGGGGAGGGCGAGGCTACGTTACCCGCGCCGGTCGGTCCGGCACCCGAGGGCGTGCCCTGCCCGGCACCCTGCCGGGCGTCCTGGGGGCTGGTCTGGCCGCTGGCCGCTGGTGCTGGTGAGGTGCGGCGGGTGGCCGTAGCCGCGGGAGCCGCCGGTGCGGCGCTTGCCTTGGTGGCCGTGGGCTCTGCTCGTGGCGCTGGCGCCACCTCCTGTACCACCGTGCCCTGAGCCCCCAACGTGGGGGTAGGCGGCGACGTCGTGGGCGGCGCCGGGGCAGAGGTGGGGGGCGCGACGGTGGGCCGCGGCTCTACAAGCGGGGCCTCGGGCAGCGTGGCAGCGGGCCCTGTTTCTCCACCGGCGGCCTCAGGGGCGGTAGCTACCGCATCCCCCGCGGGAGAGCCCCCCTCCGCCGGAGGTGCAGGCGCCGGCAGCGCCACGGGTACCGGTGCGTCGGCCGGCCGGGCGGCCGACTGCAGGGGCCGCCCGCCTAGCGCCGAGACGGCGGACAAGGCGCCGACCAAGTAAGGGAGGAGCACCACCAGGAGCACGGCGGCTAGGGTCAGGCCAGCCAGGTTCGGTGCGGACAGCGGCCCTGTGGCCGGAACGGGGATCCAGCGCCGGCGGCGCGCCGCGGCGGCGGCCTCCAGACGCTCGTCCATGTCCCGGCGCAGGGACACCGGCGGGCGTACGGCGGGGAGACGCTGGTACAATCGGCTTCCCGATTGGAGATCGGCCAGGTACTCCCGGCACACCTCGCAGTCGAGGACGTGCCGGCGGACTTCCACGCGGGACTGAGCGTCCAGCTCACCGTCGTGGTATTCGGCCAGCGTCTCCCGGCTGGGGTGCGGACTGCGCAGGCTGACCAAGTCCTCCCGTCCCTTAGATCCCAGGACAAGACGCAGTCTGTTCCGGGCTCGCCCAGAGCTCAGTCGTTACGCCCGCACCGGGTGTCTGGACTTCTAAACGCGCCAAGGGGGTGGGGGGGGGGCGCGCGGGCGCCCCCCCCCCCCGCGCGCCCGGGGGGGGGGGCGCCGGGGGGGCCCGGGGGGGCGCGGGGGGAGGGCCCGCCGGCCGGGGGCCCGCCGCGGGCGCCCGCGGGCGGGGGGCCCCGGGCGCGCGCCCCGCCGCGGGGGGGGGCCGGGGGAGAAC
>JAUJOR010000014.1:96165-126126 GCA_030447525.1 Chloroflexota bacterium | reverse complement strand
CCCCCCCGCGCGCCGGGCGCGGCCCCCCCCCCGCCGCCCCCCCCCCCCCCCCCCCCACCAGCCCCCCACACCCCCCCGAGCGCGCCCGGCCCCCCCACACCACCACTGCGCCCCCCCCGCCCGCTGTCGGGGGCACCCACCCCCCCCCGGGGGGGGGGCGGGGGCGGCCGCCCCCCCCCCCCCACCCCCTTGGCCAGTCCTGGTCTGCGTCGGGCGTAGACTGGGGCCCTTGCGGCTATGCCCCGGCCGACGTGCGCCGAGCGCCGGCCGCCATGGCCGGGGACGCCGTCCGGCAGGCCAGCCTCACTGGGCGCCGCGCGGTCAGACCTTGGCCCGTCCCGGCTGGCGCTCCACCTTGGCATAGACCTGCCGGAACTCCTCGCGGGCGCGGAAGAGGAGAGACTTGACGGCGGCACGGGTGGTGCTGAGCACCTCGGCGATCTCGTCGTAGGACAGGTCGTGGTACTCCCTGAGGACGAGACACATGCGGTACTTGGGGTGGAGCTTCTCGAGGATGAGCTGCACCTCCTCCGTGTTCTCGCGGTCGATGCAGTCCCGCTCGGGGCTGTCCTTGGCCACCTGACTGGGATGGAAAACGGAGACAAAGGTATCCCACGGCTGCCACTTCACCAGCTTGCGGTGGCGCAGCTCATCCAGGCAGACGTTGGTGGCGATGCGGTAGAGCCAGGCGCCGACGCGGAGGTCATCGGAGGTCTTGGGCAGGGCGAGGTAGGCCTTGAGAAACGTGTCCTGGGTCAGGTCGTAGGCATCCTCAGCGCTGCTCATCAGACGGTAGATGTAGTTGTAGATAGCCGTCTGATACTGGTTAAAGATCGTCTCGAAGGCGGCGTGGTCTCCGGCTTGGGCACGGACGATCAGGACGGCCTCGCTGACTGCCATGGGGTGCTGCTCCTCCTGTGGTCGGTTGAACGGGGTGGCCGGGGTTAGGTTGCTCACCGCCCGGGTCGACCAGAACCTCCCCGGCTGGGTCGCGATCCCCGGCGGCGGCGCGCCGGTGGCGTGCGCCAGGTTAGAACACGTCCCCGGGGTGAGATCGGGCGCTAGGCGGGTAACGCGAGCTCGTGAAAACCAGCGCATGCTGACTGCTAGGGGTCGCGGTGTGGGGCAGACGGGGCCACGGTGCCTGAACTCCTGGAAGCGTGCCCCTGCCGGCCGCTCTAGTGCCGCCGGAGTGATCCTTAAAGCGGCCGCGGGGCGGTGCCTGTGGTGTGGCTATGAGCCTATGCAGCGGCCCCTCGCGACGCAAGGGTTTGCATGCCCCTGGAGCCCGCCGGCGGGGCAACTGCGGCCGCCGCCGCACCTTGGCCATTGCGGACAGGGAGGGGAGCGCCCCCCAGGCGGCAGCCGCCGCTCTTGCCTCGCCGGGACGCGGCCGCAGCGCCACGGCCCTCTTCGTTGGGTCGGGCTTGACAGAAGCCGCGACCGCACTGGGGCACAGGGAGTGGCCAGGAACCGGGGGAAGAGAAGCGGGCGCCGGGATCTAGCCCTATGCCGGGAAGATCACCCCCAGCGCCTCACTCCAGCAGGGCGGCCGGCTCCGGGATGCGCAGGGTGTGCTCGTACGGCCCGCCGGCGACGCCGTTCGTCCCGGCAACGGGGGAGTCGGTGGTATCTGTAGCGTAAGGCTCCGGTACCTGCGGATAGCGGAAGGTCTTCCCCTGGTAGTTGCGCATCACGACCTCTTTGTCGTTGATGTCCACAACGTACTCCGGGAGCAAGGGGATCTTGCCGCCCCCGCCGGGGGCGTCGACGACGAAGTGGGGCACGGCCAGGCCGGAGGTGTGGCCTCGCAAGGCCTTGATGATCTCCAGCCCCTTCTCCACACGGGTACGGAAGTAGTTGGTGCCCTTGGTCAGGTCGGCCTGGTAGATATAGTAGGGTCGGACGCGAATCGTAAGGAGCTTCTGCATCAGCTCCTTCATCACCGCCGGGTCGTCGTTCACGCCCTTGAGGAGCACCGTCTGGCAGCCGATGGGGACACCGGCATCGGCCAGCATGCCGCAGTGCTTCTTGGCCACCTCGGTCACCTCGCGGGGGTGGTTAAAGTGGGTATTGACGTAGACGGGGTGGTACTTCTTGATGATATTGCACAGCTCGGGGGTGATCCGCTGGGGCAGGGCGCAGGGCACGCGGCTCCCGATGCGCAGGATCTCGACGTGCGGGATGGCCCGCAGCTCGGAGAGGATCCACTCGATCATGTGGTCTGGGAGCATCATCGGATCGCCGCCGGAGATGATGATGTCCCGCACTTCCGTGTGCTGACGGATGTAGTCGATCCCCAGCTTGAGCGTCTCCTTGTTCCACCAGCCCGGCTCGCTGACCTTGCGCTTGCGGGTGCAGAAGCGGCAGTAGATGGGGCACTGGTGGTTGACCAGGAAGAGCACCCGGTCGGGGTAGCGGTGGGTAAGATTCGGCACCGGGCTGTCCCCCTCCTCGTTCAGGGGGTCGTCCGGGCAGTCGACGTCCTCCAGCTCGGCGGCATCCGGCACCACCTGGCGCCAGATCGGATCGCCGGGGGCCTCGATGAGGCTCAGATAGTAGGCGTTGATACGTATACGAAAGTCTTCCGAGATCTGCTCGGCCAGCGCCTTATCGACCCCGAAGCGGTCGAACAGCTGCTGGGCGTTATTGACCCCGTCTTTGAGCAGCCGCTGCCACTCTTCCATGATGCCTTGATTCCTTCTCCCAATAGCGAGTCCCCAGTGTTCCGTCCGCAGCGCGACGTGCAACGTATCCCGGCCGAGCCGGTCAGGGGCTCCCTGCCGGGACATCCCGGGGACTCAGGGCTTGTCGTCGCGAAGGGCGCAGGGGACGATGACGGCGTCCACCATGCCGTGGATGAGCTTCTTGTCCATGGGGACAACCGTGGCCGTCACCCCGCCGAGGCGCACCTCGTCGCCGACCACAAAGTAATACGGCGTCAGGCGAGTGCGCCCGTGCATCGGGCGCACCTCGGCGGCGGCGAAGTCGTACCACGCCACCGTGCTGCGCTTGACTTCGTAGAAGTGCTGGAGCACCGATCGGGCGGTGTCGAAGCCATCCAGGGCCTGCTGCACGGCGGCCACCCACTCCTCCTCCGGGAGGTCGTGACCGATACGCACCCCCCGGCTCCCCCAGGCCGTGGCGCTGAAGCCAGACGGCTTGATCACCAGATGGCGCTCCTTCTGGGTCAGTCTGAGGAGCTGCTGCCAATCCTGCACCGGCTTGCCTCCCAGCTGCAGGCCGGGGACGGTGGCGTGGGGGGGCAGCGGGCGCGGGTCGAGGATCCAGGTAGGGGGCAGGACGCGACGCAGGCGCTCGCAGCGCTCCCCCTTCAGCTCGCGCTCCCAGTAGGTCTCCAGCGCGGGATGGTGCAGCAGGGCGAAGGACAGCTTTTCTTCGAGGTAGCTCTTGGCCGGCGGGGTGATGACGACGCGCTGTTTTTTCGACGCGTAGAGCATCAGCTCCCACTTGGGGACGTTCTTGACGTCGTACAGCTCGAAGAAGCGGTACAGCACCTTGATCGGGACCAGGGGGGCGCCGGCCGGCGTCTCGTCCCCATCGCGCGGGCCGGGGGAGCCCCCCTCAGGGACGAGCAGGGCCTCCTCGGTGAAGTGCACGTCCTGGGGACGGACGGCGTAGACGGGGTGCCCGCGTTCCCGTAGCGCCGCGGCCAGCCAGGCCATCTCCTCCCAGTAGTCGCCAGACTCCTCGGAGACGACGATTGCCGTAGGGGGGTTCGCTTCCCCAGCGGCGGCGGCCACCATGCCGGCGAACCCTTCCAGCATGCCCGTCGCCCCCCCGACGAGGCGATACCCGAGCTCGGTGTAGGGGGCCGCCAGGCTGGCCCCAAAGCCAATCCCACCGGGCACGGAGTCCAGCTCAGTGGCGACGAAGCCCGCCTCGGTCAGAAATAGATCAGGTCGAATGACGCGGGGGAGCTGACTGCGGGTACGGTTCAGGCGCCCGTAGTCCACCACCTGGTCGGGGCGTCCCCGGTCGACGTAATCTGCAACCCAGGTCGGCTGGGTGCCGCGCACGGAGGCGAAGTAGAGGGAGTTCAGGGCGCGGTAAAAGGCCTGTAGGTCCCCGCCCAGCCCCTCGAGATAGGCGACCACCGACGGCGGGAGCCAGAAAGGCTCCGGGGAGATACGCCATGAGGCCCGGGAGCCCGGCTGCACGGCGCGCTTGGCATCGCTGTACAGGCTCCCCTGGGGGAGGCGCTCGTTGATAAAGCGACATCGAGCCGCGGGGTCATCCACGGTGGACGGCGCCGCTGTGGGGCTGGGGGCGGTAAGCATGTCCTTCACATAAAGAGGGCCACAAGACGGTACCCCCTCAGGACTTTACGCCCGACCAGAGAGCCCCTGTAGCTCAACTTCCTCTGGAGAAGCGTAGCATATAGTGCATAGCTGAACAAAAATCGCTACCTCCGCACAAGAGAAGACCGGGGTAGCCCCCCGGTGGCCCCTTTCTACTAGCAGGAGTTACGCCCTAGCAGCACCTACGCCGTCCCAGAGAGGAGCCCGTCCTGATATCCAGGAGGGACGGCGTAGGTGCTGTTAGTAAGTGCAAGTGTGGGGCCACCGGGACGCAGGGGGGCGCTGCCGCCTCAAGCGGGCCGTGCGCCGGGGCGACCGCAGCCTGAAGGAGTGGTTCAGTGTTCCATGCCCGTGGGGGCGCCACGGAGGGATGAGACTGGCCACGCCAGACGGTCGGGCAGCCCTTTCAGACGAGACGCTGATGGTGGAACACCCCCACGGGGGATGAAGCTGAGCTATTTATCGTCCTAGCGCCCGCGCCTGGGGGGCCGGGCATCGATCGGCAGTTTCTCCGAAGGGCGGCGGGAGCGGACGTCCCTGGCGGCTTCGTCCACGGTGGCGCTGTAGCGGTCAAAGGCGTCCCGTAGGTGGGCCGTCTCGTAGTGGGCGTAGATCTTCTTGGTCGTCTCGGGGGAGGCGTGGCCGAGGATGTCCTGCACCTCGGCGAGCTGGGCCCCGCGATTGAGCAGGGTGGAGGCCTTGGCGTGGCGGAAGTCGTGGGGCGAGGCGTCCACGCCGGCCAGGGTAGCGTAGCGCTTGACGACGCGCCAGATCCCCAGGGGAGAGAGGCGCAGGTTGTCCCCACTGGCGCGGGCGCGCCCGCGCCGCCGGTGCTGGCGCAGGAACAGGGGGGCGTAACGATCGGCGCGGGAGTCCAGGTAGGCCCGCACGCTGGCCAGGGCCTCGTCGGTAAAGAAGACGACACGCTCCTTGTCCCCCTTGCCGGTGATGAGGGCCTGGCCGGACCAGCCGTCGTCGACGTCCTCGCGGTTGAGACGTGACACCTCCTCGCGGCGCATCCCCGTGGCGAACAGGGTGTGCAGAATGGCCCGGTCGCGCAGGAGCTCCAGGCGCTCCCGGGCCCCCTGCGGCCCGGGGGAAGGCAGGGGCAGCTTTTCCGCCTCCACGACGACGAGGGGCAGGGCGCGGTCGACGCGGGGCGTCTTGTAGGACCCTGTGGCCACCACCTGGCGGAGGTGCGCCCGCATCTGTTCGGAGGAGGTCTCGGCGGCCAGGAGCCCCCGGCGGTCGAGAAAGGCGATAAAGGCCCGCGTCCCGGCGAGGTAGGTCGTCACCGTGGCCCGGCGGTCGCGCCCATAGCCCCGCACCAGCCAGCCATAGAAGCGCTCCAGGATAGTCGCCGGGAGGGCGTCGGTGGGGACAGACCCCGGGGGGAGACCTTCCTCGTCCAGGAACTCCCGGAAGCGCCCCAGGGCGGTGGTGTAGGTACGCTCCGTTTTGGGGGACTTCCCGGCCAGCGTGGCCAGAAAGGCCCGTCCCGCCGTGGCCACGTCCGGGGCCTGGAGGGCGCCGGGCTGGAGGGTGTCTCCGCCCGCGCCGCCCGCGCTGCTCGCATCGCCCGGGGGGGCAGCGTCATCTCCTGCGCCGGGGCCGGGCGCCCCCTCTCCCGTCTCAGCCCCTGCCAGGGTTCTCGAAGGACTGCCCGACACCCCCTCTCCCCTACCCTCGACGCCCGCCTCGCCCCGCTGTGGCCGTGTCATATCCCCGTTCTCCCAACGGGCGAGGGCCCCCACCCGCCCCCCGATCTCATGATAACTAATTCACATTATCGTTCATGACGATCTGGGGTACGGGGGGGCGCAGGGGGGTGCCGGACGACCAGCTCGCAGCCGGTGCCCAGGGCCGCTTCGATGGCCGTGCGGTAGCGGCGCTCGACGTGCTCGCGGTGGAAGGTGCTCGTGCAGGCCAGCACAAGACGGGACGCCCCGCGGGGCGTTGGCGTGCCATGGTTGTCGGTCCCCGAGGCTTCGCCGCAGCGCCCCGGATCGGCCGACGCCGAGCGGCCCGGGGCGCTCCGTGAGCTAACCGGCGCGCTTTCCACGACGGGCGCGGATGTGACGAGGGTCACGGGGGTGAGGCTGCTCAACCAGGCGCTAAAGGCGGCCGGACTGATCGTCTCCGCCAGGATGGCCCGGGCCGCTCGCCAGCGCTGGGCCGCCGCATCGATCTCTCGATCGATCTCCGAGGGTTTCGTCGCACCCGACACTGGCGCCCCGTTCTCGACACCGGGTGTGGGAGAGACGGCAACAGGGGACTCGTTTGGTGTCCTGCCGGACTCAAAATCTCGTTCCGTCGTTCTGTCCCCCACCGGCGCCAACCGCGTCACTCTTCTGTTTGTCTCTTGAGGACTGAGTCTCATTTCCTGTGGGTCGCTGGGCGTGCCTGGGCCAGGTGACGGCGGGGGGCCAGCCCCCGGCCATGCGGCGTGCCTGGGCTCAGACAACGGTGCCTGCTGGGGGCCGGACAACGCGCGTTGCCTGCCCCTGGCCATGACGTCTCCCCACGACACGACGTCCAGGGCCTGATCTTGTTGACTCTGCGTCACACCCCCGGCGTTGCCGGGAGTGGTTTCCTTGACCGAGTCGTCTCCGGCGTCGTCCCCCCCGGCGTCATCGTCGGCGGTGGGCTGCCAGGCGGTATCCCGGCGATCGCCACGGAGGAGCCGCTCCAGGCGGTCGAAGAGGCCGCTGAAGTCATAGAAGTTGGAGGTGCGCCCGCCGCTGGGTCGGTGACGGGGGATAGTGGTGAGGTACCCCTTCTCCACGAGGGACTGCTTGTAGCGGTGGAGCATCTGCGTGCTGATCCCGGTGCGCCGGCTCATCTGGCGCAGGCTGGGGTAGGGGAGGGCGTCTGTCCAGCGGTGGGCGAGGATGTAGCCGACGAACCACACCTCCTGGGGGACGAGGCCGAGCTGGGCCTGGTAGTGGTAGAGCGAGGTGGGGATGGCCGCGATCCCCCCGGAGAGGATGGTGGCGCCGAAGCGGGCGAGAAAGCGATAGCGGGCGTCCGGAACCTGATCCGACTCCCGGCCGGGGCCGGGGCTGCCCGCCGCCCGGCGCCCCGCCCCGGCCCCACGCCCGGCTTCCACCGGACGGGACGCAGGGGGCGGCCCGCCCGGTAGCCTGGTATTCACCCCTCCGGCGCCCCGCCCCGGAAGGTCCGGCGGGCGGTTGGCCTCTGACCGCGACAACGTGTTGACGGTACCCTCCTGGGCTCGCTTAGACGCCCGGCTCATGGACGGCCAATGGGTGGACTGGCGACGGGTGGACTCCCTGCGGGCTTCGGGGCGGGATGATCCCCGGGCACAGCGAAGCGGATGGGGACAGCAAACGCGCCGCCCCCCGGCGCCCTAGCAAGGGGCACCAGTACGGCGCTGTCCCCGGGCGCCGCGGGCGCAGAGATCGCTTGACGGGGCGCCGGCTCCCCTTCCCCGCCCGGCGTTCCGTCACCTGACGTTCGGCTGTCCGGCGTTCGGTCACCTGGATCAAGGGGTGGCGTCGTCACCGGGCGCACTCTGCCGGGCGGGTGATCGGGTGACTGGCGGTCCGGCTGGGGTGCCAATTCGCTTGGACAGCATTGTAAGGCTGCGGCCAATCGCGCCAGGAGCCCCAGCCCGGGGTTGGCGTTGACCCCGCTCTCGATCTGGGAGATGGTGGCGCGGGTGGTGCCGGCGCGGGCGGCGAGATCGGCCGGCCGCAGCCCCAGGCGCTGGCGGCGCAGCCTAACGCGGGCGGCCAGCGGGGCGGCCGGGTCGGCGTAAGGCTCCCCGGCGAGGTACCACAGCACCTCCCGTAGCGGGTGCTCCAGGGCCTCGGCGATGCGCCCCAGGAGGTCGAGCGATGGCTCGTGGCGCCCTTGCTCAAGGGCGATCAGGTACGTCCGTGGCGACCGGCTGCGGCGCGCCAGCTCCGCCTGGCTCATCCCCCGCCCCTCGCGCAGGGCGCGCAGCGTCCGCCCCGCCCACACCAAGTCGACCCCCACCGGCTGGCCGCTCACCAATCTCCCTCAAGATTAAGCATATAAGACGCTCGCCGCGGGCGCATACCACCCACCGTGCCTCATGTCCACCCTCTAGCTCGCGCCGCCATCGCATCGAACATGGATAGTACACCAGACACTGTGGCGCCCCCTGCGGCGGAAGACTTCCCGAAAGGTCGTTAACCAGATCAGACGTGTGGCCTGTGGAGCCGCCGGGGGGGGCTGGAGACGGGGAGTGCAGGCCGGCGGGGGAATGGGGGGCTGGGGCCACACCTGCGTCGTCCCAGCCGTTACAACAGGAGGCATGGCAGAGGTCAACGACAAAGGACGCTCCGATCTCCCGGCGGCGCCTCGGTTCTCCAAGCTCCGTCCTCGTGGTAGCGACGGCGGGGGGGCAGGTAGGGGAGGGGCGACTGACGACTGGCCGAGACCAGGCGCCGGGGGTCGCGCCCGGCGGCGCTACGCCCTGGCCGCTGCCGGGGGTCTGGCCACCGGGGCCGCCGCCTGCAGCGTCATCGTCGGCCGGTCTGGGGGGCCGGGCGGGGAAGCATCCGGGCCCTCGCCGGCGGCCGGCCCGGCCCCGGCCACGGCCGAGCCGGCCCCCACGGTAGCGCCGACGGCCACGGCCGAGCCGGCGCCGGTGATCCCGCCCGGCGACACCCACTTCGGGGTCAACGAGGGGTTCGCCGCCGCCGGCTTTGCCCGTCAGCTGGGGGCTCGCTGGACGCGCTGGGTGGTGGAGTGGAGCGAGGTGCAGCGGACGCCGGACCTGGCCGAGTTCAACATCTTCTACATCGACCCGGAGACGCTGCGCCAGGAGCTGCGCTACGGCTACAAGATGATGGCCGTGTTGAAGAGCACGCCGGCCTGGGCGCAGACCAACCCGGCGTTCGGCGTGCGCTCGGTGCCGGCCGGGCTCGAGCTCCCGGTCAGCGACCCGCGCAACGTCTGGGCGGCCTTTGTCGGGGATATCGCCAAGCGCTACGCCGGGCAGATCGACACCTGGGCTATCTGGAACGAGGTAGAGATCCCCCCCACCGGCCCCAACGCCGTCTACAACACCTGGGCCGGAACCCTGGAGCAGTACTACCGGCTCTTGAAAGTGGCCTGGCAAGCGGCGCACGCCGCCAATCCCAACGCCCGGGTGATGCTCTCACCGTACAGCTACCACCGGGATAAGGGGTGGCTGACCCGCTTCTTGACCACCGCCGGGCGCGACCCCGAGGCGGCGCCCAACGGGTTCTTCTTCGACATCCTGGGGCTGAACATCTACCGCAACGCCCACGATCTGTACGATCGCAAGCGGGGGGGCGTCCCCTGGGCGGCCGAGGCGCCAGATCGCGTCGGCGTCGATCAGATCCTGGGTCAGTTCGGCCTGCAGAAGCCGGTGTGGATCACGGAGATGAACTCCATGCCCTACGACGACACCCAGGTGGAGGGCTGGGAGCCATCGCGACGCAACGACGGCTTGCGCATCACCCAGGCGGAGCAGGCCAGCTTCGTGCTGCAGGCCTACGCCTTGGGGATCGCCGCCGGCTACGAGACGCTGTTCTGGCAGGCGATGCAGGACGACCGGCCCCCGGTGCCAGACGAGCTGTGGGGGCTGGTGCGTTACCACCCCGATCCGAGCAACGTCGATCCGGCCCGCGTGCGCCCGGCCTATACCGCCTACCAGGTGGCGACGCGCTACCTATCGGAGGCGGAGCGGGTGGAGCTCTTGACCGTCGACCGTGCCGACTCGGCCGGCTACCGCGCCCGGGCCCCACGCTACCAGTGGTGGATCCATTACGTCATGTTCCAGAAGGGCACCCGGCGCACGGGGGTGCTGTGGAACGGAGGCGGGTCGCCGGTGCGGGTATCCCTGCCCAAGCGGGGGGAGAGCGCCAAGGTGGTGGATAAGCTGGGACAGGAGACGCCCTTGCAGGCCCAGGGCGACCGCTGGGTGCTCAGCCTGGAAGCGGCCTCGCGCCGGGCGACCGCCTTCGGGGGCGATCCCCCGGGGTACTTTTTCGTCGGGGGCTCCCCCTTGCTCCTGGTCGAGGAGGGGGTGCCTGCCGGTTCACCGGTGGAGCGCCCCCTGGTGCTCTAAGGTCCCAGGTTTCCCGCCGTGGTTTCCAGTGTGGGTCTCCAGGGCCTGTCATGAGCCCCGCAGGCACACACCGCCGCTGGCCACGGCGCGCCCGAGCGCGCTCGGCCGGCAGCGCTAGACCTCGGCTGAGGTCTTGGCCCAGCCGGGCCTAGCTGGGGCCAGGGCCAGCCGTCTGACGACCATGAGCGCTGCAGCCAGCCTTCGATCTGGTGCGGCGTGCTGGCGTGCTGCAGTGTGATCTGGAAACCCTTGGTGTCGTATCAGGCCGCCCCGTGGGTCTCGACCCAGGGGATGTGGAAGGCGGGTGAGCCCATCGCAGCCGACCAGATAAAGATGATGAACATGGCGGCGATGAGCAAGATGACTACGGCCACGACCCCGGCCAGCATGTCCAGCACATCCAGTTGCATAACGCTCGCCTCGTCTCCCCCGCCGGTTCCACGCGGGGGCAGTTACCGGCCAATGGCGGGAAGAGGGGTGGACCACCGGGGACTCGAACCCCGTACCTCCACAATGCCATTGTGGCGCTCTCCCAGATGAGCTAGTGGCCCGTCCAAGATAGGGGCGGTCAGGGAGCACCCCTGTACGTCTGGGTCGCTCTGTACGCCGCCCTGCAATGCGACCGGCAAAGTGTACCACAGCCCGGATGACGTCCCTCCGCCATCTGGCGCCCCGGACCCTCTGGGGGAGCCTTTCTGGGGTGGTCCTGGAGGGTGGTCCTGGGGGGTCGGGCGCCCCGGCGGGTGGTGTGGGGCCGCTCTCTGCGATGATAGATCGAGAACGGAATGGAACCGCGACTGCTTGGGGGGCGCTACGTCCTCACTCGACGCCTCGGGGTGGGTGGGATGGCCGAGGTGCACTTGGCGCTCGACCGCACGCTGGGGCGCGAGGTGGCGGTGAAGCTCTTGCACCCGGCGTACGCGGCTGATCCGGCCTTCATCGAGCGCTTCCGGCGTGAGGCGCGGGCGGCGGCCGCCTTGAACCACCCGCACATCGTCTCGGTGTACGACTGGGGCATGGACGGCGACGCCTATTACATGGTGATGGAGCACGTCGCCGGGCCGAACTTGAAGGAGGTGCTGCGCGAGCGGGGGCCGTTGCCCGAGGCGACGGCGCTGGGGATTGGAGAGCAGATCGCCAGCGCCCTGGCGGCGGCCCACCGGCGGGGGGTGGTGCACCGGGACGTGAAGCCCCATAACGTCCTGCTGGACGTCCACGGCCAGGCCAAGGTGACCGACTTCGGTATCGCCCGTACCGGGGGCACCTCCCACCTGACGTCTGCGTCCGCCGTGGTGGGGACGGCCCACTACATCTCCCCGGAGCAGGCCCAGTCGCGCCCGACGGACGGACGATCGGATGTCTACAGCCTGGGGGTGGTGCTCTACGAGATGCTCACCGGCCAGGTCCCGTTCGCTGGCGACGTGCCCCTGGCCGTGGCTTGGCAGCACGTGCACCAGGCCCCGCCCTCGCTGCTGGAGGCCCGACCGGAGCTCTCGCCGGAGACGGAGCGGGTGGTGATGACCGCCCTGGCCAAGGACCCGGCGGGACGCTATCAGTCGGCTGAGGCGATGCGCCAGGCCATCGCCTGGGCGCGGGCGGGTCTCACCCGGCCGGTCCGGGAGGCCAGGGCCGCCACGGCGCCGGCATCGGGGGGGGCGGGCGCTCCCTCGGCCCCCTCCCCGGGGTCGCCGGAGGCCCCTACCGTGGTGGTGCGGCCCCTCGGACCGGCAGGGGGAGCGGGGCGGGGGGCCCCGGGGCAGGTCACGCCCGCCGGGGCGCGCGTCGTACGACCGGACGGCCCCGCCGTCCCTTCGGGACCGCCCCCCCTGCCCCGGGGGCCGCTGCCGGCATCAGGCCCGGGGGTGACCACCGTGGTGCGCCCGGCGATGCCTCCGGCCGCCCCGCGGTCCCCCCGTCCGGCCCCGTCCCGGGTGCCGGAGCCGGCCCCACAGGGGCGCCGCCGGCGCGCCGTGCTGGTGGGGGCGTTGGTGGCCCTTCTCTCCTTAGGCGCGGTGACCACAGGGGCGATCCTCCGCTGGGGTGCCGCTGGGCGCGGGGGCGCCCTGGGGGCGCTGCCAGGTGCGGGGGCCGCCGTTGTGACCACCTCGGCGACGGCCGCACCCGGCAGCCCGGCAGCGGTCTCCACCCAAACCGCGCCGACGCAGCAGCCACAGCAGCCAACCACGGCCCCCACGGCGCCTCCCACAGCACAGCCGACGACAGCCCCCACGCCGCTGCCAGAGCCGACTGTGGCGCCGACCCCGCCCCCACAGCCGACCGTGGCGCCCACGGCCCTGCCGGCGCCGACCGCGACGCCGCCGCCACCCGAGCCCACCGCCACGCTGGTCCCGGCGCCGAACGCCGACACCCCGGCCGATGCCGTGCGGACGTTTTACGGCCTGGTGGCGCGGCGGGAATACGCCGGGGCGGCGCAGCTGTGGAGCGGGCGCATGCAGGGCGCCTTCCCGCCGGGGCCGAACATCAACGACCGTTTCGCCCAGACACAGGAGCTGCGCCTGCAGCGGGCCGACGTCGTGGCGCTCAACCAAGCCGCCGGGCGGGCGACGGTGGAGGTGGAGCTGGTGGAGGTGATCGGCAACCCACCGGTCACGCGGCGCTACGCCGGGACGTGGCAGCTGGTGCGCGGGGCGCGGGGCTGGCTCCTCGACCAGCCCAGCTTGCGGCAGGTAGGCTAACACGGCGACGGGCCCTCAAGCTGGTATGGGGTGATAGCCGGTGATCGGGAACCCCTCGTTGCACTCCCACGGGGCCAACAGCTGCCGACAGATTCGGTTGGCGATGCGCTCTTCTCGCGCTGATGACGGGCTATTGGTGCAGGGTAGGCACGACGTGCCAGGCATCCAGGACGTGCCAAGCATGCAGGGTATGCAGGAAAGGTGCAGCTGATGACGGGCGCGGCGGGGAGCTCTAGACGGCGCCTCGCATTGGTGCTCCTCTCCGGTGGGCTGGACTCCACCGCCGTGGCCGCCCTGGCGCGCCGGACCGGGTATGCCGTATCGGCCGTGACCGTGCACTACGGGCAGGCGCACCGGCGGGAGATCGACTCCGCCCAACGGGTGGCCCAGGCGTTGGACCTGCAACACCGCGTCGTGGACGTGGCCTTTTTCCGCGACCTGGCCTGGTACTCGGCCTTGACGCACCCGGAGCGATTTCCCCTCCCCGCCGACCGCACGCCGGAGGCGATGGCCGAGGCCGTCCCGGTGAGTTACGTCCCCCTGCGCAACACGTTCTTCCTCACCCTCGGCGCGGCCCTCCTGGAGAGCGAGGCGCTGCACGCCCTGGAGGTTGAAGGGGTGGCGCCGGGAACGCTGGAAGCGACCTTGTTCATCGCCGCCAACGCCATCGACTACAGCGGCTACCCGGACTGCCGGCCGGAGTACTACACGGCCATGGCCGAGGCCCTGCGCCTGGGGAGCAAGCTGGGGACGCAGTACGGCGTCCCCTTGCGCATCGAGACGCCCCTGATCCGGCTCAGCAAGGGGGAGATCGTCCGGCTGGCGGTGGAGGCCGGGGCCCCGCTGGGCCTCACCTACAGCTGCTACGAGGGTGGGGAGCGCCCCTGCGGACGCTGCGACAGCTGTGGCCTGCGGGCCAAGGGCTTCGCCGAGGCCGGCATTCCCGACCCGGCGCTGGCCCCGGCCTAGACAACCCCCGGCCTGGACGACCCCCTCGCCGGCCGCGGTGGCCGGGGGCGCTCTGCGCTGCCCATCGCCGAGCGGATGTATCCTTGTGCCCCTAGACTAGAGGAAGTGCCCCTGGACTAGAGGAAGTGCCCCTGGACTAGAGGAAGTGCCCCTAGATGGGAGGACGTGAGCGATGTCGGAGACGAGCGACGACGAGGTGGGCCTGATCCGTAGGGCCAACCCCGCGGCCACCATTTACCTGGGTGGGGGCATGGATCTACCGTTGGAGTACCCGCAGGGCACGGGGTCTGACGCCTTCCGCTCCATGCGCCCCGCCCATTTTCGGAAGGGCCATGGCGTCCAATGCTTGGACTTCAACTGCTTGGACTTCAACGCCGGCGACGAGTCGGGCATCGTCCCGGTGCCGGGGGGCGAGGCCAACCGGAAGGCCCGGTGGGGGCGGTGGGAGATCGCCGCCGGTGGCTTGATTTCGGCGGCGCAGCAGGTGGAGCGCCGGGACGCCTGCGGCGAGGCGTCCGCCCCGGCCGGGCCCCGCTCCCATGGTGGGGGGGCTGAGCGATGACCCCGTCTGCCGTCCCCACGGAGCTGATCCCCATCCTGGCCCCCCTGGCTTCATCCCCCGGCGGGTTGCCTCCCACCGGCCCGCTGGTGAGCGTGCTCCTCCCCGGCCATCTCAGTTATGACAAGTACCACCCGGAGTGGGGGGAGCGCAGCGCCTGCAGCACGGTGACCCTGGTGCAGGCGGCCGGCCGGACGATCCTGGTGGACACCGGCCTGGACGACGCCCGGCTCCTCGCCGGGCTGGAGGGCGCCGGCGTCGCCCCCGAGGCGGTGGACACGGTGGTACTGACGCACACCCACGGCGACCACTATCGCTCGGTGCATCTCCTGCCGCGGGCGCGGGTGGTGGCCAGCGGGCCGGAAGTGGTGGCCTGGCGCAGCCGGGGGGCGCCGGACAAGGAGCTTCTGGCGCGCCTGCAGCCGACGGTGACCGGGCTGGCCCCGGGCGTGCGTCTCGTCCTGACCCCTGGGCACACGCCCGGCTCGGCGACGGTGCTCGTGGCCCAGGCCGGGCAGCTGGTGGCCATCGCCGGGGACGCGGTGGACAGCCGTGACTTCTTCATCCGTCGCGAGCCGTCGCACAATGCCGTCGACCCGGCCGCCGAGCGGCGCAACTTCGACCTCTTCGCGGCCATCGCGGACGTGATCGTCCCCGGCCACGGGCATCCCTTCCGCCTGGAGCACGGCGCCCCGGCCGAAGAGCTGGCCCCGCCCCGCGGTTGACGCCTCACCCTCTAGGGACGGGGGACATGCCCCGCGGTGGCGAAAGGAGGCGGGAGAGCGATGAAGGTGACGCGGGTCGAGTCGATCGTGCTGCTGGGGCGCTACCACCTGGTGCGGGTCTTCACCGACGAGGGGATCGACGGGGTGGGTGAGGTGAGCCCGATGAACGCCGCCGTGACCCATACGATGGTCGAGCGCGCCCTGGCCCCGCTCGTGGTGGGCGAGGATCCCTTTGACGTGGAGAAGATCTGGCACAAGATGTTCCACCGGCCGTACAAGCTGGGCCCCACCGGGGCGCAGCTGGAGGGTATGGCCGGCATAGACATCGCCCTGTGGGACGTTATCGGCAAGGCGTCCGGGCAGCCGGTGTACAAGCTCCTGGGAGGCAAGTTCCGGCCCGACTCCGAGGTCTACGCCAGCTCCATGCGGCGGGACATGACCCCGCGGGAGGAGGCGGAGCGGGCCCTCTCCTTCAAGGAGCAGGGCTACCGGGCGTACAAGATCCACTCGGCCACGCCGTGGATGTACGACTCTGGGGAAGACCAGACCATCGAGACGGTGCGGGAGATGCGCCGGCTGGTGGGTGACGACTTCGCCATCCTGGTAGACGTCAACAACGCCTATCTCCCTCACACGGCGGTCAAGATGGCCCGCAAGCTGGAGGCCTACGACGTGTGGCACTTCGAGGAGCCTATCCCGGCCTACGACTACGCCGGGCTGGCGGCGCTGGCGGAGGCGGTGGACATCCCCATCGCGGCTGGGGAGCAGGAGTACCACCGCTGGCAGTTCCGTGACCTGATCCAGATTGGCCGCGTGGATATCTTGCAGCCGGATGTGATCAAGTGCGACGGGATCACGGAGTTCAAGAAGATCGCCGCCCTGGCGCAGACTCACGATAAGCCGATCACGGTGCACAATACTCAGCCGACGATCGGCACGCTGGCCCACCTGCACCTCTGGGTAAGCACGCCGAGCTGCATCTACCCCCAGGAGTACAACATCGAGCCACACCCCCTGCGGGACGAGACGCCGATCTGGAAGGAGCCGCTGCTGGTGCAGCGGGGGCGGATGCAGGTGCCGGAGCGCCCGGGCCTGGGGGTGGAGCTGGACGGGGCCGTGCTGGCCCGGCTGCGGGGCTAGACCCGGCGCTAGACGAGGTCGCAGGTTCGGCGCGCAATGCCCGGGCGCCTGGCTGGTCCGGTCTTCTGCGATGCGCAGACGTGAAGGAAAGGGCGTGAAGGAAAGGGCGTGAAGGAAAGGGCGTGAAGGTGAGAGCATGAAAGCGATCGTGCTGGCGGCCGGCTACGCCACCCGGCTGCGGCCCTTGACTGACACCGTGGCCAAGCCCCTGCTCCCGCTGGCCGGCCGGCCCCTGATCGACTACGTCTGCGACAAGATCGACGAGGTCGGGGAGGTGGATGGCCTCCACGTGGTGACGAACGCCCGATTCGCCGACGGCTTCTGGCGCTGGGCCACGGGGCGCCAAGGGCGGCTTGCGCCGGCGGTGCACGACGACGGGACGACGCGCAACGAGAGTCGTTTGGGGGCCATCGGGGACTTACAGTTCGTAAGAGAGCGGGCCGGGCTGGCCGGTCAGGACCTGCTGGTGATCGCCGGCGATAACCTCTTCGACTTTAGCCTGGCCGACTACGTCGCCTACTGGCGCGCCAAGGGAGATGGGAGCTGCATTGCCCTCTACGAGTGCCCCGACCCGCGCCTCGTGTCGCAGTACAGCGTGGTGGAGGTGGGGGAAGACGACCGTGTCCTCTCCTTTGTGGAGAAGCCTACGCAGCCGGCGAGCAATCTGGCGGCCATCGCCACCTACCTCTACGCCGCGGGGCACGCGGCCTTGATCCCCACCTACCTCGCAGAAGGGAACTCGCCGGATGCACCGGGGAACCTGGTGGCCTGGCTCCACCGGCGGGTGCCCGTCTACGGCTACCGCTTCCAGGGGGAGTGGGTAGACATCGGCGACCGGCAGCAGCTACTCGAGGCGGACAACCGCCTGCGCGTCCGCCGGGGCCTGCCGCCGCGGGAGGAGTACACCCTCACCTGATCCCCGGGGACCAGATCGCTTCCGATCCCACGGTGGGAGCCAGGGAGGTGCTCCGTGCGTCGTCCCCACGGCGCCGGCGGGGGCGTCCGGCGCACCGGCCGCCTCACTGCCCGCCGGGGGGGCGATGCGCAGTGCGGTCGTGCACGGTGGGGTCGTCCCCGGCGCGGCGGTAGACCTCGGCCTCGAACTCCTCCAGCAGGCGCTCGCACTCCTGGAGCTCGCCGGCAACCTGGTCACGTTGCCCGGCGCCATACCAGTCACGCGCGACGATGCGGTCGAACCAGCGGCGGATCTTGTCCAGGTCTTCCCGGATCTCCTCCGCCTCTTCGTAGGTGTAGTTCTCGCGGAAGCGCTCGAACTCGATCTCCTTGTGGAACTTCGTCCGGCACTCCTCGATGATCTCGTCGTATTCCTTGCTCGAGAGCTGCCGGAAGCCCCTCACCAGGCGAGCCCGCTCCTCGGGGGAGTTGTCGGGGATGCGGAAGAGGTTGTAGCTCCCGCCGAGGGCCTCGACGCGCTTGATCACCGAGCGAACCCCTGCCTCGCAGGCCGGGACGGCCGGTAGGACGCAGACGCACTGCTGGAGGTAGAGGGCCCCCAGGCGCTTCAGCTCGCGCCAGACGGAAACGCGGTTGTTGGAGGGCTCGGAGGGCACCCGGTAGACGAGGAGCAGCCAGCCTCCCCCGCCGGCCGCCGCATCCCCCTGGACGCCGCCGTCCTGCTGTACAATGGCGTGCATCAACCGTTACATCGTAGCGTCTGTGACATCGCGACGTACAATAACACGTAACAGCAGGCTAGAGGCGGGAGGAAGGGCGATGGGACTCACCCCGGCCGCGCTGGCCCTGATCGGGACGACCTTCGTCGCGGCCGCGGTGGAGGTGGTGGAGGCCTTCACCATCGTCCTGGCCATGGGCATGACGCGGGGCTGGCGGGCGGCTGTTCTCGGCACCGTGGTCGCGTTTGCGGCCCTGGCGGCGATCACGGTGGTGCTGGGGGTGGCGCTAAAGGATGTGGTCTCCGAGTCCGTGCTGCAGCTGGTGATCGGGACGCTGCTCTTGATCTTCGGGCTGCAATGGCTACGTAAGGCCGTGCTGAGATCGGCCGGACTCAAGGCCCTGCATGACGAGGTGGCCACCTTCCGCGAGGGGCAGGCAGCCGCCCGCAGGGCCGGGCGCGAGGTGCGCCTGGGCTTGGACTGGTTCGCTTTCGTCGTCTCCTTCAAGGGCGTGTTCCTCGAAGGGCTGGAGGTGGTGTTCATCGTCATCACCTTCGGCCTGGCGGCGTCGAACAGCGAGACGGCCCGTGTGGAAAACGGGGTCTGGGTCGCCGCCCTTGGGGCCGTGCTGGCGGCGGTGCTGGTGCTGCTGGTGGGGACGATCGCCCACCGGCCCCTATCCAGCGTCCCGGAGAATACGATGAAGTTCGCCGTGGGCCTCTTGCTGTCTACCTTCGGCACCTACTGGGCGACCGAGGGCCTGGGCTACTTCTCTCCCAGGGGCGAGAGCCTTCACTGGCCGGGGGCCGGGGGCGACGTCCCCTGGCCGATCCTCGGCGTCTTCCTGGCCTGGCTTGTCCTCGCCCGCCTCGCCGTGGTCGGGCTGCGCCGGCTCCCCGGCGTCCCCCCGCCGGTAGCCCCGCCGGCCGACGCGGAGCCGGCGGTCAGCGGGGCCTGAATTCCCGCTTGAGCGCAGCGAAGGAGCTTGCCCAGAGCGGAGCGATGGGGGTGGACGTGCCAGCCGTGCCAGTAGGGTCCGGACGCCCCTCGCGCCTGCTGCTCAGCCGTTGCAACGCACATCACGGCCGGCCCGATGAGGTTCTGTCAACGAGTTCTTGTAGGGTGTGCACCAGTTTGAGCGATGAGGGTCTCCGATGCGACTCCTGACTGCCTTTCTCCGCTTCTGGTACGACTTCGTCGTCGGCGATGCCTGGGACATCGCCGCCGGGATCGTCGTCGTGCTGGGGCTCGGCGCCCTGCTGGCGAGCCGTCAGGCCTTGCCCTCGGAGGGCTTGGCGCTCGCGGTCGGGGCAGGGATCGTCCTCGTGGTGGGGGCGAGCCTGCTCTTGGAAGCCCGCCGCCACGGGCGTACGTCGCCGCTGGACGTCGACGCCCAGGGCCGGTCAGCCGGCGTGGCCAGTTGACCAGCTGACCGGCCCTGGCTGTACTTAGCGCGCGCCCCCGGCCTGGTCCAGCTCGGCCTGGGCCTCCTGGGTGGCGCGACTTAGGGCCTCCTTGGGGGTGATGATGCCGTTGCGGGCCTCGCCGACGTACTTGCCCAGGATGGCGCCGTAGCCGGCGGCGGTGGGGATCTTAGGCGGGAAGAGGAAGCGCTTGGCCTCGAACAGGGCCCGGGCGTACATGTCGAAGCCGGGGTACATCTCCTCTACCGGTTTGTAGGCCCCGGCCTTGAAGGCCGTCTCGGAGACGGGCGTCTGTGGCTGCACCAGGTACTTGTCTACGCCCCCGTCCTCCGTGCCGAAGCCGGAGAGGAAGCGCACGTACTGCCAGGCCTGCGCGCCATGCGGGGCGCCGCTGCACACCGCCGGGATGTCGCCGTAGGTGTAGCAGCCGGTTCCCGGCTGATCGGTGGGCGCCGGCATGAAGGTCACGCCGTACTCGAACGGGGCGGGCAGGAGCTTGATCTGCCGCGTGATGATGGGGTTCTCCGTGACCATGGAGTACTTTTCGGCCGCGAAGGCGCTACGGAAGTTGCCGGGGGTGTTGGCGCGGAACTCCTTGAGCGCCGCGGGGTCGTACTTGCGCTGCCAGCTCAGGAGCCATTCCAGCGCCCTGACGTTGTTCGGGTCGTCGGCCATCACCTTCTTGCCGGAGGCGTCCATCAGGCGCCCGCCGAAGACGGGGATCCACTGGTTGAGCCCCTCGTGGAGGTAGCCCAGCCGGGAGTAGCCTGCCGCGCTGTCCTTCTTGGTCAGCTTCTCGGCGAACGTAGCGATCTCGTCCAGCGTCTGGGGCGGGCGGTCGGGATTCAGCCCCGCCTCGCGGAAGTGGTTCTTGTTCCATACCAGGGCGAAGGACTGTGTCCACATCGGCACGCCGTAGATCTTGCCGGTGTAGGTGCCCAGGTCCCACATGGAGGGGTGGATCCACTCCTTGACCTTCTGCAGCTCGTTGGCGCCGGCCAGTTTCTCCAGGGGCTGGATGAGGCCGTTGTGGGCGTACGAGTACAGCCGGCCGTCGGAGTTGGCCGCCATTACCACGTCCGGCGGCGAGCCGGCGGCCACGCCGGTGGTGAGCTTGCCCGGGATCTCCGCCCACGGTGTATTGAGCAGCCGCACCGTGATGTGTGGGAAGCGCTGGGTGAACGTCTCGGCGATGGGGCCGGCCAGGGCATCCCCGAACCCGTGGATGTACTCGATCTCTGCCGGCGCCTGGGACGCCGCCGGTGTTTCCGGTGCCTTGCTTGTCCCGCAGGCGGCGCTCAGGAGGCCCGCCGCGCCGGCCAGCCCGGCGCCGAGGCCCGCCAGGCGCCGGCGACTGATTCCCCCGCTGGGGCGATCCGCCCCCCCGCTGGGGCGGCCCCCTCCGGTGATCGTAGAAAGAAATGGTTGCATGGTCATCACTCCGTCCGCTCTCTCTGGCTGCTCTCTTGGTGTACTCCTAAATAGTATGGCAGTCCCTCCCGTTCCCCCCGTGGGCCCTGCAGCGGCGCCCTACTCTAGCGGCGCTGGGGGTCGAGCAGGTCGCGGATGGCGTCGCCGGCCAGGTTGGCGCCCACGGCGAAGAGGACGATGCACAGGCCAGGTAGGAGCATCAGGCTGGGGTAGCTGCCGGCGAAGGGGCGGCTATCGCTGAGCATGGTGCCCCAGTCTGCCTGGGGCGGCTGCACGCCGATGCCCAGGAACGACAGGCCGCTGACTGTGAGCACCACGCCGGCCAGGTCGAGGGTGGCGAGCACGGCGAGGGTGCTGGTCACATTAGGCAGGATGTGGCGCACCAGGAGGTAGAGGTCCCGCGCCCCCACCACCCGGGCGGCCTCGACGTACCCCTGCTCCCGCGCCTCGAGCACCGCCCCGCGGACGACGCGCCCCTGGCCGGCCCAGTCGGCGCCGATCAAGGCCAGCAGCAGACTGAGCTGGCCGGTGCCCAGGACGCCGAGGATGGCCAGGGTGAGGATGAGGCCGGGGACGGTCAGCAGGACGTTGAAGACGGCGTTCGTCAGCAGGTCGACTGTACCGCCGAAGTAGCCGGAGAGGCCCCCGGCGATGACGGCCAGGGCAATACTCCCCGAGACCGAGAGGAGGCCCAGGACGAGCGCCGTGCGGCCCCCATGCAGCAGGCGGGAGAGGAGGTCCCGTCCCAGATGATCCGTACCGGCCAGGTGGCTGGCGCTGGGGCCCTCGAGCTTGCGCGTCACGTCGATCGCGTTCGGGTCGTGGGGGGCGATCCACGGGGCCGCCAGGGCGGCCAGGAGGAGGAGCGCGAGCACCAGCAGGCCGGCCCAGCCCAGCCAGCGCCGGCGCATGCGGGCCACCAGCCGGGCGCCGGTCGAGCCGGCGCGCGGGCCCGCGCGGTCGAGGGGCGCCGCCACCCCCCGCGCGGGCCGGGGGGTGTCCGCCGGGCCGGACGCCCCCCTACATCGGGAGCAGCGCCGAGGGGCGGCGCGCCGCCCCGGCCGGGGGGTGTCCGCCGGGCGCAGCCGCGCCGCCCCGGCCGGGGGGTGTCCGTGGCCGGGGTCGCCGGGATCATCGGCCGGCCCCTGGGGCGCCCAGCCGGATGCGCGGGTCGAGCAGGGCGTAGCACACGTCCACCAGGAGGTTCGCGCCGATGAACAGCACGCCGGCGACGAGGACGTACCCCCCGATCACCGGCAGGTCACGCCCGGAGATGGCGGTGAGCACGACACCCCCCATGCCCGGCCAGGCAAAGATCGACTCCACGATCACGGCCCCGGCCAGGATGTGGCCGAAGCGCAGCCCCAGGAGGCTGGCGATGGGGATGGCCGCGTTGCGCAGCACGTGGCGCCCCGCCACCGCCCGCTCCCCCAGGCCCTTGGCCCGCGCCGTGCGCACGTAGTCCTGACCCATCACCTCCAGCATGCGTGCCCGCGTCAGGCGCATCAGCGATGACGCCGGGCCGAGGGCCAGGGCCAGCGAGGGCAGGATCAAGTGACGGTCGAGGCCAAACCCGGCCACCGGGAGCAGGCGCAGCTTCTCCCCGAACAGGACGATCAGGGCGATGGCCAGCCAGAACCCGGGGATGGAAGCGAAGACGATTGTCACCAGCCGCCCCAGGTGGTCGATCCACGTGTCATGGCGCATGGCGAACAGCGTGCCCAGCCCGATGCCGAGGACGGTGGAGAGGGCCAGGGCGCTCCCCCCCAGGATCAGGGTGGCGCGGATGCGCTCCCCGATGATCGCCCCCACCGGGCGCCGCGAGAGGTACGAGCGCCCCAGGTCGCCGCGCGCCGCCCCGGCCACCCAGCGGGCGTAGCGCACCGGGAGGGGCTGGTCCAGCCCCAGCTGCCGGCGGTAGAGGGCCAGAGTCTCCGGCGTGGGGACGTCGCCGGCCTGCTGCAGCGCCTCCAGCGCCGGGTCACCGCGCGCCGCCGTGGTCAGCAGGAAGGCCACCAGGGTGAGCGCCAGCAGCGTCGGCACGGCGGCCAGCGTGCGTTCGAGGAGGTAGCGAGTCATGACCGCAAACGACGCTAGCCTTGCAGACGCGAATAATATGCAATAGCGCACCCCGGGTCAAGGTGAAGCCATGGGGCTGGTCGTCGCCGGCAAGGCCGCGGTCGAGATCGTGCGAGCGTCCGAGCCGGCGCCCCGACGTGTTCACCAGTTGTCGACGAGGTCTTGTGCCTAATGGATCAAATGTTCTAGAGTAGGGCGTGGCCCGGGCGCAGTACACGGAGATCCACTGTAAGTCGGCGCTGAACCGCGTCCGTGGGATGCCGTTCGAGTTCTCTCTGAACCCTTACAGGGGCTGCCTGCACGCCTGCCACTACTGTTATGCACGAGCGTCTCATGAGTATCTCGGCTTAGATGCCGGGCAGGACTTCAGCTCCAAGATCTTTGTCAAGGTCAACGTAGCGGCGGTGCTGCGCCGGGAGCTGGGCCGGGCATCCTGGGGACGACAGGCAGTGGCGCTGGGGACGGCCACCGACCCCTACCAGGCGGCGGAGGGACGGTACCGGCTATCACGGGCCTGTCTGGAGGCGCTGGCGGACTTCGCCACGCCGGGGACGGTGACGACGAAGGGGACGCTGGTGGTGCGCGATGTGGACGTGCTGCAACACCTCCAGGTGCGGGCCGGGGCGGGGGTCAGCCTGAGCCTGATCACCCTGGACGAGGGGGTGTGGCGGGCGCTGGAGCCAGGCACCCCGGCCCCCCGGGAGCGCCTGCGGGCCTTGCGCCGGCTGGCGGACGCCGGGGTGCCCTGCGGGATCGCCCTGGCCCCGGTGCTTCCGGGGCTGACGGACGCGCCCGGGGCGCTGGAGGACGTGGTGCGGGCGGGGGCCGACCACGGGGCGCGGTGGGTCTGGGCGGGGGCGGTGCACCTGGAGCCGGTTGTGCGGGACTGGTTCATCGGCGCACTGGAGCGGCACTTTCCGCGGGCGGTGCCGGCCTACACCCGGGTGTACGGCCCCTTGGGCAGCGAGGCCGGCATGCGCTACGCCCCGCGGGCCTACGCGGATCGGATCGCCCGGCAGGTTGGTGAGCTCAAGGCGCGCTACGGGCTGGCCGAGCGCCGCCGGCCCGCGCGAGTACTGGAGTCGTCGCTGCCCGGATCTCCCGGAGCCACGGGCACGGCACCCGCCGCGTCCTGTGCTTCGCCGGTGGCGCAACAGATGGCGCTTCCGATCTAGGTTCACTGCGGGCATGCGCGCCCCTATGCGGCTCGGCGTGCAGATGTTTACGAAACTCTGGCAGGGGGCGCGAAGCGATCCGCAGTGTCCCACCAGCTGCCAGACCTTCTCTGGTAGGCACCAGCTCTGTGGGACGGTGCGACACACCGCGCGCCTCCTCGGCACAGACCCATTTCACGAAAACTCACGGCGTCCCGCACCGCTCCACTGCCTCGGTAACGTCGGCCAGCTCACGCGCGGAGGCAACGTCAGACGGCGTCGTTTGCGCCGGACCGTGCTACGAATGCGCGCCGGTGCGTGCAGCCGCCTCTGCCGGTCCGACGCCACGAGATGAGGCTTTGGCACTGCCGTTTGCAGGCGCCGCTGCCTCGTGCTCGACCACGGTGTCGGCTACCTCCATGATCGCGGCCACGCTCAGGCGGTCGTTGCCCCGGAGCAGCAGCTGGATAGTCGGCCCGAAGCGGTCGTAGAACGCCACCACCTCCGCCGCCGGCCGCGTGGCCGCCAGACGCTCCAGCTGCTCTACGAACGCGCGCGGCGTCATCGGCGCCGTTGGGGCAGTAGATACCTTCGAGTTCGCTGTGTCGGTCATTGGAGGGCCAGCTCCCAACGCTGGGTCAGCGCACGCTCGTCCACCAAATCGCGGAAGCGATCGCCTGCAAACACTCTATCACCCATCCCTGCGAGCCGGCGCAGCTGGCCGGCGTCGAGCGCGGGAGCATCCCCTCGGCGGCGTGCGGCGTCCACCGTCGCGGCGAACCGCTCCCGCACCTGGCCAGGGTGGACATGCCACAGCGCGCGCCACAGGTCCTCTACGTTCAGGCGGGCGGCGTCTGCAAGCGCTCGATAGGCCGCCACGTAGTAGTCGTACGCGGGATCGAGCACCCGCATGCCAGCGCGTTCGAGAGACTCGTGGACGAGCGCGTGGACGATACGGTCGGGGTGCCGCTCCTCGGCAACGTAATGCCTCACCTGGTCCACGTCAAGGTGGATAGTGCCGTCGACGGTCACCCTGCCAATCCACCCACGGCCGTAGCGGTCGAGACGAACCGCGGCACCGGGATCGCGCGGCAGATTGAGTGCTGCCAATCCAGCGGCCACCGCGCCGTCCAGACGAGGCACCGCGCGCTCCAGGGAGCCTCCATCGCCGCGGTCCCACGCCGCGACGATGTCGAGCAGCGCCCATGCTCGAGCGTTTGCGTCTCCCCAGAGCAGAAGGGCGTCACCGGTGAGGCGGCGCAGCTCGGGCGACAGATGTGGGTACGGGTCAACGTTCACGACGAGGGGCTCTCGATTCCAACGCTCTGGAGACGGTGCTCGGCCTGCACCATCCGGGACCCGCTCCAGGCAACAGCAAAACGCGGCTGATGCCGGCAACCCATGCACCGGCAGAATTCATCGCGATGGGCAGGACTGCAGCAGCGAGATGTCTGGCAACAGAGGCCACCACGTGACGCGGGACACCCAGGACCCCGCCCGCTTAGCCAACGTGAATCTGCGGCTATGGAGGGAACTTTCCGAGCGCGAGCAGCGAGAGTTCCGTGACCTCCAGGCCGCCGTTCACGCTCCGGAAGCCCCGCGGCAGCACGAACCCACTGCGCGCGTCGTCTGGACGGCGCTCGACCCGGAGTGGATCGCGTCAAGATCGAGGAACGCCAGGTGCTGCCTGGACAGCTTCCCGGCGTGGCGCACTTCGCCGAGCCCTCTGCCTCGCAGGGACTCGCTCTCCAGCGCCTCGAGCTTGGGGTACCAGTCCAGCGGGATGCGCCGCGTGCGGAACGCCTCGGGCGGTGGGCCGAGGCGCGGCGGCGGGGCATCTCGCTTGAAATCGCCCCCATCCCGTAATCGGATCGACTTGAGCTTGCCCACCGGCACATGCTGAACGACCGGCAGGGCGATCTCGTCCTTCTCCGCGGACGGTACCCCTTCCGCCTCGAGGTACTCGCGGAACTGCGCCATGTAGTCCGCCCGTACGCCGAACACGTTGAGCGTTTCCAGCAGATCAAGATCGCGGGGGTGCTTTACGTCCAGGATGGCCGTGCTGCGCTTGAGGCTGGCCTCCAGCCCTTTGAGCCGCACGCCCCGGCCGAACATCTGGATGATCTGCGCGCCCTCGCCCTTGCCGACGTTCATCAGGCCCATGCTGCTGACGCGCCACGAGCTCCAGCCCTCGGTGAACTTCTTCGAGCCGATCAATAGGTTGATGCGGCTCTCGGGGCGGTTCAGCTCTCCGAAGAGCGAGCCTGAGAATTCGCGCTCGCTGACGGTCAGCTCCTCGTAGTCGGCGCACTTCTTTGCCAGCGCCCGCGCGTCGCCGACGTTGATCACGCCGAACGGCTCGCTGTCGCCCACCCGCAGGGACAGCTCGCCTTCCGTGCCTTTCAGCTCTTCGACGTGGAGCCGGCCGCCGCCGGTGTTGAACACGCGGGCGAGCACAGAGCGGTACAGCTCCTCGCCTCGCCCTCCACGCCGCACGAGGTATCCCAACTTCCCGGCGAACACGTCGCGGCCCTTGTAGCTCAGGCCGGTGTTGCCACTGAGCAGTCGGTCTAGGAGCGCGACGCTCTCCGCGCCGTTCTCCAGGAAGCGGGCGAGGAACCGCAGGATGGCGATGACGTCCGAGCTCTCCTGGGCGCCGAGCGTCTTCGTGACGCTGCCCCCGACGAAGACCCACAGGGGGCGCTCGACGCCGTACGGCGCGAAGGGCAGCCGGTGCTCCTCCCACGCGAGACGCTGCTGGTAGAAGCTGAGCAGGCTCGCCAGCGTGCAGTCGCCGTTCACGTACACGCGGTCGAGCGCCGCTGGTTCCGGTCGCGACCCGTACCCGTGCTCGATGAAGAACCGCCGCAGGGCCTCGTCGTCGCCGCCGGGGTCCGAGAGCCTGCGCCAGATGACCAGGACTCGCTCCCCTTCGGGGTTCGTCCCTTCCACGGTGTGGTAGCCGCCGATGACGCGCAGCTGCTCAACCTTGAGCCCGAGCAGCCAGTTGAACGTCTCCACCAGATCGACGGCCACCGGCCGGCTCTCGCCGCCTTCCGTGATGTTGAGGCGGTACGAGAACGGGTCTTCGAAGCGGTGGATGTCCAGCAGCGAGGCGCTGTCGCGGGTCTCCAGGTCGAGCATGTAGTGGAGCAGGTAGTCCTGGCGCGCGCCGGGCAACTCGTCCAGGAGCGCCTGCACCTCGGCGAGCCTGCGCAGCTGCAAGTTGTTGAGGGTGTCTTCGTACGACTCCAGCCGGATGTACTTGAGCATGTGGCTGGAGCCCTCGCGCGAAACCGGCTTGCCGTCCTTCCAGTCCTTCGAGTAGACGACCTTCTCGATCCGCGGCTTCAGCACGGTGTCGAAGTACTCGCCCATCTCGACAAGGATGTACCTGCGCTGCCCGCCGTCCTCACGGTTGAGGTTGATGACCGCGTGCGCCGTCGTGCCGCTGCCAGCGAAGAAGTCAAGAACAATCCCTGGGTCTTGCTTCCACGTATAGCTCACCAGCTGTTTTATCAGACCTACCGGTTTGGGAAATGAGAAGGCCTTGCCGTTGCCGAACAGCGCCTCGATTTCGGATGTGCCGGTCTGCGTGTAGGGACCGTCGAGCAGCGAATACGGCTTCGCTCCGCGTTCTTCTCCCAGCTCATCCTTCAAATACTGCTTGTAATAAACTGACCAAGCACGGGAGCTCCTCCCGCAGGACGAAGCGGCGCTCCTGCCCCTCGGCGGGCTTGTTATTGTCCCGCTCGGTGCCGGCGGCGGCGAGCCGGAAGTGGACGAGGCGACCGTCCGGCAACCGGAAGCGATAGTTCTGGAACGACTCTGAGGATTTCACGTAGTACTGGTCGTGGTTGGCCCAATACAGCTTGACCTCCTCGCCCTCGTAGGGGATCGCATATACCCCCTCCTTGTAGCGGCGGAGGCTGAGGAAGTCGCCATCCTTGTAATAGCGCTTGAAGAAACGGTAGAGGTCCGAGTACACCTCCTCCTCGGTCGCAGGCTGCCGGTCACTCTCGGAGAGGTGGGCTTGCAGCTCCCGGTACTTGGGAGACGCCTCGTACGGCACGCCCGCCTCGCGTAGCTGCAGTTGGAGCTGATTCATCTGCCCCTCAAGCGCGCCCCGCTCCGCCCCGCCGTACTCGGAGAGCGCGGTGCGGACCTCGGGCAGCAGGTCGTGCTCTAGAAAGCGAGAGACCTCCTCGCGCTTCTGGTTCATGATCCGATAGATCCCGAAGTCCAGCTCCGCCTTGTCGAACTCGAACAACTCCTTGAGCAGTTCGACCAGGCGCACGTAGGCCATTGATTGCGTCGAGGTCAACTCCAACTCCTCCGCATCCCGTTGAGACCGTGAAGGTCCCGGCATGGCTCACCTTGCCGCGGCGTCGCCTCCGCAGCCATCCGCTCAAGGTTTCCGGCGTAGCGGACGCCCATTCTACGCTCCTTGGCGCTCAATAGCGGCGTCGTTCAGCTTACGACAGGGGCTGGCGATGCGGCTCACGCCGCGCCGCCAGGTTGCCTGGCACCACTGCGCACCGTCGCGCCGCGCGATCTGATGGCGCCCCAGGGGCCGCGGCATGCCTGGCGCCAGGTCGTGCGAGTTCCGGCAGGAGAACGCCGTCAGTGGAATCCTGGCCAGCGTCTCGACGAATTGTTCTTGCGCCGCAAGACCCGACCGTCCTCGCCCGCAGCCCGCTCGGCGAGGCAGCCACACTCGAGGGTCATCGGCCTGCCCCAGCGCCGATCTTTGCTTAGCAGTTCTGCTACAATGCTTAGCGATTAGTCTCGCTCAGGTGGAGGTACGGCATGGCCGTCCGCGTCAAGGTGAGCAAGAAACATCAGATCGCCGTCCCGTCAGAGGTCAGAAAGCAGCTCGGCATCGAGAGCGGCGATGAGCTGCTCGTCGAGCTCCGCGGTGGCTACGCCGTGCTCCTACCGCAGCCCCGCGACTACAGCCAGCGTCTCCGTGGGCTGCATCGTGAGGTCTGGGAAGGCGTCGAGCCCCAGGAGTATGTGCGGCAAGAGCGTGAGGCGTGGCAGGCCTAGCCGCCACCCTCCGCCGCCACGAGCGCATTGGGCTCGACACGCCGGTGTTCATCTACCACATTGAAGGCGCCTCGCGTTTCGCCGAACCCGCCGCGGTGGCCCTGGAAGAGCTGGTCAGCGGCGCCTTTGGCGGCGTGACCTCGGTCCTGACGATGATGGAGATCGCCGTCAAGCCGTTGCAGGTGGGGCGGCCGGACGTTGCGGAGGAGTACGAGATCCTCCTGGCCAACTATCCCAACCTGGCCGTCACCGCGATCGACCGTCCCACCGCGCATCGGGCGGCCGAGCTCCGGGCCAGGTACCGCCTCCGCCCGGCCGACGCCCTGCAGGTGGCGGCCTGCCTGGAGCAGGGGGCAACCGCGTTTCTGACGAATGATCGGGAGCTGCGACGGGTCACCGAGCTGCAGGTCTTGATTCTGGAGGACTTCGTTGCACGGCAGCCCTGACGGCAGCCCCCACAGGAGTGTTAGCGCAGGGGCTGGGACGAGCGGGGAGTGGGCCCCGGTCACGGGCGGCGGCCTACACCCCGGCTTCGGCCGGGTGGCAGGGTCCCCAATTAAAAACACCGCGCGGCGGCGGGGGGGGCCGCGGCCGGCGGCGCCGGCGGCGCGGGCGCGACCCCCCAACCCCCCCTCCGACGCGGGCGCCGGCGGTGGGAGCGCCGCGGGGGGCGGGCCGGGGCGGGGCGGGG
>JAUJOR010000014.1:0-96155 GCA_030447525.1 Chloroflexota bacterium | reverse complement strand
GCCTTCGGCGAGCTGGCGCCGGCCCATCCGGAGCTCCAGCTGGTGCTGGCCGGCGGCGACGGCGGTGGCAGCGCCGGCGAGGGCGGCCAGGCGCTGGCCGGTGGCGATGCTGGCCCGCGCCACGTCCAGGTCGTCGCGCCAGAAGCGGCAGTCCATCTCCAAGACAAAGATTGGGCGTCGCTGGAAGCCCCCCAGGGCGAACGTCTCCTCTAGGGGCACCTCTCCCCAGCCGGGGGGCAGGTGCAGGTCCCCCTCTCCCCGGATCAGCTGCATCGAGGGGCCGGCGCCGCCGGCGGCCGCCGGGGCGACGGTGGGCTTGCCGAAGTTATCGTGGACGTGCAGCACGACGGCGTGGAGGGCAAGCTTGCGGGCGGCCGCGAGATAGTCGTAGCCCTCGATCACCGAGGACAGCATCAGGTGCCCGAGGTCGAAGCAGATCGCCAGGTGAGGATGGTTGACCGCTGTGACGAGGGTGACGAGCCAGTCCGGGGCGCAGCTGTACTGGCGCTGGCCCGCCGGCCACCAGGCCTGGCTGACGAGATTCTCGCAGGCGATGACCACGTCCAGCCCGGCGGCCACCTCCGCCAGGCGGGCCAGCGCCTCCTGCTCGCGGGCCAGCAGGGCATGGGGATTTCCCCTGGGCTGCATCGCCGAGTCGAAGCGCCCGGGGTGGTAGGTCACGGTGCCACACCCCACGGTGGCCGCCACTTCCAGCCAGGACCGGAACTGCAGCTCCTGGAAGTCCGGGTCCGGGGCCATCAGGTTCAGCTCCGAGATCGGGGCGTGCAAGGTGTAGCGAAGCCCGAAGCCGGCGGCCACCTTGCGGTATCGTGCCAGGCGCCCGGCGGCGACTCGCCCATTCATGACCACGTCCCAGCCGTTGGGCGTCAGCTGCGTCCCGGTGGCCCCGATGCGCGCCAGATCTTCCAGGGCCACGGCCAGGCTCTCGGGGCTGGTGGTAGGCCCGGTGCTGGGTCCCAGGCCGTCGAACAGGCGCGCGGCCCCTTCCTGTGGCTCCATCATCACTCTCTTCCCTCCGCTTCCACTCCTGGTGTGTCGATGCTGCGGCGCCGCGCGCTACCAGGAGGTGGCGTGCGGCGCCGCTCCGGGGGACATGGTACTTGTGCGAGTGTGACGGGACGGGGGGGGATCACTTGGTGGCGACCTGGTCGGCGTTCTGCTTCAGCTCCCGGGCCAGCTCGTCCAACGTCTGCTGGACGTTGGCTTGCTCGAAGAGCACCTTGGCCAGGGCCTCCCCGACCTTGACGTTGGCCAGGGGCGTGCCGATGATGGCGTCGTTCGTGCGGACGTACTGCAGCTGGTCGAGCGTGACGCGGGCGTTGGGGTGCTGTTCCAGGAACGTCTTCATGTCCGGGTGCTCCATGGCATCCGAGCGCACCGGCATGTACCCCGTGGCCTGGGAAAAGTAGACCGTGGCGGCCGTGTTGGTGACGGTCTTGATGAACTCCCAGCCGGCCTCCTTCTTTTCCCGGGCAGAGGGCTGCAGGAGAGAGAGGCCGGAGCCGCCCCCGGGGACGGCGCGGCTCTTCTGTCCCGGCATAAAGGCGGCCCCCACGCGGAAGCCGGCCCCGGCCTCGATCTGGGTCAGGTTGGCGGTGGAGGCGGTGAGAAAGGCTCGGCTGCCCTGCAGGAACTCGTTCTGGCCGCTGCGTGAGGCATCCGCGGCCTTGTGTCGGTGCACCATGTCCGCCAGGAACTGCGTCGCCTGCGCCGATTCCGGGGTGTTGATCTTGATCGCGAACTGCGGGTCGGAGTAGGCCCCGTTGAACGTCCAGAGCATGGACTGGAAGATCCACCAATCAGGCCCGGCGGCGTAGGGCGCCGGGGGAGCGCCGTTAATGGCGCTGAGCACGCCGGACCGACCGATGCGCTGGCCCAGGGACACGAACTCGTCCCAGGTGCCCGGGGCCGCCTCCGGCAACCCGGCAGAGCGCAGGAGATCGCGATTGAGATAGAGCAGGGGCGTGCTGCGGGCGAAGGGGATCTGGTACTGCTTGCCGTTGACCTGCCCGTTCTGGATAAAGGTAGGGTAGTACTTCTCGAACTGTGCCCCTTTGTCGGCCCGGGCGAACTCATCCAGGGGGTGGAGCGCCCCCAGCCGGGCAAAGCTGGGCATGTGGGAGTCCACCGTCAGGAGCATCACGTCCGGCGTCGTCCCGGAGGCAATGGCCACGCCGAGCTTCTCGGCGGCCTGGTTGTACGCCCCGACGTGCTCGAGCGTGACTTTGACGTCGTCACGGCTGGCGTTGAAGTCGTCGGTCAGCTTGACCTGGGCGTCGTGCCGGGGCCCTTCCAGGGACTTCCAGTAGGTGATCTGCACCTGGCGGGGAAAGCGCGTCGCCACGGCCTGCGGGCCGGGCGCCGTCCCTGCGGGGGCGGCCCCGCCGCTGCCGGGCTGCGCTCCCTGGCCACAAGCGGCCAGGATGATGGGGATGAGGGCACCGGTGATCTGTTGGCGCCGCGTCTGTGTCACGTCTCCGTTCCTCCTGCGCCTGCTGTTGCGCGCGCTTGCGCGCGCTGCTGCCAAGGGAGCGTAGCCGGGGAACGTAACCGTCTTGGCCGGGTGCGTTAACGGCGTGTAACAGACGCCCCCGGCCACGCCCACTGGGCGTGGCCGGGGGCGAGAGACCGCCGGGTAGCGCCGGCTCAGCCGATGGGGTAGGTCTCGCTCGTCCCGTCCGAGTAGGTGGTGGTGGCCGTCCCGTCGCCGTTGTCCACCGTGCTCACGACCTCTCGCGCCAGCGCCTCCGCCGGCAGCTGGTGGGCCGGGTTGAGGAGGGCCTGCCCCTGAGTGTTGATGGACTGAATCTTGGAGAAGGTGAGGGGCAGGACCGCCTTTGGCAGGGGGGCGTAGAACAGGTCGGCGGCGAACCGCTGCCCCTGATTGATCGCCGGAGACAGGTCGCGCCCCAGGTGGGTCGCGCCCGCTACGCCACCCGCCTAGGCCGTCCGCTCGCTGGCCTCACTCGAGTCTACGGCGGGGGACGTTGGATCGACGATCAGGGAGGGCTCTTGCCCCTCGATCAGGGGGCGCTTGAAGAACATCCACGCCTCCTCGTCGGCGCTCCCGTGCGGCAGCGTGCCGGCAAGCTCCCAGCCTTCGCGTCCCAGCTCCGCCAGGGCCTCACCGAGCTGGCCCTTCTTCAGCTTGCGGCTCCGTCCAGTGCCGTCCTTCCAGGACTTCTTGTCTAGATCGACGAAGACCTCCAGGTATTCCCACTGCGGTCTCTGGCGTATCTGTGTCATGTGCCCTTGCCTCCGACGGTGTAGTTGTGGCGCCGCTGCGGTATGTACGAGGCGCCTGGGGGATGCAGGTGCCGCCGGGGCGTAGCGCCGGCGGCTTGGGCGGGGGTCTCAGGCGTTGAGGGCGCGGAGCTTACGCACCACCGGGTCGGCCTCGCGTTTGAGGCTGTCCGCCACGTCCTTCCACACCGGCTCGGCCGCCTCGCCGTTGATGGTGATGCGCTCCAGTCCCTTGCCAATGATCTGGTCACCGTTGGGCACGAAGACGCGTGCGGAGTCCTGCGGACGCACCTTCGCCAATTGGTCCACCGCCGTCTTAATGTTCGGGTTGGTCTTGGCAAACTCGGTGAACTGCGGGCCGCTCACGGCCGACTTCCGCACCGGCATGTACCCGCTGGCCATAGACCAGGTGGCAGCCGCCGTGCCGGTGGCGTAAGCGATCCACTTCATGGCCGCCTGGGCGCGCTCCTTGGGGGCGGAGGCCAGGATGGACATGCCGGCCCCGCCGGTGCAGCAGCCAAATCCTGCCGGCCCCTCCGGCAGAAAGGCCGTACCCACAGGGAACTTGGCGTTCTGCTGGCGCGCCACCAGTCCGCCAGTGGACATCATGGCGGTGAGGGCGACGCCGGAGTTGAAGTCGCCGCTCTCGTCCTTGGCTGCGTATGCCCAGCCGTCCTTGACCGAGGAGCGGTAGAACTCACCGGCCTGCACGCCCTTAGGCTCGTGGATCTTGATGGTGAAGTCTGCGTCCGAGTACTCCCCGCCGAACTGCCAGATGACGCCCTGGAAGAGCCAGGCGATATAGCTGGCGGCGCTGGGATGAGCGAAGATGGCACCGTTCTGCGTCTGCCCCTTGAGCTTGGGATACCACTCCTTGGTCAGCTCGTCCCAGGTCCTGGGGCCGCGATCCGGCAGGCCAGCCTTTGCCCAGGCGTCTTTGTTGTAGTAGAAGAGCGGCGTGCTCCGGGCGAACGGCAGCCAATAGGTCTTGCCGTTGCGGACGCCCTCCTTGAGCAGGGCGTCCACGTAGTCGCTGGTCTGTACCTTTTCCGCCTTGATCAGATCGTCCAGGGGCATGAGCATCTTGTCCAGGTAGAACTTGAACCACCAGACATCGGACAGGAGGCTCATGTCCGGCGCGGTGCGCGCTTGCAGCGCCGCCGTGAGCTTCTGGGCGGTGTCCTCGTACGAGCCCTGGAACTGATAGTCCACCTCCACCTCGTTCTGGGCGGCATTAAACGAGGAGACGATGCCCTGCTCGGCCTGGCCCAGCGCGCCGCTGAACGAGCCCCAGTAGGTGATCTTCTGCTTGCCGGCGGTCTTTGTTCCACTCCCCTCGGTGGCGGAGGGCGGCTGGGTGCCGCAGGCGGCGAGGAGCGGGACGGCCGCCGCCGCGCCGAGGCGGCCAAAGAGCTGACGCTTGGTCGTGCCGTTCATGATGTGCCCTTTATTCCCTTGCCATTCCCGTGTCCGAACCCGATTGACACGGCGTTAGCCCTTGACGGCTCCGGCGGCGATCCCTTCCACGACGTAGCGCTGCACGAAGAGGAAGAGGGCCATCACCGGCAGGACGACATAGATGACGCCGGCCATGATCACGCCCCACTGCGTGGCGCCCTCCTGCGTGAAGAGGTAGTAGATGCCGATGGGCAGAGTGCGCATGCTGGCGGTATTGGTCACGATCAAGGGCCAGAAGAACTCGTTCCAGCGCTGCACCACGGTGAGCATGAACAGCGTGATGACCACTGGCCGGGACATGGGCAGGGCCACATGCCACAGCGTGTGCCAGTGCCCGGCGCCGTCTATCCTGGCCGCGTCCAGCACCTCGCGGGGCAGGCTGAGGAAGTGCTGGCGCATCAGGAAGGTGCCGAACGCCGAGGCAAAGGTGGGCGCCAGCAGCCCGGCGTAGGTGTTCACCCACCCCAGGCTGGCCACGGTCAGGTAGTTGGGGAGGACGGTGACCTCCTCCGGGATCATCAGCGCCGCCAGCACCGCCAGGAAGAGAAGGTCTTTGCGTGGGAAGCGCAGGAGGGCAAAGGCGTAGACGCAGAGGATGGCGTTGGTCATCTTGGCCAGCGTGCTGACCGCGGTGGTGATCAGGCTGTTCAGGTAGAAGCGCCCGAACGGGGCATGGCCCCAGGCGTCCAGGAAGTTGTCCGTTGTCCACCTCGCCGGGAACCAGGTGGGCGGAACGGTGTAGACCTCCTGATTGGTCTTGAAGGCGGTGGCGAACATCCAGTAGATGGGGACGCCGGTGACCAGCACCACCAGGGTCATGGCCGGGTATCCCAGCGTCCAGCGTGCAAGCCCGGCCATGGTCAGGAGTAGGTCACGCGGCGCTCGACGAACCGCAGCTGGGCCGCCGTCAGGGCCAGCATCACGCCGAAGAGCAGGAGAGAGTAAACGGCGGCCCGCCCGGCGTTGAACGCCACGAAGCCCTCGTTGTAGAGCTGGTACACCAGCGTGGTGGTGGCGATCACCGGCCCGCCGGCGGTCATGACGCGCAGGATGTCAAAGGCCTGGATTGCGGAGAGCAGGCTGGTGACAAGCAGGAAGAAGCTGATCGGCCCCAACCCGGGGAGCGTCACCGCCCGGAAGCGATCCCAGGGGCCGGCGCCGTCCACACGGGCGGCCTCGTACAGCTCACGGGGGATGCCTTGCAGCCCGGCCAGAAAGATGACCACGCTGTAGCCAACGGCTTTCCAGACGTAGACCAGGATCACCGCCGGCAGGGCCCAGGCCGGGTCGATCAGCCAGCGTGGGGAGGCGATGCCGACCCAGGAGAGCACGGTGCGGATCAATCCCCATCGTGGATCCAGCATGTAGATCCACACCAGGGCGATGGCGCTGCCCGGGAGCAAGGTGGGAGTGAAGAGCACTGCACGGGCGGCGTTGCGCCCGGCCAGGGGCTGGTTGAGCAGCAGGGCACACGAGAGCCCCAAGGCCAGCGTCAGCCCCACCGAGAAAAGGGTAAACAGGAGCGTGTTCAGGGCGATCTGCCGGAAGTCGGCGCCGGAGAGGACGATCGCCCAGTTCTCCAGCCCCACCCACAGCTGTTCCGGCGCGATCATGTTCCACTCGACGAAGCTGAGCCAGACGTTCTGCACCAGGGGCCAGTACGAGAAGACCGCCAGCAGGGACAGGTTGGGCGCCACGAAGGCGAGAAAGGTGAGCCGCTCTCGCAGTGCGCCACGCAGGGGGGGCAGGGGCGGACGCGCCACGGCGCGCTCACGAGTTCCGGCAGATGCGGGCAGTGAGAGGGAGAGGGGCATCGGAGCGCCCCTGAGTGTGCCCCGGCGTTGTAACGGGGCGGTTAAGGGGCGATTAACCCGACCTTGACGTGGGGAAGGGCGGGACGCGTCTGCGGCCGTCCTGCCGCTGGGGAGCGTAGCTCGGTGGGGGTACGGCCGGTCAGCGACTTCACAAGTCGGGAGAAGTGCTGGCCGGTGCGAAAGCCGGTGCGGGCCGCCACCTCCCCGATGGCCAGGTCGGTCTGCTGGAGAAGGTAGACCCCCGCCCGGACACGCTCGGCCCACAAGTACCCGAACGGCGTGGTCTTCATCTGGCGCCGAAAGAGTCGCACCAGGTGCGCCGGGGCGACGTGCGCCGCGTCCGCGAGGTCGCCCAGCGTGAGCGGATGGTGCAGGCGTTGGGCGATCGCCTCGCGGGCGGCCGCCACCGCGAGGTGCTCGCCGCGGCCCCTGCCGGTGGAGCGTCCGGACAGACGGGCTTCCTGGAGGTAGAGCGCCAGCGCCGCCGTGACGGTAGGGACGAGCACGCAGCGGGCGGCGCCTGCCGGCAGACGCGAGGCCGCGTCTGCCGCGTCGAACAGCGCCGCCATGCCGCGAGAGACCGGTAGGGAAGGCGGCGCGCCCGCCAGTCCCGCGAGCTGCGTCTCCGCCAGCGGTGGTCTCTCGATGGTCAGCCAGGCGTGGCGCGAGGCGGGCGTCGGCGAGAAGTCGAGCCGGACGTGCCGGCCGGGCACCAGCAGGGCCACCTCGCCCGGGCGCACGGGGTACGGCCTGCCGTCGGCCTCGATCGTTAACTCGCCCCCACGTAGCCAGATAAGACGGTAGTAGGCCTGCACCTGCGACCGCGGCGCCCGCAGCGGGACGGCGCCCCGTGAGGCGCGCACGCGCCCGGCACGGTCAACCACAGACACGTCATGGTCAACGAATGACATTGTAGACCCCTGGTCGATCGTTGATGATAGAGAAACGATCACTGCGCCGCTGCCACGAGACAGAGCAGCCACAGACAACGACCGGCACCAAGGGCCAGCAGATTACCAATGGAGCCAGGCGAGGCAGAGAGGGATCACACGATGAGCCGCAGCCTCACGTGTCCCACGCGTCGAAGGGTCGTCTTTGCCGGACTCACGACCGCGGGCGCCGCCGTGCTCGGCGCCTGCGGCAGGGGCACGCCGTCCGGGAGCGCGGGCGAGGCACCCAAGCTCGTCCGGCCCGCCGTTACGCTCGAGTACTGGAGCCGGTGGGGACCGCCCACGGCCGAGGTGGAGGAAGGGCGGGTGGCCGAGTTTGCCGCCGCCAACGTCCCCACGCGCGTGGAGCGGACTACCATGACCGGCAGCTACATCGAGAAGCTCAACGCCGCCTTCGCCGCCGGCAGCGGCCCAGACGTCTACACCGTAGGTGGCAGTGGCGTGCCAAACTTCGCCGCCAAGGGTGCCGCGCTGACGCTCGAAACCTACGCGGCGGTGCAAAAAGACCTGGCCGACTTCTTTCCGGCGACGATCGAGGGCAGTAAGTACCGGGGCAAGCTGGCCGGGTTACCGTACATCGTGGATATCCGGGAGATGATCTACCGCAAAGACCTGTTTCGCGAAGCCGGCCTGGACGCGGAGCGTTTCCCCGACACGTGGCAGGCCCTCCGCGACGGCGCGAAGCGCATCGCCAAGTGGGACGGCCAGGACCTGCGCGTGGCCGGCTTCGACGTCCCCAATGGCACCAACGCGCACGATTTCTTCCTCACGCTGGTAGAGCAGCAAGGGGAGCATCCATTCAGCGCGGACCTCTCGAAGCCGACCTTCAACGGCGCGGCCGGGCGGGTCGCGCTCCAGCTTATGGTGGATATGCTGCACAGAGACCGCATCGACGCCATCGAGCGTCCGCCGGCGCCGCCCGGGCAGAACGTCATCACAGCCGGTCAGGCGGCGGTGACCTGGGCGTCGGCAGGGCAGGTTAACGCCGCCCGCCGCGCCGCGCCCGAGATAGCAGAGCACGTAGGTACGGCGCGGATCCCGCGCCTGGACAAGCGTGTGACCTACATGGGCGGCACCAACCTCATGGTCTCGGCCAAGCCGAAGGACGCGGCCGCGGCAATCGACCTGCTGCTCTTCCTTACGGCGCCGGCGCACGTGGAGGCCATCTGCAAGATCCAGAACGGCGTCCCCCCGCGTCAGTCGGCCGCGGGCACGCCGTACGTCCGGGATCCCCTGATCAAGGTGTTCTTCGACGCCGTGGCGTACGGCTGGAGCTACCCCAACCACGCCTACTACACAGAGATCCGTGAGGCGATCAACACCGAATTGGCCGCGGCGCTGCAGCTCAAGAAGGCCCCCCAGGCGGCGCTGGACGACGCCGCCCGAGCCTCCCAGGACTTCCTCGCTCGCACGTCATAGCCGGAGAAGTACCCTTGATGAACGTCAGCGTCGGTGGACGCTTCCTCGAGCACGACGGGACTCCCTTCTTCTACCTGGCGGATACCGCCTGGAAGCTCTTTACCGTGCCCAGTCTGGCCGAGGCGGAGCACTATCTACGGGTGCGCCGGGAGCAGGGCTTTACGGTGGTCATGCCCGTCCTGGCCACGGAGCGCGTCCGCGGCGAGGAGGGCGAGCGCTCTCCTTTTGAGGACGACGACCCGGACCGGCCGAACGACGCCTATTTCGACCATGCGGACGGCATCATCGCCGCCGCCCAGGGACTCGGTCTGTGGATAGCGCTGCTCCCGGCCTGGGGGGGCGCCGTGGGCGGCGGGCCGAACGACCGACCCATCTTTAATGTGGAGTCGGCCCGGCGCTACGGGGCGTACGTCGGCCGGCGTTACCGGGGCCGGGACGTGATCTGGGTGCTCGGCGGCGACCGGCGCGCGGACACGGAGCCGCTAAAGGCCGTCTGGCGGGCCATGGCGGCGGGACTGGCGGACGGCGACGGCGGCCGGCACCTCATCACCTTCCACCCGGCAGGCATGAAGGCCACGGGCACGTCCTCCCTGTGGTTCCATGACGACGCGTGGCTTGCCTTCAATATGCAGCAGTCCTCCTGCCGCTTCCTGGAGGAAGATCTCTGCCGGAAGTATCTCGCCGACTATGGCCGTGCCCCGGCCAAGCCCTTTCTTGACGGCGAGACCCGCTACGAGAACAGCCACCGCTGGTTCAAGATGCCCACCCCGTGGGGAATCAAGATCGACGACTGGCACGTCCGCCAGGCGGCGTACTACGCCATGCTCTGCGGCGCGCTCGGCCACACCTACGGTTGCCGGGACGTATGGTCGTTCTACGTGCCATCCGATCGCCCCCCCACGCGGGACGTGGACATGTACTGGCGCGATGCCCTGCACCTCCCCGGCGCGAGGCAGCTGCGCCACTGGCGGCGACTCTTCGAGACCTACCCGTGGCACCGGCTCGCCCCGGACGGCGAGGGCAGGCTGATCACCCACGGGACGGGCGACGGGCGGGCCAACGTGAGCACCCCCGCGGCGCTGGCGGACGATGCCTCTTTCGCGCTGGCCTACCTGCCGCTGCGCATGCCGGTGTGGGTGGACCTGTCCCAGCTGCACGGCGCTAGCGGGACGGCCGTGGACGCGCTGTGGTATGACCCGCGTACCGGCCAGGAACGCTTCGTGCAGCGCTACCATGAGCGGGGCGTGGTGCGCTTCTTCCCCCCCGGGGAGCAGTCCCAGCTGGACTGGGTGCTGGTCCTGCGCACCGGGGAATGGACCGCTCCGTGAGCCGGCGGGCCGGCGGCGCGTTGGGCAGGTGAAACGCCGGTCCCACCGTCCCTCAGACGGCACCATCGGGCTGCCGGCCTTGCCGGCCGGGCGCAGGACACAGTGCGCCTTTCAGGGGAGATCCCGGCCGCGCGCTCGGCCCCTCGCTGAGGCGCCTCGCGGGCGCGCCCTGGGGGCAATCTAGTACAACACGCCGATGCCATTGCCAAACATCCTGCTGCTCATGACGGACCAGCACCAGGGGGCCGCGCTGAGCTGCGCCGGCAACTCGGACGTCCGCACGCCCAACCTGGACGCGCTGGCCGCCCGCGGCGCCCGCTTCACCAGCGCCTACACCACCTTTCCGCTGTGCACCCCCGCCCGCGCCAGCCTCTTCACCGGGCGGATGCCGCACGCCATAGACGCCATGGACAACGGGCGGGCCATTCCGGAGCGGCACCGCCGCGAGGAGCTGGGCACGCTCTTCGCGGCCACGGGGTACGAGTGTGCCTACGGGGGCAAGTGGCATGTCCCGCGCGTGGCCATGGAAGAGGGGCACGGATTCCGGGTGATCGCCGGCTTCAACGATACGCTGCTGCCCGGCGCCGGCGTGGAGTTTGTACACCAGCCGCGCGACCGCCCCTTCTTCCTCGTTGCATCCTTCGATAACCCGCACAACATCTGCGAGCACTCGCGTAACCAGCCCCTGCCGTGGGGCGAGGTGCCCCTCGTCCCAGTGGAAGCCTGCCCGAATCTGCCGCCCAACTTCAACGCCGGTCCGTACGAGCCGGAGGCCATCCGGGCCTACGCGGAGCACGCCGGCAAGGTCCGCCGCCGCCCCGCCTTCACCCCGGACCGCTGGCGCCTGCTGCGCCACGCCTATTACCGGCTGGTGGAGAAAGTGGACGCCCAGATCGGGCAAATTCTGGACGCCCTCCGCGAGACGGGCCAGGAGGACAACACCATCGTCCTGTTCACCAGCGACCACGGGGAAATGGCGGGGGCGCACGAGCTCAATCAGAAGCACTCCCTTTACGACGAGTCGGCGCGCGTGCCGCTGATTGTGGCCGGGCCCGGCGTGCGGCCCGGCGCCGTGGTAGAGGAGCCGGTCAGCTTGCTGGACCTGCTCCCGACTGCCTGCGACCTGGCAGGTGTGCCCGCGCCGGCTGACCTGCCCGGCGTGAGTCTGCGCCCCGCCGCCGGGGGACTCCCGTTTGAGCGCCCGGGAGACGTGGTCGTGCAGACGTCCTGGGCGGGGGAGGTCAGCGGCGCCATCGCCACTCAGGCACGGTGCCTGGTAACGGGGACGCATAAGTACGTCGTCCACGAGTGGGGCGAGCACCGCGAGCAGCTCTTTGACCGCCGCAGCGACCCGTGGGAGATGACTAACCTGGCCCTCGAGGGGCGTCACCGGCCGCTGCTCCAGGAGCACCGCCAGCGGCTGCGCGCCTGGTGCGTTGGCTCCGGAGATCGCTTCGCGGCACGCATCCACGTCCCCACCGCCTGACCGACCGAGGGCCTTACTTCTTTACGTCGGCGGCAATCTCCTCCTGCATCGACGCGTTGACGCGGGGGACGACATCTTCCAGCGCCGCCTTCGCCGGGCGGCCCTCGTCCCACATTGTTTCGAGGGCCGGGTTGAGGACGGAAATGGCCTTCTGGCCATACGGCGTGGTGTACGCCGGCCTGGCCCGCCCGGCGGCGTCGAAGAAGACCTGCTTGCTCTGTGGCGCGCGCGGGTCCTGGCTAAACAGGGGCGCAGCCCCCTTGTGCGCGGGGATGCCATAGTCCATACGCTCGGTCACATACGCCTTGGACGCTTCCTCGCCGATGAGGAAGCGCATGAAGGCCCAGGTGGCATCCTTGTACCTGGTGCCATTCCACATCGCCAGCCCGGTGGTGGAGAGCGTGCGCCACTGATCCTTGGGGCCCTTGGGTAGGGGCGCGATGTCCCACTCGAACAACTCAGCCTTGCGGTAGTCCGGCAGGCGGAAGGGGGCGTTGAAGACCATTCCCACCTTGCCCGTGCCGAAGGCGTTGGTGCCCAGGCTGAACTGCTTGACGTCCGCGGCCGGCGGCGCCACCTTCCAGCGATGGATCAGGTCCATCAGGAACTGGAACCCGACCATGTGGCTTATTGGGGTGCAGCCCGCACTCCGCCGTGCACTACCGCCGCTGGTTCCGCGTGTCCTGCACCTACGGCGTGGGCTTCTTCGGACTGGCGGCGCTGGCGGAGCTCACCCGGACCGGGATGGGCCCCGTCCGAGCGTAACGAGGCCCCCAATCAGAGCCCCAGTCCTCCCAAGTCCTATGCAGCTCGTGGACGGCCGCGCCAAACGCGTCAAGCTGCGCGGCCTCGCGGCGGCGGCGGGGCTGAGTGAGACGCAGGTCTCTCGGGCGCTCGCCGGTTACCCGGACGTGTCATCGGCGACGCGCGAGCGGGTGGCGCGCCTGGCACTTGAGCTGGCCTACCATTCCAGCGCGCGAGCAAACGAAAGCGAAGCAGTGACCCACAGGGCCGAGAGGAACTACGGTTGTGGGTCTGGCCATGGAGCTGGTTTAGGAGGGCATGATGCGCCGCGGGCCGTAGTCCATGGCCAGGATGGTGGCGTCGAAGGAGCGCTTGATGAGATCCAGCTTTACCGACTGGTGCTCCGGGCGATCCCAGAGATTGACGTGCTCGTGCGGGTCGGTCTCCATGTCATACAGCTCGCCGATGTCGAGCCCGTGGTAGACGGAGAGCTTCCAGCGCCGGTCGCGGTACATGGTGCCGAAGGTGTGATTCGGTAGGTCGACGGCGTCGTAGTACTCGCTGCGCACGAAGTCCCGGTGATGGGCGGGCGGCGCCTGGCCGGTGAGGATGGGGAGGAGGGATCGTCCCTGGGTGCCTTCAGGGATAGGGAGCCCCGCCAGCGTCATCAGGGTGGGCATGATGTCGCTCAGCTCCACCAGCGCCCCGCTGACCAGTCCGGCCTGCAACGTCCCGGGCATGGAGAAGATCAGCGGCACTCGCACCAGCCCATCGTAGAAGCGGCAGCCCTTCTGCGTCAGCCCGTGGTCACCCAGCGCCTCGCCATGGTCCGACGTGAAGACGACGACGGTGTTCTCGCGCTGGCCGCTGCGGTCGAGCGCGTCCAGGAGGCGCCCGAGCTCGTGGTCGACGAACTCGATCTGCGCGTAGTACGCCGCCTGGAGGTTCCTGGCCGGGAAGGTATTGGGGTGCTGTGGCTGGGACTGGAAGTCCACCCGCGCCAGCGCCGCTTGTGCCTCCATGTCCGACTCGCGGAAGTGCGGTCCGGGCAGCGACTGCGGGTCGAACCGACAGTAGTACTCCCAGGGCGGGTTGAACGGTGGGTGGGGGTAGTAGGGGTTGACGCTTACCAGCCAGGGCTGACCCGGCGCGCGCTGACCGTCTGCGTTGGCGAGAAACTCGAGCGTCTTCTCGGTGGACCAGGTGGTCTGGTGCAGCGAGACGGGGACGTTATCGCGCTCCGGCTCCGGGCCAGGCTCGTGGAGCGGCCCCTGGCGATGACTCCTGGTGCGGAGCACGTCGCCGGGGTCGTGCCCCTGCTCCCGAATCCAGTCGGCGTAATCGTGCAGCTTCGGCCAATCGTTGCGTGGCGCGTGCGAGAACTGGAAGTAGCGGTAGCCGTCGTCGATGCGGGGCTCGGGCCGCCAGGCCGCGCCGAGGAGGTGGAGCTTGCCGACAAGCCCGCAGTCGTAGCCGGCGTCGGCCAGCCGCCGCGTGACCAGCCGCTCGCCGGGCGGGAAGTGCGTGTTGCCGTTGGTGTTGAGGTGGATGGTGGAGGGGTACTTCCCGGTCAGGAAGCTGGCCCGGCTGGGAGTGCAGATGGGCGCCTGGCAGTAGGCGTGGGTGAACGCCGTCCCTTCGCGCGCCAGCCGGTCGAGGTTGGGGGTGTGTACGTGCGGGTTGCCGAGGGCGCCGATGGTGTCCCAGCGCTGCTGATCGGCGCAGTACCAGAGGATGTTCGGGCCCGGCGGGCCCCCGGTGCGGGTCATGCGCTGGCCTTTCGTGCGGTTGCTGTTGCTGAGGCGCCGGCATAGCTGCAGGATGGCATTCAAGGGCTGGTGGAAGGCCGGGTTGGCGCAACCATGCCTGGCCCCGCCGTGGCCACCGGGCTGAGATAGCCGAGTCGCCGGGAGATCTCCGCGCCCGCCTGCTCCACGTGCGGGACAAGGGCCTGGATAGCGGCGTCCGTCAGCCGGCTGGTGGGGCCGCCGGCGTTCACGGCGGCGACGACCTGCCCGCGGTGGTCGCGCACCGGGGCCGCGACGCCGCGCACCCCCTCGCGGTACTCTTCGTCATCGAGGGCGTAGCCCTGCGCGCGTACCTGGGCCAGGTGCGCGCGCAGGGCATCGGGATCGGCGATGGTGCGCGGGGTGTGCCGGCGGAGGGGCTGGGCGGCGAGCGCCCGCCGCAGGCGCTCATCTGAGAGGTACGCGAGGAGCACCTTGCCCGTCGCGGCGCAGTAGGCCGGGTGGTGCGCGCCGACCTCGGTGTAGAGCCGGATCGCCTGTGGCGGTTCCACTTTATGGACGTAGACGACGTCGCCGCGCCCCTCGTCGAGGAGGGCGAGGTGCGTCGTCTCCTGGCACCGCTCCATCAACGTCTCCAGGACGGGTATAGCCTGGTCGCGTAGCTCGCGCTGGCGGACGACCAGGCTGCCCAGCGCGAAAAGCTTCAGCCCCAGCCGGTAGCGCCCGTTGCCGGGGTCTTGCTCCAGATAGCCCAGGCCTTGCAGCGTCGACGCCTGGCGGTGCACCATACTCTTGGTCCAGCCCAGGCGCCGCGCCAGCTCGCTGATCCCCGCCTCTCCCATCTCCCCGATGAGCTCCATCAGGCGCGTGGCGCGCTGGAGCGAGAGCACGGCGGCAGACCGCGGTGCGGAGGTTTCGCCGTTCTGTCCATCGGGATGTTGCGCCGGCATGCGAGACATAAGTGTATGTCCTTCGCCACCGCCGCGCCCCCCGGGTCAGCCTGTGATCGCTGCCGACTTAGCGAGGAAGCCAGGCGGCCGCCGCGGCCTTGCCTCCCAGCCAGGAGCCCTCCTCGCGGCGCTGCCGGCGATTCGCGCCCAGGGCCTTGCGCGTGACGACTGAGGAGTACGAGATCGGCACTCGCGGGGTGGCTGTGCCGGTGGTGGAGTGATGTCCCCTAATGCAGAACACAATGGAGCGACAGGGGCGTGTGGCGGCGATGTACGGGGCCGGCTTAGGGGCCATTCGTCTGGCCTACGACCCGCAACGCCACCTGGTTGGCCAGGCAACTCCCGAAGAGGGTGGGCGGCGGGCGTATCGCGTGGCGCAGTCGTTGTGGCTGGCGCATGCCCTCCTCCGTGAGGGAGACGCGCCCTCCGTTGACGAGGCGGCCGCCATCATCGGGCGCCCCACACAATGGCCAGGACGATGGACGTGCGGGGGTACTCAGGTGCAGCCGCGGCAGCCGCGACACAAGATTGCCGGCGGCGCGGGCGGCGTCGCCGTAGTGGCGTCGTGCCGGGACGCACGCGACGCGACATGCTACGGCTCCGAGCTGCGCGAACGTACCGGCCGATACTTAGATCCGCGCGTCCGGCGGGCGCGGGCCGGCGCGGGAGACGTCCGGCGGTCGGATGCCTAGCGCGGCCGCCGGCGAGTCGGCGCCGAAGGTGAAGTCGTAGCGCCCTGGGTCGCGGCAGCCGGTATCGGCGACGACCGAGTGTAGATCGTGGCCTGCGGCACGCCACTCGTCGAGCGTGAAGACGCGCTCCAAGTGCCAGCGGGCCTGCTCGTCGTGGCGGCCGTTGGCGGCGATGCGTGGCTCGCCCGCCACGTCCCAGATGAGGTTGAGGTCGCTGACGAAGCCCCCGCCGGGGTGGCTGAGGTCGGCCCGGCGCCGGCCGATGTAGGCCGGCTGGCCCTCGCCCAGCAGCAGGTTGCGCTCCAGGGTAAAGGAGAGGTGTTCCTCGCTCCGTGTGAGCGAGACCTGGCCCTCGCGGCCAAAGGCAAAGACGTTGTGGCGCACCACGTTCTCGCGCCCGTAGTGCTGGTTGAAGGGCTGGCTGCTGGTGCGGTAGACGACGTTGCCCTCCACCAGGATGTGGGAGCTCCCCTCGTCCAGGTAGATGCCCCACCCGCCGTAGTTGTGCTTCTCGACGTCGTGAATCAGGTTGCCGCGCAGGACGGTGCCGGGCTGCACACCAAGGGTGTAGATGCCGCCCATGTCCGAGAGCAGGCCCTGGCCGAGGTGGTGGATGTGGTTGTGCTCGATGCGGTTGTCGCGCGAGACGCTCTCGCGGTAGCCCCACACCCAGCCACACGAGATGCCGGTGTAGTAGAAGTCGTGGACGTGGTTGTGGGCCACCAGGTTGCCAAAGGCGTGCATGAGCAGGATGCCGCAGGCGCTGGGGAAGATGCGCCCGCCGGCATGGATGTGGTTGTCGGTGATGCGATTCTCTCCGGTGCGCCCGGCGCGGGGCCCCTCGGCATCGGCGCCCCAAACCTTGATCCCGCCGGCGCCCACATCGCGTACCGTGTTGCCGACCACGCGGTTGCCACGGCACCCGGCGCCGAGCTCCATGCCGTACCCGCCGGTGTGCTCGACGGTGCAGGCCTCGATGGCGCAGTAGCGGGCGCCCTCACAGAAAACTGCGCCGGGGACGTTGCGCGCCGCCTGGGGACCGGGTGCCCAGGGAACGGGATCGCCGCGGACGCCGGTGTTGCCGAGGGAGGGGTCGTGCATCGGCCACCAATCGGTGTGCCGCAAGGTCAGCCCCTGGAAGCGTAGGAACTCGACGAACCACCCCGCTTCGGCGTTGCCCGCCAGGTGCAGCAGACGCTCGGCGATGGGGGCGACGACCTCCACCGTCTGCGGCGTCTCCCCCGGCAGGGGGACATAGTAGACCTTGCCGGCGGCGCGATCGAGGTACCACTCGCCGGGCGCGGAGAGCGCCTCGATCACATTCTCCACGTAGTAGCGGGCGTAACGGTGGGCGGCGTCGTCCTTGAGGGCAAAGACGCTGCGGCGGGCCAGCCGCACCGTGTTCGTCTGGGGATCAAAGGAGGCCACCGGCAGGCGCTCCTCGCTCCAGTAGTGGAGCACGACGATCTCGGCCTCCTCCAGGCCTTGCCACGGCCGGACGTCACCGGGGCGGCAGACGAACGTGTCCGTCCCCTCGAAGAGGCCGGCGGTAAAGGCTGTCCCGGGCACGTCCGCCATCCAGAAGTAGTCATCTTTGGGGAGCCGCGCCCGCGGCCGGCGCCGGCCGTTCACGAACAGCTGGCGGAAGACCCAGGGCCGGCGGGCGGGACCGCCGCCGGCAGCGCCCAGTCCGGCCGGCAGCAGCGCCGGCACGTCGGCCACCCAGCAATTGATCTCGTTGACCCGTGCGGGGCGCCAGCCGGCGATACGGCGGCCGCCGTCGAGGACCGGCTGCTCGCCGGGGTACGCGGCGTAGGTGATGGGGCCGGAGTCGTCGGGCCCGAAGCGCAGCGGCGCGTGCAGCGGGTACGTCCCGCCACGTAGCTGGACCGTCAGCGGCCCGTCCAGCCGCCCCTCGCGCTTGAGCGCCTGCCCCGCGGCGCGGGCCCGCTCGACGCTGGCAAAGGGGCCATCGGTGCCGGCCGCGTTCGGCTCGGGCAGCCTGCCCGACCACGTGTCTCTGCCGGCCGTAGAGACGTACAGCGTGAGGCTCATGGGCGTCCTTCGACAAAGATGGGGCTGCTCCAGGCCATCTGGCCATTACCCTGACGCAGCCGGACAGAGTAATACGCGGCGCCCTCGGGCGGGGCGGCGTCGATCCATTACGACGCCCCCTTGAGGAGCTCGTTCACCTCGCGGGTGAGTCCCTCGGCCCCGTCGCGCACCCCAATCCCGCCTTGAAGCATCGCCACCACGCCCCTGGTGATGACACCGGTGATCTCCAGGCCGTTGGTAGCGGGGCGCTGGAAGGGGCGCGTCTTCTCGGCGGCGGCGGGCAGGTGGCGCGCGCCGGACTTGTCCGCCAGGTTGTCGCTGAACTCGATCAGCTTGTCACACATGGAGCGCCGCGCGGCGCTGCGCCGCAGCGTGAGCGTGTCCGTGCTGAAGTACCATTTGAGGAACGCCCAGGCCCCTTCGGCGTTCTTCGCCGGGGCGGTGAGCGTATCGGGATTGGGGCTGCTGCCGCTGGTGGCGTTGCCGCTCCTGGGGCCGGCGGGGAACGGGGCCACGTTCCAGGGGAAGATGGCGCCGCGGGCCTTGAGCGTGACGCCAAAGTTGCTGTTCCAGCTGACCATGCCCACGTCGCCGCCCATGATGAGGTCGTTGATCAGGGCCTTGCCGGGCTGGGCGCCGAACTGCCGCCGGGCGCTGCCCCGGCGCAGGCCGACGCCATGCCACCGGCTGCCGTCGCCACGGTGACCCCAAGCGCCGCCTGAGCGCGGACGAGGAGACGCAGCGGCTGACCGCGTGCCGGGTGGCCCGCTCAACCCGGCGGGGGGGCGGGAGCGCCCCCTTGATCTACCGGCCCGGCGCGGCGGGCGACGAGCTCGTGGAAGAACGACGGCGCCGGCCGGTTGTCGTCGACGACGACACGCGGGCCGCGATCGCAGAAGGCGTAGAGGACCTCCGTCAGCGGCAGCGCGAATCCCGCCTCCCGGGCCTCGCGCAGGAAATAAGGCAGCTCGCGGAACTTGACGCCGATCTCATCACCCTTGCCCTCAGAGATGCGCCGCGCCGTCTGAGCCACCATTGCGCGCCAGCCCGCGTCCCCGCCGACGGCTTCCCCGAGCGCCGCCGGATCCAGGCCGGCGAGGACGCCAAAGGCCACCGCCTCCAGGTAGGCGGCGGCGCCGAGACCCATCGCCAGCTGGTTCACGCCCTTGGCGATCTGCCCGCTGCCGCTGGGGCCGCAGTGGGTGATCCGGCCGTCGCCGGCCAGCGCCGCCAGGATGGGCCAGGCGCGCTGTACCGCGGCCACCTCGCCGCCGACGAACATGAACAGCGTCCGCGCGTCCGCGCCCCCGGGGCCACCGCTGACGGGGGCGTCGACGAGATCGGCGCCGCGCTCGCGCAGGGCCGCCGCCAGCCGGCGCGTTTCCGGTGGGGTCACGGTGCCCAGATCGACGAACAGCTGACCGGGGCGGGCGCGGGGGAGGAAGTGCTCCTCTGCTACCTGGACCAGGGCCTCGGATGAGGGGAGGCTGGTGAGGACGGCGTCGCAGCGACCGACGACCGTGTCCAGGCCACGTTCCGGCTCCACACCGGCGGCGGCGCTGGCCCGCAGCCGCTCCGCGCTGGTGTCGAAGCCCAGCACCCGGTAGCCGCCGGCGGCGAGATTACGCGCCATGGGACCGCCCATGGCGCCGAGCCCGATCATCCCCAGCGTGGCCGGCGGGTGCATCGGACGCAGTGCGGCCCCCGCGTCAGGTGCGGTGGCCTTGCCGGGGATCACGCCGGGGCTCCTTTGGCGGCGACTGCTGTCACGGCGCTGCCTATACTCTACCGCTTGAGGAACTCGTCGAACACCGACCCGCCCGACCCATCCTCGACCCGCTGGCTAGCGCGCCAGGGGCTCTGGCGAGCACGACCTGGCCCCGCGGCCACGTGCTCGACGGCGCCTGGGCCGCCAGCCGGGATGCGGCGGCGATCATCTATCACCCGAAGGCGCTGGCCGGCTACCACGTGGCCGAGCGGCTGGGCGTGCCAGCTTTCCTGAGCCTTCCGGTGCCGGCCCTGACTCCGACCGGCGCCTTCCCGAACCCCCTGCTGCCATCACGCTTGCTGGGGGGGCGCTACAACCGTCTGACCTACGCGCTGTTGTTCCGCCTGCTAACGCTGCCGACGCGGGCTCTCGTGAACCGCTGGAGGCGGGAGACGCTGGGGCTGGCTCGGCTCTCGGTGATGGCGAGCGAGCTGGTGCGCGACGGCCGGCCGGTGCCCACGCTGTATCCGGTGAGCCCGGCCGTCGTACCCCGGCCGCCCGACTGGCCGTCCACGACCGCGCTTACGGGCTTCTGGTTCCTACCCGATGCGCCCCACTGGCAACCTCCGGCCGAACTGGCAGCTTTCCTGGAGCGTGGACCGCCGCCCATGTACATTGGCTTCGGGAGCATGGCCTGGGGCGATCCGGCCCGGCTCACGCGGCTCGTGCGCCAGGCGGTTGACCGAGCCGGGCAGCGTGCCGTGGTGGCGACGGGCTGGGGCGGGATGACGGGGGTCGAACGGAATGAGCGCTGCTTCAGCATCGAGGCTGCCCCGCACGGGTGGTTGTTCCCCCAAGTCGCGGCGGTTGTCCACCATGGCGGGGCCGGCACGACCGCTGAGGGGCTGCGCGCCGGCCGGCCGACGGTGGTCTGCCCGCTGTTCGCCGACCAGCCGTTCTGGGGGCGGCGCGTTCGGGCGCTGGGGGTCGGCCCGCGCCCCGTGCCATTGAAGCAGCTAACCGCGCCCGGCCTGGCTGCGGCGCTCCTTACGGCCAGTACGGATCAGGCCATGGCCCGGCGAGCCGATCAGCTCGGCAGGCGGATCCGTGGGGAGCACGGCGTGGAGCGAGCCGTCGAGGTGATCGAGGCAGCGCTCTAGACGGCGGTGGTGGCCCCAAGCCGGTCGCGGGCGACCTCGTCCGGGCTGAGGAAGCGGACGCAGATGAGAGAGCAGGCGTCGCGGAGTCGCCGCCAGCACGGCGACCCGCTCTCGCAGCTCAGTCCCCGGGGCAGGACCCGCCACGCCGTGCCGGTCCGAGGGTCGAAGATGATGCTGCGCAAGGCTCCACCGGGCGCGAGGACTTGGAGCAGCATCCCCCCCAGGGGGTCATCGGGGCCACCGATTGACTCGGCCCCCCGCCCGCCGTACCATGTCTCGTAGCGTCAGGTGGCACATTGTTCTGTATCGCAGAACACGACCGCCGCTGGGGCAGATCTAGCCGTCCGGCCCTGGCTGGGCCGGGGCCGGACGGCAACCTACGGGCCGGCGGGGCTCCGGGCGCCGGCCTGTAGAACGGCGACGGGTCGCGTGCGAGTTGGCCACAGGAAGACAGCGATCTCATGAGCCAGAGTCATCAACCGGGGCAGCTTGGGCAGAAGGGGTCGGCCGCGCCAGTAGACCAGGAAGTGGGCGAGCCCCACCCCGCTGGGGGCGCGCTCAGCGGCGTGCGGGTGCTGGACTTCACCCAGGTCATCCTCGGCCCGGCCGCGACGCAGGTGCTGGCCGACTTCGGCGCCGACGTGATCAAGGTGGAGCGGCCCGCTAGCGGCGACCTGGCGCGGGCCTTTGCCCCCTTCTGGGTCCACCGGGACGGCTCGGGAAGCGAAAGCACGCGCTACCTGTCCATGAACCGCAACAAGCGGAGCCTGGCCGTCGACCTCAAGGCTCCCGAAGGCCGCGCCCTGATCCACCGCCTGGTCCCCCACATGGACGTGGTGGTGAGCAACTTCCGGCCGGGGGTGATGGAGTCGCTCGGTCTCGGCTACGACGACTTGCGCCGGGACAATCCGCGCCTCATCTACGCGGAAGGGTCCGGCTGGGGGAGCCGTGGCCCCATGGCCGAGGGGCGGAAGCCGGGCCACGAGCTCCTCGGCCAGGCCCTCTCCGGTCTCGCGGCAAAGAACGCCGGCCCGGACGGCGTGCCGCGGGCGGTTCCTACAACCGTCTCGGACTTCACGGCCAGCCAGCTGCTCGTCCAGGGCATCCTGCTGGCCCTGCTGGCCCGCGCGCGCACGGGAGTGGGCCAGCGCGTGGAGGTGTCACTGCTCGACGGGCTGCTGGCCTTGCAGCAATGGGACGAGGTGAGCCGGCTGAACCTCGGGGAGCGCGATACCGGCGTCTCCGACCACCACCACCCGCTGCAGGCGGTGTACCGCACCGCCGACGGGTTCGTCGCCCTGGTGGGCTGGTTTCGCCCGCAGCCGCTGGCCAACGTCTGCCGCGCGCTGGGGCTGCCGGATTACACCCAGGATCCCCACTTCGCCACGCTGGAGGATCTGGCGCAGCCGGCCAACGCCGAGGCGATGCGCGCCATCATCGGAGAGCGCCTGCTGGAGCGGTCCACGGCCGCATGGCTGGAGATCCTGGAGGCCCACGAGGTGTTGTGCGGCGAGGTGCTCGGCCCGGGTGAGGCCTACCGCCACCCGCAGGCGATCGCCAACGGGATGGTGGCCACGGTGGAACACCCCGCCCTGGGTGCGGTGCAGCTGGTCAGCTCTCCGGTCAAGCTTTCGGGCACGCCGGCCGAGGTGCGCACCCCGCCGCCGGCCATCGGCGAGCAGACGCGCGCGATCCTGGTCCAGGCCGGACTCACGCCGGAGGAGCAGGAGAGGTTGGTTCGTTGCGGTGCGGTGGCCGATGGGGGCAGGGCGCACCCCAGCCCGCAGACGCAGCGCGCGTCCCAGTAGCCGGGCCACCGCAGGCGAGGCACAGGCCCTGGACGCATACGCCCTGTGTCTAAAGCAAGCACCCACAGCACGGCAGGAGAAACAGCATCAATGGACGCACCGTTCACGCCCACGCGCAGGAAGTTCGCCCTCGGCATGGCGGCAGCCTGGTCGGGAGTCATAGCGGCCGCCTGCACGGCCGCCGCTCCTGGCACCCAGGGGGGCCAGGGCGCGCCGGAGGCCGGCGCCCGCCACGGCGCGCGGGCGGCGAAGCTCAGCTGGATGGCGGTGGGCAATCAGAGCCGGCTGGCATTGCACCAACAGCAGATCGCCCGCTTCAAAGAGCTCACCGGCCACGAAGTGGAGCTGGTGCACGTCCCCGGCAACTACGAGGAGAAGCTGCTGTCAGACATGGCGGCCGGCACGGCGTCCGACATCTTCCGCCTGGAATCGGCCTTCGTCCCGGGCATGGTGACGCGCGGCCAGCTTGTCTCGCTCGAGCCGCTGATCAAGCGCGACCGCGTTGACCTGGCGGACTTCTACGACAAGGGCCTGGCGATGTACAAGTGGCAGAACCAGCAGTACGGTCTGCCCTGGCTCGCCTTCCGGGTCCTCTTCTATAATGCCGACCTCCTGCAGCAGCAAGGCATCGCCCGGCCCCCCCAGGACTGGAAAGACAAGAAGTGGAGCTGGCCGGTCTTCCAGTCGGCAGTGCGGCGCTTCGTCACGCCCGGTGCGCCCCCCCAGCCCGGCGGCACCTGGGGCTTCCATAGCCCCTTCACCTTCCTGGACGCCTGGGTCTGGGGGCTGGGCGCCGGCGGCGACGTGTTTAGCCCGGACGAGCGGAAGTTCACCCTCGATCAGCCGGCGGCGCTCGAGGGGCTGCAGTTCTACGCCGATCTGATGGCCAAGGACCACGCCCATCCCACCCCCAGCCAGGCAGCGCAGGACGCGGGGGAGGCGGCTTTTCTCGCCGGCCGGGTCGCCTTTTACTATGGCGCCGTGGCCACGGCCGGCCGGCTCAGGCAAAGCGGCTTCAAGGCCGGGGCGGCGCCCATCCCCTGGGGCGCGGCGAGCACCAACACCACGGGGGGCGGTCACGCCTGGCCGATGAACAAGGCCAGCCGGGAGCAGGACGCTGCCTGGGAGCTGCAGAAATTCCTGGGCAGTAAGGAGAACGATCTCATGCAGGTAGAGTCGGGCGAAGCGCCCCCCTACCGTAAGTCCACCGCCATGCTGCCCCAGTGGAAGACCCGCACGCCCCCCGAGAACCCGGAGACCATGGCCGAGAGCGGCAACTACCTCCGCCCACAGCCCAAGGTGCCCACCTGGACGGACATCAATCGCGCGCTCGGCGAGGCCCTCAAGCCCGTATGGGAGGGCCAGCGCTCTCCCCGAGAAGCCGTGCAATCGGCCAAGCCGCAGATCGACCAGCTGCTCGAGCAGGGCTGGAAAAACATCGGCACGTCTTAGCGTCTTAGCGCCCCGTCAGACGATCCTGGCAAGGGAGGAAACGCCACATGTCAGCCGCCGCGCCCGCCGGGCATCCCGCCCCACCAAACCTCCTGGTGATCATGTCCGACGAGCACGCCCCGCAGTTCAGTGCTTTTGGCGGTCACCCCCTGGTCAAGACACCGCACCTGGACCGCCTCGCTTTACGAGGCGTCCTCTTCCAGAACGCCTACTGCAACTCGCCGTTGTGCGTGCCCTCGCGCATGTCCTTCATGACCGGGCGCTACCCGCACCACAACGGGGCGTATGACAACGCGACGGCCCTCTCCTCGGACGCGGTGACGTGGGCGCACCTCCTGCGTGCCGTGGGCTATGACGCCGTCCTCTCGGGCAAGCAGCACTTCGTGGGGCCGGACCAGCTACACGGCTTCCGGGCGCAGCTGGGGTTTGATCTGCACGCCAGCCACGCCCATGGCGTCTTCGACTGGGCTAACGGCACGCCGCCGGCGGCGCGTCGCTGGCCGGGAGTGGCCCAGGCCGGCCCGGGCACCACGCGCGAGATCGAGGTGGACGACCAGGTAGAGGAGGGCGCCCTGGCCTATCTCCGCGACCCGGCCCGCAAGGACGGGCCGTGGGCGCTCGACGTTGGCTTCATCGCCCCGCACTTTCCGCTGGTCGTCCCGGAGCGCTACTGGGAGATGTACTCGCCGGACGAGGTCGACCTCCCCCACATCCCGCCGGGCCACCTGGAGACGCTCCACCCGCTGTTCCAGCGCATGCGCGCCATGTTCGGGGCTGCCGCCGAGTTCCCGGAAGGGCAGGTGCGCCGCGCCCGGGCGGCGTATTATGGCCTGATCACCTACCTCGACGAGAAGGTGGGGCGCCTCCTGGCGGCGCTGGAGGAGACCGGGCAGCTGGAGAATACGCTGGTCGTCTACACCAGCGATCACGGGGAGATGAACGGCGAGCACGGCATGTGGCGCAAGTCCAACTTTTTCGAGCACTCCGTCCGCGTGCCCTTGATCCTCTCCTGGCCCGCCGGCCTCCCGGCAGGACGGCGGGTGGAGCAGACCGTCTCGCTCGTCGATGTCGTCGCCACTATGATCGAGGCCGCCGGAACGCGGCCCCTCACGGCCCTGGACGGCGAGAGCCTGCTGCCCCTGGCGCGGGGCGATGCCGGTGCCGAACAGTCCTGGAAAGACGAGGCCTTCAGCGAGTACCTGGCCCACGGCGTGGCGCGCCCGGCGGCCATGCTGCGCCGCGGGCGCTACAAGCTGATCTACAGCCTGGACGACCCGCCCCTGCTGTTCGACCTGCAGGAGGATCCGGGCGAGTTCACGGACCTGGGAACCGATGCCGGGCACGCCGCGGTGCGTGAGGACCTGCGCGCCCGCCTGCTCCACCACTGGGATCCGGTGGCGCTGGAACAGCGCGTCCGCCGGGAGCAGAAGGAGCGCCTTCTCATCCGGGCCGCCACCCGCGGGGGTCACCAGCCTGCCGACGCCGCGGGGGCCGGGGGCGGCGCGCCGGCGGAGGGCGCTCCGGTAGAGGGCCCGGCGACGCACTAGATCACGAGCAGAAGGCAGGGCAAACCATGACAAGGCAGGAACCGGCCGGGCCGGGCGACGAACCGGGTCGACCGGGGCAGCGGCGAACGTATCCGCTCAACCGCGGGTGGCGCTACAGCCCTGCGGTGGTTGAGGGCAGCACCGGCCTGGAGTTTGACGACTCGGCGTTTAACGGTAGTTTGTTAACGATGGGAGGGCTGTGGTAAGAACAGGCGGGTGAGGAGGTGGCCATGACCGTGCGTCATCCATGCCCGGAGGCGCCCGGGCCGCTGGAAGCCTATGCCCAGCGCTTCGACGACGGCTTCGGGACGCTGGCCCAGCGCCGGGCTTTCCGGGCGTACCTGCAGGGGCTGTTGCCCCGCGACCGGAACAAGACCCTGACGGCGCTCGCCGAGACGGAGCCGGTCGTGGGAGCGCAGCACCCAGCGCCCAGCAATTGCAGTACTTCCTGTCGGAGGCCACCTGGGACGCGGCGCGCTCAACGCGCGCGCCTGGCGGGGCTCCTGGCCGACCCCGCCACCCGGCCCCACGCCGATGGGGTGCTCGTCGTGGACGACACGGGGGACCGGAAGGACGGCACCAAGACCGCCCACGTCGCCCGGCAGTACCTGGGGTCCTCGGCAAGGTGGACAACGGCATCGTGGCCGTGACCAGCCTATGGGCCGACGAGCGGGTGTACTACCCGCTCCACGTCGAGCCGTACACCCCGGCGCCACGCCTGCCCAAAGGCAAGCACGACCCGGCCTTCCGCACCAAGCTCCCGCATCGCGGTCGAGTTGGTGGCCGCGCGGGCGGGCCGGCGTGCCCTTCCGGGCGGCGGTGGCCGACTGCTTCTACGGCGACAACGACGCGTTCCAGGGGCGTTGCACCAGGCCCGAGTGCCCTACGTGCTCGGCCTCAAGCCCTCGAAGGGGGCGTGGGTGCGCGAGGGCGCGCGCCACGCCGGAGGAAGCGCCCGGCGCCAGCGGTGGGAGGGGCCGACCCGCTCCGGGGAGCGTTCGGGCGACTGGGCGCGCGTCGTGCGCCGGTATCGCGACGGGCACCGGGAGGTGTGGTGGGCGACCGAGGCGCGGTTCGCGGGCTACCAGCCGGAGGGCCCGGTGCGGCTGGTGGTGGCCACGACCGACCCGACCACCCTGCCCCACCTGACCACCTGGTACCTGGCGACGAACCTGCCACGCCCGGACGGCGCGCCCGGCGCGGCGGCGCCCTTCGCCCCCGCCGACCTGGCGGCCATCGTGCGCCTGTACGGCCTCAGGAACTGGGTCGAGCAAGGCTACAAGCAGGTCAAGCGCGAGGGCTCGGCTGGGGCGACTTCCAGGTCCGCACGGACCGCGCCATCCGCCGCCACTGGGCCCTCGTTGGCTGCGCCTTCTCCTTCTGTTGGCGGGTCTGGTTCCACTACCCTTGAGGCAACCTGGCCCGCACGGCCACCGGCCACCGGGGAGCCACCGGGCTCCCCCCGCCACCCCGGCGGTCGGGGGGGGAAAGACGCGGGCGGCGCGGGGCGCGCCCCCCGCCGGGGACGCGGCGCCGCCGCCCCGCCCCCGGGTCTGGCCCTCCCCTGGCCGGTCGCGCTCCGCCAAGTGCGCAGTTGGCTCGTGCCTGGACCAGTCTGTGGCGCATCTGGCGCGCCTGGGCCAAGTTCACCCCGCCCCCGAACTCCAGCAGGCTCCTCGACCTCCTCGCCGACGGCTACTCTCTGCACCTCTATCTCCGTCCTTAACAAAGTACCGTTAAGCGGGTGACCATCCCGCACACGAATAGCTCGCTCCCTGGCACAGCTTCGACGACCGCGAGTATCAGTTCGTCTCTCTCTACCGCCGTCGCTTCGCCCTGCCACCGGAGGCATGGCGCGCGCCGGGCAGCGCCTCTTCGTCGACTTTGCCGGGGTGATGACCGCGCTACGGTCTGGCTCAATGGAGCGCGCCTGGGCGAGTACCGCGCGGCTACACCCCCTTCTCATTCGAGCTGACCGGGGGCCTGCGACCGGACGGCCAGAACGTCCTCGCCGTGGAGGTCGACTCCACCGAGCGCGCCGATATCCCCCTTTCGGGGGCCGGATCGACTATCTCACGTTCGGTGGCATCTACCGGGAGGTTGCCCTGCGTGTGGTGCCGGAGACGTTCATCGAGAACGTCTTTGCCCGGCCGATTGACGTGTTGGGGGCCGGGCGCGCCTGGCCGTCTGCGCGTTCGTGGACGGCCTCCCCCGCCGCCGGCCCGTCCCGGCGGGCTGGAAGTGGAGCTACGCGATGGCCAGCGGCGTGCTCGGTACGTGGCGCTCCGAGGCCGCTCCTCCACGGCCGCCCCCGGCGCCCCCGGGGTTGTGCCCTTCGAGCCTCACGATAGACGATCTCGGCCCGGTGCAGCTGTGGGACCTGGACCGGCCTCAGCTCTACACCCTGCACGTTCGGCTCCTATCTGGAAGTCCTGCGTCGACGAATACAGCATTCGGATCGGCTTCCGGGAGGCGCGCTTCACCCCCGGGGGCTTCTTCCTGAACGGCAGGCAGGTGAAGCTGCGGGGCTAAATCGTCACCAGACGTTCCCCTTCGTGGGGCAGGCCATGCCGGCCCGCGTTCAGCGTAAGGATGCCGAGATCCTCAAACGCGAGCTGAAGTGCAATATCGTGCGTACGTCACATTACCCACAGTCGACGCACTTCCTGGACGCGTGCGACGAGCTGGGTCTCCTCGTCTTCGAAGAGATTCCCGGCTGGCAGCACATTGGCGACAACGCCTGGAAAGACGTTGCCTGCCGGAACGTTGAAGAGATGATCTGGCGGGACTGGAATCACCCCAGCATTATCCTTTGGGGCACGCGCATCAACGAGTCGCCGGACGACCACGACTTCTATGCCCGCACCAGCGGGATCGCCCGCGCCCTGGACAGCTCGCGCCAGATTGGGGGCGTGCGCAATCGCTACGACTCGGAGCCTGCTGGAGGATGTGTTCACGATGAACGACTTCCAGGTCGAGGCGCTCCGTGAGCCGAACCACCCGCTCTACCTCAACACCGAGTTCGGCGGGCACATGTTCCCCACGGGCCTGTTGCCAAACTCTGGCCGGACCGGCCGAGGTCTGAGTAGGATGGTGGCTCCCTGTTCGAGGTGGGGCACGATGTTGGGCCGTAAGGAATTCACGCCGAAGCGCTTCTACGAGTTCTCGCTAGAAGCGCAGGTCCCGAGCGACCACTTGCTGCGCGCATCGGGGCGCGCTCGACCTCAGCTTTGTGCGGCGGCTGACGGCGCGGTTCTACAGCCACACCGGCCGGCCGGGGGTCGATCCGGTGGTGCTGTTCAAGCTGATGCTGCTCGGGTACCTCTACGGCATCACGTCGGAGGCGGCGGCTGGCCGAGGAGGCGCGCCTGCACCTGGCCTTCCGCTGGTTCTTGGGGTACGACCTCGACGAGACGCGCCGGACCACTCGATGCTGTCCAAGGCGCGGGCGCGCTTCGGCCTGCCCGTGTACCAGGCGGCTTTCACCGAGGTGGTGCGGCAGTGCGAGCGGGCCGGCCTGGTGCGGGGCGACGTCCTCTACGTGGACAGCACGCTGGTCAAGGCCAATGCCAGTCTTGGGTCGGCCGGCGCGCGGGCGCTGCTCACTCAGCTGCCGAGCGCGGGTACGTCGCGACGGTGTGGCAGGAGAATCCCGTCTCCGATCCCACGCCGCCAGCCCCCTCCCGGCGAGGGGGAGCAGCCGGCGCCGGACTCGGCCGGTGGCCTCACGGCGGCGCGCGGCGCGCGCCCGTCGCTGCACGTGGCCGGTCCGGAGGACGTGCCCAACGGGGACCAGGGGCCGGTGAACGCCTTGGTGACCAGTCGCACCGATCCCGACGCGGGGCTGGTCAAGCGCGAGGTCCCCTACGCCTTCTATTACAAGGCGCACGTCGGCGTGGACGGCGGGCGGGCGCGTCTCATCACCGCGCTGGACGTGACTCCGGGCGAGGTTGCCGACGAGCACCTGCTGGACCGGCTGCTCAAGGAGCATCGAGGCACGACCGGGCGTACGGTGGCCGAAGTGGTGGCGGATACCAAGTACGACCTACGCCAACTACGTGGCGCTGGAGCAGCAGGGCATCCGGGCGAGCATCCCGCCCCACAGCACCATGAGCGACCGGGGTGACTACTCTGCCGACCGCTTCGTGTACGAGTTCGCCGCCGATCGCTAATCGCTATCGGTGTCCCACCGGGCGCCTCCTCACCCGCCAGGGCTCCTCGCGCACTGCCGGGGCGGGCCGGTGGCCTGATCTACCGCGGGCGACGAAGGTCTGCGGGGCGTGCCCGGTCAAGGCGCAGTGCTGCGGCCGGCGGCCGCCCGCACCCTCGTGCGCCCGGACGATGGGGGACTGCGCGACCGAGTCGTCGCCTATCTCCGCACGCCACCCGCCAAGCGCAGCCGGCGCCGCCGCGCGTACTGGGTCGAGACGGCCAACGCCGAACTGAAGGACGGTCACGGCTGCGCGGGCGCAGTGTCGGGGGCGAGACAAGGTGCTGATCCAGGCGCTGGGCGCCGCCATCGCGTACGACGTCAAGAAGCTGGCCCAACGGCGCGCCCCCAGCCCGGCCATGGGGGGTGCGGCGTTGGGCCCCTCCCCCTTCTCAAGCGGGCCTGTCCCCGGTTCGAGCCTCCGGTCCCGGCCCAGCGGGCCGTTCCCGTCGCGTGCACGGGGCGCGTACCCCGCACCGTGCTCCTCCTGACCACCATACCCGACTTTGGCAACAGGCCCCCACCAAGCATTTCGACAACGTCGAGCGCGTCCAGGAGCACGTCCGCCGCCACGCCCACATCCACCACCTGCTGGGGGAGGACCCGCAGTATGCCGGCGGGATCGGCTGGTGCGCCTTTGATTACAACACCCACGCCGACTTCGGCTCCGGCGACCGGATCTGCTACCACGGCGTCTCGGACATCTTCCGCATTCCCAAGCCCGCCGCCGGGTTCTACAAGAGCCAGTGCCACCCGTCAGAGGAGATCGTGCTGGAGCCGGCCTTCCACTGGGCCATTGGCGACCGCTCCGAGGGAGGCGGTCCCGGCGGACGCGCCGGGGGCGTCTACATCTGCTCCAACTGCGACCTCCTCAAGCTCTACGTCGGCGGCGAGCTCAAGGATGAGGTGGCGCCCGACCGCGCGCGCTTCGGCAACCTGCCGCACCCGCCCTTCTATACAGACAAGCTCAAGGGCGTCTGGGGCCGCAACTGGCACGACCTGCGCATCGACGGCTATCTCCACGGCAAGCTCGTCATCTCCAGAACCCTATCCGGCGCCGGGGTGGACCGGCGCTTCCATCTCCAGGCCGACGCCGCCGAGCTGCGTGGCGACGGCGCCGACGCGACGCGGGTCGTGTTCCGCGTCACCGACGAGCACGACAACCCCCGCCCATTTGCCACCGGCGCGATACAGCTGGCCCTGGAGGGACCCGCTGCGCTGGTGGGCGAGAACCCGTTCGCCCTCGCGGGGGGCGTGGGTGCGGTGTGGATCCGGGCCGGGGAGGAGGCCGGGACGGTCCGTCTCACTGCGAAGCACCCCGTGCTGGGGACGAAGTCCGTGGAAGTCCTGGTCACGGCCGTGCCCCCGGAGCCGTGTTGATCGCTCCCCTGGCCACCAACGCGGCCCGGTCGCCGAGCAGCCGGTGGCGGCGCCGGCCACGCCGGAACGGTGAAAGGGGGTTTCGAAGCCCACCAGGGGCGTGGTCAGGGGCGCAACACCGGCGCGAAGTCGTCGCCTGTGCGCTCCAGCCACGCCCGCAGCTCCTGATGCAGCGCGGTGAGGAGCGCGTCCTGGCCGTTCTCCCCTGGGCGGATCGGACGCAGCTGATAGGGGTCTGCCACGAGGTCGTAGGCGATACGCTCTACCCGCCCGCCCTTTTCCGTCACCACGTAGCTGTGCCCCGGCGTGCGCAGGCAGCGCCAGTTGGAGTGGGAGGGGTGGTCATTCTCGTCGCAGAAGGAGAGTAGCGCCGAGTCCGGTCGGCGCATCGCCTGCCCGCGCAGGAGCGGCGAGAAGTCCGTGCCTTCAACCCCCGGGGGCGCCGGCACGCCCATCAGGCCCAGCAGGGTGGGCACGATGTCTACCTGGTTGAAGAGCGCCTCCTCCCGGCCGGGTGTGACCTGTTCCGGCCAGCCGACGACGAAGGGGACGCCAACCGATTCCTCGTACCAGATGTGCTTGCCCGTGCGCCCGTGCGAGCCGAGCTGCTCGCCGTGGTCGGCGTGCAGCACCACGATGGTGTCCTCCACGAGCCCCTCTCGTTCCAGGCAGGCCGCCAGACGCGCGAAGTTGTCGTCCAGCGACGTGACGGCGCCGAAGTACCCTGCCAGGATTGCCGCCGCGTCCTGCGTCCCGCGGCTGGAGTTGCCGCTCTTCGTCACCGGGGCATAGTTGGGGCGACCGGTGGTCGTGAGGCCGGCGTAGCGCGCCTCATACTCTGGCGGCGCGACGAAGCCGCTGCGCAGCACCTCGCCGATCGGCTGGGCCGGCGATGGTCCCGGCGCGTGGTGGCGTCCCGGGTGTGGCGGTGTCCAGGAGAGGAATAGGGCGAACGGCTGCCCCTCTGCGGCGTGGCGCCGGCGGGCGCGCTGCGTAATGAAGTCAATTGCGACGTCCGTCTCATGGTCCGGCGACCAGCCCTGTTGCAGGACGTGGCGCCCCGGCTCGGGTCCCTGGGCGGCGTAGTACTCGCGGATCCAGAGATGGTGGGGCATGTTGGCGGCGTGCCAAAAGTCGAAGCCATGACGTCGCTCCGGCGGCACGTACTGCGTCTCGTGGTGACGGCCGTCCAGGTGCCACTTGCCGATGTACCCGGTGGCATACCCCGCCTGCTGTAGGATGGTGCCAATGGAACGCTCGTCGTCCGGGAGGCGGCGGCCGTTGTGGATCACCCGGTTGGTGACGGGATACCGCCCGGTGAGGATCGAGGCGCGCGCCGGGACGCACACCGGACAGACGGACAGGGCGTTGGTGAACAGCCGGCCCCCGGCGGCGAAGCGGTCGAAGTGCGGCGTCTCGACCGGGTCTTCCCCCGTGCAGCCGAGTGCCATGCGGCGCCACTCGTCCGCCATCACAAAGAGGAGGTTGGGGCGCCGCGCGCCGGGTGCGCCGCCGGCATCCCCGGCGGCAGTCCTGGGCACGGCGGCTGGCTCAGGCGTCATGCGGGCATGATACGTGGTGGTGCAGGGGAGATCCGCGGGCCTGGACCGGCAGGTCAGCCGCCGACAATCGCCCTTAGAGGGGGCAGGGCTTGCTCGACGACGGCGCGCGCGCTCACCGCCTCGCCCGTCCACAGACCCGCCATCTGCTTCGCCCATTCAACGTCTGCCCACCGGCTCTCGTCCACCTCTACTGGCTGGAGCTCAGCCTTCCCCATTTCCGGGAATCTGACGCGCAGCCCACTCATAGTGCGTTACTCCTTCTCTGCAGCTCCCACAGCGCCTCGGCACCTGCCACGAACGGCCGCGGACTCCAAGATGGCGCGGGAGCAAGCGCGGGCGATTCCTACCCGTCTTGTCAGGTTCGTGCGACGCTCTCCACGAGGGTCCATGGTCTGCTTGGGACGTGACGCCGTCAATAGCTGTGGTGGACGGCGCTATATCTTGCGTTGATATTCGTCCCGCCGCCGCGGTCGAAAGGGCAAGCCGCCCTTAGCCCTTGGAAGGGGCCATTTTCAGGAGACTACCATCACCTGGCGTTGGGGACATCCTCACTGCCCGTCCCCATCTCGCTCCAGCTTCTCCGCCGCCTGCGTCCCCTTGGGGCACATAGAGCAAGGCCCGGGGCCATGTGGCCCCGGGCCTTGCTCTATGTGGAGCTAGGAAAGCGCGCCCCTATTGGGCGTTGCCGGCGTTGGGCTTGACCGACTTCGCCTCGATGGTCTTGACGTCGCCGCCGGCCTGCACCTTGATCTGCCGGGGGCGGAGGTGCTCCGCCTTCGGCAGGTGGAGGCGTAGAACGCCATCTTCGAGGCGGGCTTCGACCCGCTCGGCGTCCACCTCACCGGGCAGGGTGAGGGTCTGGTGCAATCGCCCGGGACCGAAGCCCTGCCACAGGGTCTGGGCGTTCTCCGGGGTGGCCCCGTGGCGCTCCCCCTTGATGGTCAGGAGGTTCTGCTGCACGCTCAGCTCCAGGGCCTCCGACTTGACCCCGGGGAGGGGCAGCTCCACCCAGTACCCATCACCTGTCTCGTACAGATTGGCCGCCACGCCGGGATTGGCGGTGTCGGAGACGCCAGACGGGCCGCTAAGGGCCTCCTGCACCATCCGATCGAAGCGCTCGAAGAAGCGATCGGCGGACGGGCGCGTCCAACGGTCGATCAGCGAGAACGGCTCATAGCGAACGATGCTTGCCATGTCTTGGTCTTATCCTCCTTACAGTCTGGCGAGGTGGGCCCGCCCCGGGGGCGTCCTCTCAGCGGGCCGCCGGGGCGCTACCCTTACCCTTCGCGTCCAGAATCTATCATGGTGCCTGTGCAAATGTCAATAGACCTGCGCGTAGGACGCTAAGACATGGGGGCTTGGGCCGGGGGCTGGAAACCTTAATACCCTGTTCACGCGCCGTTCCTACCATCTGGCGGTCTTGTCCGGACGCGAGGAGGCGGTATGAAGCGCTCGTTAATCGGTCTGTTCCCCCTGGGGATGCTGCTGGTCGTCGCCATGGCGCTGGGGGCGTCTCCGGCGTTGGCCCAGGACGCCGGAAGGGCCCGGCTCGTCGGCTGGGCGGTGCTCCCGGCGGACACGTTCGCCAATGGTCCGGCCAGCGGCGCGCGGATCAATCCGGCCGAGGCGAACGGTCGCACCGTGCCCTTCCCCCGCCACCCGGTACAGGGGATCTCCAGCGTGCTCTACGCCGGGGCGGACCGGTACTGGGTGCTGAGCGACAACGGGTTTGGCGCCAAGGGCAACTCAGACGACTATCACCTGCGCGTCTACACCGTGCGCCCCACGTTCAAGACCGGCCCCGGGGCGGGGGCCGGGGGGGTGGATGTCCTGGGCTTCTTTGAGCTGCGTGACCCGGACCGGCGGGTACCATGGCCGATCGTCAACGGGAACACGCCACAGCGCATTCTCACCGGGGCGGACTTCGACGTGGAGTCGTTCCGCCGCGCGCCGGACGGGACGTTCTGGTTCGGCGAGGAGTTCGGCCCGTATCTCCTGCACACGGACGCCGGGGGGAGGCTGCTGGAGGCGCCCTTCCCGCTACCGGTGCCGGACGCCCTGCGGGGCGCGGCCCGCGGCCTCCCCTTCGTGCAGTCACCCGACCATCCGGACTTCGCCTCCTTGGCCGGCGCCGACGCCCGCAACGCCGCGTCCAATCTCGGCGGCAGCCGCGGGTTCGAGGGGCTGGCTCTGAGCGCAGACGGCACCCGGCTGTACACCTTGCTCGAGGGCGCCCTGCGGGACGACCCGACGCCTACCCGCCTGCTGATCAGCGAGTTCGATCTTGCCGGCCGGCGCTACACCGGCCGTACCGTCTGGTACCGGCTAGAGGATCCCGGGCACGCCATCGGCGAGATGACCGCCGTGAACGAGTCGGAGTACCTGGTGATCGAGAGGGACGGCGGGCAGGGGACGAGCGCCCGGTTCAAGCGCGTGTACCTGACGAACTTGGCCCAGCCGGACGCCCAGGGCGTGGCCCCCAAGGTGCTGGTGGCAGACTTGATGGACGTGGCCGACCCCGCCGGCATCTCCGCGCTGGGCGGGCCGCTGTCGTCCGGGGCTATCGGGCTGGGGAGCACGTTCACCATGCCCTTTGTGACCATCGAGTCCGTGCTCGTCGCCGACCCCAGGACGCTGCTGATCGTCAACGACAACAACTATCCTTTTTCCGTGGGTCGCCGGCCGAATGCCCCCAATGCCCCGGACGACAGCGAGTTCGTCCTGCTGCGCCTGGCCGACTCGCTGCGCGTGACCTCGCGTGAGGCGCGCTCCGCGGGGGGCGGGGGAGTGGGTCTCGGCCTGCCCCAGACGGGGAGCGTTGGAGGCGCACCCTGGACCCTGTGGGGGACCGTGGCCGGGACTGTGGGGCTGGCGCTGCTCCTGATGGCTCCCCTGGGCCGGCACGCCCGGCGCCTCGGGGCGCCGCTGGCCGGTGTGGCGCTGTTGCTCTTCTCGCTGCTGGTGCCGCCGGCCACGATCCTGGCTGCCCCGCCGGCCGGCGGGGCGCCGCCCCAATCCGGCGCCCCGGGTGGCGGGGCGGGCGCGGTGCGGTTCCAGGTGGGCCTGATCGGAGACTTGCTGTACACCGCCGAAGAGGTGGCTAAGTACCCGTCGCTGATGGCCAGCATGGACGCCGCGCCCCTGGCCTTTGTGATCCACGACGGCGACTTCAAGAGCGGCAGCACGCCATGCGACGACGCCACCTTTGAGGATCGCCTGGGGCTGTTCCAGTCCTCGGCGCACCCGTTCATCTATATCCCCGGGGACAACGAGTGGACGGACTGCCACCGGGAGAACAACGGGGCATACGACCCGTTGGAGCGCCTGGCCAAGCTGCGGGGGATGTTCTTCCCCGGCAACCGCACGCTAGGGCGCCGCACGCTCCCCCTCCAGCGCCAGAGCGACGATCCTGCCTACGCGGCGTTCCGCGAGAACGTCCGCTGGACATATGGCAACGTGATGTTCGTGGGCCTCAACGTCCAGGGCAGCAACAACAATCTGGGGCGCACGGCCGAGCAGGACCAGGAGTACCTGGAGCGGAACTACGCCAACCTCACCTGGCTCCGCCTGGCCTTCAATCAGGCCAGGGGCAACGGCAACCGCGGGATCATGGTAGTTATCCAGGCCAATCCGGGGTTCGAGCTGCGCCCGGAGCAGCGCACCGGCTTTAACGACTTTCTCGGCGTTCTGCAAGAGGAGACGCTGAACTTTCCCGGCCAGGTGGTGCTGGTACACGGCGATTCCCATAACTTCCAGATCAACAAACCAATGTTCGCCAGCAGCACCAACCGCCGGGTGGAGCACTTCACCCGCCTGGAGACCTTTGGCACGCCGGACGTGCATTGGGTGCGGGCGACGGTAGACGCCACCACACCCAACGTCTTCACCTTCGAGCCGGTGATCGTCCCGGCCAACGTGGTCGACCACCGGCGCTGACGCTGCCGGCGCCCTCCCGGTCTTCGCTCCGGTCCCTGGGGGTCGGCCCTTGGGCGCCGGTCCTTGGGCGCGGGCGGTCGTGCATCCAGCGCAGGTGCTCGGCCCCCGACTGACCAGAAGCGCCCCCGTGAAGGTGCCCGGTTCCCGTACCTAAGGGGCCGGCGCCGCTCCGGCTGGCGCCCGTGGTGCCTCCCAGCCCCACCGAACGCGCCCCCTACAGCACCCTACGTTGTCCCGAACTCGGCGTAAGGGACTGGTGGGGCGGTGCCATGCGGCGGAGCGCCCCAGATCAGGCGCACCTACATCCGGCGGATGGGTCAGGTGTTAGGGGTCTGTAAGACGTGCGGCGTAGCCTGTCTCCTGTCCGTAGACCGTCGTTTCGGCGGGGCCCGCGGACGTCGACCGGCTCCGACGGGCGAGCCGGCAACCACGAGTGCCGACGCAGCGGAGCATAGACATGAGCGAGCGCCACATCCGAGCAGCCGCCTCTCTCCGGCGGCGGGTAGTTCATTCACGGGCGTCCGGTGGCCGTCTGGGGCGCCTGCTGTTCGTCCTAGCCGTGCTGGCCGCCGCCACCCTCACCATCGGCGCGCCGGGAGAGATCGTGATTCCATAGCCATGGATCTCTAGCCATGGATCTCTTCGTCGGTTTGATCGCCGGCCTTTTCGCCGGCCTCGTCAGCGGCGGCCGGTTGAGTCACCTGGCGGCGCTTCACCTGACGTACGCCTGGCTGCCGCTGCTGGCGCTGGCGGTGCAGACCCCGTTGGTGCTCCTCCCACCGGTGCTCCCGGCGGCGGGGCCAGAACCACTGCGGTTCTGGCTCCCGGCGACGCTGATCGCCCTGGCCTTCTTCGCCTGGGGTAACCGCCGCCTGCCGGGTATGCCCTTGATCCTCCTCGGCCTGGCAGGCAATGCCGCCGCGATCTTCGCCAACGGGGGCTTGATGCCCACGCACGAGGCGGCTTTGCGCCGGGCCGGGATGATCGACAGCCTGGCGCACGCCCGCGGCAACCCGGGCGTGCGCCTGCCCAGGTCGAAGAACGTGTTGCTGGAGGTCGGGGAAACGCGGCTGTGGTGGCTCTCTGACGTGTTCGTCAGCCCGCTCGCGTCCCGGCCGCGCGTGTTCAGCGCGGGCGACGTGGCGATCACCGCCGGTGTCTTCGTGCTCGTGGCGTCGTCGTGCCGGGCCGGCGGCGCAAAGCCGCTGGGGCCCGGCGCCGCCCTGGCCGGTGAGGCGTCCGGCCCGCTCCCCGCCGCCGGCCGCCGCTGACCGACGAAAGGAGCCGCACCATGCAGGTAACAGGACATGCCGGCGGGACGGCGCCACGGACGACCTACGACGCCGTGGAGCGGGCGCTGGCGACTTGCCTGGCGGCGCTGGCAGATCTCGCCGGCTCCGCCGGCCAGGCTGATCGCGTCGCCCGCCTCCTCGCCGCCGCCCAGGCCCTCAGCGCCACAGTCCCGCCGCCACGCCCGCCGACCGCCGGTGGTCCGATGCCGCTGGACCGGGTGGCAGACGGCGATCAGCTGACCGCTCGGGAGCACGAGGTGGCGCGGTTCATCGCGCGCGGACTGACCAATCGCCAGATCGGAGAGGAGTTGATCATCAGCGAACGAACCGCCGACACGCACGTCCAGAACATCCTGGGCAAGCTGCACCTGGTGTCTCGGGCGCAGGTGGCCGCCTGGGTGATCGAGCGGCGGGCCGTCTCTGGTGATCCTGCCGGCCGGGCGCGTCCCGGCGCAGATCGGTCGGAAGCCCCCCGCGCCTGAGCGCGCCGCCGCGCCCGGGCCCGGGTACCGCCGGGCCACGCAGATACGCCTCCGGCTACGTCTTGTCACGGATGCGCTCGGCCGAGGGCGGGGCTAGGGTGGAGCCATCGGCGCGGGCCGGCCACGTGGCGGAGTCCGCACCGGGCAAGTGGGCCATCCGGGTGATGAAAACGTGAGCGGATCGAGCAGTCTGGTGCGTCCCAACGCCCCTCCGGCGGTGGCCGGTCCGCTGGGTGGCACGCCGCCCTCCGCCGCGACGCCGCTCCCGGCGGTCTCGGCGCCCGGCGGCGAGGGACGCCAGGCGGGCGTCCTGACCAGCCTCCGGGAAACCTCGGCCCCTACCGGCTTCCTGCTGTTCGGCGTGTTCGTCAACCAGCTGGGCGCCTTCGTACAGGCGTTCCTGGTGCTTTACCTGGTGCAGGCCGGACTGACCCAGGGCCAGGCCGGTTTCGGCCTCGGCGCGTACGGCCTGGGGGCCGTACTGGGCACGATTTTTGGCGGCGAGCTGGCCGACCGGCTGGGGCGGCGGTCGACGATCATCATCTCCATGGCGTCGGCGGCCGTCCTGACCGTCTCGGTGAGCGTTCTGGGTCGCCCGGAGACCTACGCGGCCCTGCTGGTGGTGGTGGCGGCTACCGGCGCCATGGCGCAGGCGTGTCGGACGGCGGCGGCGGCGTTGCTCGCAGACCTGACCCCGGCGGCGCGGCGGGCGATGGTGTTCTCGATGTACCGCATTGCCCTTAACTCTGGTGGGGTGGTGGGGCCGTTGCTGGCGGCAGGGCTGGTGAGGGTGTCCTGGGACCTCTTGTTCTGGGCCGATGGTCTCACGTCCGTGGCCTACGCCGCCGTCGCCGTGTTCTTCCTGCCTCGGGATCGGGACGTGCCGGCGGCGGCGCCTGCCGCGCGGGACGCCCTCCGGCCGCCGGCCGGCTACCTGACGTTGCTCCGAGACGGCCGCTTCTTGCTGTACCTGTTCGCCATGTTCACCAGCGTGTTGGTCTACGTGCAGTACTTCGCCGTTCTGCCGCTGAAGATCACCAGCGGCGCCTATCCGACCGTCGTCTACAGCTGGGTGCTGGCGCTGTCTGCCGGGCTAGTCATCACCTGCGAGCTGCTGGTGACGAGGTACGTACAGCACTGGCGGCCGGAACGGGCCGCGGGCCTGGGCATTGTCCTCCTGGGCGTGGGCCTGGCGGCGTTCGGTCTCCCCGGCGGCGTGGCGCTGCTGCTCGTGGCCACCACGGTAGGTGTGGCGGGCCAGATGATCAGCGGACCCACCATGCTCGCCCATCCCGGCAAGGTCGCCCCGGCGGGTGCCAGGGGACGGTACATCGGCGCGGCCAACGCCATGTTCGGGCTCGGCGGCGCCCTCGGGGCACCCACCGGCGTGCTGCTATGGAACGCCCTGGGCAACGGCATCTGGGCCGTCTGCGGCGCCGTGGCGGCGCTGTCCGCGGCGGCGGCTGTTAGCGGGCTGCGGGCTTCTTCGCCCGGGGCCACGCCATCATCTCGGAGGGCAAAGGAATGCCGAGTGTGACTCTCCCGCCGGGCCGCCCGCTCCTTCTGGTGGGGTACTCCATCGCCTGGCTGCATGTGCTGGAACAACCCCGGGCCGAGGGTCCTGTGCTCGTGATCGAGGAACCGGCCGTGGCGCGCAAGCGGGGCGCCCACACCAAGCTCGCGGGCGCCGGGATCGCCGACCGGCTGATTGATTGGGAGTACCAGCTGCCGGGCGCGGCCGAGTGTTTCCACCGTACTTACGCCGAGCTCCGCCCGGTGGCGGTGCTGCCGTGCGTGGAGTACGCCGTGCCCTTCGCGGCGCAGCTGGCGGCCCTCTACGGCGTGCCCGGCGCCGGGCCGGACGCGGCCGGGGTCTTGCGCGACAAGTGGCGACTGCGCCAGGTCACGGGCCAGGCTGGCGTCGCCAATCCGCGGTCGCAGCCGGTCGCCGGTCCGGACGAAGTGCGGGAGTTCATGCGCGCGCAGGGCGGACCCGTGGTTCTCAAGCCGGCCAATCGGCAGGCCTCGGTGGGCACCCGGGTGCTGTACCACCTCTCCGAGGTCGAGCCGGGGTGGCAGGAGTGCCTGGAGCAGGACGAAGGCGTGAACCTGCCGGATCGCCAGATGCCCCTGCGGATGCTCGCCGAGCAGTACGTCAGGGGGGACGAGCTGAGTGTGGAGATGCTCGTCCGCGAGGGCGTGCCGCTGTTCTCGAACGTCACGCAGAAGCGGCTCTTTCCCGGCCCGCGGCCGATCGAGATGGGCCACGCGGTGCCGGCCCAGATCCCCGGCCGGCTCTGGGAGCTCCTGGTGGACCAGACGCGCCGTGTCCTCGACGCCGCCGGCTTCGGCAGTGGCTTCGTGCACTGCGAGTGGATCGTCTCCCACGGGGTGCCGTTTCTGGTGGAGTGCGCCGGACGCATGCCGGGCGACGGGATCGTCGACTTGATCGACTACGCCTGGGGAACGGACATGGTGGCGCTGTTCGAGGCGGTGATGCGCGGCGCAGACGTGTCCGCAATGCTGCCGCGGGAGCCGGTCGCCGGGGCGGCCGTGTGCTTCTTGCGCGTCGAGCCGGGCGAGGTGCTGAGCGTCCAGGGCGCCGATGACATGCGGCAGGTTCCCGGCTTCCTGAGTGCTGACGTCCTGATCAAGCCTGGGGACCGGACGCGCGAGCTGCGCAGCTCGTGGGATCGGGTGGGTTACGTCCGGGTTGGCGCCGCGACGGCCGGCGAGGCGCTGGCTCTGGCCCAGCAGGCCGCCGCCCGCGTCACGGTCGCCGTGGCAAGGCCCGCGCCGGCTGCCGTCCATCACCTCACCCCCATCGCTTGACGTGGCCACTCGCGCCGGCAGGACGGCTGCAATTGACAACCGACTCGGAAGGACGACTGCGTTGACGATCAACTATGCGGTGCCGGTGTTACCTGGGGAGGGGGATACGGACTATGCCCGGTACATGCGGACAGACACCCTGCTCTCACTGCAGCGCCGGCCGCAGGAGATGGTGCACCGAGACGAGCTGCTGTTCCAGACCGTGCACCAGTCCACTGAGCTGTGGCTCAAGCACGCCTGTTTCGAGCTGGAGCAGGCGACGCGAGACATCCACGCCGGCGAGATCGAGAGCGCGGTACACCTGCTGGCCCGCGCGTCCCTGGGGATGGAGCTGATCACCGGCCAGCTGGAGATGCTGCGCCATCTCGCCCCCTGGACGTTTCAGCTGATCCGGACGGTGCTCGGCCACGGCTCGGGCTTCGAATCGCCCGGCTGGCGCGAGGTGAAGCGGGCCAGCCAGGAGCTGGGGCAGGTCTTTGCCGCGCTCCTGGGCGAACGCCGGGTCGACCTCGTCGAGCTCTACCGCGGCAGCCCCAACGCGCCGCTCTACCGGCTGGCCGAAGCCATGATCGAGTGGGACGAGCGCGTCGCCCTGTGGCGAGTGCGGCACTACAAGGTCGCCACGCGGACGATCGGGCACCAGGTGGTGGGCACCAAGGGCACGCCGGTAGACGTCTTGAGCGGCCTCATCAGCCACAAGTTCTTTCCGGAGCTGTGGCGCGTCCGCACCGTGCTGACGGAGACGGGCCCGATGAGCGCGGGCGCGCCGGCCGGCGGGGGGTGACGCGCCATGGTGCCAGGGATGGATGCGGCCGCGTTCCGCAGCCGCTTCCCCGCCTTGGAGGGGACGGTCTACCTGGCCAGCTGCAGCCTTGGCGCTCGGTCGATTGATCTCGACGCGGCGCTGACGCGGATGTTGGACACCATGGCCGAGCCCGGCGTGCCGTGGCCACAGTTCGAGGCCCAGGTCAGCGAGGCGCGGGCGCGCTTCGCGGCCCTCATCGGGGCCCGGCCAGACCAGATCGCGATCGTCCCCAACGCCTCCATCGGCGCCTACCAGGTCGCGTCCGCGCTGGAGTGGGCCAGCCGGCCCACAGTGGTCACCACCGTGGCTGAGTTCCCCTCGGTGGCGCACGTCTGGCTCGCCCAGCGCCCACGCGGAGCCCGGGTGGTGTACGTCCGAGAGCGCGAGGACACCGTGCGGGCGGGGGACTACTTGGCCGAGATCGACGCGCGCACCGGGCTGGTCTCGATCCCCCTGGTGACCTACCGCAGCGGGGCCCGGCTCCCGGTAGCGGACGTGGCCGCGGCCGCGCACGGCGCCGGTGCGCGCGTCTTCGTGGACGCCTACCAGGCCGCCGGCGTCGTGCCGGTGGACGTCACCGAGCTGGGGTGCGACTACCTCGTCTCGGGCACGCTCAAGTATCTGCTGGGCCTCCCTGGAGTGGCCTTTCTTTACGTCAGGTCGCCCTCTGACGCCGATCGCGCGCCCCGTCTCACGGGCTGGTACGGGCGCGTCGATCCCCTGGCGTTCGATCCGCAGCGGTTGGACTTCCCAGATGAGGCCCGACGCCTGGAGACCGGGACGCCGGCCGTGCCCGCCCTCTATACCGCCAACGCCGGCATGGCCCTGCTCAACCGTCTCGACCGCCGGGCCGTGCAGCGGCACGTCGCCTCGCTGGTGGCGTACGCCGCCGGGCAGCTCGCCGCGCAAGGGGAGCGGCTGCAGCTGCCGGTCGCGCCGGCAGACCGGGGCGCCCACGTCGCCCTGATCGACGCGAACGCCCCGGCTCTGGCCGCGTGGTTAGCCTCCCGGCGGATCGTGGTCAGCCCGCGGTGTGACGTCGCGCGGCTGTCCTTCCATTACTACAACACCACGGCCGATGTGGACGCGGTGTGCGCGGGCATAGCGCGCTACCGGCGCACGCGGCCGGACTGAGCGCCGCCACGGGCACCGGCGGCCCCCGGCGGGTGCCGCCCGCCCGGCGCTGGGTGATCGCGGCGCCGGGGACTGCCCCTCTTCGCGGTCGGGTCCCGGCGGGCCGGCCCCCGGCGGGCGCCTCACGGCTCGCGGCGTGACCAAGATACGCCTTACGAGTACGCCTTCTCACCGATCCGCCGGCGCGCCGGCCGCCTTACTGTGGCGCTAGACGAACGTTCCTCGCCAACCCAACCGATCTTCTTTGGGCAGGTGATTCATGAAGGTAGAAGAAGGCGCCGGTCAAGCGGAAGCGCTCAGGGACTGGCTAGCCCACCGAGACGCCGAAGCGTTCCCCTACGAGGCCGTGCTAGAGGCATTCCACCGAGTGGGGAAACACTTTGTGGACGCCAATCTCCTCGAGGCGCTGGCCGGCGTCCGAGCGATGCTGCCGGGGGTACGCGGCTCGACCAGCGGCGTGCAGCGTTTGGAGCGCTTTCTCGACGCCGCCCTGGACAAGCGGGACGGCCGTTACGACTACCCAACCTACCTGGCGCTCAGTCTCCTCCCGCTGCCCGCGGTGGACGACCTGCCGCAGGACGTCACGGCTGCCGAGCGACGCTACGATCGTCTCTTCCTGCAGCTGATCGCAGACGCCTTACGCTTCGAGGTGGACGCGGCGACGCACCGTACGGGGCTCCTGCCCCAGATGCGCCCGGATACCCGCACGACCGTGAAGCGCTGCCTCCTGGGCCTGCGCGCCGCCGGGCCGGCCGGTCAGCGCCTGGGGCTGAGCGACGGCGTGGCCGAGGTGGCCGAGGCTGATCCGCTCGCCGGCGCCGGCCGACTGTGGGCCAACGTCGCCGCCGCCCTTGGGCCCGGCGAGCGGTGCACCTTGCGGTTGAGCATGCTGCCGGTGTACGTCGTCCACGACGAGTATCAGTTCATCCGCGTGTTGCAGTCCTTCGAGAGCACCTTCGCCCTGGTGGCCGTCCAGATCCGGGCCGCCGTAACGGCGCTGGCGGACGGCGCGCCCGACCTGGCGCTCCGCTGCGTCGGTGGGGCCGACACGGCCCTGCGCGAGGCGGCCCCTTTGTTCTCGTTGCTGGCGACGATGCAGGTGGAGGCGTTTCGCACGTTCCGCGCCTTTACTGAGGGTGCCAGCGCGATTCAGTCGCGCAACTACAAGATCGTCGAGTCCTTGTGCCGGCAGCCCGACTCGTCCCGCCTGGACTCGATCGCCTATCACTCCGTGCCCGAGGTCCGTGGGCGGGTGCTCGCCGGCCAGGCGACCCTCGACGGCGCGTTCGGGGCGGCCCGCGCCGCTGGCCGGCTCAGACCGCGTGAAGCGGATGCCCTTCAGCAGGAGATGACGCGGTTCGCGTCCACCCTGCTGCAGTGGCGCCGGACGCACTACCGGCTCGCCGTACGGATGCTCGGCGAGCGCACCGGCACGGGCTACACCCAGGGGCCGCCGTACCTGGCGTCAGTCCAGGAGATCCCCGTATTCCCGTCCCTGGCGGAGGGGGAGAACGGCGTGGCCCCCCACTCGGCGCCGGCCGAGGCGGGCGCCGCGGTGCAGACCCCGCAAACAAGCAGTGTGCGAGGACACGCATGAGCGACGTGGACGTTCCTGTGGGCATCGTCGGCGCGGGGCCTGCCGGCCTGGCGTGCGCCTTGCGGTTGGCCTCGTTCGGCGTCCCCAGCCTGGTGCTGGAGGCGGAGCCGGCCTTGCGTAAGCAGGGGTCGCGCGCCTGCTGCATCCAGGGCGACGTCGTCGAGATCCTTGGTCAGGTGGGGTGCGCCGAGGCCATCGCCGCGGAAGGGATCGGCTGGCACGTGGCGCGGACCTACGTCCGTGGCAAGGTGCTCTCCACCACCGAGTTCCCACGCACGGGGGGCTTCGCGCCCTTCATCAATATCTCCCAGTACCGCACCCAGCAGATCATGCTGGAGCGGCTGGAGAGTGTCCCGCTGGCCACCGTGCTCTGGTCGCACCGGGTCACCGGCGTGGCGCAGGGCGACCAGGGCGTGACGGTGACGGTCACCACCCCTGACGGGACGCAAGAGATGCGATTCCGCTACCTGGTCGCCTGCGACGGCATTCACAGCGAGGTGCGGCGCTTGCTGGGCGTGGAGTGGATCGGCTACCGCCACGGCGACCGCTTCCTGATCACGGACATCCGGGCCGACCTGCCGTTCGCCCACGAGCGGCACTTCCACTTCGACCCGCCCTTCAACCCGGGCCGCCAGCTGGTCATCCACGCCCAGCCGGACAACGTGTGGCGAATCGATTGGCAGCTCGCGCCGGACACCGACGTCGAGGCTGAACGGAGGACGAACCAGCTCGACCGGCGCATCCGCGCCGTGATCGGGAGCATCCCCTACGAGATCGACTGGCTGAGCACCTACCGATTCAACCAGCGCGTGGCGGCCCGCCTGCGCGTCGGCCGCGTCTTCCTGGCGGGCGACGCCGCGCACGCCCTGCCGCCGTATGGCGCCCGGGGCATGAACAGTGGCATCCAGGACGTGGACAACCTGGCCTGGAAGCTCCACCTGGTGCTGAAGGGCCGGGCGAACAGCACGCTGCTGGAGAGCTACCACGTGGAGCGGTACGCCGCCGCCCGGGAAAACTTGCGCGTGACCGAGGCCACCATCCGCTTCATGGTGCCGCCGAGCCCGCTGCGTCGCTGGGCGCGCGACACGCTGCTGCGCGTCGCCCCGCCGCTCAAGTTTCTGCGCCGCCACGTAAACAGCGGGCGGATGGCGGAGCCGTACGTCTACGCGGACTCGCCCATCGTTGACCGGCGCGCCGGTAGCCCCCTGGTGGGAAGCCTTGCGCCCGACGGGGCGGTCTCAGTGGCCGGCCAGCGCCGGCGGCTGCGCCAGCTCCTGGGGCGGGAGTTCGTCGGCCTGTACTTCGGCGCCGATCCGCTGGCGGCCCGCCGCTTCGCGGAGCAGGCGCAGGCTCGGCCGGTCTCGGTGCCTTTCCGGCTCTACGTTGTCCTGCCGCCGGGCCAGGGATCCGATGATCTCTGGCCACTGGCGTGCGTCGTCCACGACGACGACCCGCGCCTGCGCGCCACCTACGGCGCGTCGCGACCGGCCTGGTTCCTGGTGCGCCCGGACGGGCACATCGCCGCCGGCCATGACGCCGAGCGCCCTCCCGATTTCGCGGAGGCACTCCGCCGCTGCGCCGACGCGCTCCCGGCAAAGGACGAAGACGCGCGGCGCAGTGGGGCCGCCTTCCGCGCCCACGCCACCATGGGGACAACAGCCGGGACCGGGACAACGGTGGGATAGGGGGCACACCGCGATGATGTCAGCGACACCACCTTACGCCTGGATGAACGGCGAGATCATTCCATGGGAGGCGTGCGTTCTGCACGGGCGCACGCAAGGGGCGTTCTGGGGGGCAAATGTCTTCGAGGGCATTCGAGCCTACTGGTCACCGAGCGCCGGACAGCTCTACGCCTTCCGCCTGGAGGACCATCTCCAACGTCTGCGGCGGTCCATGAAGTCCGTGCGCTTGCAGGTGGCGTACTCGGACCTTGCACTCCGCGAGGCGTGCTTGCAGCTCCTGCGGGTCAATGCGTTCCGAGATGACGTCCACATCGTAGTGGTGGCCTTCTTTGGCATCGGGGAGCACTTCGACACGATGGGCCTCACAGAGGACACGGGCGTCCATATCACCGCGCTCCCTAAGCCCCGCTCCGATGCCTACCGGGGCGGTGTGCCCATCTGCGTCTCGTCCTGGAGACGCATCAGTGACGATACGATGCCCCCGCGGATCAAGTCGGGCGCCAACTACCTCAACAACCGGCTGGCGCACCAGGAGGCGGTCAGAAACGGCTATCACACGGCGCTGATCCTGAACCAGCGGGGGAGCATCGCCGAAGCCCCGGGCTCCTGCGTGGTGATGGTCCGCGATGGGAGGCTGATCACCCCGCCGGCCACCAGCGGTAGCCTCGAGGGGATCACCCTGGCCACCGTGGCCAGCCTGGCCCGCCACGAGCTCGGGCTCGTGGTTGAGGAGCGAGAGGTCGATCGGACGGAGCTATACGTCGCCGAGGAGGTCTTCCTTTGCGGCACCCTGGCCGAGATTCTGCCGGTCGTGTCTGTCGATCGGGTGCCGGTCGGGGATGGCCTGCCGGGGCCATTGACGGCCAGGCTGCAAGACCTCTACGACCGCGCCGCGCGGGCAGGCACCGCGGCCGGCCGTTGGATCACCCCCGTCTACGACATCGAGCCGGCACCGGACGTTGCCGGGGACGTGGCCGGCACCGTGCTCGTCAGGGGGTGATGCCGTGGCGCTGCTGACGGATCTCGTCGCCGGCCTCGCCGCCGGCTCGGTGGAGGTGATCGATCTGACGGCCCCGCTCTCCGAGGGCACGCCGGTCATCCGTCTGCCCCCCTCGCACGGTCAGCCGTGGCCGTTCGAGCGCCAGGTGATCAGCCGCTACGACTCGGCCGGCGAGGCGTACTGGAACAACATCAGGCTCTCTGAGCACACCGGCACGCACTTCGACGCCCCGGTGCACTGGCCGTCCGGCCGGCACCTGGACGACGTCTCCGCCGTGCCACCGGGGCGGGTGGTGGCCCCGGCGGCGGTGCTGGACTGTTCCGCGGCCGCGGCCGCTGACCACGACTTCTTGCTCCGGCGCGAGGACGTTGAGGCGTGGCAAGCCGAGCACGGCCCGCTGCCGGAGCGCGGCTGGCTACTCTACCGCACCGGTTGGGACGGCAGGAGCGGGGACGCCGAGCAGTTCCTCAACGGGGGCCACACCCCGGGTGTGGCCCCGGACTGCGCCAGGTGGCTGGCGCAGGAGACGTCCCTGATCGGTCTGGGGGTGGAGACCGTGGGCACCGATGCCGGTCAGGCGATGGCGTTCACCGAGCAGCCGTGGCCCTGCCACTGGTACTTCCAGGGGGCCAACAAGTACGGCCTGACGCAACTGCAGAATCTGAAGCGACTGCCGCCACAGGGCGCGGTTGTCATCACCGGGCCGCTGCCCATCGTCGGTGGCTCCGGTAGCCCGGCGCGCGTTCTCGCGCTCGTCGAGCGCTCGCAAATCAAGCAGGGAGGTGAGTGAGTGTCCAGAGCGAGTATCCTCTATGTGATCCCGGCCCTGGGTGGGCCCCCGCCGGAGTTCGCGCTCCCGCGCCTCCGCCGGCACGGGGACGTCCACGCGCTGCTCTTTGCCCCTCCCTCGCCGGCGGTGGAACCGTTGCTCCGCGGTTGGTGCACGTCCTTGCGCTGTCTGCGCCCGGACGCGGTAATGCCAGATGCCATCGTCGACGCTGCGCGCCAGGTGCGGGCGGACGCGGTGGTGGCCTTCAGCGAGTTCGCCATCGTCGCCGTGGCCGCCGCCTGCCAGCAACTCGGCCTGCGCGGACCGGGCCCCAACGTCGTCCGCTCGCGAGACAAGGTAGAGATGCGATCTATCTGGCAGCAACACGGGCTGCCCGGCCCGGCGTTCGTGCCCGTCCGGTCGCTCGCCGACTTGCACCGTGCCGGCGGGGAGCTGCGGAAGCCGTTCCTGCTCAAGCCATCCTGGCTGGCGGGCTCACAGGGCCAGGTGATCATCCACGAGACCACCGATCTCGGCGCGGCCTGGCGTACCGCGACGACGGCCATCGAGGAGATGGACCGCATTCGCCTGCACGACTGCATGTCCCTGGGGCGGGGCACGCAGTTCATCGCCGAGGAGATCATCGAAGCCACTACCGAGTCGTGGTACGACGTGGAGGGCTACGGCGACTACGTGAGCGTCGAGGGAGTGGTGGTTGGCGGCCGCTACTTTCCCATCTCTATCACCGCCCGGCTGCCGACGATCCCGCCGTTTGTGGAGCTGAGCTTCCATGCGCCCACAGTGCTCTCGGCGGAGAAGCAGCGACGCATCGAGGCCCTGGCGCGTGCCGCGGTGGACTCATTGGGCCTGGATTTCTGCGGCACCCACACCGAGGTGAAGCTACAGCGCGACGGCGGTCTGTGCCTCATAGAGAACGCCGCCCGGCTGGGTGGGGCGATGATCCCGCGCCTCGTCTACGAGGCGTTCCAGGTTGACCTGATCGATCTGCTGACGCGGGCGCTGTTGGGCGAGCCCCTCCAGATCCCGGAACCGATGCTAACGTCGACGGGCTCGGGGACTGCCGTCGCCTCGCTGATGATGATCGCTACCGATGCACAGGGCAGGCCGTGGACAGCGCATCCCGAGTTCCTGCCGGATCGCGTCGACTGGGAGCGACTCACCGGACCGGACACGCAGGTCGAGGTCGTCTGGAGCCAGACGCGGCCCTCCGGATCGCCGATGCCGGTGTTCTCGTCTACGGCCGGGACGCGGAACTACGCCGGCACCCTCCTGCTGCGGGGCTCCCACCCCCTCGCCCTGCAGCGTGACTGCTACCGCATCCTGGACGGCCTGGAGGTGGCGCTGAAAGAGGCCGCGCTGCGCCGTGACGCGCCACACAACGTGATCAGCGTGGCGAGCCACGGGGTGGCGAACGCGACGGCGGATGCCACCCCGTGACGCCGTTCACCGAGATCGCCGCCCGCCGAGGGGCGGACGTGCTGCTGCGCAGCGCCTATGCTGCTCCGCAGCGCCTAGCCCGTGACGATGCTCACCGACTGGCGGACGTGCCCCTCCAGGCCGTCCAGCGCCTCCGCCGTCGGGGCATCGATCAAGAAGGTGACGGCGCGGTCGAACGAGTCGTGCAGCTCGCAGAGCGCCGCCCCGCGTTCCTTGAGGACGAGGAGCTGCCGCAGTCGGGCCGGATCGCCGGCGGAGCCGGCCTCGATGTCTGGCCAGCGTCCGTGGCAGGGCACCCAGTACGGCGCCACTCCAGGCAGATTCGCGACGCGGACGTCCATCAGCCGGCCGGTGGGGTGGGGCAGATACACCTGCCGCGCGTAGCGCACCGGTTGCGGGTACGCCACCGGCTCCCCGAGGGCGCACTTGATCAGCTCAGCCTCCAGGGAGTGGAGGGTGGCCAGGTGGTACAGGGCCAGGATGCCGTCGCCCGGCGCGCGACACGCGATCTCCATCAAGTAGGGCACGCCGTCTGCGGTGACCCGGTACTCGGCGTGCGCCACCCCGTGCTCGAAACCCAGGCGGCACAGCACCTGATTGTTCGCCGCCAGCACGGCGGCGACCTCAGTGGACGATAGGTTCCCGCCGGGGATGGTATGGGCTGTCTCCACGAAGTGCCGGCCCTCGCTCTCATTGGTCGACTTCTGCGTGATTCCAGAGAACACGACGTCGCCGTCCTGGACGAGCGCCTCGACCGAGATCTCCCGGCCAATGACCTTAGTCTCCAGCAGGAGCATCTCGTCTGGCGCATAGTCCTCGAAGCGCCGGCGAAGCTCGTGCGCATCGGCCACTTGCTGGACGCCGGAACTCGCGAACCTCGCCACGGGCTTCAGGATCGCCGGGCCGGCTGAGAAGTCGGCCGCAAAGTCGGCCCTGGCGCTCCCAGTGGATGTCACCCGCATCTGCGGCGTGATCAGCCGGCTCGCCGGACTCCAGGGTTGTAGGTACAGTCGCTGGAGATGCTTGTTCCGACAGACGCGGGCGGCGCGCACACCGGCGTGCCGTAGCCCGAGCAGGTCGGCTGCCAGGCCACCGGCCTCCACGAACACCTCTCCCAAGCAGAGCGTGCCACGGATGGCGTACTCCTCCGCCCAGGCCGCGACGCGCTGGAGGATGGGCAGGTGGTGCGCCCCGTCCAGCACGGCAACGTCTTCGAGTCCCGCCAGCACCGGGTTCTGACGACCCAGCTCCGACGGCCCACCGGCGCCGCTGGGGAGCATGTCGGTCACGAGCAGGGGCGCCAGTGCACGCTGCCGCAGCTCCTTGAGAAACAGAGGGTGGCTTGTCAGCGGGGCCAGCTTCGCCAGCAGCAAGAATGCCGGCCGCTTCCGATTGGTCCGCGCGCGTGCCTCGTCCATCAGCGGTGCTCCGGGAGGCCCTGATCCTTCAGGTCGTCTGAGCTGCGCCCGTGTGCGGCGACCACCAAAGACGATACGTAGGCGCGAGCGGCCGCCACCGGCTCAGGCGAGCGCTCTACCAGGTCGGCCAGGGCGCTGGCGACGATGACGCCGGCGGCCCCTAGCTGCGCCACGCGCCGCACGTGCTCAGGCGTGGCGACGCCGAAGCCGACCACCAGCGGGGCGGACAGCTCAGCCCGCACCCGACCCAGGAAGTCACCCAGGGTTTGGGAGAGGTCCTGGCGGGCGCCGGTGACGCCCACGAGCGCCACGCAGTAGACGAACGCCGGATCGAGCGCGGCCACGGCGCGGACGCGGGCGGTATGGCTGGTGGGGGCCAGCATCGGGATCAAGGCCAGGCTGCGCTCGGCGAGCCCCTGGTGGAGCGAGGCGCCTTCCTCGGGCGGGAGGTCCGCGACGATCACGCCATCGGCCTGGACGGCCTCCAGATCGGCGGCCACCTGACGATGCCCCCGCTGAAGGAGCGGGTTGTAGTAGGACATCAACACCACCGGCGTATCCGGCGCGCGTTGGCGGATGTAGCCGGCCAGATCCAGGGCCGTGTCCAGGGTGGCGCCCCCCTCCAAGGCGCGGGCGTTGGCGCGCTGCAGCGTGGCGCCGTCCGCTAGCGGGTCGGAGAAGGGCACGCCAATCTCGAATCCGTCCACTCCCGCCTCGAGGGCGGCCGCCGCCAGCGCCCGGTCCGTGGCGACATCCGGGAAGCCGGCCGTGAGGTAGGGGAACAGGCCGCACGTGGCGCCGGCGCGCCGGCGCTCGAAGCTACGCGCCAGGCGCCCGTCGGCCTGGCCAGGCGTAGGAGGGGCCGCTGGGGTGGGGGGAGACGCTGGGGTTGGGGAAGCCAACGAAAGCGGGGCTAGCGGGATCATGCCAGGTACTCCTGGCGCCCGGAGGCGCTGGCCACGGTATGGATGTCCTTGTCCCCCCGTCCGGAGAGGGTGACCAGCGTCACGCCCGGATGGCGGTTGGCCTGTACCCAGGCCAACGCGTGCGCCGGCTCCAGGGCGGGCATGATGCCCTCGCTCTCAGTAAGGGCGAAAAAGGCATCCAGCGCCCCCACATCTTCTACGGCGTGGTAGCGCACGCGGCGGGAATCCTTGAGGTGGGCGTGCTCTGGCCCGACACCGGGGTAATCGAGCCCTGCCGAGATGCTGTGGGTGGCGCCGATTTGACCGCCGCTATCTTGCAAGACGTAGCTGTGCGCCCCGTGCAGCACCCCCGGCCGTCCGGCCCCCAGCGTGGCGGCGTTGTCGCCCAGTCCAGGCCCGCGGCCCCCGGCCTCGACGCCGACGAGCTCGACGCAAGCGTCTTCCAGAAAGGCGGCGAACGAGCCGACGGCGTTCGAGCCGCCGCCGACGCAGGCCACGACCCGATGGGGCAGGTGGCCGATCGCTGTCAGCGCCTGGGCGCGGGCCTCCTGGCTGATAATCGACTGGAACGTGCGCACGATCTCGGGGTACGGGTGCGGGCCGACCGCCGAGCCGATGAGATAGTAGCTGGACTCGATACCGGTCACCCAGTCCCGGAAGGCCTCGTTGATGGCATCCTTGAGAGTGCGAGTACCGGCGCTGACCGGCCGCACCTCGGCCCCGAGCAGGCGCATGCGGTACACGTTGAGCGCCTGGCGCCGGGTGTCCTCCTCGCCCATGTAGACGACGCACGCAAGACCGAGCATGGCGCACACCGTGGCCGTGGCCACGCCGTGCTGGCCGGCGCCCGTCTCGGCGATGATTCGACGCTTCCCCATCCGCTGGGCGAGCAGGCCCTGGCCAATGGCGTTGTTGATCTTGTGCGCCCCGGTGTGGGCCAGGTCTTCGCGCTTCAGCCAGACCGGTCCGCCTCCGACGCGCTGGGCGAAGCGGGCTGCCTCGTACAGTGGCGTCGGCCGGCCGACGTAGTGGCGCAAGACGCTCTGGAGGTGCTCGACGAAGGTCGAGTCGGCCAGCGCCTGCCGGTAGCCCTGCTCCAGCTCGGCGAGCGCGGGCACGATCGTCTCGGGGACATACTGGCCGCCGTACGCTCCGAAGCGGCTGCCGGCCAGGATGGGAGGGCTAGGGGTGAATGTGGCGATCATAGGCTTTCACTCTCTCCAGAAAGGCGCGGATAAGCTGCGGGTTCTTGCCACCACCGGCGTGCTCGACGCCGCTGCTGACGTCCACCCCACGCGGGGAGAGGGCGGCCAGCGCGGCGCCAACGTTGTCCGGGCGCAGGCCTCCGGCCACCAAGCAGCGCGGCCCGATCGTCCGCAGCGCTTGCCAGTCGAACTGCCGTCCGGTCCCGCCGTGCGTGCCAGGGACGTGTGTGTCCAGCAGGTAGAGATGGGCGCCGGCGGCGTCTGTCTCTACCGTCTCGGCCGCGCGGGGCTCGTCGCCGGCGCGCACGTGGATGGTCTTGAGCACCGGCAGGGGCATAGCGCGCACGCAGGCGGGGCTTTCGCTACCGGCCAGCTGGACTACGTCCAGGGCGCACACGCGGGCGATCTCGACCACCTCATCCGGGGTCGGGTCGACGAATACCCCGACGGCAGACCAGCCCGCCGACTCCTCACGGGCCTGGCGGATGATCCGCGCGGCGGCGGCGGCGGTGACCGTGCGCCGGCTGTGGGGAGAGAAGACGAAGCCCAGCAGGTCGGCTCCCGAGCGCGTCGCCGCCCGCGCTTCGGCCAGGGTGCGGATGCCGCAGATCTTGACCAGCGTCATCGCCCGCCTCCCGCTGTAGCGGTCACCAAGGCCCGCGGCGCCCCGGCCAGCCTCAGCTCGGCCAGCCGGGCGCCGGGATGGCGCGCCCGCAGCAGCGCCTCGCCGACGAGCACGGCGTCCACGCCTGCCGCCGCCAGCTGGGCCACCTGTTCCGGACGGCTCACGCCGCTCTCCGCCACGAACAGGCACGCCTCCGGCACCAGCGGACGTAGCCTGAGTGCCAGCGTCGGGTCGGTCGCCAGCGTGTCCAGATCGCGGTTGTTGACCCCGATGATGCGGGCCCCCGCTGCCAAGGCCCGCTCCACCTCGGCGGCCGAGTGCGTTTCCACCAGGGCTTGCAGGTCGAGGTCGTGCGCCAGGGTCAGGAGGCCGGACAGCTCCGCCGCCGGGAGGGCGCGGACGATCAGCAGCACCGCGTCGGCGGCGATGGCCCGTGCCTCGTACAGCTGGTACGGATCGACCACGAAGTCCTTGCGCAGCACGGGGAGCGCGCCGCTCGCCGCCCGCGCCACCGCCAGGTCGGCGTCGTGGCCGCCGAAGTAGTGCGCGTCCGTGAGCACAGACAGCGCGGCGGCGCCGTGAGCGGCGTAGGTACGGGCCAGGTCGCCGGCGGGGGCGCCCGGGCGGAGCTCGCCCCCGGACGGCGACTTGCGCTTGATCTCGGCGATCACGGACACCCCCGGCGCCCGCAGCGCGGCGCCCAAGTCTCGTGGTGGGGGGAGGCCGGCGCTGGCGCGCACGAGGGCCGCCAGCGGCCGGGCGCGGGCGCGCTCAGCCACCTCGCGACGCTTGGTGGCCAGGATGTCGTCGAGGATCATGCCGCGGCGGCCCCCGCCGGGGCGGCCAACGCCGCCTTGAGGTGCTGCGAGACGTCGGCCACCTGGCGGATCTTGTCGGCGACGCGCCCGCTGTCGATCTCGGCGCCGGCGCGCCGCACGCCGGCCTCGATCGACGCTGCCAGCCCGGCCACGTACAGCGCGGCCCCGGCGTTGAGCAGCACTACGTCGCGCGGGGGCCCGGACCTCCCCTCGAGCACGGCCCGCGCCAGGGCCAGATTCGCCCCCACCGTCCCCCCCCGCACCTCCTCGATCGTCGCCCGGCGGAGCCCGAAGCGTTCGGGCTCGATGGTATATGCGGTGATCGGGCGCCCGCGGCGCACCTCGTGGACGCCGGTAGGGGCGCTGCCGGAGATCTCATCCAGGCCGTCCTGACCGTGCACCACGAGGGCGTGCTCGGCGCCAAGGAGGTCGAGGACGTGGGCCAACGTGCCGCCGAGGGCCGGCGCGGCCACGCCGGTCAGCTGGCGCCGCACGCCGGCCGGGTTGGTCAACGGTCCGAGGATGTTGAACACCGTGCGCAGGCCGATCTCACGCCGGGCGGCGGCGGCGTGGCGCATGGCCGGGTGGTACCGCGGGGCGAACATGAAGCCGAAGCCGGTGGCCTCGATGCAGCCGGCGACGCCCTCCGGCGGCAGGTCGATGGCCACGCCGAGCGCCTCGAGGAAGTCGGCCGCGCCGCAGGCGCTGGTCACGCCGCGGTTGCCGTGCTTGGCCACCCGCCCGCCGGCGGCGGCGACCACAAAGGCGGTCAGGGTGCTGATGTTGAAGGTGCCGGCGCCGTCGCCACCGGTGCCGACCACGTCGATTACGTCGGCGCTGGTCTGGACCTGGGTGGCGGCGGCGCGCATGGCCTCGGCCAGACCGGCGATCTCCGCGGCCGTCTCGCCCTTCATGCGCAGGGCCACGGCGAAGCCGGCGATCTGTGCCGCCGTCGCCTCTCCCTTGACCAGCACGCGCATCGCCCCGTTCGCCTCGCTGCGCGACAGGCTCTGGCCGCCGGCGACCTTGGCCAGGGCCGCCGTGAGGCGCTCGCCTCCCGAGGCGCGCATGGACAGGAAGTTGCTCAGCAGCTGCTTGCCGCCCTCGGTGAGGATGCTCTCGGGGTGGAACTGCACCCCCTCCACCGGATACTCGCGGTGGCGGATGGCCATCACCACCCCGCTCTCAGAGCGTGCTGTCACCTCCAGGCTGTCCGGCAACGAGTCCGCCGGGGTGCACAGCGAGTGGTAGCGGATGGCCGAGAAGGGGCTCGGCAGCCCGCTCAGCACGCCGGCACCGCTGTGGTGGATACGTGAGGCCTTTCCGTGCATCAACTCCGGGGCGCGCGCCACCGTGCCGCCGAACGCCTCGGCGATCGCCTGATGGCCAAGGCACACGCCCAGCGTGGGCACCTCGGGCCCCAGGGCACGGATGAGGTCCAGCGAGACGCCCGCGTCGCGCGGCGTGCCCGGCCCGGGCGAGACGACGATGAAATCCGGCGCCAGCGCCCGCGCCTCGTCGACGCTCAGGGCGTCGTTGCGCCTGACCGTCACCCGCGCCCTGAGCTCACAGAGGTACTGGTAGAGGTTGTACGTGAACGAGTCGTAGTTATCGATCAGCAGCACGTGGGGCGTGCTCACGCCGTCACCTCCTGCTTCGTCCGTGACACGGACTCCAGACCGTCTCCGTTCAGCGGCACTGGGGGTGCCGGCCGACGGCCTTCTGTGCGCTCGGCTTCGGCGACGGCCGCCAGCACGGCGCGGGCCTTGTTGACCGACTCCTGGTACTCGCGCTCGGGATCGGAGTCGGCCACCACACCGCTCCCCGTCTGGATGTGGGCGGCGCCATCTTTCAGCACCAGCGTGCGGATGGTGATGGCCAGCTCCAGGTCGCCGTCCAGGTTGATGAAGCCGGTCGCCCCGCCGTAGGGGCCGCGGCGGTCGGTCTCCAGCTCGGCGATGAGCTCCATGGCCCGGATCTTGGGGGCCCCCGTGAGCGTCCCCGCCGGGAAGACGGCCCGCAGGGCGTCCACCGGGCGCAGCTCCTGGCGCAGCCGGCCGGTGACGTGCGACACCATGTGCATCACGTGCGAGTAGCGCTCGATCTCCATCATGCGCGGCACGGAGACGGTGCCCGGCTCGACCACCCGGCCGACGTCATTCCGCCCCAGATCCACCAGCATTACGTGCTCCGCTCGCTCCTTCTCGTCGGCGAGCAGGCGGCCGGCCAGGGCCTCGTCCTCCCCCGGCGTCGCGCCGCGGGGCGCCGTGCCGGCGATCGGAACCGTCCGCACCCGGCGGTCTTCCACCAGCGCCAGCAGCTCGGGTGAGGCGCCGACGATCTGGTAGGCCCCGAAGTTGAGGAAGTACATGTAGGGGCTGGGGTTGATCGAGCGCAGGGCCCGGTACAGGCCGATAGGCGACGCTTCGGTGCGGACGGACAGGCGCCGCGAGGGGACGATCTGGAAGCACTCGCCGGCGGCGATGTGTTCCTTGGCCCGCACGACCCGCTGCTCGAACTCCTGGCGTGTCATGTTGGGGACGACACCGCTGGGTTGGGCGCCGCCCGGCGCTTCCTCCAGTCCCAACTCCGGCGGCGCGCAACGCAGGCGCTGAAGCAAGCCGTCCAGCCGCCGGCAGCCCTGACGGTAGTGGGCCGATAGGTCCCCCGTCAGCGGGACGTAGCTGACCACCTTGATGGTGCGCCGCAGATGGTCGAATACCAGGAGCGTGTCTACCAGTAGCAGGTGCGCCAGTGGCAGACCGAGCGGATCGTTGGGCGCCGCCGGGATGCGTGGCTCGAACTTCCGCGCCAGCTCGTAGCTCAGGTAGCCTACGGCGCCGGCGCAGAACCGCGGTAGCCCGGGCAGCCTGGCCACCCCCTCGCGCGCCACCAGTCGGTCGATCAGCGCCAGCGGATCGTCGTAGCTCAAGTCGACCGGGCCCTCCGCGCTCCGCAGCACGGCACGATCCTCGTAGACCTCGAGCGTACGCTCCAGGCCGGCGGCCACAAACGAGTACCGCCCCACGGCCTCTCCGCCCTCGGCGCTCTCGAGCAGGAAGCTGCCCGGCCCCGCGCCCAGCTTGAGGAGCGCCGAGAGGGGCGTCTCGAGATCGGCCATTACCTCGCGGTAGATGGGTGCGTAGCACGCGCCACCGACGCCCAGGCGGACTAGCTCGGGCAGGCTGGGAGACACCTCGGCGGTACACCCAGCACCGGCGGCGCCGTTGGATCCAGGCATCATTCGTGTCCTCATCACCGATGGCCCACCGGCACGCCGGCGCGCCCCGGCGATGACGTCGCCCGGGCGCGCCGGGTAGTCTGCGGTGGGCGCCACATCGGCCGGTCTACGGCGGCCACGACGCGCTCCAGCGAGCGCATCAGACTGTGGAAGTGCGCCGGCGTGAGCGATTGCTGCCCGTCCGAGAGGGCCGCTTGCGGCTCCGGATGCACCTCTACGATCAGGCCGTCCGCACCAGCCGCCGCCGCCGCCATGGCCATCGACGCCACGAGGTAGCTGTGGCCCGTTCCGTGACTCGGGTCGGCGAATACCGGCAGGTGGCTGATCCGCTTGACCACTGGGATGGCGCTCAGGTCGAGGGTGTTGCGCGTGGCCGTTTCGAAGGTGCGGATGCCTCGCTCGCAGAGGATGACGTGCGGGTTCCCCTCGTGCATGACGTACTCCGCCGCCAGCAGCCACTCCTCGATGGTGGCCGAGAGCCCGCGCTTCAGCAGCACCGGTCGTCGGCTACCCCCGACCGCTCTAAGCAGTGGTACGTTCTGCATGTTGCGCGCGCCCACCTGGAGGACATCGGCGAAGCGGGCAACGTGCTCCACCTTGCCCGGCTCCATGACTTCGGTCACCACCGGCAGCCCCGTGCGCCGTCTCCCTTCGGCCAGCAGGGCCAGTCCCTCCTCCTCCAGCCCCTGGAAGGAGTAGGGCGAGGTGCGAGGCTTGAAGGCCCCGCCCCGCAGCAGCGCCCCCCCGGCGGCGGCCACCGCGGCGGCGGTCGCCAGGAGCTGATCCCGACTCTCGACCGAGCACGGGCCGGCCATGACGACGAAGTCCGGGCCGCCGATGCCGACCGAGCCGACCTCGACAACCGTGTTCTCCGGCCGGTAGGCACGACTGACCAGCCGGTAGGGTTCCGGGGGCCGCCCGGCGGGGGCAGTCCGCAGCGCGCCGGCCATCTCCGGCACTAGGTCGGTTCTTTCGGCATTAGGCCTGACGACCAAGGCTTGTCCTCCCACAGGAGCACCATACCCCTGGATCGGCGGCCGGACATCCGCCCTAAGGCGTATCCCGAGGCGTATTGTGCGCTACCTCTGAGAGCCCTGGCCGGCGTCTTATGTCGCCCACTGGCGGGCGGTGCGGGGGGAATGGCCGGCGACCATGCCGATACTGGCGCACAGGGCCTCGAGCCGTCGGGCGATGGCCGTGACTTGAGCGGCCGGTCGGGTGCGGTAGTCTTCGTCCAGCCGGCGGGCGTAGTGGCGATAGTGCATCACCCCGGCCAGGGCCTCGCCGAGTCGCTCGTAACACTCCAGGGTGCGACAATGGATGCTCTCTTCTTCCGGCTCGGTGGCCAGGAGGCGCTCGCACCAGGCCAGGCAGGCGCGGTAGTCTTGCGCCTCCCACGTTGCCTCCGCCAGCTGCGCCAGCGCCGTGACATAGCGGCGCTCCAGACGGTACCGGGCGGCGGCGGCCCAATCGGCGTAGCACTCCGGGAAGAAAGGTCCCCCGTAGTGGTCGACGGCGGCGCTCAGGCAGCTCAGGCGCCGGGCCGGGGCCAGTCCGGTGGTCTCGGCCTCATCCAGTAGCTGCTCGAACTGGTGCACGTCCACGCTCAACGGGACGCCGGGGTCGATGCGGTAAACCCCTGCCGGCGGGCCTTCGCTAGAGATCAGCTCGGGAAAGACGGCCTGACGCAAACGGTGCAGGGTGGTGTAGAGCAGCGCCCCTTCGTTACCCGGCGGGGCATCCGGCCACAGGTCGGCCGTCAGTTCCTCCCGGCGCCGTCCGGCGGGGTGCAGGGCGAGGTAGGCCAGCAGCTCGCGCAAGCGGGATCGCGGTGGCACCACCAGTTCGAGGGGCTCGCCGGCCATCGTGCCGGCGAACGTCCCCAGCAGGCGCAGCGTCACCATCGGGAGCAGGACCGGGGCCGGGGCCGGGGCGGTCGCTTCGCGTACGGCGGCGGCCACCGCGCCGTTCAAGTCGTCCAGCGCGCGGGCGAGCAACTCGGTGGCGACGCCGCGCTCGGCGGCCATGCGCAGCACTGGCACCAGCGCCGGCCCCTCCAGCACCACCAGCGTCGGCCCGCCCAGAGCGGCCGCGGCTTCGCAGGCCAACCGGGCGCAGGATAGGGCTTCCCCCCAGCGCTTTCTCTGGTACGCGGCGTGCGCCGACCACAGGTAGGCGCGGACCTGGAGGGGCTGGCTTCCCGTTTCGCGCGCGATCTGCCGGGCGCGCTCCAAGATGGCGTCGGCGGTGCGCCGCTGGCCACTGGCCAGGGCCACGGCCGCGAGCACGACGCTGGCGTGGCCCCCAACCTCTACGAGCTGGTTCCGCTCGGCTTCCTCGATGGCGTGCCGCGCCGCCTGCTGGGCGGCCGTGACGTCGCCGCTGAGTAGCTTGCCGGCGGCCACGCCGACGAGGGCATAGGCCCGCCAGCGCGGGTCACTCACCGTCGGCGCCACAGTGAGCGCGGCGCCGTACCACGCCAGGGCCTCGTCCGGACGCTGTCGCGCCCGCCACAGGTCGCCGAGGTTGACCCGCGCCGCTGCCTGGGCGCGCAGGTTGGCTGTCTGCTCCGCCAGCCGCAGCGCTTCGCCGAACAGGGCCTCCGCCTGGCCTAGCGCGCCATCGTAGAACCGTAACAACCCCAGGTTGTTCATGCTCGTGGCGGCGCCCGCCAGGTCACCTAGCTCGCGGCGCAGCTCCAGCGCCCGGGTGTGGTAGCGGCGTGCCCGCTCGGCCTGCCCGAGCTGCTCGTAGGCCACGCCGAGGTTGTTCAAGGCCACAGCCACGTCCCAGGTTCGCCCGTCCTTCTCGTAGAGGAGCAGCGCCTGCTCCAGGTGCTCCAGCGCGGCCGCGGGGAGGCCGCGGACGCTCTCGGCAATGCTCAGGCTGCGGTAGGCCTCCGCCAGTAGGGGCTTCGAGCGCCGCACGGAGCGGGATTGCAATGCTTCTTCACAGAGCTGCCGGCCCTCGGCCGGTTGACCACTGGCCACCAGCGCCATGGCCTCGACGAGCAGGGCGCGAGCCTCTGCCTCCGAGTCGCGGCTCCGTTGGGCGGCGAAGCGGGCCGTGCGGGCACGCTCGACGGCGAGTGACGGGCGCTGCCCTTGAGCCAGCGCCAGCCGGGCAGCGCAGAGCCCGAGCCGGGGACGCTCCTGCACCAGCGGTGCCGGGAACTGGCTGAGCCAGCCGTCGATGACCTGCCAGCGCCCCACGTCGATCCAATGCTCGCCGATTCGCTCCAGGACGTGCGCCGCCCGCCCGTACAGCCGCCCGGCTAAGTACTGCGCGATGGCGGCGGCGTGGTCATCACGCCGTTCGGCGGCCGCCCCCCAGCGGTAGCGTAGCTGCCGAAGGCGCCTGCGATCATGGCGCTCGAGATGGGCCCGCAGAAACTGCTGCAGCAGGCCATGCATCCGAAATCGGTCGGGCGCTGCGTCCCGCGTAAGGGGTACTCCGGCCCGCTGCAGCCGGACGAGGGCCGCCGCCGAGTCCGCACGCTGTAACACCTCATCCAGGTCTCGGGCATCACACACGTCTGGGAGCGCCGCCGCCAGGAGGAGCTCCCGGTCGTCTTGTGGCTGGCGTTGGAAGAGTTGGTTGGCCAGGTAGTCGTGGATGTGCTCGTTGGCCACGGCGCTGAGCCGAGAACGCAGCATGGCGCACCGCTCCGCCGCCGGGCCTTCGTCCGGACCCGGCATCGCCAGTACCACCCCGGCGATCCAGCCCTCGGTCTGCCGGTGTACCGCAGCCACAAGGGCCTGGTCTGGTTCCAAGCCATGACGGCGCAAGAGGCTCTCCAGCTCGGCTGGCGTGAAGGCCAGGTCTTCCACGCTGAGCGTCCCCACCTCGTGCGCCGGCAAGAACCCGCCGCTGTCCACGGCGGGAATGGTGCGCGATAGGAGCACGAGGCACACATGGGCCGGTAACTGCCTCAGCAGGAGCCCCACCGCGTGGCCCACCGAGGCGTTCTGGTTCACCACATGGTAGTCGTCCAGTACCAGCACGAGTCCTTCCGGCTCGTGCTCCTGTAGGCCGGTGGCCAGGGCGCCGACCGCGGAGGCCACGAGTCGTTCTGATTCGGCCGGGGATGCCCCGGTCCGTGCCTCTTTCAAGAGGCGCAGGGTACGCTCGACCGCCCCTGGCCACCGCGCCCGGATGGCCCTGGCCAGGCCTCCCACGATGAGCGTGGGGTCATCATCCCAGGGCGCCACGGTGTACCAGCTCACCGCCAGGGCCGCGCCACGGGCTTCGTAGTCGATGGCGAAGTCCCTAAGGAGCACCGTCTTGCCGTACCCAGCGGGTGCTACCACGGTGATAAGGCGCCCCCGCACCAACTCGTGCAGGCGCCGGATAAGTCGTTCTTGCCGTATGACCACGACGGGCGTGCCAGGTCTGCTCAGGGAGCGGGCAGCGGGGAGCACAGCGGCAGCGTGAGCCATATTGACCTTTCCCCTCAAGCGCTGTTTGGGTGCTGGTCCTCTGAGGACCCAGGCGGGTGGACGTGTGGTCAAGGACAGGCTCAGGCACGTTCGCCCATCGATGGCAGATTGACCTCCTACCTGGAGTTGGTGCGGGAGCTGCCTGGGGGGCGAGCAGCTCCCGTACCAGCTGGCACAGGAGTGCCCCTCGCGCCGGCGCTCAACGACGCACGTCAGGCGCCCTTGGCGTTCCGAGGGCCAATGTCGGACAACGCAATGGTGGAGCGCCGGTCGTAGGTAGAGGTAGCTACAGGCGCGTCAGCAACTGCCCCCTCCCCGTGCCCCTCCTGCTCAGACGCAGCATGACGTTACGTCGCCCACGTAACACACCGACTAACTGGGGATTAACGTGCCCGGGTGTCAGGAACCGTACCGCTGGACGAGGGCGGTGATCTGCTCCTGCGCCTGCGTCATCGCTTGCTTGACGGGGATCTTGCCGTCCCAGGCATCGTTGACCAGCGCAGTGGCAATGCTGTGGAACTCGTTGGGCGGGACGTTGTCCAGCGCCGGCTGGGCCTTCGTGGCCGCGATGGCGTCCTTGAGTGTGCGGCGCCCGGCCGGCGGCCCGGCCTTGGCGGCGTCGGCGTAGACTTCCTGCGCCGAGTCGAGGCGTGCCGGCACCTCGTTGAAGAGGCCGGGGATGCGGTCCTGCACCGGCTTGGTCAGGGCGAACTTGAGCCACTCGAAAGAGGCTTCCGGCACCCTGGTGCTGGGGTTGAGCACCAGGGCGCGGAAGTTCGCCGTGCTGCCGGTCCTGCCGTTCTTGCGCGGGACGGCCGCAATGTCCCAGTCCAGCCCCTGGCCCTTCTTCGCGAAGTCGGAGAACGACCAGTCTCCAAACGTGCCCATGGAGAGCTGCCCGTCGATGAACATCTGCACCCCTCCGCCGGTGACGGCGGCGACATCGGCCCGTGTCGGGGAGAGCTTTCCTCGGGTCACCAGGCCGGCGAGGAACTCCATCGCTTCAACCGCAGCCGGCGAGCCGAGGACGCACCGCTTGCGGTCCTCGCTGAAGTAGTCTCCGCCGTTGGCCCGCACGAAGTTGAGCCAGCCAGTCTGGTAGTCGGGGTTCGACCATACCCCCCAGCGGACGCCCGGTCGGTTGAGCTTCTGGGCGTACTCGAGGAAGGTGTCCCAATCCCACTGCTCGCCCAGCTCGGAAGGGGCCTTGAGACCCGCTTCGCGCAGGTGGGTGACGTTGTAGGCGGTGGCGATGGTGCTGTAGTCCCAGCCCCAGCCAGTCTGCTTGCCGCCCACTTCGTACCACTCCCGGAAGTTCCGGTGGATCGTCCCGTTTGACGCCTCGGCCGCTTTGTCCCGCTTGATGAGGTCATCCAGCGGGCGCAGCAGCCCCTTGGTCGCCCAGGTGCGGGCGTTGCTGTTCATCAGGAAGACGTCAGGGCCCACGTTCCCGGCCAGGGCAGAGGTGAGCTTGTCCCAGTAGCTCACGCCGTTGGCTGCCGGCGTGAGCTCCACGGTGACGCCGGTGCCCCTGGCGTTGTGCTCCTTGACCAGGGTGTCGAAGCCGTCGTTGTAGACCACGCCCCACTGCCAGAACTGCACCGTCCCTCGCGCCCCCGGCTCGCTCGCCGGCGCTCGTGGTTGGTCACCGCTCGACTGGGCCTGGCCGCAGGCCGCGAGGGCGGCAGCGGCCCCGACCATCGGGGCGTGGACGAGCACCCGCCTGCGGGTGGGGGATGGCTGCGTCCCTGACGTCTGCGTCCCTGTTGTTGAGCCAGGCGTAGGGTGAACCGTAGGGCCAGGTGTCCCTTGGGCTGCGGGGGCGCCGGGGAGGGTTATAGGGCGGAGCATCTGCTTCTCCTTAGAAAAAGCCAGGAAAAAACCAGGACGGAGCCAAGGCGGCATCGGCTGAAGAACAGTGGCAGGCGCGAGTAACGCAGGTGCTAATGCCCCTTAACGCCCCGGTCACAGCGTCTCGGTACGGTTCCCGCGGTCGTCGCCGTTGGGCTCGGGCCCTGCGCCGCAACATTTCGCCTGGGGCACCGTTCCAACTCCGGCAGACACCTCCTCGCCGGTGAGGCCCGGAAGGCACCGCCAGATGCACCACGTGTTGGACGACGTATTTGGCCTGGATACGCTCAAGGCAGTGGCCGCCGAGCTGCTCGGCACCGCCTTCTTGACCCTGGCGGCCCTCCTGGGCGGCACGCCCTTCGCCGTCGCCCTCGCGCTGACGGCCCTGGTCTACGCCATCGGCAACGTCTCGGGCGGCCACGTCAACCCCGCGGTGACGCTGGGCCTGGTGTCGGCCGGCCGGCTCCCCGCCGGGAAGGGCGTGCTCTACGTGCTGGCGCAGTTGGCGGGGGCCGGCGCCGCCGGCCTGCTGGCCGCGCGGGTCGGTCCTGTCCCCTCTGAGTTCCACGCCGCGAGCCCCTTCGCCGAGCTGATCGGCGTCGGCTTCCTGATGGTCACCGTCGTCGCCGTGTCTGAGAAGCACGTCCCCAAGGCCGGCAGCGGGCTGGCCATCGGTGCCGCCCTGGGGGCCGGCCTGCTGACCAGCAAGGGGATCCTCAACCCGGCAGTGGCGGTGGCCATGGGGCAGGCGTGGTCGGCGGCTCTGTGGGCGCCGGTGGCCGGTGGCGTGCTCTTCGCTACCCTGTTCGGCCTGTTCTCGTCCGGAGCGAGCCGGGAGGACGCAGCCGGAGAGGACGTAGCCGGAGAGGACGCAGCCGGAGAAGACGTAGCCGGGGACGACACGATGGGGGAGACCGCAGACGACGCGGCCGAAGAGGATCCCTCCGATCTCCAGCCGTCCGCCTCGCCGGCAGCGGCGCGAGGGGAGCGGCTGGCGGCCGGCGCTGCCCTGGGGGTCGGGGCCTGAGCAGGGCGGACCTGCCCCTTCGCAGGTGCTCGATCTGGAGCACCTGCGGAGGACTTACCAGGAGGTGCCCAGACCTAAGCCGCGGTGGGGAGACATGGGTGCTTGGTGCCTCGCACGCGGGTCTCAGCCCGGCTCTGCTCTAGTCCACCTGGGAGGAGACATTTCATGCCCCAGCTCGTGAGCCGCGTCGTTCCCGCCGTCGCCCTTGGGCTTGCCGTCCTGGCCTGCCATGTCAGCGAGCCACAGCCGGGGAATGGCCTGGCCGCGCCCCCTGTGGCAACGCCGACGGCGGCCGCACCTACCCCCCTGCCGGTGGCGACCGCCACGCCGCCGGTGGCTCCCAGCCCCGCCGACGGGATCGCCCCCCCGGCGCAGCCCACCGCCCATTCGCCGGGTGCGGCCGTGCAAGCCATCCGGGAGGTCGCCGCCGGGGCTTCCGGGGCGGTGCGGGAGGCTGCCTCCGGGGCGGTGCGCGACGCCGCCTCCGGGGCGGTGCGGGAGGTCGCCGCCGGAGCTGCCCGAGTGGTGGAGCCCGTGGCGCAGCCGGCGCCCACGGTGCAGGCCATCCGCGTCACGCAGCCAACGGCCGTGGCCGGGACGACTCGCAGGGCCGAATCCGAGCCCGCCGCGCCCGCGGTTGCCGCCGGGCGGGGCGGCGCCAATGTCTACCTGGTCAGGACGGGCGATACCCTCTCCACTATCGCCAGCCGCCACCAGGTCACCGTGGAGGCGATTGCCCGCGCCAACGGCCTTGGCGACCGTGACTTCATCCGCGTCGGCCAGACCCTACGCCTCCCGTGAGGACCCCGTTGCCCATCAACGCCGGATTGGGGCCGCGTTGCCCGCGCGGCCCTGTGGAGCGCGTTGCCGGCGCGGCGGGGCGGATCGCCGGGGGGCGGATGGGTCTCTCCGGGTGGAGCCGTGTCTGACGCCGGCGCGCGCCCCTACGACGCGGTGGTGGTCGGGTCTGGTCCCAACGGGCTGGCCGCTGCGGTCACGCTCGCCCGGCGTGCGCCAGCGGGGCTGTCCGTACTGCTGATGGAGGCGGAGGACTCCATCGGCGGGGGCGCCCGCTCGGCCGAGTTGACGCTCCCCGGCTTCGTCCACGACGTCTGCTCCGCGGTGCACCCTCTCGCCGTGGCGTCCCCGTTTTTCCGCAGCCTGCCACTGGCAGGTCACGGCCTCAGCTGGATCCACCCACCCGCCCCGCTGGCCCACCCGATGGACGGCGGGACGGCGGCCGTGCTCGAGCGTTCTGTCCAGGCCACCGGGGCGACTCTCGGGCCGGATGCCCGGGCCTATGGCCGGCTGATGGCCCCCCTGGTGGGGACGACGGACGACCTGATCCACGACCTGCTCGGCCCGCTCAAGCTACCCCGACATCCGCTGGCGCTGGCGCGCTTCGGCGCGCTGGCGATGTTGCCGGCGGCCAGCCTGGCGCGCGTCCTGTTCCGCGGGGAACGCGCCCGCGCCCTCTTCGCCGGGATCGCCGCCCATGCCATCCAGCCCCTGGAGCGCCCGCTGACCGGCGCCTTCGGCTTGCTGCTCGGACTGCTGGGGCACGCCTACGGCTGGCCCGTCCCGCGCGGGGGCTCGGGCCGCATCGCAGACGCCCTGGCTTCGTACTTCCGCGCCCTGGGTGGGGAGATCGTGACCCGCCGGCCCGTGCGTTCCCTGGACGACCTGCCTCCCGCCCCGCTGGTGCTCTTCGATGTCACGCCCCGCCAGCTGCTGGCCATCGCCGGGGGGTGTTTTCCGCCCCGCTACCGGCGCCAGCTCGCCGGCTACCGCTATGGTGCGGGGGCGTTCAAGGTGGACTGGGCCCTGGACGGTCCCATCCCCTGGGCGGCGCCGGCGTGCGCCCGTGCCGGCACCGTTCACCTCGGCGGCACGCTGGAGGAGATCGCCGCCGCCGAGCGTGCCGTCGGCCGGGGAGAGCACCCCGAGCGACCCTTCGTGCTCCTGGCACAGCAGAGTCTCTTCGACAACACGCGCGCCCCCCAGGGAAAGCACACCGTGTGGGCGTACTGCCACGTCCCCAACGGCTCCGGGTTCGACATGACCGACCGCATCGAGCGGCAGATCGAGCGCTTCGCCCCCGGTTTCCGCGAGCGCATCCTGGCGCGACAGGCCAGGGGTCCCGCCGAGATGGAACGCCACAACGCCAACTACGTCGGGGGCGACATCGGTGGGGGCGTGCAGGACGTCCGCCAGTTGTTCACCCGGCCCGTGCTGCGGGCCGTGCCCTACTCGACCCCGGCGGAGGGCCTGTACCTGTGCTCGTCCTCCACGCCGCCGGGAGGGGGCGTGCATGGGATGTGCGGCTTCTCGGCCGCCCAGGCGGCCCTACGGTCCCGGCATGGGCTAGGGGCGCTATGCGGGCCCAGGGGGAGCTGAGCGGAGCGAAGGGGGCCGTCCCTCCAGCGCCTCCAGCGGCCGGCACGGTCACGACCGTGACCCGCTTGCCCGCAACTCTCCCGTCCACGAGGTGCAGCCACCTATTCGTAGCTCACCATCTGCCGGTCTGGCACCGAATAGCACACCACCATCGTCGCCGGCCCGGTCCCGACGCACTTGGCGTCGTGCTTCACCCCGGCGGGAACGCGAATGGCGTCTCCCGGCTTGAGCCGGTGCACCTCCTCCCCCAGGCTATGCTCCAGCTCGCCGGAGATGAGGTACAGCACCTCCTCGCAGTTCGGGTGCGCGTGCAGCGGGTTCTTCTGCCCCGCCTCGATGGCCACGTATCCTAGCGTCTGCGCCGCCCCGGGGGCCGTCCGACCGCTGAACAGCCACTTGATGGAGTATCCGTTCGCCGCCACGTCCGGCGTCGCCTGGGGCGCCCCCCGGGCGATGACTCCCGTCTCAAGCGTGCCTTCGGTCATGTCCCCTCCTTAAATCGTCATCGTCCAGACGGCCGATGCTTCACACCGCCGATGTTCCGTCCTGCCGCTCGTCTCTTGGGAAGGGGGCGATGTGCCCCACGGTACACGCCACCCGCCACTCGCCGGGCCCTCTATGCCCCCTCGAGGAGCTCGATCGCCGTCCCCTCCGGCTGCCGGTAGGCTTCGTACCAGCGCATCATCTCCAGCGTGTCGTCCAGGTTGGCGTAGGCCGGGCGCCGGCCCTCCAGCACGCGCTCGCAAAAGTAGAGCACTTCTGGGGCATAGCCCAGGGCAAAGAGGTTCTTGTTGTACAGCTGTCCCAGGGAGAACTCCGGCTCCCAGACCATCGGCGCCCCTTCGTCCGACCCGATAAACGACGCGGCTCGTCCGTAGCCCCCCGGCCCGCGCCCTCCGCGGCGGTAGTACGTCAGCTTGACCCCATTCTCCACCACCACGTTGGCCCCCTGGCCTACCACCTCCACGCGCTCCAGCGGGCTGGTCCCGGACTGCCCCGCCGCCAGGTGCATCACACCCACGGCCCCGCTGGCGAACGTCAGGGTGGAAAAGCTCCCCCCACTGTGCGGCTCCCGAGTGTACGATACGCGCCGCAGGGGCCCCATCAGGCGGTGGACGATGGCCGCCGGGTGGAAGAAGTGGTCGAGAAAGCTGATCATGGGCCGGTGCTCCGCCCCGCGCTCCTCCGGCGCCGGTAGGCTCTGCGGGTAACGGACGTAGATCTGGGCCGGCCGGCCGAACTCCTCCCGGCGAGAGATGATCTCCCTGGCCTTGGCGATGGCCGGGAAGAACATCTTCTTGTAGCCCACCTGCACGAACTTGCCCGTTTCCCGTTCCGCCGCCAGCATCTGGCGCACCTCGTCCAGCGTCGCCGCCGGGGGCTTCTCGATCCAGGCGTGCGTCCCTGCCCGCAGGGCGTCCACCGCAATCCCGGGATAGCGCGGGTGGCCCCGCTCGTCGTAGTTCGTGACCACGAACACGGCATCGAGGCCCTCCCGCGCCAGCATCTCCCGGTGCCCGCGGTAATGCGCCGGGGCGCCGAACTGCCTGGCATAGGCGGCCGCCCGGCCCTCCACCGGATCGGCCACGGCCACGAGCTCCACCGGGGCGTACTGGAGCGCGGGGTACACGTTCCGCCAGGAGTGCCCGCCGCACCCCACGAACCCCACCCGCAGGCGCCGCTCGTACTCGAAGCTGTAGGTCACCCGCCCGTAGTGCCAGCTCTCACTCACGGTGCATCACCCATCCTTCCCCCTCCACCCGTCACCTGCTGGCGTAGTCGCCGCGCACTTCGGTCATCCCCTGCAGCATCAGGGCCTGGGGCCAGGTTAGGCCCATGGGCTTCTCGATGTAGAGATTCAGCCCTTCTTTCAGGCACCATATCCAGATGTCGTACATGTAATGGGGCTGGCCCACCACGTAGAGGCCCTCTGGGGCAACCTCCTCGACCATGCGCCGGTAATCCTCGTAGCGCCGCGCCGCGTCGTACTTGCGGCTGATGGCCTGACGCCGGTCGCCGCGGCGCAGTGGGAGGTGAGGGCGCTCATAGGCCGGCGGCCGTGAACTCGTCCAGGACCCCCGCCGGCAGAGGCGTGGAGACGGCGGCCACGTTCTGCTCCAAGTCCTGAGTGTTCTGGTTGCCCAGCGGGTTGCCGTGGATGCGCCCCTCCCGCAGGCAGAACTGCAGGGCGACGGCGAGGAGACTGACGCCTCGGTCGAGGGCCCACTGGCGCATCCGCTTGGCGCGGGCGATGTCTCCCTCGTCCTTCCACCCGCCCCGGCGAGCGGCCTCGTCCACGTCGGCCCCTGTGAGGATGCCCCGGACGATGGAAAAGCCGTTCAGCACGCCCACGTCCCGGCGAGCCGCTGCCTCTACGATGCCCCCCGGGGCGACGGCGCTTTGGCGCAAGAGGTTAAAGTCCGAGAACGTCAGCATCACGTCCACGGCCCCGGTGGCCAGGGCCTGCCGGTGGAAGTCGTGCGGGCGCATGCCGAAGCCCACGTTCTTTACCCGTCCCCGCTCCTTGAGCGCTACGAGCCCCTCCAGGGCCCCGCCCCGCGCCAGCACCGGCCCCATGTCCGCCGGGTCGTGGATCAGCACGGCGTCGAAATAGTCGATCCCCAGCAGCTCGAGCTGGTCTTCCACGTCCCGCACGGCGTCGCCAGCGGTCGGCTCCAGGGGACGCTGGAGGTTGGAGCGATGCCCGTGCAGGCACAGACGCCCGGAGACGATCACCCGCTGGCGGGGCACCCCTTTCAGCCCCAGGGCTAGCTTGCGCAGGGAGTCCCCGTAGCAGCGGGCGCAGTCAAAGTGGTTGACCCCCAGCTCGATGGCGCGGTGGATCAGGGCCACCGCCTGGTCGTCGGCCACGGGACCGAAGTTGTTCCCGAACCCCTGGGTGCCAAAGGGGATCACCGGGATCGATAGCTCGCTCTTGCCCCACCGGCGGCGGGGGAGCCCCCCGGCGTCGCGCTGAGCGCCGCTCTCGGCGGCGCCGGGCGTGGCAGCGTCCATGGAGACCTCCCGAGTCATAGACTGAGTCGCTCCGCGATACGGGCGCTGGCCGCCCGCTCCAGCCCCACTGTACTCCAGCCGGGGCAGTCCGGGCGACGGGCGCTGTCTTGCCGTCCGCCGCTACATCTCCCCGGCGGCCCTGGCGAGCGGCCGAGGATGCGCCGGGCGGGCCACTCTCTACCCCTGGAGGGGAGTCCTGTGCCGGCGCTCCAGATGATTCTTTTGTGCCCGGCAGGGCACCAGCACCGCATGCAATCGGAACGACGTCCAGCCCGGCCGGTGGAACGATGGACGGCGTTCTCACCGGCGACCGGCCCAGGAAGAGCCTGTGCCACTCGAGAGGCCACGCAGGTGGGCGGCGGGACCTGGACGGCGCCGGCCGTTTGGTGGATCATTTGTTCAGTGGCGCAACAGGGCGACGTCGTGTCTCTGGAGGGGAGCGTCGAGCGCGTGACCTTCTACAACCCCGAGTCTGGCTTCACCGTGGTCAAGCTGCGCCTCCGCGGCCGGCGCGAGCCGGTGGCCGTGGTGGGCACGCTCCCGGCGGTGCAGCCGGGCGAGGTGCTGGCCTTGACCGGGCGCTGGCACACCGATCCGGTGCATGGGGCGCAGTTCCAACCGCAGGGGGTCACCGTGCACCCCCCCGCGGCGCTGGGGGACATCGTCCGCTATCTGGGATCGGGGCTTGTCCGCCACCTGGGCCCGGTGCTGGCGAGGCGGATCGTGGACGCCTTTGGCGAGCGGACGCTGGAGGTGCTGGATGCGCAGCCGGAGCGGGTGCGGGAGGTGCCGGGGATCGGGCCACAACGGGCTGCCTCGATCGCCGGGGCGTGGGTGGAGCACCGGGCTTTGCGCGCGGTGGCGGCGTTCCTGGCTGAGCACGGCCTGGACACACGCTACGCCCCCCGGCTCGTCGCCGCCTACGGCCGGGACGCCCCCAGGGTGCTGGGCGCCAACCCGTACCGCCTGGTAGCGGAGGTTCCCGGCCTGGGATTCGCAGTCGCCGACCGGCTGGGGAGGGATCTCGGCGTCCGTGCCACGGCCACTGTACGGCTACAGGCCGCCGTGCACGCCGCGCTGCTCCGCGCCGCCGAGAAGGGCCACACCCGCCTGACGCGTGAGGCCCTCGTCCGGCAGGCCGCCGACCTGGCCGGGACCGGGACAGACCCCGGAGCCGGTCCCCCCGCCGGCGGCCTGCCGGCGGAGATCGCGCTCCTGGAGGGGGCGGTGACGCAGCTCCTGGCCGGTGGCGTCATCGCCGCCGGCGCCCCGGGGCGCAGCGCCGGCGGGCTACGAGAGACGCGAGACGGCAGCAACGGGCGCTACGACACGGCGGGGCAAGGAGCGTCGCCCCCCCTACCCCTCTTCGCCTCCGGCCCCGAGGGTCTCCCCGCCCCGGCGGTCGCGGCCGGGGCCACCGGGCCAGACCGGCCGGGGGGCGGGAACGAGGCCGCCTCCGGCGGGATGGGGCGGGGCGGGCATTCGCTCGCCGGGGGCCCTTCCCGGCTGCGCATCTACGAGCCGCGCGTCTTCGAGCCACAGCCCGCGGTGGCCGATGGGACAGCCGGAGACGGGTCGACCGGGGATCGGTCGACCGGGGACGGGCCCGGAGTGGGGCTGAGCGGGCTGGTGCGGGCCGAGGAGGCGCTGGCTGCTCGGCTCCTGGAGCTGGCTGGACCCTCCGCCAGGCGGCACCCGATTGACTCGCGCCCTGGCTCCCCGCCGAGCCCGGAGCGGGTCGATGCCTGGCTCGCCGGCGACTCTGAGGCGCGGGCCCTGTCCGACGAGCAGCGCGCCGCCGTGCGCCGGGCCGCCGGGAGCAGGATATTCGTGCTCACCGGCGGCCCGGGCGTGGGCAAGACCACGACGCTGCGCGTCCTCGTCCGCTGCCTGCGGGCGCTGGGCCGGTCGGTCGTCCTGGGCGCGCCGACCGGCAAGGCGGCCAAGCGCCTCGGCGAGGTGGTACGGACCGAGAGGGGCGGCCGGGGGGAGGGAGCGGACTCGCCGGCGGCGGAGGCCAAGACCGTGCACCGCCTCCTGGGGGCCGGGCCGCAGGGGTTTCGCCACGGCGCGCGCGACCCCCTGCCGGCCGACGTCGTGATCGTGGACGAGGCCAGCATGCTGGACACGCAGCTGGCCCGCGCCGTGGTCTCCGCCGTGGGGCCTTTCTCGCAGCTGGTGCTTGTTGGGGACGCCGACCAGCTCCCTAGCGTCGGCCCGGGGCAGGTGCTCCGTGACCTCCTGGCCAGCGGGCGCGTCCCGGCGGCGCGCCTGCAGACGGTCTTCCGCCAGGCCGCGCAGAGCCGCATCGTGGCCAACGCCCACCGCATCCGCGAGGGCCTGCTTCCGGAGCTGGCGCCCCCGGACGCCCTCGGACGGGGCGTAGACTGCGTCTTCGTGCCGGCGCCCGCCGCCCGCGTGGCCGAGATTGCCACCCCGTGGGCGGCCGAGCGCCTGCCCCGCCTCCTGGGCCTGCCGGCGCAGGAGGTGCAGGTGCTGGCGCCATTGACGCGCGTCTGCCAGGCTCTGAACGGGGCGCTGCAGGAGGCGCTGAATCCCCCTCGGGGGCAGGACGAGCGCCCCCATGGCGCCCTGCCCCTGCGCAGCGGCGACCGCGTGATCCAGACGCGCAACAACTACACCCTCGGCGTGTTCAACGGCGATACCGGCGTTGTCGTCGCCATCACGCCGGACGAGGTGCGGGTGGACTTTGGCGACGGCCGGGACGTCGTCTACGCCCCGGCCGACCTGCTTGACCTGGAGCATGCCTATTGCCTGACGGTGCACCGGGCGCAGGGCAGCGAGTGGCCGGGCGTAGTGCTCCTGGCCTCGTCGGCCTACGGGCCGACGCTCTCGCGAAATCTGCTCTACACTGCCCTCACCCGGGCGCGGCGCGCCGCCGTGATCATCGGGGACGAGGCTGCGGTCGCCCGCGCCGTGGCGGAGACGCGCGACCAGGATCGTTGCACCGGCCTGGCCGCCCTGCTGGTATCCGGGGAGGCGGCCGGCCGGGGCGGGCAGACGCCCCAGGGGGCCCCGCGCCGGCCGGCCGACGGGGCGGCCGGCCAGCCGGCCGGGGAGGTGGGATAGGCCGTGGCCGGTCCACGGTACGGCGAGCTGGTACGGCAGTATCTCGAGCTGCGCGATCAGCACCCCGGGGTCATCCTGCTCTTCCGCGTGGGCTCCTTTTATGAGGTGCTCTTCGAGGACGCCGAGCTGGTGGCGCGGGAGCTGGGGCTCAAGCTTGGTGAGCGGCCCTCCGGGGGCAGCGCCCCGCCGGTACCCCAGTGCGGCTTCGCCCACCACGCCGTGGATACCTTTCTCCCCCGGCTGCTCGGGCGGGGCTACCGCGTGGCGGTGTGCGAGGAAGACGAGGCGGACGCCGGGGAGGGGCTGCGCCGGCGAGAAGTCGTGCGCACGCTGACGCCGGGTACCGTGACCGACCCCCGGCTGCTACGGGATGACCGGCCAACCTACCTCCTGGCGATCGTCGTCGCAGAGGAGCAAGGGAGCCGAGAAAGCGGGGGAGGAGGCGGGCCGGCGGGGCGGATCGGCCTGGCCTGGACGGACGTCGCGGCCGGGGAGTTCAGGGCCGGCGAGTTCGATCTGGAAGCGGCCGCCGCCGAGCTTCAGCGCCTCGACCCGGCGGAGGTCCTCGTGCCACGCGATCGCCCCGCCCCGGAGGGGCTGACGGCGCGACGCACCGTGACTCCGGTGGGCCCTTGCCGGGGGGCGGCTGCCGTCCTGCGGCGTGCCTTTCCGGACGAGCCCTTGGGCGACCTGCCCCTGGCGCAGGCGGCGGCGGGCGTGGTGGTGGACTACCTGAACCAGACTCAGGGGGACGAGACGCCCCCGCTAGAGCAGCCTCAGCTCGCCGAGGCCGGGGACAGCCTCCGGCTTGACGCCGCGACGCAGCGCCACCTGGAGCTGGTGGAGGTCGAGCACTCCCGCCGGCGAGAGGGGAGTCTCCTGGCCACGGTCGACCGCGCCGTGACGCCGATGGGGCGGCGCATGCTGCGTAGCTGGCTCCTGCGCCCGCTGACCAACCTCTCGAAGATCGGCGTACGTCAGCGCATCGTGGCCGAGCTGGTGGAGCAAGAGGGCTTGCGCGCCGTCCTGGTGGAGCAGCTCTCAACCCTCACCGACCTGGAGCGTCTCGCCGGCCGGGCGGCCCCCCGGCGGGCGCTGTCCCCCGGCGGGCGCGGCCCCGGCCGGGGGGCTGTTCCTGTGGCAGGCTCGCCCCTGCCCGGCCCCAGCATGCGCCGGGGCGGGCATCCCGGCACCGCCCGGACATCCCAGGGGACGCCGGCCGATGCGCCGGCACCTCCCCCTGGCTCCCCGATGGGGATTACCTCCCGGGCGACGCCGGATGACCTCCGAGCGCTCGCCGCCGTGGCTCAGGCCCTCCCCTCGCTGGGGCGGGCGGTGGCCGGGACGCGCGCCCCCTTCCTGCGGGCCCTGGGGAACCGCCGCCCCCAGCTGGCCGCCTTTGCCGTCCGGGCGGCCGCCGTCCTCCCCGCCGACGACGTGCAGGGTGCCGTGCCGCACCCGGTGCGTCCCCAGGCCAGCCCCGCCCTGGCGCAGGCCCTGGCCCGCCTCGACCGTGCCCGCTCCTGGCAGGGGCGTTATGTAGAGGAGCTGCGGCGCCGGCCGGGCCTGGGCAAGGTCAAGCTGGAGCGGACGAGCACGCAAGGGTTGTTCCTGGAGGTGCCGGTCAACACCCCTGTGCCGGCGGACTGGGTGCGGCGCGGCGGGCTGCAGAAGGCGGAGCGCTACACGTCGGCTGCGCTCGAGGGGCACGCCGTGGAGCTGGCTGAAGCGGAGGGACTTGTCGCCGCCGAGACCAAGGCGGTGCTGGACGAGCTGCGGGTCGCGGCGGCCATGGCCGTCGGGGAGGCGCGCGAGCTGGCCCGCCACCTGGCCGCGGTGGACGCCCTGCTGTCTCTGGCGCTGGTGGCGGCGGAGCGCGGCTGGGTGCTCCCCACCGTCGACGAGGGCAGTGAGCTGGAGATCGAGGCCGGGCGGCACCCGGTGGTAGAGGAGCGCGGGCCATTCCAGCCCAACGACGCTCGCCTGCAGGCCCGGGGCCTGCGCGACCAGGTGGTCGTCTTGACCGGCCCCAACATGGCCGGCAAGAGCACGTGGATGCGCCAGGTGGCCGTGCTGACCGTGCTGGCCCAGGTCGGCTCATTCGTCCCGGCGAGGCGCGCCCGCGTTGGCCTGGTGGATGCCATCTACGCCCGCATTGGCGCCGTGGATGACCTGGCCGGTGGACGCTCGACGTTTATGGTGGAGATGGAAGAGACGGCCGGCGTCTTGCGTGGCGTGACCGACCGCAGCCTCGTCCTTCTCGACGAGATCGGGCGCGGCACCAGCACCCACGACGGGATGGCCATTGCCTGGGCGGTGATCGAGCACCTCGCCGCCGGTCCCGTCCGCCCGCGGGCGATTATCGCCACCCATTACCACGAGCTGGCCGGCCTGGGGATGGCCCACCCCCAGCTAACCCTGCTGCGGGCCGCCGTAGAGGAGCGTGCCGACGGCGTGGTGTTCACGCACCGCATCGAGCCCGGGGCTGCTGACCGCAGCTTCGGCATCGAGGTGGCCCGCCTGGCGGGCTTGCCCCCGGCGGTGCTGTCCCGGGCCCGCCAGGTGGCCGAGGCGGTGGAGCCCCTCAGCGCCCAGATCGCCGAGCGACTCGGTGGCCTCGGCCGCTCCCGCTCTAGCCCCGCCGAGCCGGCCCGGCCGGGCAAGTCGCGACGCGAGATTGCCTGAGCGCAGCGGCGCTCCGGTCCAGGCGGGCACGGCTGGAGACACGTCTCAGGAAACGACGCTGGCGGCGTTCTCCTGCATAAAGGCGGCCGCGAAGTCGCGGTTCAAGAAGGCGAACCTGTGCCGGTCGCCGTGCCAGCCAAGGTAGCCCACGGCCGGCCCGATGGCGACGCAGCTCGGCTTGAGCAGGGCCTGCAGGCGGGCGCTGTGATCCGTGGCGCCGAGCACCGAGGCGGCCGCCGCCCCGCCCAGCCCGACGAGCAGGCCGATGGGACCGCCGAGGGCCGCCCCCACGAGCGACCCGGCCGCCAGGCGGCCCAGCCCCGGGCCAGGGGACGACGCCGCCACCCGCACGTGCTCCAGGCATTGCGAGCAGTAGGGGATGTCCCAGCCGTGCGTTTCTTCGAATAGGAAGAAGGGACCGTCTCCCCCCGTATGCTCCGCCATAAAGCTGGCGTCGGCCGGCTCGAAGCAGCAGGCGCACAGGCCCGGCCAGCGCAGCGTCTCGCCGGCCACCGTCACCTCGTACGGCCCCTCGCTCGTTCCTTGAGGCGCGTCCTGCCCGTAGAACGTGGCCGGCGGTGCGGGCGGGGCCGGCTCCGCCGCCGGCTGGGGGTCTGGTGGGGGCGGCGTCGACCACGGGGACGGCCGGGGGGTCGCCCGCCCCACGGGGACCGGTTGGGCCAGCCCGGCCTCCGGGAGGCCGGCGCGCAGGGCGCTCACGAACGCCCCCACCGTCTGCGGTCGCTCATCGATGCGGATGGCCATGGCCCAGACGATAGCCTCGCTCACCCCCACGCTTACATGCGGGTTGACCTCATGGGGGGGCGTCAGGGGGGCCCCCGTCGCCCGGTCGGTGGCGTCCGCCGGCATCTGCCCGGTCGCCAGGTGGTACAGGGTGGCCCCCAGGGCATAGACGTCTGTGAACGGTCCGAAGCGCACCTGCTGACCGTACTGCTCCAGCGGGGCGTAGCCCGGCGTGAGCATCGTGGTCATGCGCCCTGTCTTCCCGGCGGCGAAGGTACGGGCGTTGCCGAAGTCAATCAACACCACCCGTCCATCGTCGGTAAGCATGATGTTGTCCGGCTTGATGTCGCGGTGGAGTAGGTTGGCGCCGTGCACCACCTCCAGCGCCTCGCCCACCCGGGTGGCGTACTCCACCGTCTCGTATTCCGGCACCGGGCCGGTCTCCTCTAGGAGCTTCAACAGCGACCGGCCGCGGAGGAGCTCCATCACCATGTAGGCCGTGTTGTTCCCGTCAAAGGTGTCAAATACGTCGACGATGCCGGGGTGATGAAACCGGCTCAGGATGCGGGCCTCGTCCAGGAACTTAGTCCGCGCGCCGTTGTAATCGGCGGCCGTCATGGCCCCCGAAGGCTGGACGTCCATGCCGTGGCGCGCCGAGCCGTGGGGAAAGAATTCCTTGATCGCCACCGGGCGGCGCGCCCGGGCGTCACTGCCCAGATAGGTGATCCCGAAGCCCCCTTGCCCCAGCACCCTCCCCACGGCGTAGCGGCCCCCGTGCAACGACGTCCCCAGGGGCAGGGCGCTGCTATATCCCCCGGCGGGGTCTCCGCTCAGGGAAGCGCCACAGGCCGTGCAGACTCTAGCGCCCCTGGGGTTCTCCGTGTTGCATACCAGGCAGCGGATCATCCCGGTTGACTCCCCTACCAGGCGGGAGCGCGGACACTCCGGGCGACCACGGCCGCGGCGTTGTCGGGGGCGCCGGCCTGCAGCGCCAGCTCCACCAGCAGGCGGGCCGCCCCCGGGCAGTCGGGGGCCCCGGTCAAGACCTGCGCGATTCGCTCATCGGGCACCGACCCCCAGATGCCGTCCGAGCACAGCAGGAGCCAGTCGCCCGGTTGGAGCTGGAGGGTGGGTTGGCCGTAGGCCGCCTCAAGGGTGTCCACGTACCCGTCCGGCAGCTCCCGCTGGCTGCCCAGCGAGCGCAGCACCTTGTTGCTGTCCGGATGGCCACGCGCCTCCTCCTTGCTGAGCACCCCGCTGGCCACCATGGCGGCGACCAGGGAGTGGTCGGCGGTCAGTTGGGTCAACACCCCACCGCTCAAGAGATAGGCCCGCGTGTCGCCCACGTGCGCCAGCCTCACCTCCCCGCCCTGTACCTCCACGCAGGTGACGGTCGTGCCCATCTGCCGTCCCAGGGCCGCCCCGTGGACGGCGGTGGCCGCCTTTTTTACCAGCGCCACAAGGTCAAGGGGAGGCTCCTGGTGGAGCGGTGCTCCCCCATTCTCTCCGGCCGCCGGCGGCGCCGGCAACGTCGCCACGCTCAATACCGTGCGCAGCGCCGTGCGGCTAGCCACCTCACCCGCCTCCATGCCCCCCATCCCGTCCGCGACGCACAGGAGCGTGCGTTGCGTCAACCCCTCCGCGTCGCCCACGCTCCAGCTCACGTAGCCGCAGGAGTCCTCGTTGACCGTCCGGGTAGGGTTCAAGCCGACGCTCGTCCCGCTGGCCACCTCCAGGGCCAGTGCCACCTGCGCCAATCGCTGCTTCAGGGCCAGGAGCTGCTGATAGAACGTCTCTAGATCGACCCGCTCCTCCGCCGGCGCCAGAGCCCGGGACAGGAGCTGCGGCACCCCGGGCACCGGCGCGGCGAACGGCAACGCCCCCTGTTCCGCCCCGGCTTCGGACAGCGCCTGGCCGGCCAGGGCGCGGTAGAGGATGGCGCCCAGGGTATAGACTTCCTCCTTGCCGGTAACGAGCGCCGCGTGAGCCAGCTCGGGCGCGGAGTAGCCGGCCACTTGCATCGCCTGCGGCGGCGCCTCGCCGATGCGCACGGCGCTGCCGAGCTGGGCCAGGCGGATGGGCTGGCCCAGTCGCACGTCCGACGGCGCCAGCCCCACCAGCGCCCATCCCGCCTGGTGTAGGCGCCGGAGGGCCTGGGCGAGCTGCAGGACGACGGAGATGGCCTGGTCGATGCCGAGGCCGCCGTGCAGGGCCTCCTCCAGCGTCCCCTCCGCCGGTCGCTCCAGGGCCAGGTAGCGGCGCCCTTCGTGCTCCAGCGTTGCGTAGCTCCGGGGGAGCATGCTGTATCGCACGCCGGACAGGATCTCCGCCTCGCGTTGCAGGGCCGGGTGGTCGGCCGGCCCCTCCCGCAGCTCCACGTCCACCGCCTGGCCCGCCTCGTCTTCCCAGGTGGCCTCGTAGCGGTTGATCCGGCCGTGCGCCGCCACGTGCCGGACGATGCGCAGCCGGCCCTCCGGTCCTACCACCGTCCCAGAGTCCAAGGGCGCCGGTGGCTGGATCGACGACGGCAGGGTGATCTCCTCCAGCTCGCCCCCTGCGACAGGGGCCGGGCCTGGCGCCACGGGTGTGGGGGCCGGGGCCACGGGGGCCGGGGCCGGCCCGGCTGGGGCTATGCCGTCCTCTCCGCCCGCCTGGGGCGCAATTCCCGGCGGCTCGGGTGTCCCGGCTGTCCCGGCAGTCCCGGCCGGCGGGACGCTGGCCACTTCGGCCGGGGCTTTAGAGACTGGGGCTTCAGATACCGGGGCGACCGAGGCTTCAGAGGCTGGGGCCTCCGGGCCGGGCGTTCCCGGCGAGGTCGCCTCTAAGGGCCCGGACGCCGGCCTTGCCTCGGGAGCGCCCGGCGGCGGGGCGGAGCCGGGCCCGGCCAGGCCATCAACCAGGTTGATCGTGCCGCTGGGATCGGCGCTCGTCAGGGGCGCTGCGCCAGACGGGGTGGGCGGGGGCGGCGGGACGGTTTGAGGGTCTTGAAGTGGCTGAGGGCTTTGGGGGGCCGGAGCCGACACGCCGGGGCCGGGCGACCCCCCTGGCAGAGCCGCGTCCTGCTCCGCAGCGGAGGGCGGCGCCTGTTCTTGGCGTTCCTGGCTCATACGTTTATCGCTCTCGTCAACCGTTCTCGTCTATCGCTCTCGTCAACTGGAGGTGCGCGGTTCCAGGGAGGAATCCGGTTGCAGATGGGGGTCGATTCCCGACTCCAGATTGAAGGGCGCAGATTCGGGCATCAGTGCGGTCGTCAATTGGTCTTGAAGACGAAGCGGGCGTTTCCAAAAGCCAGCTCATCGCCATCGGAGAGGGGGCGCGGGGCGGTGATCCGCGGGCCGAACGACGCCTCGCGCCCACCCTTGACGAAGACGCCGTTGGTCGACCCCAGGTCGCGTACCAGCCACGGCCCGTCTCCTTCTCGGTACAGCTCGGCGTGCTGCCGGGAGATGTGCTCCGACCCTGGGGCGCCGGAGAGGTCGACGTCCACCGGTCCCGTCTCAGGGTCGAAGCGCCCCACGACGAGGCGCTGAGCCAGCAACGGGATCTCCTCGCCAGTGAGGGCGCCAAAGCGCTTCGCCACCAGGCGCGGACGCAACCCCGCCGGACTCGCCGGGACGTCTGAAACCGCCGCCCCCGCTGCCTGGGGCGCTGGTGGCTGGGGCGCCGTCTGGGGCGCCGGGGGCGCGGGCGCAGTAGCGTCCCCTGTGGCTGCTCCTGTGGCTGCTCCTGTGACGGGCGTGGGTGGCATCACGGCCGCCGCACCCTCCGCGAGCGGTGGGACACCCGCCGTCGGGAGCTCCGGGGCGACGCCGGGCGCTGCGTCTGTCCTCGGCGCCGCCCCAACAGGCGGCGCCGTTGTCACCACCGGTGGTGCCACCGGTCCAGACGTGCCGGCCACCTGGGGGCCGGCCGGCGCCTGCCCGCTTGCCGGCCTCAGCGATGCCCCGCAGTCCTCGCAGTATTCCACGCCTGCGGGGTTCTGCTTCCCACACACCTGGCACGTTTGCATTCGTTGCTCCTGTATAGAGACGTTGCCTTGTATTGACCCCGCGGACGGCGCCCGCCGGCGGGACGATCAGGCGCCGGTCAGTCGCCGGATCTCTTCTTGGGACGGGACGTTCTGAGGGGTCTCGTCGGGACCGCCGACCTTCATCGTGCGCGTGCGTGCCCCCACCTTGATCGTCTTGCGCGTCCCCTCGGAGATCGCCCCGGTCCCACGCAGCTCTTCCTCGGCCTTGCCCAGGGCTACGGTCATGCCCCGATTCCCCAGGCGCTGGGTCATCCCCCGAGCGACTTGGAGCGTCTTGGCCGCCTGCTCCGGGTTGCTGCGGGCCTGGTCGGCCGCCTGCCGTACCAGGTTGTCTACGTTGCGCTGCTGCACGTAGCCCATCACCTCGGCGTCCACGGCGGCCGCCAGCGCCTCCTCGGCGGTGAACTCCACTACCAGGTCGAAGGGAGGGACTTCCCCGCGGTACCGCTCGGCCGGTACCCAGTAAGTCACGCCCACCTGGGCCAGGCGCGCCCGTACCGCCGGGCGCTCGGGGACGTCCAGCTCCAGGACGAACACCGTACGATCGTCCGCCTCCAGGCTGCCCAGCTGCAAAGGCACCTGGGTGGCGTCCAGGTCAGCCAGGCTGGGGTACACCCGCGTGGCCGAGACCAGGCGCACGTCGCGCACCGTCTTCACGGTGACTTGCACGTCGGACACCACCTGGCGGGTGGCCGATCCCAGCTCCCCCTCCAGAATCTGGGGCAGTACGGTCATGTCTCGGAAGTCATACGGCCGGCCCTGGGTGATGCTGCACAGCTCGGTAAGGAGATCTTCGTTGTACTCCTCGCCCACGCCCAGGGCGACGATGCGGGCGCGCAGCTCCGCCAGCGCGGCCGCCGCCCGGCGGCACTCGTCCTCATCCACCGCCAGGCCGTCTGTGAGGAGGAATACGGTGCGCGTCGCGTCTGCCTGGCGGCGGAGCTCCCCGGCGGCGTTCTGCAGTCCGGGCGCCATGTGCGTGCCGCCGCTGTATTCTTGTAGCCGGCCCACGGCCTCCAGGAGCTGCATCTTACGTTCACCCACCGCACCGGAAGCCACCACCTCTGACCGGTCGTCAAACTGGGTAAGGGAGATGGTGTCATCCGGCTGCAGGTGCGGGCTCTCCAAGAGCCGGCGCGCCGCCTCCATGGCCACGTCCAGCTTGCTGGCACCTTTATACGTTGCGTTATAGGTCTTGCCATCCACGGTGAAGGGCTCGGCCGGGGTGATCTCCGGCTGCACACCCGGCGCCGGCTCGCGCATCGAGCCGCTGGTGTCCATCACCAACGCCAGGTTGATCCGCGGCCGGCCCCGCCCTGCCTCCACCGTCGGCTGCATGGTGAGCATCACGAACAGCTTCTGAATGCCGGCGCTGGCCCGCAAATATGGGCGGTGGGCCTTGACGGTAGCGTTGAGCATCAACGTTCCTTACTACACGCGCCACATACACACGGTGCACGCGCCAAGACGGTACACGTCCGCGCCTGCCGGCCACCGCGCCCGCGGCCAGACGCAGCCCCCTCCCCGAAGCAACGGGCTGATCCGAGCGCGGCGCGGCCTGCCCGCCGGCCTCGTCTCCCAACAATGCAAGTTATTTGCCAGCTGCGGGAGTGCTCAACACATGTCTTGTGAGGGAGTCCTTCGTAGATGCTCCAGGGGAGCGATGCTCGAAAGAGCACCCCGGAGCCCCCTACACCCTAGCGACCGTGCGGGACGGCCCCGGCCGATGGCGCGTCGCCGGCGCCCGGGGCGCGTGGGGCGCTCGGAGCGCGCAGGCAAAAGGCGGCGTTGAACAGGTGCGTTACGGCCGCCGCCAGCGTCGCACCTGCCAGTGGGCGCAGCAGCGTGACCCCCGCCCCGGCCGCCCCCCCGCGAGCGCCCAGCAAGTCTAGCTTGGCCCGCAGCCACAGGGCGGTCTCCGTCTGGCACGACCCGAAGTGGTGGCCGGCCAGCATGACCACCTCGTTAAGGAAGCGGTAGAACACCCGTTCGGTGAGATAGGCGTCCTGGGCACGCGCCGTCTCCAGCGCCGAGGCCCCGGCCAGCCGGGGGCGCAGGCCCAGGCCGTAGAAGGCCTGTAGATAGCGCACGCGCAGCCCCCCCGGGGGCACCCAGTGGGCGAAGGGCACCTTGAGATGCCACTCCACAGGGGCCGTGGCCAGGGGGAAGGTGGCCAGCAAGACGCCCCCCGGCTTGAGCACCCGGGCGCACTCCCCCAACAGGCGGTCCAAGAACCGAACGTGCTCGCATACCTGATTGGCGTAGAGCACGTCAAACGATGCGTCGCCAAAGGGGATGGAGCGCTCGTCCGAGGCCCAGCGGACGCGGTGGTCATACTCCGCCCCCAAGCGCGCCCCTAACCGGCCCCGGGGATCCTGGCCGGACGCGCGTAGCTCGTAACCGTACAGGGAGTGGCCGTAATCGAGCAGCTGCTCCATCACCGTCCCGTCGCCGCAGCCTACGTCCAGTACGGCCAGGGGCTGCGTCCTCCCTGGCTCGCCCCTCAGGGCCTGCAGGCGCCGCGCCAGGTACAGGGTGGTGGCGGAGTTCCAGGCCCGCTCGCCGGCGCTGATCACGGCCGTGGCCCTTTCCTCCCGGGTGCTGGTCTCCTCCCGGGAGCTGGTCTACTGGTCGTCACGCCGCGCCTCCTGACGAGTAGCATACTCCCCCAGGAGCGACCCCTCTCGGTAGCACTTTCATCTGACGCAACCATGCCCCGAAACGCCCCGTCGGTACCATTCTCACTTGACCTGACAGGGGGAGCGAAGGATCCGTCCTCCTAGCGGTGGCGGGGCACGGATCCTTCACTGCATTCAGGATGACACGAGGCACCGCGGTACCGAGAAGTCTCGTTGTCGAATCAAGGACCGTAGGGATTGAGGACCGTAGGGATTGAGGACCGTAGGGATTGAGAACTGAAAGGGACAGGGCATGACGCGGCCGAACTTTATCGTCTTTTACACCGACGACCAGGGCTACGGCGACCTCTCGTGCATGGGGGCCACCGACTTCAAGACGCCCCACCTCGACCGGCTGGCAGCCACCGGGGTGCGCTTCACCAACTGGTACTCCAACTCGCCGGTCTGCTCGCCGTCACGGGCCAGCGTGCTGACCGGTCGCTACCCGGGCAATGCCGGGGTGCGCTCTATCCTCGGCGGGGGGCGCAACACCGCCGGCCTGCCGGCGAGCGTCCCCACTATCGCTACCGCCGTCAAGGCCCTGGGATACAGGACGGCCCTGTTCGGCAAGTGGCACCTGGGGCTGGCCCGGGGATCGCGCCCCGAAGACCACGGCTTCGACGAGTGGCTCGGCTTCATGGCCGGCTGCATTGACTACTACTCTCACATCTCGTATTGGGGGATGAATCGGCCCATCGAGGTGCACGGTGTCCGCCGGGGCCAGACCAACCCGCTGCACGACTTATGGGAGAACGGTCAGGAAGTCTACGCCGACGGGGAGTACTTTACCGACCTGATTCGAGAGCGGGCGGTGCGCTTCGTGCGGCAGGCGGCCCCGGGGGCGCGGGGCGGACGCCCGTTCTTCCTCTACGTCCCGTTCAATGCCCCTCACTACCCGATGCACGCCCCGCAGCGGTACAAGGACCGCTTTGCCCACTTGCCCTGGGACCGTCAGATCATGGCGGCGATGATCGGCGCGGTGGACGACGCCGTGGGGGCCGTCCTGGACGAGCTGGAGCGGCAAGGCATCCGGGAGCAGACCTGTATCTTTTTCCAGAGCGACAACGGGCCCTCGCGGGAGGCGCGAAACTGGCTGGACGGGCGCCAGGACCCCTACTATGGTGGTACCGCCGGGGCGCTGAAGGGCCACAAGTTCAGCCTTTACGAGGGCGGCATCCGCATGCCGGCCTTGATGTCCTGGCTGGAGAAGATCCCGCCCGGCAGGGTGGTAGACGAGGTGGGGGTGGCGATGGACGTCTTCCCCACGTTCCTGCAAGCCGCCGGGGGCGACCCGGCGGCATACGAGCTGGACGGGCTGGACGTGCTGCCGATGGTGGCCCGGGGGGCCGCCTCGCCGCACGATCAGATCTTCTGGGAGATGGGCCAGCAGACGGCGGTACGCCGGGGTGACTGGAAGCTGGTGCTGCATGGGCAGCTGGTGGAGGGGGCGCCGCCGGAGGACGACGTCTTCCTCACCAACCTGGCCGCTGACCCGGGCGAACGGGACAACCACGCCCCGCGACGCCCGGAGATCGTGGCCGAGCTGCGCGCCGCCGCCGAGACCTGGCGCCAGGGGATCGAGCGGCGCTGGGAGCGGGAATGGCAACCCGCCGTCACCGGCCTCACCAGCCGGAGCTGAGCCGGCCCGTGTTGGGGCAGGGCACGGGGCACGCACGACGCGCGAAAGCGGTACCCTGGAGACGATGATCCTCTCGTCTGAAGTCCTGCCCGTAGATCGCGCCTGGCCAGCGGCGTGAACGACCGATCTGCACCGCGCCCGAACATCTTGCACCTCCTGTCCGACCAGCACAGCCCTTATGTCGCCGGCTGCTACGGCGACGCGGTGGTGCAGACGCCCCACCTCGATCGGCTAGCCGGGCAGGGGGTGGTTTTCGACGCCGCGTACTGCCCCGCCCCCATCTGCGTCCCGTCGCGCATGTCCATGCTCACCGGGAGGCATCCGTACCAGAACGAGTGCTGGAACAACTCGCACATTCTGGACTCCGGTATTCCTACCTTTGCCCACGCCCTGGGCGCCGCCGGCTATCACACCGCCCTGGTGGGGCGGATGCACTCCCTTGGCCCGGACCAGCTGCGGGGCTACAGCGAGCGCCTGGTTGGCGACCACTCCCCCAACTTCGAGGGCGGCCCCTCGGCCCCGCGGGGCCCGCTGGAGGGGACGGCGGGCCCGGCACGGGTGAGCCTGACCCGTTCCGGTCCCGGGCAGGGGGGCTATCAGGTGCATGACGAGTACGTCACAGCCGCTGCCGTGGACTGGCTCAACCGCCGGGGCGTGGAGCGGCGCAGCCTGCCCCCCGGCGCGCCGGCGCCGCCCTTTCTCCTCTCCGTGGGGTTCATGCTCCCCCACCAGCCCTTCGTCGTCCGAGGAGAAGAGTACGCCCGCTACCGCGGGCGCGTCCCCCCGCCCCGCAACCCCCGCCCCTCTTCCCCCGACCACCCCTACTTGGAGTGGTGGCGCCGGCATACCGGGATCGAGGAGGTCGACGAGGACGAGGTCGTGCGCTGCCGCACCGCCTACTGGGCCCTGGTCGACCGGCTGGACGCCATGATCGGACAGGTTCTCCGGGCCCTGGAGGAGAATGGCTTTGCCACAAACACCATGATCGTCTACACCTCCGACCATGGGGAGCAGGCCGGCGAGCACGGGCTGTGGTGGAAGCAGACCTTCCACGAGGCTTCGGCGCGCGTGCCCTTGATCATCTCCTGGCCCGGCGTCTTGCCGGCTACCTCGCCGGCGGGGGAGCACTGCGCGCGGGTGGTGAGCGCCCTGGATGTCACGGCAACGCTCCTCGACGCCGCCGGCGGGCCGGCCCTGCCGCAGCTCGCCGGGCGCAGCTTGCTCGGCCTGCTCGGCGCTACCGACCTCCCGGCGCCCGCGCCCGGCATCCCCCGGCCCGGCCCGGCGGCCTGGGAGGACGTGGCTTTTTCCGAGTTCTGCGTCGAAGAGGGCTGGTACCAGCGCATGATCCGCTCCGGCCACTGGAAGCTGTGCCACTACCATGGCCACCGGCCCCAGCTGTTCGATCTCTCGCGTGACCCGGACGAGCTGCACGACGTGGCGGCCGACCCCCGCTGTGCCCCCGTGCGCGAGGCGCTCAGCGCCCGCGTCCTGGACGGCTGGGACGCTGAGGGGATCACCCGCCGGATCGCCGCCAAGCGTGAGGACGCCAAGGTCTTGCGGGCCTGGGCGCGGGCGACGCGCCCGGCGGACCAGTATCGCTGGAACCTGACCACCGAGATGCACTACCTGGGCCAGCCCCCCCGCCCGGTGGCGGCCGATAGGGAATTCTTCACACCCTCTACCTAAGCCAGGGTGGGGTCCAGATGGGTGCTCCGTGCCTCGTCTCCGTGCCTCGTGTGCAGATCTCACCTCGGCTCTGCTCTAGGGCCTATCGGTCCCCGGCAACAGGGGCTCTGATGCGGCTGGGAGCTCCAGCCAGAAGTGGCTCCCGCCGTTGGGTCCGCTAACGAGGCCGACGCGTCCACCCTGGGCCTCCACCACGGCCTTGACCACGGCCAGGCCGAGACCGGCGCCCCGCTCGGGGGCGGTGAGGCGGGTGGAGCCGCGGTAGAACCTTTCCCAGACGCGGGCTTGCTCTGCCCGGGGGATGCCCGGGCCGCCGTCCTCGACCTCGACGCGCACGGCGCCGGGAGGGCCCGGCGCCGGCCCTGCCCGCAGCATGACCGGGCTATCCGGGGCGTAGGTGAGGGCGTTGACCAGGAGGTGGGTCACCGCCTGAGCGGTGTGGATGGGGTCGGCACACGCCGGCAGGGCGTCCGGCAGCTGGGTCACCAGGCGCTCGGCGCCCGGCTGGCGCCCCAGGGCGGCGACGGCGTCGTGCAGGACGGGCACGAGGTCGACGTCCTGGGGGCGGATCGCCAGCTCCCCCCGCTCCATCTGGCTGAAGTCCAGTAGGCTGTCCACCATACCGGCCAGCTCGCCGGCGCTGGCCAGGATGCGCCCCGCCAGGGCCGGGACGTCGGGGCCAGGGCCAGCCCTGGAGGTCCGGATTCGGAGCTGCAGCAGCTCGGCGTAGCCGTAGATGACTTGCAGGGGGGTGCGCAGCTCGTGGGAGATGGTGCCCAGGAACTCGTCCTTGAGCCGGGCCAGCTCCCGCAGCGACGCCGCCTCGGCCTCCCGCTGGGCCAGGTTCCGCAGGGCCGCCTCCCGGGCGACTTCCGCCTCTCGGGCGGCCTCCAGGGCCGCTTCGGCGGCGGCGCGGGCCGCCCGTTCCGCCTCGTACAGCCGGGCGTTGTCCACCGCCAGGGCGGCGCGGTCGGCCAGATCTTGGAGCAGGGCCTGGTCCTCAGTTGTGTAGGGGCGACCGCGCCGGCTGCGCCAGAGGGTCAGCGCGCCGGCCACCCGCCCACCGGTGCGCAGGGGCACGCCCAGGACGCTGTGGATGGCAACGTGCTCCAGGGCCGCCCGGGATGATGGTGGGAGGGCGGCGCGGTAGGCTTCTCCGTCCAGCTCCGCGACGCGCACCACGTTCCCCGTCTGCACCACCCGGCCGCTGATGCCCTCCCCAACGCGCAGGGGGGCGTCTCTCATGAGCCGCCGGATGCGGGCCTGCTCGTCCGGCTCCGGGCAGGAGAGGGCCTCCAGGGCCAGCGTCTGGCCGTCCGAACGGAGCAGGTGGAGGGTGCCGGCGTCGCCGATGGCCTCTGTGACGCGGCGCACGATGGCGTCCATCAGCGCCGGCAGGTCCAGCTCCGCCCGGGCGAAGGCCTCGGCGGCGCCGGCGAGCTGCTCCGTGCGCCGGCGGGTGCGCACCTGCGCGGTGACGTCAACTCCCTGGGCGACGATGCCGTCTATCGCACCCCAGGGGTCGCGCGTGGCCTGGTAGACGGAGTTGAGGTACACCGTCTCCAACGTGCCGTCGCCAAGCGGATCGATCTGCATAGGGATCTCCGTGCCGACGAACGGCTGGCCGGTGGCGTAGACGCTGTCCAGCTGTTCGAAGAAGCCCTGGCCCTCCAGCGCGGGAAGGGCCTGGCGCACGGTCTTGCCCACCACCTGACGGCCATTGATGATGCGCTGGTAGGCCAGGTTGACCAGCTCCAGGACGTGCGTCGGCCCGCGGAGCACGGCGATGCTGGCCGAGGACTGCATAACCATGTCACGCAGGCGCTCCCGCTCGGCCTGGGCGATGGCCAGGGCGCGATCGCGCTCTGTCGCCAGTGCCGCCGCCGTAGGGGGTATGGCCCGACGCGGGGGGATGATCTGGCTTCGCCGGCGTGCGGTCATCGACTCTGGTCTCCCCTCCGGCGCCTCGCCCCGCCGCCGTCCACGGCACAGCGGGCGCGGACGGGCATCGGGTGCATTGCCCTCTCCCATCCACGAGGCGTGTTGAGCTAGTCGGCTAGCTCAATTACTAGAGAGTATGCCACTTCCGGGCCAGGCGGATGGGGTGTGGATGACAGCGCCGATCTGGCCGGCAGCAACACACCCGCTGCCGTCCCCTGGCTGGCTGGATTACAGGACTTGCGCATCCAGGTCCAGGGCCAACCGGCGGATGCCGTGGAGGTTGAGGCGCACCTCGTGGAGGAGTGTAGCCGTCGGTCCTCCCCACTCGACCACGGGCGCCCGCCGCGGTGATGCCATCCCGGCGCCAGGGACGCCAATGGGGGCCAATGTGACCGGCGTCATACACGCCGGGGCGCAGAAGCGGTACACTCCTATAGTCCGCTAGCTGAATAGACCGATCCTGGGAGAGCAAGCCCGTGTCACTGACAACTCTGGCCCCCACCGCCGCCCTGCTCCTCGAGCCGGCCGACGCCGCTGCCGCAGACGGGGGCGACCGCGACGAGCGCGTCCTCGCCGAGAGATGCGCGGCCGCTCCCGCTGCCCCCGCTGCCGGCGTGGTGGACGGCGCCAAGGCCACGGCTGAGGCGCCGGTGGCCGTCCCCGGCCTCCCGTCTACCGGGGCCCCGCGCCCCACGCCCCCGCCCCCTGAGGTCGTTCCCCCGGCGCCCAGCGGCGCGGAGGGGGCGGTGCAGGTCCTGGTGGCGCAGGCGCAGGCCGGCGACAAGGCGGCCTTCGCGGCCCTCTACGGGCTGTTTGCCCCCCGCGTCCTGCGCTACCTGCGGGGTCACCTCGGCGCGCGTCCCGGTGCGGCTGCCCTGGCCGAGGACCTGACCGCTGACGTATTCCTGCGCACCCTGGAGAAGCTCCCCAGCTACCACTTCCGGGGCGCCCCCTTCGCCGCCTGGCTCTACCGCGTGGCCCACAACCGCCTGGTCGACCACCTGCGCCTCCAGCCCAAGTTCCCCCTGACCCCCCTGGAGTCGTGTGTCTCCCTGGACGACCCCAGCGCCACCCGCGCCCTGGCCGGGGCGCTCGACCAGCACCACCTGGCCGGGGCCCTCGCCCGCCTCACCCCTGACCAGCAGGCCGTCATCCGTCATCGCTTCTTGCATGACCGCTCCCTGGCCGACACCGCCCGGCTGCTGGGCAAGCACGACGACGCCGTCAAACAGCTCCAGGTCCGCGCCCTACGCAGCATGCGCCGCACCCTTAACGAGATGTGAGGGCACCGGGCGTGAGACGAACGGCTCGCCGCCTGGAGGGGTGCCGCTCCTGGAACACGGCTCTCAGGCCGCTCCTGCAGTGAGGGGCAGGGCTTCTCAGGAAGGGACAGCGGAGGCCCAGGGGCGCAAACAATCACCTTGGACGGTGGCAGGAATACCGTGGCCGGCTGGCCTACGGCGATGGCTCCGGCCTACGGCGATGACCCCGCGGCGTCTGAGACGACGCTCCCCTCTGCCCCCGGCTCAACCTTCGCCCAGGGGTGCTCTGGGTGCTTCCTGGCCAGCTTGCGCAGGAACAGGCGCCATACACGGTCGATTTCCTGCGTCGTAACAGGAGCGAGCGTTTCGTCGTAGTGCTGCTCGTCTTCCACCATTACGGCCGTATCCATGTCTACCCACTGCGTCGTCCCGCTGATTGTCTCGGCCACTGTCCCCGTCCCCCACACCCCTGTGTTCTCTACAAGTACAACGGCACCGTACCCTTGAAGGGATGGGCTTGCCGGTCGTGGGTATATACCACTTGTTAAGTCGCCGACGCAGTCCCTTTGCGCGTCACGGCGGACGGTGTCGCGCGCGGTCGGGGGCCGGTCCACCCGGTGGAGCGCACCCGCCTCACCGCCCACGTCTTGAAAGAGACCATGACCTGCTGCCACCGGGGCGGGGAGCCACTGGAGCCTCCCCACCTGGACGTCCGCTACCGACCGCCGGCGATCCCCTGGCTGACGTGCGCGGCAGGCAATACAGAGGCCGGCGCCCTGCGTGGCAGCAGGACGTGCATCGTGGTGCCCTGGCCTGGGCCGGGGGACTCCGCCCACATGCGCCCCCCGTGGGCGCGGACGATGCCGTGGGACAGGTACAGTCCCAGGCCCTGGCCCTCGATCCGGCGCCGCTCGGCGCTGGGGGCGCGTCCGTAGCGCTGAAAGAGCCCGTCGAGCTCCTCCTGAGTCAGCCCCACGCCCTGGTCGACCACACTGAGGTGGACGGCGCCCGGCGCAGCGCCGTCACCAGCCGCCCCCGCGGCACGCATCGTGATCGCGATCACACCGCCGGCCGGTGAGTACTTGACGGCGTTGGACAGGAGGTTGTCGACCACCCGGGCCAGGGCCGAGGCATCCCACTCGCCGGTAGTGTCGACGCCCGGGGGAACGTCCACGATGAAGCGCCCGGCGACGCCGGTGGTGAGGCGGGCGAGCGAGCGGCGCACGACGTCCGCCAGGTCGGTGGCGCCACGGTGGAGCTCGGCCGGTCCCAGCGCCAGGCGGGCGGTATCGGAGAGGTAGACCAACAGCTCCTCCATCCGATCCACCGCCTGGCCGGCGCGCTGGAGGGCCACGACGATGCCTTGCACGTCATGCTGGGACGGGGGCAGGCGCCGCGTGGCGTGTGACGCTATCTGGAGGTTTCCCTTGAGCGCCGTCATGGGCTGGCGGACGTCATGCACGGTGATGGCTAGGAACTCCTGGCGCACCTCCGCCACGTGGCGGGTCAGGGCCGTGAGGGCCAGGGCGATGGCCCCATCCAGGGCGTCGTTGACCAGCAGCTCGGCGCCGACGACATCCCTCACCGGGGCATCCGGCGCCAGGTGCAGGCGCAACACCCGCCCGATCTCCTGGCGCAGTAGACGGAACTCGGTGACGACGTCTGTAGCGTCCAGGCCCTGGGCCAGCCGGTCGCAGGAGTGGCGCTCAGCCGCCGCCAGCACCTGAGGGTCGTCCAGCGGGGCCGGCGCGTTGATGGCCGGGTGGTCGTACTCCCGCAACACGTTGACCACGGCGTCGAACAGGTGAGGGATGTGGTTGGCGACGGCGTGAACGAGGCGTCCCTCGTGGAAGGGCTGACCCACGGTGGCCTTCAGCCACCGGTGCAGCACCTCGTCGCGCCTGGCGGTCAGTATGTCCGCCACCCAGCCCAGGTTGCTCCCTCGAGAGAAGTCCTCGGCGCGTGCCTCGGGGTCTCCCTGTCCCACTCTCGCCCCTGCTTCCCCGGCCTACATCCGCTCAGGGGTATACCTACGTCAGACCCACCTGTCAACTGGCCTGGTGCCGGACGTACGGGACCTCGGACGGCCCGGGGACACGAGGGGAATCAGCGAGGGCACGCCCAGCAACCTGGACGCGCCCTTGAACGCAGGCTTGACGCCGGATGGCCGACGGAGAAGCGGATTAGCGAGGCTTGAGCTTGCCCTGCTGGGCCAGCTGCTCCAGCTGCTGGAGTAGCTGCCGTACGGCCTGCTCATCCTGCTGACGTAGCTGCTGCCACACCTGGCCCCCGTCGCTCTCGTACTTATTGTACGCTGCGAGGCCCTCGAGCTTGGAAGCCGTGGCCATGAGGAGGTTGTAGACCTGGTTGTCGACGATCGTCTGTTCTTGCTGACCGGCCATGTCGTGTTTCCTTTCGCCTGGACTGCGCGTCCACCGCACAGCGCCACGCGCCCTCATGCACATCTCGTGCCGGTCCCTACTTACCGCCCCCTTGCCTGCGCGACACAGGATAGCCCTGGCGATGGACGGATACTACCTCTGACGGTACGAGCATTGGCGGGACGTCCTTGGTCATCTACTTGGGTCTCGCCGCCCGGGCCCCGTTGCGCCGTTCCCTGCGAGTTCGAGCACGACCACAGTGTCGACGGCATCCGGAGCCACCGGCGGCCCTTGCACCGTCAGGCCCTCGGGCCCGGCGGTCACCGGGAGAGTGGCCCCTCCGTCGGATGCGCTCGGCGGGCTGCCCAGGAGGAGCGCCCGGTGCACCCGGTGGTGCGGGAGCGGGACGTGGAGCGCGCCCCCTGCCGGCCAGTCGAACACGTGCAGGTAGACCCGCTCTGGCCCGCCGGAAGCCGGTTCGCCGGAAGCCGGTTCGCCGGAAGCCGGCCTGACCGTGGAGCGTCCCCACGCCAGACCCTGCAGGGGACCCGGTCGTGTCCCGTAGACGGACTCGCCGTTGCGCCCCAGCCACTCCCCCACGGCCAGGAGCCGCTCGACGCTCGGCTGCGGGATGACCCCTTCTGCCGTGGGGCCGACGTTCAGGAGGTAGTTGCCCCCCTTGCTGGCGATGTCCACCAGCTTGCGGATGAGCTCCTGAGGCGACTTCCAGCGCTGGTCGTCGCGCTTGTAGCCCCAGGTGTCGTTGATCGTCGCCGGGGTCTCCCAGTCGGCATCCACGAGCGTGTCCGGGATGGCGTTGTCGCGTGCCTCGGCGTAGTCACCCAGGGCGTTGCCGATCCGCCCGTTGACCAGGCAGTCCGGTTGTAGCTGATGGACGAGGTCGACCAGCGAGCGGCTCTGCTCCGGCGTAATCACCTTGGGGGTGTCGAACCAGATCAGGCAGACGGGCCCGTAGTTGGTGAGGAGCTCACGCACCTGGGGCTTGACGTAGTTCTCGATGTACCCGGCAAAGTCCTTCGTCTCCGGCGAGAAGTCCCAGTCGTTGCCATCCCCGTCCGGGTGGTGCCAGTCCTGGGTTTGGGAGTAGTAGAAGCCGAGCTTGATCCCCTGCCGGGCGCACTCGGCGGCCAGCTCCTTCATCGGGTCGCGCCCGAAGGGGGTGGCGTCCACGATGTTGTAGCGCCCTACCTTGGAGTGGAACATGCAGAAGCCGTCGTGGTGCTTGGCGGTGATGACCAGGTACTTCTGCCCGGCGCGCTTGGCCAGCGAGACCCACTGGGCGGCGTCGAACTGCACGGGATTGAACTGCGCCGCGAGGCGCTCGTACTCCGCCACAGGGATACGGGCGCGGAGCATGATCCACTCCCCAATCCCGGGGATGGCCTGTCCCTGCCACTCCCCGGCGGGGATGGCGTAGAGCCCCCAGTGGATGAACATGCCGAACTTGGCGTCGCGCCACCAGTCCAGACGGGGGTCGTGCCGGGCGTCGGCCCGCTGACGCTGCGCTTCCCGGATGACCCCTTCTTCAGTCGTCATCGTGCCCTGCCCTCCTGTTGTCTCCTGCTCGCCCGTCGCCGGCGCCCCTGCCGGCATCACCGGGGGGCCTTGCCGGCAATGGTACCGCGCGCCCGGCGGGTCTCCCCGCTCGGCGGGCCGGGCTACGGCTACGCCGGTTGTGACTGGCACGCCCGACGGTGGTTCCGTTACCATCGTCGCGGGATTAGGGAAGCTTAAGTCAAGCGCTTAAGTTACCTGAACGAGGCGCCGCCTGGCCTGCCGCGGTTGGTCTGTGGGCCGGCGGTCCGGCCACTCCCCCAAGGGCAATTGTCTCATGGGGAACGGCGACCCCGGGCGACGCCGGATCGAGCCGGCGTGGCTGGGGGGGCATGTGGCGAGAACGCCGGGACAGAACCGGCCGACCCAGGAAACACCGGGACAGGAAACACCGGGACAGGAAAGAAAGGAGTGAGCAATGCGCAGGAGGACATTTGTCCGGGGCGTCACGACGGCCCTGGGGGTGGCCGCCGTGGGGGCGGTCCCAACCATCGCCACCGCCCAGAGTCAGCCGGGTGACGTCAACGTCTACTCGTCCCGCCACTACGACACGGATGACCGGCTGTACTCTGACTTCACCGCCCAGACAGGGGTACGGGTGAATCTCATCGAGGGTACCGAGGACCAGCTGCTGGCGCGGATCCAGTCCGAGGGGGCGAACAGCCCGGCCGATATCCTGCTGACGGTCGATGCCGGGCGGCTGTGGCGGACGGAGCAGGCGGGGCTGTTCCAGCCGGTGGCCTCGGAGGTGCTGACCAGCCGCGTCCCGGCCAATCTGCGCCACCCGGAGGGCTTCTGGGTTGGCCTGGCCAAGCGCGCCCGCGTCCTGGCCTACGCCAAGCACCGGGTCGACCCGGCCGAGCTTTCGACCTACGAGGCCCTGGCCGACCCGAAGTGGCGCCGGCGGATCCTCGTCCGCTCGTCCAGCAATGTCTACAACCAGTCGCTCGTCGGGGCGCTGATCGAGGCGCACGGCCTGGACGCGACACAGCAGTGGGCGCGGGCCATCGTGGCCAACATGGCGCGCCCGCCGCAGGGGGGTGATTCCGACCAGCTCCTGGCGGTCGCGGCCGGCGCCGGCGATCTGGCCATCTCCAACCACTACTACTATGCCCGGCTGGCGATGTCGGACAACGCGGCCCAGCGAGAGGCGGCAGACAAGCTGGCCCTGTTCTTCCCCAACCAGGGCCCGGACGGGCGCGGGACGCACGTCAACGTCAGCGGCGCTGGCGTCGTGGCTACCGCCCCCCACCGGGACAACGCCGTGGCTTTTCTGGAGTACCTCGTGGGCGATGCGGCCCAGGCCGTCTTCGCGCGGGGGAGCATGGAGTTCCCGGTGGTGGAAGGGGTGGAACTCCACCCGCTGCTGGCCTCGTGGGGGCCCTTCCAGGAGGACCCGTTGAACGCCGCCACGTTTGGCTACAACGGCCGGGGGGCGCTGTTCATCATGGACCGTGCCGGCTGGCGATAGCGGGCGGTAGACTCCCGGGCGCCCGGCTCGGGAGGCGAGCGATATCCATGACCACTGAGACGCGCCTCGCCCGGACGGGGGCGCCTGCCGCCCCCGTCCGGGGGGGGGGGGGGGGGCCCCCCGGGGGCCCCCCCACCCCCCCCCCGCCCCGGCGCCCCGCTCCCCCCCGCCCGCCCCAAACAGCGCCCCGGGGGGGGGTGCGTGGCCCCCCCGGGCGCCCCCCAGACCGCGGGTTGGGGCACCACAGTGGCCCCCCACTAGAAAACGCAGAGTAAAAAAAACC
>JAUJOR010000002.1:33930-490261 GCA_030447525.1 Chloroflexota bacterium | reverse complement strand
GTGGGGGCCCGCCCCGGGCCGGGGGGGGGCGCGCGCCCCCCCCCCGGGCCGGGGGACGGCCGGCGCCGCGAGACAGATTACCAAGGGCGGTGTCCTAGATGCCGGTTCGGGCCTGGCATGGGGGCGTTAACGGCGCCTCCGCAGGGCCCTGCCGGTCGCTTCCTGCGCCTCCCCTCCAGCGCGCGGCCCGGGCCGGCAAAGACCCGCCGGCCCTCACCGGTAGGGGCGGCCATGCGCTCCGCCCTCCTCCCCGGCTGGGGGCAATGGGCCGCCGGCCGGCGGCGCCGCGGAGCCATCCTGCTCTCGCTGACCGCGTTCGCCGTATTGGTACCTCTCCTCGCCCTGCTGGCCATGATCCACCCTTTCCTGCCGCTCCTGCCCCTCCCAGGGGGAGCGCAACGCGCCATAGGCGCGGCTGGCGCCGCTCTGGCCGACCTCACCCCGCCGGTGGAACACCTCTACCAGGGCGCGGGATGGACGGCCCTGGGATGGTCCCTCTTTACCCTCAACTGCCTGCTGGCCGGCTTCCGTGGCTGGGCAGCTTACGACGCCGCCCGCTGCGTCCGCACGGTGGGCGGGCGACCCCTGGATCCTTTCGGGCGCATCGGGCGCAAGGGCTACCGTACGTTCGTCCCGGCAGCCACCGGCCTGCTGGCGGGTGGCCTGGTCGTCATACCGCATCTGGGGTTCGCCGTGGCCGCCGTGGCCGCCCGGTCGCTGTTGACGCCGGTGCTGGTCTCCCAGGTCCGGCCGCTGCCGGCCCAATCGATGCCCCCAGTGGGGTCTGCGGATCCCTTTGACGCCCTCTTGCCGCAGCTCCCGGCAGGAGAGAGCGGCCGGCCCCTGTGGGACGGCAAGAGCCCGCTGAACGTCCTCCTCCTGGGCACTGACCGCCGGCCTCAGGAGGCCACCGCGCAGCCGTGGGGAAACAGCGACACCATCTTGCTCGTCAGCGTCGATCCCGGACGACGGCAGGCGACGATGATCTCCATCCCCCGGGACATGCTGGTGGGGAACATCCCCGGTGTAGGACAGGAAAAGATCAACGCCGCCTATCGCCGCGGAGGCCCTGAGCTGGCCGTGCGGGTTGTGGGCGATCTCCTGGGCCTCCCCATCCATCGCTGGGCCTCGATCGACGTCTCCGCCTTCGCCACCCTGATCGACTCCCTTGGGGGCGTCATCGTTGACGTCGAGCGCCCCATCCGGGACGACGAGTACCCCGCCGACAACTACGCCGTCCGCCGCATCCTGATCCCTGCCGGCCTCCACTGGCTGGACGGGGAACGCGCCCTGTGGTACGCCCGCTCTCGGCACGGCTCAACCGACTTTGACCGCTCAGGCCGTCAGCAGCGCCTCCTGCTCAGTCTGAAGTCCCGCCTGCGCGACCCCAGCGTCCTGCCACGCCTCCCCAGCCTGATCACCTCCCTGGCCGAGGCGGTGCAGACGGACGTCTCGCCGCGGGAGGCGCTGACCCTGGCTAGGCTGGGTGTCAAGTCCGACGTACGGACGGTGCGAGGCCTGGTGCTCGCGCCGCCGGAGTATGGGCGGGTGATCAACAGTCCCGGCCTGTACGCCATCGTCCCCAATCGCGAGCGTATCCGGCGTGAAGTAGCCGCCCTCCTCTCCTCCGAGCCGGCCTCCCCGGCGGCGACCAGCGCGCCGACAAGCGTCCGCTCCCTCCCCCTCTTACCGGGGGATGCGGAGGGCGATGGCGCGTCTGATCCCGGTGCCTTCCCCCCCATCGCGGGGCCCGCGGCCAGCTCGCCGTAGCCCCGGCTCCCGGCTGCGGGCCAGTCATCCCGCCGGGGCCTCCGGCCACGTTCTCTGGGATGCGATTCCCTGGAGAGTGATCACCTGGGGTGCGATCCGGTCTGAGGCACCCTCCTATCCGCCATTGCAACACCGGCGATGGCCGCGCCGTCCGAAAGGCTGCGATGCCTGACCTAACGTTGCTTCTCGCCGCCGGCCGTCTCTTGCTCATCGGGTACGCCACCGTGGCCACCATCCTGACCACGGCCTGTCTCGCCCTCCAGGCGATGACTCTGCTGGACCGCCGAGTGGCGCGCCGGGCGCGCCGCCCGGCGCGCCCGTTGTTCGTCCGCCTTGACCCGCAGACGGACGCACCACGATGAGTCCGGACAGGCTGGCGAGGACACCCCTGGGCGTGCTCATGTTCTACGCGGCTGGTGCCTCTCCGAGCGTAAGAGACTCAACTGAAACGTGACGCGGACATTACAACCGGGTTGCAAAATGGTTGCAGTGAGGCAGCGGGGTGTGGTACGCTTCGGTCATTCTGCTGCTACGCCGGTTGCAATGGCCTTTCGGTTCCGGCTCCGGGGACCGGCGTCACGCGCCGGTAGGGACGAAAAGGGGGGCGCATGGGGACGGAGCGGCGAGCACTTTGGCGCTACGCCGTCCTCTTCTGTTGCAGCCTCCTTCTCGGCGTTACCATTCCCTTCTCCTACGGGCGCCCCGGCGGGCGGGCGGAAGCCGCCCCCGGCCTGGACCGCGCCCCGACAGAGAGCGCCCCGACAGCCGCGGAACGTCCGGCCCTGGATTACAGCTCGTCCCCGTCGGCGCCCCGGGACATCAGCGTGGCGGCCACTTCGGCGCACCCGGCATACACCCTGTACACCCCCGGCGGCTGGGCAGACGCCGGTCCCAGGGGCATTACGTTGGTGGTGATGCACGGCATGGGGGGTAACGGGCCGGGGATGGCCGCCACCATCCTCCCCTTCGCCCGCGCTCAAGGGTGGACGGTGCTTGCGCCCACGGTGCCCTACGGCGACTGGCGCGATCCGACGCAGCTGGTGGGGGAGGAGCTAGGACTGCAGCCCCAGCTGGCCGGCCTGCTTGATGCCGTGCCGGCAGAGACCGGCGTCACCATCCCTTCTCAGGTGATGCTGTTCGGATTCTCCCGCGGCGCCCAGGCCGCCCTGCGCTTCGCCCTACTTTACCCTGAGCGGGTGCAGGCGGTGGCTGCGTGCTCCGCCGGCACCTACACCCTGCCGGCCAGGACGGTGAAGACCGCCGCCGGCCCCACCATCGCCGCTCCCCTCCCGTACGGCGTCGCCGACATCGAGCAGCGTGCCGGGCGAGCGTTCGAGGCCAGCGAGATGGCCGCGGTGCGCTTCCTGATCGGCGTGGGAGCGAACGACAACCGTGAGGGCGACGTCCCGCGGCAGTGGGATCAGTTCCTAGGTAAGACACGCCTCGAGCGCGCGGAGCGCTTCGCGGCCGTGCTGACGCAGCTCGGGCTGCCCGCCCGGGCGGTGGTGGTGCCTGATACCGGCCACGAGCTTTCCACGCAGATGATGAACGAGGTCACCACCTTCCTCACGGGAGTGGCGGGGGAGCTACAAGCCAGGAGCGCGGCCGCCATCACAACGGAGCCGGCTCTCCCCATGGCCCGCCACCGGCGCCAGCTGTGACCTCTCAGGCGCGTTGGTGCCCCTCCCAGTAGGCGCCTCCGCTCCACTCCGGGCAGGCCCTTGGCCGCAGCTCCGTGTGCCTGGTCATCGCTCCGGCAGCAGCCAGCGTCACGCCCCATGACGCCTGTACCCGGCGACGCCCGAGCAGACCCTCACCGCTCGTCAGAGCGATGCATCACTCTGATGGTGTCCCCTCAAGGGCCTGTTGACAGGGCGCGACACCCAAGGCGTCAGGCCCCGGTTTGGGTCCGGGTCACCTGGTCAAAGAGCGGCGACGTCTCCTCGGCCTCCTCCAGCAGCTCGCGCAGGGTGAACATGTAGTAGGTCGTGGCCGCCTTGAGCTTGGGCCAGCCATACCGGCCTCGGCTCCCGAAGTGGGTCTCAATCGAGTACACCCCTCGGTAGCCGTCCCATTCCAGCAGGGAGATGATGTGTGCCCACGGCAGGGCCCCCACCCCCAGGAGGGTCGGCCGGTTGCGGGGCGGGACCCCGGATGCGTTGAGCGCCCGACGCTCCTCCGGCGAGCGGTCACGCTCCTTGACGTGGACGTTCACCACCCGATCCCGGAAGAGGGTGTAGGCGTCTTCGATGGTGGCGTCGTCCCAGCCGTTGCTGACGTCCCAGGCGACGCCGACGTTGGGGCTATCGATGGCGGCGACGATGCGTGCCACTTCCTGGGGGCTGCCGCTGTACGTCGAATGTTCGGGCTCGAAACCCAGGCGCACCTCCGCGCCTTGGGCCAGCTCGGCCGCCGGGCGGAAACGACGTACTATCTCTGCCAGCATCCCCTCCAAGTTGGGTCGTATGCCCCCTTCCGGTGGGGAATCGTAGGTCATCTTCGTCTCGTTCCAGAAGGGAAACACCCGCATGGTGTCCGTGCCGAAGTACTGAGCCTGCTCCACCAGGACGGGGAAAAAGCGGATGTGGGCATCATACTCCGGCCCGGAGATCGGGCACTTGCCGAAGTTGCTCTGTACCACCCCGACGCGCAGCCCGTTGTCGGCCAGGATAGTGGCCATTTCCCCCCAGCGGGGGCGAGGTACCTCGTGGGAGAACACCCCCCAGACCTTGCGCACGTCCACGTACTGCAGGCCGGCGCCGGCCGCCGTGCGGCAGGCGTCGGCAAAGTCCATGCTGATCTCATCCGTGAACACGCTGGCGCGGGCACGGAGTGGGGCGTCTGCCGGCGCCGGTACGTCCGTCTGGACATTCTGGCCCGCTACCATCATGTGCCTCCTCAGTATCGCTGCGGCCGTCCGCTCCCTAACCGGCGGCGTTCCCCTGCCCCGGGCTTTCCTGCCCGGGGGCAGCGGCGAGGCCCGGGGGCCATTGTCCCCGGCCGCGTGGCCGGCTGTCCAACCCGCCGGTACCCCCGCCCTCGTATTCCGGCGGACGGCGGCGATTACCCCGCCGGACGCCCCTGCGCCCCGGTCGTCCATACTTTGTGAGACAAAGTACTTGACGCCTGATTCACGCGCCGCTATGCTCCTGCAATGCCTCAGCGCGTACGTCAATGGCCGGCCACCGAGCCGACTTCACCCCCAGTGGAGGACACCGAGAAACCGGCCGGCCGGGTGCCCCGGCACATCGCCTTTATCATGGACGGGAATGGGCGGTGGGCCGCCAGCCGCGGGCAGGCGCGGCTCTTCGGCCACCGTGCCGGCGCCGACGCCTTACGGCGCACAGTCGAGGCCTGCGCCAAGTCCGGGATTGAGATCGTCACCGCCTACGCCTTTTCTACGGAGAACTGGAGCCGGTCTGAGGGCGAGGTGAACGGCCTCCTCCGCCTCCTGGCCGAGGGATTGCTGCGAGAGATCCCCGTGCTCCAGAAGCACGGCATCCAGCTGCGGCACATTGGGTCTCTTGACCGCGTCCCCGAGCGTACGGCCAGGCGCGTCCGGGAGGCCGTTGCCCTGACACGCACGAACTCGCGCCTGATCCTGAACGTGGCTTTCAACTACGGTGGACGAGCGGAGATCGTGGAGGCGGTGAAGCGGATCGTACGCGACAGGGTGCCGTCCGACGAGATTGACGAGGCCCTGGTCTCTCGCTACCTCTACACTGCGGGCTTGCCTGACCCGGACTTGATCGTTCGCACGGCAGGGGAGATGCGCATCTCCAACTTTCTGCTGTGGCAGGCGTCTTACGCCGAGTACTATTGCACCCCCACGTTCTGGCCGGACTTTGATGAGGTGGAGTTGCAGCGCGCCCTGGCCGCCTATGGGGGGCGGGATCGACGCTTTGGAGGGGTGATGCAAAGCCCCCTCGAAGGCTCGCCCGGGAATGGCGTCCCTCGCCTGGCGGCTAGCCCGGGGGTGACTGATCCCGCGCCACGGGAGCCCGTTTCAGTGGCATAGGGGCCCGCCAACGGCCTCGTGTCACAGGCTGCTGTAGAGGCTGCCGCTGGCCGGGCGATGGGATAGGGGTGGAGGCAAGGAGAGACTGGCCGGAAGGCGGCGTCGCTTTCGTGGCGGATAGGCTCTTGGAGCGGGAGAGGGGTTGGGACGCGGTGAGGGGACTGCGGTATGCTCCCTCTATGTCAGGTCGCCGATCCTCCCGCCCCGCCGGTCATCACCACATGGCCGGTGCCGCCATCCGGCTCGTGGACGTCCCTGACCGGCCGGAGACGCCGGGGCCCTACCGCGCTCCCACGGCGACTCGGAACCGCCGTTCGGCTCATGTCCTGCGTGAGGATGCCCTGGACAATCTCCAGTTCATCCGCGAGACGATGGAGCGCGCCGGCCCGTTCACCGCTGTGCCCGGCTGGGGCCTGGTGGCGATGGGCGTGACCGCCCTTGGCGCGGCCTTGATTGCGGGGCGCCAGACGACGGTGGAGGGGTGGCTCCTCACCTGGATGACGGAGGCCGCCCTGTCCGGCGCAATTGGGGTGTGGGCCATCTGGCGCAAGGCCCGGGCCAGCGGGATCGGCCTCTTCGCCGGCCCCAACCGGCGTTTCGCCTTCAGCTTTGCCCCACCGCTCCTCGCCGGCGGCCTGTTGACCTACGCCCTCTACGCCGTCGGGGAAGTGGGTCTGCTGCCCGGGCTCTGGCTGCTGCTCTTCGGCGCGGGGGTCACCTCCGGGGGGGCGCTGTCGGTGCGCATCATTCCGGTGCTCGGGCTCTCGTTCCTGGCGCTGGGGGCTGTGGCCCTCATCATTCCACCGGTATGGGACGACGCCTTGATGGCCCTGGGATTCGGTGGTTTGCTGATCGCCTTTGGCATGGTCATCGCCCGGCGGTACGGTGGTTGACGCCGGTGCGCGGGGACATAGTCGCTCGACGTAAGGCAGCGAGGAACGGTACCTTGCCGCGCAGCCAGTCACGCTCCCGGACGCACCATGAGGTCCCCCGTAGCGCCCCGGAGGATGCCCCGCGCCCGGATTCCCTGCGCCTGCCGGCCGGTCATAGCGCCCGCCTGGCGCCACGTCCGGGAGGCACTGCCCGCAAGGTGGCCATCGGGCCCACGGGGCAGGTATCAGCTGTCCCGGCCCCGGGCGTGTCCGGCGGCGCCCCGGCGCTCGACCGCTTGATCCACGAGCGCCTGCGGCTGGGGATTGTCAGCGCCCTGGCGGTGAACGAATCGTTGACCTTCAACGATCTTAAGCGTCTCCTGGGTACGACCGACGGGAACCTAAGCGTCCACGCCCGCAAGCTTGAAGAGGCAGCCTACATCAGCTGTACCAAGTACTTCGAGGGACGGCAGCCCAAGACGGAATACCGCCTGTCTGCCCCTGGGCGCGCCGCGCTGGAGCGCTACCTGGACTACATGGAGTCCCTTATCCGGGCAACCCGCGGCCCTACCTCTGAGTAGCACCGCAGCGCGACGCTTCCTCGGATACACCGGTTGAGGTAGTCCGCTCTGGAAGCGCTCGCTGCAGTCCTCTGGCCAGGGGGCCAAGCGGGTCCCCTCCCTGAACGGCTCTACTTACTGAAGAGGATGTTCATCACGTCGCCGTCGGCCACGACGTACGTCCGTCCCTCCTGGCGTAGCAGACCGCGCTTGCGCGCCTCGGCCAGGCTGCCACAGGCGATCAGGTCGGTATACGCGACGACTTCGGCGCGGATGAACCCTTTTTCAAGATCGGAGTGGATCACGCCGGCCGCCTGGGGGGCCTTGGTGCCCCGCAGGATGGGCCAGGAGCGCACCTCATCTTCCCCGGCCGTGAGGAACGAAATCAGCCCGGTAAGATCGTACGAGCGGCGGATGATCTTGCCCGCGGCCAGCTCGGCAATCCCCAGGTCGGCCATGAACGTCTCGGCGTCTTCGGGCGTCAGCTGGGCCAGCTCCGTCTCCAGCTTGCCGGCCAGGGAAGCGACCGCCGTCTTGCGGTGCGGGTAGGCGGCGGCCATAGTCCCCTCCAGCGCCGGGGCTTGCCCTAGCTGGTCCTCGCCGAGGTTGAGGACGAGCAGCACCGGCTTGCCGGTCAGGAACTGGTAGCCCCGGATGGAGCGCTCCTGGTCTTCGGTCAGGTCAAGGTCGCGGATGGGGGTACCGGCCTCTAACTCTGCCTGGAAGCGCTGAAACAGGGCCATCTCGGCCTCGATCGGCACGCGCTCGGCGGCCCGCGTTCGCTTCAAGTCGGCATCCAGGCGTTGCAGCCGGCGCTCCACGACCCCCAGGTCGGAGACGGTCAATTCCAGCTGTACCTTGGCGGCATCGCCCGCCGGGTCGATCAGGCCCTCGTGTGGCACGCTTTCGTCCGTGAATACCCGCACGACTTGCAGCAGGGCGTCCACCGTGCGCAGCTGCCCCACCCAGGCCGCTTCGCCCTTGTCTTTACTGCCGAATCCCACGCCGGGGAAGTCGGAATACTGCACCTCGGCCGGGGTGGTCTTGCGCGGCGAGAACATCTCCGTCAACCGGTCGAGGCGCTCGTCCGGCACCTTCACCACGGCAACGTGTGTCTCTTGCCCGTAACCACTCCCGCCGGCAACCGGGGTGCTCCCGCCGGTAAGGGCGTTGAACACGGTGGTCTTGCCGCAGTGGGGTAAACCGACGATTCCGAGTTGCATTAGGGCCCTGCCGGCCGGGTGTGTGCCCGTCCCGTCGCCAAGGACCAAGCATCTGCACGGCATCGATGCAGCATTAGCGGAGCGTTTCCAGGATCAATGGTACAGGGGTCACCGGCTGGTCAGACCAGTGGAACGCGGTCAACAGGGTTCCTACTGGCTCAGAGTCTACCGCAAGGGGATGACGTGCATGGAGCGTGACCAGCGGGGTGCCCTGTTCCACGAGGTCGCCGGTCTTCGCCCCCAGGACCAGCCCCACGGCCGGGTCGATAAGGCTCTCCTTTGTCGTCCGGCCGGCACCCAGGCCCGTGCTCACTTGCCCGCAGACCAGGGCGTCGATGCTCGCCAGGTAGCCGGTACGGGGCGCCGGCACGCCCAGGATGAACGGCGCCGTCGGGAGGCCCCCCGGGCGAAGCAGGCCGGCGGCGTCACCCCCCAGGCTCCCCACCAGACCCAGGAGCTGTTCCAGGGCGGCGCCCTGGCGCAGGGTGTCCTCCAAGCGCTGGCGCGCCGGCTGGAGGGCCGGCGCCACGCCGGCGGCGACGAGCGCCTCACTCCCCAGGGCCAGGCACAGGTCGAGCACGTCCGCCGGGCCGCGGCCGCTGAGGGTGTCCAGCGCCTCCTGCACTTCCAAGGCGTTGCCCACGGCGCGCCCGAGTGGCTCGGCCATGCTGCTGATCACGGCTACGGTGGGTAGGCCCACATCCCGACCCAGCGCCACCATGGCCCCGGCCAGCTCCCGGGCGGCCGCCACGTCCTTCGTGAAGGCCCCCGAGCCGGCCTTGACGTCCAGGACGATGACCTGCGCCCCGGTGGCGATCTTCTTGCTCATCACCGAGCTGGCGATCAGGGGAATCGACTCTACGGTGGCGGTGACGTCCCGCAGGGCGTACAGGCGCCCGTCCCCCGGCGCCAGCTCGGCAGACTGGGAGGCAATTGCCAGGCGGTGCGCGCGTACGGCGGCGACAAAGGCGTCCGGGTCAGCCGTGGCTTGGACGCCCGGGATCGCCTCCAGCTTGTCGATCGTCCCCCCGGTATGCCCTAACCCGCGACCGGACATCTTGGCCACGGCGACTCCGGCGGCGGCAAGCATTGGGGCCAGGACGAGCGTCGTCTTGTCACCCACGCCCCCGGTACTGTGCTTGTCCACCACGGGCACGGGCGAGCCGGCAAAGCTGAGGCGCCGGCCGCTGCCGGCGAGGGCCAGGGTCAGGGCTCGCGTCTCGGCGGCGTCCAGGCCCCGCCAGCAGACCGCCATCAGCCAGGCGGCCATCTGGTAATCCGGGACACCGCCGTCCAGGTAGGCGCCAATCAGCCACCGCACCTCGTCCGGGCTGTGGCGCTCACCGCCCCGCTTTCGGGCAATCAGATCAACGGCGCGCATCGCCCCATCGCGCCTCAGCCCCTCGGCCGGCGCTACGGCTCCCTTGAGGCCGCGGCGTCTGTGGCCTGGCTCTCCTCCACGATCACCAGGCGCACAAGGTCGGCGCGGGTGATCACGCCGGCCAGGCGATCGCCTCGCAGTACGACTACCGGATCAACCCCGTCGCGCGCCATCTTCGTGGCGACGTCATCCAGTGGGGTGTCCTCGCGCACGGCGAAATGATCGATGTCGTCGGTCATGATCTCGGCGGCCGTGCGCCCGACGACGCGGCGGACGTCCTCCTCGAACTGCTGCTCTCCTCCCAGCGGGTTGAGGGGAATGGCCGCCCCGAGGATGTTCAAGAAGACGGGGAAGTGGACGTGCGCGTGACGTGTCACCAGATCAGCCTGCGTTACGACGCCCAGGACCTCCCCGCTCTCCCGCACCACCGGGACGCCGCTGAGGTGGAGATCGAGCAACAGACGGGCCACGTTGCCGACGCGCGCCGTCGGGAACACCACCGGTGGTCGAGGGTTCATCAGATCGGCCGCTGTGCGGGGCGCCATTCGGTCCGGCTGTCCCTCCGCTGCGGCCGGATCGATCGACTCCATGGTCACACTAAAGTATACCTGCGCATGTTCGAGTGATGGCCTGGCCTTTGACTAGGCCGACCGGCTTCAATACAGCAGCCGCCTCTCCGGCGAGCACCAGCCGTGACTTTCCCTCAGGCCAGGGCGCGGAGATGACGTTGGGCGTCAGGCAAGAGCTCTACCAGGTGCGCCACCGCCAGGCCGGCGGCACCGTGGCGCGCCCGCCACAGCTCGGCCGCCAAGGCGTGGACGTAGGAGCCGGCGCTGGCCGCGACAAACGGGTCTACTCCCTGGGCCAGCAGGCCGGCGATCGTCCCGGTGAGGACGTCACCGCTGCCGGCCGTGCCCAGGGCAGCGTTGGCGAAGGCATTGAGGCAGGCCCGGCCGTCGGGAGACGCTATGATGCTGGGCGCGCCTTTGAGCACCACCACCTGCCCCCACTCCCGCGCGCTTTCCCGCGCCATGGTCAGCCGGTCACCCTGCACCTCCCGCGCCAAGCGCCGGCGCAACCGGCTCATCTCCCCGGGATGGGGTGTCAACACCCATCTCGGCGTGCCGGGTCGCGGCCAGGTCTCCCCGTGGGCGAGGGCGTTTAGCCCATCGGCGTCGATCACCACCGGCGGTGACGGGGCGTCGCCGGCGAGGCCGGCGCAGAGGTCGAGGACGAGCCGGTGGGTGGCCGGGTGCGCCCCCATCCCCGGCCCCAGTGCGACGGCGTCATAGCCGGCGGCGGCCTCCAGGATCAGGTGACCGTGTGCCGGGGTCAAGGCCCCCGGGGCCGCCGGGTCGTCCGGTAAGGGAAGATATGTCGTCTCCACGCTGCGCCCGGCCAGCGCTCCTTGCGCCGCGCCCGGTAGAGCCAGGGTCACCAACCCGGCGCCGGCCCGCACCGCCCCCGCTCCGGCGAGGTACGCGGCGCCGACGTACCGGCCACTCGCGGCCACGACCAGCACCTTGCCGTAGGTCCCCTTATGGGAGTTGTCCGGACGCGCCGGCAAAGCCCGGGCCACCTCAGGAGCCTCCATGCGCCACAAGGGCCCCGGATCATCCCCCAACGGCACGCCGATGTCCACCGACTTGACCCGACCGGCGTGCTCCGCCCCGGGGTGGATGAACAGGCCCGGCTTTGCCGGTCCGGTGGCGATGGTGAGCTGGGCCCGGAAGGCCCGAGCGTCAACCTGGCCGGTGTCCGCCTGCACGCCGGTGGGGACATCTACCGCGACGCGGCGCTGCCCAGGGGGCGAGATCTCGCGGCACACTTGCAGGACGTTGGCAATGTCCCCTTGCAGTGGCAGGCGCCCGCCGATGCCCAGGATGCCGTCGAGGACGACGTCGGCTTCCACCAGCCAGCGCCTCAGGGTGTCCAGCACGGTCTCTTGTGCCGCGCCGGGCGCATCTAACGTCACCAGGGGGACGGCCCCCTTTGCGGCCCACTCCAGCAGGGGGTCATCGCCGCGGTCGGCGATGAGGAACAAGCACGGGCGGGCGCCGTACTCGGTAGCCAGGATACGGGAGGCGATGATGGCATCCCCCCCGTTGGCCCCTGTCCCGGCGAGGGTCAGGAGCCGCCGTCCCTGCACCTTCCCCAGCCAATCGGCGGCCACCTGAGCCACACCCGTGCCGGCCGTCTCCATCAAGCTAGCCGGGGAGGTGCCCCGGTCGAAGGCGTGCCGCTCCAGGGCACGCATGTCTGATGCGGTGACTAGTCTCACCCCCACTCCTCGGCGCGCTGCACCACAGGTGCATGAGTCATGTGGCCACGACCATGGCGACGGCGAACTCGCGGGAGTGCGAAAGGGAGATGGCGAAGTCCGCCAGGCCGATGGCCGCCGCCCGCTGCTGCGCCCGGCCGTGGAGCCTCACGACCGGCTTGCCCAAGGGATCGCTCAGGATTTCCATCTCCCGCCAGGCCAGTCCCCTGATCCCCGTCCCCAGGGCCTTGGTGATCGCTTCCTTGCCGGCGAAGCGGGCGGCAAGCTCTGGAATGCGCCCCCGGCAGTACGCCAGCTCGGCGGCCGTGTAGACGCGCTGCAAGAAGCGCTCACGGCGGCGGGCGATCACCCCCGCCACACGTTCGATCTCGATGATATCGACGCCGACGCTGGTGGCCATGTGACGGCTGGCTATTCCGCCCAGATGTGCAGCTCGCGGATGGCGGATTCATAGTCCCAGCCCTGGGCAACCACCTCCACGCGCTGGATGCGCCAGGGGCGTGGCGCCTGGGCCAGCAGATCGATCTGTACCTGCTGCCAGTCTGTAGACGGGACCTGCTCACCGTAGCCAGCGCCGCCTCGCACAGGGTTGGCATCGCGATTGTGCAAGTAGTAGCCGCGGTACCAGGGAATAGGACTCCCCGCGCTGTCCTTGTAGTACACCCTGAGCATCAGCGGGTACTCGGTGCCTTCCCAACCCCCACCGGACAGGCTGTGCTCGAGGACGCGAATCTCCGCCGTAATGACTACCTTCTCGAAGTCCCACAGATCGGCGTCCAGGGGCTGAAAGATCGCCGTTTCGGCGTGGCCCAGGCCCTGCCGGCGGAAGGTCACCGCCCCTGGCCGGGTATTCAACGAGACGAAGCCCTCCGGCGTCTGCTCCGAGAACACCCGCGCCTGCCAGCCGGTCGGCAGGCCGCCGGCGCGCTCCGTGAACAGACCGTTGGTCACCAGGTCGCGGCGCAGGGGTTGCGCGCCCAAGGGGCTCCCCTCAGCCGGTACCACCAGGCGCTGACCGGCCCTGGCCTGGACGCTGCCCCGTGGCGTATGGGCGGTGGCCTCACCAACGCGGGCGCTAACCTGGAGACCCTCCGTGCTGACGTCGGCCGAATAGCTCCCTTCTCCGAGATGCACCTCTGCCTGGGGCGTTCGGAGCTGGAAAAAGGCGCTGGATGGGTCCGGGGCCGGGGCCACTCCCATGCGCGCCCGGCCTTGTGAAAGCTCCAGCACGGCGGAGCGCTTGTGGGGCCGAAAGCGCCCCTGCTCCGCGCGTAGCACCCGCAGCGTGGAGCTGGGATAGAGCAGCACCGTGCTGTGGTCGAATAGGGTGACGAACGCCCGAGCGTTCGGCGCCGTGCGGATGACGTCCCCGGGCACGATCTTCTCATCCGGCCGGGTGGCCAACCAGTCACCGACGCCCTGCCGGCGGAGAAAGACGACGCCGTCGATGGGGGTCATCACCGCCCTTTGTGGCTCGATGGCTGCGTTCACGTACCAGCGTCGCGCCAGGGGACCGCCAATAAGGAGGGCGGTGAGGATAACGAAGGCCCCGATGGTCACCCGCCAGGCGACTCGAACGGCAGCCCCGGCCTCGCTGGTGTAGGGACTAAACGATGGGACGAGAGGGGTGTACCCGCTGGCCGGCCCGGTGCCACCGGCGATTCGCGGCCCCGGCGCGGGTTGCTCGTTCATGACTCCGGCGCCGCCTGCGGGTAGGGTCGTGACCGGATCATCTCCGTCACCTATCGCGGCAGGATCAAACCGGAGGGGAGGCGGCGCCCGCCGGCCTCCTCCTCCGCGGTCGGCCGCAGCGGGTCCCCGACTTCTGCAACGGCCGCCGGCGTCGCGGCCGGGGCGAATCCGGCGATGGCCCGCTCGGCCAGGGCCCGCAGCAGAGGGTGGTTACGGGCCGCCACGGGATCGTCCGGATCGAGGGCAGCGGCCGCAGACAGGGCCCGGCGTGCCGCCCTGGTCTCGCCGCGGCGCAGGAGGAGGAGGGCGTTGTCCGCCAACCGCCGCCGCGCCCCGGCGGCGCCACCCGGGCCCAGGATGCGCTCAGCGACGCGGTCGAGGATGGAGATGCGCCGCTGGGCCAGGACGCCCGGCGGCAGTGCCAGCGGGCCGTGCACCGCTGAACGCCACTCCTCGACCAGGGGGCTGAGATCTTCTTCCTGGGGCAGCCAGAGGGCGAACTCCGGCAGATCGAGCAGCTCGAGGCTCCCGTCCGCCGGCTCAGGTCGGTAGCGCACTTCCATGGCCAGGGGCTCCGCCTCGATGGGCGAGTCTGGCTCCTCCTCCGGAGGCTCAAGCGCGTCGCGAAAGCTGAGGAAGTCCGGCGGGATGGGCCGCCCCAGGTCACGTGACGCCGCCGCCGCCTGGCCGACGCGCCAGCGGGCGTATTCCCCCGGGACCTCCGCCAGGGCAAAGTCCTTGTCCGGCCGCTCCAGGCTGACGTAGCGTTCGAACCGCCGGCCGGTGGTATCTAGGGCGTCGAACCGAAGCAGTCCACGACCTTCGGAAGCGATCACCCGGGCCATCTGCGGACTACCGAGCGCCGGATGGATCAAGAGGTAAAAGAGGCGCGTCCCTTCGAAGTCGGACGCGCTCATCAAGGCCCGGCGCACCCGTTCGGCCGCGCGGCGTGCAGCGGCGTGTCTCGCCTCTGCAGCAGCAAGAGGCCGGATCCCGGCCTGGGTCAAACGCCACAGGGCGCGCCGCGCCGCCCGGCGCGTCTCCCTTATGGTTGTCCCCGCCCTCGAGGCACCGGCAGTAGCCCCCACCCCCTCCGTTCCCTCGTCCCCTGCCCACTGCGCGGCCAGATCGGCGGATCGCTGAGTCTGTACCTCGGCCAGGGCCTCCAGGGCAGCCGCCCACAGCCCGGCGCTGGCCGGGAGGCGCAGGAGCCCCTCCAGCAGATCGATGGCCGTTTCACCTTGCTGCCGGGCGTACTGCTTCAAGGCCCCTTGGACCAGCTCTGGAGAGAACGAGAGCAGGGCATCAACCCTCCCCCGCGGGTCGGTGTTGACCAGGTGAGCCACAACCCCGGCCACCGCATCACGCGCTGGCGCAGCGCCTGGGTGACGTCGACGCGGGGCCGTTATGCGTCCTCCTCTCGGGTCTTGCGGCGCTTGCCCACTACCTCCACCGCCGGGGCCGGCACCTGCTCGCCCAGCGTGGAACGGACGCCCTTGACGGTGGCGTCCTTCTTGGGCTTCTTCTTCTCTTTGCGTGCGGGCGCACCCTGGGGCATGGCGCTCACCTCCCCTGCCGTGACAAGTCCTTGACCCTGGATTATAAAACGTTGCGCTCAGATAGAGAGCGCTGCCCTGGGAGGGGCCGGCCGCGGGACGACGACCGCTCTCCGAGCGAGGGCGGCCAACCTACGGTAGAATGCCCCCACGTCACTGCCGACGCCGGGATGGCGAAATGGCAAACGCAGCAGACTTAAAATCTGCCGGCCTTCGGGCCTTGCGGGTTCGAGTCCCGCTCCCGGTACCACCGCCCCGGCGCTCATTTCCCGGTCCCAAGTGTTCCTCACCCCGGCACAGATCGCCAGACACGGGTCGGAGCAGGATGCACCCTGAGAGGTGTAGTCGTCCGTGCAGGGATCCGTAGGTCCCGTGGGTCCTGAGGGCCGCCAGACGCCAGGCGCGGGAGGGGCCGCTCAGTGGTCTAGGCCCAGGACCCCGGACCGGGCTGGCATGCGTGTCGTGCTCCTGGTGAACCCGGAGGCCGGGATGCGCCCGGCAGCGATCGGCGCCCTGGAAGAGCACCTGCGCGCCCGCGGCGTCAGCCTGGAAAGGGCCGTCACCGCCCGTCGCGGGGACGGCACGACCATCGCCCGCCAGGCCGCCCTGGCCGGGGCGGACGTCCTGCTGGCTTGCGGTGGGGACGGGACGCTGAACGAGGCCGTGAACGGCCTGGCAGGCACGGAGACGGCGCTGGCCACCTTTCCGGCCGGGACGATGAACGTCTGGGCGCGGGAGGTCGGCATCCCCACCGACCCGGTCCGGGCGGCCGCTCTGCTCTGGGACGGCGACCGACGCTGGATTGACCTCGGGCGCGCCGGGGATCGCTACTTTCTGCTGATGGCCGGAGTGGGGTTCGACGCCGACGTAGCGGCGCAGGTCACCCGGCCCGAGAAGCGCCGCTGGGGCCCTCTGGCCTACGTCGGCCGGGGGGTGGTCACGGCCGTTCGATGGCCCCGCCAGCGGATGTGGCTCAATCTAGACGGCCGGGCCCTGCGCCGGCGCCTGTTGTTTGTCGTCGTAGGCAACACGCGCCTCTACGGTGGCGTGGTGAACATCACCGACCGTGCCGTCGCCGACGATGGTCTCCTGGACGTGTGCCTATTCGGTGGCCAGGGACTGGCCGAAAAGCTGTTTCACGCCCTACGCGTCGTCACGCGCCGGCACACGCGGCATCGAACGGTGGAGTACTATCGCGTGCGCCAGTTGACCCTGGTGACGCGACCGCGCGTGGCCGTGCAGGTAGACGGAGACACCATCGGCCAGACACCGATGACCTTTCAGGCCGCCGTACGGGCCCTCAAGGTGATCGTGCCCCGCGGGCCGGGAGATGGCCTATTCCTCAGACCCCCAGAGCGCTAGCGCCCCATCAAGCGCTCTCAGCGGGGTGGACGTCCCTGTACGGTGCGCTGCCCATCGCCCTTGACGAGAGACGAGCCTAGAAGATCGATCCTGAGCCCTTGGATGGCCCTCGGCTGCCTTGGCTCACAATCCGCCAAGCACCAGGGACTGAGGCGATCTGGAAGAGGGGAGGCGACGGCCGGAATCGAACCGGCGATAGAGCTTTTGCAGAGCTCCGCCTTAACCACTTGGCCACGTCGCCGAGCCACGGGCAGGACGTTAACCCTGCCTCGCCGGGCTTTCGCCTCGCCGGCCACCAGAGTACGGCGTAAGCGGAGAGCAAAATGGGAGCGGAAGACGGGATTCGAACCCGCGACCTTCTCCTTGGCAAGGAGATGCTCTACCCCTGAGCCACTTCCGCCCGGCTGCGCTTGCCACCGGCCCCACCAGGCCGGCCACGCAGACGATTGTACCCCCCGCCGACGGCAAGCGCAACGCCCGCCGGTCGCCTCAATACGGCAACCCTGGCACCACCCACTAGCCGGGGCGAGCGCCCCACCGTGCCCAAGACGAGAGGTGCCGAGAGACAGAATCGAACTGTCGACACTACGATTTTCAGTCGTATGCTCTACCAACTGAGCTATCTCGGCGCGGCGCCAAGATTTTACCACAACGTATGGCGACGGCGAGACCAGCCCGCTGGTCTCCACGGTCTTTTCAACAGCGGCCGCTCCAGGTGGCAGCGCGGCTGCCGCGGAATGGGAGCGGTGGGCGGTGAGGGGCTCGAACCCCCGACACCGGCGGTGTAAACGCCGTGCTCTGCCAGCTGAGCTAACCGCCCAAGACGGGAAGTGCCGGGACCTGAGCGTTTGACGTAACACCGGTATACCGATGGCCCGCCTGGCCCCCAGAACCCGGCACGCGGCGCTTGCCTCGGGTGCCGAGGATGGGACTTGAACCCATACGAGGAATGGATACCCCACTAGGCCCTCAACCTAGCGCGTCTGCCAGTTCCGCCACCTCGGCAATGCCCGGAGAGTATACCACGCCCCGAGCGAGCCGTTTACGCTCTTGAGGGGGCCTGGTGGGTCCGGGCGATGGCGTACTGTGGAGATTCTACGGAGGGCGCCGGTGCGCCTCGCAGCGCAGACGTACTGATCTTTCCCCATGGACAAGGGCGTACCGCGGATGCCCCGAGCCTCACGCCGGCTGCCGATATTCGGCATCCTGGCCGGGTGGTACGGGCGCCATCCCTTCGTCACAACATGGGGCGGGCTGGCCCTAGGCATGGCCGTGGTGGTGGTAGTCTTCGGGCAGGATGTCGGGCTGACGTTCAGGCAGCATGCCCTGCTGACTCTGCTGACGGTGCCCCTGGCCTGGCTATGCACCTGGATTGTCTCTCTCGAACACGGCGCCGATAGGGAAGCGCCTGATGGCGCCGACTAGCCCGGCGACCTCGCTCGCGGGGGCGACCGGTGTGCGGCCGGGGGATGGGCGGCCCGCGCCGGGGCGTCGCCAGCCGACCATCTCCCTGGTAATCCCGACGTATAACGGGGCGCACCTCCTCACCGTCTGCCTGGCTGCCATCGAGCGACAGAGCCGCCCCCCGGAGGAGACGATCGTCGTCGATGACGCCTCCACCGACGGCACGCCGGCATTGCTCTGCGCGCGCTACCCGTGGGTACGTGTCCTGACGCACGGGCAGAATCGGGGCTTTGCCGGTGCCGCGAACACCGGCATCAGTGCCGCCACGGGGGACGTGGTCGTCCTGCTGAACAACGACACCGAAGCCGAGCCCGGCTGGCTGGCGGCCCTCGTCGCCCCACTCCAGGCTGACCCGGGGATCGGCTTCTGCGCCTCCAAGCTCCTCCTGTTCGACCGCCGTGACCATCTGCACTCCGCCGGAGACGGCTACAGCGTGGGGGGGATACCGGTCAACCGCGGGGCTTGGTGCCGGGACGACGGACGCTTCGACCTGTCGGAGCCGGTCTTCGGGGCCTGCGCCGCGGCGGCGGCCTATCGCCGGACCATGCTGCATGAGCTGGGGGGCCTGGACGAGTGGCTGGTCTCCTACTTGGAGGACGTCGACCTGAGCTGGCGGGCCCAGCTGCGCGGGTACCGCTGCCAGTTCGTCCCCGCAGCCCGGGTCTACCACCAGGTCAGCGCCAGCGGCGGGGGCATTCGCCCGAGCTACTACTGCGGACGAAACTTTCTGCTCGTCCTAGCCAGCGACGTCCCCGGTCCTCTCCTGCGCCGGCACTGGCGGGCGATCCTGCGACAGCAGGGAGCCGTCCTCTGGGAAGCCCTGCGCCACGCCCGTGAGCCGGCGGCCAGGGCCCGGCTGGTCGGGTTCCTGGCGGGGCTACGTCAGTTGCCGGCCGCCCTGCGCCGACGCCGGCGAATCCAGGCCCGGCGCACCGTCTCCATCGAGTATCTCGAGGGGCTCCTATCCCCATGAGCCTCGACGCCGGCTCCCCGGCACGGCCCCTCTCCTGCCCGGCCACCCCGGCCGGGAGGCTATACTCCCGCTGGGTAAGGTGGCGTCTTGGGGCCAATGCCGACGGCCATCGCGACTGACGCCAGCACCATCCTGACGCGAGAGATGTAGCGTGTCCCTCTTCAGCAAGCTCCTGGGCGTCCTCCGCGGTGGTAGCCGCCCAGCAGAAGACGCCGGGCGCAACGCCTTTTGGATCTATGTCCGCTGCGACGCCTGTGGCGAGTCCATCCGCGTGCGGGTCAATCGGGAGCACGATCTCTCCGCCGAGTTCGACGAGGGGAGTGACGCCCCGGCCAGCTTCCACGTCCACAAAGAGATTGTGGGCCAGAATTGCTTCCGGCGCATCCAGGTGGACATGACCTTCGACCAGCAGCGCCGCGTCACCGACCAGCAGATCCGTGGCGGGACCTTCCTTACGTCCGAAGCGTACGTGGCCGCTGTGGCCGGCCAAGGGGCCGAGAAGCCGGAGTCTCCGGCTCCCCCCAGCGCCTCGGCCTGAGCCCCTTTCAGGCCGCACGCCCATGCAACTCTCCGTCTCGACTTCCGCCTCCGCATCCTCTGCGCCGGCACCGGCCCCCGCTGGGGTGGTCTCTCCGGGCGCCGTCGTGGTCGCCGGTGCGCTGGCCTGCCTGGGCATCGGGTGGCTCACGGCCACTCGCTCCCCGCTCCTGGCGGCCGCAGTCACGGCCGGTCCTGTGGCCCTAGCCGTGGCCCTGCGCCGCCCCGGAGTGGCCCTGGCCGGCCTGGTAGGCGTGATCGCCCTGCTGCCATTCGGCGTTGTCCCGCTGCGCCTGGGAGTGGCCCCCACGCTCCTCGATCTTGTCACCGCGCTGGTCTTTTTTCTCTGGCTGGCCCTGGCGGCGGCCGGGCGATCAGGGGGGCACCACCTCCTCGGAGTCACCACCGGAGGCTCCGCCTGGCGCGCCCCGAGCGTGGCCCTGCTGGGCTTCGCCGTCACCCTCGTCGCCGCCTTCCTGCTGTCAGGTGACGATGTGCGCGATGCCAGCACCGGACGGACGTTCGCTAAGCTCGTCCTGGCGCACCTCGTCTTCCTCCCCCTGTTGTGCGCCGCCCGGAGGCCCACAACGGTGCGCCACGTGGTGGCCTGGCTCCTGGTCGCGGCCGGCGCCGAGGCGATCGTTGGCCTGGCCTTGTATCTGGCCCCGCGGTCGCTGGCCTACCGCGCCCTTAGCGCCCTCGGCCCCCTAGGCTATCCCACCGACGCCACCGTCCTACGTTACCGCCCGGAGACAGACATCCTGCGGGCGAACGGCACCGCCGTCGACCCCAACATGCTGGGGGCACTACTCATGGTCAGCGCGGCCATTGCCGTGCCCCTCCTGCTGGCCCCGCGCCCGGCGCTTCATCGAGCCATCCCTGCCCTGGCCTTGCTCCCGATCGTCCCTTGCCTCCTGCTGACGGAGTCCCGTGGGTCGTGGCTGGGTCTGGCCGGGGCGGTCTTGTTGGTGGCCGTGTTATGCTACCGGCGCCTGCTCCTGGTCCTGGCCATCGCCGGCCCATTGCTGCTGGTGACGCCGGCTGCAGGGCGCTTCTCCGGGCACCTCATCTCCGGCCTGCAGGCCCAGGACCGGGCCAGCGCCATGCGCCTGGGCGAGCTGCAGAACGCCATCGCCATCATCGGGGCTCACCCTTGGTTCGGCGTCGGCTGGGGGGCGGGGCAGCAATCCATCGAGCTGACATTCACCCTGGGCGTTTCCAACATCTATCTCACCGTGGCCGAGCGGTCCGGGCTTCCCGCCCTGGCGATGTACCTCTTCGCCCTGGGCGCGGTGGGGGCGGCGCTGTGGCCGGCCCTGCGCCGGCGCCGGCGTGACCCGGGGGATGATGGCCTCCTGCTGGGGCTGGTGGCCGCCTTGGCCGCGACGCAGATCGCCGGCATGCTCGACCATCACTTCGTGCGCTTCCCGCACCTGGTCTCGTTGCTGTGGTTGGTGGCCGCTCTGGCCGTCGCCGAGGCGCAAGCCCCCCGAGCATGGCGCGCGGCATAGTCGTCGACGGGCGCCTGCTGCACTACAACCGCGCGGGGATAGGGCGCTACCTCCGCCTTCTGTACCGCGCCGTTGCCGGCATCGACGCCGGTTACGCGATCACCGTGCTCTACCACCGCCGCGACCGAGAGCGTGCCCTGAGCGACGTCCTGCCCGGCGGGACCACGGCGTGGACGCCGGCCCACCACCGCTGGGAGCGTTGGACCTTGTCCCTGGAGGGCGCCCGCCTGCGGCCCGCCCTGTGGCACGCCCCCGACCACGTCTGTCCGCAGCCCGGGGGCTGGCGCACGGTGGTCACGGTGCATGACCTGGCGTTTTGGCGCTACCCCTGGACGCACGCCCCGGAGAGCCGGGCGTACTATGCCGGTCTCCAGCGGAGCATGCGGCAGGCGACGCGGGTGATCTGCGTGTCCGAGGCGACGCGGCGTGACCTCTTGGAGGCCACCGGCGTGACGGCGGCCAAGCTGAGGGTCGTCCACGAGGCGCCCGATCCGCGCTACGCGGCCGGCAGTACGGCAGAGCGGGGATCAGCCGGCCTGGGAGCGCCGGCCGGCCGGCCCTACTTCGTCCTGGTGGGGACGATTGAGCCCCGCAAAGGTCTGCCGGCCGCTTTCCAGGCCCTGGCCCGACTCCCCTTAGCGACGCGGCCGGAGCTGCGGGTCGTCGGCGCCCCCGGCTGGGAGGCCGAGGCGCTGATGTCCTTGCCTCACCGGCTGGGGATCGCCGGGGACGTGCGCTTCCTGGGACGGCTGCCGACGGTGGAGGTGGCTGCCCTGTACCGTGGGGCGCTGGCCCTGGTCTACCCGTCCCTGTGGGAGGGATTCGGCTTGCCGGTGCTGGAGGCCATGGCCGCCGGGGCACCGGTGATCGCCGCCGACCGTTCCAGCATCCCGGAGGTGGCCGGAGAGGCGGCGCTCCTGGTGGACCCGGAAGACGTGGCCGCCCTGGCCGAGGCGATGGCGCGGGTGGCCGACGATGCCGCCCTACGTGACGCCCTGCGGGGGCGTGGCCGTGCCCGCGCCCGGGAGTTCACCTGGGAGCGGGCGGCCCGCCAGACCCTGGACGTCTTCAGCGAGGCCCTGCACGGGTGAGGATCCTCTACGTCACACCGCAGCCCCCCTGGCCCCCGCAACAAGGCACGGCCCTCCGTAACTTCCACCTCCTGCAAGCCCTGGCACGGGAGCATCAGGTCGACCTGCTGACCTTCGCCGAGGGCCAGCCGGAGGGCCAGCCGGAGGGCCAGCCGGAGGGCCAGCCGGAGCTCCCTCGCGGGCCCCTGGAGGGGCTGTGTGGTCGAGTGGAAGCCGTCCTCGCTCCCCGGCGCCGGCCCCATGCCCGCTTGCTTGACCTGGCCGTGGGCCGGGCGGACATGGAGGGCCGGCTGCGGTCGCCCGCCTTTGCCGGACGCCTGGCCGCCATGCTCCAGTCCGGCAGGTACGATGCCGTTCAGCTCGAGGGCCTGGAGGTCGCCGGCTACCTTCTCGGCGCCCAGGCCCTGCGTGAGGAGGCCGCCGGGCGCCGGCCGCGACCGTCTCCCTCCCTGGTGTTCGACGATCACAACGCCGAGTATCAGCTTCAAGCCTCGGCGGCGCGCATCGACGGCAAACTCCCCCGGCGCTGGCCCAGCGCCCTGTACTCGGCGGTGCAGGCCCGACGCCTGCGTGCTCGGGAGGCCCTCTACTGCGCGGCCGCCGACGTCTGCCTGGCCGTCTCGGATCAAGACGCACGGGCGCTGGAGGCCATCGTCCCCGGCCTGGGGGCGGTGGTGGTGCCCAATGGGGTCACCGTGGGGGCCCTGCCCCCCCCGCAACCGGCCCCACAGCCGGCGCTCTTTTTCGCCGGCAAGCTGGACTACCGGCCGAACGTGGACGCCTGCGAGTGGCTGGTGGGCCAGATCTTGCCCCGCGTGCGGCGCCGCGTCCCCACCGTGCAGGTCATTCTTGCCGGCCGTGATCCGGCCCCTGCCGTGCTCCGCCTGGCCGGCGACGGCGTGGAAGTCACGGGAGCGCTCTCCGATGAAGAGCTCGACCGTCGGCGGGCCAGCGCCTGGGTCTACGTCGTCCCCATGCGCATGGGCAGCGGGGTGCGGTTCAAGGCCCTCGAGGCGATGGCCGCCGGGGTGCCCCTGGTGGCGACGACACTTGGCGCGGCCGGCCTGGGGGTCACGCCAGGGGTGCATGCCTCGATTGCAGACGGGGCCCCAGGCTTCGCCGCCGCCGTCGTGGAGCTATTGGAGCGCCCCCAGCTCCGGCAGGACCTGTCCAGACGCGCCCGGCACCTGGCGGCTACATGTCACGACTGGGGACGCATCACCCCCCGCCTGCTGGAAGTCTATGCCGGCCTGGCCGGGGGGCAAGCCATGTCCGGCGGGGCTCCCCGGCGGCGGGAAGACAAAGAAGACAAACTGGAGGGTCCAGGCCGGGACCAGGGAGGCGGTGCAGGGTCGGTCTGGGCCCCGTCGCCAGACGGCCCGGTAAGCGTTGTGGCCACGGTGCTGAACGAGCGGGCCAGCGTGGATGCCTTGACGTCATCTCTGGCCGGGCAGTCCCGCCGGCCAGAGGAATGCGTCGTGGTGGACGGGGGCTCGAGCGACGGGACGTGGGAGCGCCTGGGGGACCTGGCCGCTGCCTCCGAGCCGATCCCTGCGACCGGCGCGGGGGCGATGGTGGTGTTGCGCCATCCGGGGGCCAACATCGCTCGGGGACGCAACCGGGCCATCGCGGCGGCGCGGCACGACGTCATCGCCGTCACCGATGCCGGGGTACGCCTGGCCCCGGAGTGGCTGGCCCGGCTCACGGCCCCGCTCCAGCGCGACGCCACCCTCCAGGTCAGCAGTGGCTTCTTCCACTCCGCGCCGCAGAGTCTATGGGAGCTGGCCCTGGGCGCCACCACCTTACCGGACGTGGGCGAGATCGACCCGGCGCGATTCCTTCCTTCTAGCCGCTCGATCGCCTTTCGGCGGCAGGCCTGGCGACGGGTGGGCGGCTACCCCGAGTGGTTGGACTACGGTGAGGATCTGGTGTTCGACCTGGCGTTGCGCCGCGCCTTCGGCCCGGCGCGCTTCGTGCCCCGGGCGACGGTCGACTTTCGCCCCCGCCCCACGCTGGCGGCCTTTTTTCGGCAGTACTACCGCTACGCCCGGGGGGACGGCAAGGCCGACCTGTGGCGCCGGCGCCACGGTATCCGCTATGCATCCTATCTGGCCGGCGGGGCGCTGCTGTGGCTGGGGCTTCCCCGGCCGTCTGCGACCGGCTGGGGGCGCCGGGGAGCGCTCGCCTTGCTGACCATCGGAGGCGTCGCCTACCTGCGCCGCCCGTTCATCCGTTTATGGCTGGCGAGCGCGGATGCGTCCGAGTTCTGCCGGGCGGCGCCCCTCGTCCCGCTGGCGCGCCTGATCGGAGACGTAGCAAAGATGCTGGGTTATCCAGCAGGGCTGTGGTGGCGCCTGAGCGTTGGCCAGGCGGTGACTAGACCGTCGCCTGCAGGTCCGTCGGACGGAGGACCGCCGGACGGAGAACCGCTGGACCGAGGACCCTCGGGCGGATGACCCTCGAGCAGCTCCCGGCGAAGGAGACGAGCGCCCTCGACGGGGCGGCGGATGGATCAGCCGGGGCTCCCACTACGCCCCTCCTATCGGTGGTCGTCGTGACCTACAACGTGCGGCCCTTGCTGGAGCGCTGCCTGAACTCGGTGTTCGCCAGCGAGACCCCTTTTGGCGTTGAGGTCTGCGTTGTGGACACGGGGACGGATGGGAGCGCGGCGATGGTGCGGCGGGCCTTTCCCCAGGCTACGGTGTTGCACGCTCCGCACAACCCCGGCTTCGCGGCCGCGAACAACCTCGGGCTGCGGCGCACGCGCGGCCTTTACTGCCTGCTCCTCAACCCGGACACGGAGGTGCCCCCCGACGCCCTGGCCGCCACCGTGGCCGCTCTGGAGGAGGATCGCTCGGTTGGCATCCTGGGGCCCAAGCTCGTGCGTGCCGACGGCGGGCTCGATCTCGCCTGCCGTCGCTCCTTCCCCACGCCCCGTAACGCCTTGTTTCATTTCCTGCGCCTGCCGCGGCTGTTCCCTCACATCCCGCTGTTCGGGGAGTACAACCTGACCTACAGGGACCCAGACGTCCCCTACGATGTAGACGCCGTGACCGGCGCCTACATGCTCCTGCGTCGTGACGTCTTGGAGAAGATCGGGCTCCTGGACGAGACGTTCTGGATGTACGGCGAGGACCTCGACCTGTGCTGGCGCAGTCGAGACTGTGGCTGGCGGACGCGGTACCACCCGGCGGTGCAGGTGCTGCACCTCAAAGGCCAGAGCAGCAAGCGCCGCTCCTTACGCTGCACCTACGAGTTTTTCCGGGCGATGCACCTCTTCTACCAGAAGCACTACGCCAGGCGATCGTCCGCGGCAAAGAACGGCTTGGTCACCGCCGGGATCGTCGTCTTCGGCTTCCTCTCCGTGGCGCTGGATCGTCTCCGCCCACCCGCCCGTCGGCGCGTCTCGTAGAGAAGTCTTATGCCGGGGCGCGGGCGCCTGGGCGCGGGCGCCTCGGCACTCAGGCCCAGGCGGTGGCGTTGAAGAAAACATGCTGAGGGTGGCCGGCGGACGCCGCGGTGCGGCGTGCATCGACGCCAGGCCCCGGGGCATCCGAGAGGCACGAATCCTGCCCCGGGCGCCGCAGCCGCTACCATGGCCGGTGAAGGGCCAGAATGGGGAAGGAGCGGCTAGGCCATGTGGGGCCAGGGTGCACGTCTCACAACGCCGGTGCCGGCGCTGGGTTGCTGCGGCCTTGGCCGGGCGGCCGTCGCCAGCCAGCACCGACCTGGGCCGGCAGTCACGCGTTAAGGACGGCCAGCCGGAGGATCGACACCCAGTCGCCAGAGCCGAGACGTCAGACGTGAACCCCAAGACCTACAGATCGCTGCATCGGTTCCTCCTGGCGGCCACAGCTTCAGCCCGGGAACGGCACGTCTCGCCATCCATGCAGCAGCGGATACGATGCAGCCGACCGTAAGCGCCGCCGAGCCCAGCGAGCCTCGAGGCGTTGGATGCGCCGTGGGGGCGCCCGGGGGGCCGCTGCCGTGGTGGCAGCGACTTACCCTTTCCCCAGGCTGCCTGGTGATCTCCGACGCCCTGGCCGTGGCCACCGGGTTCGCGCTGGCCTACCTCCTGCGCTTCGTGGTGCAGTTCCCTCCGGCGCAGGAGATCCACAGCGCCCGAGCCTACGGTGGCTTCCTGGCCGTGGCCACCCCGATCTTGCTGCTTGCCTTCGCGGCCTACGGCCTGTACCAGCCCCGCCACTTGATGGGGTTCGTCGACCAGCTGTTGCGCCTGCTGACGGCGGTGCTGGTCGGATTGGTGGCTACGGTGGCGGTCAGCTCCTTTGTCGTGCGGGGCTGGCCGGACTACTCCCGCCTGCTGCTGGGCTACCTCTGGGTGGCCTGCACCGCTGTAGCCGGGGCCGGGCGCCTGGCGTGGATTATCTGGCGCGACCGGCTGGCCCGGCGGGGCATCGCCGTGCGCACGGCCCTCGTCGTGGGGGCGGGGGCGGCTGGCCTGCGCGTGGCGCGCCACTTCCAGCAGACGCCCCAGCTGGGCTATCGGGTGATCGGGTTCCTGGATGAAGACCTACCCGCGGGCAGCCATCCGATGGCCGGGGCGCCGGTGGTGGGACGGCTCCAGGACTTCGACGCCGCCCTCGCCCGGCTGCGCCCAGACGAGCTCGTCCTGGCCGACCCTAGCCTGTCCAACCAGGAGCTGCTCGGAATCGTCAACCGCTGCGAGGGGCAACCGGTCACCATCCGCATCTTCCCGGACATCTTCCAGATGCTGGTCAGCGAGGCCTCGGTGACGAACTTCCAGGGACTGACCCTGGTAGGGATCCGTGCCACTGAGCTGCAGGCCTGGCAGCGCACCCTGAAGCGCTGGTTCGACATCATCTTCTCCTTGGCGGTGTTGACCGTGTCATCGCCGATGATGCTCTTGATCGCCCTGCTGGTCAGGCTGGACTCCCCCGGGCCCGTGTTCCACGTGCAGGAACGGGTGGGGCAAGACGGCAAGCGCTTCCATATGATCAAGTTCCGCTCCATGGTGCAGGACGCCGAGGCCCGCAGCGGGCGCTTTTGGACGGTGCAAGACGACCCCCGGCGCACGCGCGTGGGGCGCTGGCTGCGCCGCTTCTCCCTGGACGAGTGGCCAAACTTCATCAATGTCCTGATCGGCGACATGAGCGTCGTCGGCCCCCGAGCCGAGCGCCCGATGTTCGTCGCCCAGTTCAGCGAAACGGTGCCGGACTACCTCAAGCGCCTACGAGAAAAGGCCGGCATCACCGGCTGGGCGCAGGTCAACGGCCTGCGCGGGGACGTCCCCATCGAAGAGCGGACGAAGTACGACCTGTACTACGTTGACAACTGGTCGCTGTGGCTGGACATCAAGATCATCATCCGTACCGCCCTGCAACTCCCCCGAGATCGGAATGCCTACTGAGTCTGGTATTCTGACTCTGGCTTAGCACTCAGGTACGGGGAGTGCTAATGGGTGGTGGGAGGCCAGACGGGGCGTGCTGTCGGAACGCAAGGAACAGATCCTCAAAGCGGTCGTCCAGGAGTACACGCGCAACGCCCGTCCGGTGGCGTCGGACACGTTGCAGCGGGAGTACGGCATGGCCGTCTCGTCGGCGACGATCCGTAACGAGATGGCCGAGCTGGAGGCGGAGGGCTACATCTACCAGCCCCACACGTCTGCCGGGCGCATCCCATCAGAGCAGGGCTACCGTTACTTCGTACAGCGCTTGATGCAGGAGGAGCGCCTGCCGCGCTCAGAGCAGCTGACTATCCGGCATCAGTTCCACCAGGTGGCGCTGATGCGCGAGGAGTGGCTGCAGCTGGGCGTAACCGTGCTGGCGCGGGTCGTCCGGGCGGCGGCCATCGTCAGCGCCCCACAGATGGCGGCCTGCCGTATCAAGCACTTCGAGATGCTCCAGATGCAGGAGCGCCTGGGCCTCCTGGTGCTCGTCCTGCAGGAAGGGAGCGTCAAGCAGCAACTGGTCACCCTCCCCGACGGTACGAATCAAGAAACGCTCTCGGCGGCGTCGCAGCGGTTCAATCTGTTGCTCCATGGCCAGAGCCGGCGAGGGGCCAAGGCGGCCGTCGAGAACGAGCGTTTGACAGGCGCCGAGCGATTCCTGGTGGACTCTCTGCTGGAGCTGATGGCCGAGATCGACGCGCGTGAGACCGTGACCGTCTACCACGACGGCCTGGTGGAGCTACTCGACCAGCCGGAGTTCGCCACCGTGGAGCGGGCGCGGGCAATCGTAGAGGTGCTGGAGCGCCCCCAGGTGCTGCGTGAGCTCCTGCCCGGGGTGCCGGCGAACGATGGCATCCAGATCTTGATCGGCAGCGAGAATCGGTGGGACTGGATGAAGGAGTGCGCCGTCGTCCTGGCGCGCTATGGCGACGCCAACGAGGTGACCGGGGTAGTGGGCGTACTGGGCCCGCTGCGCCTGCCTTACGGCGTTGCCGTCCCATCGGTACGCTACATCGCCCGCATCATGACTGAGCTACTTGACGACTTTGGAAGGGTTGGCCGACCCAGGGAGGTCGTACCGGGGGGCGGAGGCGGCGCCGAGAAGGCTGGCGCCAACCTGGCAGGAGGTGTGGGCATGCGGACGCCCTCGACCATGGGCCCCCCCGGCCGTAAGCGCAGGGAGGAGACAAATGACGGCTGAAGCTGAGACCACCAGGGCTGAAGGGGGCGCATCCGCGAGTGGGGCGCCGGCCGGCGGCGGGAGCGCTGAGGCACGGGAGCTGGAGCGCCAGCTGGACGAGCTCCGTCAGGAGCTGCGGGCCGCCGAGACGCGGGCGCAGGAGAATCTCGATCGCTGGCAGCGGGCCCAGGCAGACCTGGCTAACTATCGGCGCCGGGCGCAGTTCGAGCGCGAGGAGCTGGAGAAATTCGCCACCGCATCTCTGATATCGTCGTTACTGCCGGTGCTGGATAGCTTCGACCGCGCCTGGAGCACGCTGCCGGGGCAGTTCCGCCGCTTGACCTGGCTGTCCGGGGTGGCCATGATCCACTCCCAGCTACGGGGCACGCTGGAGCGGATCGGGCTGGTGGAGATCGAGGCTGCGGACCAGCCGTTTGATCCGGCCTTGCACGAGGCGATCGAGCATGAGAGCGGTGACGGCAGGCCTCATGTGGTCGCCGTGCTGCAAGCAGGCTACAAGCTCCACGAGCGCGTCCTGCGTCCTACCCTGGTCAAGGTAGGTCCCAAGCCGACAACCGCCGAGACCGAGGGCGCGGGGTCTCACGTCTCTGTCCCCGAGGCGGACCAACAGGCTGATCAGGCCCCAGGGGCCAGGGACGCCGCTGCGGACGCCGCGCCGGCGGCGACCGGCTAAGTGGCAGGAGGTACGCGGTGCCAGGTGGGCCACTGTTCCTGCGGGCCGATGGGACGGCGCAGGTCCTGCCGGTGAGTAGACCTGACTCGGCGTTTGGCGGTCAGCACTTCCGGCAGTGGCCCGGGTCTTGTAGTGAGGGACACGTCAACGTTGGGTGTGAGACCTGAGACTGGACTGCCATGGCCAAGGTGATCGGTATTGACCTGGGGACGACGAACTCTTGCATCGCCGTGCTTGAGGGCGGGGCGCCGGTGGTCATCCCCAACTCCGAAGGGGCGCGCACGACGCCCTCGGTCGTCGCCGTCTCGCGCAGCGGTGAGCGATTGGTGGGCTCGATCGCCAAACGCCAGGCCATCACTAACCCTGAGCAGACGGTGTTCTCTATAAAGCGTTTCATGGGCCGGCGCCTGGACGATCCAGAGGTGGAACGGGACAGCAAGTTCATCCCCTACCGCCTGACGGGGGCGCCGAATGGGGATGTTCGGGTCTTGCTGGGGGGCAACGACTACGCCCCGCCCGAGATCTCAGCCATGATCCTCCAGAAGCTCAAGGCCGACGCCGAGGCGTATCTAGGCGAGCCGGTGACGGCGGCCGTGATCACCGTCCCGGCCTACTTCTCCGACAGCCAGCGCCAGGCGACCAAGGACGCCGGGCAGATCGCCGGGCTGGAGGTGCGTCGCATCATCAACGAGCCCACTGCCTCCGCTTTGGCCTATGGCTTGGACAAGCAGGGGGAGCGGCGCGTGGCCGTGTACGACCTGGGGGGCGGAACGTTCGATATCTCTATCCTGGAGATCGGCGACGGCGTCTACGAAGTGCGAGCGACCAACGGCGAGACTCATCTCGGCGGGGACGACTTCGACGCTCGGATTATGGAGTGGCTCGCCGATGGCTTCGCGGCCGCGCACAAGGTCGATCTACGGGCCGATCGCATGGCCTTGCAGCGCCTCAAAGAGGCGTCCGAGCGGGCGAAGATCGAGCTCTCCAGCGCACTTGAGACGGAGATCAATCTCCCCTTCATCACTGCCGACGAGCGGGGACCGATGCACCTGAACGTGGTGCTCAGCCGGGCCAAGCTGGAGCAGCTGGTGGGCGACCTGATCGAGCGCACCATCGAGCCCTGCCGGCAGGCCCTGGCCGACGCCCATCTGGTCGCCGAGCAGATCGACGACATCGTGGTCGTTGGGGGCCAGACTCGCATGCCGGCGGTGCAGGGGGTGGTGAAACGCATCTTTGGCCGCGAGCCGCACAAGGGAGTCAACCCGGACGAGGTAGTGGCATTGGGAGCGGCCGTGCAGGCCGGCGTCCTTTCCGGGGAAGTGACCGACCTGCTCCTCCTCGACGTGACGCCCCTTTCGCTGGGCATCCGCACCCTCGGCGGGGTGTTCCACCGCCTGATCGACCGCAACACCACCATCCCGACCTCTCGCACCCAGACCTACAGCACGGCGGCCGACCAGCAGCGCCGGGTGGAGATCCAGGTGTACCAGGGCGAGCGGGAGCTAGCGGAGCGCAATCAGCAGCTCGCCCGCTTCGAGCTAGACGGCATCCCCCCCGCCCCCCGCGGCGTGCCCCTCATCGACGTCACCTTTGACATCGACGCCAACGGCATCCTGCAAGTCTCGGCGCGGGAACGCAACTCCGGACTTGAGCAGCGCGTCAAGGTCGCCGGCGCCAGCCGTCTCTCGCCGGAGGAGATCGCCCGCATGGTGGCGGATGCCGAGCATCATGCCGCGGAGGACGCCAGCCGGCGCGAGCGAGTCGATGCCCGCAACCTGGCCGACGGCCTCGTGTACCAGGCTGAGCGATTCCTGGTGCAGGCCGGCGAGAGCCTGCCGGAGGAGTTCCGGGGCGACCTGGAAGCGAGGATCGGCGCCGTGCGTGCCGTGATGGAGGGAGGCGACACGACGCAGATCCGCGGCGCCGCCCTGGAGCTGCGCGCCGCCTTGCTCGACCTCAATCCGGGTATGGTGGAGAAGGGCGCCGCCGAGGTGCCGAACGGCAGTCCTCCACCGGAAGCGCCGGAAGAAGCACCCGTCGGCACCTGAGCCGCCCTTCGGCTCAAGGGCCGACAAGCTCAAGGAGTGGTGCACTGCTTGAGCCCTTCGGTCCTGGAACCGCCGGGCGGGTGACGCTCCCTAGATCCACTGGACTGTATTGATGGCCGAGAAACGCGACTATTACGAGCTGCTGGGCGTCTCGCGCGGCGCCCCAGAAGACGAGATCAAGCGGGCCTACCGGCAGCTGGCCCGCAAGTACCACCCGGACGTCAACAAGGAGCCGGGGGCCGAGACGCGCTTCAAAGAGATCACCGAGGCCTACGAGGTGCTGGGTGACGCCCAACGCCGCCAGATGTACGACCGCTTTGGCCACGCCGGGCCCAGCGGCGGCCCGGCGGGTGCGGAGGGCTTCCCCTTCGGAGACATCGGCGATCTCTTCGAGAGCTTTTTCGGGGGCGGGACGGCCACCAGGCGCGGGCCACAGCGCGGCGCCGACCTGCGCATACGCGTCGATCTGACCTTTCAGGAGGCCGTGTTCGGCGTTGAAAAGGAGATCGAGCTGGCGCGCTGGGAGAGCTGCCTCATCTGCGGCGGCTCCGGCGCCGAGCCCGGCAAGCCCCCTATCACCTGCGTGCAGTGCGGCGGGACCGGGGAGGTGCGGCGCATCCAGCAGTCCATCTTCGGCCAGTTTGTCAACGTCGCCACCTGCGATCGCTGCCGTGGGGAAGGGACGATCGTGCAGTCCAAGTGCCCGGAGTGTGGCGGGCGCGGGCGGTTGAAACGGCAGCGCAAGATCACGCTCCCCGTCCCGCCCGGCGTGGACAATGGCACCGAGATGCGAGTCGCCGGCCAGGGTGAGGGCGGCGACAAGAACGGTCCCAGCGGCAACCTCTACGTCCAGTTTCACGTCCAGCCCCATCCGGTGCTGCGCCGCGACGGTTTCGACCTCATCTACGAGCTGCCCCTCAACGTCGCCGAGGCTGCCCTGGGCACCGAACGCCGTGTCCCCACGCTCGAAGGCGACGAGGTGCTGACGGTGCCCCCAGGGACGCAGCACGGGCGGGTGTTCCGCATCCGTGACAAGGGGGTACCCCGCTTGCAGCGGGCCGGCCGCGGTGACTTCCGCGTCGTGGCCAACGTTCAGGTACCTACGGCCCTCACGGCCCGCCAGCGAGAGCTCTTCAGCGTCCTGGCGGAGTCGTTCAACGGCCGGGAGGACGATGAGGCGGAGCCGGAGGCGGCGGGTGCCGCCCCCGGCGGAGATCGCTCCAGCGGCCGGACGAACGGGCGCCCGGCCCGGCGAGGGCGTAAGAAGGACAAGGGGCTGCTAGAGAAGGTCAAGGGTGCCCTGGGCCTGGACGAGGAAGATGCCTGATCGCTGGCTGGAGGTCTCCATCCGCGCCACGGCTGAGGCCGCCGAGGCCCTGAGTGCCCTGTTCGAACGGGCGGGGCAGGGGGGCGTGGTCATCGAGCCGGAGCTGCGCCCGGGGCCAGATGTGGACGAGGTCCTGCCCACTCCTGGGGCCTTCGCCATGTTGCGCACCTACCTGCCGGAAGGTCAGGACCTGGTGCCCCGGCGCCGGGAGATCGAGAACTCGGTAGGTCTCCTGCGGGCCTTCGATCTCGCCCCCATGGGCGACCTGACCTTCCGCTGGATCGGCGAGGAAGACTGGGCGAACGCCTGGAAGCAACACTACTCCGTGCAGCGCATCGGCCGGCGCTGGGTGATTAAGCCCCGCTGGCAAGCGTTCGTCCCCGGCGCGGGCGATCTCGTCCTCGACCTCGACCCCGGCATGGCCTTCGGCACCGGACTGCATCCCACCACCCAGCTCGTGCTGGAGTGCCTCGAGACCCTGGGTCCGGCCGGAGGGGGGGCCGGCCGGCTGGCCGGGCAGGACGTGCTCGACCTCGGCACCGGCTCCGGCATCTTGTCCCTGGCGGCCGCCCGGCTCGGCGCCGGGAGCGTGCTGGCCCTGGACGTGGACGAGGTGGCCGTGGCCGCGGCCACGGAGAACGCGGCGCAGAACGGCCTAGCAGACGTCGTCAGCGTCCGGCGCGCCACGCTCGGGGAGCCGATCAACGGTGTGGTCACCGTACCGGGCCTCGACCTCGTGGCCGCCTTTGATGGGGCCTTCGCCAACATCGTTGCCCGGGTGATCGCCGAGCGCGCCCCCGCGTTGGAAAGGGCCCTTCGTCCGGGGGCCTGGCTGATCGCCAGCGGGATCATCGCCGAGCGTGAGGCCGAGGCAGCCGTTCCCCTGGCGGCACAGGGCTTCACAACTGAGCGTCGCCTGCAGCAGGGCGACTGGGTCACGTTCCTGTGTCGCAAGGAGCCGGCCGGCCCGTTGTCCGGGGCCGCCCCCACCGTCCAGGAGGCGTGACTCCCCGTGGCCACATTGCACCGCTTCTACGTGGCGGCGCCCCTGGCTGGCGGCGAGGTGGCCTTGCCCCGCGAGATCGCCCATCAGATCTCGACTGTGCTCCGCCTGCGCCCCGGAGATCCGGTGGTGCTGTTCGATGGCTCTGGCGGGGAGTGGACGGCGGAGCTCGTCTCGGCCGGGCGAGACCGGGCCTCCGCCCGGCTACTCGAGCATCAGCGGCCACAGCGCGAGCCCGGTCTGCACGTGACGCTGTGCCATGCCCTGCTCAAGGCGGACAAGTTCGAGTGGGTACTACAGAAGGGGACGGAGCTGGGAGTGGCCGCCTTTCGGCCGCTGGTCACGCGGCGCACCGTGGCGGCCGGGGCGGCGCCAGCGGCCACGGGCAACGGCCTCGCCGGCGAAACCGGTGGGGGGCCGGCTGAGCGTCGGGCGTCTGGAGCGAAGCTGGCGCGGTGGAGGCGCATCGTCGTCGAGGCCGCCGAGCAGAGCGGGCGCTGCGTTGTCCCAGAGATCGCCGCCCCATGCCCCTTGCCGGCCGCCCTGGACGACGCCCCGTCGAGCGTCCTTCTTTGGGAGGAGGAGCGTGTGTCCCCCTTCGACGCGGTACTGGCCGGGGCGGCGGCCGCCGGGGGCGGCCGCGTGCGGCTCCTCGTGGGGCCGGAGGGGGGCTTCGATCCAGAGGAGGTGCAGCTGGCGTTGGTCGCCGGGGTGCAGACGGCCACGCTTGGCCCGCGTGTGCTGCGCAGTGAGACGGCGGCCCTGGCCGCCCTGGCCCTGGCCCTGGTGCCCGGTGCCCCGCCCGGTCCTGGTGCGCTGCCACGTCGCCACGACGGCGGCGGGCAATCTGGGCGTTAGGTAACAACAACCACTCCAGGAACAGGTTGACAGACCAGTAGACGCAGCCACCTGCCTGACCCGCCCGGCGAGGTGTAGCGTAGACTTGCCACGATGAGTGATTGCATTTTCTGCAAGATTGCCCGTGGGGACGTCCCGGCGCAGATCGTTCATCAGGATGGACAGGTGACGGCTTTCCGAGACGTCAACCCCCAGGCGCCGGTGCACCTCCTGGTGATCCCTAATCAGCACGTCGGCTCGGCCGCCGAGCTGGGGCCGGGGAACGGCCCCCTGCTGGCGGCGATGCTGGTGGTGGCTAACCGCATGGCCGAGGGGGAGGGCGTGGCCGGGACCGGCTACCGTCTGGTGTTGAATGTGGGCGCCGACGCCGGGCAGTCTGTGCCCCACCTCCACCTGCACCTCCTGGGAGGACGGCCCCTGGCATGGCCCCCGGGGTGAGTCCGCGGCGGGTGAGCCCGCCGGCCAGCGTGGCCGAGCCGATGCAAGCAGAACCAAGCAGACATGCTGAGCTTGCTCCTATACTGAGGTGCTAGCAGCCGGGCAGACGGGTTGGGCGGCGTGGCCATGGTGGGCAACGTCGAGACGATGAGCGACGCTGAAACCAAAATCATCAACTTCCGCCCGCCACGCCGTTATGGCGGCGCGTCATGGCGCCGTGTCGCCAGCCTGGCGGCCTTTGCGATTGGCCTCTTGCTCGTCGCTGGCCTGGCCTTGAACTGGCGTCTCGTCCCCGGCAATGCCCCGCTCGTCGCCGGGACGTCGGCGCCGGAGACGCTCAAGGCCCCGCGCCGGGTTAGCTTCATCAGCCAGGCCCGCACCCGCATCGCCCGTGACGAGGCCGCCGTCCAGGTGGCCACCGTCTATGACTACGATTCCAATCTCCTGCGCCAGCTCCGCGGCCGAGCGGCCGACCTCCTACGGAGCATCAGCGCCATCCGTGCCGACGCCGGCGCCGGGTACGACCAGCTCCGGCAGCAGATCAGCCGGTTGGAGCCGGGCCTGAGTCCGCACTCCGTGGATACTGCCCTGCAGCTGAGCGACGAAGAGTGGCAAGCGGTCAGCGCGGAGACCCTTCGTATCCTGGACGAGAACGTACGGGAGCGAATCAGGGTGGAGGAGCTGGCCCAGAAGCGCACGGCCATGCTGGGACAGATGTCCCCCGCGTTGTCCCAGCCCCAGCAGGTCCTCACCGCCGACCTGGTCTCGCTCTACGTCCGGCCCAACGTCCTGGTCAACGGCGCGGAGACGGAGCGGAGCCGACGCGAGGCGCGTGACCGGGTGCAGCCGGTGCAGGTGACGGTCGAGCGTGGCGAGACCGTCGTCCGTCAAGGGGACGTAATCACCGCCGAGGACGTGGAGAAGCTGGAGGCGTTAGGACTGGGCACGCGGGCCACCAGCTGGCAGAGCGCCGCCGGCTTGGGGTTGTACGCCGCCGTCCTGGTGCTGCTCCTCAGCGCGTACCTGCACGGCTTCCACACCGATCTGCTGGACCGCCCGCGCAGCCTGTTGCTGATCGGTATCTTGCTCGCCGTCATCCTGGTGGCAATGAAGCTGATCGTCCCCGGACGGCCGTGGGCTGCCTACGTCTTTCCGGTGGCCACGGCGACTGTGCTCATCTCCAACCTCATCAGCACGCGCCTGGCCGTCGTCCTATCCAGCTTCCTCGGCCTCCTGGCCGCCCCCATCCTCGGATTCTCGTTCGACATGATCTGCCTGGTCATCCTGCAAGGGATGGTCGGGGCCATGGCCGCCCGGCGCATCGAGCGCCTGAACGCCTTCTTCCTCGTTGGCCTGCAGGTCGCCCTGGCTAACCTGGCCGTCTCCCTCAGCTTTCGCCTGATCAACGCGGATTCAGACCTGCCGGGCCTGCTGAATCTTGGCGTCAGCGCCGCCGCCAACGGCCTGCTCACCGCCATCCTGACCATGGGGACGTTCAGCCTGGCCGGCCCCGCGTTCGGCCTGACCACGATGCTGCAGCTCCTCGAGCTGGCCCACCCCAGCCAGCCCCTCCTGCGCCGGCTCCTGACCGAGGCCCCGGGGACGTACCACCACTCCATCATCGTCGGCAACCTGGCGGAGCGGGCGGCCGAGCAGATCGGGGTGGATTCCCTGCTCGTCCGGGTGGGGGCCTACTTCCACGATGTGGGCAAGCTGCACCGGCCATACTACTTCGTGGAAAACCAGTTCGACGGCGATAACGTGCACGATCGGCTGCGACCGGAGGCCAGCGCCCAGGCTTTAATCGACCATGTGGTCATGGGCCTGGAGCTGGCCAAGCAGTACGGCCTGCCGCCGGCCGTGCAGCGCTTCATCCCCGAGCACCATGGGACGCGCCTGGCGAGCTTTTTCTACCGCATGGCTGTCAAGACGGCCGGGACCGATGCCGTGGACGAAGGGAAGTTCCGCTACCCCGGCCCGCGACCCCGCAGCAAGGAGACGGCCCTGGTGATGCTGGCGGACACGGTGGAGGCCAGCGTAAGGGCCGCGTCCAACCGGTCGACCAAGAGCCTGGAGGATCTCGTCGAGCGGGCGGTGAACGAGCGTATCCTGGAAGGGGAGCTGGACGACTGTAACCTGACACTGAAGGATCTAGAAGTGATCAAGCGCTCCTTCATGCGTCAGCTGCAAGGCGTCTACCACCCGCGCATCGAGTACCCCGACCCGCACGAGCTGGAGCCGGCCCATCCGTTCATGCAGAATGTGGCCGAGCCGAGCTAAGTAGATCGGCAACGAGTGAAGGCTCGTCTTTCGGACCACGTGATGCATCTCGGCACTGGCCGAATGACAAGCCTGTACCCACCGGGGTCCTGAGATCGGGCCTTCCGGTCTCCGAACTTGGCCCTGAAATCAACCGCTCGCCGGCCGCGGCCTGTAAGACGAGGACCGAGGCAGGGGGGGCTATCGGAAGTGGTGCGTGCTCCTATGCCTCACATCACACTGCACATCGTGTCCCTGGACGTCGTCGAGGGCGCGGGCGACGAGTCCTGGTTTGTCCGCGTGGCTGAGCTGACCCTGGCCGCGGCCGGACAGGGCGCCGCCGATGGTTCCAGCGCATCGCCGCCCACCTGCCCGTCTGCCCCCCCAGGGAAAGCGCCGGCGGTGCCCCCAGGTTCTGCGACCGCAATCCCTCCCCGGCCAGAGCTGGAGGCGGCCTTGCTCCTGGCCGACGACGCTACGCTCCAGCGCCTGAATCGGGACTTCCGTGGTGTAGATTGTCCTACCGACGTGCTGTCCTTTGCCCAGCTGGAAGGCTCGGACGTGCCCGCCCCCCCGCCCGGGCTACCTCAGCACCTGGGGGACGTGGCCATCTCGGTGGAGCGGGTGCGCCGGCAAGCCGCCGAGTACGGCCACAGCTATGAACGGGAGCTGGGCTATCTTTTCGTGCACGGCCTGCTGCACCTCCTGGGGTACGATCACGAGGGGGAGGACCAGCGCGCGGTGATGCGAGAGGTGGAGGAAGCCGCTCTGAGCGCCGCCGGTCTGCTGCGTGAGGCGGCGTGATGCCGGCCATCCGGGAACGTCGCGCGCCCCCTGGGGAGCCGTCCCTGCTCCCCCTGCTGGCGCAAGAGCGAGCCAGCTTCACGCACGCCTTCGGGGGTCTGCAACACGCCTGGAGAACGCAGCGCCATCTACGCTTCCACGCCGTCCTGGGGGCGCTGGCCGCCGGGAACGGCGTCTTGTTCCGCATCTCGCCGGGGGAATGGGCCGTGCTCGTCCTGACCATCGCCCTGGTGTTCGCCCTGGAGATGGTCAACACCGTGGTGGAAGTGGTCGTGGACATGGTCAGCCCGGACTACCATCCCCAGGCAAAGGTGGCCAAGGACGTGGCCGCCGGGGCCGTCTTGGCGCTAGCCATCGGGGCCGCGGGCGTGGGCGTAGCCTTATTCTTGCCCCGCCTGATCCTGCTTCTGAGAGCTGCCCTCCAGCAAGGCTGACTGGCCGGGAGTGAGACACAGGCCGCCCCCGGGTGCCGGCTCTTGGTCACCGTGGCACCCCTGCCCACCGCAGGCAAGCAAGATACCCCTCTCTACCAGGCTCCGTAGCTCCGGTAGACGGTGGGCCGGGACGCCGATATCCTCGAGGCCGGCGACGCGTCGGTCGAGCTCGGCCCCCAGGGCCTCCCGCTCATACTCCTTGAGGGATAGCAGCCGGGCCAGGCCGTAGCCGTCGAAGCGCGTGTAGAGCCCCACCTGGAACATGACCACTGACCGCTTGCGGATCTGGGACAGCCCCACCAGCTTGCGGAGCGCCGCCGGGCCGCCGGGGGCCAGCGCCACCTCATACGGGGAGAGGGTGCCGAAGCAGGCCAGCCCGCGCCGACCGGCCGCCTCGGTGGGCCGGGCGATACGTTGGGCGGCCTGATCCGCCCTGGCCGCGTCCAGGCCGACCAGCGCCAGGCGCGCCGGGCCGTCGGGGGCCAGCGCGCCCAGGGCCTCCCGGAAGACCCGCCCCAGCCAGCGGTACGCCCCCAGGACGTCCCGGCCGGCCAGGGGGTGATCCCCCGGCAGGGCCACGTCCAGCGCCAGCAGCTCCCGGCTCCCCAGCACGGCCGTACCCCCCGACGTCCGCTGCGCCACCGAGATACCTGCCCGAGCGCAGGCGGCGCCGTCTAGGATATCCGGCCGTTGGCCCACCCCCAGCACCACGGCTGGGGCGCTGTAGCCGTACCAGCGCAGCGTCGGAGGCGCGGCCCCCGCGGCCACGGCCCGCCAGGCATCTGCGCTACGTTCGAGCTGCTCCGCCGCCGGCGCGAGGTCGAACGGGACGAACCTCCAGCCCGCGGTCGGCGCCGTCACATCTGGAGTCACATCTGGAGCGTATCACTCGTGGCCGGCGGGCCTAGAGCGAAGGCTCGATGGAGCTTGCAGGGACGTGGAACCTGGCCGGGACGCAGGTTCCAACTCGGGGCAGGCAGGGCCTTTTCATCAGAGCCGCTCCTGGGGCACCGCCCGCGGTGCGTCCGTGCCGAGCCCCGCGAGGCACCCGGGCCGCTGGTCCACGGACAGTGGGACGACTCGCTGATCCCTCGCTGCGCTCGGGATGACCCGGAACCACCGCCCACCCCTGATGAAAAGGCCCTGCGGGGCAGGTACAGGGGTGGCGCCTTGCCCCCTGGGGCAGGTAGCCTGCGGGAAGTGGTGCCTCCCGCCCTGTCCCTCAGTGCCCCCGCCAAGGTCAACCTGACGCTGGAGGTGCTCCGCCGCCGGGAAGATGGCTACCACGACATCCGCACCGTGATGCAAGCCGTCACCCTGGCCGACCGGCTGACGTTCTCCCCGGCCAGGACGCTTGAGCTGCGCTGCTCGCAGCCCCAGCTGGAGGGCCCGACGAACCTGGTCTGGCGTGCGGCTGAGCTCCTGCGCCGGGAGACGGGCACGACGCGCGGGGCGCGCGTGACGCTGGAGAAACGCATCCCCATGGCCGCCGGTTTGGGTGGGGGGAGCTCAGACGCGGCCGCGACCTTGCTCGGGCTCAATGCCTTGTGGTCGCTGGGCCTGACTCGATCCGCGCTCCGTGACCTCGGCGGCCATCTCGGCTCTGACGTCCCGTTCTTCCTCGGCGACGGTGCCTGCGCCGTCGCTGAAGGGCGGGGGGAGCGGCTGACGCCCCTCCCGGGGCTGCCCTCCAGGTGGGTCCTGTTGGTCAAGGCCCCCCTGGCCATCTCCACGGCGGACGTCTACCACGCGGTGCCTCCGGAACGATGGTCAGACGGGAGCCGAACGGCGTCCTGGTTGCAGGCCCGTGCAGACCGGGGCATTGTTCCTTTGCCCTTCAACCACCTTGAGCCGGTGGCGCTCGACCTGGCCCCCGGCGCGGCCGTGGCCCGCGACGCCCTGCTGCGGGCCGGCGCCAGCCACGCCGTGATGTCTGGGAGCGGCCCGACCTACTTCGCCCTTTTCGCCACCGAGCTGGAAGCGCAGGCTGTCCGTGCCCGCCTGGGGGCAGCGCCGCTCCTGGGAGCGGCCGTCTACCTGGGCCGCTTCGGGTCGCTGGTAGACGTACCCAGTTGTTGACACCGTTTCGTCGGCGTCGGTACAGTCTAGCCTGGTGGGGCGTGGCCAAGCGGTAAGGCACGGGCCTTTGGAGCCTGGATCCTAGGTTCGAATCCTAGCGCCCCAGCCGCGACGCAGGTGCCTGCTGTACGTTGAGATGACCGGCGGCCGACAGTCGTCGGTGGGAGCGCAGCTGATCTGGTGAGAACACGTTTCATCGTGCCACCGGCCGGGCTGCTGGGCATTGCCATGTCGTTCGGAGCTGGCACCCCGGCGGGCACACCAGACTCGCCTGATAGTCCCCCTTTGCACGAGTCCCCTGAACGGGCAGTTGGTGCCGTGGCCGCCGTCGTGCTCGCCGGGGGCAAGGGGACGCGCATGAAGTCGCAGCACCACAAGGTGCTGCACGCGGTGGCCGGCAAGCCGATGTTATGGCACGTCCTGGTAGCCCTGCGTGCGGCCGGGATCAGCGTGGAGCGCACGGTGGTGGTCGTGGGGGATGGGGCCGCCGAGGTGCAGGCGGCGGTGGAGGGGCTCTTCGGCGCCGGCGTCTATCGTTTCGCCCTGCAAGAGCGGCAGCTCGGCACCGGACACGCCACGCTTCAAGCGCAGGGGGCCGTACCGGGAGATGCGCCGACGGTGATCGTCGCCTACGGTGACACACCGCTGCTGCGCCCGGAGACGATCCGTGGCTTACTGGCCCAACACCAGGCCGCCGGCGCCCAGGTGACGCTGGCCACCGGGCACCTGGACGATCCCAGGGGCTACGGGCGCGTCATCCGCGCCCACGGCGCCCCGCCCCACGGCGGGGAGGTGCAGGCTATTGTGGAGGAGCGGGACGCCTCCGCTAATGAGCGCGGCTTGCGGGAGATCAACAGCGGCTTCTGCGCCTTTAGCGGGCCATGGCTGTGGTCGCGCCTGCCGCGCGTGCGGCCGGCCCCTAACGGCGAGATCTACCTGACCGCCCTCCCGGCCCTGGCCCTTGCCGAGGGCACCGGCGCGGCCACGCTCGTCCTGGACGACGTCTTCGAAGCGGTAGGGATCAACACGCGCGTCCAGTTGGCAGAGGCGGAAGCCATCTTGCGCCGCCGGATCACCCATCGCCTGATGGACGGAGGGGTGACGCTGCAGGACCCGGCCACCTGCTACGTGGACGCTGGGGTAGAGGTGGGTATGGACAGTGTCATCCTGGCCAACACCCACGTCAGCGGCAGCACTACCGTGGGGCGAGATTGCCTGCTCGGCCCGAACGCCATCATCCGCAACAGCACGATCGACGACCGTAGTCGGGTCACGGCATCGATGCTGGACGGGGCCGTGCTCGCAACAGATGTCAGCGTTGGCCCGTTTGCCCATTTGCGCCCTGGTACGCGCTGCGGCCGCGGGTCCAGTGTGGGGACTGGAAGCGAGCTGAACCGCTCCGTCCTCGGGCCCGGCAGCAAGATGCAACACTTTGGGTATCTGGGCGATGCAACGGTCGGTGCCGGCGCCAATCTCGGCGCCGGGATGATCACTTGCAACTTCGACGGCCAGGACAAGCACCCCACTGGGGTCGGGGAAGGGGCCTTCGTGGGCAGCGGGACGCTCCTCGTGGCGCCGGTTACGGTGGGCCGCGAGGCCTTGACCGGAGCGGGGGCCGTGGTCACCAGGGATGTCCCGGATGGGGCCAAGGTTGTCGGCGTGCCGGCCCGCCAGATCGGCTGGCGGGGGGAGCGCGGGGCAGCGGGTGGCCCCTCCGCGGCCGTGGAGCGGGAACCGGGAGCCTCAGATGCTGCCGGGGCGGCCGATACGGTTGAGGCGGACGCGTAGGCCTGCAGTAGGGGGAGGGCGCACATGGCCACGATGCTCGGGATTCGGTCAGAGGGGACGCGCTCGCCGAAGGTTGTCCAGCTTGAGGAACGCGGCGCGCCGGCCAGGGCCGAGCACGCCATACTGGTGTTCGGGGGCAGCTCCAACCTGCCGCTGGCCCAGGAGATCTGCGAGGCGCTGGGTATCACCCTGGGACGGTCCCTGGTGACCACCTTCAAGAACGAAGAGACGCGCGTGCGCATTGAAGAGAATGTCCGCGGCGCCGACGTCTTCGTCATCCAGTCCACCTGCTCCCCGGTCGATCATCACATCATGGAGCTCCTGTTGATGATCGACGCCTTGCGCCGGGCGTCTGCCGACCGAGTGACTGCGGTCATCCCCTACTACGGGTACGCCAAGCAAGAAAAGAAGACGGCCGGCCGGGAGCCGATCTCGGCCAAGCTCGTGGCCAACTTGATCGCCACGGCGGGCGCAGACCGAGTGGTGGCCATGGACCTGCACGCGGCGGCCATCGAAGGCTTCTTCGACATCCCGGTCGACCATCTACGAGCCAATCCAATCATGGCCGACGCCTTTCAGCGCCGCCTCGGTCATGACGACGTCGTCGTCGTCTCGCCTGACAGCGGGGGCGTCACGCGCGCCCTGGACTTCAGCCTGCGCGTCGGCGGGCACCTGGCGATCATCGCCAAGCAGCGCCCGCAGCCAGACATGGCCGAGGTCCTGGAGATGGTGGGGGACGTCCGTGGCCGGACGACGGTGATTGTGGACGACATGATCTCCACCGGTGGCACCTTGATCGAGGCGGCGGACATGCTCCTGGAGCGGGGCGCCGCCGAGGTGTATGCCTGCGCGACGCACGGGATCCTGGCCGGCGGGGCCCCCGGCCTGATCCAGGACTCGCGGATCAGAAAGGTGATCACCACCAACACCATCCCGCTGACAGACGGGGCCCGGCGCGATAAAATAGAGCAGATTAGCGTCGCGCCGCTCCTGGCAGAGGCCATCCGGCGCATCCACCGGCGGGAGTCGGTGAGCGAGTTGTTCACCTAGCCGGCCGCAGACCTGCCTACGGCCCCAAAGCCATCCGCGTTCTACTCTCCTCCCTGTTATTCCTGGCCTTCGCCGGGCTCGTGATCGGTCTGGCGCTCATGGCGGCGCCCTTCGATTGGACGCTGCGCGCCGGTGCGGTGCTGGTCACGAGCGCCCTGCTGGTGGTGGCCGTATTGTTCTCGGCGGGTGAGACGGCGGTTGCCGCCGTGCGCCGGACGCGAGTTCAGCAGCTCATCGACGACGGTGTAGCGCCGGCGCGCAGTCTGCAACGCCTGATGGAGAACAGCATTGGCCTGGTTGCCAGCTTGCGCCTGGCGACCACGGCGGCCGCCGTTGGGGCCACCACCCTCCTCGTCACCGTGGGGGCGCCGGCACTGGGGCAGGCCCTCGGCAGCCTTGGTGGGGCCTACGTCCTGCTCGTCATCGTGACCCTGGTCCTTATCCTGGTGCCCATCCAGCAGGTGGCCCCGGCGTTTGGCTCCCGGTTTTCCGAGCCCGTGGCCCTGGGCCTGGCCCGTCCCCTGCGGGCGGCCGTGTGGCTCCTTACCCCCGTGGTGAAGCTCTCGGACTCCTTGGGCCGCTTGATCTACCGGCCGCCCGTGCAGGCCGGGGGGCGGGACGGCGCCGGGAGCCCCGGCGCCGTCACGGAGGCCCAGATCATGCTCCAGGTGGACGTCGCCGAAGAGGAGGGCGTGCTGGAGCAGGACGAAGGGGAGATGATCCGCTCGATCTTTGAGTTCGGCGACACCGTGGCCCGGGAAATCATGGTTCCCCGTATCGACATCAAGGCCGTGCCGGACAGCGCCACCCTGGCTGAGGCCGTTGACCGGGCGGTAATCACCGGCCACTCCCGCATCCCCATCTACCAGGGGACGATCGACAACGTGTCCGGGGTCTTCTATGTCAAGGACAGCCTGCGCTACCTGCGCGAGGGACGCCTGGACATCCATGTGCGCGAGATTTCGCGCGAGGCCCATTTTGTCCCCGAGGCGAAGAAGGTAGACGATCTCTTGAGCGAGATGCAGTCCCGGCGGGTGCACGTCGCCATCGTCGTCGACGAGTATGGTGGCACCGCCGGGTTGTTGACCATCGAGGACATCCTGGAGGAGATCGTCGGCGAGATCCAGGACGAGTACGACGCCGAAGAGGCCCTGGTGCAGCAAGTCAGCGACTTCGAGGTGGTGATCGACGCCTTGATGACCCTGGACGACGTCAACGATCTTCTCTCGCTCGACTTACAAGAGGAGGACGTTGACACCCTGGGGGGCTTCGTCTACTCCCGGCTCGGCCGTGTCCCGCAGCAGGGCGATGAGATCGTCACCGATGGGACGCGCCTGATTGTCGACGACGTGGAAGGCAATCGGATCAACAAGGTGCGGATCATCAAGCCGGGGGAGGGGGCCGCCGCCGGCTCGGAGCTCGAACCCCCTATCCACCCGGCCCCGGGGGGCTAGGTGAGCCCGCCAGGCACGCCTCAGCCAGCTCCGAGCCGGCAGGACGAGACGCGACTTGTCGCCGCCGCCCGGGAAGCGCGGGCTCGCGCCTACGCCCCGTACTCCCGATTCGCCGTTGGGGCGGCCGTGCTGGCCGAGGGGCGCATCTACGCCGGTTGCAACGTAGAGAATGCCTCCTACGGCTTGACTATCTGCGCCGAACGCGCCGCCGTGTTTGCCGCCGTCGCCGCCGGGGCGAGGCGCATCGATGCCATCGCAATTGTCACCGACACGCCTGAACCTACCCCGCCCTGTGGCGCCTGCCGGCAGGTGCTGCGTGAGTTCGGGCCCCAGCTTAGTGTCTTTAGCGCCACCGTGGAGGGGGTCGTCGTCACCCACACCCTCTCCACCCTCCTTCCAGATGCCTTCGGTCCTGAGCAGCTCCCCGGTCGGATAGAGTAGTTGTATCTCTGTGCGAACCACCTAGATGCGAATCGAACGGATCTACCGCACCGAGGGCATTGTCCTGCGCCGGCAGGACTTTGGCGAAGCCGATAGGATCGTCAGCCTCTACAGCCCCACGCACGGCAAGCTGCAGACGGTGGCCAAGGGAGCGCGCCGGCCCAAGAGCCGCATCGGCGGGCACGTGGAGTTGTTCACCCACGTCAACGTGCTCGTCGCCCAGGGTCGTACCCTGGACATCATCACTCAGGCCGAAACCCTGCGCCCCTTCGGGCACATCCGCGACGACCTCTGGGGCGCGGCTTACGCCTGCTATTGCGCCGAGCTGGTTGACCGATTGACGGAGGAGCGCCTGGAGAACCGGGCCATCTTCGACCTGTTGCTCCAGGAGCTCAGCTACCTGGACGAGGTAAGTCTCAGGTCTCAGGTTTCACATCCCACCACTGTGGCCACAGCGGGCATGATCCGAGAGCAGTCCCTTTCGCCGGTCGCGGCCGGGCCGGCCTCCGAAAAGCGCTCGTCTTTTGCCGAGCCAGGGGCGCTCGGTGGGGGCACCGGACCGGCGACGATCGAGCTCTCACTGCGCGCCTTTGAGCTACGCCTCCTGGCCGTGCTCGGCTACGCCCCAGAGCTGTTCCGCTGCGTCCAGTGCGGCCAGGCCCTACGCCCAGCCGAGAATCGCTTCAGCCCTTCCAGCGGGGGCACGGTCTGCGACGGGTGCAGTGTGACTCACCCTGGGGCGTTGCCCCTCTCGGTCAACGCCATCAAGGCCATGCGCCTGATGAGCCAGGAGCCCTTCGGTGTCTTCCAGCGCCTGCGCCTGGGAGGGCAAACGGCCAGGGAGATCGACGTCGCCCTGCGTGCTCACGTGAACTACATCCTCGAGCGGCAGCTCCGTACGGCTGAGTTCCTCGACCGTCTCCGGGCGGACGGCAGGCGGGACAGGCCCTCAGGCGGCGCCCCGGCTCCGCTCACACGTCTTCCGGCCTGAACCCCCACACCTGTTCCGGCGGTAGCGAGCGCCCCTGTGAGCGACGCGGCGGGACGGGGGGTGCCTCGTAGGCGATCCCCAGGTGGGGGGTCTCCAGGCGCCGGCCGGCGGCCCCGGCGTCCATCAACGCCGCCAGTGTACCGGTGGTCAGAAGGGTGCGCTCCACCGGGTAGGGACCGACGCCGGTACGGAAAAAGGCCTCTATGTGGTGGACGAGGAAGTTGAAGTGCCAGCGGGGGGGGCCGGACTCTAGCTTGAAAGCCGAGGCCACCGTCTCACTTCCAGTACGCGCAGCGAACGCAAAGTCGGAGACGTAGCCCGAGAGATTCAGCAGCGTCGCCCGTAAGCCGTCGGCGTACTCCACGACGAACGCCAGCGGCGGGTGCGGTCCCGGGACACCGGTCGCGACCCCCGGCCGGTGGGCCTGGAAGTGCTCCCGTGCGCTGCCCGGAAGGTGCTGTGACGTCGCCAGGGCAGCCTCGTAGAGGTCCAGCGGGAAACGCCCGGCATCCCAATGCTCCCAGAATGCGTCGCCATGCACGAGCGTCACGGCCGCAACGCCGGTTTCCTCGCGCCCGCGGCGCTCTACCATGCACTGCAGCGTCTCCAGGGCATGAAAGCCATAACTCTCGGTCGGGCCGTGGCTCAGGACGAGGGCCTCCTCAATCGGCGCCCCCAGCGGCAGCTCCAGCTCCGGGTCGCGGAACGTGACCGGAAGCGAGGACCCGGCCATGAACGGCAACCCCAGCCGGCGGGCCGTGTCGTACATCCAGCGAGCGCTGTCCCAGCTGTAGGAGAGGTGCTTGTCGTTGAATATGGGCACGCCCCGGCCGGCCGGCCGAATCACGTCTACCGCCTGCTCGAAGAGCTCACGTCGGGGGTACAGGTGCTGTCCCTGCTCGTTCCAGGGGTACTCCCCATGCTCTCCGATGATGCAGACGGCGTCCACAGCCAGGGTGTCACCACCTACGGTGAGCGCCTCCCGCACGGTGGGGAAGATGGGCACGTTGAAGCGCCGCGCCCAGGCCCGGCTGAGGTCGTTGTCCGGTGTCTGGTCAACGTACATGGAAACGACGTCGACGGTGGGCTGCACCGGCTCGCCATCCAGGTCGTAGCCGGCGAGCAGCTTGGGGATCATCACATCCGCATGGGAGTTGTGGCGCCAGACGGTGGTCACAGCGGCGACCTTGGGGCGGGCCGTTGCCATCAAGTACCTCCCTCTCGGGCAGGTATCATACGAAACGTCTCACCTGGCAGGTCTCACTCATCGCCCCCTGAACCGGTGAACCTGGCGCGCTGCGCCCTTCTCCGGCCGGAGTGTCGCGGGCGATGCGACGGTGAGCCGGTCTTGCGCTAGGCGGATGGAGGTGGCCAGGGCTTGAGACTGCCGACGTGAGACTGCGGACTTGTGAGTCCCGATGAATCCGGCGATCGCTCGGCTGAAGCCGTACGCCTTTACCCAGCTGGGGGCCCAAGAAGCGTCCCTGCGCGCCCGAGGGGTGCGCCTGCTCAAGTTCGGCGTCGGCGACCCGGAGGACGAGACACCGGCCTTTATCCGCGAGGCGCTCATCGCCGCCGTCACCCCCGCCGGGCGCTACCCGACGGCCGCCGGCCTGCCGGAGCTGCGCGGGGCCATCGCCGCCTGGATCTCCCGGCGCTACGCCGTGACTGCCGACCCGGAGGTCCACATCCTCCCCGCCAACGGCTCGAAGGAGGCCCTGTACAACCTGGCGCCCCTTCTCCTAGACGGTCCTTCCGCCGGCACCACGCCTCAGGCCGTGGCCATTCCTGAGCTGGCCTACCAGGTGTATGGCGACAGCGCCTTGCTGCACCATGCTGAAGCCATCCCCCTGCCCCTGGACGGCGACTGGCTTCCTGACCTGAACGCGATCACCCCCGAGCTCGGGGCGCGGCTCAAGCTCCTGTGGCTCAACTTCCCAAACAACCCCACCGGCAAGGTGGCCCCCTTGGGCTACTATCGGGATGCCCTTGACCTGGCCGATCGCTACAACTTCTACGTCGCCTCGGACGAAGCCTACAGCGAGCTGTGGTACGACCGCCCGCCGCCCGGGCTCCTGCAGGCGGCTGCACCTCGTGGCTATCACCGCGCCGTGGTGTTCAATACCCTGTCTAAGCGCAGCAACATGACCGCCTACCGCAGCGGCTTCATCGCCGGCGATCCCGAGCTCATCCGGGTGATGAAGAACGTCCGCCCCCGCATGGGCGTGGCTACGCCCGAGTTCATCCAGCGGGCCGCCGTCGCTGCCTGGGAAGACGAGACGCACGTCCAGGCCCAGCGGGCGCGCTATGCCGAGCGCCGGGTCCTCTTCCTCGACCTCTTCCGGCGCAAGGGGGTGCAGGTGGAGGCGAGTGAGGGGGCCTTCTACCTGTGGGTGCGCGTCCCGGAGACGGCGCCTGGGCGCGACGCCCAGCGCTTCGCCGAGCGCCTCATCGAGCACGGGCTGGTGGTGTTACCCGGGTCGTTCTTCGGCCCCCGCGGTCGCGAGTACGTCCGCCTGGCGTTCGTGCCCCCGCTAGACGTGTGCCGCGAAGCGGTGGCGATCCTGGATCGCGTGCTCTAAGTCGGGGCCGACAAGAGTGACCACGCTCAGGTCAGGGCCATTTCATCAGGGGCGGGCGGTGGGTCCGGGTCATCCCGAGCGCAGCGAGGGATCAGCGAGTCGTCCCACCGTCCGTCGACCGGCGGCCCGGATGCCTCGCCGGGCTCGGCATGACCGCGCCGCGGGCGGTGCCCCAGGAGCGGCTCTGATGCAAAGGCCCTGCGCTCAGGTCATGGCTCGTGAAAAATGGGTGCCGCCGTCGCCGGCTCTGAGAAGCGAGATGTAGTGGCTGCCCGTAGGGCACCGACAGGGAATGAGGAATGTATGGCAGCAAACGGATGGGACGATGCCCGACGCTTGATTGAAGGGGCCTTTCGCGGCGACCAGGACGTCAAGGAGCCTCGGGTATGGGAGGCCGTACAGGCCACGGTTGAAGGTCTCGACCAGGGACGAGTGCGGGCCGCCGAGCGCCGAGCGCCCGGTCAATGGCAGACCAATGCCTGGGTCAAGCAGGCCATCCTGCTGTACATGCGGGGGCAGCCGATGCAGACGATGGAAGTAGGGCCCTTCGAGTTCCACGACAGGATCCCCCTGAAGCACGACCTGAAAGAGGCCGGCGTTCGGGTGGTTCCCCCGGGGACCGTCCGCTATGGGGCGCATGTCGAGCCGGGCGTCATTGTCATGCCAGGCTACGTCAACATCGGGGCGTGGGTGGGGGGAGGCTCCATGGTGGACACATGGGCCACCGTAGGCTCCTGCGCCCAGATCGGCCGAAACGTGCATCTCGCCGGCGGCGTAGGGATTGGGGGCGTGCTCGAGCCTCCTCAGGCTCAACCCGTGATCGTAGAGGATAACGCGTTCGTCGGCAGCCGATGCATCGTAGTCGAAGGTGCGATCGTGGAAGAGGAAGCCATTCTGGCCGCCGGTGTGACAATCACCGCCAGCAGCTACATCATCGACGTTCGTGAAGGGCAGGACGGCAAGCAGTACCGGGGTCGCGTGCCGGCCCGGGCGGTGGTTGTCCCCGGCGTGCGCCGGCGTTCCTTCCCAGGAGGCGACGCCTACATCGCCTGCGCCTACATCATCGGGACGCGCAACGAGGCCAATGACAAGAAGGTGTCGTTGGAAAGCGCTCTGCGGGAATTCGAGATCGCCAGCTAGCCGGCGGGCCCGATCTTCGCCCTTGCCGACCCCCGGAGGGCAATGAGCGGCAAGGCAAAGAGGCATACTTGGTGCCGGTGCGAGACGGGATCAGGGCGCCCACCCCTGTGTCGGACGTGGCGCTGTGCGACCAGGGGGGCCGGGGCCCCGGGCGCCCCGAGCCACGCGTGGGGGTCATTGGCCTGCTCAGCGCCTCGCTTGGCGACGTTATCCAGCCCCTGCGCCATGCCACCTTCCGGCACCTCTGGTTCTCCACCTTCGCCTGGAACTTCGCCCGCTGGATGGAGATGACGGTCACCGGCTGGGTGGCCCTCCAGCTGACCGGCTCGCCATGGCAGGTGGCTTTGATCGGCGTATTCCGCAACGCCTTTATGCCCCTGGCCGGGCCGATCACCGGCGCCCTGGCCGATCGTTTCGACCGCGTGACCCTGATGAAAGGGGCGCAATGGGGGAACGTCCTGGTCGTCGTGGCGGTTGCCACGGCGCTGGTGAGCGGGTACGGGGCCTACTGGCAGCTCGTCCTGGCCACGCTGTGGCTGGGGGCCAGCTGGGGGATCGACTGGCCGACCCGTCGCGCCCTGATGGCCGACCTGGTGGGGCCAGAGCGGGTGCTGCAGGCCGTCGTCCTGGACAACTGGACGATGAACGTCTCCCGGGTCGCCGGTCCGCTGCTGGCCGGGGCGGTGCTGGCGGTGTGGGGCGCTCCAGGGGCGTTTATCGCCCTGGCCCTCAGCTTTCTTCTGGCCTCAGTCACGCTGGCCGGCCTGCGTGGCGCCGGCCAGCGGCCGGCCGCTCAGCGGCGCTCGATGTGGGGCGAGCTGGCCGCCGGGTTGGCGTACGTCCGGGGCGACGTGGCCGTGTGGGCCATCCTGGTGATTACGGTGCTGATGAACTGTCTTCTCTTCCCCTACCTCCAGCTCCTGTCGGTCTTTGCCGAGCAGGTCCTCCGCGTCGGCCCCGTCGGCCTGGGCTACATGGGCGCGGCCAACGGGGTTGGGGCCGTGCTCGGCCTGCTTGTCCTGCCAAGATTCCGCAGCCTTAAGGGGCAGGGCTGGGCCTTTGCCGGAGGGTCCTGCCTGGCCTGTCTGGCCCTGGCCCTGTTCGCCGGGACAACCTCGTTCCCCTTTGCCCTGGCCCTGCTGGTGGTAACCGGCCTGGGCACGTCCGCTTTCGGCACGATGCAGAGCACCATCATCCTCACCCGCAGCTCCCCGGCTATGCGCGGCCGGGCCATGGGCCTGCTGGCCATGGCCATCGGGAGCGCCCCCTTGGGGGCGCTGGAGACGGGGCTGCTCGTGGAGCTCATCGGGGCACCGATGGCCGTCGCCGCCAACGCCGGGGTATGCGGCCTGCTCGTCTTCTGGGTCGCCTGGCGAGCCCGGCTGGGCCGCTCTCAGCTACACCAGCTACAACGGAGCTGAAACCGGCGCCAGAGACGGGGAGTGACGTCGCAGTCTCCACCCTACCGTCCTGCCGTACGTTTGCCAGGCAGGCTCGGGAGGGGCGAGGCGTCACCCTGATAGCATGAAGAGAGATGTGGTCTGGATCGGCCTCCGGGCTGTACTGGATGGCGTATGGGGACCGCAACGGCCCGCGCCCCAAGGTCCGGCTGGCCGAGCTGCGCCGGGTGGTCGCCTACCTCCGACCATACCTCGGGCGGACGGTCGGCGTCCTCCTCTGCATCGCCGTGATGGCCGCGCTCAACCTCTTGCCGCCCCTGATGATCCGGGAGATCGTCGACCGGGCGGTGCCCCAACGTGACGCGACCCTCCTCAGCTGGCTGATCCTGGGGCTGATCGGCGCCCCGGTGGCCGCCGGGCTGGTCGGGGTGCTGCAGCAGTACTTGAACAACCTGATCGGGCAGGCGATCATGTCCGACCTCCGCCTGCAGCTCTTCTCCCACCTCCAGCGCCAGTCCCTGCGCTTCTACACCGTGACGCAGACCGGCCAGATCATGAGCCGGGTCAACAACGACGTGTCTGGAGTACAGAACGTCATCACCGGGACGCTGGCCAGCATCGCCCAGAACCTGGTCACCGTGGTCTTTACCGTCGGCACCATCCTCTGGCTGGACTGGCGCCTGGCCGTCCTGGCGGTGTTCGTCGTCCCGGCCATCGTCCTGCCCATGCGCCGCGTGGGACGGTTTCGCCACCAGGTGTCACGGCAGACCCAGGAAAAGCAGGCCCAGATCACCGCCTACCTCCAGGAGCGACTCAGCATCAGTGGCTACGTCTTGGCCCGCGTCTTCGGGCGGCAGCCGGACGAGCTGCGGCAGTTCAAGGGACTGAACGCCGAGCTGATGCGCCTCCAGCTCCGCTCGGCCATGGTCGGGCGATGGTTCTTCACCTTCGTCGGCGTCGTCTCCAGCGTCGGGCCGGCCCTGGTCTTTTGGTACGGCGGGCGCGAGGCGATCAGTGGGACGATGACCATCGGCACCGTGCTGGCCTTCGTCACCTACCTGGGCAACCTCTACCGGCCGATCGGCTCCATGGCCAACGTCTACGTCGACGTGCAGGGGGCACTGGCCGTGTTCGAGCGCATCTTCGAGTACCTCGACCTCGTGCCGGACGTGCAAGAGCGTCCCGGCGCCATCGTCCTCTCCAGAGCGCAAGGGCGTATCACCTTCGAGGACGTACGCTTCAGCTACCCCGCCTCTCCCTCGGGGGGCGTCCCAGGGATGGGCGACTCACCTGCGCCAGTGGGTCGAACTGCCCGGCGCATCAGCGACGGGGGCGGCCGCAGCCGTGGAGGCTGGCTCGGTAGCGCCGGCAACGTCTCCGGCGGTCTGCGGGGCCTGATGCGCAGCGTCACACCTACAGACGGGGCATCGGGCGCTTCCCCATCCCTCCTTCGGGGACTGACTCCCCGCTCCACTATCGTCCCGCCTGACGGCGAGGAAGGCCCCGCCCTCCGTCCCGCCCTGGACGGGGTCTCCTTCGAGATCCAGCCGGGACAGCTGGTGGCCCTGGTGGGGCATTCCGGCGCCGGTAAGACGACCGCCACCTATTTGATCCCCCGCTTCTATGACCCCACTGAAGGTCGCATCACCCTGGACGGGCACGACCTCCGCGACCTGACGCTCGACTCCCTGGCCGCTCAGTTCGGCATCGTGACCCAGGAGAGCTTCCTGTTCCACGATACGCTGCGGGCCAACCTCCTTTACGCCAGGCCGGACGCTGGGGAGGCCGAGCTGATCGCCGCCTGTCGCGCGGCCAACATCCACGACCTCATCACCTCCCTGCCTGAGGGGTATGACACTGTGGTCGGGGAGCGGGGCTTCCGCCTCTCCGGGGGGGAAAAGCAGCGTGTCTCCATCGCCCGCGCCATCCTCAAGAACCCGCGCATCCTGATCCTGGACGAGGCCACGTCTTCACTAGACTCGACGAGCGAGGCCCTGATCCAGGAGGCCCTCGTCCCCTTGATGGCCGGCCGCACAAGCGTGGTCATCGCTCACCGCCTCTCCACCATCCTCGCCGCCGACCAGATCCTGGTCTTCTCCGGTGGCCAGGTGGTAGAGCGAGGGACGCACGCCGACCTCGTGGCCCAGGATGGGGTTTACGCCGGCCTGTACCGGCTGCAGTTCCGTGACCCCGTCCATCGCCCTGCCGACCTCACGGCCGTCGGGTAGCCCCCCGCATGCCCGATGTTGCCTGGCCATAGCCCCGCGGCTCCACGACTCAGACGGCGGGTGCTCGTTGTGGCCAGCCCTCGAGCGCGGCGGCGACGTCTCCTGGCAGTGCCATGCACAAGGGGCCTAACCGATCGTCCAGGAAGTGTTGTTGACCAGCTCCAACTGGCCACTGCGGGCGGAGCGGATCCCGGCGTCCAGGATGGCCATGGCGTCCAGGTTGAAGTCCATCTGCAGCGTCTCGTGCAGCGGCTCGCCGGTCTGCAAGTGGTGGATCACCTCGCGGCCGAGGGTGTCGCGCCCCTCCGGCAGCCCATCCAGCGGGGCGGTCTCCGGCGCGCTGCCCCGCCCGCGGCGAATGCTGGCCACCTGGCGGTCTCCCTGTCGCTCGACGACGATCGTCCCGCTGGAGCCGTAGAGGAGCGGGCCGGTGGGCACGCCATGATCGACGCAAGACCACGTCGCTTCCAGGACGGCCACGGCCTTGGGGAAACGCACGGTGATGATGGCATTGTCGTCCGCATCGCCGTAGGGGGTGAGGAGATTGGCTTTGAGGCCGTAGGCCGCCGTTGCCGGCTCGCCGATGAACCAGCGGGAGAGGCAGGCCCCATAGCAGGTGTAGTCCAGCAGGGCGCCGCCCCCCGTGGCCTCCTGGTGCCACCAGGTGGCGCCCTTCTCCACGTCTGACATCTCCACCGCCTGTCCATCAACGCCGGGATGGGTGGAGCCATGAGAAAGGGGCCCGGTGGAGCCGGCACGCCACTTCACCTCCCACAGCTGGCCGATTGCTCCCTGGCGCACGAGTCGATGGGCCGTACGGACGGCAGGCGACCAGGTAGTCGGCCAGTTCACCACTAGGGACACGCCGGCGGCGCGGGCGGCGCGGACCATCCGCAGGGCCTCCGACATTGAGGCGGCCATCGGCTTTTCGGTGACCATATGCGCCCCGTGGGCGGCGATCGCTTCCGCCACCTCCCCGTGGCGGGCGTTCTCCGGGCAGAAGAGGACCAGGTCAAAGGGCTCCTTGTCCAGCATCTCTCGGTAATCGTCGTAGACCCTGGGGATGCCGATCGTCTCGTGGGCGTGACGCTTGTTCCAGGCGCGGGTGAAGCGAGCTTCCACCAGCTCGGGCCGTGCCGGCACTGTGTCGGCACAGGCGACCCATTCCACGTTGGGGACTTCGCCGAAGCTGCGCATCAACTCGTTGATGTGCATGTGGGCGAACCCAATCACCCCCAGCCGGTACGTCTTGGTCATGACTCCTCCCGATTTCGAGCGCTGAGCGCTGGAGTATCGTCCGCCGCCAGGGTGCCTTGGATGGTCAGGGCGCTCAAAAGACGAAGACGCACTTGCCGGTCTGGCCGGCTTCGAATGTGCGAAAGGCCTCCTGGGCATCGCTGAGCCGGAAGGTGTGGGTGATCACGTCTCCGAGGGGCACGCGACGGTCGACGACGAAACGGGCGCACTCTTCCATGCCCACCGTGCTGAACGTCCAGGAGCCGTAGATCGTGAGCTGCTTGTGGATGATCTGCGGGCTGACATCGAAGGTGGTGGTATTCCCCTCGCCGACGAAGCAGACCCGACCGAACACCCGGGCGCTCCGCACGGCGTTGACGCGGGCCTCAGGGTTCCCCGTGGCGTCCAGCGTGGCGTCGGCCCCCTCGCCGCGGGTGAGGTCGGCGATGGCCTTGACCGAGTCTTGCCCAGAGGCGTCTATCGTCTCGGCGGCGCCCTGCCGGCGCGCCAGCGCCAGCCGTTCCGGCGAGAGGTCGACGGCGATGACGCGGGCCCCCATGGCGGCGCCGAGCATGGTGGCGCTCAAGCCCACCGGCCCCTGGCCGAAGATGGCCAGCGTGTCCCTGCCGGACACGTCGAGACGCTTCAACGCCATGTAGGCCGTGCCGGTGCCACAGGCTACGGCCGCGCCTTGCTCAAAGGACATCTCCGGCGGCAGCTTGACCAGGGTGCTGGCGGGGGCCAGCAAGAAGTCGGCGTTGCCACCGTGGGCGTTGAAGCCGTACGTCTTGTGGCCCACGAGGCATAGCTGAGCGTAGCCCACCCGGCAGTACTTGCACTGCCCGCAGACGGCGTAGTGGTGCATGATCACTCGCTCGCCCACGCGCCACCCCGTGACGTGCTCTCCCACGGCGGAGACGACGCCACACGGCTCGTGACCAGAGATGAGCGCTCGCTCCGAGTCGCGCCGGCTCTCCCGGTAGGGCCGCAGGTCGCTACCACAGATCCCAGAGGCCCTCATCTCCAGCACCACCTCGTCCGCGCCAGGCGCTGGATCAGGAAAGTCCTGCAAGACGACCTGCCGCTCGCCTAAGAACACTACGCCTCGCATCCCTTCACCGTCCCTTCCATATGCGCCCCGGGAAGGCCATCGCTAGACCCAGACCCTCTGTCGCGGTGCCGGGGCGGCAGCCGATCCGCCCCCCGGTAACTTCCGGGCCGGGAGCGATCGCTACCGCGATTGTAGACCCGGACCGGCCCGTGCGTCCGACCCCGGGACGGGCCAGGGGTCACCGCGTGTCGGGCCACCGTCTCCTTCCTGCACCCTGCGGTTCTGCATTGCCCGCGCCGGGCGCCTGGTGGGGTGTGACGGCGAAGTGCCGTTTCCAGGTCAGGGGTCGTCAGGCGCCCCAAAGTTGTGACACACTGATGAGAAAGCACGCCGTCGTTCCACCGGCCGGGCTCAATGGCGCTTGGATGTCATGCGGTGCCGGCGCCCGGCCGGGCACAAGAGACGCTTGGGAAAAGAGGACCAGACAGTGACAGACTCCGAGCGCGTCCCGTCGCCGGACGGGGAGACGGCCGAATCCGGCGCCGTGTCCGCGGCCATGGGCGAAGAGGCGGTACTGAACGCGGCCATGGCCTTTGCCGGGCACGTCGCCACGGCCGCTCAACAGGCGGCCATGAAGACCGGTGAGGAGGTAGGGGTACCGCTACGCGAGGCGGTGTTTCGGCAATACCTTCTGGAGACGGCCACATTGTGCCTTCGTCGCCTGGCGGAATCCTACGCCGGCGCCACAAGTGACGAAAGCCAGGCAGCCGTGGCCGAGCTGGTGCGAGACGGCGCCACGCGGGCCGAGGAGGCCATGGCCACCGTAGAAGCCCTGGGCGATCTCAGTCTGGATATCCTCGACCGCCTGCTCGGGGAGCCGGCATAGACACCCGGCGCCCGGTCGGCCACTGGCCCCTACAACCCCACTGCGCCTGCTGTTCGCAGTGGACGAGCGGCCAGGGCCACGGCGGGCACTTCTTGCCAGCGACGGGGGCAATCCGGCACTCTCTATCTAGCGTCCGGCCATGCATGAGGCCGGAGCCGGCAGGCGGGGCAGGTACCCGGCGGTGATGGCGCTGGAGAGCAGGCGACACGTGCGGGAGTCACGCGCAACGTTGCGCGTGGCCGAGCGTTGACATAAAACGTGACAGCCGGTGAGTTAGCATCACCCGGCGGCGCCGGTGAGGGGGGTTCCCAGCCGGCCGCGCGAGCGGTCACACTGTGTAGCCTCACGGCTGGGGTGCCGACGACGGTACACAGGGCGCACACTGCACAAGGAGGCCAGTTCCGGGCACAGGCGGCAACCGGCGACGAGCATGTGGAAGGGCGTAGCAGTGGGCCAGCAGTTTGGCCCGTACGAACTGCGGGAGGAGCTGGGTCGCGGCGGCAGCGCCGTGGTCTACAAGGCCTTGGACGCGTCACGCCAGGGCTACGTCGCCATCAAGGTCATCGCCGCCACCCATGCCCTGGATGAGACCTTCCGTGCCCGTTTCCGCCAAGAGGCTGAGGTCATTGCCCGCCTGGAGCATCCGCACGTCCTGAAGGTGCTGGAGAGCGGCGAGGAGGCCTTTGACGGCCCTGCCTCGCCCGATGAGCTGGCCTACCTGGTCACCGAGTACATGGCCGGGGGCAGCCTCTCCGGGCAGCTCGCAGTCGAGCGCGACGCCGCTGAGGGGACGCAGCTTGCCCTGGCCGTGGCGCAGCAGATTGGCGCGGCCTTGGATTGGGCGCATCAGACGGGGATCCTGCACCGGGACGTCAAGCCATCGAACGTCTTGATCGGGGCGGATGGACGTTTCGTCCTCGGCGATTTCGGGCTGGCCCGGGTGCTCCAGTCTGACGCCAGCCTGCATCCGACTCTCACCGGTATGGTGGCCGGTACCCCCGCCTACATGGCCCCCGAACAGGCCCTCGGCGAGCCGGCCGACGCCCGCACCGATCTCTATGGACTGGCCGTGGTGCTGTACGAGATTGTCACCGGGCGCGTCCCCTTCCATGCCGAGACCCCCCTGGCCACCATGCTGGCGCACGTCCACCAGCCGGTGCCGTTCCCGGACAGCCGGCGAGCGGAAACGCCTCCCATGGTCGCCGCCGTGCTGGTAAGGGCCCTTGCCAAGTCACCCCAGGACCGCTTCCAGTCCGGGAGCGAACTGACGGCCGCCTTGCGGGCGGCCGTGGTCGCCGCCTACGGCGAGTCGCAGATCGTGACGGGGGCCTTTCCCGTCGCACGGTCGGTCGCCGGGAACGGCTCCCAGGGACGACTGGGATCGGGCCTGGTCAGCCCGTCCCGCAACGGCGCAGCCGTACGTCCCTCGAACGCCGACCGGCCTCGCTGGCAGCGTCTGGGACAGCAGGTGGAGGAGCCACCATCACGTGGACGGCAGGCGGACCGTCCTGCCCTTCCGGGGGCTGCGGCCTCGGTTGCCGCCCCTGGCAGGAACACCGGGCGGGCCCGCGCGTGGTCGCTCCCGCTGCGCCTGGGGGCCGGCGCAACCGCCTCGCTCCTGGCGCTGGGGGCCGTGACCACGCTGGGGGCATCGCTGGGCGTGGGCCCCGCCCGGCCGGCGCTGGCCCGGCTGGTGACGCGCCTGGCCACGGAGGCAACGCAGCCCCGCGTTGAACGCATCTTGCCGCCGAACACCAAGAATCCCACTCCCACCCTGCGGCCGGACTTCACTATCCTCTTTAACGTCAAGATGGAGCAGGAGTCAGTGGAGCGGGCGGTGCGGTTCGATCCCCCGGTGCCCCTGGACTTCGAGTGGTACGACACCGACCTAGACATCGTGGTGGTGACGCCCCGCGTCGATCTGGAGCCAGGCACCTGGTACACCTTGATCGTCGAGCGGACGGCCGTGGATATCGAGGGCCGGCGCCTGGCCGATGGCAGCCGGATATCCTATCGCTCCATCGCCGAGGCGCCACCGGGGCGGGGATCGGGGCTGGCGGCCCAGATGGCCCTAGTGCTGACGCCGGCGCCTTCTGCCGTGGCGCCCCCCACCGGCGACGCCATGGCCCCGGAACCGGCGAGCGGGGCAGCCATAGACGTCCAACCCACCCCTGCTGTGGAAAGACCGGGAAACGAGCCCGGGACAGGGCCCCAGGACCGGAGCATCGATCGGGTGGGGAGTACCTCCTCCCCGTCCCTCCCCTCCCGGCTTGGCCGCTCAGACACCGTGCCATCCCCCACGGCCAGACGCACCCCATCGCCCCTCCCCGGTCTTCCCCGCACGCCGGCGGCGTCCGGGGTCCCGGCGGCGCCTCCGGACGCCCTCGCGGAGGGGGTCGTGCCGGCAGAAGTGCTTCCCTCGGCCGCCGTCCCGGCCACCGATCCGCCCGATGCCTGGGGAGCAAAGCCGTCCTCCCCGCCCACGACAATGGCTCCGGCGACACCAACGGTGCAAGCCCGCCACGCCGAGACGTCGCCTCCCAGCGCTACTCCAACGACGCGCGGGCCGGCGAGCGCCAGCCCATCCGCAGGCACTAATATCAGCGCCTCTCGCGGCGTTAAGGGAGTCTCGGCGGAAGCTACGCCGGTAGCCCAGCCGAGCCTGCCGCCGGCGCCGACAGGAACTCCCGCCCGGGGCCGTACCCCTTCCCCCCAGGAAGGGGTGGTGGCAACGCCGGGCGCGCCGACCGCCACTCCCGGCTCGCCCGGGGCAAGAGCGCCACTCCCGCCCGGGACATCTGAACCGCCTCGGTCTGTCCTCCCCACGGCCACGGTGCCCCGCAGCACAACAGGTGGCACATCAGGCAGCGCCGGGTGACGAGCGGAGACTTGAGCCGAAGTTCTACCTGCACTTGAGCTCCGGGCCCTGGGCGGTGTCTCGCACGTCCCAGCCCAGGGCAGCGATCTCCCCACGCAGGGCATCGGCGCTCGTGAAGTCCCGAGCTTGACGCGCCGCCTCGCGACGCCGGGCCAGCTCCTGCACCTCGGCGGGAGGGACGCCGACTTCTGGGGTCGCCGGCTTGATTCCCGATAGGCCCAGCGGGAGGGTGGCATCCATCGCCAGGAGCGTCTGGCGCCGGACCTCGGGGGCCAGGGACGTATCCTGGGCCACTTTCCACACCACAGCCAGGGCCTTGGGGGCATTGAGGTCGTCCCGTAGCGTGTCACGGAAGGCGCTCAGGGTCACTGCGTCCGGTGCCCCGACGGGCGCCTGGGGGAGCGCAGTGAAGAGGCCCTGCAGACGCTTCAGACTGGTGGCGGCGCTAGTCAGGGCCTCTAGCGTGAACGTCAGCTGCGCCCGGTAATGGGCGGTGTAGGTCAGGTAGCGATAGGCCAGGGGATCAAAGCCCTGGCCGATCAGCGCCTGCAAGGTGATGAAGTCGCCCGAGGACTTGCTCATTTTGCGGTCCTTCATCACCAGCCATTCGCCATGTAGCCACCAGTTGGCCAGCAGCTTGCCCGTCGCCGCCCAGGTTTGGGCAATCTCATTGGTATGGTGGACGGGGATGTGATCGACGCCCCCGGTGTGGAGATCGAAGGGCACGCCAAGGTACTCCGCAGACATGGCCGAGCACTCGATGTGCCAGCCCGGGAAGCCACGGCCCCAGGGACTGTCCCATTCCATCTGCCGGCGCTCCCCGAGTTGAGAGAGCTTCCACAGGGCGAAATCCTGCGGCTGACGCTTCTCTTCATTCGTGCCGACGCGGGCCCCGGCGTGCTGGCCGGCCAGGTCGAGGCGGGCCAGTCGGCCGTAATCCGGGTAACGGGCGGTGTCAAAGTACAGACCGTCGCTGGTGCGGTAGGCGAATCCCCGACGCTCGATCTCCAGGGTGAGGTTGATCATGTGTGAGATGTGCTCGGTCGCCCGGCACCACACCGTCGGCTCGATGACCTGCAGCCGCTGTAAGTCCTTCTGGAAGGCCGCCGTGTAATAGGCGGCGATCTCCCACGCCGAGCGACCCTGCTGACGGGCGCCCTGCTCCATCTTGTCTTCGCCCTCGTCCGCATCGGAGGCGAGATGCCCGACGTCGGTGATGTTCTCCACGTGCCGCACGTCATAGCCCTCCATCGCCAGGACGCGGCGCAGGAGGTCGACGAAGAGGTAGGTGCGCAGGTTGCCGATGTGGGCGTAGTTGTAGACGGTCAGGCCACAGCTGTAGAGGCCCACCTCGCCGGGGCGCAGGGACTCGAACACCCCCACGCGGCGGGTCAGGGTGTTGAACAGGCGGAGCGGGCTAGGGGCGCCTCCCGAGGCAGGGGACGTGGCTGGCGTCACGGCGGTTTGCACAGTCATGTCCCTGTATTCTATCTCTCTCCCTATTGGCGCTGAGCTCTGCTTCAACCGCTCGTCTATAAGGTCTTGCAGTGTCTCTGGCCACATAGCTCCCACGCCGGGCCCCCGACTCAGCAGGGGCATGATCTCCTGAAGCGTCCCTGTCCGGCGGCCGGGCCATCCGGCTCCCTCAAAGGGCGCTTATAGTCCAAGGTTAAGCGAGCCAAACCCTGGGCCTTCTCTCTAGACTAAGGGCGGGTGGGCACGGCTATGCTCTCTCCATGGGACGTCTGCGGCACGTCGCGCGGCGCTTCTGGGCCTGGTACCAGCGCCACTACCTCGCCACCCTGATTCTCACCACGGCGGCGTTTCTCCTCCAGATCTTCCATCTCTACTGGCTGGCCAGCGAGGTGATCCTGGAGCGCCTCACCGGTCGCAGTTACTTCGTCTTTCCCGAGGCAGGCATGATCGTCTACGTGCTTGCCGACTATCTAGAGATACCGGCTCTCGTCTCAGCCTCCCTGCTGTACGTGTACGAGCTGCGCCGGGGCCTGCGTCTGCGGGGGCTGGTCTACCTCTTGCTCCTGAACACGCAGTGGATCCACATGGCCTGGATCACCGACGACGTTGTGGTGCGCACATTGGGGCAGGCGTCCCTGTTCAGCTGGAATGCGGCCGTGGCCTGGGTAGCCATCTTGATCGACTACCTCGAAGTCCCGGTGATCGTCGATACCCTACGCAAGGTGTACGCCCAGCGCCATGTGATCTGGCAGCGCGTGCGCAGACGCAGCGGTTGGACGGCGCCGAGGGGGGCCCGGAGAGAGGTGGCGGCCACCAGCGACGTCGTCCCGCCGGAGCTCCAGCGAGCCGGCTAGCCGGGCCGGCGAATGACCGCTACCTGTTACCATTCCTCTTGGCGGGAGACGCAGCAGGTCATGGCTACCGTAGACCAGCGAGCAACAGAGCAGGCCGCAGCGCCCGGCCGCGCCGGCCACGAAGTGGGGCACGCCGCGTCCAAGATCACCCCGGCCACAGAGCACTATCTACAGTCTATCTATGCCCTGACCGCCGAGCGCAAGGTGCTCATCGGGGCGCGGCTGGCGCAGCACCTGCGTGTCTCAGCCCCTTCTGTGACCCAGACCCTCCAGCGGCTGGAGCGCGACGGATTCATCCGCCTGCGGGATATGGGCGACCGCAAAGAGATCGTCCTTACCGAAGCCGGCCGGCAGATCGGTGAGGAGTCCACGCGTAAGCATCGCTTGATCGAGCGCTGGCTGCAAAAGGAGCTGCGCCTGTCTTCCACCGAGGCGCACGAGGCGGCCGAACGGTTTGAGCCCGGATTCACGCCATTGCTTCTCGACCGGCTCTACGACGCCCTAGGCCGGCCGGACACTTGCCCTCACGGCAACCCCATCCCCACCAAGAACGGTCACATGGAGATGGACCGCGACGGCGTGTACCTCAGCGAGGTCCGTCCCGGCGATACCGTGACGCTGGGGCGCATCACCGAGGAGGCCGAGGCCGACCTCGATCTCCTGACCTACCTCGAGCGTAATGGGGTGGGGCCGAACGTGGGACTGACGATCCTGGCCGTCGACCGCATGTCCGGCGCCGTCACGGCGGTGACGGACGCCGGCAAGGAGATCCGTCTGGAGGGTCGCGCGGCCGCGTTGATCTGGGTGCGCCGTGGTTCAGCAGGGCCGGGTACCCCGGGCACAGGGGCGGTGGACAACGCACCGGCATAGGGCCCCACGGCACCCTCGCCCTTTAATGCACCATGTTACGTAGGCGTGGTGGCCAGGGCCTCAGAACCAGGACCATCTAAGAAAGGGCCCGCCTGCGGAGGTGGGCCCACCAGGACCACAGCACCTCGATGCCCAGCAGGCAGCGTGGGGCTCGCCGGGGCCAGGCCGGTTCCAGCATGCTCGCAGGTGTCGCCGCCTCAGCCGGCTCCCTCAGTACCCCATTCAGCAGCATGGCCGTGTCGAGTCTCTCTTCTCCGCCGGGGCGGCGCCCCGGGATGCCGTCTGGGCGGCTCGATGTAGAATGCTGCCCTCTCATCTTAACCTTGCCTAACTCGGGGGGTCAAGGCACCTTACTTCAGGAACGGGACTATGTCCGCCGCTACGGTTGGTGGCCGGGCAGCTCTCCGCCGGGCTGCGTGATGGCGTCGGCCACCGGTGGCGCACGTTCGAGGGACCGTCAGCGCCGGGTACCGTCTGGGATGAGGGTTTACCTCGAGATCGGCAAGCGGGCCTTCCAGCGGGAGCTGGTCTACCGGACGAAGAACCTGGCCGGCCTGTTCACCAATGCCTGCTTCGGCTACCTCCGCGCCGTGCCCCTGCTGGCCGCCTTCGAGGCGAGGGGAGACATTGCCGGATACAACCTACAAGACGCCCTGACCTGGAACTGGACGGTGCAGGCCCTGATCATGGTGGTAGGCTTGTGGGGCGGGTGGGAGGTCGCGGACACGATCCGCAGCGGCGACGTCGTCTCCGATCTGTCCAAGCCGTTCTCGTTCTTGGGGTTCTGGCTGGCGCGGGACTATGGCCGGGCGATCTACTATCTCCTGTTCCGCGCCTTGCCGGTCGTGCTCATTGGGCAGCTCCTCTTTGGCCTGCGCTGGCCGCACCACGCGATCACCTGGGCGGCCCTGGCAGTCAGCCTCGCCCTGGCCGTGTCAATTGGCTTCGCCTTCCGTTTCATGCTCAACCTCGCGGCCTTCTGGACGACCGACGCCCGCGGCGTCGGTGGGCTCGGTCTGATCGCCAGCACCTTCCTCAGCGGCTTTCTGATCCCCCTGGCCTTCTTCCCCGACTGGCTGCGTCCGGTGGTGCAGGCCCTCCCGTTTGCCGGGATTGTCCAGACCCCGGCGGACGTCTTTCTGGAGCGGGTCACGGGCTGGGCCCTGATGGGAGCCCTCGGGCAGCAAGCCCTCTGGGCGGCGCTCCTGTTGGGGGCGGCCCAGGGCCTGGTGGTGATTGCCACGCGGCGCGTCGTGGTGCAGGGGGGGTAAGCGATGCCACTCCGCGAGTACTGGCGGTTGTATTGGCGGCTGGTGGGGGCCAGCGCCCGCGGCCAGATGCAGTACAAGGCATCTTTCCTCCTGGCCACGGCGGGCGTCTTCGCCGCCAATCTGTTCGACTTCGGTGCCCTCCTGGTGCTCTACCACCGCATCCCCCATCTCGCCGGCTGGTCGCTGGGAGAGGTGGCCCTGTTGTGGGGCATGTCGGCCGTATCTTTCGCCCTGGCCGACACCATCGCCTCCGGCTTCGACCTGGTGCCGGCGATGATCCGGCAGGGGGACTTCGACCGCCTGCTGACGCGCCCCCTGGGGGCCTTTTTCCAGACTATCGCCGCCAGGCTCACCTTGCGGCGCCTGGGGCGCATTGGGCAGGGGCTGGTCATCCTGGCCGTGGCCCAGGGCGAGGTCGCTATCCCCTGGACGCCGGGGAAGCTGGCCGTGCTGATGGTAGCCCTCGCCGCGGGCGCCGCCATCTTCTTCTCCGTCTATATCCTTGGCGCGGCCTACGCATTCTGGACGGTGGAGGGGACGGAGGTGGTCAACACCTTTACGTACGGCGGCACGACGATGACCAGCTACCCGCTGGACATCTTTCACGGCTGGCTGCGCCGCTTCGTCACCTTCATCTTTCCCCTGGCCTTCGTCAACTACTACCCTGCGTTGTATCTCCTGGAGCGCCCCGATCCCCTGGGCCTCCCGGCCTGGGCGGGGTGGCTCTCCCCGCTGGTGGCCACGCTGTGCTGCGTTGTCGCCGCCTGGGGATGGTCGTTCGGCGTGCGACATTATCAAAGCACGGGGTCATGACCGCCGGGACGCCCGACGCCGGACATGGGGGACCGCTGGGGCGACCTGCGCCAGGCCCGGCCGGCGGGCCGGCAGTGTATGTCCAGGATCTGTGTAAGTCGTTTCGCGTCTTCCGCCACCGGCCCGGGGCGCTAGGAGCCGTCCGCTCCCTGGTAGATCGCAGCTCCCACGAGGTGCGGGCAGTCGATGGCGTTTCCTTCACTATCCAGCGGGGCGAGATGGTCGGCTGCGTTGGACCCAACGGTGCCGGAAAATCGACGACCATCAAGATGCTGACCGGCATCCTCCATCCCAGCGCCGGGCGAGTCGAGGTGCTGGGCCTGTCTCCACAACGCCGGCGCAAGGAGGTAGCACGGCACATCGGAGTGGTGTTCGGGCAGCGCACCCAGCTGTGGTGGGACCTCCCGCTGATCGAGTCCCTGGACTTGCTGCGCTACGTCTACCGTGTGCCCGAGGCCACGTTCGAGCGCAACCTGGCAACCTTCCGCCAGCTCCTCGATCTCGACCTGTTCCTGAGCACGCCGGTGCGCCAGCTCTCTCTCGGACAGCGCATGCGGGGGGACCTGGCCGCTGCCCTGCTGCACGACCCGGAGATCCTCTACCTGGACGAGCCCACCATCGGCCTAGACGTGGTAGCCAAGCACCGCATTCGCGACTTCCTGCGCCGGATCAACCGTGAGCGGGGCGTTACCGTCCTCTTGACCACCCATGACATGGCCGATGTCGAGCAGCTGTGCTCGCGGCTCCTGATCATCGACCAGGGGAAGGTACTGTACGACGGCGGTCTGGCGGAGATACGCGACCGTCTCGGGCGGGAGCGCACGCTGGTGGTCGACCTGGCCGAGGACGGCGGGGCCCTGGAGGGGCCCCTGAGCGTGCCCCACGCCTGCGAGGTACGCGCCGATGGCCCGCGGCGCTGGCTGCGCTTTAGCCGGGACGACACGACGGCCGCCGACCTGATCACCGCCGTAGCCAGTCGCTACCGTCTGCGCGACCTGACGATCGAGGAGCCGGAGATCGAGGCCATCGTGCGCCGCATCTACGAAGCCGGACTGGATAGCTCGTCCCCGGCGGGGAGCCAAGGGTCTACAATCGAGTAGGTGTTGCCGAAATATCACGCCCTCGCCGCCGTGGCGGCCGCCTTGCCCCTCTGCCACGCCGGCTGGAGTGCGGCGTCATTAACCGCTTTCACCGGGGCTGCCGTGCTCATCGACGTCGACCACTATCTGGGGTACGTCTGGGCCACAGGGGACTTCTCCCTGCGCAACGCCTACTCCTACCACCGGGAGCGCTACCGCCGCCCGCGGCGCTGGCGATTCCGCCCCCGCTGGCCAAGCCTGAAATTCGAGCAAGGGCGGGCGCTTCACGCCCTCCCGGTGATCGCCCTGGTCTTCCTGCTCAGCCTGCGATTGTCACCCCTGCGACCCCTGGCCTGGGGATTCCTCTTTCATCGCCTGCAAGACGAGCTGTTCCGGTCATTCGACTGACGCCCCCCTCTCGGAGTGCCCTTCCCTTCCAACCGGGTTCCAGGGCACGCCGTAGGTCAGGTGTGTCCCCCCGTCGTACGGCGCAGCGCCACCGGCAGGGCTCCCCTGGCGTCACAGCCGATCTCGCGCACCGCCATCAGGGGCTGCACCACTTCGAGGACTAAGAGCACACGGAACAAGTTGACGTATGACAGATAGTCGAGACCGAGAAGCGACCGAGGGAGACTGGGAGAGCATCGCCTCCTTGGTAGGGCGCCCGCCGAGCGAGGCCGGGACGCTACGGCAGTACCTCCAGCGCACCTACGACCCCTGGATCTCGTGGGTGGCCGAAAGCCCCGCCACTGAATCTATGGAGGTCGTCGGGGCCGTCGTGGCCGGCGTGCCCCGTGCAGTGGGCGCTACAGAAGGGGCCGGCGGTGGATTGAGCGGCCCGGGGAACAAGGAAGGGCGCATCGTGTTCCTGGGGGTCAAGCCCCGTTTCCGACGCCGGGGGATCGGCCGGCGCCTCCTAGACCAGGCCTTGGCTCAGCTCCGCGAGGGCCAGGTGGGGCGCGCCATGCTGGAGGTGGATGGGACAGAGGTGGAGGCCCTGTCCCTGTTCCGCGGGGCGGGGTTCGAGGTGACAGGGCAGTCCCTAGGCCTGGTGCTCCCGTTGGGCGCCGGGGAGCCGCTGGCCGGCACGCCCCTGCCCACGGGAGACACCCTGCGTCCCCTGGCGCTGGAGGACGTCCCTCACCTCACCGGCCTCCTGATCCAGCTGGGCATCGAGCGTGCCACGCAGCCTCACGACGACCTGATGACCTTCACGCCGGCCGAGCTGGAGGCGTGGGTGCAGCGTCCGGCCACGGTAGCGCATGCCGTATGGGAGGCGGCTGATCCGCAGACCCCCATTGGCCTGGCCTGGGCGACGCGTCGGCCGGAGGACGCCCTGCTGCGCTTCGTGGGGGTGCAAGACGACGCCCGCCGGCGCGGGATTGGCCGGGCCCTCGTGGGGGCCCTCCTGGCGGAGTCACACCCATCCCGACCGCTGCGGGCGCAGCTAAACGACCCCGGGGAAGAGCAGGAGTTCTTTCGCCGCCTTGGCTTTGAGGCCGAGCGAATCATCTACCGGTTGGCACGGGAGCTGTAGCCTCGCCGTGTGCCAGGGCGCCCGGGGCCCAGGGGCAAGGCTGCAACGAGGAAGCCGATTGGGGCGCACCAAACGCCGCGAAATGCGTTAGACTGCAAGTACGGACCCGGCGGCAGAGTGGCCGCTCGGCACACCGAATCAGAGACGATGAGTTGAGGAGGCGCAAGCAATGAAGCTTGCTACCGGCGCGGGCCACAAGCTGCAGTTCAATCCGGCCGAGCTGCGTCAGCTCCGGCAGTGCTACGTAGATTTGCTGGAGCTGCACCGGGCCGAGGTGGTCAAAGACGAAGACTTCGAGGATGCTCACCGGCTGCTGGTGGAGCAAGTCCTCCCCCTGCGGGAGATCTTGTGCCGGCAAGAGAACGTGGTCGTCGATCCTTCCGTCGGACTGACCTACTGACGGACTGACCTCCTGGCCGCCCGACCGCCGCGAAGGTGCCTGCCCTCGAGGGCCACGCCGGGACCGGCGGGCCGCCGCTCCCAGCGGGAGGGGTGGATTACCTCCACACGCTGTGCACAATGCAGGGTAGGCGCCCTGGAGCGCCGCTATGAGTATTTGCGTGCTTTACCGGCCGGCAGTAGCAGCTGGCTCAGCAACCTGGAAGGCAAGGGGGCGTTGAGGTAAGCGGTGGTCCGGGGACGTGCCTGGCCCCCTCCAGCCGTGTGCGAGCCGAGACCTGACTTGAAGGCTGAGCCGTGAGCTCTAAGTCGCTCTACCTGATAGACGTCTACGCCCAGATATTCCGCGCCTACTACGCCATCCGTAACGGCATGCATAGCCCGGCCACGGGAGAGCCGACACACGCCGTGTTCGGGGTCACGGCCATGCTCCTCAAGCTCCTGGGGCAGTACCGCCCCCGCCACGTCGTGGCCGCCGTGGATGCGCCGGGAAAGACGTTCCGCGACGACCTCTTCCCGGAGTATAAGGGCACCCGCCGGCCGACGCCGGACGACCTCACAAGTCAGATCCCGCGCGTCCTGGAGCTGATTGAGCTGTTCGGCATCCCGGTGATCGGCCAGGTGGGACTGGAAGCCGACGACGTTATCGCCACCATCACCCAGCGCGTCCTGGACGACCCGGGCTGCGCCGACACTGACGTACGCATCGTCTCCAGGGACAAGGATCTAGAGCAGCTCCTCGGCGACCGCGTCACGCTCTTCGATGTCCACACCGACACCACGATCGACGTTGCTGCCCTCCTGGCCTCCAGGGGCATCACTCCCGCCCAGGTGGTCGACTACCTCGCCCTGATCGGGGACACCGTGGATAACGTCCCCGGGGTAGACGGGATCGGGCCCAAGACGGCTGCGCAGCTGGTGCAGCAATTCGGGTCGCTGGCCGGCATCCTCGAGCGCCTGGACGAGATCAAGGGCAAGCGTCGTGAGGCGCTGGAACGGGCTCGCCCACAGCTCCCACTGTCCGTGGCCCTGGTGACGCTAAAGCGCGACGCCTCGATCCCCTTCTCCCTGGAGGCGGCTCGCGTCCGGCCACCCGATCCAGGCAAGCTGATCCCGTTCTTTCAACAACTCGGCTTCCATCGCTTCCAGGACGACGTCCGCAGCCTGGCCGGTGAGGGGCGGGCAACTACCCAGGAGGCGATGCCGGCTACCCAGGAGGCGATGCCGGCTACCCAGGAGGGGGCCGTGTCCACCGCGGCCCCCGCGGCCCGGACTCCCCCTCCCCTAGAGGCGCATGGCGTGGGCGGGTTGGGGGAGTACACCGCAGTCACCACCCTGGAGGCGCTGGAGGCGCTGGTTGCTACCCTGCGCCGGCAGCCCCTGGTCAGCATCGACACCGAGACCACCGGCCTGCAGCGGGACGCCCGCCTGTGTGGCCTCAGCTTCGCCTGGCAGACGGGCGCGGGCGTCTACGTCCCCACGCGCTCGCCGGATACAGCGGGACACCTGGACACGGCGACGGTGCTGGGCGCGCTGCGGCCGGTGCTGGAAGACCCCAGCGTCCCCAAGTGTGGCCACAACCTGAAGTTCGACGCCGGCGTCTTGGCCCGCGAGGGCGTGCGCCTCCGGGGCGTCGTCTTCGACTCCATGCTGGCCAGCATGCTCGTCGATGCGTCCCAGGCCGGCCACAGGCTCGACAACCTGGCCAGCACGCTGCTCGGCTATCAGATGATCCCCATCAGCGACCTGATCGGCGAAGGGGACGGCCAGGCTACGATGGACATGGTGCCCCTGGCGGAGATCACCCGCTACGCCGCGGAGGACGCCGACATCGCCTTGCGGCTCCACCAGGTGCTGGCCCCACGGCTGGAGGCGGCGGGGATGATGTCGCTGATGAGCGACGTCGAGGGGCCCTTATGCACCGTCCTGGCGGAGATGGAGGTCAATGGGATCATCTGCGACGGCGCCGAGCTCCTCCGCCAAGGAGCCGGGCTGGGCAGCCGGGTAGACGAGCTGCGTCGGGAGGTGCAGACCGTTGCCGGTGGCGAGTTTCACCTGGACTCCCCCAAACAGCTGGCGGAGGTGCTGTTCGATCGTCTCGGGCTCACCCCGGGCAAGAAGACGAAGACCGGGCGCTCCACAGACATCCAGGTGCTCGAGCGCCTGGCCACTCAGGAGGATGGCTCGGATCCACGCACGAGCGTGCCGCGTCTGGTAATCGAGTATCGGCAGCTTAACAAGCTGATCACCACCTACCTGGGCAATCTGCGGGCATCAATCGACCCAGCCACCGGGCGCATCCATTCCACCTTCCACCAGCTGGTGACGGCCACCGGGCGCCTGGCGTCTCAGAACCCCAACTTGCAGAACATCCCGGTGCGGCGAGATGTTGGTCGCCAGATCCGGCGGGCCTTTCTCGCCCCGCCGGGCCACGTCCTCCTCTGCGCCGACTACTCGCAGATTGAATTACGCCTGCTGGCCCACCTGAGTCAAGACCCTGCCCTCGTGGACGCCTTTGACCGTGACCAGGATATCCACACCGCCGTAGCGGCCCAGGTCTTCGGCGTGGAGCCAGACGTAGTAACTCGGACGCAGCGGGACCAGGCCAAGACGATCAACTTTGGGATCATCTATGGCGTCACCGCCTTCGGCCTGGCCCGGCGCATCGAAGGGCTGGACGTTGGCGCCGCCGGGGAGCTGATCGCCGGCTACAAGCGGCGCTTTCCGGGGATCGAGGCGTTCCTACGCTCCTGCATCCAGCATGGCCTGGAGCGCGGCTACGTCACCACTATCCTGGGCCGGCGGCGGGGCATCCCGGAGCTGCAATCCCCCAACGGCACAACGCGGGCCCTCGGCGAGCGTCTGGCGATCAACTCCGTGGTGCAGGGGAGCGCCGCCGACCTGATCAAGGTGGCCATGGTCAAGGTTCAGCGGCGCATCGACCGCGGCGGCCTTCCCTTACGCCTCCTCCTGCAGATCCATGACGAGCTCGTCCTGGAGTCACCCGCCGACCGGGCAGCGGAGCACGCCGCCGTTATCCGGGAGGAGATGGAGCAGGCCATGACCCTGCGTGTCCCACTGAAGGCGGAAGTCGGCACCGGCACCAATTGGATGTCTGCGAAGTAGCGCCACCGGGGCGCCGTCCCTCGCCCGGGCCCGCGCCGCGGGGCGGAGGGCCTCAGAGGCCCCCCGCCGGCGCGGGCCCGGGAAACGCCCGTGGCTCCTTCTCAAGCGCTGTGGCCGGCCTCCGACTTCTGCTCATGGTAGCCGGAGATGTGCTCGTACACCTCCTCCGGGAACTGCAGATCCCGGTAAACGTTGCCCTGATCCGGATCGTCCGGATTGGGGATGATGGGGAAGTCCTGCTGCCGCTGCCACTCCAGGATCTTTTCCCGCTTCGGCGGGCTGTAGTCCCGCCCTTGCACCTGGGCATACAGGGCGCGGGCTTGCTCCTCGTTGAAGTCACGGTCCTTCTGGAGATACTGGATCAGCTCATCCTCGCTCAGGAAGTGGCGCGCCACCATGGCGAACACCAGGCGACCGTAATGCCCGATGTCCTTGCCTTTGTCCAGCGCGTCCAGCAAGTGGGCCATCATCTCGTTCTTGCGCAGGTCCTCGATAGCCATCTCAGTGCAAGCCTCCTCTCGACGGTGCCAGCTATGTCCCTAGAACATCAGTTCAAGAATCGTGCCACGGAAAGAGTGACCGGCTGCGGCCAGCGTCAGGCACGGGCGCAGGCGCCGAAAGCATCCCCACAGATCTGGAGCGTGCAATCCACGTCTTCGTCGGTATGCGCCAGGCTGATGTAGAACTTCTCGTTTGGGTTCACCAGCAAGCCCCGCTTGAGGCACTCCATGCCCCAGCGGAGCCCCAGGGCCCGATCGTGGGCCAGGAGGGCGATCCACGAGCGGGGGGCCTCCTCGTCCATGAAGCGCACCCCGAACACGGCGTCTTCGCCCAGGGCCTGGGTGGGGAAGCCATGGCGCCGGCCGGCCTCCACGATCCCGCGGCGCAGGCGCCCCCCGATGCGATGTAGCTGCTCGTATACCCCCGGCTGTGACAACACCTCCAGCGCCGCCACGCCGGCGGCGGCGCTGATGGGGTTGCCGTTCAGGGTGCCACTCGCCCAGGCCATGCGGGACCGTTCGGTTCGCCGGCCGTCGAGGGGGGCCAGGATATCCGCTCGACCGGCAAGGCAGGCCATCGGAAATCCTCCGGCCATGGCCTTGCCGTAGGTGGCCACGTCCGGGACGACCCCATAGCGCTCCTGGGCCCCGCCCCAGGCGATGCGGAACCCGGTCACAATCTCGTCGAAGATCAGGACGATACCCAGCCGCCGCGTCGCGTCACGCAACGCCTCCAGGAAGCCCGGCTGGGGGACGAGGACGCGTTGCAGTGGCTCTACCAGAACGGCGGCCAGCTCCCCGGCGTGCCGCTCGATCAGCGAGACGGCCCGCTCGGCGTCGTTGAAGGGGGCGACCAGGACTTCATCGCCGATGGTGTCAGGGATGCCTTGCGAGTCCGGGCGCGCCCGCGGATAGTCGCTGGCCTGCGCCGGCACGGTGCCCCACAGGGCGTAGTCGTGCATCCCGTGCCAGCCCCCCTCGAACTTGAGGATCTTGGTGCGCCCGGTGTGGGCGCGGGCGACACGCAGGGCGAAAAAGGTGGCCTCGGTACCGGAGCCGGCGAAGTGCACCTGCTCGGCGCAGGGGACGGCCTGCACCAGGCGCCGGGCCAGCTGCAGGACGTGCTCGTTCAGAAAGTAATAGGTGCTCCCCTTGGGCAGCTGCCCCTCCACGGCGCCCGTGATCGCCGGATGCCCGTGTCCGAGCAGGGCCGGGCCAGAGCCCAGGTGGTAGTCGATAAACTCCCGGCCGGCGACGTCGGTGACGCGCGAGCCCCGTCCCTCGGCGATGACCAGGTTCACCTCCGGCGGCAGGACGAAGAGGCCCAGGCCCCCACCGGCCAAGTAGCGGTCGGCCTGGTCCAACAACTCGCGCTGTCGGTGCATGTCCGCTTCGCCCCGTGCCTGCGCCAGCCCCCCAATGCCCTTCATCGCCTCCCTCCGATGGCAGGGCCCCGCGAGCCCTGCTCTCTCACTCCCAATCCCCCGGCCTCGGGCACTCGTACACCTGGGCAGAAGTTGTCTGGTAGGTCTCCCAGGTTGGGATCTGCCGCAGGACGGCCGCGGGACTGTACGAGTCCTGGTACCGGAGGCGCGCGACGTAAACCGGCGCTGGGCCCATCGGGCCGGCCTAGCCTAAGACACGCTCTGCCGGCCAGGGGCGCTCGGCATCACCCGGGCTGGCCATCACGCCGGCGTCACGCGCCCGGCACCTGGGTCGACTAGCCTTGACGACGCTCGATCATCTCCAGCTCGTACCCGTCCGGGTCGAGCACCCAGGACATCCGCTCGCCATCCGGATCGACGTCCACTCCCCGCTGCGTCATCTCTTGCCGGAAGCGGTTCATGTCCGACACAGGAAAGGCCATATGCATCAGGTTTTCGGGAATGCCCAGGGGACCATCCGCCGAAGGGGCCTGACGCAGGGTCAGGCTAGTGGCATTCCCCGGCAGCTCCAACACGGCGATGCGCTCCCCCCGTACCGACGTTCCGCGCCGGACCTCGCGGAAGCCGAGGTGATCGACGTAGAACCTGGCGCTCTTGTCCAGGTCGGCGACACGGATGCCGAAGGAGCTGAACTTCCCTGGTTCCCCTGGGACGATCTCTACCTCGTAGCCGTCGGCGTCTTGCACCAGGATGTAGCCGGCATCGGAGCCCCCTTCCAGGATCTTCGCCCCGTTCTGTTGCAGGCGCTGGTAGGCCTGACCCAGGTCGGCAACGGTGAACTGGAGGACGATAGCCCCCTCGGGGATCTCGAAGTCTTTCCCTAGCTTCACGCGGTCGGAGACCTCGATGTAGGTCTTGTTGCCGGGGAGCTCCAGGATTGCCGTCTGGGTGCCGATTCCGGTGGTACCCCGGCGGCGCTCTTCGAAGCCCAGATTCTTCTGGTACCAGTCACTCGTCAGATCGCGATCCCGGCTGCGCAGGGAGACGTGGAGAAACTCGCTCATGGGACGACCTCCTGTAGCCTTCGCCGGTCAAGGCGCCAAACCGCGCCCCCGGCGCGATCTCATTGATGCGGGTGGATACGGGGCCTGCAGGGCAGGGGGAGTGTGGGGCAGGGTGTGACTGCCGTATGGTACCGGGCCAGCGCCCCGTCTGGCCGGGCTCGGGCTCAGGCGGCGCCCAGGTGGATGGACTCGGCGATCAACGCGCCGGCCTGTTCCAGGTCCTCCTCCGAGAGCATGCTCCAGGCCAGGCGGATGTAATCCGCTCCGGAGCCGTCGGCGAAGAACGAGCTGCCCGAGACGTAGGCGACGCCCCGGACGGAAGCGGCCTCCGCCACCTTCAGGGAATCGACGCCCGCGGGGAGCCTAAGCCAGAGAAAGAATCCCCCCGCCGGCAGCGTCCAGCTGGGGCGCAGGGCGTCGCCGGCCACGAATCCCCCTTCCAGGCCCCGCACCAGGGCATCACGCTTACGCCGGTAAAGGTCAACCAGGCGCCGGACGTGGGCGTCGTGGTCAGAGCGCAGCCAGGTCGCGGCCACTCGCCCGACGAAGGGGCTGGCCCCGCCATCCAGCTTGAGGCTGTTGAGACGGGCGATGACCTCACGCGGGGCCGTGAGATAGCCTACACGCAGGCCGGCCGCCAGTATCTTGGAGAGGGTGGCCGAGCGGACGACCCGGCCCTTCCGCGCCAGGCCATAGAGTGAAGGGAGCGGCTGCCCGGAGAAGCGCAGCTCGCCGTAAGCATCGTCCTCGAGGACGACGAAGTTGAAGCGCTCCGCCAGTTCGACCACGCGCCGGCGGCGCTCCAGGGAAAGATCGACGCCGGCCGGGTTGTGGAAGTTGGGGATGGTGTAGAGGAGCTTGGCCGGCGTGCCGCCGTCACGCAGGGCCTGCACCTTCTGCTCCAGGAGGTCCACCTGGATGCCGTCATCGTCGAGGGGCACCATCTCGATGCGGGCCTGCAGCTGGCGCAGGGGGCGCAGACCGCCCATAAAGGTGGGGGCCTCCACCAGGGCCACGTCACCCGGGTTGACAAAGGCCTGTACGACCAGGGCCAGCCCGTGGTTAGAGCCGTTGACGATGAGTAGCTCCTCCGGGGTCACCTCCAGGTGCTCCCAGCGGCGCAGCTTCTCTGTCAGGGCCTCGCGCAGGCCAAGGTATCCAGAGGCGTCGCCGTACATCAAGGCCGCTTTGCCTTCTTCCCCGGCGAGGAGCTCGCTCGTGATCTCGACCAGTCTGCCCCGGGGCAGAGAGTCCGGGTCCGGCTGGCCGCCCCCCATGTTGTAGCGCGAGCCGACAGAGCCGGTGAACTGCACCGGGGGTAGCGACGGGGCAACGCGACTAAACAGGGGCTCGACGGCCGGCAGGGCGTTCACGAGGTCGTCCGGCTGCATCGGGCGCTGCACGGTAGTGGCCATGCCTGGTTCTCCTCCTGACCCTCCCGCGCGGTGCCTGCGCCCCCGCGCCCTTGGCCGTGCGCCGGGGGCCCTGCTGCGCCGGGAGGGCGTGCGTCTTCCACTTGTGGGTCGGTCACAATGGTAACGGGTCGCTTCTTCTCTGAGGATGGCTCATCGGGGACTACCCCTGCCGGAGGATCTCCACCAGGGCCCGCAGGGCGGCGGTGTAGCTACGCCAGCCCAGCCCCTGAACGCTCCCACGGGCCGCTTCGCCGACGATGGACTGGCGACGCCAGGGCTCGCGGGCCTGGATGTTGGAGAGATGCACCTCGATCACCGGAAAAGGCACGGCCTTGATGCAGTCATGCAGGCCCACTCCGTACTGCGTCAGGGCGGCCGGATTAAGGATGCAGCCATCCACGTCGTCGATGCCGGCGTGCAGCCGGTCGAGGAGCGCCCCCTCGTGGTTTGCCTGCAAGGTCGCCACTTCTACGTCCAGCTCAGTGGCGAGGTCGCGGATGCGTTCGTCGATCTCGGAGAGGGTCATGCTCCCGTAGATGTGAGGCTCCCGCCGCCCGAGCAAGTTCAGGTTCGGGCCGTGGAGAACGAGGATCTTTAGCCGGGGCAATGGTTCGGCCATGGTGCTGTCTCCATCCTGCGTCTGCGCCTTGCCGGTGGCTGTCGCTAGCGGCCGGTGGCTGCCAGGGGCGCCACGAGCGCGCCACGAGCATGGCGAGTGTACCGGGACTGGCGTGACTACCTGGTACGCTCTATGGAGGCGACGACATCGAAGGGACGCGCACCATGTCGGTAGGGAGTGACACACAGGAGGCCGGTGAAGCCTCAGCGTCAAGCCCCCGTCCCGGAGTGACCGGGGCGGGCCAGCTGGTGCGTCTCCCGGCAGACCACCTGGCCGTAGAGTGGTGGCTGGCCCGCCAGGCGGTGGAGGGCGGCGGCGTCCCTTACGATGAAGACGGCGTTCTGGCCCTGTGGCCGGAGCGGCGCGCGGTGACCGAAGGCTGGACATTCGGCCTGGAGCTGGAGTTCGCCATCGCCGACGCCGGGTGGGTGGCTTCCGAGCTGCACGCCATGGGGCTGTGCGCCGCTCCCGTACCGGTGGCCTACCACGCCCCCCGTGCCGGAGGGCAGTGGGCAGTGGAGCAGGACCGTTCCGTGTCTTCCGTCTTCGAGTGCTCGGACGGCCAGGCGCCAATTGTCGTCGGCGGGGAGGTCGTCTCACCGCCGCTGCGGGACTCGCCGGAGACCTGGCGCCAGGTGGCCATTGTCCTGGACGTGCTGCGCCGCTGCGGCGCGGAAGTCAACCGGAGCTGCGGCCTGCACGTTCACATCGGCGCGGGCGCCCTTTGCGAGCCAGGTGCCTCCCGGCCAGGCGGGGATCCCCAGCTCCGGGCCGCCCATGAGCCAGCGCGTGACCTCCTTCCGGCCCTGTCCCGCCTGGCCATGGTGGCGAGCGTTTGCTTTGAGGATCTGGTGTTCCGCCTGGCCAGCGCAGAGGGGGGGCGGCACCGCGGGCAAGCCTTCTTCTACCGCCACTGCCGTCCCCTGGAGCGCCCCCTCCTGCCGGCCTACGACAGCCTGGCCGATCTCACTGTTGCCCTGGGCCTGGACGGATCATCGCGCCGGGCGGCCCTGAACCTGACCAACATCGGCGACCCGCAAAAAGACACGGTCGAGTTCCGGCAGTGCAACGGCACCTTGGATGGGCGCGTCGTGCAGGGCTTTGTACGCCTCTGCGCCGCCCTGATCGGGGCCGCTCGCTGGGCGCCGGGTGCGGCCCTGCTCCCCTCGGCGTCACTGGGCGGGGCGTGGGACCGCCGGGCGCTGGCCTGCGATGACGACGCCCGGGCGGCCATCGATGCCGACCCACGACCCCTATGGCAGTTCCTGGGGGCCGCTTTTCCCGATGGCTTGCCCCTGCGGGCGGCGGCCTCACTCCTGTGGCTCTATCGACGCGGGAGCTGGCAGCCCAGCCTCTCTACCCTGGCGGCAACCTGAGCCTGAGACGGTCGGGTGGCGCCTCAGGCGCCGAGCGTGCGCACGCCCTCGGGTGCGCCGGCGAAGACGATGGGCCGGAAGCTCCAGAACAGCCCCGTCTCTAGGATGCCTGGGATGGAGCGTAAGCCCCTGTCGAGGGCCGCCGGATCCTCAAAGACGTGCCTCTCGAAGGTGCAGTCCAGCACCCAGTTGCCGTTCTCGTTCACCGCCGGCGCTCCCCCTGGGCCGCAGCGCAGCTGTGGCGTCCCGCCCATACTACGGAGGTGTCGCACGCAGGCGGGTGCGGCGAAGGGGAGCACCTCCAGGGGCACGCCCCGCGTCGCCCCCAGGTGCGGCACCAGCTTGGCGCTCTCGACCACGATCAGTAGCCGGTGGCTGGCCGCCGCCAGCACCTTCTCGCGCAGGAGCGCTCCACCGCCCCCCTTGAGCAGGTGGCAGGAGGGATCGACCTCGTCCGCGCCATCGATCGTCGCGTCCAGCTCCGGATGCGCCTCAAGGGTGGTCAGTGGGAGGGCAAGGGTGCGCGCGCGCTCCTCAGTGGCTCGAGAAGACGGGATGCCCCTGATACTCAAGCCCTCCGTGCGCTGGCGGTGGGCAAGCGCCTCCAGGGCGCGGGCAGCCGCCCGCCCGGTGCCGAAGCCGAGCACCATCCCCTGCTGCACCCGCGCCACGGCCTGCTCCGCGGCCGCCCGACGCTGTGCGTCTACCGGATCCGGGCCCACCGCTGCCCTCCCGAGCCACTCCCTTGGAGGGCGATGTCGTGCACGATGCTAGGTAGTCCCGCAGCACTGCCCTCGCCGTCCAGCAGCCGCAGGCCCACCACCGCCTCGTAGCCGAGGTCGCGGGCCGCCCCGGTCACCTTTTCGAGTGACCAGCTAGGGCAGCCAAGTGTAGAGAAGCCCAGTTTCATGCACCGCATTGTAGCCCCCTGGGCCGATTGGGGGTGGTGACTCTCTCGCTGCCGCGGCGCAAGGGTCTCGCACTACAGGGGCGCGGTGAGGCGGCTGGCGCCGAGCGCTAGGCGGGCGTCCCGGGCATACAGCGTACGGGGCAGACGGGGGGAGATGCTCGCGCAATCGGGCACGTGAGCGACGGTACCATAGGGGTGAAGCGATGGCGTGGCGTAAGCAATCCCCGGCCCCGGCGCGCCCTCCCGGCGGAAACAGTCGGGCGGTAGAGAGCTCCAGCCGGTTACCGGAGTTCTGCCACGGGCTGTACCCTATCTTGCTGCAAGGCGATCCTGAGGCCTTTCGCTACCTAACGCAGTGGGAGGATGTGATCGGGGACACGGCGGAGATGGAGGCCACGTCTGCAGATCAGCTGCGCGCACCATGGCCGCCCTCCTGCGCCGCCCGCAACAGTTCAACCTCCCGGCCTGGACGCTGTCCACCGGGAGCCCCCCGAGGATCCACGCCGAAAGGCGGGCACGCGCGACTCCGTCGAGGAAAGCGCAGATGGCTCAGACGCCTTAGCACACCTACCGCACAAGGCCCGGCCCCACTCCCAGGCCGTCCCGCGCACCCGGCTCCCGGGCCGCCGAGGCCTCAAGACTCACCGCAAAGGGCCCGGCCCCACTCCCAGGCCGTCCCGCCGGCGCCTCCACCCTCCATCCACCCACGCCCTGACGATCCCGCCCCTGGCGGCGTGTACCAGCTGGACATGGTGACGGGGGAGGCTCGTCCCCATCTCCGAGCGAACCATGGCCGAGGCGGAGCCGCTGCCATACGCGGCCGAGCGCAAGCCGACCAGTCGCGCCCCCCCGCCGCCGCGCTCCGCCAACTTACGGCAGCCTCACCTTCTGGCCAGAGGGAGACGCCTGAAGCGCGTACCGTAAGCGGGTCGGCACGTGCTACTTGTCCCCGTTGGGGCCGCCCTTGGAGAGTACCCCAATGCCCGGCGGAACCCGGCGCAGACGGCTATTCCAGCAGACTGGCACCTGCCACAGACAAGGGGTTCTCCGACGTGACCGGGAACGACAGCTAGCAGGGCAGTCTAAACGTACGGGTGGACCGCCGGGGACTCGAACCCCGTACCTCCACAATGCGAATGTGGCGCTCTCCCAGATGAGCTAGCGGCCCGACAGGCAGAGTATAGCAACGCCTCGGGGGCCAGACACTCGCCGGCACACCACAGTGCCGGCGAGTGTCTGGCCCCCGAGGCTGTCTTCGCGGGGCTGGGAGCTTACGCCTGGACGGTGAGTGGCTCGGCGGCGACTGCCTCGGTGTTGATCGTCACCATACGCTTCTGGCGCGAGTAGGGCTGCCACTTGACCGTGCCCGTCTTGAGGGCGAAGAGCGTGTAGTCACGCCCCGTCCCCACGTTCTGCCCCGGCATGTACTTCGTGCCTCGCTGACGCACGAGGATCTCGCCGGCATGGACGACCTGCCCATCAAACCGCTTGACCCCCAGGTACTTTGGATTGCTGTCGCGCCCGTTTCGCGAGCTACCGACACCCTTCTTATGTGCCATCTTTCCCTCCTCCGCGCTACGATCTGGCCCGGCATGGCCTCGTCAACACCTGCCGCACTCGAGTGAGAACACGCTCCATAGTTCCACCGGCCGGGCTGGACGGCATTCCGATGTTCGTCGCTGTTGGTGCCCCGCGGGGCAGACAAGACTCGCCCCACGCCTGCAGGCACCGTCGGCGGTACAGCCAGAGGGGCCAACTACCCGGTAACGATCTCCCGGATGACCAGGCTGCTGAGGTTCTGCCGGTGTCCGTTCTTCCGCCGGTAGCGCACCTTGGCCTTGAACTTGAACACGATGATCTTCTTGCCCCTGATCTGGCCGAGCACCTCAGCCACGACGCGGGCATTGGGCACCGTTGGCTGTCCTACGGTAACGTTGTCCCCATCTGCAACGAGGAGCACCTCCGGGAGCTCGATACGACTCCCCGGCTCCGCCGTGATTCGCTCCACTTCCAGGCGTTGCCCTCGCTCTACGCGGTATTGCTTTCCACCGGTGGCGACTACGGCGTACACAGTCGTCTCTCCGTCCCTGTCATTCGCGCCTTGACGTCAGCAATCCCAGCGGCGCCTGGCGCATCTCGGCGGGGAATTCCGCCCGGGGCGGCCCGTGGATCGGGCCTGCTCAATGAGGGCCGCAGGGCAGTGCCAGATGGTGCCGAACCGGAGGGCGCTGGGAGTCGCCAAAAGAAAAGCCGCCCCGCGCATGACGGGCGGCAGCCATATCCTGGCAAAGAAAACGATACCAGGTACTCGCACGCCCGTCAAAGGGGCGCCGGCGGACGCCATACGCCTGCGCCTAGCGGCCGTCCTCGACCCACCACTTCTCGATCTCGTAGTCGATCCCCAGCGGCCCTGGCTCATTGACGTGCAGCCGCTTGTTCAGGAATGCCCAGTTGGTGTTGTAGACCAGGAAGATGAACGGCAGATCGGTGGAGATGAGCCGCTGGATCTCCTGGTAGATCCGCTTGCGCTTTTCTTTATCAAACTCCCTGGCGCCCTGCTGGTAGAGCTCCTCGACCTCCTTATTGACGTACCCGGGCCGGTTGAGGGCGGGAATGTTCTTCTCCATCCACAGCTCACCGTTCCAGTGCGGATCATACTCCGGGAGCCAGCTGGAGACGAACAGGTCATAATCGAACGGCTCGCTACGGATGGCCTGTAAGAAGGCGCCCCATTCCATGCCCCGGACGGTGACCTCTACGCCCACTTCGGCCAAGGCCTGCTGGGCAATGACGGAGATCTGCTCGCGGACCTTGCTGACGTTGGGCCCATAGAGGAGCTGCAGGCGTAGAGGCTGGCCATCTCTTACCCGCACCTTTGCCCCGGCGGGTAGGCGCCAGCCGGCAGCCTCTAGCTCAGCGGCTGCCTTCCTGGGGTCGTGGTCGTACATCGGGACGTCTGGATTGTAGACCCAGTGGGAGGGCGGATAGACGGAATACGTCGGCTTGGAGAGGTTGTTATAGATCACCCTGGAGATGGCCTCTCGGTTCACTGCGTAGGCGATCGCCCGGCGTACACGCACGTCTTGCAACGCCGGACGGCGCAAGTTCACGGCGATGTAGTCCCATGAAGGGGCTGGACGCTCCCACTGGTAGAGCCTGAGCGCGGGATTAGCCTTGGCCTCCTCGAAGTCGCTTGGCTGCAGTGACCCAAGATCTACCTCCCCAGTCTTGAGCATGTGGAAGGAGACGTTCTGGTCGGGGACGATACGGTACTGGATAGCATCCAGCAGCGGACGTCCGCGCCAGTAGAGGTCGTTGGCCTCGTAGATGACGTGGTCGTCGCGCCGCCACTCTTTGAGCCGGAACGGACCGGACACGACCGTAGGGGCGTTAATCTCCGGGTTCTTCGCCGGGTCGTTCCAGTCGTACCGCTCCCAGATGTGCTTGGGCAGCGGGCAGGGGATGTTGGCCTGCTCGATCCCCGGCACCAGAGCCTCCTTGAGGCGCACGACCAGGCGGTACGGCTCCGGCGCAGTCACCTCGGCGATGGGCTCGATGTCGGTCGAGACATAGGGGTAGCTGTTGACCCGGTTCGCCGCCTGTTGGAAGGTCCACAGCCAGTCCGCGGACGTCAGTGGCTTGCCGTCCGACCACCGTATGTCCTGGCGCAGGTGCCAGGCATAAGTCAGCTTGTCCGCGCTGACCTCCCAGCGCTCGGCCAGGTTGGGGATGGGGTCAAGCGACCGCGGGTCATGCCGCCATAGGCCCTTGGCGTAGAGCAAGTCGGTCTGGTTCCTCGACGGCGTGTCCGTGTGCTTGTATGGGTGAAGGGTCACCGGCCCGGCAGCGATCGCCGGTTTGTACGTCCCACCCTGCCGGGCCCGCCCGGGCTCCCTATATCCGCCCAGCGCCGGCGGTGGGACGGGCGCCCCCAGCGGGGCGCAGGCCGCCACGGCGGCCCCCAGGCCGGCGACCAGCGCCGACCGGCGAGGCCGAGCAATCAGGCCGGCAACAGGGCGCGGGTGGTTCGGCATGGAAGATCCCCTTTCCGGGACGCTGCAGGCTGCCACGCCCTCCCACGCTCCACCGCGAGAGCGATTACTGCCCCAGGCGCGGGTCGAGCGCGTCGCGCAGGCCGTCCGCAATGAGGAACACACACAGCACGGTGAACGAGATGGCAACGCCCGGCGTCAGCGCCAGCCACCAGGCCCGTCGAACGTAGTCCAACGAGTTGATGAGCATGTTGCCCCAGCTGGGGGTCGGGGGCTGGATGCCGAATCCCAGAAAGCTGATGGCAGCTTCGCCGAGGATGGTAGTGGCAATGCCAAAGCCTACCACGACGAGGACGATGGACAAGATGTTGGGCAGGATGTGGCAGAAGATGATCCGGCTGTCGGTTGCCCCTATGACTCGGGCCGCGTCGACGTAGTCATGCCCCTTGACGGACAGCGCCTGGCCCCGCACCAGTCGCGCCTCATTCGTCCAGCCGAAGGCCCCAAACAAGATGGCCAGGCTGAGGAACGTGGGGCGCCAGATCATGGCCACGAAAATGAGGACGTAGAGGAACGGCAGGCCACGGTACAGCAGGAGCACGGCGCTAAAGAGGTCATCTACCCAGCCCCCGTAATACCCCGCCCAGAGGCCGACGACGACACCCAACAGGATCTGGATCGCCGTCACCAGGAGCGCAAAGGCGATGGAGACCCGCGCCCCGTGGATCAGGCGAGTCAATTGGTCTCTCCCGTACTCGTCTGTACCAAGGAGGTGCCGTGTGCTGGGTGGATGGAAGCGATTCTCCAGGCGCTGCCGAGCGGGGTCGGTGTGCAGCACGTGAGTTGTGAGCAGCGGGGCGGTCAAGGCCACGAAGCAGACCAGGAGGAAGCCGCCCAGGGCGGCGACGGACGCGCGATCACGCCGGAACCGGCGCCAGGACACCATGCAGTAGCCGGGAGCCGGCCCGCCGCCAGTGCCGATCCGCGGATTGGCGCTGCGAGTGCCCATGGACGGCTGGGGCGCCGTACGGGGGCGTTCCGCAGGCGCGACATCGCTCACCTCCCTGCCTCCCTTTACCGCTGTAGCTCGTCTACTCCAACCGCACTCGCGGGTCGGCCACGACGTAGGCAACGTCTGAGATCAGCAGACCAAGGATGACCAGGATCGTGAAGACGAAGAACAGGCCCATGGCCACCGGGTAATCCCGCTGTATGGCGGCGTCGTACATCAGCCGGCCGATGCCGGGCCAGGAGAAGACCCGCTCGTAGACCACGGAACCACCAACCAGCCCGGTGATCGTCGGGCCGATTCCCGTGGCGACGGGGATCAGGGAGTTGCGCAGGGCGTGCCGGTACAGCACCGTCCGCTCTCTCAGGCCCTTCGACCGTGCTGTCCTGACGTAATCCTGCCCCAGCGTCTCCAGCATCTCCGAGCGGATGATCCGCGCATAGGCGATCAGGCCGTTCGTCGCCCCGACGACAGCCGGGAGGATGAGGTGCCAGAGACGGTCTGGTAGGGAATCCTGGCCGATGGTGTACATCCCGCTCAAGGGAAAGATCTTTAGGTAGCTAGCCGTCAGGATCAACAGCATGAGTCCCAGCCACCAATCTGGTACCGCGTTGACGACTACCGTCGTCAGGCGCACCAGGTGATCCGGAAAGCGGTTCCGGTTCACGGCCGCCCATACCCCGAGGGGGATCCCCAAGAGCCCCAAAAACAACGAGGCGGCGCTCAAGTACAGGGTGTTTGGCAGGCGCTCCAGGATCTTCTCCGTCACGGGACGCCGGTCCTGGAACGACCGCCCTAGATCGCCGCGCACCACGTGAGAGACCCACTTGAAGTACTGCAGGTGAATTGGCTCGTGCAGTCCCCAGTCCTCCGCAAGTCGTTCCTTGTCGCCCTCGCTCAGCCGCGGGTCCACCAGGTAGGCCTGAGGGCCCCCCGGCGTCAGCCGCTGAAAGGTGAAGAACAGGGCCGAGACCAACCACAGCAGAAAGAACGACTGGATGGCCCGTCGTACCAAGTAGGATGTCACGCTCAGGAGACCTCATCCGCTACCGAGAAGACGTTACTCAGAGACGCTGGCGTGGTAGACCCAGGTGGTAGTAGTGTAGTTGGAGTAGGTTCGCCCGGCCAGGTTGTTGTAGACCGGCTTGCAGAGGTAAGACTAGTTGCTACAGGCGTTGCTCGGTGCCAGTGGCTCGTCTGCCAGGATCGTGGCGCTTCCGGCCCCGGCTGTTCCCGCGGCCAGATGAGAGGCCCTAGGTCCTGTGGACCAGCGTCAGTCGAGCCATGCCCGACCGGCAGGATAGAACGTCACCGACATCTAATGAGATGACTACCTCACCATCGGTCGCCTACGTCAAGTGGTATGAGGAAGAGATCGACGATGGTTCCGGTCACCGCCGTGTACCGGCGGCCAGCATCGTACGCGACGTCACGGCCTTCGGCGGGGAGCACCAGGAGGTGCTCGCCTACCTGGGCTCACGCCCAGCGGTGACGCCAGCGCTGATAGAGGAGCTAACGTCCCTCTACCCAGACGTCACGTTCGACTGGGACGCCTTACGCCACGACGTCGAACAGGAGGCCAGTGTCACCGACGTGGCCGGTCTGACCGACGACGAGATGGCCAGGCAGCTGCGCGGCCTCGCCCGTGAGCAGGGGCTCTCGCTCACCGACCTGTCCCTGCGCCTCGGCAATCGGCATCGGGACATCCTCCCGGAGCTGCTGCGTCTCATCGAAGACCCGGCGGCCGTGGCGCGCTTTGAACGCACTTCCGGGAGCGTCTTTACCTACCTGGCAGAGCGGCACCCAGACTATGCATTCCTGCTCTACAAGGCTCGGCTGTTCTTTTCCGGACAAGAAGCGCTCCTTGCCGGCGTGATCGACGCAGAGCCACCTGGCTTCGGCGCTGCCGCCTGGAGGGCGCGGCGCCAATTCTGGCGCCTCCACCTAGACGCCTATCGGGACTCTCGCCCATCACCTCTCTACGGGCCAGACGAGTCGACTTGACCCGCCGTGTCACACGCTTATCGCCGTGGCGCGTCCCGCCGCCCCCCTGCGGCGCCGAGTTCAGCCGTTACGCCCGCCGCCAGGACGTCACTCCCGGGCCGGCAGCGTGCCTCCGAGACCCGTTGTCTGGGGCCTAGAAAACAAAGACGGCGGGGGGACGTGCCCCCCCGCCGTCTCACCTTTTCGTCTGCTGGCTGCCCCCGCTAACGATGCAGCCAGGCCCTGGTAGCTTGCCGGCCTAGGTCCTGCTCGGCCTAGGTCCTGCCCGGCGTGGGGGCAGAGGAGCCACCCGAGCTGCTCCGCTGGGTGGTTCCGCTGGCGCCACTGCTCCCACTGCTCCCGGAGGTCCCGCTGCTCCCTGGCGTCCCGGTGGATGTGGACGGGGAGCTGCTCGGGGGCGTCCGGGGTGCGCTAGAGCCGGCGGTCCCCAGCGAGCCGGGGGAGCCAGGCAGGCTGGACGAGCCAGATGTGGACGAGCCGCCGGGCGTGCTGGAGCTCGGTGACGACATCGCGCCGGACGGCGGCGCGCTGCTAGAAGGCCCGGGCATCCCGCCGCCGGAGGGCGATGCCCCCATCGTGGAGGCGCTGCCACTTGCACTAGTCCCGGTGATACCGCTCGGGAGCCCTGCGCCGGTGCCCCCTTCTGGGGATGCCGCCGCCCGCTGCAGGCGCTCGGCCTTCTCTTCGGCGCTTTCCGAGATCTTGCCCCACGCCTGGCGCAGCTCGCCACGTGTCTCGTCCAGGACGGACCGGACTTCACTCATTAGGTTGGTCAGACGCTCCTGGGTGTCGGAGAACTGCGTCTGCACGTCCGTGTCGCGGAAATACCGCGTGCCGTAAGCCGCCCCCCCGACGGCGCCGACAACCAAGCCCAATAGGAACCCAAACATATCGTTCACACCTCCCTGTTGTAGGCGACGATCACGAACGTCGTCTCTGGGATACGATTGCTGCACGTTCTGTGCCAGGTGCCCGACGGGCCAGCGGGCCGCACGGGGAGGCGCGCCCGTGACGTACACTCTACAACACTACGTCCCGCGGGGTCGAAAGGAGGTCGGCAGGCGCCGGTCACCGGGTGCGCCTGGCCAGTACATCATGGCGAATATCACCCTTAACGCCCAGGTACGCACCACACAAGGCAAGCAGGTGCGCGCCCTACGCCGGCAGGGGATCATCCCGGCCAACGTCTATGGGCGGGGGATCGACTCCGTTGCCGTGCAGTTTGCCCTGCGCGATCTGCGCGACGTGCTGATCGAGGCCGGGGCGACCACCGTCGTCGACTTGCGCGTGCGCCCGGCGGACGGAGACGGCGCCGCCCAGGTGCACCCGGTGCTGATCGAGACCATTGCCCGTGAGCCAGGTCGCGGTCGCATCCTGCACATCGATTTCCGGCAAGTAGACCTCAACCGTCCGGTGCGCACCAGCGTCCCTATCGTGCTGCACGGCGAGGCCCCGGCGGCGGATCGTGGGGGAGTCCCAGTGCAATCCCTGGACGCCCTGGAGGTGGAGGCCCTGCCGCGAGATCTGCCGCACGAGATTGCGGTGGACGTCAGCGGCCTGGCAGCGATCGACGACCAGATCACCGTGGGCGACATCAAGCTGTCCGCCGGTGTGACGGCGCATGCCGATGCCGACATCATCGTCGTGCGTATCATCGGCAGCCGCCTGGAGGCAGAGGTGGCGGCTGAGGACGCCGTCGCCGCTGAGGAGGCCGCCGCGGCGAACGAAGAGGCCAGCGCCGGCGAAGACCAGGAGGGTGGATCCGGCGCTGCCCCGGGCGCCTAACGGGCCCCACCCGACGGGCCCCGTCTCGGGCTGACGTCCGCAGTCAGACTGATGGCAACGATGGATGCGGTGGAGCGGCTCCGCCAGAACTTCCGCGAGCAGTTCGGTGCCCAACCGGAGGTAACTGCCCGCGCCCCCGGGCGCGTGAACCTGATCGGCGAGCACACGGACTACAACGACGGCTTCGTCCTGCCTGTGGCGATCGACCGGGAGGTGCGGGTGAGTGCGCGCCGGCGCAGCGACTCGGAAGTACACCTGTTCGCCGCCAACTTCGAGCGTCGCACCGTGTTTCACCTAGAAGACGTCCAGCACCACCCCAAAGAGCGCTGGAGTCACTACCAGCGTGGCGTGGTCTTGATGCTCCAGCGCCGAGGCTACAAGCTCGGGGGCTTCGAGGCGGTCATCGACGGAGACGTCCCTTCAGGTGCGGGTCTGAGCTCATCGGCGGCCGTGGAGGTGGCCATGGGGACGGCGATCACGGCCCTCTTCGGACTCGACGTCGAGCCGGTGCAGCTGGCCCTGCTGTGCCAGGAGGCGGAGAACGAGTTCGTGGGCGTCAACTGCGGGATCATGGACCAGTTCATCTCCGCCCTCGGCCGGCGCGACCACGCCCTCTTCCTGGACTGCCGCTCCCTGGAGACGCGCCAGGTGCCGCTGCGCGGCGCCAGCGGAGCGGGAGAGGCCGGGACGCAGATCGTGGTCTCAGATACCGCCGTCAAGCGCGGCCTGGTGGATTCCGAGTACAACCGGCGCCGGGCGGAGTGCGAGGAAGCCGTCCGCCGGCTGAGCCAGTGGCTCCCAGGAATTACGGCCCTGCGGGATGTCACGCCGGAGCGGCTGGAGCAACACGCCGCGGAGCTGCCGGAAGTGGTGTGGCGCCGGGCACGGCACGTCGTCACGGAGAACGCCCGCGTTCTCGCCAGCGTGGACGCCCTCCTCTCCGGTGACCTGACCTCGTTCGGCCGGCTCATGGACGAGAGCCACGCCAGCCTGCGGAACGACTATGAAGTAAGCGTCCCCCAGCTAGATGTCCTCGTAACGGCGGCCCGGTCCATCCCCGGGGTACTGGGATCGCGCATGACCGGTGCCGGCTTCGGGGGCTGCACCGTCAGTCTCGTCCAGGGAGAGGCTGTCGCCGAGTTCGAGCGGCAGGTGCCGCGGGCCTACCGCGCCCAGACCGGCCTCGACCCAAGCATCTACGTCTGCCGCCCCGTAGATGGTGCCAGCGTGCTCGTCTAAGACCCCAAGGCACATAGGGGCTCGGCGATTGGCTGCGGTGAGGACGAAGGAAAGCCCCACCTTGCCAGAGAGCGCCAGCTGCCGGCGCCGCTGCCTCAGGCTGTACGAGCCTCCCCGCTAGAGCTGGCGGATCAGGGCGACCACCTTGCCCTGGATACGCAGCCTGTCCGGCTGGACGTAGATCGGCTGCATCGTGCGGTTCGCCGGCTGCAGGCGCACTCGGTCGCGCTCGCGAAAATAGCGTTTGAGAGTCGCCTCGCCGTGCTCGCTGGCGTCGCTGGTCAGCAGGGCGACGACGACATCCCCGTTGTTCGCCGTCTCCGCCGGCTGCACCACAACCAGGTCGCCGTCGGCAATCAAGTCCTCGATCATCGAGGTGCCCTGGACGCGCAGGGCGTAGGCGTCCTCGCCGGCAAAGTCATCGCCCAGCTCCACCGCCTCATTGGGATCGGAGATGGCCTCTATCGGCGCGCCGGCGGCGATGCGCCCCACCACCGGGACGTGGTACACCCGCCGCCGGGGGTGCGGCTCGCTCACCGCCGTCAGGCGCAGGCCCCGGCTGGTGTTGGCCTCGCGCTCGATGTAGCCCTTCTTGGCCAGGACGCTGAGGTGATAGTCCACGTGGCCGGTGGAGGCGATGCCCATCGCCTGCCCGATCTCCCGGTTGGTCGGTGGACGGTCGTGCTCGCCGATGTACTCGGAGATGAACGTCACCATCTGGCGCTGGCGGTCACTTAGAGGTTCCATGCCTATCCCTACTCTCCGCCGCTCATCATCCACGCCGCGCCATTCCACCGCTTCTCCCAACGAGCGCCTTGGCGCCCGCCCTGCCAGCCGCTCCAAAGGGCCCGTCCGGCCCCGCGAACGCGTGTTCTATTCCCTGACTTGATTATAGAATGGCCGCCAGGGCGTGTCAATGACACGCTACGCTCATCCAAGGCCTTTTCATCAGGGGCGGGCGGTGGTTCCAGGTCATCCCCAGCGCAGCGAGGGATCAGCGAGTCGTCCCACTGTCCGTGGACCGGCGGTCCCGGGTGCCTCGCCGGGCTCGGCACGACCGCGCCGCAGGCGGTGCCCCAGGAGCGGCTCTGACGAAAAGGCCCTGTACGCTCATCTCGTGGTCTCGTGTGACCATGTGCCCTTCGGCAGACCGGCACGGGACGAGACGCCGCACGGCGCTCAGGCGCGAGGGGCGCCGGGCGACGGATGAACGATCGGGACGTAGCCGGCGATCACTTCTTCGGGTCTGGCTTGCCCGGCTTGCCCGGCCGCCGAACGGCCGGCTGGGCCAATGTCCAGGGACAGCCCGGACAGTAACTGCGGCAGCAGCCAGGCACGGAGCGACCCGCGCCGGCCTGGGCCTTGGAGAGGGCTTTTCCCGACGGGAGCCATGCCTTACGCGGCTTCATCCCCTGATTCTACGGCCGGTAGCCACAGGGGGGGCGGCGCTGGCCGGGGCTGTGCAGGCCACTGGGAGTGCTTCCTACGCCCGCAGACGCGCGGCCAGGGCATCCGCCAAGCGCTCAGCGTCTGGGAGGGCATCCACGGCCACGCCGCGACGGCTTAGGGCGTCGATCAGGTGCGCCAGGGGAGGGACGTCCACGTTGCTCGCCGCCAGCAGGGGGCGCATGCCGAACACTGCCTGCGGGGTGTCGCGGACGAGGAGCGTCCCGTCCTGTCCCAGGACGTACACCGTATCCACCAGCGCCGGCAGCTCGTGCACCTGGTGGGTGGACAGGACCATAGCCATGCCCCGCCGTTCATGGGCCTCCCTTAGCAGCTGCCCCAGCTCGTCGCGCGACCGGGGGTCGAGCCCGGCGAAGGGCTCGTCTAGCACCAGCAGGTCAGGCTCCGTCACCAGCGCCCCGGCCAGGGCCACCTTCCGCTTCTCGCCCCCCGAGAGGTAGTGTGGCGCCCTCTCCATCAGGGCCTGGAGTGCGAACCGTTGCGCTATCTCCTGGACGCGATCGTCGCTCTCGCCCTTGCTCAGGCCGCGCCCTTGCAAGCCAAACGCCAGGTCTAAGCGCACCGTTGGCGCGAGGAGCTGCGCCTCCACGTCTTGCAGGACGCCGCCGATCCGCGAGCGGATGGCATCGAACTCACGCCCGGGGTCGCGGCCAAAGACGCGCACCTCCCCCGTCCGTCCGCTGACCAGCCCCAGCAGGGCGCGCAGCAGGGTGCTCTTGCCGCTGCCGTTGGCCCCCAGCAAGGCGACACGCTCGCTGGCCCCTACCGCAAACGGCAGGCCCCCGATCTCTACGGTGGTTCCGTCCGGATAGCGCACTGAGAGGGCGCCTACTTCCGCCACCGCTCCCCTCATTGCCGGAGCAGGGCCGGACCTGGGGCGCGCGCTTCCCTCGCCTGCTCCCCCGTCGGTGGCCGGGCCTGCCGCCCGGATCGGTTTGTCTGCAAGTGCCGGCCCGTCATCCATGCCGGTGACGCCGGGGCCCGCAGGCGCAGGGCGGCGTACTGCTCAGTAGCCAGCTCTGTGGCGCGCAGCACCGCCAGCGCGCCGATCAGCCCGCCTCGCCTCAGCCGCCCTGGCCAGGGGACGTGGCCCCCGCGCAGGCGCAGGGCCTCGCGGGCGGCTAGCACCCGGCCGAGGATGACGAAGAGGGCGCGGTAGCCTAGGAAAAGCATGTCCGCCAGGGTAGCCGGTAGCCAATGACGGCCGAGCCTCAGTAGGTCTGTGTGAGGCGTTGTGCTGACCAGGAGCAGCATGGCCAGACTGGTAATCGCCCCCTTAAGGACGATCACCAGCGCCGGCTCCCAGCCCAATCCGGCCCGCGTCAGGGCGAAGACACCGGACATCGCCACCGGCAGCAGCGACAGCCCGAGCACCCGCACCGCCGGCAGCCCGGAGGTGCCCAGTGCCGCCAGCAGCGCCCCGTACAGCACGGCCAGGGGCACGGCGCTGCGTACGGCGACGAGCAGGCCCACCACCAGCCCCACGGCGACGATTTTCGCCGCCGCCGGCGCGCGGTGCAGCCAACCTCCCCCGGTTGCAGACCAACGGTCGATCGCCAGCAGGTTGATCATCGGGATCCGCGGGCGCCCGGTGGCCAGGCCGCCGGCTCGGCTGAGGACGTCCGGGCCGGCGCAGGCCTGGCTGGCCCTGCGGGGGCCGGCTCCCTGAGGGGGACGAGCGCCGGGCGCACTGCCCGCAAAAAAGCCACGGTGGCCCCTACCACCACCGCCTCCAGCACCCACCCCACCGCGCCCAACGCCAGGACGGTGCCGGCAAAGGCACCAAAGCCGGGGGCCTCGGTGCCGATCCGCTCCAGGACGTTCTCCTCCGCCAGCTGCGTCAGCTCCACATTGCCCAGCGCTACCACCGCCAGGAAGGCCGCCGTCGCCGCCGCCAGCGCGATCACGGTGGCCACGCCGGCCGCCGCGCCGGCAGCGGGCGGCCGGGCCGCAGGCAAGGCGCGGGCCAGCGCTCGGAAGGCGTAATAGCCCAGCACTGCTTCAAGCCCCAGCAGGAGCGTGTTCAGCCCAAGCAGCGTAATGCCCCCGTCTCCGAACAGCATCCGCAAGGCGTTGAACACGAATGTAGCCAGGAATGCGTAGGCCGGGCCGAGTAAGATCCCGCTCAGCACCGTGAGGTGGGGCTCGTATGCCACGGGCACGATCTCCAGGGACATCACCAGCGTCATCACCGCGGCCAGGACGGCCGCCAGGGGCACGAGGCGCGTGCGGTCGCTTTCGCGCGTCGTCCAGAGCGCCAGGCCCAGCCCGGCGAGGGCAGCCATCCACCCGCCGATCCAAAGCCACGGCGCCAGTACCCCGTCCGGCACCATCACGTGCGTCATATCATCCCCCCTGGCGCCCCTGAGCCGCTCCATCCCTGAGCTGTTCGGCGCCTGAGCCGTTACGTCCCCCGGCCGTTCGACCCGGGGCCGCATCGTGGCTCATCTCCCGATAAGCGGCGTCAATGGGACGACTGCGGATCGGGGCGATTCACTCCCCCGGGAACCTTCCCGTGATACCAAGTATCAGCCCTGGAGACAAGATGCAGCCACAGGGCCATCGTCCCCGGCGGAGAACCCAGCCTTCCGGCGAGCGGTGCAGACGACGGCGGCAGGGGCGACGCGACGCGCGTGTACAATCCCGCGGCTCACGGCTCCGGCGCTCCGAGGCCGCCGTGTCACGGGAGGCCGCCGGCACTCGCCGGTCACTCCACCATGATGGCATGGCCTCGCCGGCTCGTTGCGCGCCAGGGCCCATGCGCCGAGGCTTGCCCCTGTGGTCTGCACTGGAGATCTGCGCTGGGGGCCTGCACCAGGACGGCGGAGCGAGCCGAGAAGCCGGAGCGAGCCGAGAAGACGGGGCGAGCCGAGAAGACGGGGCGCGCCGGGAAGACGGAGCAAGGGCGATAGGACGACGCCAGGATGTGGCAAGGGAAACGGGTGGTGGTGGTCTTTCCGGCCTATAACGAGGAGGCTGGCATCGCCGCGGCGATCGCCGACTTCCTGGCCGTTGGGGGCGGCAGCGTGGTAGATGAGATCGTCGCCGTAGACAACAATAGCCGGGACCGGACGGCTGACTTGATCAAGGCCGCCGGGGCTACGTACGTGCGGGAGACGCTACAGGGCTACGGCCACGCCCTGCAACGGGGGATGGCGGAGGCGACCGCTCGCGGGGCCCACTTGATCGTCTTGGCCGAGCCAGACGGGACATTCGCCGGCAAAGACGTTCTCAAGCTGCTAGCCTTTGCCGAAGAGTTCGACGTCGTGCTGGGGACGCGCACCACGCCGGAGCTGATCTGGCAGGAGGCCAACATGGGCCGGTTCCTGCGCTGGGGCAACTGGGCGGTGGCCAAGCTACTCCAGGTGTTGTTCGGCGGGCCGTCCCTCTCCGACTGCGGTTGCACCCTCCGCCTGCTCCGCCGTGAGGCCTACCTGGCCATCCGCGAGGGACTTACGGTCGGGGGCTCGCACTTCCTGCCGGAGATGGTCTGTCTGGCCCTGCACTCAGGCCTGCGTCTAGTGGAGGTGCCGGTGAATTACCGCGGCCGCACGGGGGAGAGTAAGATCACCGGCTCCCCGGCCACGGCGGTAGGGGTGGGGGCACGTATGATCCGCCTGATCCTGCTCTACTGGGTTCGTTACCGCCTCACGCCACGGCGCTGGGCGCGAAGCGTTCCCGCCTCACCGCGCTGAGCAGGTTGACGCGCGGCCCGCGGCCTGCCAGGGCCGGCACGGGGCTACTCCCACACCACGCCGGCGATGCTCACCACGGAGCCGAAGGCGGCGTCGGCCGGGCATTGGCGATATCCAACGAGCCGCCCGGCCAGGGGCGCACCGGCCAGTCGCTCCAGGAGGCGCAGCGCCCAATAGGTCGGCGGGAGGCCGCAGACGCGGGTGCGGTCTTCGATGGCCCTGAGGGCGTCAAGAAACGTCTCGGCGCGGCCACTGAGGGTGGCCTGCAGGACAAGGGAGTCGCTCCCGGCGAGGCATCCCCTGGCGCCCTCCCCGAGGGGCGCTCGATCGCCGAAGGCCGGCCCGACGTGTGCCAGGTCGGCGGCGGAGACGATCAGCGCCCGGCGCCGGCCGATGGCCTGCTGCAAGGCAGTCAACGCACCCTCCAGGCACGGCGCCCCTTCTAGGAGGGGGGACTCCAGAGCCCTGCTCTCGGCCGGGGCCATCCTCGGTTGCGTTGGCCGCTGGACGTAGGGGTGAAACGAGCCACACAGGATCGGGATCAGGCGCGGGAGCCGTTCTTCCAGCCGCCCGCTGTGGCGCAGCGCCCAGTGGAGCCAGACGGTGGCCAGCTCGATCGAATGCTCCCGACGATGGTGCAGCTCCTCGTCATAGGCGGCGGTCTCGCCGACGGCGGCCGCCAGGGCGTCCACGGCGTCCAGGTCTGTCGGCAGGGGGCCCCAGGGCGTGGCGTAGCGCTGGCGTGTGGGGGTCAGCCGCCCGGCGCTGCCGGCATGGTCGGTGCCAAAGATGACGACGACTTCTGCGGTGGCCACGGCCGGGAGCGCCGCCGTCCAGGTGCCGGCGTATAACGGCCCGCCACGGGCGTAATCAATGTGCGGGCTGAGCACGCCGGCGGCCCTGGCAATCGGGCGCATGGGGGCGAATGCCGGCAGCGTAGGGGTGAGTTGCGCGGGAGGGAGGGCGCCCCCATCAAGGTGCGCGGATGTTATTTCGCTGCGCCAGACCTGGCCGAAGCGAGTGAGCTGAGCCTCCAGCGACTCCGGGGCGGCCGGGTACGTCTGCCCCGCCAGGGCCGGGGGACGGAAGGGCTGGGCGCGAAAGGCGGCCCGCGCCTCCTCCAGGGCGGCCCGCTGGCGCTCGCCCTCCAGGAGCAGGGCATCATCCAGGGCCTGGACGAAGCCCTTCATCGTAGCGAGAGAGAGGGGTACGCCGGCCAGCGCCGCGAGCTCCCTTGCCAGGGAGCCCAGGTCGCGTGTCCCATCGAGCCTGGCCAGGAGCGGTACGACTGGCGCCGGGACGAGCAGCGTGGCGCCGGAAAGGGCCAGCGGGTCACGTAGCCAGAGCTGCGGCTCGCCGTGCACCTTTACCCACTGCGCGTCGACTGGACGAAGCCGGGGGTGGGTTGAGCTGGGCAGTGCGCTCGTCTCGTTCACAGGCCTCGCTACAGACCATACGGCAAGCGGGAAGGTCACCATTGCCTGCGCCGACACCGGGCGGCCTGGCTCCGGGGAGATACAAAGGGCACACTCAGGTCAAACAATGTCACAATGCCCACGCCAGACGGCGCCATCGCTGCCAGGCGGGGCCAAGGGGCACGCCTTCCGGCGCTATACTTTACGGAGATATATGGCCCCCCTCGCGCCATCCCGCCGTCGCTTATTTGCCTTGACGCTTGTCCCTGTGCTCGCCGCCGCCTGCGGAGCACAGGAGAACCTGGATGAGCTACCAAAGACGGGGCTATCCGAGGGCAAGGTGATCTACTCCACCTGGGGGACGACTCAGCGCCGTGAGATCGAGAACTGGTCGCTGCTGGCCTTCGAGAAGAACTATTCCGATCTGAAGGTGGACGTGATCTGGTCGCCGACGATGGCGGAGCACGTGGCCAAGCAGATCAGTCTCCTCAGTGGCGGCACCCCGCCAGACGTGATGCGCCTGCCGGCGTGGTCGGCGCCCACCTTCTACAATGAAGAGGCTGCCCGGCGGTTGGATCCCTATTTTCGGCGCGATGGGTTCAAGACCGACAACCTGGCCGCTCCGTTTGATGTTGCCACCTTCAAGCGGGGCTTTTTTGCCCTGCCGAGGGGGCAGACCGGCGCTTGGGTGGTGTTCTACAATCGGCAGCTGACCAGCCAGGCGGGCGTCAAGGCCCCGGCGGTCTCATGGACGTGGGACGACTTTCTGAAGACGGCCCGTGAGCTGACGCGACCCGGCGCCGCCGGCGGCGGCCGGTGGGGCGTCGCGCTCGAGCCCCTGGCCGACTTCTACCACCCCTGGCTATGGGGCGCCGGTGCAGACGAGCTGGACCCAACGCGGGAGACCTCGGCCATCGACCAGGGACCGGCAGTCGAAGCCTTGGAGTGGCTGGCCAACCTTCGCCACAAGCACCGCGTCGCCCCGCCGGCCGGGGAGATCTCGGACAGCCTTGCGGCCTTTGTGTCTGGTCATGTCGCCATGTGGTACGGGCCGGCAGATGCCGAGCTGGAGCTGACCAAGCAGCCGGGGCTGGACTTCGCCATCGCCGCGCAGCCGCGGGGGGCGTCCGGGCAGCACGGGGGCTACCGCCCGGACGTGATGGCCCTGTCCTTCAACGCCCAGCACCCGGACGACGGCTGGGAGCTGTTGCAGTTCCTGGTGGACGTGGAAACCCAGCGCCTCGAGCTAGACAACGCCCTCTGGCTACCGCAGGCCAAGGCTATCGTCGGGGCGGAGTCCTATCAGCTGGTGGGCGGGCCGCCCCATGACCGCCGTCCGGGGATCCCCAATGCCCTCTATCGGGCCCGCAGCCCGGTGATCCTCCCGCGTGGCGACGAGATGCGGCTGGCGACTCAGCGGGAGCTGGCCCCCTTCTGGCAGGGCACCCGCGGGGCAAGAGAGGCCACTACGGCTGCGGCCATGGCGGTCAATAGCATCATCAAGGGTGAAGCCTGAGGCTCTCTCTGGTTGCGGCTGGTGATCCCCGGTCATGGCCGGCCACGGCAGGGCGGATCGCGGCCCAGCTGTTCGAGCGGGATGAGACGCTCGCCGTTGCCGAGACCGCCGCCGGCGGGCTGATCTCGGCTGCCCTGGTGGCCGTCCCCGGGGCATCTACCTGGTTTCTAGGGGGCGTGGTGGCCTACGGCCCCGGGGCCAAGGCCCGCTGGCTGGGCCTCCCGCCGGAGGGATTTGGGCCCCACGGCGTGGTCAGCGCGGCCGGGGCTCTGGCTCTGGCAGAAGCCGTGCGCGAGTCCCTCGGGGCCAGCTGGGGGCTGGCGGAGGTGGGCATCGCCGGGCCGCAGACGGGACGGCGCTCGCGCAAGGGTGCCGGTGTGGCCTACTTCGCCGTCGCCGGCCGGCATAGCGTCACGCACTCACTCAGCACGGGTTGGAACGACCGCCTGGCGAATCAGAAGGCGTTCGCCGGCACCGCCCTGGCATGGCTCGCCGACGCCCTAGTGGACGGTCCTGACTGACCCGGCAGGTAGGCCCGGCAGGTACCCGAGTCCGTCATCCGGTCCTGGATGCCGCCGCCGGTCCAGGCGCGTCAAGGGCGGGCGGCTACCCGAGATGCCGGCTAGCCAGGGCCGCCACCCGCCGGCCGTAGCGGCCCTGGCCGTCGGGCGCAGCGTAGCAGCCGGTCGCGGCCAGGAAGGAAGCGACACGGGCCGGCAACGCACCGGCCGCCGACGAGCCGGCAGAAATGGCCAGTCGCGTGGCCGAAGAGGACACCCCGGCGAGCGAGGCGTCGAGGACAAGGTCCTGCACCCCCGCTGCGTAGGGCCGGTTTTCCGGCCGGGCAAGCAGCTCCTCCAGGTCGGCGGCTGAGCTCTGGTCACGAGAGGCGACCAGAAAGCGAGCCTGGCTAAAGAGGCGCTCCAAGGTGGCCTCGCGATCGTCGTAGTAGCGGGCGTCCAGGACTTGCACGATCTTGTCGTAGCCAATGACGAAGACCACCTCCTGGGCGCCCGGACAGAGCCGCCTCAAGGCCGCGGCCTGATCCACGTACAGGCCGCGGCTGCTCACGGCGGCCCCCAGGCCAACGCCGTTCAGGTCGGCCGCGCCCTCGAGGGCCAGGTCCTGGAGCAAGCCACAGAGGAGCCACAGGCGGTCCTCCAGGAGCATGCCGCTGACCGCCTCCTTGTCCACCGAGCGCACGCTCAGGACAAAGATGCCCGCGTCGGCGCCGGCCGCCAGGATGCCGGCGCGCAGCAGGGCCAGATGCGCCGCGTGGGGGGGATTAAAGCTGCCCGGTACGGCGACGAGCACCCTTGCCCCAGTTATCGATGGGCCGCAGACTTGCGTCGCCACGGGCGCGGCTCCGGGATGGAGTTCTCCGAGCATCCGGCGCAGGGACAAGACTTCGTCGAGCTCCGGGGCGGCGCCACGCTCACGGGCCACAGGGGCTCACGCCGGCACCCCGCCGGACGGCACCGGGCCGGCGCACCGGCATCGGGTCTGGCGTCGTGGGGGGGCGCCGGAGCGGATCAAGACAAAAGCCCCCAAGTTCGGGGGCTGGAGAAAGGGCGGCGTAGATGCAATGATGGCTGCCGCGCAGGGATTCGAACCCCAACTACTTGATCCAGAGTCAAGCGTCCTACCGTTAGACGACGCGGCAATGGTGCCGTCCGCGATAAGCATAGCAGACCGATCGAGGCAGGGTGGTGCCCCCACCTGCCCGCCCGGGGGCTGGTGAGAACTCGCTCTAACGTTCCACCGGCCGCGCCGTGCGGCCCTCCGCGGTCATGTGCTGCGGGTGCCCCGCCAGGCACAAGAGACTCACCAGCCGAAGCGGCGCCTGGGCAGGGGCGAGGGCCTGGGGAGGTCAGACGCCACGCCCGGCAAGGCACGGTCGTGCTTCCACTTGAGCACGGCATCCGACGCCGTGGCGTAGAAGTCCTTGGGGACTTGCCCATCTTGCAGGGCGTCGCGCAGGGTGTTCAGCTCCGTGACCAGGCCATCCAGCCAGCGCACCAGGTGGTCGCGCGACCCGTCCAGGGCCGGCTGCTCACGCCAGGGCTCCACGTCTGCAAGCGAGGCGATCTGCCGGAACTCGCCCCCGGCAATGCGCCCCAACTCCGGCCAGCTCTTTTCCCGCGTCACCAGGCGCACATAGGCCGCGGCCAGTACCGAGGGGAGTCGACCGATGCCGGCGAAAAAGGCGTCGTGCTCCCGCGCATTGACGAAAAAGGCCTCCATCTCCAGGGCTTCAGCCAGGCCGGCGAGGTAGGCTACGGCGTCCGGATGCGCGCCGGCCGCCGGGGAGAGGCACATCACCCCGCCCCGAAAGAGGGCCGATGACGGGGGTGCAAGCGGGGCGGGTAGGTCACGGAGCACCGGATGGGCGGCCACAAAGCTGACGCTGTCCGGGAGGATTCCGGCCGCCAGGCGGCCGGCGCGCTCGTGGGACTCGTCAAGGCTGCAAACTACCGTACCAGGGGAGAGATGGGGGGCGATGGCGGTCAGCGTGGCGCCCATCTCGTCCGCGGTCACGGCGAGGAAGACAGCTGCTGCCCCCCGGGCGGCGTCGGGGGCGTTGCCGGGGTAGCGATCGGCCACGGCGGACTTCTGGGCCTGGCGGACGACGTCGAAGTCAGGGTCCCAGCCGGCGACGGTGGCGAAGCGCGCTGATCCCTTGAGAGCCAGCGCCAGCGACGCCCCCAGGGAACCGAGCCCCAGAACGGCCGCGGCGCGTCCGGTCTCCGCCCGTTGCCGGCTCACGGCTCTTGCCTCTGGGGTGCCGTCCAGGTAGTGACAGCCGGGGGCGGCGCCGTCCCGAGAGTGGCCCGGGCCGCCGTGGTGTAGATGCTTCCGCCCGGCTGCAGCTGGCTGCGCACCAGCTCGACGGAGTCCGCTTTCCAGGCGCCGTAGCTCGTCTCCTGCCCGGCTGCCAGTTGCGCCTGGAGGCGTGTCGTCTCCCCCGGCGGTGCTGGTCTGGCGGCGCGCCCCAGGGTGATGTGAGGCCGGAAGGGCTGTCGCTGGAAGGGGACCCCGGCGGCCTGCAGCTCAGCTCCAAGTGCCCGGCGCAGCCCGTCCAGGGCGTCTAGATCGCCGGTCAGGCCGGCCCAGACCACTCGCGGCCGAACCGGGGTGGGGAAACAGCCCAGCCCCCGCACCGCCAGCCGCAGGGGCGCCCGGCCGGCCACGGCCCGGCCGAGCGCTTGCGCTATCTCTGGGACTTCCTGCGCCGGACGCCCACCGAGAAAGACGAGTGTCAGGTGCAGTCCCTCCGCTCGCGTCCAGCGGAACGGCAAGCCGTGGGCCTTCCAGGCCCGCTGCAGCGCGCCCAGCCTGGCGCTCACGGCCTGCGGCACAGGGAGGGCAATGAAGAGGCGGAGCGTCGACAATTGCTGGGTCATGATCTGGGGGGAGGTGCCTTCCGTCCGGCGCCCGCGTCAAGTGTATACTGCCCTGCTGGTCTCATGGGCGCCCCCGCCACGTGCCGCGGGGCGCCCCCGACCGCACCGAGCCTGCCAAAGGGGGATCCGCCTGGCCATGGCGATGCAGAACGGAGGACGTCCGGCCGCCGGGTTGTCGGGGGACGTAGGGCGCAGCGGCGCCCGCAAGGCCGTGTTTCCGGCCGCCGGGCTGGGGACGCGCATGCTCCCGGCGACAAAGGCGCAGCCCAAGGAGATGATCAACGTCGTCGACAAGCCGGTGATTCAGTATGGCGTCGAAGAGGCCGTGGCCGCCGGCCTGACCCAGATGATCCTGGTCACGGCCGCCAGGAAGGGGTCTATCGAAGACCACTTCGATGCCAGTCCGGAGCTAGAGCGGCTCCTGGAGCTAAAGGGGGACACGCAGACCCTGGACCAGCTGAGGCGCATCGCCGGTATGGCCCAGATCTGCTCTCTACGGCAGCAGCGCCCCCTGGGACTGGGACACGCCGTGCTGTTGACGAAGGCCATTGTCGGGGACGAGCCCTTCGCTGTCTTTCTCCCTGACGACATCTTCGAGGGCGGAGACGACCCATGCATGCGCCAGCTGCTCCGCGTCTTTGCTCGCTTTCGGAGCCCAGTGATCGCCGTGGAGCGGGTGCCCCACCAGGACGTCTCGCGCTACGGCGTGCTGGCGGTCAAAGAGGTGGAGCCGAGGCTCTACCAGGTGTTGGACATGGTGGAAAAGCCCAAGCTGGAGGCAGCCCCATCAGACCTGGCCATCATGGGTCGGTACGTCCTCACCCCGGAGATCTTTGGCACGCTGGAGCAAACGGGGACCGGGGCAGGGGGCGAGATCCAGCTAACGGACGGGCTGAAGGCCCTGCTCCAGCAGCGTCCCATCTACGCTTACGAGTACACCGGCAGGCGCTTTGACTGCGGCACCAAGTTGGGCTACCTGAGAGCCACCGTGGAGCTGGCCCTGGACCGCCCTGATCTGGGCCCGGACTTCCGGCGGATCCTAGAGGAGGTGCTGGGCGCAGGCGGCAGTTCGGAGGTCGCGGGGGGCGGTGCGGCCCCGGAGGCCACCGGGTAGCTCGCCTGGCGCAGACGTGGAAGCCCCCGTGGTGACCGCGCCGGCCGCCCGCTTTGTTCGGGAGATGGGGTGGACGCTTCCAGCCTGACAGTCGCCCGGCGGCGCCTCCTTCCCCCCTTGGAGGCTGCGCTGCAGGACTACTTGAGCCGTGGCGCTGCCGGCGCGCCGGAGTACATCCCGCGCGCCGCTGACGCCGGCGCCGCGGACGTCAACCGGGTGGCGGCACCGGCGGCCGCCCACTACGGCATGATGCGTTATCACCTGGGCTGGCTCGACGAGCACCTGGCGCCGGCCGAGGCCCCTACCGGCAAGCGCTTGCGCCCTCTGCTCTGCCTCCTGGCCGCCGAAGCCTGCGGCGCCGCCACGGTCCAGGCCATGCCGGCCGCTGTGGCCCTCGAGCTGCTGCACAATTTTTCCCTCATCCATGACGACATCGAGGACAACGACGCCGTGCGTCACCACCGTCCCACGGTGTGGTCCCTATGGGGGCAGGCCCAGGGGATCAACGTCGGCGATGGGATGCACGTCCTGGCCTATCTTGCCTTGCTCCCGCTCGCGGAGCAGGGCGTCTCGCCCTCCACGGTGCTCCGCCTGGTGGGCCAGCTGGCGGAGACCAGCTTGTGCATCACCGAGGGTCAGCACCTGGACCTTTCCTTTGAGCGCCGAGACGACGTTTCCCCCGCTGAGTACCTGGACATGATCGCCCGCAAGTCGGCCTCCCTCCTCAGCTGCTCCACGGTTGCCGGGGCGCTCATCGCCGGGAGCGACGTCACGCGCACGGGGGCCCTGGCGCAGTACGGCCATCAGCTGGGGCTGGGATTTCAGATCCGCGACGACATCCTGGGAATCTGGGGGCGCTCGGAGACCACCGGCAAGCCGGCCGGCGACCTGTACCGCAAGAAAAAGACGCTGCCGACCCTCTACGCCCTGAGCCGGGCCGAGGCAGAAGACGCAGCTGCCCTACGCGCCCTGTTCGCCGCTGACTCCCCCGGTGAGGACGACGTCGCCCGGGCGCTGCGGGCGCTCGACCGCAGCGGCGCCCGGCGCTACTGTGAGCACATGATCGGCCGGTACTCGGTTACGGCGCGCGAGCAGCTTGACCACCTCCTGCCGTCCCCGGCGCGCGACGCCCTCACCGCCCTGACGGTCCAGCTGGAGACTCGCGAGGTCTAACCTGTCTTGCTCAAGGCCTAACCTGCCTTGCTCAAGGCCTAACCTGCCTTGCTCACGGCGTGTGAGGGCAGTCCACCACTCCCTTGCAGGGCCAGGTGCCGGGCGGCGGGGGTCTTCAAGGGAGGAAGCGCGTCCCGATCTCATTGGAGACAAGCAGGCCGGCGTCGGTCAGGGTGGCTCGCTCCCCGCCCACGGTCAGGAGCCCAGACCCCGCCAGCTCCTCCAGCGCCGGCCCCCAGCGGCCCAGCGGATGGACGCCAAAGCGCTCGGCGAAGCGCCGGAAGTCGATCCCTTCCTGGCGCAGGCGCAGGGCCAGCACGGCCGTCTCGCCCAGCTGGGCATCCGGGGCCAGTAGTTCTTCACCCCCAACCAGATCGGCACGCCGGGCGACGCGCCGGATGTAGCCCTCGATGGGCTTCACGTTCCAGAAGCGCCGCCCGCCGACGTAGGAGTGGGCCCCGGCTCCAAAGCCGAGGTAGGCCTCGTTGCGCCAGTACGTCAGATTGTGTTGTGAGGCGTGACCGGGCCGGGCCCAGTTGGAGACCTCGTAGTGCAGGAGTCCGGCGCCCTCCAGGACCGGGAGCGCCGCCTCGTACATGTCGGCGACGGCGTCGTCGTCCGGGACAGACCACCGCCCCCTGGCCACGAGGGTGGACAAGGGCGTCCCTTCCTCGATCATGAGGGCATAGAGGCTGACGTGGTCGGGCCCCGTCTCCAGGGCCCGCCGGAGATGCTCGCGCCAGTCGGTCACGGTTTGCCAGGGGAGCCCGTAGATCAAGTCCAGATTGATCGATCGGATGCCGGCGTCACGCGCCAGGCCCACGGCAGCGATGGCCCCGGCGGCGTCATGTGTGCGGGCAAGTCGGCGCAGGGTCTCGTCGTCCAGGCTCTGCACGCCGAGGCTGAGCCGGCTGACGCCCAGGGCGCGCAGGCCCTCCAGGTAGTGACGCCCAAACGTGCCGGGGTTGACCTCCAGGGTGATCTCGGCGTCCGGGGCGACGTCGCAGGCCCTCGCCAGGGCAATCAGGAGGCGGCGCACGGCGGTCAAGGGGAGCAGGGAGGGCGTGCCCCCGCCGAAGTAGACGGTCTGCAGCGGCTCCTTGCCCGCCTCCCCCGCGCGCCGCTCTATCTCCGAGATCAAGGCGGCGACGTACTCCCCGATCAGCCGGTCTTTGCCGGCGTAGGTGTTGAAGTCGCAATAAAGGCACTTGGTGCGACAAAAGGGGATGTGCAGGTAGGCCGCCCGTGGGGTGCTCCAGGGACGCACGCTGTCCCCCTCAGGCGCTGCGCTCACGAGTCAATTCTACGGTCCACTGGCCGCGTCGTCGTCCACCACACCACTGGGTGTAGCTGCTTCCTGGGTCGGGTGTAACCAGAGGTGTACCCAATATGGCAGCGACCTGTACGTACGCCCCCTCGAGGCTAGAGGGAGATCCTGGCAAAGGCTATCCTGTGCCCTGTGATCGTGGACGCCCACACGCACGTCTTCTCCGACGCCGTGCTCCAGGGGCGGCAGGCCTTTGCCGAGCGCGACTCCTGGTTCGGCCAGCTGCACCCGCCGGGCTCACGACGCCTTGCGTCTCCCCAGCGATTGCTGAGCACGATGGAGACGACCGGCGTGGACGTGGCCATCGCCCTCAGCTTCGGCTGGGCAGATCAGGCCCTGTGCGTCGAGCAGAACGACTGTGTGCTGGACGCGGCGCGTCGCTACCCGGGGCGCGTTCTCCCCTTCTGCAGCGTGCAGCCGGCGGCGGGCGCCGCGGCCGTGGCCGAGTTGGAGCGCGTCGCCAGGCTCGGCTGCCGCGGCGTGGGGGAGCTGTTCCCCGACGGCCAGGGATTTTCCCCTGACGACCGCCACGTCATGGGTCCACTCCTAGAGGCCTGCGCCGCCCTGGGGCTGGTGTTGTGCCTACATAGCAGCGAGCCCGTTGGCCGGCGCTACGCCGGCAAAGGGAGCACGACGCCCGACCGGCTGCTGGCCCTGGCACGGCTGGCAGCCGACGTGGCGCCGGAGCTGCCCATCGTCTGCGCCCACCTGGGAGGGGGCTTGCCCTTCTACGAGCTGATGCCGGACGTGCGGCGCCAGGCCGGCCGCCTCTACTATGACACCGGGGCGGCGGCCTACCTTTACGAGCCATCCGCCCTGGCGCTGGCGGGGGCCATCACGCCTGATCGACTGCTGTTCGGCTCTGATTACCCGGTTATTGGCCAGGGACGCATGCTGGACTGGGCAGATGCGGCGCAGCTCCCCGCCCCGTTACGGGAGGCCGTCTGTGGCGGGAACGCCGCGCGCTTGCTGGGCCTGCCGTAACGCCGGCCGGAACGCCTGCCGGCTGGTAGGATTTCTGGGATGGAGTTGCTCCTGGCGACCACGAGCCAGAAGAAGCTCGCAGAGCTGATGGCCATCTTTTCCGGCCTCTCGGTGACCCTTGTGGCTCCCGGGGACGCTGGACTTGACCTGGACGTGGAAGAGACGGGGGAAACCTTCAGGGAGAACGCCATCCTCAAGGCCGAGGCGTTTGCCCGTGCCGGAGGCCGGCCTGCCCTGGCCGACGACTCCGGCCTGGAGATCGACGCCCTGGGTGGTGAGCCCGGCGTACGCTCCCGGCGCTATGCCGGCCCCCATGCGAGCGACGCCGACCGCATCGCCCTGGTGCTGGATCGGCTGCGGGACGTGCCACTCGCCAGGCGCACAGCCCGCTTCCGCTGTGTTATGGCCCTGGCGGCGCCGGGTAAGCCAGGGGCACCGGGTCGCGGCCCCGGCGGGGCAAACGGGAGCCTCGCCCCCGTCGGGTTGATCGGCACAGTGGAGGGGACCTGCGAGGGGATCATTGCCCCAGCCCCTCGGGGAGAGAACGGCTTCGGATACGATCCCATCTTCCTGCTCCCCCATCGCGGCCAGACAATGGCCGAGCTGACGTCGGCAGAGAAGCACGCCGTCAGCCACCGCGGGCGGGCGGGTGCAGCCGCCCGTCGCCTCCTGGAACAGTGGCTCGTCGGGGCCAGTCCGGCGCGCCGATGACGCCCCGGGCACGTGCCGGGCAGTCTGCGGCCCGCAGGGGAGCACCCGCGCCACCCCCCTTGGTCGGGGGCTCCGGGCCGGCGTCCCTCATTGCCGGCGGTCCCGGTGCAGTGTTGTCCGATGGCCTGGATCACTGGCGACTGGCCGCCCTGCTGGTGCCGGGACTCAGCGTCGGGGAGCGCGGCAAGCTCGCCCGGGCCCTCGAGCTTCCGCTCCCGCCGGTGGAGCCAGGCGACCCGGCCGGTCAACAGCGGGAGGCGGAAGCCATCGTCAATGCCTGTCTGGAGCGCCTGCGGCGCCTCGATCTGCCCACGCTACAGTCCCTCGCACGCATCTTCTCCGGGTCTCGGCTCCCGGAAGGGCGGATCGTGGAAGGGGCGTTCCGCGAGCAAGCCCGGCGCGCCTTCGCGGACTCCGGTCCCGGCGGCCGGGCCGGCGCGGTGCACGAGCTGGAGATGGCGCTTGTCGGGGAGGCGGGGGGCCTAGATGGGGCGTCGAGCCGGCCGCATGGAGGGCCTTCACCGACCGGACCCCGGGCCGGTGAGATAGAGGGTGTAGATGGGGCCCCCCCGCCGGTCTTGCAGCCGTCGCGCACGCGCACGAGCGTCAACCAGCAAGGGGTGCAGGCCTTCTTCGCGCCCGGGGGCCCGCTCTCGAGCGCCTTTTCCGAGTACGAGGCTCGCCCGGGCCAGGTGAAGATGGCCCGCGCGGTGGCCAAGGCCCTCAGCGACCGTTTGCACTTGATCGTAGAGGCCGGTACCGGAACGGGAAAGTCCCTGGCCTACCTCCTCCCAGCGGCGACCTACGCCGTGGCCAACGGGCGGCGCGTGATCGTCTCCACCAACACCATCAACCTTCAGGAACAGCTCTACGCCAAAGACATCCCTCTGCTGCGCCGGGCAATGGCGGACTCGGCGCGAGCCGTTCCCTTCCAGGCCACGGTGCTGAAGGGACGCGCCAACTACCTCTGCTTGCGGCGCTGGCGCAGCTTTCTGCGTGAAGGGCTGCAAAGCGATGCTGACCGGCTCCTGGCGGCCAAGACCCTCCTGTGGCTCCCGCTAACGGAGACCGGAGACCGGAGCGAGCTGGCCCTGGACGAACGGGAGGCGGTGCGCTGGGCGACGACCCTGGCCGCGGATGCCCTGCATTGCACGCCGAAGCTTTGCCGCGACCATCGCGTTGGGCGCTGCTTTCTCTCCCGCGCCCGTCGTCGGGCCGAAGGGGCGCACATCGTGGTGGTCAACCACGCCCTCCTACTGGCCGACCAGGCCCTGGAGAGCAAGGTGCTCCCGGAATACGCCGACCTGGTGGTCGACGAGGCCCACCATCTGGAAGAAGTGGCCACGCGGCAACTGGGGGCGAACATTGATCAGCAGGAGCTGCTAAGCTCGCTCGCCGCCCTCAGCCAGCAGCAAGGGCCGGGCCGCTACGCCGGCCTGGTCGCCCGCGTCCAGGCAACGTTGATCTCCGCCGGCGGGACGCCCATGCGCAGCCAGGCGGGTGAGCTGACCCAGCCGGCCCACGATGGCGCCGAGAATGTCCGGCGGGCCATGGGGGAGTTCTTCGCCAGCATCAGCGGCTTTCTCCGTGCCACCCAGACCGGCATTCTCGCCGAGCGTGGGGCCGCTGGGGAGCGCTGGGGCGCGCCGGGGCGAGGGCCCGTCTTGGGGGCAGGGCCACTGGCAGAGCGCGACGTGCGTCTGACGCCGGCCGTGCGCGGGACCGCTGGGTGGGCACCGGTAGAGGTGGCGTGGAACGGAGCCGACGAGGCGCTGGGGACGCTCCAGACGGCCCTCGCTCGGATAGCGGACGCTCTCGAGCCGTTCGCGGGCTCGTCAGAGGCGGTGGACGACGCCCTGGCTGACCTGACCACGGTGCAGCGACAGCTCGCCGAGGTACAGATCGCCCTCTCGGCCATCGTTTCATCGCCCAGCGACGACCAGATCTACTGGATCACGGATCGGGAGCGGGGGGTTACCCTCCACGCCGCGCCCCTGGATGTGGGCCAGCTCTTACAACAGCACTTGTTTGCGCAAAAGGACTGTGTCGTCTTGACGACTGCGACTGCCCAGGTCGGAGGGAGCTTCCGCTACCTGCGCGAGCGCCTGGGGCTGACGCCGAGCACCTTCACCCTGGCCGTGCCGTCGCCCTTTGATTACGCCGCCCAGGCCTTGTTGTGCGTCCCGTCTGACCTGCCCGATCCCAGCGATAGGGCCTTTCCGGCGGCGGCTCATCAGGCCCTGGAGGCCATCTGCGAGGCCACCGGCGGCCGGACGCTGGTGCTGTTCACGTCCCACGCCGCCTTGCGCGCTGCCCACGAGCACTTGCGACCGCGCCTGCACCGGCTGACCATGCTCGGCCAGGGCTTAGATGGGACGAGGCAGCAGCTCCTGGAGCGTTTCCGCGATGCACCACGTACAGTGCTCCTTGGCACGAGCAGCTTCTGGGAGGGGATAGACGTCGTCGGCGACGCGTTAAGCTGCCTGGTGATCGTCAAGCTCCCGTTTAGCGTCCCTAACGACCCGGTGTTCGCCGCCCGCTCAGAGCAGTTTGCCGACCCCTTTACCGAGTACGCCTTGCCCCAGGCCGTGCTGCGACTCAAACAGGGCTTCGGCCGCCTGATTCGTAGCGCCACTGACCGGGGGGTAGTCGTCGTCCTGGACTCGCGGTTGTGGACAAAGCGCTACGGTACCGTCTTCCTGCGCTCCTTGCCTCCGGCGACGCAACGGCGCTGCTCCTGGCGCGAGATTGCCCAGTTGACCGATGCCTGGCTGGAGGGGAGGGCGGCTGGCCCCCGCCGGGCGCTTCGCCCCGGCTAATCCGCCGACCGGCCACGGACGTACATCAAACGTACATGGAGTGTGAGGTCGCCGAATTGCGCCTGGCGCTTCCTCACCGCACTCCTGAGGCGACGCGCAGCTTGACACACAGCCTGCAGGAACCGCTGACGAGAGCATTGGTCGCTGGCCGGGCTTTATGAGGGCGTGATATGCGGGACTGGTTGGGACGCTACGGCGGCTTCGTGCTCATCGTCGCTGGCTGGCTCCTGCTGACCGGGCTCATCCCCAGCGCCGCTGGCCCCACCGACGCCGTGCGCGGAGAGCCGCCGGCCGTCCCGGTGACCTCCCCACCGGCCGGTGGGGCGCCGCTGCCCCCGCGCCTGATCGCCAGCTCGTGGCGCGGCCCTCTCACCAGTCCGGGCAACCAGGAGCCAGGGGCAACGCTTGCTGCCCGGGCCCCCACCGCGATCCCGCCCACGCCCTACCCTGTGGCCACGCCTGAGACCCTCCCTGCGGTGACGCCGGGGCCTCAGGGGGCGCCGGAGGTGCCGTTAGCGCCGGTGGAGCTGCCCGTCTCCAGGCCTCTCGCCCCCCCAACCGACCGTATCGTCATTCCCCGCATCGGCGTCGATACCGCTGTGGTCGACGTCGGAATCCTGGAAAGCGGGGAGATGGAGACGGCGGCCTTCGCCGCCGGACGGCTTGCGTTTGGGGCGCAGGCCGGGGAGGCCGGCAATACCGTCATCGCCGGGCACAACGACGTGCACGGGGAAGTCTTCCGCCGCCTCCCCGAGCTCCGCACCGGCGACGAGATCATCCTCTATCGCGGTGAGGCGGCTTACCGCTACCGAGTAGAGCTCCGCACTATCGTGCGGGAAGATGGGGCCACGGACAGCCAGCGGCTCGAGAACGCTCGCTGGATGGACGCCACGGACGAGCCGACGTGTACCCTGATCTCTTGTTACCCCTACCGAGTGGACACCCACCGCATCATCGTCCGCGCCCGTCTCAATGACGGGCCCTAATGGACGCCGGCCCTTCATCAGCGAACTAGTCGGCGAACTTCTCGCTGAGGTACTGCACCCCGCGCGGCGCCGTAACGATGCCGATACCGATGCGCTTGTACCCGGCGTAGAGGATGTTGCCGATGTGGTTCCACAAGCCCGGCCGGAAGGGCTCGGCCATCATCGCCGCGTGCATCGTCCGCGGACCTTCTTCCGGCACCTTGCCCCAGTAGGTCCAGATGTTCTCCGAGCCGAAGCGGAACTCCACCCCTGCCCGGCGCAGGCGCTGCTGGGGGGTGGAGCCGTCAGCGCCGCTGTGGCTGACTACGCCACGGGTCATCATGTCCCGCGCGTGCTGCCGGGCGGCCTCGGCCATCGCGCCGTCCCACTTCAGGGGAGGGAGCTCGGCGCCGATCCGGGCCCCGTTTACCAAGGACAGCATCAGCAGCTCTAAAGGGCCAATGTCCGGCGGGGCTTCAGGCACCGGGGCAACGTCCGGTGCCGTCTGGGAAGCGGCCGTCACCCCCTCCGTCAGGGGGGGCTGCGCCCAGGCGATCGCCGGCGGGAGACCGGCTAGGGACATCAGCGTGGCCGTGGTCACCAACAGACTCTGGCCCAGCCGGCGCCGCTCGAGCGATCTGTGTCGAGTTACTGGCATGGCGGACATTGTACTGGCCTCAACGCGGGCGCGCCGTACGCCCGCGCGCCGTACGCCCGGTCAAGGGCGCACAGCGCTGCGGCGCCAGAGGGCAGCGGTGGGGGACTGGCGCCGGGCACAGACGAGCTCGTCAAAGAGCGTCACCCACTGCCGCCACACGACGCTCGTGGCGTAGCGCTCTTCGACGATGCGCCGGAGGTTGCCACCCAGGCGCTTGGCCAGCCGGCGGTTGGTAAGCACCTGCTCCAAGGCCGCGGCCACGGCCGACGGGGATTCGTGCGGCACGATCAGCCCGGACTCCCCGTCTTCGATCACCTCGGGCGTACCGCCGTCAGCCGTGGCTACCACCGGCAGACGCGCCGCCCCCGCCTCCAGCACGACGTGGGGCATTCCCTCACCGCGGGAGAGCCAGGCGTACGCGTCCATGGCGGCCAGCAGACGAGGGACGTCGGTGCGGTCTCCGGTGAAAACCAGCGCGTCATCCAGGCCACGGGCTCGGGCCAGGGCCTTGAGGTCGAGCTCGTACTCCGGCATGAAGGCATCCGCTCCACCCACCACGAGGAAGCGTGCCAGGGGTACCCGGGCGCGTAGCAAAGCCGCCGCTTCGATGAAGTCTTGGGCCCGCTTCTTGCGGTCCAGCCGGCCGACCCAGCCGGCGACGCGGTGCTCCCGCCGCAGCCCCAGCTCAGCGCGCACGGCGGAGCGATCGTGCCCCTCGAACTCCTCCAGGTGCACCATGCTCGGAATCAGGTGCACCTGAGAGGAGTCGGACATCGCCCCCACGGCGGCCTCCACGATGTTGCGGCTGACGCCGACGTACGCCGTGGTGAGATTCTTCGGGTTCCGGTACACCTCGGAGACGATACCGCCGTGTTCCACCAGCGCGGGACGCTCCTCCGGTGCCAGGAGCTGCAGCGCGCGTTGTGGGTGCTGCACACCCTGGCAAGCGACGACGATCTGGAACCGCTCCCGCCGTATGCGGTCGGCGATGTACCTGGCGCGCGCGAGGTCGCCCAGCTCGTAGCAGGTTGTGTCCAGCGGGACGCCCATAGCCCGCAGCCCGTTCGCGGATAGCGCCGTCATACGCCCGTTGGTGAAGCAGGCCAGGACGTAAATCTGGTAACGCTGTGGATCGAGGGTGCGCGCCAGGAGGCGCACCTCAGTCTCCTCCCCACCGATGACCAGCCAGTCGAACACGAAGAGCACACGCGTGGGGGACGGCACAGTCACGCCGGCGCCCCTGACGCGGGGACTGGTGCAGGCGCACCCCACCGTCCGGCCAGGCTGACGTCCCGCTCATCGGCGCAAAAGACCACCTGGAGTGGTTGCGCCCGCTTGGACGCGATGTCCTCGAAGACCTGCTGTGCCGACGCCAGGGGCACCACATCCGTGAGCAGGTACCGCTTTATCTCGTCACCACAGTCCACGAGGAACCGCAGGGTCACCTCGCTCAGCCGGCGCCGATTCCAGGCGTGCTGCAGGCGGCGAGGCACGCGGGAGATCTGGGCCGCGATGTGGCGCAGCCCGCTGTGGTGGAAAGCCTCGCCAAGGCAGAGGTCGGGCGAGCCGCCTTGGTAGAAGGCCAGGTCTATGGCCGCGCCCTGCGGGCGCAGGCAGTCCAGCGCCTGTGACAATGCCGTGTGCTGCGCCCGACACTGGAACACTAGGTCGGCGCCCCGGTCCCCGTCGGGCCCTGTGCCCCAGCGTCCTTAAGTCCAGGCTGCCGGCTCCGCAGCCGAGTTGTCCACCGTCAGGAAGCCGAGGGCGCGCGCCGCCTCCAGCCGTCCCGCTCCGGCGTCGGCCACCGCTACCTCGGCCGCGCCGCACCAGCGGGCCATCATGGCCGTCATCAAGCCGATGACGCCACTTCCGAAGACCATCACGCAGCGACCCTCCACACCGCAGCCGAACCGAACGGCCCCTGTGCCACACTCGTCCTCGTCCGCGTGCAGGATCGCGTTGGCGCACACCGGCCCCATCTGCGCCCTCGAGCAGCAGGGCATGCCCTTTCTGTGGCGTGAGGCGCGCCACGCACAGCACCAGCGGCGTGGTCACATCGATCCCCAGTAGCGCCGTCCGCAGCTCGGATTGCCGGCGCGGAGAGAAACGCGCCACATCGATGCCGTTCCACACCACCCGCACGCGCCCCGCAGCAAAGACTCCGCTGTGGATCAGCGTTCGCGCCACACCGGCGGACACGGCGATGGTGCGGACTGTATCCCTTACCGCCCTGGCTTTGAGGACGCGCTGCTCGGGCTCGCGGATCAGGTACGGGAGGTGCTCCGTGCAGACCACCGGCACGCGGGCATCAGCGGCGGCGAAGCTCCCCCAGCAGCCCTCCCAGGTAATGCCTGCATGGTTGTGGAAGAGGTCGTAGCCGCCCTGCCGGAGCAGCCGAACCAGGCGTGCGTAGTCCGCGGTGTCCGAAGCGCAGCGCACGAACAGGGGCCGCAGGCCCATGCCGAGTGCAGCGCAGCGCTCGATGAGCGCGCGGGTCCCCGGCACGTCAGGACACACCAGTGTCTGAGTGTGGCCCCGCTCTGCAAGTTCCCGCGCCAGGAGGACAATATGCTCGCCGACGCCGCTGGGGTCTAGACTGTCGGTGAAGTGCACGATCCGCAAGGCGCGCTCGAACCGACTCTCTGGAAGCTGCACGCCAGGCAGCCAGGCCGCCGATGCACTCTTGTCTACGTCGGTTGCAAGGCTGGAACCAGCTTCCAACACGCATTCACCTCATCCCGGCACGGATGGCGCGGAGCTGCACTCCCGCCGACATCCGCTGACGCTTCCCTGCCCTCCTGGTTTTTCTAGGTGCTGGCGGACGCCGTTGGTCAGGAGCTGCCCCCGAAACGTGCCCGCGCCCGACGCAGGTATGGCCAAGCAACATCTGTGCCGGTCCTTGAGTTGGACGGCTGGCCCGTCCCAAGGGGGGGAACCACGCGCCGGCTTGAGCGGCTGACTAAGCGGCGATCCAGTCCCTGCGCCGCGCATCGGGCCAGTCTGGCAGCGACTGTGCCCTACAGGCCCCCTCCACTTCGGTGGCATCCTATGGCGTCAATCGCACCGGCTGTCCTGTCTCGGCCGAATGGTTGGCTGCGACGCACACTCGCTGCGTCTTGAGCGCATCGCCGTACGGCGATCGGATGCGTGAGGTGTCGCCGGTGCGCACGGCATGCAGGAAGGCCTCGTCTTCGGCCTGGTAGGCATTAGGGTGCTCGTGGTGCTCCTGGACGTCCTCGCGGCTGCGCACCGTTAGGTGCCCTCCAACCTCCAAGGTCAGGTCCTTCAGGTAGAGGTGCAACGCGATGGGCCCGGGGGCGCCGATGCAGGCGTTGCTAAACGTCCCCACCGCCCCGCTGGCGAACCTGACCGTGACGGTGCCTACGTCGGGGATGGTGAAGTCGTCCACCTCGCCAAGGACGCGCGTGGCCATCTCGGCGTACACCTGGACGATGTCCCCGATGAGATAGCGCGCCAGGTCCACCACGTGCGTCGCTTGTTCGACGAACTGGCCACCAGAGAGGTGACGCTGGCGCCACCACAGCGGCGGGGGCATGGAGTCCATCCAGTACCCCAAGGCCATCCCCACGGTGCGGTCACCGATCAGCTCGCGCGCCCGCTCCACACTGGCAAAGTACCGCCAGTGGTAGCCCACAGACGTTGTCAGCCCGCTCCCCCGCACGGCGGCGGCGACTCGCTCGGCATAGGCTGTGCCGACTTCTATCGGCTTCTCCACGAGAAAGGGGATGCGGCGCTCGGCGGCGACCAGTTCCTGGCCCACGTGGGCGAAGGGGGGGACGCAAATGTATAGCGCGTCGAGCTCCTCCCGGTCGAGCATCGGCTCGTACTCCGCATAGGAGCGCGCCCCCCACTCCCCGGCCACCAGCTCCGCCCGCTGCCGGTCGACGTCGCACACAACCGCCACCCGCGCCCCTCCGATCTGGCGCAGGTTCCGCAAGTGCTCCTGCGCGATGCCGCCAACTCCTATGAACCCGATTCGTAGCTCGGTCATGCGGCCTCCCTCTGCCCGCATCGCGACTGTACGCTGCAGGGGAGCCAAGGCGCTACTCTTGCTTCGATGGGACAACCTCCCCCGGTTTGCACGAGCCGGCCCTCGGGCACCGGGCGAGGGCCGGCTCGTCCGATTGACAGCCGGCCGGTGCCGCCCTATACTCCGAGCAAGGTTGGTCTCCAAAGAGGCCGCCGGACAACGAGATAACCAAGTCGGCGTCGAACAGGACTAGTACGTCCAAGGCGGCGGAGCCTACAGAGAGCCGGGGGCTGGTGCGAGCCCGGTGGCGAAGCCAGGACCGAATGGACCTGGGAGCTGTGACCCGAACAGCGTCTCCCGTCTACGGAGACGCTAAGTAAGTGATCCGGAAGCTGCCACCGTTATTCGGGCAGCAGGTATAAGGCCCCCTGTGGGTCCGTACCTGCAAGAGTGGACGCGCGCGGGCGGCGCGAGAGCGCCGGGCGGGCGGGTCAAGTGGGGTGGCATCGCGGGAAGTTGACATCAACCTCTCGTCCCTGGGGGACGGGAGGTTTTTTTGTTGTCTCCGAGCATGCGCCTCGCCGGCATGCCGGTGCAATGGACATGGGGTGGTAGGGGAGTAGTGGACATGGCCGGCGCAACATTCGGTAAGACGTACCCGAGCCTCGACGCCGCCCGGCGGCTGGTGGAGCGGGGAAACCTGATCCCGGTGTACCGGGAGGTGCTGGCGGACACCGAGACACCGGTCTCGGTGTATCGCAAGATTGCCCGTGGCCCGTACTCCTTTCTCCTGGAGAGCGTTGAAGGTGGGGAGCGCCTGGCGCGCTACTCCTTTATCGGCACCGAGCCTCGACTCACGGCCACGTTGCGTGACGGCGCCGCCCGCGTGGAGGAGGCAGGGGGTGAGACGACGGAGCATAGCTTTGCCAACCCGCTGGAGCTGATCAAAGGGCTGCTGGCCCCCTACCGTCCAGTGCCCCTCCCGGATATGCCCCGCTTCCAGGGTGGTGCGGTGGGCTACCTGGCGTACGAGTGCGTACGGTACTTCGAGCGTTTGCCCGCGCCGGAGCGGGACGACCTGGGTCTCCCCGATGCCGTGCTGATGCTGGCCGACACGCTGGTGGTATTCGATCATGTCAAGCACCGCATGCGCATCTTGTCCCACGCCGACGTGGATGGGCATGGGGGGGATGTGGAGGGAGCCTACCGGGCGGCGCTGGGACGCATCGACTCCCTGGTGGACAGAATCAAGGGTGCGGGCCCCGAGGCGCGGCCTCCACGGGAGCCGGTCCCGGTCTCCGCCAGGGACAGCGCCAGGGGAGACGATGCACTCGCGGGGATGGTCGGTGGGGGGAACGGCAGGGGGCAGAGCCCCCTGCCGTCCGAAGGCGCGGACTCCCCTCCCTCGCCCGTTACGGCGGAGGGAGCGGGTGACCTGGTTTCCAGCACCTTCACCAGGGACGAGTACGGCGCCGTGGTGGAGCGCGCCGTGGAGTACATCCGGGCCGGAGACGTGATCCAGGTGGTGCCTAGCCAGCGCCTCTCCCGGCGCCTGACGTCCCATCCCTTCTCCGTCTATAGGGCCCTGCGGACGATCAATCCCTCCCCATACATGTATTTCTTGCAGCTGGGGGACACATACGTCGTGGGGGCCTCGCCGGAAATGCTGGTGCAGGTGGAAGACGGGGTGGTGCGGACGCGCCCCATCGCCGGGACGCGCCGGAGAGGCGTGGACGACGCCGAGGACGCCGCCCTGGCGGCCGATCTGCTGGCGGACGAAAAGGAACGGGCGGAGCACATCATGCTCGTCGACCTGGGGCGGAATGACCTCGGCCGGGTGTGCCGGCCCGGTAGCGTCAAGGTAAGCACCCTGATGGGCATAGAAAAGTACTCCCACGTGATGCACATCGTCTCGCAGGTGGAGGGACAGCTGCGAGACGACCGGGACGCCTATGACGCCTTGCGCTCGTGCTTTCCCTCCGGCACGGTGTCCGGGGCGCCAAAGATCCGGGCCATGGAGATCATCGCCGAGCTCGAGCCATGCCGCCGAGGGACGTACGCCGGGGCGGTGGGCTACTTCAGCTTCGACGGCAACCTGGACACGGCCATCACTATCCGGACAATGGTGATCAAGGACGGGCTGGCTCACGTCCAGGCCGGGGGCGGAGTGGTGGCCGACTCCCAGCCGGAATACGAGTACCAGGAGTCCCTTAACAAGGCGGCGGCCTTGTTGCGGGCACTGGACGTGGCCGAAGAAGTAGAGGCGGCTGAGATCGGGGCCACCGAGGCGGTGGCCCAGTGAGCAGCCGGGCACACGCCGTGACCACGCCGCCGGCGGGGCGGAAAGGGCCCCTCCGGCAGGGAATCACGGCACAGGAGCCAAGGGCATGATCGTGGTCATAGACAACTACGACTCGTTTACGTACAACCTGGTGCAGTATCTCGGCGAGCTGGGAGAGGCCGTGACCGTGTACCGCAACGACCAGGCCTCGGTGCGGGAGGTGGCGGCACAGCGTCCAGAGGGGATCGTCGTCTCGCCGGGGCCGTGCTCCCCAGACCAGGCGGGGATCTCGGTGTCGCTGCTGCGCGAGCTCGGGCCGCACATCCCGATGCTGGGGGTCTGCCTGGGGCATCAGTGCATTGGAGCGGCCTTTGGTGGCCGGGTAGTGCGGGCTCCAGAGGTCCGGCACGGGAAGACGTCGCTCGTCTACCACGATAGCCAGGGGGTGTTTGCCGGGCTGCCGAACCCGCTGCAGGCCATCCGCTACCACTCGCTGATTGTGGAGCGTGACTCGCTGCCCGGCGAGCTGGTGTCCACGGCGCAGACGAGCACGGGCCTGATCATGGGCCTGCGCCACGTGCAGTACCCGGTGGAAGGGGTGCAGTTCCACCCGGAGTCGATCATGACCCCGTCCGGGAAAGACCTCCTGTGCAACTTCCTGGCCATGACCCGCGGCGAGAGGAGGAACTGACACCATGATCGTGCAGGCCATCGGCAGGCTGGTGGAAGGGGCATCGCTGACTCAAGACGAGGCGGCGGCTGTGATGCTGGACATCATGGAAGGACGGGCAACTCCGGCCCAGTTCGGGGCCTACGTCACGGCCCTGCGCCTCAAGGGGGAGACGGCAGAGGAGATCGCCGGGATGGCGCAGGTGATGCGCCAGAAAGCCCTACGGGTGCCCACTGATCTCCCGGTGATGGACACCTGCGGTACCGGCGGCGATGGGAGCGGCAGCTTCAACGTCTCGACGGCGGCGGCCCTGGTGGTGGCGGCGGCCGGCCGCCCCGTGGCCAAGCACGGGAACCGGGGGATGAGTAGCCAGTGCGGGAGCGCCGACGTCCTGGAAGCGCTAGGGGTCAACATCAACCTTGGTCCAGAAGGGGTGGCACGGTGCATTGAGCAGGCCGGGATCGGCTTCATGTTCGCCCAGGCGTACCACCCGGCGATGAAGTTCGCCGCCCCGCTGCGCCGGGAGATCGGCGTTCGCACGGTGTTCAACGTCCTGGGCCCGCTGACCAACCCGGCCGGGGCCAGGACGCAGGTGCTCGGCGTCGCCTGCCGGGCGGCCCAGGATCGCCTGGCGGCTGCACTTGGCCGGCTGGGGTCGAGCCGGGCCCTGGTGGTGCATGGCCTGGAGGGACTTGACGAGATCAGTATCGCCGGCCCGTCACGCGTGCTGGACTTGCAAGGGGGTGCCATCGTGGAGTACGAGGTGCACCCGGAGGCCTTCGGGCTGCGCACCGGCCGGCCGGAAGACATCCGCGGGGGCGACGCCGCCACTAACGCCGCGATCATCCGCGCGGTGCTCTCCGGCAAGAGGGACGACGGTGGGCGGGGCGCGAAGGGAGACATCGTCATCCTGAACGCAGCCGCCGCTCTGGTGGCCAGCGGGGGGGCGGAGGACATCAAGGCCGGCGTGAAGCTGGCGGCGGACGTCCTCGACAGCGGCGCCGCCCGGGACACCCTGGACACGTTTGTACGCACCAGCCGGGACCTGGCGCCATGAGCCCTGCCGTGACGCCGGCGCCATCGGTGCTGGACACGATCCTCCAGCACAAGCGCGCTGAGCTGGCCGCGGCGCAGCGCCTGGTGAGCCTGGCGCGCCTGCAGGAGCTGGCCAGCGCCCAGCCCATAGGGCGGTCCTTCCGGGGCGCCTTGCAGGCGCGCCCGGACGAGCGCGTCCCGCGGCTGATCGCCGAGATCAAGAAGTCGTCGCCGGCCGGCGGCCGGCTGGCGCCGGCGCTGGACGTGCCGGCCACCGCCCGCGCGTATCAGGCCGCCGGGGCGAGCGCCATCTCCGTGCTCACCGACGGGCCCTTTTTCGGTGGCTCGCTGGCTGACCTCGGCCACGTCCGGGCAGAGGTCAGCATCCCTCTGCTGCGTAAAGACTTCCTGTTCAGCCCCTACCAGCTGTACGAGGCCCGCGCCGCCGGCGCCGACGCCGCTCTCTTGATCGTCGCCGCCCTGGCCTCGCCCCTGGTAGCCCTGGAAGACCTGACCGCCCCGGTGGAGCCCGGCCGGCCGGACTTGTCACTTGCCGCCGAGCGCTTAGCCGGCCTGTTGGAGGTCGCCCTCGCCGCCGGGCTGGAGTGCCTCGTGGAAGTCCACGACGCCCCGGAGCTGGACGTCGCCCTTGGCGCCGGGGCACCCATCATCGGCATCAACAACCGCGACCTGCGTACGCTGGAGACGAACCTGGAAGTGACCGAGCGCCTGGCCGGGAGACTGAGGCAGGGTGCGGCACCGGCGGGGGGAGGGATCGTGCTGGTAAGCGAGAGCGGGATTCAGCGCGCCGATGACGTGCGGCGCCTGCGCCGCGCCGGGGCCAGCGCCGTCCTCGTCGGGAGCGCCATCGTGTCCGCCCCGGACCCGGCGGCCAAGATCCGAGAGCTGCTGGGATGAGACGACGACCGGCGCCGGTCGTGCCGGCCGGACGGGAAGACACGAGGGCCGTCGCGCCGGCCCAGCCCGCAGCGGAGCCGGTGGTCAAGGTGTGTGGCATCCGATCCGTGATGGCCGCGGTGGAGGCGGTCATGGCCGGCGCCGACCTGCTGGGGTTTAACTTTGCCCCGGTGAGCAAGCGCCGCGTCGCGCCGGACGTAGCCCGCCGGGCCATCGAAGAGTGCCGGGAGACCCTCCCCAGCCGGTGCAGGGCAGCCGGCGAGGCCGCAGGTGCGCCTCCTGGCCTGCCCGGCGATCGTCCGGCGATGATCGGCGTCTTCGTCAACCAGGTGGCATCCGAGGTGGGGGCCATGGCGCGGCATTGCCACCTGGATGCCGTCCAGCTCAGCGGCGACGAGGACGTTGAGCGCTGCCGGGAGATCGCCGCCGAGACGGGACTACCGGTGATCAAGGCGGTGCGTCTGGGCCTGCAGGGCCCCACCGGCCGGCAGGCGGCGGAAGAGTCGTACATTGGGCAGGGGGGCGTCGTGGCCTTGCTGGTGGACGCCCCCGTCGCCGGGGCATGGGGCGGCACGGGCCAGGGGTGGGATTGGACGCGCGCCGCCCCACTGGCGCGGCGCGTCCCGCTGCTCCTTGCCGGCGGGCTCAACGCTGGGAACGTCGGTGACGCCGTGACGGCAGTTCGTCCCTGGGGAGTGGACGTCGCCAGCGGGGTAGAGACAGGGGGTCGGACGGACTCCCATGAAGTACGGCGCTTCGTCCACAGCGCCAAGGGCCTGCGCTCAGAAGGGCGCTAGAGGAGAGATGACCGATGGCCACAACCACGGCGCCCGGAGCGGCGCCACAAGAAGTGCGTCCGCGACCGGCCCGGCCGCGGACGTTCTCCGGGATCAAGCCCAGCGGCGAGCCGCACCTGGGGACGTACCTGGGGGCAGTCAAGCGGTGGGTGGAGATGCAGGACGAGTACGACAACTTCTTTTGCATCGTCGACCTGCATGCCGTCACCGTGCCCCAGGACCCGGCGGCCTTGAGGCGGCGCACGCGCGAGCTGGCCGCCTTTTACGTGGCCGCGGGCATTGACACGGCCAAGTCCACGATCCTGGTGCAGGGCCACGTCCCGGCCCACGCCGAGTTGGGCTGGATCCTCAACTGCATCACCCCCATGGGCTGGCTGGAGCGCATGACCCAGTTCAAGGACAAGTCAGCCAAAGAAGGGGACAACCGGGAGCGTATCAGCGCCGGGTTGTTCGACTACCCGGTACTGATGGCCGCCGACATCCTCCTCTACGACGCCAGGTACGTCCCGGTGGGCGACGACCAGCGCCAGCACGTGGAGTTGACGCGGGACATCGCCGAACGGTTCAACCGCCTCTACGGCGAGACGCTTGTCGTACCAGAGGCCGTGATCGCCGAGACGGGGGCCCGCATCATGGGCCTGGAAGACCCCACCCAGAAGATGAGCAAGAGCGAGGATCTCCCGGGGCAGGCCATCGGGGTGTTCGACAATCCAGGCGTCATCCGGCGCAACGTCATGCGCGCGACGACCGACAGCGGCCGGGAGGTGCGCTTCGACCCCAGCCGTCCGGGCATCTACAACCTCTTGACCATCTACGAGGTGCTCTCCGGCGAAAGCCGGCCGGCGATCGAGGCCCGCTTCGAGGGCAAGGGCTATGGTGACTTCAAGCGGGCGCTGGCTGATCTCGTCCTGGACGTGCTGACGCCGATCCAGGAGCGCAGCCGTCAACTACTCACTTCGGGCGAGGTCGACGATATTCTGCGGCAGGGGGCCGAGCGGGCAGCACCGGTGGCCGGCGCGACGCTCCTGCGCGTCAAGCGGGCGATGGGACTGGCATGATGACGAGCGTAACCAAGACCGCAGCTCCCGGGGTCGCGAGCCGAGGCCCGGGCCACTTCGGATCGTTTGGAGGACAGTACGTTCCGGAGACGTTGATGCCGGCCCTGGGCCGGCTGGTCACTGCCTACCACGCAGTGCAGGCCGACAGGGCCTTTGCCGAGGAGCTGGCAGCGCTCCAGCGGCACTACGTCGGCCGGCCGACGCCCCTCTACCACGCCCGCAAGCTCTCCGCCGAAGCGGGGGGGGCGCAGATCTATCTGAAGCGCGAGGACCTGGCCCACACCGGGTCGCACAAGATCAACAACGCCCTTGGCCAGGGCCTCCTGGCCAAGCGCATGGGCAAGAACCGGATCATCGCCGAGACGGGCGCCGGCCAGCACGGCGTGGCCACGGCCACCGTCTGTGCCATGCTGGGCCAGGAGTGCATCGTGTACATGGGTGAGGAAGACGTGCGGCGCCAGTCGCTCAACGTGTTCCGCATGAAACTCCTGGGGGCCGAGGTGCGCCCGGTGGGCTCCGGCTCGCGTACCCTGAAGGACGCCATCAACGAGGCCATCCGGGACTGGGTGACCAACGTCGAGGACACCTACTACCTGATCGGCTCGGTCGTCGGGCCACACCCTTACCCCACGATGGTGCGTGACTTCCAGAGCGTCATTGGGCGGGAGACGCGGGCCCAATGCCTGGAGCAGATCGGGCGACTTCCGGCAGCCGTCGTCGCCTGCGTCGGGGGCGGGAGCAATGCCATGGGAATCTTCCACCCCTTCGTGGAGGACGGGGGGGTGCAGCTTGTGGGCGCCGAAGCGGCCGGCCACGGCACGGAGAGCGGTCGACACGCCGCGACGCTCGTCGCCGGGCGGCCGGGCGTGCTCCACGGGGCGCGCAGCTACCTGCTCCAGGACGCCAACGGCCAGGTGGCCGAGGCGCACAGCGTTTCCGCCGGCCTGGACTATCCGGGCGTTGGTCCGGAGCATGCCTATCTCAAGGAGACCGGGCGGGCGCGCTACGCCGGCGTCACCGATCAGGAGGCCGTCGACGCCTTCCAGCTCCTCTGCCGGCTGGAAGGGATCATCCCCGCCCTGGAAACGGCCCACGCCATCGCCCTGGCGGTGCAACTGGCGCCGACCTTTGATCAGGCCGACGCTATCGTGGTGAACCTTTCCGGCCGCGGTGACAAGGATATGGGAACCGTGGCCGGCGCTCTGGGGGTGACCCTGTGAGTCTCACCTCTCAGGTCTCGGGTCTCAGGTCTGCGGCCGGCGGGGCGCCGGTGGGAGGGGCAGGTGTGCCGGAGGGGCGGATCGAACGGACGCTGGCACGCCTGCGAGAGGCCGGCAGTCTGGGGTTGATTGGCTGGCAGACCGTGGGCTATCCAGAGAAAGGCGCCGCCCAGCGCCTCGTCCCGGCCCTGCTGGAGGGGGGCTTTGACCTGATCGAGTTGGGCGTGCCGTTCTCCGACCCCCAAGCCGACGGGGCAACGGTGCAGCGCGCCTCCCACGTCGCCCTGCGGAACGGGACGACGCCGGCCGACTGCCTGCAGACGGTGCGTGACTTACGGAACGAGGGCGTCAGCGCGCCTCTCATTTTTCTGAGCTACTACAACCCGATCATGGCCATGGGCCTGGAACGGTTCGCCGGGACGGCCGCCGAGGCGGGCCTGGACGGCCTGATTGTCCCCGATCTCCCCCCGGAAGAGGCGGACGAGCTGCTCGCCGCGCTCGACCCTTGCGGGATCGACCCCATCTTTCTCGTCGCCCCGACCAGCACCGACGATCGCCTGGCGGCCGTGGCCGCTCGCGCCCGAGGGTTCATCTATTGCGTCTCTCTCGCCGGGGTGACGGGGGCGCGTCAACACCTCTCCGCCGGTTTGCCGGCGTACCTGGAGCGCGTGCGTCGGGTGAGCGATCTACCCCTGACCGTCGGCTTTGGCGTCTCACGGCCGGAGCACGTCGCCAGCCTCAGGGGCCACGCCGACGCCGCCGTCGTAGCCAGCGCCATCCTTGACTTGATGGAGCGTACACCGGCCCAGAGGCACGGCGCGGCGCTCAAGGAGTTCGCCATCTCACTCCGAGACGCAGCCGGCCCACAGCCTGCATGAGCGTCGGTTGCCCCCTGCCGGGCGGCGGTGCTGGGCCGTGGGACGCCATACCCTCGGGTTTGAGGTACGGCCTGACAGCGCGGCGCGGGAAAATGGAGGAAAGGCCCGCACGCGGCGCGCGAGACTGCATCACCCCATCCTGAGTCAAGCCTCAGGATGGGGCCCCAGGGGCATACGGGTGAGGCGCTGCGGGGCACAGCGGGCGGCCGTCTCCGCTACGCCGGCGAGACAGGGGCGGCCGTAGAGCCGGCTACACGTAGCCACCGGCTCGCGAGCCCGGGCCAGGCCGGCCCCCTCCAGCAAGGCAGCGGCGGCGACGATAGGGAGGCCGACCACGGCCGAGAAACAGCCGGTCACGGCGGCGACGAGCCCGCCGCCCCCACGGTGAACGTCATACGCCCCGGCGCAATCGAGGGGCTCCCCGGTCTGCACGTACGACTCCAGGTCACTATCGGCGTAGGCCCGCATCACCACGGGGCAGGGGACCTCCGCCGTGAACTGCTCAGCGCCACCGCAGACGGCGAGCCCCGTGCGCACGACGTGCCTTCGCCCCCGCAGACGGCGCAGCATCATCCGGGCCTCAGCCGCGTCGGCCGGCTTTCCCAGGGCCAGCCCGCTTCGCTGGGGCCCGGGGAGGACGACGATAGTGTCGCCACCTAGCACCACGGCGTTGGGATAGCGGGCCGCGCCGTCCAGGGCCTTGGCGGCGGCAATGGGGACGGGGTCGGTAGGATCGTCAAGCATGCCGAGGCGCTGCTCCACCTCGGATACGAATGTCTCGAACGGCCATCCCAGGGCGGCGAGGGCCTCGTGGCGCCGCGGGGAGCGTGAGGCCAGGACGAAACGGGCGGCCCGGCCCGGGCTCACCGCCGGAAGGCAGCCACGCCCGCCGGGGCGCCGATAGAAGCCACCGGCTGGGTTTCATGAGTCGCCGGTGTACGGGAATGGGGCAGGGAAGTGTTCCCGCAATACGGGCAGAGATCCCACCTCAGCAAGAGCAAACGATCGCAGCGCGGGCAGCGCTGCTTGAGCTCAGTCTGGCAATACGGACAGTACATGAAGTCTGACTGAACGCGCTGCCGGCAGTTCGGGCAGCTCTGGCGCTCCTCGATCTCCTGCAAGAGCGTCTCTTCCTCTAACGACCGCTCGTAGGCCTCAGCCAGCGTCTCGCGCGGTCGCAAGATCAGGTAGAGCACCAGCCCAAAGACGTTGAACACGATCACCAGGGCGGTGGCGAAGATGTGGACGTACAGATCCTGCGAACGGGCCCGGATGTCGTAATAGGACCAGATAATCATGCTGAACCACAGGGCGATCATATACGCCCCGAAGAAGGCCACCAGGATCTGCAGGACTGTGGGGATGGCAGCCATTACTCCACGCTCATGATTCGATAACGCACAGCCCCACCCGGAGTAGCAACTTCCACCTCATCGCCGGCCGATCGCCCCAGGATAGCCCGGCCGACGGGAGAGCGGTGGGAGATCTTGCCCCCCCGCGGATTGGTTTCTTCGGGCCCCACCACCTGATAGTCCAGCTCGTCTCCTGAAGCCACTTCTACCAGACGGACGTGGCTCCCGACGCCGACGCCAGAGGTAACGGCCTGGTCCTCGATCAGCTCGGAGTGGCGCAGCTTGGACTCCAGCTCGCGGATGCGGGCTTCGAGCATCCCCTGACGCATCTTGGCGTCGTCATAGGCGGCGTTCTCAGAGAGGTCGCCGTCCTTGATCGCCTCATGAAGCATCTGGCTGATGCGGTCCCGTTCCTCCGTGCGCAAGCGCTCCAGCTCGGCCTGCATCGACCCGCGGTGGGCACGGCTGACGTACACCACGTCGTCGTCCGGCGGCGCCGGGGCACCGTTCGTCCCGTTCTGGTCACCCGTGCCGTCGTTGGGCGGCGCTGCGGCGCGCGGCGTAGAAGCACCGGCCCCAGGAGTTCCGGCCGGCGCGGTCGTGGCGCTCTTCTTCGCCGATCCACCGGCGCCGCGTGGCAGGCGCACCGTCCTCATCGGATCGACGGCCAGGGCCCCCTGCTCCAGCGCGTAGGCGAAAAAGGCCTTGAGCGCCGGCATGTACAGTCGCGGGGGCTGCGAGGTGTTAGTCTGGTGGGCGAGAAACTCCTCGACCTTGAAGGGTTGCACCGCCTCGATGGAAGTGCTGACGCCACACCACGTGACGAACTTACGGAGCCGCGCCAGATCGTCCGGTACCAGGCGCCGGCCGGCGTCGGTACGTACGAAGGCCAGGTGTAGCTGCCCGATCTTGGATGTGCTGAGATGAGTCTCTGTGGTCATGCGCCCAATTCTACCTACTGGGCTCCCGTCGTCACCCGTCTTAGGGAAACCATGGCCGGGAACGCGCCGGCCGGTACCGGGTCACGGGGTGCCGGGGCGCAGCGGCAGGCTCGCCGCGAGGGGAGGAGAGAGGTAAACAGCGGGCTCACTCCGACGGCTCCGACGGCCCAGGGCGGTGCTCCGGGATGGCCAGAAACTCGAGCACGTCGCGCACGAGTGGGAGGGGAACGTCGTCGCGGATCTCTGTGCGCCCCGGACCGGCGCTCAGGATCCAGCGCAGCCGGGCCCCTTGCGTCTTCTTGTCCGCGGCGGCGGCTCGGAGTATCGCCTCTGGGGCCACTACGGCCCGGCTATAGCGCACCGGCAGGCCGGTTTGCTGCAGCGCCCGCTCGATGCGCCGGGCGAACTCACCGTCGATCAGCCCCAGCCGCAGGCTGATGGCCGCCACGCCGACGATACCAATGGCCACGGCCTCCCCGTGGAGGTACGTCCCATAGCCACAAGCGGCTTCCAGGGCGTGCCCGATGGTATGCCCGAAGTTGAGCAGCATACGGGGCCCCTTCTCCGTTGGGTCCTCCTCCACTACTTTCGACTTCCACCGCACGCAGCGGGCGACGACGTCCAGGAGCTGCGTCCGGGGCATCGCCTCCACCGGCACACCCTCCAGCTCGTCGAACAAGGCCGGGTCAAAGATGATCGCCGTCTTGACCACCTCGGCCCAGCCGTTGCGGAGCTCACGGCGTGGGAGATGGTCGAGGAAGGCGATGTCGATCAACGTGAGGCGGGCCGGATGAAAGGCCCCCACCAGGTTCTTGCCCTGCGGCAGGTTGATCGCCGTCTTGCCCCCGATGGCGCTGTCCACCTGCGAAAGGACGGTGGTAGGGACCTGTACCAGGGGCACGCCGCGCAAGTAGGTGGCAGCGACGAAACCCGCCAGGTCGCCGATGACGCCGCCGCCGAGGGCGACCACCGTGTCCCGGCGCTCGGCCCGCTGATCGGCCAGCCAGGCGTATAGCTCGCCGGCCTGGATCAGCGACTTAGCCCCTTCGCCCCCGGCTATGGCCATCATCTCCGGGCGGTAGCCGGCTCGCTCCAGACCGGCCATCAGGGCGCCGGCGTAGCGCTCCGCGACGCGCTGGTCAGTGATCAGAAAAGCCCGACCTTGAAGCCCCAGGGCGGTCATCCGCTCCCCCAGGGTGGGGGCGATGCCGTCGCCAATCAAGACTCCATCGCCGATGGCCCTGGCGGCGCCCGAATCCTGGCCCGCCTCAGACGGCGAGGACGGCGGGAGCGCCGGGTCACTCGAACCAGGGCCAGCCGGAGCCGGGTTGTCAGTCCCAGGACCAGCAGGAGTAGGGCTACCGGACACGGGTGCCGCTTTCTCGTGACGTGCTGAGGAAGGTCAGGATGGCGCCGGCCACGGCGTCTGCCGGCAACTGTGCCGTGTCCAACCGCAGGTGCGCCATAGCGTAGACACCTTGTCGGGCCGCGGCCAGGCCGTGCAGGCGCTCGGCCACGTCTCCGGTCAGCAAAGGCCGGCCGGACCCGCTCTCACCCAGCCGCCCTACCAAGGTCGCCACCGGGGCGTCCAGCCAGACGACGAGATTCTCACGCCACAGCAGCTCTCGGTTCGTGGCGTCCACCGGTGCCCCACCGCCGGTGGCAATGACCGCCGGCGGCGCGGCGACGGCCTGGGCCACGGCTTGCCTTTCCACATCACGGAAGGCCTCTTCGCCGGCGGCGGCGAAGAACTCCGGTATGGTGCGCCCGGTCAAGGAGCCAATCAGGTCGTCGGTATCCAGGAACCGCCGCCCCAGACGGGCGGCCAGCAGCCGGCCGACGGTGGTTTTCCCGCTCCCGCTCAAGCCGACGAGGACGACGTGACGCCCAGCGGTCTCCGCTGGAGTCGCGTCGCCGCCGGCGCCGCCGGGCCCGCCGCGCAACGCCGATGGCTCACACAAGGATGGCCCCCGGAGGGTGCCCGCCGGCGAGGCACCGCTCACTTGGCCGGCCGGACGGCGTCATAGCGCAAGGCGTGGTCGACCAGCACCAGGGCCGCCATCGCCTCCACCAAGGGGACGGCCCGGGGCAGGACGCAGGGATCGTGACGTCCCCGCCCCTGGATCGTCGTGTCTTCGTGGCGGGCGCTGACGGTGTGCTGCTCACGCATCACGGTGGCAGTGGGCTTGAACGCCACACGGAAGTAGATCGTCTCGCCGTTGCTGATCCCGCCCTGCACCCCTCCGCTGCGGTTCGTCCGCGTGCGCACGCGGTCGCCTTCCATAAAGAAGGCGTCGTTGTGCTCCATGCCGGTCAGGTCGGTGCCGCCGAAGCCAGAGCCAATCTCGAACCCCTTGCTGGCCGGAAGACTGAGCACAGCCTTGGCCAGGTCAGCTTCCAGGCGGTCGAACACGGGCTCGCCCCAGCCCGGTGGACAGCCGCGAGCGGCCAGGGTGACGACGCCGCCGAGCGAGTTTCCCGCCTTGCGGGCCGCCTCCACGGCGGCGATCATCTGCGCGGCCACCTGCAGGTCGGGGCAGCGAATGGGGGTCTGGTCTACCTCGCTCCGGGTCACCCGTTCCACGTCAGACTCTACCGTCAGCTGGGCCACCTTGGAGACCCAGCCGACGACCTCCACGCCGTACCGCTCCCACAGGAGCTTGCGGGCGATCGCCCCGGCGGCCACCCGTCCCGCCGTCTCTCTCGCGCTGGTGCGGCCCCCCCCTCGCCAGTCGCGGATACCGAACTTCGCGTCGTAGGTGTAGTCGGCGTGGCTCGGCCGGTACTTTTCCTGCACCTCCCGGTAGTCGCCCGAGCGCATGTCCTCGTTGGGGATAAACAGGCTGATGGGCGTCCCCAGCGTCTGGCCCTCGAAAACCCCACTGAGGATGCGTACGGTGTCCGATTCCTTACGCTGGGTGACGATGGCGCTCTGCCCCGGCGCCCGGCGATCGAGGTCCGGCTGGATGTCGGACTCGCAGAGGTGCAGCAGCGGGGGACAGCCGTCGATCACGGCCCCGATGGCCGGGCCGTGGGACTCACCCCAGGTCGTCACGCGAAACAGGTGGCCAAAGGTGTTCCCCATACCGTCTCCTCGGTCAGGAAGTCTCAGGTCTCACGGGGCGCGCCCCCGGCACGGCTCCTTGGACTTGGACACTGAAGCGTCAAACAGCAGAGCGGGACGTTAGCGCCCCCGGAGGGCGCGCCGGCCCCTTTCCATCATCACCGCCAGGGGGGCCGGGCGTCCCGTCCACCGCTCAAAGGCCAGCGCGCCCTGGTAGATTAACATCGGCAGCCCTTCCTGGCCGCGCGCCCCGGCGCGAGACGCCGCCTCCAGCAGGGGCGTCTGAGGGGGATTGTAGACCAGGTCATACACCACCAGGTGCGGTCCCAAGAGGGAGGGTGGGACGGGAGAGGCGTCCGGATCCGGGCCGTGGGCCATCCCCAGGCTGGTGCTGTTGACGAGCAGGGAGGCCTCGGCCAGTGGCCGGCGCAAGCCTTGCCCATCCATGGCAACGACCTCCAAGCGGGCGCCGTCGAAGTGCCCTACTAGGGATCGGGCCAGGACATCAGCTCGCGGGGCGGTGCGGTTGGCGATCCACAGGCGGCTGACCCCGGCGCGAAGCAGGGCCACGGCCACGGCCAGGGCGGCGCCCCCGGCGCCGAGGAGCACGGCCCCTCGGCCGCGGGGCTCGAAACCGGCATCCTCGATCAGGGCCTTCAGGAACCCGGCGGCGTCGGTGTTGTCGCCGGTGAGGCGGCCCGCCGGCCCCTTGGCCACGGTGTTCACGGCGCCGATCAGCCGGGCTTCTTCGGTGACGTCGTCCACCAGGTCGAGGACCTCCCGCTTATGGGGGATGGTCACGTTGCACCCCAGCCATTCCTCCCCTCGCAAGCCTTGCATGAACGCCCCCAGCGCCCCCGGGGGCGTCTCGTAGGCGCGGTAGCTGACGTCCAGCCCCAGGTAGTCAAAGGCCGGCTGCTGGAACGCCGGGCTGATGGAGTGGGCCAGGGGATAGCCGATGACGCCGCAGCGAATGGTCACGGGCGCTAGACCTCCCGTGTGCTGCCCGGGGCCAGGCGCTCCAGATCCGGCCAGAAGGTGGGATAGGAGATGTCCACGCACTCAGCCCCCCGGATCAACACCGGCGCCTCGGCCCCCAGGGCGGCCACGGCCAGGGACATGGCCATGCGATGGTCGCCGTGGCTTGCCACTTCCCCGCCGGCCAGCCGTCCCCCGGTGATGGTCAATCCATCCGGGTGCTCTTCGATGCGCGCCCCCAGCTTGCCCAGCTCGCCGGCCACGGCGGCCAGGCGATCAGACTCTTTGACCCGTAGCTCGGACGCGTCCCGGATGCGGGTGGTGCCCGCGGCCACGGCAGCCGCCACCGCCAGTACCGGCACCTCGTCGATCAAGCGGGGAATCAGCGCCCCTCCAATCGAGACTGCCCGCAGCGGGCCGGACTCGGCGGTGATGTCCGCCACCGGCTCGCCTCCGACGTCACGTTCATTGGCCACCGTGATGGCAGCCCCCATCTCACGCAGGATGTCCAGGATGCCGGTGCGGCTGGGATTCACCCCCACGTCGCGCACGGTGAGCCGGGCCTGGGAGTGGATGCAAGCGGCCACGAGCCAGAAGGCGGCTGAAGAGATGTCCCCCGGCACAACCGTATCTACGGCATTGAGCCGCGGGCGCCCGGCGAGGCGCAGGGTCAGTCCGTCTGACGTAATCCGGGCCCCCTGCGCCCTGAGCATGCGCTCGGTATGGTCGCGGCTGGCCTCCGGCTGCACGATCTCCGTCTCACCCTCAGCGAAGAGCCCGGCCAGGAGCAGGCAAGACTTGAGCTGTGCGCTGGCAACCGCGGGTTCCAGGCGAGCGCCGCGCAACTGCGCTGGGGAGACGGCCAGCGGGAGGAGCGTTCCCCCGCGGCGCCCATCCAGGCGGGCACCCATCCGACGCAGGGGCTCTACGACCCGGCCCATGGGCCGGCCACGCAGGCTGCCGTCGCCGGTCAAGACCGAGAAAAAAGACTGCCCGGCGAGGATGCCACTCAAGAGGCGGGCCGTCGTCCCCGAGTTCCCGGCGTCCAGGACGTCGCCTGGCTCCTGCAGGCCATCGATGCCCACCCCCACGACTCGCAGCTCGGCACCGCCCCGCGCCTCGGCGCCGGTGACGGGGTGGCGACGCAGGTCGTCCCCGAGCGTCCCGTCCGGCCAGCGACGCTGCACGGTGGCCCCCAGGGCGCGCATGCATGCGGCCGTGGAGAGGCAATCTGCCCCCAGCCCCGCCCCGGTCACCATGGCCACCCCCCGGGCAATGGCATTGAGCATCACCGCGCGGTGGGTGATGCTCTTATCCCCCGGCACGGCCACTTCACCCTCAAGCGCCCCGGTAGGGCGCACCGCCCGCGTGCTCGGTCGGGGCACCGCATCGCTGGGCCCCACCGCCCCGTGGCCGGCGCCGGCGTGGACTGCGGTCATGTCCATCCCTGTATTCAACCGGCCGGCCCCGCCCAACCCGGCTGCGGGGCCATCAGGCGGCCACCGGCTCGGACGCCGGGACACGCCGGCCAACGGCCGTGGCCACCCGGCGAATGGCCGTGACGCAGTCACCAAAGTTGTCGATGGTCAACGACTGGCCTCCGTCACAGAGGGCCGCGTCCGGGTCGGCGTGCACCTCGACGAGGACGCCGTCGGCCCCGGCGGCGATAGCCGCCAGGCACATCGGCTTTACCAGGTACCACTTGCCACAGGCGTGGCTGGGATCCACCACCACCGGGAGATGCGTCAGGCGCTTGGCCAGGGCCACGGCCGAGAGGTCCAGGGTGTTGCGGGTTGCCGTCTCGAAGGTCTTGATCCCCCGCTCGCACAACATCACCTGCATGTTGCCGCCGCTCATGATGTGCTCGGCAGCCATGATCCACTCCTCCACGGTGCACCCGGAGCCACGCTTGAGCATCACCGGCTTAGCGACGCGTCCCACCTCTCGCAAGAGCGGGTAGTTCTGGCAGTTGCGTGCCCCTACCTGAAGGATGTCGGCGTACTGGCTGACGATCCCCACCGTGCCGGGCTCCATCACCTCGGTGATGATCGGCAGGCCATAGGCTTCCCTGGCCTCACGTAGGAGCTGGAGCCCTCGCTCGCCCAGGCCCTGGAAGGAATACGGGGACGAGCGTGGCTTGTAGGCCCCGCCGCGCAGGACGTGAGCCCCGTGACGCGAGACGCCGCTGGCCGCCTCCAGGAGCTGCTGTCGAGATTCTACGGCGCACGGGCCGGCCATCACCACGACGTCCCCACTCCCCAAGACGGCACCACCCACCGGGATGGTAGTCGAGGGGGCACCAAGGCTCCTGGACGCAAGCTTGTACGGCTTGTCTAGAACACTCATCTCAGACTGACCCTCTCCTGGCCCCCCGCCGAACAAAGAAAAAGGCAGAGGTCTTCACCTCTGCCTTACCCGGTGCGCCCATCGGCGGCCATGCCAGGCCGCAGGCGTTCACACCGGGGTCATAAACCAGTAATACCAGGCGCTACCGGCCGCCGACTCAGGTATCGCTCCCCACCTTGACGAGATGGCACCACCGGCATGCATATGCCGCTGAGTATAGCCGGCTAGATCATGGCCGTCAAAAGGCGGGGACCCGGCCGAGCGGGACGATCTTCTATCCCCCGGCCTCGCCCCCGTCACGTGGCGGCTCGTTCACCAGGCGGTAGAAGAAGTACCCGATGGCGGCGATGACGCCAAGCTGCAGCAAGCGCCCGAAGCCGATAAAGCGGAGGAAACCGAAGACGAGGCGCAGGGGCAAGGTGAGCACCCATAGGGCCACGCCGAGGACCCAGAACACCAGCCGGAACGGGAGAGCGATAAGCCAAAACAACAACCGAAACAAGAACATGGCAGACCTCTTAGGAGGCGCTAACAGCAAGTCGCGCGCCACGCCGGCCGGCCAGGCCGCCAATCAGCCTGGCAGGCCGGTGATACGCAGGCCGCAATGGTCAACCTTGTGGCGGAGATTGAGGGCGATGAGCAGGGCGCCAAGAGGCTCTACCAGGCGGGCCCGCTCCAGCGGCCCGGCATCGACGTAACGCGCGCCGGGAATAGCCTGCACCAGGAGGCGGACGGCTCCCTTGGCCTCCCGCATGTCGCCGCACACGAGGACGTCGCAGTCCACCGGGGTGTCCAGCTCGGCCAGGGCGCCGGCGGCGAGGTGCTGAAAGGCGGCGCACACGGAGATCCCTTCCGGCACCAGGCCGGCCGCCTGCTCGGCAGCCGACCCGGCCCACGGGGTGATGGTCTGCGTCGCCGGGCCACCAACGGCGACGGCTAGAGGTACCGTGACGTCCACCAGGACAGTCCCTGGAAGCAAGCTGTCCCGCAAGGCACGCAGGGTTCGGACATGAGCGGCGAACGGCACCGTCAGGACGACGCGCCTCGCCTGCTGCACGACCTCGTCGTTGCTCATGCCGGCGATCGGCGCCGCACCGCTGCGGGCGACGAGGCGCGCCATCAAGACCTGGGCCTGCACGCGCGCCCGATTGCCGTCACGCGAGCCCAGCAGCACCGGGATCCCAGCGGCTGCCCAGCGCAGGGCCAGGGCGCTTCCCTGGTGCCCCGTACCTCCTACAACGGCAATCGAGCCGTCGGTCGCAGCGCTCATCATCGGCGAGTCATGGTATGCAGCGCGGGCCCCGGAGGCCCGTTTCCGGCGCCGGGCCCGCCGACGTAGGCAGCGGTCAAGCGGCCCCTCGGGCAAGTGTCAGGCGCTGGCCTGGGCCGGGCGACCCTGGAAGGCGTAGCCGGTGCCGTGGCGAGAGATGATAAAGCGCGGCTTGGCCGCGTCGGCCTCGATCTTTTGCCGCAGCCGGCGCACGTAGATCTTGAGATACGGCCCCAGGCGCTCGGCGTCGGCGCCCCACACCTGGGTGATGAGCTCCTTGTGCGGGATGACTCGGCCGGCATTGACGGCGAGGTAGGCCAGGAGACGAAACTCCGTGGGGCTGACGTGGACATCCGCCTGATCACGCACGACGCGCTGGGCATCCAGGTCGATGACCAGCTGGCCGCCTTCAAAGGCGACGCGGCGCTCCGGCGTAGCACGGGGCCGGCGCCGGCGCATGTGGGCACGCAAGCGGGCAGTGAGCTCGTTCACGCTGAAGGGCTTGGTGACGTAGTCATCGGCACCGGCGTCCAGCCCCTTGATAATCTCGGCCTCGTTCCGCAAGGCAGAGACGATGATGATGGGGACGTCCGTGAGCTCGCGCAGTCGCTGGCACAACTCATAGCCGTCCATGCCGGGCATCAGGACGTCCACGAGCACCGCGTTCGGGCGGGTCTCCAGAAACTTGGCGATCCCCTCGGCGGCATTCGCCGCGCTGATCACCTCGAATCCCTCGCTGGACAGCCCCATGTCCAAGAGCTCCTGGATGCCCGTGTTGTCATCGACGACGAGGACGCGTCCGGTGTCGCCCCGCGCCTCGCCTAATGGGTCCTCGACACCGAGACCATCGTTGATCACTTTCTACCCTCGCCTATCAAGGAAGGGGCCGGGGGCAGCCCCGCCGCTACGGGTTGCCGGGCTGCCCCCGGCTGCTTCACCGCAGACGCTTGGAGAAACGTGCGCCGCCCTCGAGTAAGACCACGCACGCTGAGCAGGTGCGACAGCCACCAGACAATCAGCTCTACCTGGATGACCATGCTGGTGATCTGAGCCGGCACCGACTGAGCCCGGGGGTCGAAGATGAAGCGCCACAGGAGCCATGCCAGCGGGGCGAATAGGAGCACGCCCCAGCTGCTCGTCGCCGACCAGCGGAAGCCATCCGCCGTCGAAAGCTGCCCCAGCAGGATCTGAACACGCACGGCGTACGACGCCAGCGCGCCCGCCCCGGCGACAAGGCCGAAAAAGACGACGCTCAGCGGTGCGCCGAGCGCCCGTCCCACCGGCTGCCCGGCGGCGAGGAACACCCCCGCCAGTGCCAGGGCGCTCAGCAGGAACAGAATGCACCACAGCAGGTGGTACATCAACGTGTAGGTGAGGGGCTTAGGAACCTGCTCTTCGGAGGCCAGAGGCATGTTGCTGACTAAGTATAGTCTCCAAGGGTATCTCTACAGCAGGACGGATCACCCGGCACCCCCCGGCCCGGGGGCCGGCGCTCCTGGGGGGCCTCCGGTGCGCCCCGCGGCTGCCCGTGTGGCGGAGCATACAGCCGGAAGCGTCTAGTCAACCAGGGCCGCCCGACGTCCTGGTGCGGTCACGGCTCCGGACAGGAGGCGGGCGTACACCTGCTCCAGGCGGGCGGCGGCGCCGTCCCAAGAGAACTGCCGGGCAACGCGCCGGCGCAAGGCTCGACCCACGACCTCCCGACGACAGGGATCGTCAAGCACGGCCAGCAGGGAGTCAGCCAGCGCGGCCACGTCCCCGGACGGGGCGTACACACCCAGATCGCCGAGCAGCTCGCGCGCCACCGGCGTGTCATACGCCACCGTCGGCAGTCCCATGGCCATGTAGTTGAGGAGCTTTCCGTTCGCTTCAGAGGCGGACTGCTTGGCCGACACGGCGACGTCTGCCAGGGCCAGGTGGAGGGCACACTGCTCGTACGGCACGCGCCCCGTAAAGGTCACATGATCGAGGATCTGCAAGTCGTGGGCCTGCCGCTGATAGCGCTCCAGGCCTGGGTACCCCATGATCAGGAAATGGGTGTTCGGCCGGCGCTCGACGATCCGGCGGGCGGCGTAGATCAACTGCCCTACGCCCTGGTACTCGGCCAGCAGCCCGAGATAGCCCACCACCTCGCGCCCCACTGGGATGCCGTAGCGCCCCCTCAGCCTCTCCACGGCTGCGGGGTCGCACGGGCCGAAGCTGCCGATATCGACGCCATCGACCAGCACCTCCACCGGCGGGCCAGGCCGAGCGCGACCGGCCTCCAGGGCATTGGCGGCGTTCGTCGAGCTGGTCAAGATCGTATCCGGCAGGCGCTCGATCATCCTCTCGAGCCAGGCCACCGGCCGGTACCAGGGGCCGGTCTGACGGAGGAACTGGTGGTCGATCATCTCCCGAGTCAAGCTACCCTGGTAGTCGAACACCAGGGGCACGCGACGCAGCCGGCTGACGAGGTATCCGATCAGCGCCCCATCGTGCATGTGGGCGTGTACAACGTCCACCCGCCCCAGGGCGGCCACCAGGCTGCGGGCGGCGAGCAGGGCATCGAAGTACAGCTTATGGTAGTGCGAGCCGACGCGCACTTCGGCATGCCATGGGACGCGGGGCATGCGCACCACCCGCACGCCCTCTGGGTCACGACCGTTGTGGTAGGTACTCACCGTGACCCGGTGGCCGCGCCGCGAGAGGGCTCGTCCCTCTTCAAGGATGCGCACGTGGCAGCCGTAGTCGGCGAAAAAGGACGTCGGGGCGATGGCCAGGATGTCGTAGCCCATACCACTTGAGGCCGCCGGCGGCCTGGGGGCCGGCGTAGCGGCCGGAGAGGCGGCCCCGCCGGGACGGGAATCTGTACCCTTCCTCCATATGAACGCGTGGGCCAACCTGCCGGGCCCGCCGGCATCGCCCCCATCTCCTGGGCATGACTGCACGGACACTGATGACCGCTGAGCCGCCGGGCACGCTGCGCAACGTCGGCGAGTGCAGGCTCATCTCCCGCCTGCTCGCCACCGCAGCGGCGCCGATTCCTGGCAGCCACGGGGCACGCCGTGCCAGTCACCGACAACGGTTGGGACAACCTCTCGCCGGCGCCGGGACAGCGCCGGCTCACGAACCGGGGTGTCGGTCAACACCATGAGCGCGGCCCCGGTGCTGGACATGGTCAGCCACAGCCCGGACGAGACCCGGCGGGTGGGTGCCCTCCTCGGCGCCCTGCTGGCGACGGGTGACGTCCTGCTCCTGGAGGGACGGCTGGGGGCGGGCAAGACCGTGTTCGCCCAGGGTGTAGCCATTGGGCTGGGCGTGGCCGATCCGGTGACCAGCCCGACCTTCACCCTGATCCACGAACACGCCGGGCGTGTGCCCATGTACCACGTCGACCTCTACCGCCTGGCCGGCGATACCGACGCCGCGCTGATTGGCTTGCAGGAATACCTGGGGGGCAACGGCGTCGCCGTGGTGGAGTGGCCCGAGCGAGCCGCCGGGTTGATGCCACCGGAGCATCTACGGATCGTCCTCCTCCCTGGGGAGGAGGACGATACACGGCTAATCCGCCTCACAGCCGCCGGAAATCGCCCCCGGGAGCTGCAGGGCGCCCTGGCCCGTGGGACCGGCCTCCGGCCCACCGTCTGATGAGCGCCGGACCGGTGCGCGTCGCCGGCGCGCCCCTCCCATGGCAGACGAGCCCGGAGACCCCCGGGCCCCTCCTGCTGGCCCTGGACACGGCGTCTGGCGTAGGGGGAGTGGCCCTTTGTCGCGGCCCGCTGGTGCTGGGGGAAGAGACGTGGCGGGCCGGGGGGCAGCAAACGTCCCAGGTCCTGCCGGCGGCGGCCAGGCTCTGGGAGCGCGCCGGCGTGATGGCGCAGCACCTGCAGGCCGTCGCCGTCGGCACAGGTCCGGGCTCCTTTTCCGGACTGCGGGTGGGCCTCAGTCTGGGGAAGGGATTGGCCCTGGCCCTGCGGATCCCCCTGCTAGGGGTAGCCACATTGGACGCCGTCGCCTACCAGCACCAAGGGGCCGGAACAACGCTGTGCGCCGTCGTCGAGGCCGGACGGGGCCAGTACTACATAGCCCTCTACCGGCGCAGCCGGGGGGCGCTGCTCCGAATCGGGGAGTACGCCGTGGTCACGGCGGACGAGCTGGCCGAGCGTCTGACCGCCGCCGGTCGGGTCTACGTGGGTGGTGAGCTGAGCGCCGAGCTGGTTGCCCGTCTGACGCGCCTCACCGGAGGGGCAGTGCGCTGCGCCTCTCCGGCGGCCGCCTTGCGCCGCCCGGCCTATCTGGCGGAGCTGGCGATGGGGCGCCTGTCCGAGGGACCGCCCCCAGATGCCCCGTCCCTGCAGCCAATCTACCTCCAGCGCACCCGCTAGGGCGAAGACAGGGGGTCATCGGTGACGCTCCGGCCGCGTTTTAGGGGCGTGGGGCCATAACACGGAACGTTGCACCAGCGTGTTGATCAGGCGGGAGATGGGATGCGTCACGGCGGGGTGCGTCGTACCGAGTAGCGTGCTGGAGAGGGCGTAGTGTCTACTTTCTGGCGCCTGCTGGACAGTGCCGTACCATGTCAGGTGCAAGAGACTGCGCCATCCTGCCTCCAGCAGCGCTCTAGAAGAGACCCGACGCGTGCCCTACCGGCTTGACGCCATGACGCTGCGGGACATCCCAGAGGTCATCGAGATCGAGCGCCTCTCGTTCAGCATGACCTGGCCGGCCAACTCCTACAAGCGCGAGCTGGAGCAAAACCGCCTGGCCCGCTACATCGTCGTTCGGTACGAGCCAGGCCCGGGCGACCCCCCGCCGCCCCCCAGACCCAGGGAGGCGCGCCGTCCCTTTCCCCTGTCGCTGCTCCCCCTGCCGGGAGAGCGATGGGCCGCCCCAGAGGGGACTGACGCGGTGATCGGCTACGGAGGCCTGTGGCTGATGATGGACGAGGCCCACGTCACCTCCATTGCGGTACACCCGGCCCTGCGAGGTCGGGGCCTAGGCGAGCTGCTCATGCTCAGCCTGTGCCAGATGGCGATGGACCTCAACGCCCGCTGGGTGACGCTTGAAGTGCGGGTGAGCAATAACGTCGCCCGCGCCCTGTATGAGAAGCTGGGGTTTCGCCAGGCTGGAGTCCGGCAACGCTACTACACGGACAACAACGAGGACGCGGTGGTGATGTGGAGCGACGAGCTCCGCTCGGCAGAGTTCCGCGAGCGCTTGGCGGCGCAAAAAGCTGAGCTCGCCCGCCGCCTCACCTGGACGAGTACCCTGTAGCGCCTGGCCTCCTCATGACAAGCGTGCTGGGCATCGAGACGAGCTGCGACGAGACGGCGGCCGCCCTCGTACGGGGGGGGCGCGAGGTGCGGAGCAATGTGGTCTTTAGCCAGGAAGACTTGCACCGGCGCTTCGGGGGCGTCGTCCCGGAGCTGGCCTCCCGCCAGCACGTCCTGGGCATCATGCCGGCGGTGCACCGGGCCCTGGCGGAGGCCGGTGCCTCGTGGGACGATGTCGGGGCCGTGGCCGTCAGCCGCGGGCCCGGACTGGCCGGCTCGCTCCTGGTGGGCGTGAACGTGGCCAAGGCCGTCGCCGCCGGCAGAGGGCTGCCCCTGGTGGCGGTCAATCACCTAGAGGGGCACGTCTATGCGAACTGGCTGACGGCCGGCGCCGCCCCGCTCTTTCCCCTGCTCTGCCTGGTGGTGTCTGGGGGGCACACTGAGCTCGTTTTGATGGAGGACCACGGCAAGTACCGGCTCCTGGGTCGCACGCGGGACGACGCCGCCGGAGAGGCGTTCGACAAAGTGGCCCGTATCCTGGGGCTGGGCTACCCCGGCGGTCCCGCGGTGGAACGAGCGGCTGCCTCGATCGCGCCAGGGGACATACCGGAGCGCCTCCAGCTCACCCGGCCGTGGCTGCGCGGTGGCTTCGACTTCAGCTTCAGCGGACTCAAGACGGCGGTGCTCAGGCTGGTGGAAGGGGGAGTGTCCGGGCCGGTGGGCAACCCCTCGCGCCTGGCACTGGTGGCCGCCGGCCGCGCCGCTGAGGCCGGCAGTGCCACCGCGGCGGACGCCTCGCTCCAGCAGTCGGAAACAGCCTTGCTGGCGGCGGCCTTTCAAGAAGCGGTGGTGGACGTCCTGGCAGGCAAGACCTGCCGGGCAGCCGAGGCCCTGGGGGCGCGCCAGATCGCCCTTGCCGGGGGTGTGGCCGCCAACGGGCGCTTGCGGGAAGTCTTGTCTGCCCGCGCCCCGGTGCCTGTGCTGACACCAGAGCTCAGATTCTGCACCGACAACGCCGCCATGATCGCCGCCGCCGGATATTTCCGCCTGCAGGCCGGAGAGATCGCCGGGTGGGACCTGGACATCGCTCCCAGCCTGCGCCTGGCTTAGTGACCGGATAGTGACCGGACGGCCGCCGTCTGGGCGGGGCCGGCACCCGGGGCCGCACGCGCCACGCCACTACCCGCTGATCCTGGCCAGCCGCGCCCGCATCCCGTTCGGCTTGAGCCCGCCTATAGCCAGGTCGCGAATGACGCCGCTGCGATCAATAAAGAAGTGCGTTGGTAAGCCGGTGATGCGGTAGCCATCGGCGATGGCAAAGTCAGGGTCCAGCAGCACGGGGAGCTGGTAGCGGGTGCTCTCAACGTAGCGTCGCACCACGGCTGGATCTTCGCCCAGGCTGACCAACAGCACGACGGGTCCCGCCGGTGCTTCGACCGGAGAGGTGGCGGGGAGCGTTTCCCGGTACACCTGCTCGATATCCGGCATCTCCGCCCGGCAGGGGGCGCACCATGAAGCCCAGACGTTGATCCAGACCGGCCGGCCGGCGAAGTCGGAGAGCTTCACCCGCTGTCCGTCGAGTGTCTCCAGCTCGAAGTCCGGGGCGCGCTGCCCAACGCCAAAGGCCGAGGAGGCCCGGCCGGGGACGTCGATAGCTACAGGGTCGCCGACGCCAAGCTCGTCGACCCGTGATGCCATCACGGCGGCGTAGGCGGCGAAAAAGACGAGGGAGACGACCGTGATCCCCGCCAGACCGAGGCGAGCGAGCAGGCCGCTCCCGCGTCGGCCGGGTGCCACAGGCAGGGGGGGACCCCCCGGCGGGCCCTCCGGGTCTGCACCGGACGTCTTAGAGGCCAGAGTAGGTATGGAGGCCACCGAGAAAGTAGTTCCCGAAGAAGGTAAACAGCACGGCGCCGAAGCCGGCCAGCAGCAGCCACGAGGTACGCACTCCGTGCCAGCCTCGTTGGGCACGGGCATGGAGGTAGACGCCGTAGATGAGCCAGGTGAAGAGGGCCGCCGTCTCCTTGGGATCCCAGCTCCAATACGCCCCCCAGGCCACGTTGGCCCACACGGAGCCGAGGATGAGCAAGAGCGTTTGTGCCGGGAACCCGATGATCACGGACTTATAGCCGATCTCGTCTAGGACGTCTGGATGGGGCAGGAAGCCGATCTGCCCCTGGCGGTTGACCAGGTAGAGCAAGCCGGCGGCGAAGGCACAGGCAAAGGCCCCGTAGGAGATGATGGCCATGGCCACGTGGATCGTCAGCAGCGGGCGATTCTGGAGGGCCGCGATCAACGGGTCGATGCGGGCCGGCAGGATGCTGGCGTAGGCCAGCAGAGCGAAGGCGACGCCGATCACCACCAGTCCCATACCCCGCAGCCGGTAGCGGTTCTCGAGGTAGAGATAGGTGGCGGCCGTGCCCCAGGCGAAGCTGGTGGCGAACTCAAACTGATTGGAGTAGGGGGGATGGCCGGCGGCAATCCACCGCGCCCCCAAGGAAGCAGTGAGCAGGGCGGCGCCGTTGTAGGTGAAGAAGGTGGCGAAGCGCCCGGCCTCCTTTTGCTGGCCCACGGAGTACCATAGATACGCCAGGAGAGCCACTCCGAAGGTGATGAAGGCCGCCGTGAAGGCGTAGTAAGACAAGACTGCCATGCTCTCCAAACCTTAACCGCGTACCGGCGCCTGGTCGGTCACGCGCCCAATCATCTGTCCGGCCGCCGGCTCCCGACCGCTCGCGGGCTGGGCCAGCGGGGCGATCTCCCGGTCGATCGCCAGGGCCAGGGACTCGAACTCGCGGGCGAACAGCACGTCGCGATTGCTGACCGCCGCCAGACGCAGGCGGACATCGTACTGCGCCCCCACCTCGCTCAGCCCGTGCCGCTGGACATCTCCTCCCTCGGCGCCGCCGGCCGCCTCGGCGCGGATCCACACCCGGCGCAGCGGGAAGTTGAACACGGCAAGGATGCCGGCCATCATGCAAGCGGCCGCGAACCAGGTCAGGTTGATGGCCGGGTTATGCACCAGCTGCAGGCCGGAGAACTGACGCTCACGGACGAACTCAAAAGTGTAGCCCAGGATCTCTCGCGGTGTCCCCTGCGGCAACGTCTCGATGGCTGAGGGGCGCGCCTGGCGGGGCTCGAAGATCTCGAGCCGGACGGCGCCGGCAGGGATATCCGGATCGGGCCCCCGCTGCGCCGCCGGTACGAGGACGTACACAGCCATGCGCCGGTTGCCGAGGATAAAGAAGCCCCCGTTGCGAGACACACCGGTGCCGTTGAACTCGTACCCCAGGGCGACGCCGTCCTCGAACGCAGTGGCTCCCTGGGCGTCCTTGACACGCATGACCACCGCGGGCCCGAAAAAGGCCTGATGGAAGGTGATTCCGTTGAATTCCAGCGGGTCGTTGACGCGGATAGTCTTGCGTGCCACCTCCCGCCCCTCTTTTAGCAGGACCAGGTCGCTGCGGTAGTCCTTGGGCGTGCCAGTGGGGTAATACTCGTCGGTGAAGCCCTCGCTGGCGACGACGATCCCGGTGTCGTGCCCCACCGGACGGCTGCTCCCCTCCGGAACCATGAACGCATTGTCCCGCCAGCCCAGGACGTTGCCCATCACCCCCGCCCCCAGGATGGTGACAATGCCAACGTGGTTCAGGAACGTTCCCAGCTTGCCAAAGCGGTTCTTGTCGGCAAAGACGGAGCTCACCGGGCCTTCCTGAGTGGGGATGACCCGAAAGCGTCGGCTGGCCAGCACCTTGGCCGCCTGCACCTGGGCCTGCTCGGAGGTCAGGCCGGCGTAGAGGAACTCAGCACGAAGGGGGGCCCTCTCGAAGAGGCGGGCCGGCACCTTCACCGCCGGGCGCCGCACGCTGGCCATGATCCCGGGCAGACGGTTGATCGTGCAGACGACGACGGCCAGGGTCAGCACGGCCAGGAGCGCCCGCCACCAGAGAGAAGAGAAGACGCGGTACAAGTCCAGGGCCAGGAATACGGTGTGCCACGGTTGGCCATAGCGCAGCTGCGGGCGAGCTAGCCAGGCGCTAAACGTCTCCTGGGACTGCAGGACGTCGGTCGGGGCTTGCATGATCACCGTGCCGGCCATCACCCCGCCCGCAGCCAGGGCAATGAGGAGCATGGCGAAACGCACCGAGCAAAGTAGCCGCCAAAGGCGATCGGCCACATCACCCTTGCCGGCGCGCGCCCGAGCGATCGTGGTCACCTCAGGGACGAGCTTGGCGGGCGCCTCTAACTCGGCCATCTCCCTCTCCCGGACCATCCCATCCCGAGGAGATTCTACACGCCGCCCCGGGCCAGTGGGCCACGGGAGTTCACCCCATTGTCAGGGGTGAGGCGTCAGCAGTTGTGACCCCAGGTGCTGGCCAGAGGCCGGTGCATAGCGCCGGCCCGCTGCGGATTGAGGCGCTGGCCTGCCGGAGAGGCAGCGCCGCGACGCCCGGCCCAGGAACAGCGCCCCAGAACAAGGAGAAGCCCGGGTACCCGTAGGCACCCGGGCATCCTCTCCCATTCGATTGCGCCGTACGGCGCAATCGCTTTGATTCGGGCGCCACCCCCCACAACGCGTTGGTATGACGGCGCAGGTTAAGGAGGACAGCTTGATCGGCGCTCCTAAGAACTTGAAGGCGTCGCACCGATTCCTGACGCGCCCGTCTCGCAGACAAGCATAGCACGTCCATCGTCCGCCCGGGGCACCGCCCGGACCCCGGCGGTTAGCACTCTCGGCGGAAGACTGCTAGAATGGAGATCGCCAACGCCCCACCGAGGGCACCGGTGACAGCTCACTGGGGTCCTCGGTTGCACGGGGAGAGTGCCCGTGCATCTCTATAAGAGTAGGCCACGCCTGCAGACGTGGGCCGTAGAACACCAGGTACCAAGGGATCAAGGAGGACAAGACGGCATGGCTCAGTCAACTGCGACCAAGCTAAAGCCACTCGGCGACAAGGTGGTCGTCCGACCGACGCAGCGTGAGGAGACGACCCGCAGCGGCATCGTCTTGCCGGACACGGCCAAGGAAAAGCCCCAGGAGGGCGTGATCGTCGCCGTGGGCACCGGCCGGGTGATGGACAACGGCGACCGCGTCAAGCCGGAGGTCCAGGAAGGCCAGAAGGTGCTGTACGCCAAGTACGCCGGCACCGAGATCAAGCTGGAGGACGACGAGTACCTAATCCTCTCAGAGAAGGACATCCTGGCCGTCCTCGAGAGCTGAGGCGTAACGCCTCCAGGCGCCGGCTCGCTTCACGAGCCGGGCTGGCTAGAGACGCGTCGGTGCCTGCCACCTGGACATCGGCTTAGACGCGTCTACGAGAGGGCGTCTTCTTGTACAGGACGAGGGGGCGGAGGTCAACAAGACCTCCGCCCCCTTTGTATGTTGGTGGCCGGCGGCGCACGCCGTGGGCAGTATCAGGGGCCGGGCGGTGCCTGTATCGCTCAGGCGTGTATGGCTTAGTCGGGCGTGAGCGACTCGAGCTCCAGATCGGCTTCGACCATCAGCTTCACCAGCCCCTCGAAGTTCACCTCAGGATGCCAGCCGAGCTGTTCCCGGGCCTTGGCCGGGCTGCCGATGAGCAGGTCGACCTCCGCCGGGCGCAGCAGGGCGGGATCGACGAAGACGTAGTCCTGCCAGTTGCTGATCCCCACGTGGCGGAAGGCTAGCTCGGCGCATTCGGCCACGGTATGCGTCTCGCCGGTGGCCACGACATAGTCGTCCGGCCGCGGCTGCTGAAGCATCAGCCACATGGCTCGCACATAGTCCTTGGCGTAGCCCCAGTCCCGTCGGGCGTCGAGGTTGCCGAGGCGCAGCTCCTTCTGCTTGCCCAGCTTGATGCGGGCCACCCCACGGGCAATCTTGCGCGGGGCGAACTCCAAGCCCCGACGGGGGGACTCATGATTGAACAGGATGCCGGAGCAGGCGAAAAGGTCGTACGACTCGCGGTAGTTGACCGTGATCCAGTGGCCGTAGACTTTGGCCACGCCGTACGGGCTGCGGGGGTAGAAAGGGGTCTTCTCAGTCTGGGGCACCTCCTGCACCTTGCCGAACATCTCACTCGAAGAGGCCTGGTAAAAGCGGATCGGTCGATCGGCCGTGCGCACCGCCTCTAGCATCTTGGTCACACCGAGGCCCGTGACCTCGCCGGTCAAGACCGGCTGCGACCACGAGGCGGGCACGAAAGACTGGGCCGCCAGGTTGTAGATCTCGTCCGGCCGGGACTGCTGGACGGCCCGGATCAGCGAGAGCTGATCGATCAGGTCACCATCGATCAGCTCCACACGCCCCAGCAAGTGCCGGATGCGCTGGTCGGTGACGACGCTGGATCGGCGGATCAGGCCGAACACCTCGTACCCCTTCTCCACCAGGAACTCCGCCAGATAACTCCCGTCTTGACCGGTGATACCGGTAATCAGCGCGCGTGGCATGGTAGTGCTCCTTGGCCCCGCACCGTAGCACCTGCTTTCTTGATAGTCAATGTAGAGCGGACATAGTTGCTTCGTAGTAAAATGAGGGCGTGTCGACGCCAGGGGAACGGATCAAGGCCGCCCGGCTGGCCCGCCGGCCGCCCCTGCGGCTGGCTGATCTGGCGGGCGACGGCCTGAGCCTGGGGATGCTGAGCAAGATCGAGCGCGGCCGCGTCAGCCCCTCGCTGGCCACGCTGCAGTATCTGGCGCAGCGCCTGGGGGTACCCCTGGCGCGCTTGTTCGAGGGCGAGTCCTCGGGGGCGCGGGGGTGGGAGACCCTGGACGCCGCCCGGGCCGTGCTGTGGCTGGGAGATCCGGTGGGTGCCAGCGAGCGGGCGCTGTCCCTGGCCGGCAGTGCGGCCGGGGCCGGCGGTGGCCAGGCTTTCGATGGCCCCGGGAGTGAGTGCGGACCGGGTGCATTGATGCGGGCGGCCGCCCTGGGCCTGGCTGCCGAGGCGTTACTGGAGCGCGGCAAGGCCCAGGGCGCCGCCGGTCACCTCATGGAGGCAAGCGCCATCTTGAAGTCTCAGGGCCCCGGGCTACCATCTCAGGGATCAAGCCGGCCGGCACCGGCCGCCGGCCACGGACTGACGGGGGCGCCCAGGGCGCCAGGAACTACTGGGACGACAGATGCGCCGGCGAGGGGCATGCCATGGGATTGGGTGGCCCTTCTCGAGGCCCACCTGGCCTGGGTGTTGGGCCTGCTCGAGCGGCGGTGCGGCCAAACGGCCCTGGCGGAGCGGAGCTGGAGCCGCTGCCTGGAGCTCCTGGAGCACGCTGGCGGAGACGGTCACTCCTTCCCCGGCTGGGAACCGCCCTCTGGAGGGTCGAGCATGCCGCCGGGGCGGCCACCAGGGGCCGCCTCGGCCGTCTTGCGGGCGCGGGCCTTGCTTGAGCTGGGGGCCTTGCACCAGGCCACCGGTGCAGGGCACACCGCCCGTAACTTCCTCGTGCGCGCCGGTACCGTGCTCCGCTGGCTGGTCGACCCGGGGGCCGTGGCCCAGGCCCTGCTGGCCCAGGCGGACGCCCCGGCCCAGGGGCTGGGAGCCCCGCCGGCGAGGGAATCGGCGCCGGTCGCCCTGGCCGCCGTGGCCATCGCCCGGCGCCTGGCCGAACAGGTGACGCATGATCTGGCGCGCCTCGACCGCATCGCCTTCCGGCGCCCCACGGCGTCCCCGCCGGAAGTCCCCCACAGCCGCCACCTCAGATAGGCCGGCATTCTCGGGGCTCCCGCCTGGCGTCGATCCCCTCGTCCCAGCGGAGCTCGCCTACGGCCAGTCTCTTGCGCTGACGGCCCCTAGCGCCGGCAGGCTCACCTGCCGGGTGGCTCGGCGGGCGGGTCGAGGCGCAGGCGCACGCGGTGGACACGCCCGGCCGCCAGATCCAGGGCGGCGGGGGACCGGGGCGGCGGGGGACCGGGGCGGCGAGGGGCGGGTACCCGGTTCAGGGGAAGCAGGCCCGTGGCCCCCGCTGCTGGCCTCGGGTGGGGTGGCCCCGGCGGTCTGCCGCTCCCGGTACTCCGTTATACTCGCAGAACATTCCACTAGCAGTGACCACTAGCAGAGAAAAGAAGACAACATCGTGTCACGCACGCTCGTCCATCGACGCATGCACCGCCCCCAGCCAAGAGGCTACCGCTTCCTCGTGATCTTGGCGGTGGCGGCCGTCTTCTCGATCGTCGGCTGCACGGCCGCTGTGGTCGGGGGTGTGGGCACGGCGTACGCCTATGTAACCAAGGGATTGCCCAATCCCAGCGATCTGGCCACCCGTCCCTTGGCTCAGGTGACGCAGATCTATGACCGCACTGGGCAAGTGCTGCTCTACGAGTTCTATGAGGAGCGCCGCATCTACGTCCCCTTGCGGGATATCTCGGAGCCGATGATCCGGGCCACGCTAGCCGCCGAAGACGTCAACTTTCGGCAGCACAAGGGGTTCGACATCCAGGGTCTGGCGCGCGCCTTTCTGCGGAACACACGCACCGGGACTATCCAGGGCGGGGGCTCGACCATCACCCAACAGCTGGTGAAGCGGACGTTCCTCAGCGACGAGCAGAGCTACGTCCGTAAGCTGCGCGAGCTGGTGCTGGCCGTCCAGGTGGAGACGCTGTACCCCAAGGACCAGATCCTGGAGCTGTACCTCAACCAGGTGTATTACGGGAATCAGGCCTACGGTGTGGAAGCGGCCGCGCTGAGCTACTTCGGGAAGCATGCCCGCGACCTCAACCTGGCCGAGGCGTCCGTGCTGGCCGGCCTGGTACAGCTCCCGGCCCAGTACGATCCGGTGATCAACCCCCAGGCCGCCTTGCGGCGCCAAGGGGAGGTCCTGGACGTGATGGAGCGCTACGACCTGGCCACGGCGGAGGAGGTGGAGGAAGCGCGCACGCAGGCGGCCAGCTTCACGTACCGCCAGCAAGAGACGCAGATTCGCTCCCCCCACTTCGCCTTCTTCGTCAAGGAGCAGCTCCAGCAGCGAGTCAACCCTGAGGTGCTGCGCAGTGGCCTGAAAGTCATCACCACGCTGGACGTGGAGATGCAGGATCGGGCGCAGGATATCGTGCGTCGGCGGGTCAACGAGCTCCGCCCGCAGCGGGTGAACAACGGCTCGTTGGTGGCCATCAACCCCAAGTCAGGGGAGATCCTGACCATGGTGGGGAGCTACGACTACTACAACAAGGCCATCGACGGGCAGGTCAATGTCGCCACGGCCACGCGCCAGCCAGGCTCGTCGTTCAAGCCCTTTACCTACGCCGCTGCCTTTGCCACGAAGAAGTGGTCGCCGGCATCAACCGTCACCGACCTGCCCATCTCGCGCCCCGACCTGACCAGCCGGACGGGGCGCTACGTCCCGGTCAACTATGACGGCAAGTTCCATGGGACGGTGACCCTGCGCAGCGCCCTGGCTAACTCTTACAACATCCCTGCCCTGCTGGTGCAGGAGGCGGTGGGCACCAAGGAGATTATCCGCACGGCTCGGACCCTGGGGGTGACAACTGAGCTGCCGGAGGTCGCCAGTCTCACGCTGGGGGCCGGCGTGGTACGGCTGCTGGACATGACGTCCGCTTACGGGGTCTTCGCCAACAACGGGCAGCGAATCGAGCCTACGCCGTTCCTCAAGATCACGGACAGCACCGGCCGGGTGGTGTACGAGCTCAAGGAAGCCCGCGGGGAGCAGGTGCTCCAGCCAGAGGTGGCCTATCAGATCGCCGACATCCTGGCCGACAACTCGGCCCGGCGCCCGATGTTCGGCAACGTCCTCGACCTGGCAGGCGGTCGCACAGCCGCCGTGAAGACGGGAACGACGAACGACTATAAAGACTCCTTGACCATTGGCTTTACTCCCAGCCTGGTAGTCGGCACCTGGGTCGGTAACACCGACAACTCGGCCATGCTTCAAGTCGCAGGCTCACTCGGCGCCGGCTATGTATGGAAGGAGTTCATGGATTCCACCCTGAAGGGCCAGCCCAACGAGACGTTCGTCCCGCCGCCGGGGGCGGTACGCGTGCGCACCTGCGGGATCGTGGACATCGTCCTCGCCGGCACGTCGCCCGGGTGCGGTATCGGCACCGGCTCCTATACCGTGACCCGAGTTGGGACGGGGGCGCCGGCACGCGCTTTGCCGGCGCGCCCGGCGCCCAGGCCCACGCCGGTGCTCCCGCCCGGCTAGCACTCGGCTTGCTCCCCTAGCCCTTGTTCCCAGGCCTCGCTCAGGCCATGCCCGGGCGCCGGCGGTGATGTGCCGGCTGTCCCATCCGCGCCTCCGGTGCTCACGCTGCGCCCAGCGAAGGGAGGACCGTGGACTGGCCAGCACCAGGGGCAGCCGCTGATCAAGAGACCCGGCGGGAGAGTCACGGGGTCTTGACAGTAAGTGGCTCAACTTTTATCCTATCAATAGCTTCATCCTCTCGGTGAGGCGGGAAGTGAGTGTGCGTGTGAGCAAGGGAGCAGCATCCCCTCCGGCGGTGGCCGCGGCTCCGGAGGAGGACGAGCAGGTGGGCGACCCGCAGGAGGCTGCCAAGGCCCCGGCGAGGGCGGGGCAGGGAGGCGAGGCGCAGCCTGAAGGGGGCCGGCGCCGGCGCCGCCCTGGGCGTGAGATCCCCCGCCGGCTGCCGGTGCTACCCCTGATCAACACCGTGGTCTTCCCACGCATGACGGTGCCCTTGCTCGTGGACATGCCGGCCTCGGTGCAGGCCCTGCGCGCGGCCGAAGCGAAAGGCCCGCTGATCTTGCTGGTCGCCCAGCGCCAGGAAGGGCTGGGGGCGGTGACACCCGCCGACCTGCACACCATGGGGACGGTAGGGCAGGTGGTGCAGTCCATCCGCGTCCCCAACGGGGGGATGCAGGTGGTCGTCCAGGGGCTGACCCGCGCACGGGTCAGCGAATGCGTTGAGGTGCCGGCCGAGCTCGCCGCGGAGGAGGGGGACTCTCCAAGCGGGGAGGAGGCCCCACCGGGGCCTGCGTCCTCGGGGCCTGCGTCCTCGGGGCCTGCGTCCTCGGGGCCTGCGTCCCCAGTGTCTGGGTACCTGGAGGCGCGGCTGGAGCCGGTGACCGACGGGGGCCGGCGCACCCTGGCCACCGAGGCGCTGATGCGCACCGTCTTGGCCCAGCTAGAGCAGTTGATCGAGAAGGGACGTGGCGGGCAGCCGGACGTCCTGGCGGCGGCGCGCAACATCGAAGAGCCGGGCTGGCTGGCCGATGTGGCCGCCTTTGGTCCAGAGCTCTCCGTCGCCGAGCGGCAGCACCTCCTGGAGATCGAAGACGCCACGGAGCGCCTGCGGGCGGTCAGCGTCCTGCTCACCCACCAGCTGGAGATTCAGGATCTCAAGAACAAGATCCAGTCGGAGATCCAGAAGGGGATGGAGAAAACGCAGCGGGAGTACTTCCTGCGCGAGCAGCTCAAGGCCATCCACCGGGAGCTGGGGGAGGGGGACCCGCAGCTGGCCGAGCAGGCGGAGCTGCGCCACCTGGTAGAGACGGCCGGGATGCCGGAAGAGGTGCTCACCCGGGCGATGCGGGAGCTCGACCGCCTCCCGCTCATTCCCCCGGGATCGCCGGAGGTGGGCATTGTCCGCTCCTACATCGACTGGCTGGTGGGGTTGCCATGGAGTAAGGCGACGGAAGAGCAGTTCGACCTGTCGCGGGCGATGCAGGCCTTGAACGAGGACCACTACGGCCTGGAAAAGGTGAAGGAGCGTATCGTCGAGTTCCTGGCGGTGCGCCGCCTCTCAGGAAAGCTGCGCAGCCCCATCCTGTGCTTTGTCGGTCCGCCAGGCGTGGGGAAGACCAGCCTGGGCCGGTCGATCGCCCACGCCATGGGGCGCAAGTTTATCCGCGTTTCCCTGGGGGGGGTGCGCGATGAGGCCGAGATACGGGGTCACCGGCGTACCTACGTCGGGGCCCTGCCGGGACGGATCGTCCGTGGCATGCGTGACGCCGAGGCCAAGAATCCGGTGTTCATGCTGGACGAGATCGACAAGCTGGGCCGGGACTTCCGGGGGGATCCGTCTTCGGCCCTGCTGGAGGTGCTCGACCCGGAGCAGAACCACAGCTTTTCCGACCACTACCTGGAGGTACCGTTCGACCTGTCCGGCGTGCTGTTCATCACCACGGCCAACTTGCTCGACCCCATCCCGCCGGCCCTGCGCGACCGCATGGAGGTCATCACCATCCCTGGGTACACGGAGGAGGAGAAGCTGCAAATCGCGCGGCACTTCGTCGTCCCGCGGCAGCTGGAGCAACACGGCATCGATGCCGGGCGGTTGGCGATCACGGACGAGGCCCTGCGCCACCTCATCCGGGAGTACACCCGCGAGGCGGGGGTGCGCAACTTCGAGCGGGAGGTGGCACACGTCTGCCGCAAGGTGGCCCGGCGGGTGGCCGAGGCGGGTGGACAGGGAGACGGCCAGGGGCACAAGGGGAGCGTCAAGTCCGGCGATGCCGGAGCGGGCACGACCCCAGACGGCACGACCCCAAACGGGGCGCTTAAGAGCGGGGCGACCAAGAGGGGCCGGAAGGGGTCACTCGCGGTACGGGTCGGGGCGGGCGAGCTGGAGGGCTACCTCGGGCCGGCGCCGTTCGATTTTGGAGCGGAGCTACGCAAAGACGAGGTGGGAGTCGCCTATGGCCTCTCGGTGAGCGAGTACGGCGGTGACTTGATCGAGGTAGAGGCCACCTGGATGCCCGGCACCGACGACCGGCACCGGCTGACGCTTACCGGTCAGCTGGGCGACGTGATGCAGGAGTCCGTGCGTGCGGCCTTGAGCTACGCCCGGGGGCGCTGCCGGGAGTATGGCGTCACGCCGGAGTTCTTTGATCGTCACGCCCTGCACGTCCACGTCCCCGCCGGCGCCATTCCCAAGGACGGGCCATCGGCCGGGATCACGATGACTACGGCGATCGTCTCGGCCTTGTCCGGCCGGCCGGTGCGGTCGGACGTGGCCATGACCGGGGAGGTTACGCTTCGGGGCCGCGTCCTGGCCATTGGGGGCGTCAAGCACAAGGCCCTGGCGGCCAACCGGGCGGGGATCAAGACCTTGATCCTCCCGGCGCAGAACAAGAACGACTTGCCGGACATTCCCAGGGACGTGCGCAAGGGACTGCGGATCATCTGGGTAGAGCGGGTGGACGAGGTGCTGGAACACGCCTTGCTCCCGGTGGTGGTGGAGCTCCCGGTGCCGATCGAGCTCCCAGAGCCCCCGCCAACGGAGGTCATTCCGGCGCAGCCGGTGGGCCCCAGCGTGCCGGCGCCGGCCTGGACCAACTAGTGTGGCCGGGCTCCGGCTCCCATCCACGGGGGCCGCGCCGGCCGGGACGATGTGACTCGCAGGGGGCGAGAGCAAGCGAAATCGACGGCGCAGACCTTATCGATCAATAGCAATCAGCAAGGAGAAACGGACATGCCGAAGGTGGTGGGTATCGACCTGGGGACGACGAACTCCGTAATCGCGGTGATGGAGGGTGGCGACCCGGTGGTGATCCCCAACGCAGAGGGGGGACGACTGACGCCGTCGGTCGTGGCCTTCACCAAGACCGGGGAGCGCCTGGTGGGGCAGCTGGCCCGGCGTCAGGCGGTGCTCAATTCCGAGAACACGGTGGCCTCGATCAAGCGCTTCATGGGGGCCACGGTGGCGGAGCGTCGGGAGGAGGCGGAGCGCGCGCCCTTCAAGGTAGTGGCCGGGCCGAAGGGGGAGGCGCGGGTGCACGTCCCGGCGACGGGCAAGGACCACTCGCCGGAGGAGATCTCGGCCATGATCCTCCAGAAGCTCAAGGCCGACGCCGAGAAGTACCTGGGGGAGAAGATCACCCAGGCGGTGATCACCGTCCCGGCGTACTTCAACGACTCGCAGCGTCAGGCGACGAAGAACGCCGGGCAGATCGCCGGGCTGGAGGTGCTGCGGATTATTAACGAGCCGACGGCGGCCTCGCTGGCCTACGGGCTGGACAAGAAGAAGACCGAAACGATCCTGGTCTGGGACCTAGGGGGAGGGACGTTCGACGTCTCCATCCTGGAGGTGGGCGACGGGGTGTTCGAGGTCAAGAGCACGGCCGGCGACACGCACTTGGGGGGCGACGACTACGACCAGCGCATCGTGCAGTACGTGGCCGACCAGTTCCAGAAGGAGCAGGGCATCGACCTGCGCAAGGACCGCCAGGCCCTGCAGCGCCTCCTAGAGGCCGCGGAGAAGGCCAAGATCGAGCTTTCGGGGGTGGTGCAGACGGAGATCAACCTGCCCTTCATCACCGCCGACCAGAACGGGCCCAAGCACCTGGCCCTCACCCTGACGCGGGCCAAGTTCGAGGAGCTGACGGCGGATATCACGGAGCGCTGCGTGCCCCCCTTCCGGCAGGCCCTCTCCGATGCCAAGCTGGACGCCTCGAAGATCGATGAGGTGGTGCTGGTCGGCGGCTCCACCCGTATGCCGGTGATCCAGCAGCTGGTGCGCAAGCTCACGGGCAAGGATCCCAACCTGGGGGTGAACCCGGACGAGGTGGTGGCCGTCGGCGCGGCCATCCAGGCGGCCGTGCTGACCGGCGAAGTCAAGGACGTGGTGCTGCTCGACGTGACCCCGCTGACGTTGGGGGTAGAGACCCTTGGTGGCGTCGTGGACGGGGTCATCGAGCGCAACACCACCATCCCCACACGCAAGACCAAGGTGTACTCCACGGCGGAGGACGGGCAGACGGCGGTAGACGTCCACGTCCTGCAAGGGGAACGTCCGCTGGCGCGGGACAACATGACCCTGGGGCGCTTCCGCCTGGAGGGGATCCCGCCGGCCCCGCGAGGTGTCCCGCAAGTAGAGGTGACGTTCGATATCGACGCCAACGGGATCCTCAACGTTTCGGCCAAGGACCTCGGGACAGGCAAGGAGCAGCGCGTCACGATCACGGCCTCCACCCACCTCGACCGGAGCCAGGTCGATCGGATGGTCCGCGAGGCGGAGCAGCACGCCGAGGAGGACCGCGGGCGGCGCGAGGAGATCGAGGCCCGCAACCGGGCCGATAGCCTGGTCTATGCCACCGAGAAGGGGATGAAAGACTACGGCGACAAGGTCTCGGCCGAGGAGCGCGAGCGCATCGAAGGGGCGCTGAACGCCCTGCGAGAGGCGCTCAAGGGGCAGGACACGGAGCGCATCCGCACCCTAACCCAAGAGTTAGAGCAGGCCTCCTACAAGATGGCCGAGGCGATGTACGCCGGGGCCGCCGGGGGTCCTGGGGGGGAGGGCGTCCCGGGCGCTGAGCCCGGCGTCGCCGGCGGGGCCACAGCCGGCGACGCCGGGGGTCCCGGCGGCGCGGCGGGGGGTCAGTCCTCGCAGGGACGGCGCGACGGCGACGACGTGATTGACGCCGAGTTCCGATCCTCGGACGACAAGAAGTAGTTGAGGCAGAGGCATGATGGAGGACACCATGGCCCAAAGCCAATCACCGGCGTCGGGCAAAGTCGATCCCCAGGGTGCCTCGGCTCAGCCGGGGGGCAACGGGCGTGATGCCTCGGATGGCGGTGTCATCCGGGACAACGGCCTGCCCCCCGGTCCCGGCCAGACGCCGGGGGGCGGCGCGCAGGCCGATCCCGGGGCGCGCATCACCGAGCTGGAGGCGGCCCTGGCGGCCGCCAAGGCCGAGGCAGGCGAGAACTGGGACAAGTTCCTGCGCGAACGGGCAGAGATGGAAAACTTCAAGCGGCGCACCGAGCGGACCTACGCCGATCAGTTGCGTCGCGAGCGCAAGGCCCTGCTGCTGAAGTTTCTCGGCGTACTGGACAACCTGGAGCGCGCCCTGGCCTACGAGACGGGCGGGGGCGCGGTGGACGCCCAGGGGCTGATGACAGGGCTCCGGCTCACGCTCAGCCAGTTCCAGGACGTCTTGGCCGGCGAGGGCGTCACGAGCGTGCCGGCGGCGGGTCAGCCCTTTGACCCGTCCCTGCACGAGGCGGTAACCACCGTCCCGGCCGGCGATCGGCCGGAGGGGGAGGTGGTGACGGAGCTCCAAAAGGGCTACCGCTACGGCGAAGAGCTCCTCCGCCCTGCCCGGGTCGCGGTAACGGCTCGAGAGTAAGTCCAGCGGTGAGCGGCCACGTGTGGGGAGACGGCACGGTGGGCACATACCTGTGCAGGCCGTCTCCCGGCAGGTCGCCGCTGCTGCTGGGGAGTGTCGAAGGCAAGGGTCTGGATGGATACGAGAACAAGAGACTACTACAAGACCCTGGGTGTCGGCCGGAACGCCAGCGATAAAGAGATCAAGTCGGCGTACCGGAAGCTAGCCCGGAAGTACCATCCGGACGTCAACCCGGGGGACAAACAAGCGGAAGACAAGTTCAAAGAGATCGGTGAAGCGTACGAGGTGCTCTCCGACCCGGAGAAGCGCCGTCGCTACGATCAGTTCGGCTCGAACTGGCAGCGGGGCCCGCAAGGCGTGCCACCGGGATGGGAGGTTTTCCGCTCCGGACAGCGCGGCCGTCCGGGGACGGGGCGCCGGCCGGTCAATGGGGCGCCATCGATCGACTTCGAGACGGCGGCCGGTGACCTGGGGGAGTTCTTCGAGACGATCCTGGGGCGGGGCGCCCGTGGCGCCGGACGAGTTGGAGGGACGCGCCCTCGGGCGGGGGAAGACCTGGAGCAAGAGATCGGGGTCACCCTGGAGGAGGCTTACCAGGGCGGGTCGCGAGAGTTCATCATCGACGTCCCCGACGCCGGCAACCGGCCGGTGCGGGAACGCATCGAGGTCAAGATCCCCCCGGGGGTGCGCGACGGGACGCGGCTACGCGTGGCCGGCAAGGGTCACCCCGGGCCCAACGGGGGCCCGCGTGGAGACTTGTACCTGCGCGTCAAGCTCCTCCCCCACGAGCGCCTGGAGCGGCGCGGCGACGACCTCCATGGGGAGGTACCCGTCCCGCTGTGGGACGCCCTCCTGGGCGGAGAGGTGGAGGTGCATACCCTGTCCGGCAAAGGGACGTTCCGCATCCCGCCCGAGACGCAGAACGGGCGCACCTTCCGCCTACCCGGCCAAGGCATGCCCAAGATGGGTGGGGGCGGGAAGGGGGATTTTTTCGCCCGGGTCAAGGTGATACTTCCGGAGCACCTCACGGCGCAGGAGCGCACCATGTTCGAGGATCTCCGGCGGCTGCGGGCGGGGGAAGGGGGGTGACGGGGGGACATGTTTAGGGAGGACGAGCCGTGCTTCACCATCGGCATCGTGCATCAGATGCTGGGCTTGCATCCACAGACCCTGCGCCACTATGAGCGCCTGGGTCTCGTCCGCCCCCACCGTTCCGACGGAAAGATCCGGATGTACTCGGCCAAGGATCTGGAGCGGATCGCGTTGATCAAGCGCTGGATCGATGAGTTCGGCGTCAACCTGGCGGGTGTAGAGGTCATGCTCAAGATGCAAGAAAGCATGGAGCAGCTCCGGATGGACCTCGAGCGCCAGCTGGAGGAGACGCGCGATCAGTACGAGAGCGAGATCCGGCGCTTGAAGGACGCCCTCGTCCGAGTCACCACTGAGCGAGGCTAAGCGTGAGGTGCCGTCGGGAGGTGGATTGGCAGCCGCCGGAAAGACCTTTCCCCGCCTGGCGGCGGACGTGATGTGCGTGCAACAGGCCGCGGCGGCGGTTGAGGCGGCGGCTGGATAAGGAGAACATCGACGGGGGACAATGGCCTGTGCCCCGCCGGCCACGACGCCAATGCCGAACTACAGGCAGATCGTGTGGGAAGGGCGGCGGTGGCTCCTAGCCGCCGTCCTCTTGTTTGTCGCTGGAGGCCTGCTGGGGTACGTCGCCGCTATGCTCCAGCCCGATTTCGTGCTGGAGCGCATGCGCCCGTTCGTCACCCTGCTGCAGGACGTCGGCGAGCGCCTTACCAGCTCGTCCTCGCCGGTGGAGCGGACGTCCATCATCTTCCGCAATAACGGACTGGCGGTGTTGCGGATGATGACCTTCGGCATCCTCCCGTTCCCTGTGTTCGGGTTCTGGCCGGCCGCCGGGACGTTCGGCAACGGGGCCATCCTGGGGATCGTGATCGGCCTCGGGGGCCGCCTCTCGCCCCTGGCCCTCTCGCCCTGGACGTTCTTGCTGGCTACCTTGCCCCATGGCGTCATCGAGCTCCCGGCGCTGTGGATCGCGGCCGCCTGGGGGATGAAGCTGGGCCTGGCATGGATTCTCCCGCCGGCCGCCGGGCAGCGTCTGCGTGTCTTGGGACGGAGCGCCTTGGAAGCGGGACAGATCTTCGTGCTCGTCTCACTGCTCCTGCTGGTGGCGGCCGCAATTGAGGCCAACGTCACCCTGGCCCTCGTCCAATCTGCCCGTACCTCCCCTGGTATACTCCCCTCTTAGCGATCTGGACCGCCCGTGGCGCCTGCAGGGATTGACGCAGACAGCTATGAAGGGGCCAGACAAGACAGGGATAGGCAAGAGGGAGCACCATGCCCAAGGGCAAGACCGACGTCAAGCGCTTCCAGAAGCAAGAAAAGCGGCGTTTGCGGAATCGGTCAGTCCGCTCAGCCGTGAAGACCTTTGTCGGGCGCGCGCGCCAGACCATCGCCGTGGCGGCGTCACGCGACGACGAGACCGTACAGAGCACCGTGTTGCGTGCGATTCGTGAGCTAGACCGAGCGGCCCGCAAGGGGATCATCCACCGCAACAACGCCGCACGGCGTAAGAGCCGGTTGATGAAACGTGTCAACGCCCTCCAGTCGACGGCGACCGGCGGGGCGTAGTCTCAGCTGCCCACCGCCTTCGCGGTGAGCCGTTGGCGGGGACGGAAACCACGCCACGAGGCGCGCGCAGTCGGGGCGCCTGCGTCACACTACACAGCTCGGCAATCAGGAGCTCGAGGGCCAACCCGGACTCTAATATCCCGGTCTTTATCTGTACATCCGCCTCTAGGACGCGTCGGAGCATCCCCTCGAGCGCCGTCACCTCGAACAGGCGCGTCTGGTCGAGCACCTTACGGAGAGGGAATGGGGAGAGGCCCAGCGCCCGCCCGATCCCTTCCGGCCCCTCGCCTCGCTGACCCAGATCCTTGGCCTGCAGCAGCAGACGCACCTGCCGGCTGATCAGGGCCAGGATGCGCTCCGGACGCTCACCATGCTCCAGGAGGTGGTGGAACGCGTTCAGGGCCTTATGGCGATCGCCCTGTCCGATGGCATCGACGCAGTCGAAGATGTTAGCCTCGGCCACTTGACTGACCAGCGTCCGGATGTCTTCCACGTCGATTGCCTGGCCCGGCCCAACGTATGTCGCCAGCTTACTGAGCTCGTTGGCCAGGGTGCGCAAGTCCCCCCCGATAAAGCCGGCCAGCAACTCGGCCGCCCCCTCCGCCAGCGACGTGCCCGACGTCTGTGCCCGCTCCCGGATCCACCGCACCAGGGGCATTCCGGCTAGCTGCGGAAAGAACTGCTGCTTGGCCCCCGCTTCCGCCAGGGCCCTGGCCAGGGGCCCCGTCTTGGGGGGCAGCTCCGCCTCGACGAAGATCAGCAGCGTGTTGGCCGGCACCTGCGACAGGTAGGCGGCGACGGCATCGGCCAGGCCAGCGTCGCGCTCCCCCTTCCGGGAGTCGGGCGCGCCATCCCCCGGCTCGCCCTTCTCGGCCCGACCCCGGGCCTTGGCGAAGCGGGCAAAGAAACCTTCCACCACCACGACGCGCCGATCGGCAAGGAACGGCGTTGCCTCGCAGGCAAAGCGCAGCGCTTCGGCGGTGACCTCGTTCCCGCCCAGGCGCGTGGTGTTGAGATCGGCCACTTCCGCAGGCAAGGCCCCGCGAAGCAAGCGCTGGACGGTGGCCTGGAGGGTGAATCCGTCCGGCCCGCAGAGGTAATAAATCATCGCCGGTGAGCGCTCATCGGCCGTGTACCATCACGCCCTACCTCCCTAACGCACGTCGCCCAATGTGTGACGTGCCCATCAGGGGCTTTCGGAGAGTATGGGGCATGGGCTCGAGCGTGGTGGATCTCCTGGCTGAGCTGGTGGCCATTAACAGCGTCAACGGCTCTATGCGTGACGGCCCAGGGGAAGGGGCCCTGGCCGAGTACGTCGCCGCCTTTGGGCGCCGCTGCGGGGCCGAGGTCAGCCTGGACGAAGTCTTGCCCGGCCGCCCGAACGTCCGGCTGCGTCTCCCGAGCCGCCGGGGACCGGCAGGGGCCTCGCCGGTCCCAGGCCCCTCTGGAGCGCCCCCGCGGCGCCTTCTGCTGGACGTCCACCTTGATACTGTGCCCTTAGATACGATGCCGGATCCCCTCTCCCCCCGGGTTCGAGACGGGCGCATGTGGGGGCGGGGCGCCTGTGACACCAAGTCTTCGCTAGCGGCTGCCCTGACTGCCTTGAGGCGCCTGGCGGAGACCGACGCCCCCCGCGGCGCCGAGATCGAGGTTCTCTGCACCGTGGATGAGGAGTATCGGAAGCGTGGCGTGATGCACGCCGTCGCCGGTGGCCTCACCGCCGACGCTGCAATCGTCGGAGAGCCGACCGGCCTGCGACCGGTTATCGCTCACAAGGGGGCCCTGCGCTGGCGCCTGACCACCATCGGCAAGGCCGCCCATACGTCGCAGCCCGAGAACGGGCATAACGCCATCTACGAGATGGTGGAGGTGATCCGGTGGCTGCGCCAGCGGATCGAGCCGGCGCTGGCCCTGCAGCAGCACCCCTTACTTACCCCGCCGACCTTCACCGTGGGGCGCATCGAGGGGGGTGTCGGCGTGAACATCGTGCCCGAGCGGTGTTCCATTGAGATCGACCGCCGCACACTGCCCCAGGAAGGGCCTGACGGGATTCTGGCCGAGATCGACGCCATGATGACGGAGCTGATGCAGCGCCGGCCGGGGCTGCGTGTTGCGCGCGAGGCCCCCTTTCTCGCGGAGCGGGGCTCGGAGACCGCCCCCGGGTCGGCCGTGGTGCAGGCAGTGCAGCGGAGCTGCCGTGACGTCCTCGGCCCGGACGCCCCCGTGACGCCGCGGGGCGTACCGTACGGCACGGACGCGACGCACCTCAAGGGGATACCGACCGTGGTGTTTGGGCCGGGTGACATCGCCCAGGCCCACTCCGCCGACGAGTGGGTCGACTTGATCGAGGTGGAGCGGGCGAGCGAGATCCTCCTGCGGGTGATGCAGGGGTTCGTCGACGGGAGCTGGTAAGCGGGATCGCCTATCCAGCGGATCCCCCTATCCAGCCCGCAGGCGCGAAATCACCTGCGCCGACTGTTCGTTCGACTCGCGGACGAGGCGGGGGAGCTCACGCAGCACCTGATCGCGCGTCGCTGTGACGTGGCGCCGGAGAGCGGGATCGAGGTCCGGAGGCAGCTCGTCTTCATCCAGCACCTCTACCCTCCCGTCCGGTGTGGCCAGGACATCTACCGCCAGGTCATGCCACTCCAGGATATCGTGCTCTAGGCGGACGACGTCTCCGACGTTGAAATAGTGCGCCAGCGGCACCGCCTGGGGCGTGACCCAGTGGTAGAGGTTGAAGGGGCGATCGGTCCAGAAGTAGCCCACGGTGATCGTCCCTGCAGGGAGCCAGACGCGCTGCACCTGGCGGGCGGCCGGAATGCGGTACAGCACCACAACGTGACCCGCCGATCGCTCGCCCACCTCGCAGACGAAGCGCATGACCTGCCCGTCGAGCGTCGTCTTGATCTCGGTGATCTGCTCTAGAACGAGCGCCGTCCAATCGGGCCCGGCAGGCGTCCCCGGCGCGGCGGGACCTGTGGCCACAGAGCCTGTGGCCACATGCTCCACGGCGGCCTCATCGCCTCCAGGGCTCACTTCAGGGACAGGCGCTCCAACACCTTGGCGTTCCACACCGCCCGTGGCCGGTGACCGGTGAGCACGGCGGCCACCTCTTGCGCCGGCCGGCGGCGGCGCTCCACCCCGGCCCAGTCGCTGGCCGAGGCCATGTGGGGCGTGACCACCACATTGGGCAGCTGGAGCAGCGGATTGTCCGCATCCACCGGCTCCTTCTCCGTCACGTCCAGCCCGGCGCCGAGGATCTGCCCGTTCTGGAGCGCCTCGATCAAGGCTGCTTCGTCTACCACCCCGCCCCGGCAGGTGTTGATCAGGATAGCGTCCCACTTCATCAATCCTAGTTGGGGAGTGCTGATGAGGTGACGTGTCTCCGGGATGAGGGGGACGTGCAGGGAGACGAAGTCGGAGTCTTGGAGCACCTGTGCCAGGGGCGCCTGGCGGACGCCGTACTCGGCGAACACCTCACGGCCGACGAACGGGTCATAGCCCAGCAGCTTCATGTCGAACCCGACGGCGCGCCGGGCGACGGCACGGGCGATGTTCCCGAAGCCGACCAGCCCCAGTGTCTCCCCTGTGACTCGATGGATAGTGCCCACCGGGCGGCGTTGCCCGCTACCACGGGCCCCCCACCCGCCTCCCTTGACGTACTGCGCGACGGGAACGATCCAGCGGATGCAGGCCAGCAGCAGGGCCATGGTGTGGTTGGCCACCTCGTCCACGAAGACGTCAGGGACGTTGCTGATAACGATCCCCTTTTCGGTGGCCACGTCCACGCCTTCGACCACGTCCATGCCAATGGAGCTGCGGGCGATCACTTTGCAGCGTGCCAACGACTCCATGAAGCGCCGGCTGATGGCCCCGGTGTAGATGATCCCATCGGCATCACGCGCCGCCTCGATGGCCTCGTCTTCGGAGCGGGCGGTGGAAAGCACCACCTCACAGCCGGCCCGCTCGAGGATCTCTCGCTCACCCACGTCACCAAAGCCACCGCCCGGCGCGATGACGACCACCTTGGGCCTGGGCGGCGTCTCGCCGGCACCCTCAGCGGGGCCTGACGTAATAGTGACTCCGGGGCCCTGCGACGTCTGAACCATCTCTCCCCCTCACACCGTCTGACGTTTCAGGTGGTCAGGCTCACGTCCTGAGCCGCGAGCCTGACCACCTCCCTGCGGCTCACTCCCAATCCGTCCCGGCCGGGCTCAGCTGCGTCGAAGCTCGAGCAGGGCAGTGAGCCGGTCCGGTCGGCATCGTGAGACGTTGGCCTTTCCTCTGCCGGCGTTATACCGGCCCCAGGCAGACCTTGCAACGGGGAGCGCCGGACGTTTTGCGGGGAAGGCTGGCCGGGAACGCAGAGCCTAGTGCCCGGCACCCGGAGCGATGGGATAGGGAGCCATCAGACATGGGCCTCAAGGAGAGGGTCCTAGATGCGACGTCATACAGTCGAAGAAGAGGCCGATCAGCCGCTCGGCCGTGGTGCCCATAACCCGCTCGCCTACAACGGCAACGCGTCCGTCAACGCGCGCCTCGCCGTCGTAGGCAACCTCTGTTAGGCCCGGTCCCAGCTCCCGGAGGGTCAAGTTACCGGACGCCGACAGGGTGCCGAGGGCGCCGCCACCGTCAACGGCCAGGACGAGATACTCGGGGCGGCGCTGCTCTGCCAGGCGGATGGTACCGCTATAGGTCCCCTTAAAGAAGGCGATGCCGAGGCGCATGGTGGCCTGATAGGCGCTGATTTGCTCCTTGTTCGGGCCGATGACGGCTTCGAACCGCTCGCAGCCCGGCAGGCAGCGTCTGAGGCGCTCCGGCGTGTGCAAGAAGGCCCAGATGGCCTCAGGCGGGGCGGGGATGCTGCGCGAGCCTGACAGCCTCATGGGTGTGGCGCGTGGTAGGAGCGGCTGGCCTCCGGCAGCGGATCACTCCTGCACCAGGCGATGGAGGACGCCGCCGAGAGTCAGGGCAAAGGCTTCCCCTCCCTCCGAGTATGTCGGCGACAAGGGGACGGCGACCACCGTGCCGCTGTGTAGCCCTTCGCGCAGGGCATGCCAGGTGAGGCCCTCGTCGTCAGAGCGGAACACGCCATCAGACGTCCCGGCGAAGACCGAACGACCCCAGATGGGCCCCGGCGACATGGTGAGCGACAGAATGGCGGTATTGGGCCGGCCGACGCGCTCCGCCATCCACAGCTGCTTGCCGCCCCACATCGGTCGCTGGATAAGAGTGCCAATGCCCACGAAAAAGCCGTTACGGCTGGCCTCCTGGTCGCCCCGGTAATCGGAGGGGAAAGCGAAGGTAACCCAGCGGGCGCCGGTGATCTGCTCCACGACGGGGGACCAGCGCCGCCCGGCGTCCAGGCTTCGCCAGATGGTAACGACGCTCTGCGGGGCGTCCTCGCGGAACGGCTGACGCGCCCCGGGGGCGCGCTCTCGACCGCGACGCAGGGCCCCGGTGGCCGAGAACGAGGCCAGCAGGATGGTGTGATCGGCGCCAAAGTTGGGAGACAAGGCGGCGCCGACGATCTCCTCCTCGGCGAATGGGCCGCCGAGCTCACGCCAGATCCCGCCCCCGTTCTCCGAGAGGTAGGCCCTCTGGCCGCTGGCCAGACCGACGTACACCTGGCCGGCGCTGGTATCGCCAGAGTAGGCCACCATCCGCGGGTCAGACAGGCCTTCCGGGCCGGCCGGCGCCCACGTCGCCCCGCCGTCCATGGATCGAAACAGCCCCTCGGCCAGGGCAACCAGGAGGGACTTGTCCGTACCGTACTTCGGGGAGACGGCGAGCGACAGGATCTGAGGCCCGGGGAGACCCTGGTTGACGTGCTCCCAGGTCTCCCCGGCATCGCGCGAGCGCAGGATGCCGTCCTCAATCCCGGCGGCGAACAGCGTGCGATCCTCGTGAAATGCCGGTGACACAGCCAGGCTGGACATGGATCGCGCCGCCAGGCCCGTGTTGGCCGGCTCCCAGGAGGCGCCGGCGTCCACGGAGCGAAACAGGCCGCTCTGGTGCAGACCGGCCACAAGAGACTGACCCGAGGAGTCGCTCGCCAGGGCCATCACAGCCAGCTCGCCTAGCTCGTCCGCAACCACTGGTGACCAGGAGCGGCCACCATCGGTGGAGCGAAAGACGCCGCTCCCGGCCGTGCCGGCGAACACCGCGCGATCGGAGTCATAGCCCGGCGAGAGCCACACGGCATTGACCGAAAGATTGGTCAGACCATCGTTGGCCGGTTGCCAGCTGAGGCCGCGGTCGGTGGAGCGAAAGACGCCCAGGTCTTCCGTCCCCACGAACACCGTCCCGTCTTCGACGAAGCTGGGTGAAACTGCGACCGCCTGCACGGCGTCGGTGTCCAACCCTCGCGTTACCGGACGCCAGGCGCGGGCCCCATTGGTGGAACGATAGAGGCCGTCGCCGGCCAGGCAAAAGGCCGTCTCATCCTCGGCGAAGCCCGGGGACAGGGCCAGGGCCATCACGGAGAGGTCGTTGATCCCGAAGTTCGCCGGCGACCAGGTGCGCCCCCCGTTGGTGGAGCGATAGACGCCCTCTGACTGCGTCCCGGCCAGGATCGTCCCTTCCTCGGGGAAGTCAGGGGACAGCGCCAGGGCGGTCACCGCCTGCGCTCCCTGCCAGAAATCCACCGGCCCCCAGGTCTCACCCCCGTTGGTGGTACGCATCACCCCGCTGCCGAGGGTGCCGGCAAACAGGGTGCGGTCCCTGGCGAAGCGCGGCGAGGCGACGAGGGCCTGGATATAGGGGCTGGTCAGGCCGTCGTTCACCGGCTCCCAGGTCGTCCCCCTATCCACGGACCGGAAGCAGCCGGCGGTCGAGCCGGCGTAGAAGACAGCCCCGCCGTCCCCGTCCGGGGCAGCCAGGGCCAGCACTGTGCCCCCCCACCCCAGCAGGGGGGTGATCACCTGCCACCGTCCCGTGGCTTCCGTTGGCCGGGCCGGCCCCTTGCGGTCACCGGCTCGACTTCGGGCCCGCGGAAAGGGGATGATCTTGTCTACGTCAGATGCCGTCATCGTCACGCCTGCTCTCTCGATCTTCGGCTATGGATTTGGGGTTGCGCAGCGGTCGCACCGCCGCCGAACGGTCGCTTTCAGCCTGCACCTGCATCAGCTGCCCTTGCAAGACCCAAGATCCTGCTTGAGCCGGCTAGAGATGGAGAACCCCATCCATCCATGGCCCGCTCAGGTGCTGGGCGGGTGCTCCGGGGATGGACCATCAGGGGTTGATCGCCGGATCGCGCTTGGCGGTCAGCACCAGGGCGTCTGTAGTCAGGGCCATGACACCGGTGCTGGCGCCGGTCTCCAGGGCGGAGCGCACCACCTTCAGGGGATCGAGCACACCGGCCTCGGCCATATCCATGACCTTACCGGACACAACGTCAAACCCGTAGCCGGGCGGTGACTCCCGCAGCTGGGCCAGGATGGGGCCCGGGTCACGGGCGGCGTTGCGCACGATCCACTCCGTGGGGGCTTGCAAGGCCTTCATCAGCACCCGCACGCCGAGGGCTTCGTCGCGGCCCTCCGTCCCACTTTCTTCGCCGATAGCGGCGGCCAGGCTTTGCAGCGCCGGGAGGCAGGCGATGTAGGCCGCCCCCCCGCCGGCAACAACGCCCTCCTCAGCCGCTGCGCGGGCAGACGAGACGGCCTCTTCACCGCGCTGCTTCTTGATCTCCCGCTCGCGCTCGCTTGGCGCCCCGACCTTCAAGATGCCCACCCCGCCCTGGAGCTTGCCCAGGCGCTCGCGCATCTTTTCTCGCTCGTAGTCCCCGTCGGCGGAGGGTAGGAGCTTCTTGATGTCCTGGATGCGCTGGCGGATGGCGGATTGGTCGCCGCGACCACCCACGATGCTGAAGAAGTCTCGGTTGGCCCAGACGCGGCGGGCCCGCCCGAGGTCGGTCGCCTTGGCCTCCTGCATCGTATCCCCGGCATCCTCGGCGATCATCCGCCCGCCGGTGAGGACGGCCACGTCCTCAAGGATGCGCACGCGCCGGTCGCCGGCCCCGGGGGCCTTGATACCCAGGCAAGGCAGGGTCTTCTTCTCCGTATTTGCCACCATTACGGCCAGCGCCGGGCCGCTGATCTCGTTGGCAATCAGGACGAAGCCTCCGATACCGAGCTCTTCCTTGTGGGACATGATCAGTTCCAGGATTGGAAGGATCTGCTCCACGGTCTCTACGTTGACGTCGGTGCTCAGGATAACCGGGTTCTCGACCACCGCCTCCATGCGGTCGAGGTCGGTGCAGAAGTACGCGCTGACGTAGCCGCTGTCCCACTGCAGGCCTTCGACGTACTCGCGGTCGGTCTTGCGCCCGGCATGGTCTTCGACGAGGATGACGCCGTCCGTGCCGATGATCTCCAGCATCTCGGCGACGTAGCGCCCGATCTCCACATCACCGCCGGCGGCGGCAATGGCCATGGCCTCGATCTGCTCCGGGGTCTCCATCGGCCGGGCCTGCTTCTTCAGCTCGGTGTAGGCCGTCTCCAGGCCGCGCTCGATCCCTCGCTTGAGCATCATCACGTTCGCCCCGGCGCTGGACTGGTAGTTGGCCTCGTGGAGCAGCGCCTGGGCGATCACGGCGGCCGTGGCCGCCCCATTGCCGACCTTTTCGCGCATGCGCCAGGCCATGTGGCGGATGAGCATCGCCCCCATGTTCACGTACGGGTCGGGAAGCTCGATGATCCGGCGGGCGATCGTCGCCGAGTCCGTCAGGAGCTCGGGGGGACGCGTGCTGATGATAGGCGCCATCACCACGGCCCGGGCCATTGGCCCGAGCGTGACCCGCAGGACGTTAGCCATCTGGTCCACGCCCTGGGCCAGGGCAACCCGGGCCCGGGGGTTCAGCAATACGTCGCGATAGACCTTCTCTGCCATAAAAAGTGGCTCTTTGCAACTCTACCCTGGCGCTTGGCTGAGCCGGCACATGCCGGCTGCAACGACGGCACAAGCGATTACCCTGGGTACTTGTTCCTATTATGGTGGGTACGATTCAAGGGATTCTACGGATTGCTCCGCCCTGCTATCCATGGCGGGCGGTGCGGACCGCCGGCATGGGGCTGCCCGGTGGCCGCCGGAGTAGAGTTGCAGACCGTTGTGCCAACGGCTATGCTTCCGGCGCTAACCGGCCGGCACGGCCAGGCGGCGCATGGGGGGTGGCCTTTGCTGTTACTGCGTAGACTGCGTCCCTGGTTCTTGACCGGTGCGATCGTCATCTTCCTCATCCTCTTCGCCGGCCTGATTCATGATTTTGGCCAGGCGAACGTGGATGTGGGCTGGTTTACCGCCCGGCCCGCAATCCCTGCCGTGCTCCTCGTGATCGGCTACCTCTTGATGCTGGGGTACCGCCTCGGCTCACGCAGCGAAGAAAGCTAGGCCCACTCCCGGCCCGGCTCTGCCCCCTCACTCCACTGCACCCCCGCCGCGGGCGCGGGGTTTATCCGGCGCAGCGCCAGGGAAGCCATGGCCGCGCCGGACGTCACGGCATGCTTCTTGCAATTGGAGACCAGCCGTCCGGAATGCCACAGGCCTTCGATGGCTCGGTGGTAATCCAGGGACAGCGTGGCATCGTATATCTGGTGATGATCCACCCAAACGGGGCGTGGCGTGATATATCTGGTGCAGAGGCACCCGAATATGGCAGCCCGTGGCCAAGAAGGTGTAGTGCCGCCCAGGCAACGAGGCCGGGTTGTATCGCCCTCTTGCCGGGCGAGGACCGGCGAGGGACATACGGTAGCAGATCGCTCGGCACAGGTGCCGAGAAAGGGACATAACGATGATGAGCCAGAGCCCCGACAAGCAGATCGCTGAGGGGGACACGTTGCCGGCAGTTTCCAGGGGCGACGAGCACGCCAAGCTGGAGGCCCTCAAAGCGCTCAAGCAGCGCCTGCACCAGGATGTGGCCACCCTCCAGCAGAAGGACGGCGACCGCACGCCCTACGGCGGAGACTTCGAGAGCCTGGTGACGGCGGCCCAGCTCGCCAGCCAGCAGGAAACGGACGAGCTTCTCCGGCGGCGGCTAGAGCGCCGTCTCTCGGACCTGGATCACGTCAGCCGGCGGGTGGAGCAGGGGCAGTACGGGCTGTGTGAATCCTGCGGCGCGGAGATCCCAGCCGAGCGCCTGGCAGCTGTGCCGGACACCACGCTGTGCGTCCGTTGCCAGGGTCAGCGTGAGCGCCGCGGCGCCGTGCGACGCGCCGCCTGAGAGGGTTCTCCAAGGGGCCCGTCCTCTCACTGTCGGCAAGGGCCCAGGCACCACAGCTGCTCGTCTGCAGAGGTGCCTGGGCAACCTGCCCTCCAGCCCGCTCTCCGCGCCTGGAGAGGGGGATTCTCTTCGTCACCGCCGGGCGGCTACACGCCTACGGACTATACCTACGCTAAGGTGGAAGCCCCCTGGCCGCTCCTTGGACGGTCTGCGGGTTTCGCCGTGGCTTTGGTTTAGACGCCAGCGGTGGCCCGCAGGCCCAGTCGCTCCACCAGGCCGGCGACGATGCTCTCCTCCTCCGGGTGTAGCGCCACCAGGGGTGGGCGCACCGGCCCGGCAGGGAGACCGCAGAGCTCCATGGCCGTCTTTACGCTGGAGACCTCGTAGCCCCGCTTCTTCGCTCGTAGGGCATAAAAGGCCTGCACCTTGTCTTCGAACAGCGCTCGGGCGCGGGCGTACTCCCCGGCGTTCGCCGCCTCGTACAGGTCCAGGGCCACCTGCGGCATGAAGTTGGCCACGCTGGACGTGAACCCCTCTGCCCCGGCGGCGAAGTAGGTGTGCACCATGTCGTCCCCGACACCGCCCACCCACACCAGCCGGTCGCCGACGCGGGCGCGCAGCCGGGCCCACAGGCGGAGGTCAGACGAGCCGTCCTTGTAGGCCACCACGTTGGGCTCCTGGGCCAGCTCGGCCAGGAGATCGGGTGAAAAGACGGCCCAGTCGCGGGCGTATGGCAACACGCCGATCTGCACACTCCGAGCGATGCCCCCGTAGTAGGCCAGCATCCCATCCTCCGGGGCGACTCCGTAGGCCGCCGGGAGCATCAAGATGCCCGTGGCGCCGGCCCCCTCCGCCTGCCGGGCAAGGGTGATGGCTTCCCGCAGCTTGCCCCCCACGCCGCAGATCACAGCCGCCCGCCCGGCCGCCGTCTCGATCACCGTGCGGTGCACGGCGGCGGCCTCATCCATCGTCAGAGAGTACAGTTCCCCGGTGCCCCCGGCGGCGACGAAGCTACGGATTCCGCGGCCGATCATCCAGTCCACGTTATGGCGCAAGGCGGCAAGGTCGACGTCAAAGTTTCGGTCGAAGGGCGTGACGGGGAAGGCCGTGACCCCTCGCAGGTGCTGGCGCAGCGTCTCCAGCGTGGCCATAGGGAGTGCTCCTCTCTGAGATGTCCCGCCTGGGCGCGGTCATCCTATCTCTGTGCGTTGCCGGTGCGGTGTCCGGCGATCGGCCTCGTCTGGACGATCCAACATCGACGTTCCAATGTGGAGGATACCGGCTGGCGGAGTCAGCGAGCCGGCAGGAGCGACTGCCCTGGCACGAGGAGGATGCGACCCGCGCCGGGCCCGCGGAAGGCACCACCCTCGGTGAAGTAGGCGTCCCCTGAGCCAGAAAAAGCAATCGCCGTGGGGTAGTCTATGTCACGCACGATGGTGCGGCGCCGGTTGGCCTGCGGGCCGAGGGCCAGCAACCGGCCGCTACGAGGGGCGAACCGCCCGCTGCGGGCATCATAGCCGGCGGCGAACTCGAGAACGAAGAGCTGCCCGCTGGGGGCGACGGCGACCGCGACGGGGAAGTTCAGGCCCTCATAACGTGGCTGCCAGCGCCCATCCGGTGCCACCTCTACGACTCGGCCCGAGCCCGGCCGGAACGGCTCGGCGCCGAAGTGGGCGACGAAGTGCGATCCATCAGGCGCCAAGGCCACCCCGGTGGGATGGGGGTTGCTCCCCCCCTCGCCGATAAAGCCGGTGACGGAAACGCCTCGACCGGTGGCCGGGTCGAGGCGAAGCAGCTGGTTGGCTAGCGGCAAGGCAGCCAAGAGGGAACCACTGCCCGAACTCTGCGCTCCCCACACCGTGGCCGGCGCGGCAGCCACTTCATCCCGGGTGATCCCCAGAGGGGCGAGCGGGTGCAGCGCCGCGCCGTCCTCAGAGACGTCCAAGAGGGCCACGCTCCCGCTGGGCTGACCCTCGCCCACACCGAAGAGGAGGTACATACGAGCCCCGGCCCCCGGCCCCCCGCGCGTCGGAGGCGCAACGCTGGCCAGGGTGGCCGGCCCGCCCTGGGCAAAAAGGGGCTCCGACGCAGCGGCCGCCGGCAGGTCATCGACGACGACGGCCAGTTGGTCACGGCCGGTGATGCGCGTCAACCTGCCGGCAACGGCAGCCTGGCCGGCTACCCCCCAGCCGGCCTCGGCGACATACAGGCTGCCATCCGTCGCCACCGCCACGCCCCGCGGCTGATGGAGGTTGGAGGCATACAACACCGGCTCCACGCCGGCGCCGCCGAGGAGCGGCCGGCTGCGCATGGCCAGCCAGCCGAAAGACAAGGCCACCACCAGGGCGGCGGTGGCCAAGAACGGGATACGGCTCAACAAGACGAGATGTCCGGCTGCTCAGCTCTCAGGCCATTGATGAACCTGAGCGGACGGTTCAGCCACTGGTGCCCAGAGCCAAAGTCCGGCCGGCGCAGGCTAGGCCAAACTGCCCGAGCCACGACGCCCGAACAGGTCGCGTAGACCGGTCTGGGGTCCAATGCGCCCGCGCAGACGCCACTGCCAGACGATGAGGAAGACGATCACCGGTAGCAGGAGATTCGGCGCCCACGTATGTTCCGTGATCACCGCCGGCGGTCCAGAGGGCAGGTTCACGCGCTGGCGCACGATGCCCTGCAATACGATGTAGAGAAAGAGAAGGAACCCGGCACCCAGGTACCCGTTCACACAGGCGGCGAAGCAAGCCAGGAGGGCAATGGCGATAATGACGTTGAGGGGCATATCCTATCCTGCTCCCGGGCGGAAGTCCACGCCGCTGCTACGAGCCCGCTGCACCGCTACAGTAGCTAGCCGGAAGCCAAGCGTCAAGTCGCCCCGGCGACGGGAGACTGAGTCATTCTGGTAGGTGGAGTCAGAGGCGGGGAAGACCACCAGTGCCTACACTGCGCGCTTGCAACAGACGACGCAAGGAGGCACTGGTGGCACGACGAAGCGTAGCGGGCGGAGTGGGGCGCGCCAACTGGCGCTGCCGGGATTCGAGGGGCTGGTGCGCGGGGGCGGCCGGGGCGGCAGAGCGCGCACCGCGGGGGCGCCCGCGGGTGCGGACTGGGAGGAGCGTTGCTACGCGGGCGGTGCGCCTTCGCGCGCGCGAACTGGCTGGGGCGCTGCTGCTGGCGCTGGAGGCCTGGCTGCACCTGACGCGGCCAGCGGGGCACGCGGTGGTGGGCTGGCGGGGGCGGACGCTGGTGACCCGCATGGGCGACGTGCAGGTGCGGCGCCGGTTGTATCGCGACCCGGCCGGCCGGGCGCACTTCCTCTTGGATGCGCACCTGGGCTGGGGGCCACGCCAGGGGCCACGCCGGCGCTGCTGGCGCTGCTCCTGGACTGGGCCACCGACGTGCCGTTTGCCGACGCTGCGCGCGGCTGGGGGCGACGACGGCGGGGGTGCTCTCCGGGCCCACCGTGCGCCGGCAGCTGCGCCGGGTGGCGGAGCGGGTGCGGACGGCCGAGGTGGCGACGCACCAGACCTGGACGCAGACGGGGCGGGTGCCCGCGCCGGCCGGAGAGCGGGTGGTCGCGCCCTTGTACGTCGAAGCGGACGGGGTCTGGGTCAAGACGCAGCGCGAGCCGGCGCACCGCACCGGGTATGAGATCAAGTGCGCCAGCGCCTACGAGGGCTGGGAGCGGGTGGGGGAGCCCACCCCGGGGCACCCGCGCCCGCACTTCGGCCTGGTGGCCAAGCAGGTGTACTGCCACCTGCACGCGCGGGAGACCCTGCCCTTCTGGGAGGGGGCCAGTCTGGCGCTGCACTGCACCTACGACCTGAGCGCCTTCCGTTAGTGGTCGTGGGCGGTGACGGGGCCACCTGGATCGATGGCGCGGCCGACGTCTTCCCGCGGGTAGTGCGCCAACGGGACGGCTTCCATCTGGCGCGGGACGCGCCCGCGGCTGGGGCGCGACACCGGGGCCACGCTCTACGCGGCGGTGCGCACCGGCGACCACGCCGTCGCCCGCGCCCTGCTGGCCCTGCCGCCGCCCGCGCGGGGCCCCCAGGGCTTCGCCTTGCCGGCCCCCGCGCGCCCGCGGGCGCTCCCCGCCCCTGGGCCTCCCCGTCGCCCCCGCTAGCGGGGACGGTCGCCGCCGCGCCCGCTCCGGAGGCAGATGGGGCCGCCGACGCCCCACCCGCCCCGCGCGCGTCCTGGTCGCGTCGCCAGGTGGCCCACGCCCGCGCGCCGTCCAAGGACAGGTGGGCACCCCCGACGCGGGCGCCGCCTGGCGCGCTCAGGTCGACCCGGCCGAGGTGCCACCCACCGCCCGGGCCCTGGGCACCCAGGAGGGCACCAATGCCCACCTCCTGGCCCGGCGCATGAAGCGCCGGGGCATGAGCTGGACCCTCCCCGGGGCCCAGGCGATGGCCAAGGCCCGGGAGCTGGTCACCAACCGCACCCTCGCCCCCTGGTGCCTCGCCCCCGCCGGCGCGCCGACGCGCTGCCCCCGCCGACAGGCCGGCACGACCGCCTCACCGGCCTGCCGGCGACGCCCTTGCCCTGGCGCGGGTCGCCTGCCCTGCGCCCACGGCCCGCCACGCGACGCTGCCGTGGCCCACCTCCAGCGCCTCCTCCAGGGCGGCTACCGACTAGGATGACTCAGTCTCCGGCGACGGCGACACCCTCCACGGTTTCACTCAGCGCCAGCCACTGCTCTTCGTGCCGGGCCAGCGCCTCGGTAGCCGCGACGTGCTGGTTCCCGAGATCGGCGATCTGCGCCGCATCCCCGGCGGCGCTGGCCGCCGCCAGCTGCGCGTCCAGGATGCGCAGACGTTCCCCACAGGCGCCAATCTCGGCCTCCAGCCGCGCCAGGGCCTCGCGCCGAGCGGCCAGCGCCTTGGCCCCCCGGCGCGTCTCCTGGGACGCCCCGGGCCGGGCGTCGCTGAGCTGCCCCTCAGCCGGAGCCGCCCCGGCCGGCCGGGGCGGCAAGCCTGCTTGCCGCCGGGCAGCTTGCCGGCGCTCGCGAGCCACGAGATAGTCCGCCCAGCCACCGGCATGCCCCGTGAGCCCGCCGTCGGAGACCTCCCAGACGTGTGTCGCCAGGGCGTCGATCAGATAGCGGTCATGCGAGACGAACAAGATCGTTCCGTTATACGAGGACAGGACGTCCTCCAGAGCCGCCCGGGCGTAGATGTCCAGGTGGTTGGTGGGCTCGTCCAGGACGAGGAAGTTGGCGTTGCCGAGGGCCATCTTGGCCAGGGCCAGCCGGCTGCGCTCCCCACCGCTCAGGCTGCTGACGCGCTTGAACACGTCGTCGCCGGAGAACAGGAACTGTCCAAGGTAGGTCCGGGCCTCCTGGTCGTTTAGCGGCTTCGTCGCCTGGATCTCGCCCAGCGCCGTGCGCTCGGGATGGAGTTGCTCATGAGCCTGGGCGTAGTAGGCCAGCTGGACGCCGTATCCTAGGTACACCCGACCTTCGGCGGGCTCTACTTCCCCGGTGACCACGCGCAGAAAGGTGGTCTTCCCCGTGCCGTTCGGGCCGACGATCGCCACGCGGTCCCCGCGCCTGATCTCCACGTCCGGGCAGCGGAAGAGCACCGACTGGGGAGGCACGGCGCGCCCCCGCGGGGCGGCGTATACCACCGGCTGGCCCGACGACAGCCGTGACGGGGCCGTCGAACGGGCGTGCGCCCCTCCCGACGACGGAGCCTCGTCCCCCTGCTCGGCAACGGTATGGCGCTGAGGCGTGGCCGGCATCCCGGCGGCGACAATCAGGTCCTCCGTTGCCAGAACGGTATCCCCGGCGCGCAGCGTGGATTGAATCTGCACGCGCATGGGGGCTCGATCTCGTGGCCGGGACACCCGCTCCAGACGGTCGAGCAGCTTCTGGCGTCCTCGCGCCTGGCGCGCCCGTTGCCCGGCCCTGTAGCGGCGGATAAAGTCCTCCGTGCGGGTGATGTGCTCTTGCTGCGCCTCGTACTCCTTCTCCTGGCGGGCCAGACGCTCCGCCTTTTGCGCGGCGAACTTGGTGTAGTTTCCGGAGTAGCTTTCCAGCCGTCCTTCACTCATCTCCCACGTCACCGCAGCCACCTTGTCCAGGAAGTAGCGGTCATGAGAGACGACGACGACCGCCGGCCGGGCCTGCACCAGGAAGGCTTCCAACCACTCCGTGGCCGAGAGATCGAGGTGATTCGTTGGCTCGTCCATCAACAGCAGGTCATACTCGGAGAGGAGCAGGCGGGCCAGGGCGGCGCGCGTCCGCTGCCCGCCGCTAAAGGACTCCAGGACTTGCTCCAGGCGCTCCTCACCAATCTCTAGGCCGGCGAGCACCTCGCGGACGCGGTTGTGGTAGCTGTAACCGCCCTTGTCCTCGTACTCGTGAGACAGCCTGCCGTGGCGCTCCAGGAGGGCATCGACCGCTCCGGCGGTGCCCCCGGCGCTGAGCGCGGCCTCCACGGCGCGCAGCTCGTTCTCGATCTCCAGCAAGCGCTGGAACGCACCTAGCACGTACTCCTGCAGCGTTTGACCCGCGGGAAAAGTCACCTCTTGCGGCAGGTAGCCCACGCGCACGCCGCCGGCCAGGCCCACCGTGCCACGGTCAGGGCGCTCCAGCCCGGCGATGATGCGCAGGAGCGTTGACTTGCCGCTGCCGTTGACGCCGACGAGGGCGATGCGGTCGCGGTCCTGAATCTCGAAGGAGACGTCCTCAAAGACACGCTCGGCGCCAAACCCCTTGGCGAGGCCGGCGCCCGTCGCTAAAGCCATACCTAAAGAAGTCTAGCGGGTCTCGAGGCTCGCGTCCCGGGGCCGCGCCCCCTGATCCGCGGCCGGAGCTTCCCAGCGCAGAGCCGAGATGAGATCCGCATACGAGGCACAGGGCACCCACGTAGGTCGCACCGTGGCTGACGTAGAGGTCCGGGTGCTGGCCCAGGATGACGCCGCCCGCTCGTCCCGGGCCCTGGGATCAGGGGGCGTATCAATCAGACTGCTCCGGACGCTGGCAGCGGGGGCAGAAGTGGGTGCCACGGCCGGCCACGCGGGTCTTCTGGATGGAAGTCCCACAGCGGGCACAGGGCCGCCCCTCGCGCCGGAAGACGAACAGCTGCTCACCGTTGAGCCCGGCGCTGCCGGCAAGATCCTGATAGGAAGAAAAGGTGGTGCCCCGGTTGGCGATCCCCTGGCGCAGAGCGGCCACGATCCCCTCGTGGAGACGGCCCATCTCTCGCCGGGTGAGCTCATTGCTGCGCCGTAAGGGGTGCAGACGCGCCCGCCAGAGCGCCTCGTCGACGTAGATGTTGCCCAGGCCGGCAAGAAAGCCCTGGTCGAGAAGCAGGGGCTTCAAGCGTGTCCGTCGTCGCCGCAGCTGCCCTTGCAACCCCTCCCGAGTGAACTCCTCCACCAGGGGCTCCGGTCCCAGCTTGGCCAGGACCTCCAGGAGCCCCACTTCGTCAGCGACAAAGTACAGCCGGCCGAACTTGCGCTGGTCGTCGAAGTGGATCTCGCCGTCGCCGTCAAGAAAAAGGATGGCCCGAACGTGCGGGTCGCGCGGGCTTCCGGGCCGGCGCCAGCGGAGCCGCCCGGTCATGCGCAGGTGCACCACCAGAGCGGCGCCCCCTCCCAGGCGAAAGACGAGGTACTTGCCCCGCCGATCCAGGACCTGGATGACGCGTCCGCGGAGGGCGCCGTCCAGCTCAGAGGCCGGCGGGCGATCGACGCTCCCTGGCCAGATCACCTCCACGCCAGTGAAGCGCTGGCCCAGGACGTGGCGCTCCAGGTCGGCGCGGATCGTCTCGACTTCCGGAAGCTCCGGCATGAGGTATGGCAATGACCGCAGCGAACAGTAGCGGTCAGGACTCGAGGGCGGGACCTTGATCTGGACCTTGATATGGAGCCATGTCCAGCCAGTTCTCGCCCACCTTCATCTCCACCTTGATGGGGACGATCAACTCCATGGCTCCCTCCATACAGCGGCGCACGAGGGTGGCCAGGTCTTCTAGCTCATCTCGCGGGCCCTCGAATACCAGCTCGTCGTGCACTTGCAGGAGCATGCGGGAGCGGAGGCGCCGGGCTTCCATGTCCTCGGCGATGGCGATCATCGCCAGCTTGATCAAGTCCGCCTGGGCGCCCTGAATGGGCATGTTGATCGCCATGCGCTCGCCGGCGGCTCGCACGGCGGCGTTGGGGGAGCGCAGCTCGGGGACGTAGCGCCGCCGTCCCAAGGGCGTCTCGACGTAACCCCGCTCGCGGGCCCCCTTGAGGGTGTTGTGGATGTACTGCCGGATGCCAGCGTACTTCTCGAGATAGGCCTTGATGAAGGGGGCCGCCTCGCTGCGGGCGATGCCGACGCGCTGGGAGAGGCCAAACTCGCTGATACCGTAGAGGACGGCGAAGTTGGTCGTCTTGGCCAGCCGGCGCTGCTCGGCGGTCACCTGGTCGAGGGAGACGTTGAACACCGTCGCCGCCGTGGCGGCGTGCACGTCTTCGTCGTGCGCAAAGGCCTCGATCAGGAGCGGATCGCGGGTGATGTGTGCCGCGATGCGCAGCTCGATCTGGGCGTAGTCGGCGGCGAAGAGCACCATCCCCGGCTCCCCGGCCACAAAGGCCCGTCGAATACCCCGCCCCAACTCGGTGCGTACGGGGATGTTCTGCAAGTTCGGGGAGTCGCTGGAGAGGCGCCCGGTAGCCGCGACGGCTTGGTTAAAGGTGGTGTGCAGGCGGCCGGTGCCAGGATTGATCAACGCCGGTAGGGCGTCGACGTAGGTAGACTTCAGCTTGGTCAGCTGGCGGTAGGTGAGGACGTGTTCGATCACCGGATGGGTGCCGGACAGCTCCTCCAGGACGGTGGCGTCCGTGGAGTACCCCGTCTTGGTACGCTTCGTCAGGGGCAGGCGTAGCTCGTCTACCAGCACCTTGCCCAGCTGTTGCGGCGAGTTGATGGTGAACTGGTGGCCGACGTCGTTGTAGACGGCCAGCTCGGCTTCCCGGATCTGCGCCGCCAGCTCACGGCCCATGGCCCCCAGGACGCGCTCGTCCACCTTGATGCCGGCCCGCTCCATGCTCGAGAGGACGGGGATGAGGGGCAGCTCGACTCGCCGGAAGAGGTCGAGCTGATCTCGCTCCGCCAGGTCTTGGCGCAGGCGCTCGGCCAGCGCCGCCACCTGCCGCGCCTCCAGCATCGCCTCACCGCCCAGCTCAGCCGGGGGGACATCCAGCAGGTGGCCCCCCTTGGGGGCCAGGGCCGCGGTGCCCAGAATCTCCCGGCCAAGCTGCTGGAAGATCAGGTTCTTGACCGTGATGGTGCGATTCGAGGGGTTGAGGAGGTAGCCGGCCACCATGGTGTCAAAGGTCAAGCCGCGCAGGCGCAGGCCGCGCTCGGCCAGGACGGTGATGATCACCTTGGCGTTGTGAGCAATCTTGCCGATGGCCCCGTCTTCGATCACCGACCGTAGGGCCTGCAGGACGTCGCCCTCCCGTAGGGGGCCTTCGCCGGAGCGATCGAAGGGGACGTACCAGGCCCGTGTCTCGTCCACGGCAAGGGCGATCCCGGCCAGCTCATGGTCGACCACGTTGTGCTGGACTGCGATGGGATGCAAGACAAAGGTGCCGGCGCTGCGGAGGGCGGCGGCGACGGCCGCCAGCCCCTGCGCCGTGGTGATCAGATCAGGGGTGGCCGTGGCCGCCGTTGCTGCCGTGCCGCCGGCCCTGGCCAGGGGGGCCCGGGCCGGGCCGTCGAACAGGATCATCTGCCGGGCGCCCGAGCCCCCGCCCGCGGAAGCGGTCTGGGGCAGCTTATCCACTAGCGTGCGGAACTCCAGCTCCTGGAACAGCGCCAGGGCCCTGGCCCGATCGCAGTCGGCCAGCCGGCACTGCTCCAGGTCCAGGATGCTGGGCGCCGAGCGATCGATGGTCGCCAGCTCCTTGTTGCCGCGGACAAGGCGCTCGTGCTCGGCCAGTCGATCGCGCCACTTGGCGGGGACTTCATCCAGCCGGGCGTAGATGTCCTCCACCGTGCCAAAGTCGTGCAGGAGCCTGGCGGCCGTCTTCTCTCCAATCCCGGGCACGCTCTTGATATTGTCCGACGCATCGCCGGCCAGGGCCTTGAGGTCGGGGATCTGGCGCGGCTCCAGACCGTAACGCTCCCGAACCGCGGCCACGTCGAACAGCACCGTCTCGGAGATCCGCCCGCGAGGGGCCAGGACGCGGACGTGCTCGTCGACCAGCTGCAGGGTGTCCATGTCCCCGGTGACGATCACCGTCTCCACGCCGGCCCGTTCGGCCTGGCCGGCCAGGCAGCCCAGGACATCGTCCGCCTCGTAACCTTCCTGCTCGTAGATGGGGATACTGAAGGCCTGCACCACCTCGCGGACACGCCGGAACTGCCCCCGTAGCTCGTCCGACATGCGCGGGCGAGTGGCTTTATAGTCCGCAGCGGCGAGGTGACGGAACGTCGGCGCGGCCAGGTCAAAGGTAACGGCGCAGTACTCCGGTTGGAGCTCGTTCAAGACCTTGAGGAGCATAGAGGTGAAGCCGTAGACGGCGTTCGTCGGCTCCCCGCGAGAAGTCAGAAAGCTGGCCGGGATGGCATGGAAGGCGCGGTGGACGAGGGCGTGACCGTCTACGAGGACGAGCGTCGGCCGGCTCCTGTCCTCTGTCTCGGCGCCGTCCGCGTGGGCCCCTGGCTGTACCTCCCCGGAAGCGCACATCATGCACAATCCTAATGCCACAACGAGATTTTGTCATTCCTTCGCTGCCCTCGAGGGCAGGCGTCTTTGCTGCGACCAGGCGGCGATCGACTGGAGGGAGGGACGGCCATTCCGGTGGGAGCGGCGCAGCCGGCAGAGAAGGCCATCGCCGTGGTCGGTACGGGGGCCTGGGGCGTGACCCTGGCGGTGCACGCCGCGAGGTTGGGGGTGCAGGTAGCGCTCCTGGCCCGCACCCGTGAGGAGGCTGAGGCCCTGCGGCGGGCCGGGGCGTCCCCCCGCTTGCCCGGCGTGCCCTTCCCTCCAACCCTCCGGGTGGTGGGCGACCCGCAGGCCGCCCTTTCCGAGGCGCCCGTGGTGCTGCTGGTCGTGCCGGCCCAGACGATGCGGGCCAACGTACGGTCCCTCGGCGCGTATCTTGCCCCCATGGCCGTCGTGGTCAGTGCGAGCAAGGGACTGGAGATCGGCCAGGCCCGGCGCATGAGCGAGGTGATCGCCGAGGAGCTCCCTGGCCTGCCGGGCCGGGAGATCGCTGCCCTCTCTGGGCCCAATCTCGCCCGCGAGGTGGCGGCCGGCAAGCCCACCTCCACTGTGGTGGCCTGCGCAAACGAGGCAGGCGCGGCGCGCGTGCAGGCCGCCCTGATGGCCCCCCACCTGCGGGTGTACACCAGCGCCGACGTCACAGGTGTGGAGCTGGGAGGGGCGCTCAAGAACGTCATCGCCCTCGGCGCCGGCATGTGCGACGGCCTGGAGGCCGGCGACAATGGCAAGGCCGCCTTGATGACCCGGGGCCTGGCGGAGATCGCCCGCCTGGGAAAGGCGGCGGGGGCACAGCCCCTCACCTTTTCCGGCCTCGCCGGCCTGGGGGACCTTATCGCCACCTGCATGAGCCCCCTTAGCCGGAACCGCACGCTGGGGGAGCAACTCGCTCGGGGACGGCCCGCAGCCGAGGCCCAGGCGGCGATGCCGCAGGTGGCCGAAGGCGTCTCTACCACCATCGCCGCCCTGCAGCTCGCCCAGCGGTACGATGTTGAGATGCCGATCACCTCGCTGATGCACCGCGTCCTCTTCGAGGGTCTCAGCCCCCAAGTCGCCGGCCAGGCCCTCATGCAGCGCGACCCCAAGCGAGAGCTGGAAGGCTTTGTGTAGCGCCACGATCATGAAGGCACCCCCACCTGAGATCGATTCCCCGATTGATGCTCCCAGTAACACCCCCTTGGAAGGGCGCGTGCGGCAGCTGGCGGACATCTTCCGTACCTCCGGCCACTGCCTCTACTTGGTGGGCGGATCGGTGCGCGACCGACTCCTAGGCCGGCCGGTGCACGACCTTGATCTGACCACCGACGCCAACCCGGACGAGATCAAGCGCCTGGTCAAGGGCGTTCGTCCGGACGCCGTCTACGACGTGGGGGCCAGGTTCGGCACCATCGGCATCATCTTCCGTTCCCCCGGCGCAAGACCGGCCCCTACCGCCGATGAGGCTTCCCCGACGGGGGCCGACGACGTGGTGGAGATCACCACCTTCCGCAGCGAGCAGTACCCCGATGGGACGCGCAAGCCGGTGGTGACCTTTGGCACGTCTCTCGAAGAAGACCTGGCCAGACGTGACTTCACGATGAACGCCATTGCCCAGGAGGTCCTGACCGGGGCCCTGCACGACCCCTTCAACGGCATGGCCGACATCGCGAAGCGCACCATCCGCGCCGTGGGCGACCCAGGGGCGCGCTTCCGGGAAGACCCGCTGCGCCTCCTACGGGCGGTGCGCTTCGCCGCTCAGCTGGGCTTCGCAATCGAGCCGCAGACGCTGGCGGCGATCCAGGAGTCGGCCAATGACCTGGAGCGCATCAGCACGGAGCGCATCCAGGAGGAGCTTACCCGAATCCTGGTCTCACCCCGGCCGGCCCTGGGCCTGCGCCTGGCCACTGACCTGGGCCTGATGGCCCGGGCGATCCCCGAGGTGCTCCCGATGCGGGGCGTCAGTCAGCGCCCCCTGCACCACAAGGATGTGTTCGAGCACACTATGGGGGTAGTGGAGAACATCCCTCCCCTGCCCGTCCTCCGCTGGGCGGCTTTGCTCCACGATATTGGCAAGCCCCGCACCAAGTCCCTGCACGACGGGGCAGTGCACTTCTTTGGCCACGAAGATGTGGGCGAGCGCATGGCCCGCGTCATTCTTCGCCGGCTGCGCTTGGACGCTCAGTTCGTGGAACGCGTGGCCAAGCTGGTACGCATGCACCTGCGGGTCAACTCCTACGACAGCACCTGGACCGACGCGGCCGTGCGTCGCTTGATGCGGGAGGCGGGCGACGAGCTGGGCGACCTGATTCACCTCTCCCGCGCCGACGTCACCAGCTACCGTCAAGAACGTGTCCTGGCCGCGGCCATGCGCGCCGACGAGTTCGAGCGACGCTGCCAGGCGCTTCAGGCGATAGAGGACGTAGCTAAGCTGCACAGCCCGCTGGACGGAAATGACCTGATGGCCTTGTTTGACCGGCCACCCGGGCCCTGGATCAAGCCGATCAAGGAGCACCTCCTGGAGCTGGTGCTGGAGGGTGAGCTGGATCAGGACGATCGGGAGCGCGGGGCTGAGCTGGCGCGCCGGTACGTCCAGGAGCACAATCTAGCCTGAGCGCAGGGCGGAATACGGCGGATTCCCAAGCCGACGCTGGCCAGCGCCTCTGCTACCATAGTGGCGAAAAGGACTGCTCGCGTGATCAACGGTGCCGTCGTTCCCGAGATCATCCAGCTCATCTCCGTGCTGCTCATCCTGGTGTTCACCATTGGGGGCATCTACTTGATGCAGCGCTATACCGGGGTCTGACGGGGGACGCAGTCCCCGGGAGCTGCCTCCTCCCGGGAGAGGAAAAGGGTATGCTCGCCCTCGACGCCGGACCGGGGCGCTCTCTGCTCCGTCTCCCCTGTACTTTTGGCAGTTGATAGGAGGCCGGCGCCTCGCCTGCCCCTGGCAGATCCTTAACGCTGCCTCTACCTCCGGTGGGGCTACCCCTTCCATAAGGGCTACCCACTCGACCTAGGAGTTGCCCCGCCAGGAGAAGGAGCAACCCTCGCTCGCGTCTAGCCCGCGAACAGGGCCTGGCTGGCGGCTTGTAGCACGTCGATCGCCGGCGCCGGCCACAGGCCGAGGAAGAAGATGCCGGCGAGAAACAGGGTCAGGCCGGCGGTGGTGGCAAAGGGGATGCGGTACTGCGGGAACATCCGCTCTGGGGCCATGTCCCCGGTGATGCTGCGCCGCCACCAGGGGACGTCCGGGCCGCCGGCGTGGGTTCCCAGGTCGCCATGGGCACCCGGCAGGCCATGGCCCCCGGTGGTGTCTGCGGGGACATGGCCGATAGCCGCATCCGCATGAGTCGCATGGCCGTCTGGGCCGAGCCTCCCGTAGCCGTTGTGTGTACCGGCGGCGGTGCCGGGCCCGCCCTCGGAGAGGGAGACGGTGCCCCCACCCGGGGCAGCGGCGAGCGACGGGACGGCGCCGGCGACGGCCAGCGACGGGGCGGGTGAGACGGTGGCCAGGACGGCGTGGCCGTGTCCGTCTAGCTCGGCCGCTTCGAAGCCCGGCGGGGTGCGGACGTACATCTGGTAGACCACCAGGAGGTAGTAGTAGAGGGAGATGGTGCTGTTGATCACGGCGATGGCCACCAGCCAGAGAAGCTCGGCTCGGGCAGCGGCGGCAAACAAGTAGAACTTGGTCACGAAGCCGGCGAACAGGGGCATCCCGGCCAGGGAGAAGAGCCCGCTCATCATGGTCAGGGCGACAAAAGGCGCCCGGCGGGCGAGGCCGGCCAGGTCGGCGACCATCTCCCGGCCATTGTTCAGGTTCTGGAAGGCGATGAAGGCCCCGAAGCAAGCCAGGTTGGTGAAGACGTAGCCGGCCAGGTGCAGCATCATTCCCCGCACCGCCTGCTGGGCGATGGCGACGTCGGCGGTGATCGCCGCCAGGCCGACCAGGACGTAGCCGGCCTGAGCGATGCTGGAGTAGGCCAGCAGGCGCTTGACGTTGCGCTGCTGGATGGCCACCAGGTTGCCCAGGGTCATGGTCAGGACGGCCAGCAAGGCGAAGAGGGCCTGGTACTGGTCACGCAATGGGAGCAGGCCGCCGATCAGGAAGCGCATCACCAGGGCGAACCCGGCGGCCTTGGAAGCCACGGAGAGGTAGGCCGTGATGGGGGTCGGCGCCCCTTCGTAGACGTCCGGCGTCCACATGTGGAAGGGGACGGCGGCGATCTTGAACCCCAGGCCGGCCAGGATCAGGGACAAGCCCACGCCAAAGGCCGGCTGCCCGACGCCCAGGCGCTCCACGCTTCGGGCGATGTCCGGCAGGTAGGTCGTACCCAGGGTGCCGTAGAGCAGGCTGATGCCATACAGCAGGAGGCTGGAGCTAAAGGCCCCCAAGATGATGTACTTGAGCCCGGCCTCGTTGCTCTTGAGATTGGTCTTGGCGTAGGAGACGAGGACGTAGCTGGAGAAGGAGAGGAGCTCCAGGGCCAAGTAGGCCGTCAGCAGCTCGTTGGCCGCACCCATCAGGATCATCCCCAGCGTGCCGGCCAGGACGAGCCCGTAGTACTCCCCACTCTGAGGTAAAAAGCGGTTGGCGTACTCCATGGAGATAAGCATGATCCCGATCGCCGTCAGGAGGAATAAGACGGTGAAGAAGACGGAGAACTCGTCAATCCGTATCACACCGGCGAAGTCGGCGCGCACGCCCCACAGTGGGACGGCCGTGGCGATGCACACCACCAGGCCGGCCACCGACACCCAGCCGATGGCCGACTTGTGCCGCTCGGGGAGCATGAGATCAAGCAGCCAAGCGAGGAAGACGAGTCCAAGCAAGACGAGCAAGGGAGTAACCAGCCCGTAGTCCAGCCGGCTGACGTCGAAGCTCACCGCACCCCTCCCACCTTCTCGATGATCGGCAGCGACGAGGCGTTGATCATGTTCATGAATGGGGCAGGGTACAGCCCGACGATGATCAGGGTGACCACCAGGATACCGGCGGCGATCCACTCATTCGGCAACATGTCGTGGAGGCCCCCCCAGCGGGCGTTAAAGGGTCCGAAGAACGAGCGCCCCACCAGGCGCAAGATGTACGTCGCCGTCACGGCCACGGCGACGACGCACAGCACGCCAGCGATCGGGTAGGTCTGGAACGTACCCAGGAAGATCAACAGCTCGGCCAGGAAGTTGGCCAACCCCGGCAGGCCGAGAGAAGCCAGCCCGGCGATGGCAAAAAAGCCGACGAACCAGGGCATCGTCCTGGCCAGACCCCCGAAGATGCCGATCTCGCGCGTGTGGGCCTGGTCATAGATGGCCCCGACGAGGGCGAAGAACAGGGCGGTCATAATCCCGTGGGCGAACATCTGCAGCACCGCCCCGCTCATCCCCACCAGGGATAAGGTGGAGATGCCGACGATGACATAGCCCATGTGGCTGACGGAGGAGTACCCGATGACGAACTTGAAGTCCCGCTGGGCCAGGGCGGAAAAGGCCCCGTAGACGGCGGCCACCGTGCCACAGACGAGAAAGACCGGGGCCCAGAAACGGGCCCCCTCCGGCAGCAGGAACACGGCCACACGGATACAGCCATAGGCGCCGAGCTTCATCAGCACCCCGGCGTGGAGCATGGACACCGCCGTGGGGGCGGCCACGTGTCCGTCCGGGGACCACGTATGGAAGGGCCACATCGCCGCCAGGACGCCGAAGCCGATAAAGAAGATAGGGAAGAAGATGTTCTGGAAGCTAGGGGAGAAGAGGCGTTGAACCTGGGGGCTGGCAAGGGCCTCGATGTCGAAGGAGCTGATCCCGGCGCCGCTGGCCCCGGACTGCACGTACACAGCCAGCAAGCCGACCCAAACCAGGACGCTTCCGGCGACGAGCATCAGGGTCAGCTTCATCGCCGCGTAGTCTTTGCGCGTGCTGCCCCACACGGCAATCAAGAGATACATCGGCAGAACGGCGATCTCGTAGGCGAAGAAGAGGAAGAACAGATCAAGAGAGACGAAGACGCCGAACACCCCGGCGACTAGTATCAGCAGCAGGGCGTAGTACTCCTTGGGCCGGTCGGCGATCTTGAACGAGACGATCGATCCCGTAAAGATCACCAGCCCGGTCAACAACACCATGGGTACCGAGATCCCGTCCACCCCCAGGCGGACGCGTATCCCCAGCTCGGGGATCCACTCGTAGAGCTCCTGAAACTGGAAGCCGGCCCGTTGCCAGTCGTAGCCCACGAAGATGAGCAGGGACAGGACGAGGGTCAGCCCGCTGCCGGCGGTGGCGACGAGACGAATGGCCCACGGCCAGCGGCGGGGGATGACCATGATAATCAACGCCGAGATGAACGGCGCCAGGACGGTTCCAGAAAGATAGCCCACTCCTGCGTCCCCCCGGGAGTTCATCAGCCCTCTGCCTCGCAGCGCTGCGAGGCAGGGGTACCGTCTGCTTCTACCTCAAGCCCGTCTACCGCAAGCTGTCCTACCACAGGCTCGCTTGCAGGAAGTCTGGCCGAAAGCCGGCCAACACGACCCCGGCTACCAGGATACCGACGACAAACGCAAAGGCGTAGTTATAGGTTCGACCGGTCTGCAAGAAACGGAGCCAATAACCGAGGCGCGAGGTCAGCATGGCCGGCCGGTCGACGACCCCCTCGTTGATGACCTTGCGGTCGAACACCGCCGCCAGGCCGGAGATGCCCAGGACGACGTGGTCGATCACCCACTGGTACATCTCGTCGAAGTAGTACTTGTTGTAGAGCAAGCGGTACAGCCGGGGAAAGCTGGCCCCCACGGCCACGGGAGAAAGGAGGGGCTTCCAGTACATGATCGTCGCCACGGCGATACCCAGGACACCGGCCAGGAGGCCGGCGGCGGCCACAGCGAGGTTGAGTCCCTCGTGGTGCACCTCGCCATAGTAGATGGCGTCGCCAAAGGCGGTAAAGACGCCCGGGATGTTGAGCCATCCGGCGATGGCCGCCGGCACGGAGATGATCAACAGGGGCACCGTCATCACCCAGGGGCTCTCGTGGGGCGCGGCGTGATGATCTGCCCCCTGCCCGCCGTGATCCCCTGCCTCTAGATGTGCCGGGACGTCCTGGGTGTCCACCGTTGCCGTGGCCGCCCCGTGACGCGCCGTCGTGTCTCGGTCCGGCCCCTCCAGGGCGATAACGCCACCCCCGGCGGCGTGGGCCACGGTGACGGGTCCGGACCCGGCCACGGCCAGGCGCCAGCGCTCGGCACCAAAAAAGGCCAGGTAGATGGCGCGGAACATATAGAAGGCAGTCAGGAATGCCGTCACCAGACCCACGGCGAAGGGCACCCAGGCCCCGGCGTCGAGCGCCCCGACCAGGATCTCGTCCTTGCTCCAGAAGCCGGAGAGGGGGAAGATACCGGCCAGGGAGAGCGAGCCGACCACAAAGGTGAGAAACGTGATCGGCATGCGCCGGCGCAGCCCCCCCATCCAGAAGACGTCGTTAGGGCTCTTTCCCGTCCCGTGCAGCACCGGCTCCATAGAGTGGATCACGGACCCGGCGCCCAGGAAGAGGAGGGCCTTGAAAAAGGCATGGGTAAAGAGATGGAACAGCCCCGCGGTGTAGGCCCCCAGGCCCAGGGCCATCACCATATAGCCCAGCTGGCTGACCGTAGAGTAGGCCAGCACCTTCTTGATGTCCCGCTGAGTCAGAGCAATGGTGGCGGCGAAGATAGCCGTGATCGTCCCAATGGTGGCGATCACGGCCATGGTCACGGGAGACGCGACGAACAAGGGATAGGCCCGCCCGATCAAGTACACCCCGGCGGCCACCATGGTGGCCGAATGCACCAGGGCGGATACCGGCGTGGGCCCGGCCATGGCATCCGGCAGCCAGACGTGAAGTGGGAACTGCCCGCTCTTGCCGATGGCCCCCATGAACACCAGGATGCCGGCCACCGTCACCAGCGTGGGGTCGATCCGACCGGCGTCGATGGCCTCGAAGATCTCGTCCATGCGGAAGGTATTGGTCTGCAGAAACAGGATGGCCAGGCCGATAAAGAAGCCGACGTCGCCCAGGCGCGTCGTAATAAAGGCCTTCTTGGCCGCCTCGGCGTTGTCCCGCTCCTGGTACCAGAAACCAATCAAGAGGAAGGAGCACAGGCCAACCAGCTCCCAACACATGTACATCAGCAAGAAGTCATAGGCCAGCACCAGGCCCAGCATGGCGGCGCAGAACAACGACATCACGGTGAAGAACCACCAGAAGCGGTTGTCGCCGCGCATGTAGCCGATGGAGTAGATCTGGATCAGGGACGCCAGAAAGCCGACCACGCCGAGCATCATGATCGACACCCAGTCCACCGAGAGGGTGGTGTAGAAGTCCCAGCGCCCGACGCTGAACCAGGGGATATGGTCGAAGAGGAGCCGCCGTGGCAGCTCGGCCTCCTCCTGGAGGGAAGGGGCGGCCAGCTTGATCCCGCCGGCGTGCGCCGGACCGCCGAGATGGGCCTGGGCGTCCAGAAAGACCACCAGGAAGACGGCGAACGCCCCTACGATAGAGCCGATGGCGGCCGCGGCGGCCACGCCGTGCTTGAAGCGCCCCAGCTGACGGGCGATCAGGACGTTGAAGAAAAAGGCCGCCGCCGGAAGGACGGGCGCGAGCCAGGCAATGTCCACTCCTGTTTCACCTCATAGCGGCGCGCGGTCACGCCGGCCGGCCGGCAGCCGGCCCTGCGGCGTTGCCGGGCCGTCCAGGCTACCTGTACCTGAAGCACCGTGGGGGCCACATGGGTGCGCTATGCCGCGCATCCGGGACTTACCTCGGCGCTGCTTTAGCACCACAATCCCTACCACCGCAAGGCATCGATCTCGTCGACGTTGACCGACGTGCGCATCCGGTACACCCGCAGGACGATGGCCAGGCCCAGGCCCAGCTCCGCCGCCGCCACGGTGATCACAAAGATGGTGAAGACCAGGCCGGAGAAGCGCTGCGGATCGACGCGCGCGGCAAAGGCCACCAGGTTGATGGCCACGGCGTTGAGCATCAGCTCCACGGCCATGAACACGAGCACGGCGTTGCGCCGGGCCATCACCCCGTAGGCACCAATCGCAAACATGATGGCGCTGAAGACCAGGATGTGCTCCAGGGGAACCATCTACCGATCGGCTCCTTCCCCGCGCCCGCCGGCCGGCGCGTCGGTCGATCTGGCGATCTGCAAGGCGCCGAGGAGCGCCACCAGCAGGACGAGCGATGCCACCTCGAAGGGAACGGCCCAGGTGGAGTACAGGGCCTCGCCCAACTCCTCCACGCTCACCCGCGACGGGGGCGCGGCCGGGCCGGGGGTCGCCCCCGTCCAATCAGTGGTCAAGACGCCAAAGAGCAGCGCCCCCAGCAATAGGAGCGCCCCCACGGCGGCCAGGGGCCAGCCGCGGTGATTCAAGACGGCGCCGTCCTCCGGGCGGGTCAACATCAGGGCAAACAGGAGCAGGACGCTCACCGTCCCGCCGTAGATCAGGATCTGCACCAGGGCCAGGAAGTCCGCCAGCAAGAGGAGATACACCAGCCCGGTCAAGGACAGGGACAGTATCAAGAGCAGCGCGCTGTACACCACGTGGCGTGTGATCACCACGCCCAGGGCGGCCACGAGACTGGCGCCAGCGACGGCGTAAAAGGCCACGGCCCCCAGCTCCATCTCTCCTCCAGTCCCCGGTCGGCAAAGGACTCCCGCAAGGCCGGGAGTGTCCATCCAGTCTGGTGATCGTCCCGTACTACAAGGGCATTTAGCGCCAGGCGGAGGGGTCGAGCGCGCCGACGACGGGAACGTCGCCGGCGTCCGGCTTGCCCATACGCCGCTGCACCCCGCGAGCGATGTCCACCAGGCGGTTCTTGTCATAGATCAGCTGCTGCCGGTCGTAGGTACTGAGCTCGAAGTGCGGGCTCATCTCGTTGGCGTCGAAGGGGCACACCTCGACGCAGATCCCACAGTACGAGCAGCGCCCGAGATCGATAAAGTAGTCCCGCACGATGTTCTTCTTCGTCGTCTTCCCACCGTCGTACTTTTCGCCGGTCAGATAGATGCAGTCGTCCGGGCAAGAGCGGGCGCAGATGTTACAGGCGACACAGACGATCTCGTCTACTTTGTCGTCCCAGAGCAGACCGGGTGCCCCCATGAAGCGGGCTTCCAGCGGGGCCCGCTCGTAGGGGTACAGCCGGGTCACCGGCTTGCGCAGGAATGAGCGGACGGTCTGCACGAATCCGCCGATGACGCCTTTCATAACCTTGTTTCCTTCTCAGTCTCTTGTCCCCGCTCTTGTCCCCGGCGAGGCCCCAGCGGCGCATGAAATCGGCACACGGCCGCACCGTCCGGCCGATGGAACGATGGAGCGCTTTCTCACGAGTTCTTATCCCATGGCCGCCGGTTCGGCGGAGGGCCGGGCGACGCTAACCAGCTGAATACCCCCCGGTATCGGGCGACGCTGGTTACGGTAGGCCAGCAGGAGGAGCGCCAGGCCCACCAAGGTCAAGCCCAGCCCGATGGCAAAGGGCAAGAAGCCGTACATCTGGTAGACGGCCGACAGGATCAGGTTGACGAACCCGGCCGGGAGCAACGCCTTCCAGGCCAGATCCATCAGCTGGTCGATGCGCAGGCGGGGAAGGGTAAAGCGGGCCCATTGGATCACCACGATCAGGGTCATCGTCTTGCCGAAGAACCAGAATACGCCCAGCTCGGGGAGCAGGTCGAGCCCGGGCAAGAACTGCCAGCCCCCCATGAACAAGGCCACGGCCAGGGCGGCGTTGAGAAACACGGCAGCGAACTCGGCCAGGAAGAATATCCCCCAGCGCATACCGCTGTACTCGATGAACGGGCCGCCGACGATCTCCGACTCGGCGATGGCGATGTCGAACGGGGTACGGCTCATCTCCGCCATAGAAGCGATAAAGAAGATGACGAACCCGATCGGCTGCAGGAAGATGAACCACAGCGTCTCGCGCTGCACGTCCACGACGCGCGTCAGGCTCAAGCTCTCGGCCATCACGGCAACGCCGAGCAACGACACCACCATGGGGAGCTCATAGCTAATCAGCTGGGCCACAAAGCGCGCCGAGCCCAGGAGGGCATATTTGTTCCCCGACGACCAGCCGGCCATGACGATGCCGATGGCCTGCAGCGCCGGGATGGCCACGAGATACACCAGAGCCAGGTCGAAGGGACGCAGGACAATGTTCTGCAGCGGCCCCAATCCGCCCCACGGGATGATCAGGAAGGTCAGAAAGACGGGGACGAAGACCAGGTAGGGGGCGATGCGAAAGATGCGCCGGTCGGCTATCGCCGGCATCAAGTCTTCTTTGGTCAAGAGCTTGAGCACGTCTGCCGGGCTTTGCAGCGCCCCGTGTGGCCCGACGTGTAGCGGCCCGCGGCGGAGCTGAATGTGCCCCGCCACCTTGCGCTCCAGCCAGATCTCGAACATGACGAAGAAGAGGATGAAGTTGAGCAGGGCGAACAGCCCCAGGAAGTCAGCCAGGGAGAAGCCCCCAATGATGGGGGCGATGAGGACACCCGGCATCCAGCTCGGCGGATCGAGCAGGGCTGCGGCTGGAGTCTCGGTGCTCACCGATCGACCTCCCCCAGGACGATGTCGATCGACCCGAGGGCCAGGACGGCGTCGGCGACGTAGGCCCCGACTACCATGTCATTCAGCCCCTGTAAGTTCACGAAACACGGAGACCGGTACTTGACGCGGTATGGAGCGGCGCTACGCCCATCGGAGACGATGTACACCCCGAAGTCACCGCGGGCGTTCTCGATGCGCTGGTAGGCATCCCCCTTGGGCGGGCGCAGCGCCTTGGGGGCGTTGCCCATGATCGGGCCAGCGGGCAGGTCCCTGATGGCCTGCTCCACGATCCCCAGGCTTTGGCGGATCTCCTGCAGCCGGATCAGGTAGCGCTCGTAACAGTCCCCCCGGGTGCCCACGGGGACGTCGAAGTCGAAGCGGTCGTAGAGGGAATATGGCTCCACTCGCCGGACGTCCAGGGGCATCCCGGCGGCCCGCAGGACGGGGCCGGAGAGGCCCAGATCGATCGCCCGCTCGGCCGAGACCACACCGATCCCTTGGGTGCGGGCGAGGAAGATCTCGTTGCCGCTCAGGAGCCGGTCGAACTCGTCGCAGGCCCGGTAGCCCGTATCCACGACATGACCGACACGGGCGACGAAGTCTGCCGGGACGTCTTCCCGCAGGCCGCCGGGGCGGAAGTAGTTGGGGAACATCCGCTGCCCGCCGACGGCCTCGAAGAGGCTGTAGAGCTCTTCCCGCAGGGCAAAGGCGTACATAAAGGGGGTAGTCGCCCCGGCGTCGGCCCCGAACGCCCCGTAGAACATGGCGTGGGAGTTGATCCGCCCCAGCTCGCTGAGGATCACCCGGATGTATTCCGCCCGCTCCGGCACCTGCAGACCGGCCAGCTTTTCCAGGCACAGCATGTAGCAGTGCTCGTTAGGCCAGACCGAGAGGTAATCGGTGCGATCGAGCCAGATCACCGCCTTGCGATAGCCCTCCACGTCGCCCGCTTCGCCGAGCTTTTCGGCGCCGCGGTGGAGGTAGCCGATGAATGGCTCTACCTGCTGCACCCGCTCCCCCGCCAGGGCCAGCACCATGCGGAATACCCCATGGGTGCTGGGGTGCTGCGGGCCCATGTTGATCGTCATCTCCACCGTCTCGAGGTTGCGCTCCTCGACGATCTGAGACTCGGTTGGAGCGAGCGTGTCGATGGACGGATCGCTGATGTCGATGGCCATGGCTGTGTATCCCTCGTCTGTGTGCCTATATCTCTTTGTCGATGTCTCTATGTGGGAGACGGCTCGACCTGTAAGAGACTGCTCGTCTGGTAAAGGAGACTCCTCTTCAAGGAGACTACTCTTCCTCCGGGAAGCCGAAGATCCCAGGGGGCTCCTTGGGACGGAGGCGGAAGCGCTTCAATAGGATGGGCCCGGGTACGGTGCGTCCCTGGTCGTCCTTTTCCAACAACAGGGGCTCCAGGTGGGGGTGACCGTCGAAGCGAATGTTGAACATCTCCGCCGTCTCGCGCTCGTGCCAGTTGGCCCCGGCCCAGACGCCGGTGACGCTGGGGAGGCTCTCGCCCTCCCCGGAGATACGGGCCTTGAGGACGCACTTGTGCAGCAGGCGGGTGCTGAACAGGTGGTAGACCACCTCGATGCCCTCGGCCTGGTAGTCCACACCGGAGAGGCAGCGCAGATAGTCAAAGCGCAGCTCCTGGTGAAGCTTGGCCCGGCGAGCGGCTTCGGCGATGTGCTCGGGGGGGACGGTACAGGTGACCTCGTCCACGGAGACGCCGAACTGGGGATCAAGGTCCCCCAGCGCCCCCTCCAGGCGCCGGCGCACGTCGGCCTTGGGGCGCAGTCCGCGCGCCTCCTGCTCTTGAGGGCCGGCCGGGGGGCGCCCGCCGGCCGGGCGGGTCGTCCCTCCGGCGGCCCCCCTACCCGCGCCGGCGGCGCCAGGCACAGGGCGTGGTGGTGCGGGACGGCCGGGGGTCCCTCCAGCGGTGGCCGTACGTGTCGCCTGTGCCGCCCCGGCGGGGTCGACGGCGGCGGCGGCCGTGTCCATTGATGGCGTGGGGGCCCGGGGCGCCGGCGAGGTCGGGGCAGCCACACCCGGATCAGACGTCCCCGGGGCGGCCGGCGTGTCCCCCGCGGCCCCCGCAGCGCCCGGCCGGCCGGGACGCTCGATGATCCGCGCCGTGGTGCCGTCGTTGGCGCAGGCGTTCCCGGCATCCCGCCAGCACTGGGCATGCTGCGGCGTGTAGCACTTCGGACACAGCACCACCTGGCTGCCTTCGGCGATGATATTGCCGCACCTGGGGCAGACCTGCCCCAGCCACTTGGAGCTGGATAGCGTCTGCCGCAGGGAGATCGCCGCTCCCGCCGAGGCCCCTTGAGTCACTCCACGTCCCCTACTGCTGCCCTACCCTCCGCCTAGTCCACCTGGGCTGAAGTCGCTCGGCAGGACTCCCAGGCTGGGGTCTGCCGCAGGACTTCCGCGGAACTGTACTAGGCGGCGGCCACGCCATCTCCAGCCAGCACTAGCTCCATGTCCGGTGTAGGACGCCGCCCTTCCTTGGCCTGGCGCATGATCTTCTCCTGCAGCTTGAGGATGCCGTGGATCAAGGCCTCTGGCCTGGGGGGACAACCCCCGATGTAGACGTCCACCGGAATGGCCTGGTCTACCCCCTGCACCACCGTGGGGTAGCGGTAGTAGGGCCCCCCGCAGGTGGCGCAGCCCCCCATCGAGATCACCCACTTGGGCTCCGGCATCTGATCGTAGAGCGTCTTGATCGCCGGCACCATCTTGGTAGTCACCGTCCCGGAGACGATCATCAGATCTGACTGGCGCGGGGTAGCCCCGACCTGCCCGATAAGGCCGAAGCGGTCGAGGTCGTGCTTGGCCATGAAGGTGCCGATCATCTCGATGGCACAGCAAGCCAGGCCGAAGGTCATTGGCCACAGGCTGCTCTTGCGGGCCCACTGGAACAGCTGGTCGACCGAGGTGGTGACGATCCCCTGGGGCAGGCGGGCGTAGAGATTCTCCGGCTGCGGGTTCAGCTCGGGGAGGGTGCCCGGGGCCCCCGCGACCGCCGTCTGGTTGCCGATGGCGCTGCTCGTCCCGGCGCTGGCCCTGTCCGGCGCGATTATTCCCACTGCAGGACTCCTTTCCTCCAGGCGTAGGCCAGCCCGAAGAGCAGCATGGCCAGGAAGAGCATCATCTCCCAGAAGGCGAATGGTCCGAGCCGGCGGAACACTACCGCCCAGGGGAACAGGAAAATGGCCTCGATCTCGAAGATGAGGAAGACGAAGGCGTAGAGATAGTAGCGCAGATTCATCTGGCTCCATCCCTGGCCGATTGGCTGCATGCCGCACTCGTAGATGGCCTCCTTGGTGCGGCCACGGATGCGTGGTGCGAGCAAGTTGGCCACGAACAGCGTGGAGGCGATGAACAGCACCCCCACGACGGCGGCCACGATCACCGGCGTGTAGACCGCGGCGTACACGTCTACTGTCATCGATCCCCTGTCCCTCTTACTTTGTTCATTTTCTCACAAAGTCCGCCGGGCGTCGACGGCGCGCTCCGTTCGGGGGAAGTAGGGCTCGACCACCGCCCGGAGAACATTCTGACCCAGCAGGCGGTAGCCCTCGGCGTTGGGATGCAGCCCGTCCGGGAGGAGGTGCTCCAGCTCCGGGCCAAAGACGCCCCGCCCGTCGACGTAATGCAACGCCCCGTCGCCGTGGGCGCGCAAGGCGGCCACGGCGGCCTCCACCTCTTCACGCATCCCCTGCAGGGTGAACCCCACGGCATTGGGCTCCCGCTCCCGTGGGGGCGACCAGATGGGGGACAAGACGACGAAGGGGATCTCGGGGTGCCCTTCGCGCACGATCTGGACGAAGCCGGTGACGGCCGAACGGAACGTCCGCTGATTGAGGGTCGCCCCCCCATAGACGTTAATCCCGACGCAGATGGAGAGGAAGTCGGCCGGCAGGTCGCGCATCAGGCGGGCGACGCCGACGTCCAGGTGGCACTGTCCACCGTAGCCGAGGCAGGTCAGATGCAGCCCCCGCTCGCGGGCGACGATGGCCGGCCAGGTCTGGGTAGGACTGGCCGCGGTACGGCACTGGGTGATGGAGCTGCCGTAGGTCACCCACCGTGGGCCTGCCTCCGCCTGCCCCTCCACTCGTAGAATGGCCCCGTCGTTCAGCTCCAGCGCCCGTAGGCGGAAGGATCCAAACTGCGGGAGCCACAGCTCGATGCGCTTCTCTCCTGGAGGCAAGCCGTCGAAGCGGAAGCTCTCCGCCCCCCCTTGCTCCGCCGTCGCCACCACCTCCCCATCGCAGACGAGATCAAGGGGGGCGGAGTCGGTCACGGCAACGCGCTGCCCGGCAATCGACGTGGCGTCGCTGCGGAACACCAGGCGCACGCCGGCCGGCATGGCCGCTCGCTCGACGAGTGGGGCGGGGAAGAGGTCCCGCGCGGCGTGGGGCAGGCGCCAGGGCATCACCCCCTCCTGGCTGCCCTCCAGGGAAACGGCGCCTTGCCAGCTCAAGCGGCCATCGTCAGGTGAGATCTGCATGGGCCACTTCTATCATAGATGGGGCCAACGATGCGCCCGCCGGGGACACTTGTCCCACCCGGCCGGGCTGCGTATAGTCGGCTGAGCAGAGTCCTCGCCTGTAGACGGTACAGGGCAGGGCCCTGGCCGAGGGCCTGCTTGCCGAGGGCCTGCTTGCCGAGGGCCACCTTGTGCAGGGCCGGCGTTTGGTGGCGAGCGGCCCTCTGGTCAATGCCTGTAGACGGGGAAAGGGGCACCGCCCGCCGCGGGGCTGGAGTGGGCCAGCCGGAGCGGGGGGGATAGGGGGTCGGCCCGCAGTCCGCGCCGAGCCCGGCCGGGCAGAGAGGAGAGCAGCAAGATGAGCGCAGTCGTTCGGCCGGCAGTGTTCACGTCGAGCGCGTCCACGGGGTCTTCTCAGGCTGGGGCGCTCAGCGCGCCGGGATTGCCCCTTCTCCCGCCGGACAGGCGCCGCCTGGGTGGGGAGTTTGACGTGGTGGAGTCCGGCCGTCGCGTGGTGCGCTACCAGATGGTGGAGTTCCACGTCATGCGCTTGCTGGCCGGCTGGCTGGCCAAGATCCCGGAGTATGAGCTGAAGCTGGAAATCGGCCGGCACGTGTGGCAGGACGCGCAGCACGCCGAGTCCTTGCGCCTGCGGACATCCGAGCTGCGGATCCCGGCCGACGCCGACCGCCGGGCGCCGGTGGAGGTGCAGCGCTTCCTGGACGCCCTGGACGAGGCGGAGACGCCGCTACAGTTCCTGGTGGGGGTCTACCGCGTGGCCAAGCCCCGCCTGATCAGCGCCATGCAGTACCACATGGCCGTGACCGACCCCATCTGCGACGCCCCCACGATACGCACGCTCCGGCCGGTCATGGCGGAGGAGACGGAGCAGGTGCGCTGGGGCGAGGCGGCGGTTGAAGCCCTGATCGCCGGCGACCCTTCCCGATCGGAGCACACGGCGCGCTGGCAGCAGCGCCTGGAGACCGTCCTCAGCGAGGCCGGTGGGATCGTGGCCCAGGGGACGCCGCCGCCACCAGAACCCCCCAGCACGCCCGAGGTGGCCATGGAAAGCCTGGCCACCCTCCCCCGGTCGCAGTCCCCCCGCTCGGAGCGGCTGTTGATCGCGGCGCGCGACGCCCGGTTCTACATCGACATGACGCCCCGCATCCTGCCGGAGGACGACGACCCTCCCGAGCTCCTGGAGCTGGAGGCCGTCCTGGCGGCCCGCCGCCAGTCCAGTGGCCAGACCGCCCAGGCAGAGCGCCGTCCGGCCGAGGCCGATCGGGGTCTCCCCCCGCCGGTGCCCCTGGCCCAGCGGGACGCCCGCTTCGCTATGGTGCACCCGGCCGAACAGGCGACGCGAATGCCCAGCCCCGGCGACGACTGGGCCGAAAAGGGGCGCCGCCTGATGCACGGGATGATGGATAACGAGATGCATGCCGCCGAGCTGTCCGGGCGCAACTCCTACGAATTCCCGCGCATGCCCTGGGAGTTCCACCTGGACATGGCCCGGGTGGTGTGGGACGAGATTCGTCACTCCGAAGAGACCTGCAAGCATCTGGAGGACCTCGGGGGACACGTCGGAATGTACCCTATTGTCCCGGGAAACTTCGGCTACCGCATCCAGCTCGACCTCCTGCACCGGCTGCAGGACCTGCACCGGCGGGGCGAGCTCGGCGGCCTGAACGGCCTGCTCAAGAGTCGCAACACGTTTCGGGAGATGGGCGACGAGGTAGGGGCCAAGATGTTTGACTTCATCCAGGCCGATGAGACGCGTCACGTCGCCTTCGGCAATCGCTGGGTGAAGTGGCTCCTGCATGACGACCCGGAACGCCTGCGCCTGGTCGGGGAGGAAGTCGACCGCATGCGCATCGTCCACGACAAGAAGGTGGCCGCCCTGGTGATGCAGGCCCTGGGCGATACCGGTGAGGCCAAGCCGGCGGCGGGAAGCAAGCAAGACGACCCCACGCCGGTCAACGTGATCTCGCTCAAGATCGCCGGCTTCAGCGATGAGGAGATCGCCGAGCTGGTGCAAAAGGGCGGGGGCAACGCGGCCCTGGAATAACGTGCCGCGCGCCGCGGCGCTTCGAAGCGCCGCGGGGCCCGGAGCCCCAAGCGTCAACGACTGAGCCCCAAACGATGAAGAGTGAGCCGCAAGCACTGAGGACTGGAGAGAGACCGTGCCGAAGATCGTACTGATCGGCGCCGGGAGCGCCACCTTCTCCCGCCGCCTCCTGGCTGACTTCCTGAGCTGGCCTGAGCTGCAGAGTGCCGAGCTGACCCTGATGGACGTCAACGCCGAGCGCCTCGACCTCATCGAGGCGCTGGCCCGGCGGATGGTGGAGACGAAGGGCGTCAACGCTCAGGTGACCTCGACGACCGATCGCGCGGCCGCGCTTGACGGTGCGGACTACGTGATCTCTACGCTGGCCATCGGCTACGCCTACGAGCCGGATCGTCCCGATGTGGCCATCCCGGAGAAGTACGGCCTGCACCAGACCGTGGCCGACACCATCGGCGTCGGCGGGGTGTTCCGCTACCTGCGCACGATGCCTGCCATGCTGGAGATCGGGCACGACATGCAGCGTCGTTGCCCGGACGCCCTGTGGCTGAACTACGTCAACCCGATGAACATGATCATGTGGACGATAGCCCAGGCCCTTCCGAGCGTGCGCAACGTCGGGCTGTGTCACTCGGTGCAGGGCACCGCCGAGCGCTTGGCCGGCTTCGTCGGCGTGCCTCACGAGGAGGTGGCGTACTGGGTGGCGGGTATCAACCACCAGGCCTGGTTCCTCCAGCTCCGGCGCGGGACGTATCGCGGTGAGGACCTGTATCCGCGCCTGCAGCAGGCAATGAATGACCCGCAGATCTACGACAAGGACCGCGTGCGCTTTGAGGTCATGCGCCACTTCGGGTACTTCGTCACCGAATCCTCGCGCCACATGAGCGAGTACGTCCCCTGGTTCCGACGCACGGCGGCCGATCGGGACAAGTACACCCCCGCCCAGCCGGCGCCGGACGCCCGCCGGCCGGCCTCCGCGGACGGGGCCACGAACGGCATGGGGCAGCTCGCGGCCGTGCCCTCACGGCGGCAGCAGGTCTGGGAGAGCATCAAGCAGCAGATCGCCGGCCAGGCCCCCCTCGACCTGCAGCGGAGCCGGGAGTACTGCTCCTACATCGTCCGCGCCGTGGAGGCCAACGCACCCTTCCGCTTTAACGGGAACGTCGCCAATACCGGCTTGATCACCAACCTCCCGCCGGGATGTAACGTGGAGGTGCCCATCCTGGTAGACGGCGCCGGGCTGCACCCCTGCTACGTCGGCGACCTCCCCAGCCAGCTGGCGGCGATCAACCGCACCAACGTCAACGTCCAGGAGCTGGCGGTGAAGGGCTTTCTCCAGCGGGACCGTCAGGCTATCCATCAGGCCTGCGCCCTCGATCCTCTAGGGGCGGCGACAACAAGCCTCGACGACATGCGTTCTATGGTCAACGAGTTGTTCGAGGCCAATGCCCGGTGGCTGGATGGGTGGGCGGCGCGCAGCGAGGTGACAGCCGGCGTGTGAGCGGCCACCGGGCCGGCGGGGGCGCCACCCGGCCGGCACCCCTGGGAAGCTATGCGCCGCTTGATCGGCTTGCTGCCGCTGCTCCACGGCTTGCCCTTGCTAGGGTATCTGCTGCTCCGCGCCCTCATCACCGACCTTCCACCTTCCTTTGTCCCGGAACGCCAGTGGACGCGGCTCTATAACCTGGTCTCCCTGCTCAACGAGTTCACACCCTGGTTTTTTCTGCCCCTCCCGCTGTGGCTCCTGACGCTGGCCGTGGCGCGCAAACCGGCGGCCCTCTTCGCTACGGCCTTGCCTTGGGTGATGTTCACCTCCCTCTACGGGGAGCTGTTCGTGCCCCGGCCGGCCCAGCTTTCCGAGTTGACCGGCCGGGGCAGGCCTGGTGAGGCCAGGGTGCGGGTGATGACCTTCAACATTCTGGGCAGCTCGCGATCGGCAGCCAACCTGGCACGGGTCATAGAGGAAGCCAACCCCGACATCCTGATGACCCAGGAGCTGGTGCCGTCCCTGGCCCAGCAGCTGAACGCCGCCCTGGGCGACACCTACCCGCACTCCCGATTGCGGACGACCGGCCTGTGGGAGGCGCAGGGAATTTGGAGCCGCTACCCTATCCTCAGCGAGGAGCGCTGGGACGGCTCGCAGCGCGGGGCACACTGGCAGCACGCCGTGCTAGACGTCAACGGTACTCGGCTGCACCTGGTCAACCTGCATCTCACGACACCGCGCGTCAACTATCGCTCCAGCGAGGCCCTGCCGCTGCCGGTGGTGTTCGGGGAGGTCAGTGCCGCCCGCAGCCTGGAAGTGGACTGGCTGGTGCCGCGCCTCCGCGCCCTGGCGGCTACGGCAGACCCGGTGATCGTTGCCGGGGACTTGAATCTCACCGACCAGACTCCCGAGTTCCGGCGCCTCCTGGCCGCCGGCTACGCCAACGCCCACCGCCAGGCGGGGTGGGGGTTTGGCCTCAGTTTTCCCGCCGTGCCACGAGTGCGCGTCCTGAGGCGCAGCTTTCTCGTCCGCTTCCCCCTGATCGGGATCGACCACATCCTGCTCTCATCTGAGGTCGGAGCGCGCCGGGCGATGGTCTGGCCGGACGGGGGTGGCTCCGACCACCGCCCCGTAGTGGCGGACGTCGTCCTGCGCCCGCACCGGTGACTCCCCCGTCAGGGCGGCCCTGCCGCCCAGGTCCTTGCCGGGCGCTGCCGGGCGCCGCTGGGAGAGTTCGGCCCGGCCTGATCCCTGTCGCCACGTTGCGCTGTGCCCCCACTGCAGTCACTGGCTCCGTCAGCGGGCGGCGGTCACCAGGGGCAGCGGGGTATCCTGCGGCTCGCCCGACGGGCGCGGATCCTGAGCCATGCCCTGTGGAAAGTACTCCCGCCAGCGCCGATCGACCGTCTCCACGGTAGACCGCAGCGGGCGGAGCTCCTGCGGGTACCAGGGCTTGAGTCGGGCATCGATGACTATCGGCGCGCGGTAGGACAGGTGGTGGCGGTGGGCCTGCTGCCCGGCCGGGTAGACGTCCCCGGCCGGTTCGAAGCGGGTGAAGGTAGCCCACAGAAACCGCTCGCTCGAAGTAGCTATGGTGGCGTCGTCCGCCAGGACGACCAGGGGCCAGCCGGCGAGAGACGGCTCGCCCCCCAGGACGGCGGCCTGCTCGGCGTCCTCGGCGTAGGGGCGGCCCTGGAGGACGAGGCACCCGGGACAGAAGACCCGGGCCTCGTCCACGCCCGCCGGCAGCCGGCCACCCTCGGGGAGGTGGAAGGCTTGAGGGAGCTCTCGCTTGGCCTCCCCCAGCCCCAGCAGGACCCCCTTGCTCCCGCGGTTCAAGGTCGTCCCGGTGTAGTCCAGGGTATCCATCGCCGTGTGGTCGAAGATGAACAGGTCCCGCTCCCACACCGTACGGGCAAGGACGTGCGCCAGAGTGCCCTTGAAGTCGCGCAGGTCGCGGGGGGTGTCCGTGACCAGGAGAAACTTGGTCAGGGAAAGCTGGCCCTCACCCAGGATGCGAAACGCGGAGACGAGGGCCTCCCGGGCGTAGCGGTCTTGCACGACGGCAGCGGCCAGGGAGTGGAAGCCGGTCTCGCCATAGCTCCAGATGTCACGCACTCCCGGCATCACCAGTGGGAAGAGGGGGCTGAGCAGCTCCTGGAGGTAGTCGCCGATAAAGAAGTCCTCCTGGCGGGGCTTGCCCACTACGGTCGCCGGATAGATGGCGTCACGCCGGTGGTACAAGCGCTGGGCGTGGAACACCGGGAAGTCATGGGCCAGGGAGTAGTAGCCGTAGTGATCCCCGAAGGGTCCCTCCAGCCGGCGCTCGCCGGGGCGTACCTCTCCGGCGAGGGCGAACTCTGCCTCGGCCAGGAGCGGATAGCCTCCCTGCGGGTCGGCGACACGGGGCAGACGCTCGCCCGCGAGGAGGGATGCCAGGAGCAGCTCGGGGACGTTCTCCGGCAAGGGGGCAACGGCAGCCAGGATGAGGGCCGGCGGGCCCCCGAGAAAGACGGTGACCGGGAGCGGGCGTCCCTGGCGCTCCGCGGCGGCGGCGTGAAAGCCACCCCCTTTCTGGATCTGCCAGTGCATGCCCGTCGTCTCCCGGTCGTAGACGTGCATGCGGTACATCCCCAGGTTGTGCCCGTGGCCATCCGGGCCGGGGTGCTCGGTGTAGACCAGGGGCAGGGTGACGAACGGTCCCCCGTCTCCCGGCCACGAGGTGATGATGGGCAGCTGGTCGAGACGCACCGGGCGGTGCATCGCCTCCAAGATGGGACCACGCCGCGCCCGGGAGAGCCCGACGCGGAGGCCCTGGCGGGCAAAGTCGCGGTAGCCCCACAGCTTGGCCGGCGTTGGGGGCAGCAGGTCCTGCACCGCCATGACCGCCCGACGCACGAACTCCACCGGGCGGCGCCCGAAGGCCAGCTCGATGCGTCGTGCCGTCCCAAAGAGGTTCGTCACCACGGAATGGGCGCTCCCGGGGACGTTGGTAAACAGCAGCGCCGGACCGCCGCCGGCGATCACCCGGCGGTGAATCTCGGCCACTTCCAGGTAGGGGTCGACCGGAGCCGTGACCTGCACCAGGTCACCCGACCGGGTGAGAAGATCGAGAAAGTCGCGCAGGCTGCGAATCGTCATCATGCCCTTCCTGGTTGCCGTCTCTCGCCGGGCGAGGACATCTACACGAAAGCCAAGGTGAGGCCTCCATGCCTGTCCGGGCGGGCCGGCACGTAGTCCCCGGCGTGGCGTTGGCTTAGACGGTAGTGGCGCCCACGTCAGCCTGAGCTGCCTCCGGCATGGCCGCCCCCAGGCCGAGGGCCAGCTCCAGCGCCGGCCCTAAGGGCTGCGCCAGGGCGGTAAACGACGGCGTGTCGCGCAGGGTGTAGCCGCTGGCCTCGGAGCCACGTAGCTCCATCACCAGATCCAGGAACTCGCTGGGGCTATCGCCCTCGAAGGCGACGACGAACTCCTGGTCATCCAGGCCAAAGGAGTAGGTGGTGTTAATCTTGATCCCCGGGTACTTGTGCCCGATCTTGATGTGCTCGTCCATCATCCGCTGGCGCTCGGCCATGGGGAGGGCGTACCAGGCGCGGGTCTTTACAAAGGGATAGACAAAGAGGTACCGCGATCCGGTGGGCTTGATCGTCACGCGCCGGCCGTCCCCCCCGGCTCGGTGGCGCTCGTCCACGTACATCGACCGCCGAGTCATGGCCAGGAAGTGGTATGGCATCTCCAGGTAGCCGAAGAGGCGCGCCCGGCGCAGGGCGCCGGCGAAGCGCTGCAGTCCCTCCGGCTCCTCCACCGCCTGCCACAGGAGAAAGTCGGCGTCGCCCCGCGTCCCCACCAGACTGTAGGCCCGCAGGATGCCGAGGTGGTCGGCCGCCGCGTCTACGGCGGTGACAAACTCCTCTGCCAGGCGGCGTCGCTCCGCTTCCGGGAGGGCCAGTGCCTGGTGACGCAGGCGGTAGAAGCTAAAGGCGACGCAAACGCGGGGTAGGTCCGGGCGCCGGCCGCCCCCAGGCGGGGAGGCGCCTCCCGCCCCCGCGGCCCGTCCAGGCCCCGTAGGAGGGTGAAACGTTCCGTTCTCCTGCGTCATCCGCTGCGGGCGCTCTTCTGTCATCGCTCCCTCTCCCCCCCGCGCCAGGCGCCGGGGCCTCGCTTGCCCAGCTGGTTCCTGTCTTGCACCATACCGCGCGCGGGCAACTCATACCCCGCGGCCCGCCCCAGCCATCCCCGCGATCGAGCGCCGCGAGAGGCGCGAGAGGCAGGACAAAGCGCGGCATTGTTCTTGGACGTAACCGCGCTGGAGCCCCTGCCACGAAGGCTGGCCGGAAGGTGGGCGCCGGTGACCGGCAGCGCGCGGAGGCAACAAGGGCAAGCCTTAGCGGTAGTTATTGAACTGAATGGGGACGGTCCAGTCCCGTTCCGCCTCCGCCGCGCGCAGCACCTGCATGGCCCCCTGCAGCTCGTCTTTGCTACGGCCGGTGATGCGCACGGCGTCGCCCTGCACCTGCGTTTTGAGCTTGGGGAGCTTGTCCCGAATAAGCTTGGAAATCTCGCGCGCCAGCTCCTGGCTGACGCCTTGCTTCAAGGTGACCGTCTGCCGGACCGTCCCTTTGCTCGCCTCTTCGATGCGCCCAAAGTCAAAGACCTTGGGGGACACCTTGCGGCGCACCGCCCGCTCCAGGAGGATGTCCCGCACGGCGTTGAGGCTCATCTCATTGGCGCTGGCTAAGGTGATTCTGTCCTTGTCTAACTCGATGCTCGATCCGGTGTTCTTGAGGTCGTAACGCGTGGTCAGCTCACGTGTGGTCTGATCGATGGCGTTGATCAGCTCCTGGCGGTCAAACTCAGAGACGACGTCGAACGAGAAATCGTTGGGCATGGGGAGATTCTAAACCACGGCTCAGGATGGCAGCCGGCAAGGGCGGGCCGGCGCGGCACGCCGGACGCCAGGGGGCGGCGACCGGATGGGCCAAGGATCAGATGACGCCCGCCTGGCGGAGCTGCCGTAGCTCGTCCCCGCTCATCCCCAGGAGGCCGCCGTACACCTCGGCGTTGTGCTCCCCTGGCTCTGGGGCCGGCGCCGGTGGCTGAGCCGGTGTCAGCGAGAGGCGCGCGACGGGCGCCGGTACGTGGATGGTGCCCAGCACCGGGTCTTCCACCGGGATGAGCGTCTCCCGCGCCTTGTACTGCGGATCGGCAAAGGCGTCGGCCACGCTGAAGATGGGGCTGTTGGGCACCTCGGCGGCGTCCAGGCCGGCGGCCAGGTCGGCCAGGGTAGAGCGTGCCGTCCAGGCGGCGACACGGGCGTCAACCTCCTCCCGCCGGGCGAGGCGCTTCTCCATGCTGTCGTAGCGTGGATCGTGGCTCCAGTCCTCCTCCCCGGCGCTCTCTACCATGGCGTCCACGAGACGCCGGAAGATCCGGTCGCTGGTGCAGGCGATAGCGATCCACTTCCCGTCGGCCGTGGGGTAGTGGTTGTGGGGGGCGGCGTGGGGCGCCGTCGAGCCGTTGCGCTCGCGGACGGTTCCAACGGCGTCGTAGGCCAGGGCCATGTAGTCCGTAAAGCGGAAGATGCTTTCGAAGAGCGAGACGTCGATCACCTGGCCCTCGCCGGTGACATCGCGGTGACGCAAGGCGGCCAGGACGGCAAAGGCCCCCAACAGCCCGGCGGCGTAGTCCGCCAGCGTGGCCGATCCAGGGAGGGCCGGCGGTCGGTCGGGATGGCCGGCGAGGTAGGTCAGCCCGCCGAAAGCCTGGGCGATGCGCCCAAACCCCGGCCGGGGGGCATAGGGGCCAGTCTGACCGTAGGCCGAGATGCGCAGGAGGACGAGGCCACGGTTCACCCGGCGTAGTTCCTCGTAGCCCAGGTGCCAGCGCTCCAGCGTCCCGGGACGGAAGTTTTCGATGACCACGTCGCTGCGCCGCACCAGCTCCAGGGCCAGGGCCTGACCTCGGGGATGGCGAAGGTTGCAGGTCACCGAGCGCCGCCCACGTCCTTCCAGGGCCCAGAACAGGGCCCGGCCCTTCACCTTGTCCCCCAGGTCTCGGATGGGATCGCCGGAGTTCGGCTGCTCCACCTTTAGCACGTCCGCCCCCAGCTCGGCCATCAGCCCGGCGGCGAAAGGCGCGGCAATGAACGTCCCCAGATCGAGGACGCGCAGCCCTCCTAAGGCCCCGGCCATGATTCGCTCGGCTGGCGGCGGCTCGGTCACCAGTTAGTGAACGACCCGTCCGCGCGGTGGAGCAGGGGCCGAACCGGCCCGCCCGGTTGGTAGGGCAGGCGCCGGGCGGCCTGGCGGTCGAACTCGATCCCTAGCCCCGGCTTGGTGGGGGGCAGAAGGTAGCCGTCTTCCCAGGTGACCTGGCCGGGGACGACGTTGGTCATGACCCGCCCGGGACGTTGAGGCTGCTCCATCACCCCCACGTTGCTGCAGGCCAGGTTCAGGTGCAGGCAGGCGGCGCTGGAAACCGGGCCCAGCGGGTTATGAGTGGCCAGCTTGATGTAGTGCGTCTCGGCCATGGCGGCGACTTTCTTCGACTCGCTCAGCCCGGCGCAGATGCACAGGTCAATGCGAGCGTAGTCGATCAAGTCTTCTTCGATCAGCTGGCGGAACTCCCATTTGCTGCAGAACTGCTCCCCGGCCGCCAGTGGGACGTTGATGTGCTGGCGGAGGAGGCGAAAGCTGTTCGGCCCCTCGCTCCGAATAGGATCCTCCATAAAGAAGGGCCGATACGGCTCTACCGCGCGGCACAGGGCGATGGCGTCCGCCGGGTCGAGGCGGGTGTGGACGTCGAAGCAGATCTCTACCGTGTCGCCGAGGCCCTCACGGACGGCCTGGAACATCTTGATCGACTCACGGATGGCCGCCGCCGGCTCGAACAGCCCGTCCGGCCCGATGTTGGGGCTGAAGCGCACGAACTTCCACCCCTCTTCTCGAGCGGCCAGGCAGCGCTCGACCAGCTCCTCCGGCGTCCGCCCGCCCATGTGCGGGTAACAGACGACCTTGTCCCGGACCCGGCCGCCGAGGAGCTGATAGACGGGAACGTTGAGGGCCTTGCCCATGAGATCCCACAGGGCGATGTCCACCGCCGCCAGGGCGCTGCCGGCGATCGTATCGTGAGGAAAGAAGAAGCCGCGCGAGAGCTGCTGCCAGTGGTGCTCGATGCGCAGCGGGTCCTGCCCGACTAGCAGCGAGGCAAAGTCGTCGATCACGGCGGCGATGGCCCCGGCGCGCCGCGTCAGGCCGGCCTCGCCGACGCCGAACAGCCCTTCGTCGGTCTCGACGACGACGAAGACGCAATTACGCCCGTCCTGGACGGGCAGGCATTCCACGCTGGTGATCTTCATTGCTTCTTGATCCCTTGCCCCTGGTTCCACGTCGACGTCACCGCGTCTCGTCCAATGCAATATCGGCCGCTCCGCCGTGTCGGCCCCCTCCCTTCCGGGGAAGGGCATCTCTCTGTGCCCCCGGCGCACTGCACGGCCGCCGGGGGCTAGGCATAGCCATACGCCTCTTGCACGTCCACTTCGTGACCGGCGACTTTGACCAGCATACGCCCATCGTCGGCGTAGCGCATCGAAACGAAGTCCCGCACCGGCATGCCTTCATAGCGGTCGAGCAGGGCCTGGGTCATCTGCACCAGGGGGGCCATGAACTCCCCATAGTGCTCGGAGATGACGGTGTCCGGGGCGTACTTTTTCCAGGTCTTGCCCTCGGAGATACTGGAGCCGGAAAGCCCGCCGGTGCCCACGGGGTCGAGCGAGATGCGCAGGCCGTAGTTGTAGCGCTTGAGGTCGGCCCGGTCGAGCATGTAGGCGCAGGCCATGGCCTGTTGGGCGTAGTTGCGCGGCGCCCCACCCCCCAGGGTCACCAGACCGGCGCGCCCGGCGGCGTCTTCGATGGCGGCGTTCAGGGCCACCATGTCCAGGACTTCTTTGACCGGGTCGAGGATCAGACGCCTTCCGGTACGCTTGCGGTAATGCGCCAGGTCGCCGGTGACGTCTCCGTCGGCCGGGCTAGGACAGAAGATGGGGATGCCCTGGCGGGCAGCGGCCGTCAGCATCCCTTCAGCAGCCTTGTGGGCGCTGCTATCGAGCCACAGGCCGAGCCGATAGAAGTACTCGCTGGGGGTGTATGTCCTGGCGTCGGAGAGGGTAACGGCAAACTCGGCGATCACGTCGTCGTTGGCGTTCAGCTCCCGCTCGTCGCCGAACACGTTCCAGTAGCGGTTGACGTCAAGACGCTGCAGCTGGTCGTCATCCACGTCCTCTGAGCCGTGGTAGTGGCGCAGCCCGCGCACCTCCGTCAGGTCGTGAGTGACTTGGGCAGGGGTGGTGACGAGGACGTCCACGAAGCGCCGCTCCAGGAGCGTGCGCATCGTTGCCCCGAGGCCGAAAGGGATGTAGGCCCCGGCAATGGCCAGCCACACGGCCTGCCGTGGCCGCCCCAGCATCTCTTCCCAGCCAAGGTACACCCCGGCCAGGTTGCGTAGCGGTCCTCCGGCGCGGTGCATGGCGGCGAAAAGGTCGTTGCCGCCCATCCCGGCAACGGGCTGCAGGCGCTCGACGGGTGACTTGAAAAACTGCCAGCGCTGGCGACGGTACTGTGGATCGCCCTCGTCTCCCGCCAGCCGGGCGGCCGGCGGGCCCTTTCCACCCCCCTGGGATTCCACCAATGCTCCGTTACCTCCGGTTGGCCCCGTGAACGGCCGCAGGCCCCCGGACGATCCGGGCGACGGCATAGCTGGGGCTGGCGTTTGCCGGCCGAGGGACGCTGCCGGGCGCGCCCGGCAGCGGGCCCGGCTGCATCGCTCGGGGCGTATCAGACCAGCATGTCGCCGGCCGGCGACAGGACTTTACCAGCCGTTACCCGGGGCAGCCGCCCCTTGCTGGGCGCTATGCCTGCTCGATCTCTTCCAGCCAGGTCCGTACCACGGCATCGCTGGGCATCCGCCAATCCCCTCGTGGCGAGAGGGCTACCGTGCCCACTTTGGGGCCGTCGGCCGTGCAGTCCCGCTTCCACTGCTGCCCAAAAAAGCGCCGGAAGAACAGGAGAAGCCACTTGCGCAAGTCTTCCCGCGGGTACTCGTCCCCGAACGCGGCCTCGGCCAGGAACAAGATGCGGGCGGGACGGGTGCCGTGATTGACGAACCAGTACAGGAAAAAGTCGTGCAGCTGGAAGGGACCGATGGTGCTCTCCGTCAGCTGGGCAATGCGCCCTTCGGCGTTCGTCGGTAGGAGCTCCGGTGAGATGGGGGCCTCCAGGATGTCGAAGAGCACCTGGCGCAGGGACTCGTCCCCGCCGGCAGACCAGGTCTGGATGCGCTCGTTGGCCACCCAGCGGATGACGAACTCCACCAGCGTCTTGGGCACCCCCGGGTTCAGGTCGTACATGGAGATGTGGTCCCCACTGTAGGTCGACCAGCCAAGGGCCTTTTCCGAGAGGTCCCCGGTGCCGATCTCCACCGCCCGGTGGCGGTTGGCCTTCATCATTACCCGCAGCTTGCGCACGCGGGCCTGCACGTTCTCCAGCTCCACGTCGGCAAACTGCGGGTGGGCGCCGAGAAAGTCGACGAACAGGGCCGCGTCGTGCTCGCGCCCGGCCCGCTCTCGCCACTCGGTGTAGCGCCGCACCGCGGGGTGATGCTGGTCACGCAGGACGAGGTAGCTTTCCTCGCGAATATCTTCCTCCTCGAAGCTAGCCCCCAGGGCGTGCGCCAACATCCGCGAGGCGTTGCGGGTGTGCTGTGACGTCCCCAGGCCGGGCATCGAGACACACAGGAGATGCTCCCGCGGCAGCCCCAGCTGATCCAGGGCGTTGGCGCAGGCCAGGGCCGCGAGCGTCGAGTCCCGCCCCCCGGAGAGGGCCAGCACGAGGCGCTGGTTCTCGAAGTGCTCCATGCGGGTCATCAGGGCGTTCGTCTGGATCTCGAACACCTCCCAGCACCGCGTCGCCAGGGTCTCGATGTCCTTGGGGACGAAGGGGTGTCGGTCGATGGCCCGCCGCAAGGGCCGGAAGCTTTCTGGAAGATGGGCAGTGAACGGCACCGGCCGGAAGGAGCGCTGATGGTGCACGGCGCAGTCGCCGAACGTCCCGCCGGTCGCCCGCTGGTGCAGGAGCAGCTCTAGATCCACGTCCGCCACCAGGAGCTGCGGCCGGCGCGAGAAGCGTGTGGTCTCGCCCAGGCAGTGGCCATTCTCGTAGATCAGGGCGTGGGCGTCGTAGGCCACGTCCGACGAGGATTCCCCTGGCCCGGCGCCGGCGTAGAGGTAGGCGCACTTGCCAGGGGAGGACGCCCGCCAGCAGAGCCGGTGACGCGTCTCGGCCTTGCCGAGCAGGAAGTTACTCCCGGAGAGGTTCCCACAGACGGTAGCCCCGGCGGATGCTTGATAGGCGTTGGGCGGGTGCTGCACCCAACCGTCCTCACAGATCTCCACCCCCACTACCAGCCCGGGGACGTTCTGGGTGTGGAACAGGACATCCATGCCGAAGGGGACGACCTGCTCAGCGACCTCTACGGTAGAGCCCGCCGGGACGTAGCGCCCCTCACGGAACTGGCGCTTCTCGTAGAACTCTCCGTAGTTGGGCAAGAACCCCTTGGGCACTACCGCCAGGACGCTGCCCCCTTGGATAGCTACAGCGCAGTTGTAGACGCCGGGGTGGACGAACAGGGGCATGCCAACGAAGGCCACCGTCTGCAGCCCCTCCGCTTCCCCGCGCTGGAGGAGCCAGACGAGCGACTCGTGGCCCAGGCGTAAGAGATGGCCGTCCATGTGCAGGTCGCCGGAGGTATAGGACGTCAGCCCCAGCTCCGGGAAGAAGACGGTGGCCACCCCCTCGGCGTGGGCCTGGCGCCACAGGTCCAGCGTCTGCTCGCGGTTGTAGACGAAGTCCGTGACCCGCACCGGTGGCACGGCCGCGGCCACGCGGACGAAACCCCTGACCTGTCCGGCGCTCACTCCATCTCTCCCTTGCACCTATGCTATCGGACGGGCGGGGGCTCCCGGCCCTGCGCGCCGGGAGCCCCTGTTCAACTCATGGTCACCGGCCGCCGGCAGGCAGACGGCTGGCAGGGCGCGCGACATCGCGCCCGGTCAAGGTGGCCTGCCGGCGCGGGGACGCTCGGCGCGGGGGGCGCTCCCGGCCCGCCGGGGGCGCCAGGCGAGTGTCTCCCGCCCCCTTCAGCGGCTGCCGGGAAGGGAGGCCAGAAAGGCTTCGTTATCCGGCGTCGCCTCGATGCGCTCGATGAGCCGGGTCATCGCCTGGTGGGGGTTGTCGGCGCCGGCAAACACCCGCCGCACGCGCCGCACGGCCTCCAGGCGGGGGGGATCAAAGAGCAGCTCTTCGCGCCTGGTGCCGGTGGCGGCGACGTTGATGGCGGGGAAGAGGCGTCGCTCGGCGAGCCGGCGGTCGAGGACGATCTCGCTGTTCCCTGTGCCCTTGAGCTCTTCGTAGACCAGGTCGTCCTGCCGGCTGCCGGTCTCTACGAGACACGAGGCGATGACGGTCAGCGAGCCACCTTCAGCGCAGGCGCGGGCGGCGCCAAAGAACCGCCGCGACGGCGTGATGGCCCCGGCGGCCATGCCGCCGGAGAGGGTGCGCCCGGCGGCGCGCCCGGACAGGGACAGGTTATGGGCCCGTACCAGGCGGGTGATGCTGTCCACCAGGAGGACGACGTCGTGACCGGCCTCCACCAGGCGCCGGGCGCGCTCGGCGGTCAGCTCCGCCAGGGCCGCGTGGCTGGCGGTGGCGTCGTCGAAGGTAGTGGCCACCACCTCCACCGGGACGCCGGCAGGGGTCTGCTTGGGCAGGAGTCGCGTCACCTCGGTGGCCTCCTCGGGGCGCTCGCCGACGAGGCAGCAGAGCAAGCGCACCTCCGGATAGTTCTGGATCGTGGAGAGGGCGATCTCGCGCAGGACGGTCGTCTTGCCCGCCTTGGGCGGGGAGACGACCAGGACGCGGCTCCCGAACCCCAGGGGGGCGAACAGGTCGAGGACGCGGGCGGTGACGCTCCCAGAGCGCTCCAGGCGCAGGGCACGATCGGGGTGTACGGCGGTAAGTCCCTCGAAGCGCGGCCGTTGGGCGGCGGCTGCGGGGGTCAGGCCGGAGACTTCAAGGACGTCGGCCACTTGCGAGCGCCCGCGCCGCTCTTCGATCAGGACGCGGGCCTGATCTCCGGGGCGGAGGCCACAGGTCAGCAAGAGGCCAGGGGTGATCAACGCGTCGCTTCCGGGGACGGAGCGCAGGGCGTAGGACGGACGCGCGGCCTCGCGGAAGATCGTCCGGCCATCCGGGAGGTCGAGGATGAAGCCGCTGAGCTCCACGGTCGGCGGGGCCGCCGGGGCCGCCCCCTGAGGAGCAACGCGTTGCGGAGGTGTCCCGCGGGGAGGCCCGGCCTGCTGTGCGGCCGGGTCCGCCGCGTCGGGAGGCGCTGGCGCCCCGGCCTGCACCGGTGCGGCGCCGCTGCGGCGCGACCGTCCGCCGTTGCGCCGGCGGCGATGACGAGGTGTGCTCGGGGCTTCTTCAGCCATACTGGCTCGGGAGTGGCTATAGCTTAGCAGTCGGCTGCACCACCCGGCCGCCCCACCACCCGGGATGCAGCCTGGGAGTCGGGTCTTGGGGCCCGTGCCGCCACGGCCCCATCTACGTCCGGAGTTCTCGCGTATGCTCTACGATGCAGCTAGACTGTCGCGCCGTCGGTCTACCTGGCAGAGCCGTCCCGTGACGCCACGGTCGAGGCTGGGGGCGTTACTATCATGTGCCGGTAGCGCAGTGGCCGGTGGGGCAACCGGGCCTGCGACCTCCGCCGTGATGCCCTCAGCAGACCGCGCCCTTTGTCACCGTGCAGCGGCGACAGCCGCGTACCAGGGCCAGCGGGCAACGAATCGATGATCATCGAAGTAGACAATCTGACCAAGTACTACGGTCCTAAAGTGGCCTTGCAGGACGTCAGCTTCAGGGCCGATCGGGGGGACATCCTGGGCCTGCTGGGGCCGAACGGGGCCGGCAAGAGCACCACGATGCGCATCCTCACCGGCTACTTCCCGCCCACCAGCGGGACGGCGCGCATCGCCGGCTACGACGTCGTCGAGGACTCCCTCGAGGTACGGCGCCGCATCGGCTACCTACCGGAGAGCGTCCCCCTGTACACAGACATGACGGTCAGCGCCTACCTGGACTTCGTGGCGCGGGCCAAGCAGGTGAGCCAGCGCAGCGCCAGCGTGGAGTGGGCGATGGACGCCGCCCGAGTCGACCACGTCGCCGGGACGATCATTGGCCGGCTGTCTCGGGGCTACCGCCAGCGCGTCGGCCTGGCCCAGGCCCTCCTGGGCGATCCCGAGGTGCTGATCCTGGACGAGCCGACCGTGGGGCTTGACCCGAACCAGATCATCGAGACCCGCTCCTTGATCAAGGACCTGGGCGGCGACCGCACGATTATCCTCAGTACCCACATCCTGCCCGAAGTCAGCATGGTCTGTAACAAGGTGGTGATCATCAACCGGGGCGCGGTGGTGGCCGTGGATACGCCCGAGGCGCTGACCCGCCGTGTGGTAGGGGCTGATCGAGTGGCTATCGCCGTGCGTGGGCCGGCACCGGAGGTGGAGCAATGTCTCCTGGGCGTCCCCGGCGTACGCACGGTGACGCCGGCCGCGGGCTCCAACGGGGCGCTGCGCTACGAGGTGGACGCCGAGCCGGGATTCGAGGTGCGTGAGCGGCTGGCCGCCGCCGTGGTGCAAGGGGGCTGGGGCCTGCAAGAGCTACATGGACAGAGCCTGAGCCTGGAAGACATCTTCCGGGAGCTGACGACCTCTGAAGAGGGGGTGCCGGTGGCATGAGGGGCATTGGTCAAGGGCTGAACGCCATCTGGGCCGTCACCCGCAAGGAGCTGTACTCGTACCTGGTGTCGCCAATGGCCTACGTGGTCACGGCGGTATTCCTTCTGGTCAACGGCTTCATCTTCTTTCTCATCATTGCCAGCCCTTCTGCCGAGGCCAGCCTGCGCCCCCTCCTGCCGACCACGGCCTTCTTGCTCCTGCTGATCATTCCGGTGTTGACCATGCGTCTCCTGGCCGAGGAAAAGAGCACCGGGACGATCGAGCTCTTGATGACCTTTCCGGTCAGCGACAGTCACGTGGTCTGGGGCAAGTTCCTGGCCACGTATCTCGTCTACTTGCTCATGCTGTTGCCGACGCTGGTGTACGTGGGGGTGATCAAGGCCTATGGCAACTCGGAGTGGGGCCCCCTGATCACGGCGTATGTGGGTCTCGTCCTGCTGGGCGGTGCATTCATCGCCGTGGGAATGCTTAGCTCTTCGCTGGCGCGTAACCAGATCGTGGCCGGAGTCGTCGGGATCGGCGTGCTGCTCCTGCTGTGGGTACTGGGCGCCGCCGCCGGGGTGCTCGGCCCGCGCCTCTCCAGCATAGTGGCCTACCTTTCGCTGAACGACCACTTCCAGAACTTCGGGCAGGGCGTCATCGACCTCAAAGACGTGGTCTTTTATCTCAGCTTTATCGCCGGGGCCCTGTTCCTCACCGTCCGCGTCCTGGAATCCAGCCGCTGGCGGGCCTAGACCGCCAGGACACCCTGCCGAACCTGAGCCAAGTCCTCCGCCCCCGCCAGACGCTTCCAGCCGGCGCCGGCCACAGCGCGAGACTACTATGACCACCGACGACACCCAGAGCAGCCACTATCCACCAGAGCCGGGAGGGCGCCGGCGGCGTCGCCGGGTGGCCGGCCCCCAGCGCGTCCCGGGAGCTGCACCCGGGGGGGGAACGCCGGACGATCTCCCTGAGCCCGCCGCAGCACCGGCTCCAGAGCCGGTCATCGAGCCGAGAGCCGCCCCGGTGGCCGAGGAGGAGTATGCCGAAGCCTCGGCCTTCCAGCGCTTTAGCGGGTTTCTCGGTCTGGCGGCCGTTGCCCTGCTGGCGGCGGCGATCGTCGTCTTCAACACTGAAGGGGCGCTGACCCGCAACGTCGCCGTTCTCCTGATCGTGGCCGCCACCCTGGGGGCGCTGTACCTGATCCCGCGGTGGGCCGAGGTCCTGGCCTGGACGCGGACGCGCACGGCGCAGCAGGGGGGCAGCGTCACCCTCGCCAGCGTCGCATTTATCGGCCTCCTGGTCGTGGGCAACTGGTTTGCCAACCGCCATTCCCCTCAGTGGGACCTCACCGCCTCGCGCCGCTACACCCTTTCTGACCAGTCGGTGAAGATCCTTAACCAGCTCAACCAGGACGTGAAAGTCACCGGCTTCTACCCTAGCCGGCAGGAAGATAGCTTCATCCGGGGGACGAAGGACCTCCTACGCCAGTATGACCGCCGCTCCCCCCGGGTAACGGTGGAGTTTGTGGATCCGGACGTCAGCCCCGGGCTGGCCCGGCAGTTCGACATCAAGAGCTATCCGGTGACCATTTTTCAGGCCGGCGACCGGCGCGAGGAGGTCACCGGCGTCACGGAGCAAGACTTCACCAGCGCCTTGCTCAAGCTGAGCCGCAGCGAGTCAAAGAAGGTCTACTTCCTTCAGGGGCACCAGGAGCGGGATACGGACTCCGCCCAACCGTCCGGCTACAACAGCGCCGTCGAGGCCCTGAAGCGCGAAAACTACACCGTGGACAAGCTCTCCCTCCTGGCCGCGCAGCGCGTGCCGGAGGACGCCGCCGTGGTGGTCGTGGCCGGGCCGCGGGCCCCGTTCCTCGAGCCGGAGCGCCAGGCCCTGAACGACTACCTCAACAACGGAGGCAAGCTCCTCCTCTTGCTCGATCCGCGTCAGGACGTCGGCCTCGGCGACCTGCTCGATCGCTGGTCGGTCAGCGTCGGCGACGACCTGGTGATCGACCCCGGGCGGAACTACGTCGGCGACCCGCTGGCCTTGTTGCCCCAGCCCCAGACCGGCCACCGGATTACCACCAGCCTGCCCGACCTGATTATGCCCGGCACCCGCTCGGTATCGATCAAACCGGGGGCCGGGAGCGACCTGGCCATCGTCCCCCTGCTGCGTACCACTGAGCGGTCATGGCGGGAGACCAACTTTAGCGCCCCGGCCCGACCCGACCCAGGAGAGGACGTTATCGGGCCGGCCACCGTGGCCGTGGCGGTGAACAAGACCGAGCCCGCGCCGAGCGTTGCCCCCGGGGCCACCCCCGTGGCGACGCCGACACCGGCGGCCGGCGAGCGGCAGCCGAGGGGGCGCCTGGTGGTGGTGGGGAACAGCGAGTTCGCCGCGAACACCTACTTTGGCCAGGTGCTCGGCAACCGCGACTTCTTCGTCAATAGCGTGAACTGGCTGGCCGAAGACGAGCAACTCATCTCCATCCGCGCCCTCCCGGCGGTGGCCCCGCCGATCATCTTGAGCAACCAGGCCCAGGTGCTCGTCTTTTACACATCGGTGGTGTTCGTCCCCCTGGCCGTCCTCCTGCTCGGCGGGGCAGTCTGGTGGCAGCGCCGCTAGAGAACGATAGCCTCGGGGAGGGTGTCGCCCTCCCTGGAATCCAATGGCGCGCCGATGGACGGCGGTAGCGCTCCTGCAAAATGCGCCGAGAGCTGTCTCCCGGCGGCGGCGCGAGAGACCTGGACATGAGTCAGAGCAGAACGTCACGCATTCGGGAGGCGCCACGGGCGACGCCACCGCAATCTCGCCGTCCACCGCGTCCGATGCCCCGCCAGGTGCGCCCGGGGCCACGGGCAGGGCGCCCCTCCGGAGCAAGGCGGACAGTCTTCGGCATCCCCTGGTCCCTTCCCATCCCCCCGCTGGCCGCCGGCCTGGTGCTGCTCTTCGCCCTCGCGGCCGGGGCAGCCTGGTACTTCGAGGGTCGTTACGAGACGCCGCCGGCCGAGGCCGCCAAGCGTCTCCTGCCCTACCAGGTGGACGACCTACAGCAGGTTGTCCTCACCTCGCCGGCAGGGAGCGTCACCTACAGCCGGGACAGAGCCGGGACCTTTACCGCCGGCGGGGTATCCGCGACGCCCACTCCGATGCCCCCGTCGGAAGCGACCCCGGGGCCGGTGCAGCTGACTCCCTCCACCAAGCTGGAAGGGATGCTCGGTCAGTTGTTCACGCTGCGTGTCGACCGTGTCGTGACCCAGGAGCCCAGCCAGTCCCCGGAGTTCGGGCTGGACAACCCCCAACTGACGCTGGCGCTGACGCCGAAGCAAGGGCCAGCGGGGACGATCGCCATCGGCGGGCTGAACCCAGATCAGACCGCCTACTATGTCCGGCGCGAGCTCAGCCGCGACACGGTGCTCGCCTCCCGCTACACCCTGGACGACCTGATCAAGGTGGCCAACGACCTCATCAGCGCCCAATAGCCGGGGATCGAGGCCAGGGTCTCCGGCCGCCCTTCCCGGACCTGAGTTTCGGGTGGGCGCAATGGGTATGGATGGCGCGCTGACCGGCTCAGGGATGGGAGGTCTTCTCTCGATGGCGCTGGCTCAGGACGCGGTACACGTCCGCCGGGGTCAGCCCGCCGTCCAGGAGCAGGACGAGGGAGTGGAACCACAGGTCAGCCATCTCCCAGGAGAGCTCCTCAGGGGAGCGGTTCTTGGCGGCGATGATCACCTCGGCGGCCTCCTCGCCAATCTTCTTGCCGATCCGGTCGACGCCCCCGGTGAGGAGCCTGGCGACATAAGAGTCTTCCCGGCGCGCAGGCTGGCGCAGGATCTCGAAGAGCCAGGTCAGGTCGCCCTCTCCCCCCACCCCCGCTCCCAGCTCTGCTGCAGGGAGCGGCCGTAGCGTCTGGCCGTCCAGCGTGCGGTAGTAGCACGTTTGCGCCCCAGTGTGACACACCGGTCCCACCGGGTCGGTGAGCAGGAGCAGGGAGTTGTCCTCGCAGTTGCGCCGCACCTCGCGGACGCGGATGTAATTGCCTGATGTAGCGCCCTTGTGCCACGGCTCCTGCCGGCTACGGCTCCAGAACCAGGCCTCCCCCGTCTCCAGAGTCTTCGCCAGCATGTCCCGGTTCATGAAGCCAACCATGAGCACCTCTCTGGTGCGCCGGTCCTGGACGACCGCCGGCACCAGTCCGTCGGCGCCAAAGCGGATGGCCTCTATCCCCCCCATGGACAAGGGGGCCGGAGGGGCGGCCGCCTCCCCCTCGCCGGTCTGCTCGTTAGCCGGTGTCCCGCCGGCCCCTCCCCGGCCCATGGTTATCCCCCTCGCTCCAGCCGCACCGGGAGGTTGTGAGCCGCGAGGTGCTCCTTGACCTGGGGGATAGTGAAGACGCCGAAGTGGAAGACGGAGGCCGCCAGCACGGCGTGGGCTTGCCCCTGGAACAAGGCTTGAGTGAAATGCTCCAGCGTGCCCGCCCCGCCCGAGGCCACCACGGGGACTTCCACCCGAGTGTTGATCTCACGCAGAAGATCCAGGTCGTACCCCTGGCGGGTCCCGTCGGCGTCCATGCTGTTGATGACCAGCTCCCCGGCCCCCCGCTGCGCGCCTTCCACGGCCCAGGCAACCGCGTCCTTGCCGGTGGCCACGCGCCCCCCATTCAGGTAGACCTGCCACCACCGCCGGCCGTCCAGCTCGACCACCCGCTGAGCGTCGATAGACAAGACAATACACTGGCTGCCGAAGCGCTCTGCCCCCTGGTTGATCAAGTCCGGCTGCTGCACGGCACGAGAGTTGATCGAGGTCTTGTCCGCCCCGGCACGCAGCACCTGCCACATGTCTTCTACCGTCGCCAGTCCCCCTCCGACGCACAGGGGGATGAACACCTCCCGCGCCGTGCGCTCGAGCACGTCCAGCATGATCCCGCGCCCCTCGTGTGAGGCGGTGATGTCGTAGAAGACCAGCTCGTCTGCCCCTTCCTCGTTGTAGCGCGCCGCCAGAACCACCGGATCGCCGGCGTCCCGGTCAGCCGAGAACTTGACTCCCCGTACGACGCGCCCCCGGGCGACGTCCAGACAGGGGATCACGCGCTTTGTCAACATGCCCTCGTCACAGTCGGGTCACCTCTGTGTCACCTCTCGGCGGCGGCCCCCAGGGCGCCGCGCAGGGTCATCTTCCCGGCGTACAGGGCGCTGCCGATGATGGCCCCTTCCAGGGGCAGCTGGGCCAGGCGCGTGACCTGGGCCACCGTGGTGACGCCGCCGGAGGCGATCACGCCCGCCGGCACGGCGCGCCCCATGGCTTCCAGCTCGGCGAAGTTCGGCTCGGTCAGGGTGCTGTCTCGGGCGATATCCGTGTAGATAAAGCGCACCGCCCCCAGGTCGACCATCTCCCTGGCCAGATCGACGGCCCGGCGCGGCGAGGGCTGCGTCCATCCCCGGGTGGCAACCAATCCATCGCGGGCGTCGATGGCCACCACGACCGCCTCCGAGCCGTAGGTGCCGACCGCCTCGGCGATGAGCTGCGGGCGCTCCACGGCCGCCGTGCCAAAGATGACCCGCGCCGCCCCCGCCTCCAGGGCGGCCGCGGCGGCCGCCAGGGAGCGGATGCCCCCGCCGAGCTCCAGCTTGACGCCGGCCGCCCCGGCCACGGCGGCGATCCGCTGCACCGTCTCATGGTTGGCCGGGGTACCTTCCCTGGCCCCGTCCAGGTCGACCACGTGGATCCAGCGGGCGCCGTCTCGCACAAAAGCGGCGGCTACCCCTTCGGCGCTGTCCTCGTACACCGTTTCCTGGGCAAAGTCGCCCTGCAGGAGGTCGACCACCCGGCCGGCGCGGAGGTCGATCGAAGGGAGGATATCGAAGCGGACGGCGCGCGCTCCGGACATCACCAGAGACTACCGTGAATTACGAGGCCACAGCCTACGAGGCCACAGCCGCCGGGACGCCCCGGCGCGACCCCGCCACGATGCGCCCGAAATTGGCGTACAGGCGGAGCCCATTGCGGCCACTCTTTTCCGGGTGAAACTGGGTGGCCAGCACGTTGTCCCGGATCACCACGCTGGGAAAGGCCAAGCCGTAGTCGGTCTCTCCGGCGACGACCTGTCGATCTCGGGGATCGACGTAATATGAGTGCACGAAGTAGAAGTTGGCGTTGTCGGGGATGCCCTGGAAAAAGGGGTGCGCCCGCACCTGGCGTACCTGATTCCAGCCCATATGAGGGATGCTCAATCCCCCAGGGAAGCGGCGCACCGTCCCCGGCAGGATGTCTAGGCAGCGATGGGCACCTCCCTCCTCGCTCAGCGTGAACAGGGCCTGCAGGCCCATGCAGACCCCGAAAAAGGGACGGCCGCGGGCAATGACGTCCTTGACCACAGAGACCAGGTGACGGTGCTCTAGGTTCAGCATGGTATCCGCGGCCGCGCCAACTCCTGGGAGGATGACGCCGTCGGCGACCCCGATAACGTCCGCATCGTCGGTTACCAAGGGCTGCAGCCCGACGTGCTCGGCGGCATGCTGCACGCTCTTGAGATTGCCGGCCCCGTAGTCCACGATGGCGATCAACACGCTCTGTGCCCCATTCTCATCCCGCCGGGCCGGCTCAGCCCGCCCGGCTCTCCTGTGGCGCTAGATCCCCACCCGGCGGCCATCCGCCCCTAGCGGGCCAGCGGGAGGAGCGTCTGGGTGACGATGTTCCCCATGACTTGTAGAAGGATCATGGCCACGAACGGCGATAAGTCAAGCATGCCCATGGTGGGGAGGACGCGGCGCAACGGGGAGAGGACGGGCTCGGTCACGTCCCGCAGGAACTTCATGATCACGTTGTCGCTGCCAGGTGGCACGAACCAGGAAAAAATAGCTCGTAGAAAGATGGCCGTGGTGAGGACAGTGACCAGGAGATTGACGAAGCGGATGGCCATCTCAAACACGTTCGGCATGTCCTTCTGGCCCCTTCTCGGGCGGTGCCACCGGTCGCTCGCCGAAGATGGCCCGGCCGACGCGCACGAGCGTGGCCCCCTCCTCGACGGCGACGGCGTAATCGTGGGTCATGCCCATGGAGAGGTGGCGCCAGGGGTGGCCGGCGCGCCCCATCTCTCCCGCAAGATCGCCGAACAGGCCGGCCAGACGGCGGAAGCAGGGACGCGTCGCCTCAGGGTCCTCCGCCTCAGGGGCGATGCACATCAACCCGTCTAGCGACAGCCCCCCGGCTTTCGCCAGCGTGCCGGCTGCGCCGGCAATCTCCGCCTCGCCGAAGCCAAACTGGGTCTCTTTCTCGGTCAGCTTGACCTGCAGCAGGACGTGCGCCGGACGGCCGCGGCGCTGCGCCCGCTCGCCGATGCTTAGCCCTAGCTCCAGGCGATCAACACTGTGGATCAAGGCGAACAGGTCGAGAGCGCGGTTGACTTTGTTGCCTTGTAGGTGACCCACCAGGTGCCAGCGCAGCGTGGCCGGGAGGGCCGGGACCTTTGCCTCAGCCTCCTGGACACGGTTCTCTCCGAGGTCGACGATGCCCGCATCCAGCACCGGCAGGATCCGCTCCGGCGGGACGGTCTTGGAGACGGCCACCAGAGTCACCGTCCCCGGATCACGCCGAGCGCGCCGGGCGGCGGCTCTGATCGTGTCCTGGACGGCTGCCACCCGAGAAGCGACCTCCGAGGCGCGGCCAGCGATGGCGACCTCCATCTCTCTACTTGCTGGGATTCTAGCACGCCCCATCGCTGACCTCGCGCGCGCGTGCGCCCCGGCAACCAGCCATAAGCGCTGCTAGAATGCCTGCGAGTATGCTTGAAGAAGGCCGGGAGCGCCCTGCCGCCGATGCGCTGGCCGCCGTCCGTGACGAGATCGACACCATCGATCGGCAATTGATCGACTTGCTCAACCGCCGGGCGGCCGCCTCGGTGGAAGTAGCGCGCATCAAGCGAGAGGGGGCCGTCACCACCTATGTCCCCAGCCGCGAGCAGGAGGTCTTGAATCACATCCTGGCGGCCAACACCGGGCCACTGACCGAAGCCCACGTCCGGGCCATCTACTCGGAGATCTTTTCCGCGTCGCGCCACCTGCAGCGCCCCTTGCGCGTGGCCTACTTCGGCCCGCCGGGGACGCATACCCACCGGGCCGCGGAAGGGGCGGCCAGGGTGCGGTTCGGCTCCTTCGTGGACTACATCCCCCTGGGCACGGTTGAGGACGTCTTTGGCGCCACCGAGCGGGGGAACGCCGACTACGGCGTCGTCCCGGTTGAGAACTCTACCGAAGGCTCGGTTGGCCAGACGCTCGACCTGTTCATCGACTCGCCGCTCAAGATCTGCGCCGAGATCCTGCTCCGAATCACCCATCACCTGGTAGGGCAAGGTCCATTGGAGTCGGTGCAGCGAGTCTACTCCCATCCCCAGGCCCTGGCCCAGTGCCGGCGCTGGCTGCTCACCAACCTCCCGGCGGTGGAGACGGTGGAGAGTAGCTCCACGTCGGCGGCCGTACTCCAGGCGGCCGAGGAGTCCGGCGTCGCTGCCATCGGCTCAGAAGAGGCAGCCGCCCGCTACAACGTCCCCGTGCTGGCCCGCTCCATCCAGGACCAGGCCAATAACACCACCCGCTTCCTCCTCATCGGCCAGGACGTTGGCCGGCCCAGCGGTCGGGACAAGACCTCCATCCTGTTCTCCGTGCGTGATCGTGTCGGCGCCCTGCACGACGTCTTATCGGTCTTCGCCCGCCGGGGGATCAACCTGACCAGGATCGAATCCCGCCCGTCACGGCGGGAGCCCTGGGAGTACGTCTTCTTCGTCGACTTCGTCGGACACCCGGAGGAGCCCAACGCCGCCGCGGCCCTGGCGGAGATGCAGGAGCCCTGCACCACGGTCAAGGTGCTGGGGGCCTGGCCCACCGAGCGGCGCGTCGACGATCAGCCCCAGGCACCGGCGTAGCGGCGCCCCGGGTGATGCGCCGGCGCCTGCGCGTCAGCCGCGGACGCTTCCGGCGCTACGTGCGCCGGGCGGTACAGGCCCTCCCATCGCACTTCCAGGCCGCGGCCCACAATATCATCATTGTCGTCGAGCCACTGCCGCAGGCGGAAGACTATGATCGCAGTGGGATGCCAGAGGCTCAGCCGGCCGGCCCCTTGTTTGGCGTCTACCGCGGGGTGCCTTTGTCCCAGCGTCCTGCCGGGTACGGCATGGCCACGCCGGACGTCATCGCCGTATTCCGCCGCCCCCTGCTGGCCGTCTGCCGCACGCGCAAGGCCCTGCGGGAGGAAATTCGGCTGACCATCCTGCATGAGGTGGGGCACTACTTTGGTTTGGAGGAGTCAGCGGTCGAGCACCTGTGACGGCGCAGGCTGTGGTTCCACGGGCACCGGCTCGCCCTCCATGTGGGTCGAGCACCAGTGGGCGAGTGGGCCATGGGAGCTTGCAGTGTGCCGTCGGCGCTCTCCTCCGGCGCTAAGATTGGCCTCCCGGCTGCGTCTCGCCTGCCCCCTGCGGGCGCTGTCTGCCCCTTACTGCCAGGCTGTAGAGTAAAGCCATGCGACGCGCCGGGGCACGACTGAGCGCTGTGGCCATCGGGCTGCTCGTCCTGGCGCTTCTGTTCGGCAGGCGGCTCATTGCGCTCTACGTCGACTACCTGTGGTTCGATTCCCTGGGGTACGTCTCCCTCTTCAGCACGGTGCTGGTCGCCCGTCTGGCCCTGGCTACCCTCGGAGCCGCGCTGTTCCTGGCGCTCTTCCTCCCTAACGTCTTGCTCGCTCGGTCGCTGAGCCGGCGCCTCGTGCAGGGGACTACGGCGCGGATCGTCGAGCCACCCGGGGGACGCGGCCGTCCGTTTGGCGTCGGGAGCCTGCGCTCGGGGCAGTCTCTCGGGAGCGAGCGGCCACGTCCCTTTAGCGACCTGCTGGAGACCATGGGAGGAGCGGGCGCGGCCCAGGTGATGGTGACGCGCCTCGGCCACGGCTTGCTCCTTGCGCTGGCCGGCATTCTGGCCTTCTTCATGGGCCTGGCAGCGTCCGGGCAGTGGGAGACGGTGCTGCGGGCGCGGCACGCTGTCCCCTTCGGCGTCTCCGACCCAGTGTTCCAACGGGATGTCGCCTTCTACGTCTTCACCCTCCCGCTCATCGAGTTCTGGCGCAGCTGGCTGCTGTGGAGCCTCTTGCTCACGGGCACGGCCGCCGTCGCCCTCTACAGCCTGGCCCTCTACGCCGTCGACCCGACGTTCAAAGGGGTGCCCTACTACCTACAGCATGGCGCCCGGTCAATGCGCAGTCACATCCTGGCCCTGCTCGCCGCGATACTCGCCCTGGTGGCCGGCGGTATCTGGCTGAGCACCTATAAGATCCTCGTCGCGCGCCACGGGCGGATCGTCGGCGCCAACTTCACTGATCTCCACGCCCGACTGCCGGCGACGCAGGCCCTCGCCGTCAGCGTGGCCCTGGTCGCCCTGCTGGTGGTGGTGACCATCTGGCGGCGTCGGTACACCTGGCCCTTGGCCGGCACCGTGCTGGCGACCGTCGTGCTCGTCCTGGGTCGGGGGGCCCTGCCGCTCTTGGTGCAGCGCCTCCAGGTGGAGCCGGCCGAGGTGAGCCAGGAGCGCCCGTACATCGCGAGCAACATTCGCTTCTCCCGCCAGGCCTACGGCCTGGACTCGGTGACCGAGCAGACCTTCCCTGCCGAACCGGCGGTACGCCCGGATGAGGTCCGGCAGAACCCCACCTCACTGGTCAACATCCGGCTGTGGGATCACCGCCCGCTCAAGGATGCCTTCAACCAGCTGCAATCGATTCGCTCCTACTACCTGTTCGGCGACGTGGACGTCGACCGCTATGTCGTGGACGGGCAGTACCGGCAAGTGATGCTCAGCGCCCGCGAGCTCGTCCCGGAGCGCCTGGGGGCGCAGGCACAGACGTGGGTCAATCGGCGCTTGCAGTACACGCACGGCTATGGTCTGGCGATGAGCCCGGTGAACCAGATCGTGGGCGCCGGCACGCCGGCCTTTTTCCTCCAGAATCTCCCCCCCGTGGGGCGGCTCCCCATCGAGCGCCCAGAGATCTATTACGGTGAGGCGACGGCGGGTTACGTCATCGTCAACACCGAGGTGCAGGAGTTCGATTTCCCCAGCGGCGACCAGAACGTCTTCTCCACCTACAGCGGCCGCGGCGGCGTCGCCCTGGGCCCCTGGTGGCGCCGGGCGGCGCTGGCGGCCTACTTTGGCGACTTTAATCTACTGATCAGCAACTACCTCCGTCCCGATAGCCGCGTCCTGTTCCAGCGGGTCATCATGGAGCGCGTCCGGCGCCTGGTACCGTATCTCAAGCTCGACCGCGATCCGTACATCATGACGGCGGACGGGCTGCTCTACTGGATCCTTGACGCCTACACGACCACGGATCGTTATCCCTATGCCCAGATGGCGCCGGAGTCCCTCACTGCCGCCGGGGGCGACGTGGGGGAGACCGGACCGCCCTCCCCGGCGGGCGTCGTCCAAGCGTCGGCCGGGCGGCGCTCGAGGTACAACTACATTCGTAACAGCGCCAAGGTGGTGGTCAATGCCTTTGATGGCTCGGTGACGGCCTACGTCGCCGACCCGAGTGACCCACTGATCCAGGCCTATGCTGCCATCTTCCCCCAGCTGTACCGCCCCCTGTCCCACATGCCCGCCGCCCTGCGGGCCCACTTACGCTATCCGGAAGACTTGTTCCGCGTGCAGGCCCAGATCCTGCGCAGCTATCACGTCCAGGATCCGCAGGTGTTCTACAACGGGGAGGACGTCTGGGGGGCGGCCGTCGAGATGGTGGGGAGCGACCGGGTGCCGGTCGACCCGTACTACGTGATCATGCGCCTCCCCGGGGAGGGCGGCGGCCGGGTAGAAGAAGAATTCCTGCTCATGCTCCCCTTCACCCCGGCCGGGCGGGACAACATGATTGCCTGGCTGGCGGCCCGGGCCGACGGCGAGAACTACGGCAAGCTCGTCCTGTACCGCTTCCCGAAAGACCGCCAGATCTACGGACCGGCCCAGGTGGAAGCCCTGATTGACCAGGAGACCACTATCTCGTCACAGCTGACGCTGTGGAACCAAGAGGGCTCGCGCGTCCTGCGGGGTAACCTCCTGGTCATCCCCATCGGCGCGTCCACGCTGTACGTCGAGCCGATCTATCTCCAATCGGAAGGCAGTCGCCTGCCGGAGCTCAAACGCGTGATCGTGGCGACCGGCAACCGGCTGGTGATGGAATCCACGCTCGAGGAGGGCCTGGCCCGACTGTTCGGCGCAAACCTCGGCGTGGCCGGCGCGGGGTCGCCGTTATCGGGACCGGCCGCTGCACCCGACACGCCCGGCACCGTCAGGGCGAGCGCCGCCGCCCGTGAAGCCCGCGCCGCCTACCAGCGGGCGCTGGAGGCCCTGCGCAGCGGGGAGTTCGGCCGCTTCGGCGATGAGCTCAGGGGCCTGGACGAGCGCCTGCGCGAGCTGGAGCAGGCCACAGCCGAGCCGGCGTCGTAGCATCCGGCCCCATCGCCACCCCAGAAGCCTACCTCTCCTCCCTGCTACCGGCTCCACTCCCAGCCCCGGGCGGCGGGCGCGCCACCTTAGCCTGCGCCCCCGTCGGGTACAAAGTTAAGCGCCCTATCATGGATATTGACTTGACCATGCAAGCTATTTATGATGGGGGGGCTGAGAACGTCTGGAGGTGAGCGCGATGGCCGAGGAGCGTATGCGGGTCCTGGAGATGATTCGCGAGGGGAAGATCACGGCTGAAGAGGGGGCCCGGTTGTTGGACGCCTTGCGCGCCGCCGGGGACGTGGGGACGGCGGGGAAGGGCTCGGCCAACCGACCGGACGGTGGCGCCGGGGGACACGGCGCCGGACGGGCCGATGATCCCCTGGGGTCGATCGCCGGCATGGTGGCTGAAATCCTACAGAAAGGGGGCTGGGGCGGCCGGGGGTGGAAGGGCACGTGGAGCACCGGCCCCCTGGCCGGTCTCGAGCGCCGCCGGCAACGCGAGGCAGAGGGCTGGGAGCCTATCACCCTCTCCGAAGGAGACCATGGGACGTTTGACCTGCCGGCCGGGGCGCGCCTGACGGTGGAGGCGGAGGCCGGAGGCATCGAGGCCCGGGCGGTGAGTGGCCCGGCCCGTCTGGATCTGGAGGGAGAAGGGCTTTCGGCCTTCGGCGTGTACGCCGCGCGCAAGGGCGACACGGTGGTCTTGAGCTCGTACCGTACGGAGCACTTCGCGCGGTTGCCGCGACTCCTGGTAAGCGTACCCCAACATGCCGGGCAGCTCTCGCTACGCACGTCCGGCGGAGGCCTGCACGTTCACGGCCTGGCCTGTCCGGTCACGCTACACACCTCCGGTGGGGGCATCCACGTCAAGGAGCAGGGGGAAGGGTCGGTCGAGGCCCGCACTTCCGGGGGCGGAATCGACGTCGAGGGGCGGCCGGTCGCCGTTGACCTACACACCTCCGGCGGCGGTATCACCTTCCGCGGGAGTACCCGAGCCTTGCAGGCCAGGACGAGTGGAGGCTCGATCACCATCGACGGCGCCTGCCTGACTTCGGGCGAGCATCGGGTCAAGACGGCAGGGGGGAGCGTGCGCATCCGCCTGGCCCGGGAGTCATCAGTCGATCTCTCGGCGCAGACCAGCGCCGGGCACATCTCCGTCGATCTGCCGGGGGTACAGGGGGAGCAGAGCGGTCCACGCATCTCCCCGCGCTACCGCGGGCGCTACAACGGCGCCGGGGCGCGTCTAGAGGTGAGTACGGCCGCCGGCTCGGTCGACGTCGGGCTGGCCGAGCCGTGGGTGGAGCGGCCCTCCCCGGCCGCGCCTGATGCGCCCTTCGTGATGCCCCCGGTGCCGCCCGTCCCGCCGGTGCCCCCCAGGGCGCCGGGGAATGAAGGGGCCCCTGCCGCCGAGCCAGGCGGGGTGATCTGAGCCCCCAGGAGGGCAACGGCTGGCCCCGGCTCATCCTGGGACAGCGCCGCCGCGGCACTCCCAGCCACGGTAGCGCTGCCCCGCTCTGAGGAGTACCGGGGCCATGGGGCCGGCAGGGCACGGGAGCGGCAGGGCACGGGAGCGGCAGGGCACGGGAGCGGCAGGGCACGGGAGCGGCGTCCACCGGTTTATAATCCCCTCTTCAAGTTGCGCGTCTAATCGGCCGGTGCAGTGATGGCCAGACGTGCCGTCCCGCGGCCAGAGGCGTGGCCGGCTTGAGGAACCTGGACAACGAGCTGTCGGCCAGGCAGGAGGGGTCATGCCGGTCATCACCTTAGCGCGTCAGATCGGCAGTGGCGGTGAAGAGCTCGCCGCCCTGCTCGGCCAACGGATTGGGGCCCGTATCCTCGATCGGGAACTGCTGACGCAGGCGAGCGCGCGCTCCGGGATCCCTATCTCGTATCTCGCCAGTCTTGACGAGCGGGGACGCAGCATGCTGCGTCGTCCGCTTGACCTCGTACGGCTCGTGCCCCTGCCCCCGATCGACCCCGACCAGCCGGACGTCACCGGGGACCGCTACCCACCAACCGGCCCCGTGCAGGCCCGTGGCCAGGGCATTGTCGCCCCGGCCTATTGGGCCATGGAGGCCTATGCCACGCTCCTGGCCCGGACGATGCAGGCGGAAGCCGCCGCCGGCGAGGTCATCTTCGTTGGACGCGGCGGGAACGAGGCCTTACGCGGGCAGCCGGGCGTCCTGCACGTCCTCGTCGTCGCCTCCCGGGGGACGCGGATCGAGCGCTTGATCACGACGCAGGGCCTCACCGGCTACCAGGCCTTCGAGCGCGTCCGAGACAGTGACCAGGACCGCCGGCGTTACAGCCGGCAGGTCTTCGGCGCCGACTGGCTCGATCCCCAACGCTATGACCTGTGCATCAACACGGACGCGTTACCTCTCGAGGGCGCTGCCGACGTCATCCTCTGGACGGCGCAGCGTGTTGAGCGGATGGCCACGCCGCCGGAGCTGACCCTGACGCCCGGCCCGCTACAGTCGGGCGGAGACGGTGGCCCGCCGGCCCTCTCCGGCGCCGCCGCCGGCGCCTAGTGCGTCACGTTGCAGCTGACTGGCCATACTCTGATCTGGTGCGAGGACCATTTCTATGCCGTTTGACCTATTGCTGGCTGAGGGCGCAGGTAGGTGGTGTCGGGCTCAGGGGCAAAATGGGGCGTAAGGGGCTCGCTGGCGACGCCAGGTACGTGTAGCCTGACCCACGTGGACGGTGCGTGACTGTACGCGAGCGCCGGCGGCTCTTCTTGTGTGTCCTTCTGGCCGCGGTTGTGGGCGGCCTGACCGCCCTGGCTTACCGCTTTAGCCTCTTCCCCGGCCTCGACCGCCTGCAGGGCCTGGCCACCGATGCCACCATCTTCCGCAGTCGCCAGGGGAACCGCGCCAGTCGCGTCGTCCTGGTGCAAATCGACGACCAGAGCGTCGCCGACCTGCGGGAGCGCTACGGGCGCGTCTTTAGCTGGCCCCGTTCGCTCCACGCGCAGGTGCTGCGCCAGTTGCTAGACGCCCGCGCCCGGGTGATTGTCTTCGATCTCCTCTTTGACGCCCCAGGCTGCCCGGGCGCAAACTCCGGACCCTGCCCGGGGGACGACGACCTGGCCGCCGCCTTGGAAGGGGCCGGGAGCGACGGCCGGGCCACGGGCACAGCCGGGCGCCGCGTGATCCTGGCCCGGGCGGGCAGCCCCCCGGAGCCCGTTGCACCGGCTGCCGGCGGCCCCTATCGCTTCGCAGACGTGGTGGCGCCGATCCCGGCCTTCGCCAACCGTTCCCCCGCGCCGGCGCACATCCAGACCTCGCTCGACGCCGACGGGACGGTGCGCCGCCTCCCCCTCGTCGTCTCGGCGCGGGACGAGCTCATCCCCGCCATGGCCTTGCAGGCGGCCGCCGCCTACCTGCGCCGGCCTCGCCCCTTCGACGATCTCGGCGCCGGCTACGTCCTCTTCGCCGGGCGGCGCATCCCCACGGATCCGGCCTACCAGGTCCTGATCAACTACCTGGGACCACCGTCGCACCGCCCGGCGCTCTTGCCCGACACCCCCGTGCCCGGCGTGTCGTTCAAAGACGTCCTGCAGGGCACCTTCGACCGCAGCGTGGTGGAAGACAAGGTCGTCTTCGTCGGCGTCACCGCCCTCGGCTTCGCCGACGATTTCTGGGTGCCGACCTCACGTGCCGGGGTCAAGATGACCGGAGTGGAGATCCATGCCCAGACAGCAGAGATGCTCCTCCAGGGGTCCTACCTCACGGAGCAGGGCCCGACGTCCACGGTGGCCACGACGCTGGCGCTCTCCCTGCTCACCGGAATCTTGCTGGCCCGCTGGCAACCGGTGCTGGCCGGGGCGACGACGGGGATCTGCTTTGCCCTGTACGTCGCCTTTGCCACGTACTACGGCTGGTCGAGCGAGCAGCAAGTGCAGCGAGCGACGACGTTCATCGTCCTCAACAGTGTCTACCCTGGCGTGGGCATGCTGGGCACAACAGTGGTCGTGCTCCTTTACCGCATTCTCTTCGAGCAAGCAGAGCAGCGGGCGACGAAGAACGCCATGGGCAAGTATCTGTCGCCCCCCGTCCTCACGGAGGTGCTCAAAGACCCAGAGGCCCTGCGACTGGGGGGACAGAAACGGGAGATGACCGTCCTGTTCTCGGACATCCGTGGCTTCACGCCCTTGTCCGAGCACATCGCTCCGGAGCGCCTGGTGCTCTTCCTCAACGAGTACCTCACGGCGATGACGGACGTGGTCTTCGCCCACCGGGGCGTGCTGGATAAGTACATGGGCGACGGGATCATGGCCTTCTGGGGGGCACCGAATGACGAGCCCGACCACGCCGTGCTGGCCTGCCGCACGGGTTACGAGATGGTGCGTCGCCTGCAGGAGCTGCAAGGGGGCTGGGTGGCGCAGGGCTTTCCAACGCTCGACGTGCGGGTGGGCATCAACACCGGCGTGATGACGGTAGGGAATGTCGGCTCCCGCACGCGCTTCGACTACACCGTTGTCGGTGACGCCGTAAACCTGGCGGCCCGCCTGGAGGAGGCCAATAAGGAGTACCACACCACGATCATGATCGGCGAGACCACCCGTCAACGGGTGCACGGGACGTTTGCCACGCGCTCCCTCGACCTTGTGACCTTGCGAGGCAAAGAGACGCCCAGCGCCATCTACGAGTTGCTTTGTCCGCGAGACGAGGTTGATCGCCTCCTCCCTCCCGGGTACCTGGTTATCTGGGAGGAGGCCGTCATGGCCTACAAGGAGGGGCGTTTGGCCCAGGCGCAGGCCGGCTTTCAACGCTGCCTGGCCCTGCGGCCAGATGATGGACCCGCCCAGGTATTCAGGGACCGGTGTATCGCCCTGGCCGCGCCCGTGGCCCTCGTCCCAGCCGCCGGCACCCCAACCTGAGCGCCGGCGGCACGCAGGCAGCCCCGGCGTGTCCGCTCCTGTGGCTGACACAGAAGCGGGCAAGGCACAACCGCCGCACCGCCCCGACCGACGGGCGAAACGTCTCCCCTGCTCCCCGAGAGTGCGTCAAAGGAGAGAGGCGAGCCCTACAAGAAGGGGTTGCGTGCGAGCTCGTTGGCCAGGGTGGTCGCCGGGCCATGGCCGGGGTACAGCACCGTCTGCGGCGGGAGCGCGGCCAGTTTCTGGCGCAGGGAGTGGAGCAGCGCCTTGTAGCTGTGCCTGGCGTTGCCCGCTGAGCCGGCGAACACGGTATCGCCACAAAAGGCAGCCGTTGCGTTGCCGGCTCGGAGGACGAAGGTGGCGCTCCCGGGGGTATGCCCCGGCGTGTGCAGCACCTGGACCTGGAACGGCCCGGCGATGACGTCTGTGTCCCCATCCACCGGCCGCACGGCGGCGGCCGGCACGCCGGCCACCCCCTCGACGTCGCTGGCCTGGACATACACCGGGGCACCGCTGGCGCCTTGCACCGGCACGACGGCCCCGGTATGGTCCTGGTGACGGTGGGTGATCAAGATCGCCACTGGGCGCCGGCCGTCCCGCGTCGCCGTCTGCAGGACACGCTCGGCCTCATCCCCGGGATCGACGATGAGGCACTCGCCGGACGGGGCGGTCACGACGTAACAGTGCTCCGGGTAGTCGTTCGTCAGGCAGTCCACGGTGAACGTCGCGCCGATCTCCCACGGGACATCGGGCGCCGACCAGGAGTCCTCTGCCAGCTCCCATAGCTGATCTGGACGCAGGCCCAGGGCCTGGGCCAGGCGCCGCACCTCGGCCGCGCCTGGATGCGCCGTGTACACCTCGACGCCCTGGATGTCCCGCTCTGTGACGCCACTTTGAGCCGCCAGGTCGGCCATGGAGAGACCCAGGCCCGAGCGGGCCTTCTTCACCACGTCCCCAAGCTCGTCTTCAAGACCCGGCACTGGGCTCCTCGGCTCCTCGCGCAGACTGTCGGCGTTGTTCGCCCCTCACGCGGCGGTGAAGAGGGAAGCCGATAGATGTAGGGGTACGCTCGAGCTACGGCTTGCCACGCACCACGCGCCCCGACGGGCGAGGCTAAACCCTCCCGGGGCCGGGCCCCGCGGCGCGTGATGCACCTGCTCTAGCCAGCCAGGGTACGCCCGGCAGGAATTGAACCTGCGGCCTCTTGCTCCGGAGGCAAGCGCTCTATCCCCTGAGCTACGGGCGCATGGCGAACGTTGCAGTCCAGCCGTCACGGAGTATATCAGGGCCGGCGCCGGCCTGGCCGGTCCTTGGCCAGAACGAGGTAGCCCTCAGCGGTGCGCCGGGACGTGGGCCTGGATCTTGTCCAACAAGTCCACGATCTCGAACGGCTTGAAGAGGTAGTCCACGATCCGCATGACGCGCAGGTCGCCTACCCCTTCCAGGGCGTTCGTCTTGGCGGTGATCACGATGATGGGGATGTCCTTCAAGTCCTCGTCGAGTGACAAGAGCTTGATCTGGTCTAGACCGTCCAGGTAGGGCATCATGATGTCCATCAGGATCAGGTCAGGCTGTGACTCCTTGGCGCGATCAAAAGCACGCAGGCTCTGTGTCGCGGTCGTGACCTCGTACCCCTCGTCGGTCAGGGCCTCTGAAAGCATGCCTACAATGTATGGGTCGTCGTCCACGATCAGTATGCGGCTCACTGCCACCTACCCCTTCGATCTCGGGTGCCGTCTGGGGGGCCGGCCCAGCGCCTCTCTCCCTGCGCTGCAACGGCCCGGCCGCGAGTGACGGCCGGCCCGCACCGTCGGCTCCCACGGAAGCCGGTCCAGGTACGACTGTGCACCACCGCGTGCAAGATTCATGCCCAATGGTGGCACGAACGCGGCAGGGGCTTGGCGGCGGTGGCTATTCAGTCTACCGGCTCAGCGTCTCAGGAGCCAGAACGCCGCCAGGGAGCCGCCGGCGACAGCGGTCACCAGAGCCGCGGCCGTGGCCATGAACAGGGGGAGGAGTACGTCTGATCGCCGCGGAAGCCAGCCTACCAGCACCTCCGGCACCACCAGAAAGGGGTCAGCCTCGCGATCCCCGAACCGCGGCCGTGCCAGTGCCGGGGGCACTTCCGGCGGGCGACTCGCCGGCGGCTGGCCCGCAGGGCCCTCAATGGCCAGAGTAATGGGCAACGGGAGTGGTGTCCCACCCGCGGCTGCCGACCCCCTCACCGCGAGAAAGATGCGGTACCAGTTCTGGGATCGGTCGACGGGCGCCGGAAAGACGAAGGCCTAGCGTCCGTCTGCCTCCGCCGTCGGGGGAACGAGGAGGTCCGGCTCGCTCCCCCGGACGCTGAAGCGTTCCATTGCACCGGCCGGCAGGCGCACCACCGTCCGCTCGGCGTTCAGCACCAGGGGGTTATCCAGGATCAGATCGAGCTCGGCCCAGACGCCGGTGCTGGGGGTGGTGGCATAGCGCAGCTGAGCCCGCTTGATCATCGGCTGGGATACGACTGCACCGGCCGCAGCCCCAGGCGGGACAGGGCTGGGGGCATCAGGCCGGGTGGCCGGGGCGCTGCCGAGGGCCGTTCCTCCTAGCAGCGCCCCGGCAGCGGCGAGCAGGAATCCCCAGGCGATCGCGCAGCGGCCCACTAGGCTCCGGGCGACGGTGTTGCCGCCAGCTGGACGGGCGGGATGGTCGGGGGCTGCTCCGGCCGGGCGGCGCCCTCATCGTCGCCCCCGAAGACGTTGTGCTCCAGACCAAGCTCCTGGTACCGGAACTGCATTGAGTACAGGCTGTAGTAGTAGCCCTCCTGGGTCAGCAACTCGTTGTGCGTCCCCCGCTCGATGATCTCGCCCTGGTGCAGGACAACGATCTCTTTGGCCGCCTTGATGGTGGAGAGACGATGGGCGATAACGAAGCTCGTCCGCCCGCGCATCAGCACCTCGAGCGCACTCTGGATCAGCTTCTCGGTTGCCGTGTCTACGGAGGACGTCGCCTCATCCAGGATCAGGATCCGCGGATCGGCGATCAGGGCCCGGGCAAAGGAGAGGAGCTGGCGCTGTCCCTGCGAGAGGGTGGTGCCTCGCTCCTGGACCTCCGTGTCATAGCCAAAGGGGAGCGTCTCGATAAAGTCGTGGAGATTTACCGCCTTGGCCGCGGCAACAACTTGCTCTTCGCTGGCGTCCAGCTTGCCATAGCGGATATTGTCGCGGAGGCTCCCGGAGAACAGAAACGGCTCCTGCAGCACCAGGCCCACCTGCCGGCGCAGGCTCTCCGTGGTCACCTCGCGGATGTCATGACCGTCAATCGTGATCGACCCATCTTTGATGTCGTAGAAGCGCAGCAGGATGTTGATGATAGAGCTTTTCCCTGCCCCGGTGTGGCCGACGAGGGCCATGACATCGCCGGGTTGCGCCTCCAGGGAGACACCCCGTAGCACGGGGCGGTCGGGGACGTACTCGAAGACCACGTCGTCGAAGATCACGTGGCCCTGGATCGGGGGTAGGGGGTAAGCCCCCGGCTTGTCCTGCACGGCCGCAGGGGTGTCCAGGAGCTCGAAGACTCGCTCTCCCCCGGCCATGGCCGCCTGCATGCTGTTGTAGCGGGCGGAAAGGTCGTTGATGGGCTCGAAGAAGCGCCCTACATAGGCCAGGAAGGCGTAGAGGGAGCCGATAGTCAAGACCCCCTGCAGCACCTTCTGACCCCCGTACCAGATGACCACCACGGTGGCCACGGTGCTGACGAACGTAATCACCGGGCCGAAGCCGGCGGAGAACGCCGCCGCCCGGAGCAGGCGGCGCAGGTTCTCCCGGTTCACCACATCGAACTGCCGTAGGTTGACGTCCTCGCGGGCAAAGGCCTGCACCACCCGCACCCCGGAGATGTTCTCGGCCAGGTATCCGGTGACGATGGCGTTTTGCGTCCGCACCTCCCGGTACATCTGCCGCGACCGCTTGCGGTACAGGTGGGTGGCAACGGCGATCACCGGGACGACGGTCAGGGTCAGGGCCGCCAGCTGCCAGTTCAAGGCGAACATGATCACGACGATGCCGATCAGGACGAAGAGGTCGCTGGCAATGGCGACGATCCCGCTGGTCAAGAACTCGTTCAACGCATTCACGTCGCCGGTCATGCGGGACATGATCCGCCCCGCCTCCATACGATCGTAGAAATTGAACGAGAGCTTCTGTAGATGTTCGAAGAGCTGGCGGCGCATGGAGAACAAGACGCTCTGCCCCACCCAGCTCATGATGTAGCTCTGCCCGTAAGTAGCCAGCCAGCTGACCAGGGCGCTGAGGACGAAGGCCACGGCGGTGAGGGTGAGCAGCCTGACGTCGGCCCGGGTGATGGCCTCGTCGATGGCCATTTTGATCAGGAAAGGCTGGACCAGATTGGAGGCGGCGATACAGATCATCAGCAGCACCGCCCAAGCCATGTGCCGGCGGTACGGCCGCACGTAGGCGGAGGTACGGCGCACGATCCGGGGGTCGTAGGCTTTGCCGAAGACCTCTTCCTCTTCGTCGGGCCTTTCAATCTTCTTCTGGGGCGCTGACTCGGGCCCCGGCTGGGTTGCCGGTCGCGCACGTTGCTCGCTCATCTTGGTGTATCGCCCACCTGTGCTTGCCGGCCCTGGAGAGACGAGACGACCGGAGCGCCCGCGGATAAGGTAGCGGCCGGGACCGACTGCCCGCCGCCGTTTACCTGCCTGGCGCCGGACATGTCCCGCATCACCTCCTCCTGGTCGCGGAGCTGCAGGTCGTAGATGTCACGGTAGGGGCCGGCAACGGCCATCAGGGAATCGTGCCGTCCGCGCTGTACGACTCGCCCATGATCGAGGACGAGGATCTGGTCGGCCTGCTTGATGGTGCTCAGACGCTGGGCGATGACAAACGTCGTGCGGCCCTTCATCAGCCCCTGCAGCGCCTGCTGAATCTGGAACTCGGTGCGCATGTCCACGCTGGCCGTGGCGTCGTCCAGGATCAGGATGCGGGGATCGATGAGCAGGGCGCGGGCGATGGCCAGGCGCTGGCGCTGCCCGCCAGACAGGGTCACCCCGCGCTCGCCCACCTTCGTCTCGAAGCCTTCCGGCAGATCCCTGATGAACTCGTAGGCCTGGGCCGCCCGGGCGGCGCGCTCGATGCGCTCAATGGACGCGTCCGGGGCGCCATAGGCGATGTTCTCCGCCACCGTGGCCGAGAACAGGAGCGACTCCTGCATCACCATGCCCACCTGGCGGCGCAGGCTCTGGAGCTGGACGTCGCGCACATCATGGCCGTCGACGCGCACCGCCCCCTCCTCAACGTCGTAGAAGCGCGGGATGAGCGAGACGATGCTGGTCTTGCCTGCCCCGGTATGGCCGATCAAAGCCACAACTTCGTCGGGCTCGGCCACGAACGAGACATCGTGCAGGACGCGCCCCCCCATTCTCCCGCCTGCCGGGTCCTCCAAACTGCGGCCGGCGCCATCCTGGGGCCGGGGGGCGGCGAATCCCCTTGCGGTGAGGCGCTCGGCGACCGGCTGTATCACCGGCTGCCCGGGGCCGTCGGCGGCCGACAACGTGGCATTGGTTGTGGCGTTGTAGGAGAAACTGACGTGGTCGAAGACGACACGTCCCTCGACCGGGGGCAAGGGCACGGCGTCGGGGCGCTCCCGCACCGGAGACTGGGCGTCCAGGATCTCGAACAGCCGCTCCCCTGAGGCCGTCGCTCGAGAGATCCAACCGATAATGAAACCGAGCATGCGCGTCGGCTGGGAGAGCCTCCCCAGGTAGCTGTTAAAGGCCAGGAGGGTGCCCACGGTGAGTCCGCCCCCGATCACCTCCTGCCCGCCGTACCAGATGATCCCGATCGTCCCCAGGCTGGAGATGAACAGCATCAGGGGATAGACCAGGGCCTGCAGGCGCGTGGCGGCGATGTTGCGCTCGAGGTAGACTTGATTCTCCTGCTTGAACTTCTCTACCTCGAACCCCTCCCGGGCAAAGGCCTTGACCACGCGTACCCCGGTGATGTTCTCCTGCAGCACGGCCGTGAGCTGGGCCCACTGGCGCTGCATGCGGCTAAACAGGGGCCGCACGCGCGTCCCATACTGCACGGCCGTAAAGGCCAGGAACGGCATCGTGATCAGCGAGAGGAGGGCCAGTCGCCAGTGCAAGGTGAACATCAGGACGAGAATGGCGACGTACAGCACCATCGTGTTCACGATCTGCAGCACACCCTGGCCGGTGAATACGCGGGCGCTATCTACGTCCGACGTCACCCGGCTCATCAGCTCCCCCGTCTTGGAGCGATTGTGATAGGCAGACGAGAGACGTTGCAGATGATCGTAGAGGGCGTTCCTCAAGTCATACGCCACGCGCTGAGAAACAAACTCGTTGAGGTAGGACATACCGAAGCTGAGGATGCTGCTCCCGACGTTCACCACCACCAGGAGCACGGCGGCCAGGAGCAAGAACTGCGAGTCACGCTGCCCAATACCACGGTCAATGACCTGTTGGATGATCAGCGGCTGTACCAGCCCAAAGCCAATCGTCCCCAACAGGCACAGATAGGCCAGGACGGTGAACAGGCGGTAGCGATAGGCATAGCCCAGGAGACGTAACAGGATCTTCATCAGGCGCTCTGTCTCCGTCTCATCCCCGGGGAGGGAGGACCCGTCTCCGCACGCAGGGGCTGGACGGCCACGGCTGGCGCTGCTGCCGGGGGCCGCACGTCCACACCGCGGCCGGTGTCCTGCTCGGTCGCAGGTGGTGGCGACGGGATGAGGGCCTCGGGGGAGAGGGGCGCCCCTTTACGGTACAAGGGCATGTGGAGCAGCACCCGCTGGTAAAACGCCCGCACCAGCAGGTAGAGCATCGCCGCTGCCGGGACGCCGAAGATGGCCCCCCAGGTCCCGCCAATGCGGCTGCCAATCAGTACGGCAGCGAAGACCAGCAACGGGTGCAGTCCCAAGCTCTGCCCCATGATCCGGGGCATGAGCAGGTTCACGACCACGAATTGCAGCACCAACAGGAGCAGGAAGATCCACCACACTGTGGATGGGGCGACGGTCAGGGCCAGGATCAGGACCGGCCCCATGGCTAGCCACGGGCCGATCACGGGGATGATCATGGCCACCCCGGCAAAGATGCTGAAGACGACGTAGTAGGGCAGATGGGCGGCGACCATCACGGCGGCCGTGCCCAGCCCGTAGATCGCCATCTGCACCAGCTGTCCGCGGATGAACCCGCCGAACGTGCGGTCGATCTGCTCCAGGGCCGTCGCCGCTTCCACGCGGTACCGCAGGGGGAGGGCAGCGATGGCCAGTCGAGAGATGCGCTCCCCGTCGAGCATGATGTAGAAGGACAAGATGATGACGATGGTGACGTTGAGTAGCGTGCCGAGGATGGCCGTGGCCAGGCTGAGGCCGTTGGTGAGCAAGCGCGCCCCCAGCATCTGGGCTCGAACCAGCAGGTCATGGTAGAAGTCCGCCAGCTGTGCCTCGGTGACCCCCAGCCGCGCCAGGTTGTCCTGCAGTTCCCCGGCCCGGAGCTGGAGCTCGTTGGCCAGTCCGGGAAGGCCGTTCCCCAGCTGGACGAGCTGATTCGCCGCCGTGGGGACAACGGAAATACTGACTACAGCGACGACCACCAGTAGGCCGCCGTAGACCGTCCCCACCGCCACCACGCGTGGCAGGCTCAGGCCTTGAAGCTGGCGGGCCATCGGATCGAGCACGAAGGCCAGCAGCCAGGCCAGAAAAAACAGCAGCAGGACGTCTGAGAACCGGGTGACCGCCTGCCACAGCCAGCCAAAGAGCCAAATGAGGCTGATGGCCGCCAGGAGGAGCAGCAGGCCGCGCACCAGAGGGTCGCGTTCCATGCCCAGTATTGTCTTCCCTCTCCCGGCTATTGTAGGGGTTTTGAGCCCCCGCCTGCGCCCTTGGCGGGTGGTACATCCCGGCATGATCTGTGCCGCACCAGCGCCCTCGGGAAACGGGGAGCTGGGCCCAATTCGGGCGCACCGGCCCCTTTCGGGGGAACGGCGAACCGGTTCGGGTCGGGGCGGGCTGATCTGAGTTCCCTGAGCGTGATATCCTGCCCGGCGTATGGGTGGACCTGAGGCACAGAGTCTGGCCGGCGCGCCGGAGACCGTCGCTGACGTGGGGAGCGAGGTGGATGGGGCAGGGATCTCGCGCGCGCCTACGAGAGGAGTCGAGGCCCCCCCTGACCCCCATCTGCCCTCCCTGGGCGAGGTCGAGAGTGGGCCGGCCGCCCCGATTCATCCGACCGGAAATGCCTTGCTGGCCGCCGACGTTGGAACGGTGTACACGAAGGTGTACCTCCTGGAGGATGTCGCGGGGGAGCGTCGCCTGGTGGCCCTCGGCCGCGCCCCAACCCTGGGGGGCGACGGCACGCCGGCGGCCGGGGAGGCCTTGGCGCAGGCCCTGACGCAGGCCCTGCGCCGCGCCGGGCGGGAGCGACACCCGGTGCCGGAGCAGCGCCTGTTGCTGACCAGCGCCGGCATGGTGCCGCGCCTGGCCATGGTCGCCCCTGGCGGGGCCGATGCCCGGGCCCTGCGGAGCTCCTTGGAGGGCCTCCCCGTCCGCCTCCTGGAGCCGGTGCTCCTGGAAGGGGCCGGCCGTGACCCGGAGCACCTCCTGGGGCAGATCGAGGTCCAGGCCCCTGACGCCGTGATCGTCGCCGGGGGGGGGCGCCCGGCGGAGCGGGCCCTGGCCGGTGCCGCCGTGGAGGCGATCTCCCGCGGATTCGGCCGGCAGGGGCCCTTGGTCCTGCTCATCGGTGACGCCGAATTCATCGCCCAGGTATCGCCGATCCTGGAAGGCGATCGCGCGCATGTGGCCGGCGACGATCCCAGGGCGGCCGTGCAGGACCTCGCCGGTCGCTTTGTCGAGGAACGCCTCGCCGGGCTGGACTCCGCATCCGGCGGCCTGGGAGCCTGGAGTGGGGGCGGCGCCGGCTCGTCGCTGGAGGGGGTATGCGCCGCCACCCGCCTGATCGCCGACCGCTATGACGTCGACGTGCTGACGCTTGACCTGGGGGCGGCGCACGCCATGGCCGTCGCATGCCTGGGACAGAGCGGGCGGCGGCGGGTAGTGGTCGCCACGCGGGACGACCTCGGTTTGCGTCTCGGCCGACAAACCATCCTGCGCGAGACCGGCACGGAGGCCCTCTCCGCCTGGCTGCCGATAGACGTGGCCGGCGAGGCCCTGCGGCTTGACGCCCGCCAGGGCGCGGCCATCCCCGCCGCCGTCCCCGAGACAGTTGACGATCTGCTCCTCGAGCACGCCTACGCCCGCGAGGCCCTGCGCCTTCTCCTGGAAGACCTGGCCCGCCGCCTTGGCGGGGACGGGGGCGTCACCGGTAGCGCAACCGCCCTCCCCCCTATCGACCTCGTGATCGGGAGCGGCGGGGTGCTGGCCGGCGTGCCCCGTTTGACGCAAGCCGCTCTCATACTCCTGGACGCCGTCCAGCCGGACGCCCTGACCCAGCTGGCGCTCGATCGCGCCACGGCCCTCTCCCTCCTGGGGAGCATCGGGACTCAGGATGGCCCGGCGGCGCTGGGGGCGGCCCTGGAGCGTGATGGCCTACTGAACCTGGGGCTGTGCATCGCCCCCGTGGGGGCCGGCAAGGAGGGTGAGCCGGCGATCAAGGTGGAAGTGGTCTATGCCACGCGCTCTCCGGTCACGGTGGACGTTGCCGTAGGGGCGATCGAAGTCGTCCCCTTGCCTATCGGAGAGCGGGCGTCACTCAAGCTGTGGCCGGCCCGTGACTTCGACATCGGGCTGGGTCAGGGATCGGCGGCTACGCCGCGGGCAGAGGTAGAGGGGGGGGCGGTCGGGATCATCGTGGACGCTCGCGGTCGCCCGCTGGCCCTCCCGGGCTCGCGTGAGAAACGCCAGGCCAAGCTGCTCCAGTGGCTGCAATCCACCGGCGCGTATCCCCAGTTCTCGTTCGTGCACCACCCGTCCCACCGGCCGGGTGAGGTCGCAGCCCAAACCATCGGCCCGTCTGGAGGGCCCCCATGACCCCCGGCAGCATCGTCGATCTCCTCGACCTCGATCGTACAGACCAGCCGTCTGCCGGTCAGGCGATGGCCCCGCAGGCGCCGTTCGTTGGACGCCCGCTGCTGACTGAGGGGCTTGTACGCCGCCGGCGCGCCTGGGGCACCGACGAGGCCGAGGTGCTCGTGCGGCAGGGTGATCAAGTGAGCGCCGGCCAGGCGGTTGCCCGTCTGCGACGCCCCGGCCGGGCCACCGCCCTGGACGCCGCTGCCATCCTGGGCCTCTCCCCTGAGCGAGTTGAGTCCAGCCTGCTGTGTGCCGTTGGGGACATGTTGGCCGAAGGTGATGTCTTGGCCGAGCGCCGGGCACTCGCCGGCCTGCAGCGCCGCGTTCTCCGCTCGCCCGCCAGCGGCCGGCTCAGCTACGTCTCGCCGGCCCACGGCACCCTCTTCATCCAGCCCCAAGCGGTAGAGAGCGCCGTCATCGCCCACCTCAGCGGGGAAGTTGTCGCCGCCGGCGCGGCCGGCGTCATGGTGGAAGGTCCGGCCCTATCGGTAGCCGGGGTGGCCGGGGCCGGCCGGGCGGCGGCCGGGAAGCTCTATCTTGCGGAGTCACCCACGGAGCTCCCATCCGAGCCGGGCGGGGCCATCGTCTGCTGCGCCTTTGTGCTGGACGAAGGAACTGTGGTGGCCATGGCCGAAGCGGGGGCAGTGGGAATACTGGCTCCCGGCATCGCGGATGCCACCATCCAGCGCCTGGGCTGGGACGATCTCCTTTGGACGGCGGCGCGCCTGGAGCGGGGCGAGCGCTGGGCATCCCACCCGGCGCCCCCATTGACGGTCGTGCTGCTCGCCAGCGGCCCGAACGACGCGCCCTCGGAGCTGCGGGAAGCCCTCCGCCCCCACGCCGGACGGCTCGCCTCCCTGGTAGGCGTGGAGCCTGGCATAGCCCCCGAGCTCCTGATCTCCCTTGCGGACGGGTTGCCCGTACCGGTCGGCAACGCCGCCGGTACGGGCGCACAGCGCACCATGGAGCTGACGGCGGGAACGCGAGTGCGCGTCCTGGCGGGACGCTCCCAAGGCCTCAGCGGGGAGCTCGTTGGCACCCCGGACAGCCCTTACCGCCTGGCGTCCGAGATCATGACTGAGGTAGCCGACGTTCGCCTGGCGCACGGGACCGTGATTCGCGTCCCCATTGCCCATCTCCAGGTAATCCCTTGACGGGCAGGTCACGGCAGGCTTTACCGGCCGGGGCTGGAGATGACGATCGTCCCCTGGAGCAGGGCGACGCAGCCGGCCACCACCAGGCTCAACCACGCCAGGGCCAGAATTGCCCCCTCCAAGGCAAAATCACCCAGCAGAGAGAAGGGCTGGAGGTCCGCGCCCCCTAACCCGGGCTGGCGGATCAAGTAGCTCACTGACCAGAGGACGACCGCAGCGCACAGGCCGGCCACCCACGCCCCGGCGTGCACCGCGACGCCGGCCCCACCGACTGCCGGCGTATCCGCCATGGACGGCGCCGGGACGCTACCCGGGGCAACGCCGACCGGCGCAGTCCACCCCTCTTTCACCCTTTCCTGCCGCCCCGTCACGATCATCGTCTCTGCCATCGCCGTACCAACTCCTGAGCCCTATCGCCCGGACGCCGGGCGGTGGCGCGCTACCTGCAACTCGTCCATCTGTTCTACATGAACGGCTGTTCTATCTTTAGGTTGCATGTTCTAGTGTCCCCTGGCGTATTGCCGGCCCGCAGGGGTCGAGGCGCGCTCCGCGGCAACTGACCACCTGGCAGTTCCGGCGGCATAATCCGGTGAAATGCAAGGGCGTCCACTGCTCGTCCTGGGGCTGATGTCCGGTACGTCTGCCGACGGGATTGACGGTGTGCTCGTCCCTGTGTCCGAGGGGCCACGGCTTTCTGAAGTGCAAGGTGCGTTCCACCATCAGCAGCCATTTACCACTCAGCAGCGGGCTGCCGTGTTCGACCTCTTCGATACCAGGCGAGCCACGGTCGAGGACGTGTGCCGGATGAACGTTCTCCTTGGGGAGTGGTTCGCCGCGGCCGCCCTGGCGACCCTGCGGGCCGCGGGAGCGGCACCGGCGCACGTCGATCTCATCGGCTCGCATGGGCAAACCATCCTGCACCTCCCACCGCCGGTGCCCTGCGGGGAGGCGGGCAGCGTGGAGGAGGGCGATGCCTCGGGTGGATCGACTCTCCAGATTGGGGAGCCGGCCGTAATCGCCGAGCGCACCGGCATCACCACGGTGGCGGACTTCCGTGTGCGGGACATGGCCGCCGGTGGCCAGGGTGCCCCGCTGGTGAGCTACGTCGACGCCCTGCTCTTCCGCCGACTTCGGGCGCCGCGGGCCGTGCTGAACCTCGGCGGCATCGCCAACGCCACCGTACTGCCCCCAATGGAAAGCGGCCGGGTGCCGATCGCCTTCGACACCGGCCCTGGAAACATGGTGCTAGACGCGTTGGCCCAGCGCGTGAGCGGTGGGGCGCAGACGTTCGATGGCGGCGGGCGCCTGGCCGCGGCAGGGGAAGTGCAAAACTCCCTGCTGCTGGAGCTGCTCGCCGATCCCTACTTCGCCGCGCCAGCGCCCAAGACCACGGGACGGGAGCGTTTCGGCGCGTCCTACGCCGCCCGCCTGTGGGAACGGGCCCAGTCGCTGGGGATCGCCGGCGCCGACCTGCTGGCCACGGCGACGGCCCTGACGGCTGAGACCGTCGCCCGCGCCCTCTGCGACGCCGGATTGGCAGACACGTCCGGGGCCGAGGTAGTGGCCGGCGGCGGGGGAACGCGCAACCCCACGTTGATGATGGCGCTGGCCCGGCGTCTGCCTGGTGTGAGGCTGACGACACATGAGGCCTACGGCATCCCCAGCCAGGCGAAAGAGGCTTTGAGCTTCGCCATCCTGGCGGGGGCCGCCGTCCGCGGGCAGGCCAACACCGTCCCCAGCTGCACCGGCGCCCGCGGCCCGGTGGTAATGGGCAAGATCGTCCCCGGCGAGAACTACGGCCCGCTGATGGCCCGCCTGTTCGCGCCCCCGCTTCGCTCCCGGGGCACAGCCCAGAGCCCGGCCCCGGGCCGGCGGGACGGCCCCCCCGCGGAGCCGGGGCCGGGCGACCAATGAAGGGCCCGCGACGCATCGTAGCCGCGGACTACGATGCCATGAGCCGTCAAGCGGCCGGGTTGATCGATGCCACCATCAGGGAGTCCCCGCGCCTCGTCCTGGCGCTCCCTACTGGCGCCACGCCGGTAGCGACGTACGCCGAGCTGGTGGCCCTGCACCACCGTACCGGCACCGACTGGTCCGGGGTGACCACCTTTAATCTCGATGAGTACTGCGGTGTGGGCCCCGAGCATCCCCAGAGCTACGCCGCCTATATGCGCCGGCACCTCTTCGGCGGGGTCAATCTGGCCCCCGAGCGGTGCCATTTGCCGGACGGCCTGGCCCCTGACCCGGCGGAGGAGGCAAAGCGCTACGAGGGGGCGGTCGAGGCCGCCGGAGGGATCGACCTGGCCGTGCTGGGCGTGGGGGTCAACGGCCATCTGGGCTTTAACGAGCCGGGTGACACCCTGATCGCAGCCACACACGTCGCCGAGCTCAGCGAGGAGACCTGGCGGCGCAATTTCCCGCAGCTGGCCCGGAGCGCAGCTACCGATCCAGCCCGACGGGGCGAGCTACGGCGGGCGTATACCATGGGTATGGGGACAATCCTGCGGGCGCGCGGCATCCTGCTGCTCGCCAATGGCACCGAGAAGCGGCTGGCCCTGGAAAGGGCGTTCGGCGGGAAGGTGACCACGCGCCACCCCGCGTCAGCGCTCCAGCTCCACCGGGACGTCACTCTCGTCCTCGACCGTGCCGCGGCCGGCCATGGGTAGATGCGCAACAGTTGCCCATGCTCCTGCGGAGCACCGTCGGGGGATGAAGATGGCCCACCAGAGGTCGGTGTCAGCGTAGCGCAGGCCATTTTCAGGTTAGACGCTCGCCAAGGCCCCGGCAAGGGCCCGACTCAGGCCAGCTCAGGCCAGGACTTCTTCCTCCACGCGCGCCATGTGCCTGGGAGCCGTGACCCCGATGACGCCAAGGACGTGAGCCAGGACCTGTTGTGCCGCGGCCACCAGGCGCAGGCGGGCGGCGCTGACCGGCAATGGCGGGTCGTGAGGGCTGCGTTCCGAAGGCAGGACGCGGCAATCGCGGTAAAAGGCATTGAAGATACGGGCCAGCTCCTGGGCGAAGAACGTTAGCCGGTGAGGCTCCAGCTGGGCGGCGGCGTCGTAGATCACCTCCGGGTAGCGCAGCAGGAAGCGCGCCAGGGCCAGCTCAGCCGGGTGCTGCAGCACGGCCACGTCTGGGGCGCCGAGACCCCATGCCTGGGGGCTAATCCCCCGCTGCTCGGCCTTTTCCAGCACGCTGGCCGTGCGGGCATGGGAGTACTGGACGTAGAAGACGGGGTTCTCTTCCGATTCCTCCTTCGCCAGGTCAAGGTCGAACTCCATCTGGCTTTCCGGGGAGCGAGCCAGAAAGAAGAAGCGGCAGGCGTCCCGCCCCACCTCTTCGATCACGTCCGCCAGCGCGACGATGTTCCCCGTGCGCTTGCTGAGCTTGACCACCTCCCCCCCGCGGCGCAGCGTGACGAGCTGGTGAATGATGATCGTCAGGCGGTCAGGGTCAACGCCGATGGCCTGCACGCCGGCCTTCATGCGGCTGACGTGCCCTTGATGGTCGGCACCCCACACGTCGATCACGCGCTCGAAGCCCCGCCGGACGAACTTGTCCCGGTGGTAGGCGATGTCGGCGGCGAGATATCCCGGGACGCCGTTGCTGCGAATCAGGACGTTGTCCTTGTCGTCACCAAGGGCGGTGCTGGAGAACCACACCGCCCCCTCGCGCTCGGAGACGTAGCCCCGCTCACGGAGCAGCTCGACGGTGGCCGCCACCTCCCCATGGTCGTGCAGTGCCTGCTCTCTGAACCACGTGTCGAAGTGGACGCCCAGGGCGTCCATGTCCGCCTTGTGGAGGGCCACGATCCGCTCCACCGCCAGCCGCGCCAGGTGGGTGACGGCTGCGTCGTGGCCCAACTCCATGATCTGGTCGCCGAGCTCGGCCGCGAGCTCCTGCCCTAGCTGGCGCAAGAACTCCCCGTGGTAGCCGTCCTGTGGCACCTCGGCCGGATGGCCGAGGGCCTGGAGATAGCGAGCCAGGATCGTCTCCCCCAGGGCCTGCAAGCGCCCGCCAGCGTCGTTGACCAGGTACTCTCGCTGCACCTGCCAGCCGGAAAGGGCCAGGAGATTCGCCAGCGAGTCCCCCAGGGCGGCCGCCCGGCCGCTCCCGGCGTGGCACCGTTCCGTAGGATTGGCCGAGACGAACTCCACCTGGACGCGCCGGCCCTGCCCCTGGTCGTTGTGCACAAAGCGCTGACCGTGGGCGAGGATCCCCTCCAGCTGCGCCGACACCCACTCCGGACGCAGGACGATGTTGATGAAGCCGGCGCCGGCCACTTCGGCGCGAGCGATGACATCGTTGGCCGGCAGCGACTGGATCAGGATCCGAGCGATCTGCGACGGGGCCATGCGCGCGCTCCGCGCCAGGCGCAGGGCCAGGTTGGTGGCGTAATCCCCGTGCTCGGGGCGCTGCGGCGGCTCTACCGTGATCTCCGGAAGAGTCACCTGAGGCAACAGGCCGCTTTGCTGGGCGGCCGCGGCCGCCCCCTGCAACAGCCTGCTGATCTCCTCGCGTACCACGATGGTCTCGTCCTCTTGTAGTGCGAGTGCCCTGTGCCGCGCCAACGCCCTCAGGTCATGGGGAGACGATGTACACAGTATGGTAGCATTGCGGCCCCTCTGATCCTGTTCGCCCCTGGCGGTGGCCGGCGCCTCCTCTGCCACCTCCCACACCCGAGAGCCGACGCACGAGTTGCGGTGGCATGGTACCTCTCGTACACTTGCCGTCATAACGATTGTCTGGCTGAATGCCCCCAACGGCGGGGCAGCGGGGGACCCAACCACCTGGGGTGAATCTGGAAGTGGAGCCGCACCTGGTACGGTTCGCGCCGGGCCCTGCATCCACGACCCGTAGGGCGTCACTCTTCGCCCGAACCCGGCAGCTAACCTCGTAGGCCGAGAAAGGGTGCGTCCCATGGTTGCAGCGGCTCCGGAGGCGGTGACCGCCGTTTCTCACGTCTTGGAGCAGGCGCTGGCCCTGTGCGGACGCAATGCCCCGCTCTTCGCCTTTCTGGCCGCTCTCGTGGAGAGCCTGATAGGCGTGGGGGCCCTGTTGCCCGGTGGCACGGCCGTAGTCTTGGCCGGGTACGCCGTACGTGACCAGGGACCGGCCGGTCTGGCTTCGGTAGCGGTCACGGCCTGGCTGGGCATGACCCTGGGGGCGACGCTGGACTACTGGCTGGGGCGCGTTGCCGGGCGCCGCCTCGTCCCGGAAAGGGCCCCCTGGCGCCTGGCCCGACGCTGGCGGCGCCTGCTGCGCACGTCGCAGCGGTTCATGCGTCGCTGGGGGTGGTGGGCCATCCTGCTGGCGAACCTGGCCGGCCCGGGGCGCTCCTCGATCGCCGTCGCCAGCGGGGCCAGTCGCTGGTCGTTCGGCGCCTTCCTGCTCGGGCAGTCCGTCGCCGCCGGGTTGTGGAGCGTCTTATTCTGCGCCATCGGCTACTTCGCCGCTGGGGAGGCGCAACGGCTGCAGGTGGCACTGAGCGGGGCCGGCGTCGCTCTCGCCGCCGTGTTCGTCGCGCTCATACTGGGCCAGGCGCTCGCCGGCACCATCGTCGGTGCCCTGGCGCGACAGTGGCGCACGGCGGAGCCGGCGGGCATCTTCCGGCGCTCGGTCGTGCCCGTGACCCAGGACGTGCCGGCCACGGCCGCTCGCCCTCCAGGTTCTGACGGAGACCGCCGGCCGTGAAGGTGCTCTTACGCCAGCGCGATCTCTCAGACGACTACATCCGCTTCGCCGCGCACGCCGGCGCCGACGGCTTCGACATCCACGATGAGCGGAACGTGCCGGGCGTCGTCGAGCCTGGGTATGTCGACGAGGCCGGCTACTCAACAGCCCTGCTGGCCGCCCTGGAGATCTCCCCCGGCTAGGGCGCCGGGCACTGGCCTTCCCGGGTGTGTAGACGCGGCGGCCGCGTCACCGGCCGCGGCCGCGTCGTTAAGATGGCAATGGCGGTGCGCCACGGCAGACCGGGGCCCGGCGCACGGTGCTTTTGCACGGTGATGTTAGGGCAGCGCGCCTCAGCCGCAGCCCGCGGCGGGAGCGCATAGAGGCCGTTAAGAGGCGGATGTGACGCCGGCGGTGTTGCAATTGTCAGCTATGTAGGAGAGGTACGAAATGGACGGAACGCTCGCAACGGTCACCAACTGGGGAGACGCCATATTTCTTGCCCTGGCCGGGGCAGTGAGCCAGCTGTTGGGGTTTATCCCCCGCCTGCTGGGTGCGCTGGTGATCCTACTGGTGGGCTGGATCATCGCCAAGGCGGTGGAAGGGCTGGTGAGCCGCGGCCTGCGGGCGGTGCGGTTCAATCAAGTGGCGGATCGGGCGGAGATCGACCAGTTCCTGATCAAGGCAGGGGTGCGGATGGACCCGGCAGCTGTCGTCGGCCGACTGGCCTATTGGTTCCTCCTGCTGATCTTTATCGGGGCGGCGTTTAACGCCTTTGGGTTGACGCAGGTCAACGTGGTAATCAATCAGATCGTCGCCTTTATCCCCAACGTCGTGGTGGCCATGATCGTCCTCCTGCTGGGGGCCTTGATTGCCAACTTCGTGGCCAACCTCGTGCGGGGCGCCAGCGGCACAGCCCGCATCGGTGACCCCAACATCCTGGGCACCATCGCCCGAGCGGCCGTACTGACGTTCGCCTCGTTGATCGCCCTCGACCAGCTGCAGATCGCCCCTACCATCATCAACACCCTATGGACGGCGCTGCTCGGCACCTTCGCCGTGGCCTTTGCCCTGGCCTTCGGGTTGGGGGGGCGAGAGGTCGCTTCCCGCATCCTGGAGGATTGGTACAGCAAGCGCGGTGAAGTGGCCGAAAAGGCTTCTAGAGTGGCCGATGCCGCGCGTAGCCAAGAAGGTGACTCCACCCCGCAGGCTTACAGCGGGACACCCAGCACTCGCGTCGGCTAGCCAACAGCCCCGGTCCATCGCTCCGGGGCTCGCCGCGCATGGGCCCCCAGGCACCAATTGGTGCCTGGGGGCCCATGCGGTTCCATCGATGCTTCTTGGCAGCCGGCCGGGAGCGTCCCCGTTGTACCGCTCCGAGGCTGTCCTCCGAGGCTGTCACTGAGCCGGCCCCATCCATCGGCTGCCCTGCCCAGAGGTCTCCGCACACCAGTACTACCAGTACTACCGGGGCCTTCCGGTAGCGCCGCCGGCCACGTTGCTCGCTGCACACCCGACTCGGGCTCCACAACGCCGGGGATGCACCGATCCCGGGAGTGCCGCCGGCTAGGTTGCTCGCTGCACCCTAGCGGGCGTCGGGGCTCCCTGGCCGGTATGCAGTGAATCATGGAGCGATCAGGAGCTGAGCCGAGGCGCCGGACGCGCGGCGCCGCCGCGGGATATGCTGCGGGTGCGACCATGAGGACGGTCGGAGCGAGGGAACCAGAAATGGAGGCCAGAGCACAGTGCCTAGAGACTCGGAATCACAGGGGCGGATAGCCCAGGGGGCAACCAAGCGTCGCGCCCTGCTCCTTCAGGGGGTGACCGGCGCAGCGCTGTCTTTGGCGGCCTGCGGGCAGTCCGGTCCCAGCGGTCAGGCCGGCGACCTCAAGCCCGGCCCAAGCGGCGCGCCGGCGGACATCACGTATCAGACGTTTTTCCCGCAGCAACGCCTAGAGATCATGGAGCCGGCGTTTCGCGTCTTTCGCGAGCGCAACCCTAACGTCAAGCTCAACGTGGTCTTCGCCGGCGATCACCGTGACAAGCTCAACACGCAGATCGCCGCCGACAGCGCGCCGGACACCTTTATTCATGACGTGTGGAGCACCGCCAAGTACGTCGACTCGGGCGCCCTGCTCGACCTGACGCCGCGCCTCAAGACGGACAAGATCGACCTGGCCAAGGACTATTACCTGATCGGGGTGGAGCAGTGGTGCGGCAAGACCTACGCCATCCCCTTCTACATCACCGGGATGCTCCTGGCCTATAACAAGTCGCTGCTCCAAAAGTACGGCGCGCCGGATCCATGGGACAAGTACAACGGGCAGTGGACGTGGACTGAGTTCCTGGACGTGGCCAAGACGGTGACCAAGCCGGCCGGGGGGGAGTACCCACAGGGTAGCTACGGCCTGGCCGTGGACGGCAACGGCATTAGCAACATCGACCGCAACTACCAGATGTGGATGACCTCCAACGGCGGAGAGACCTACGACGTGGAGAAGATGCGCTACACCTTGGACGACCCCAAGAGCATCGAGGCCTACGAGTTCCTGGTGAAGCTGGTCAATGAGCAGAAAGTCATGGTCGGTCCCAATGAATGGGCACCGCTGGCCCAGCAGTCACCCTCGAATGAGCCCTTCATCGCCGGCACCATCGGCTTTCGTCAGGAATCTACCGGCCGGCTGACGCTCTACCAGCAGCAGATCGGGGACAAGTTCGAGTGGGATGTGGTGCCCTATCCTACCGGCACCAAGGCAACGCCGTTTATCGGCCACTCCGACGCCGACACGACGCAGGTGTACGCCAAGACGAAGCACCCTGACCAGGCCTATGCCGTGGCCAAGTTTATCGGGGGCGACGTGATGCAGCAGGTCATGGCCCAGAACAAGCTGCTGATCCCCGCCCTGCGCAAGGCGGCCGAGGATCCGGGCACCTTTCTCAAGGCGCCGCCGAAGCACATGCAGTCATTTCTCGAGCCGCTGAAGACAGGACTCTTCCGCACGTCCTTCTACCATTGGAACGGTCTGGAAGCCGTGCGCCTGCAGGACGAGCAGCTCAAGGCGGCCATGAACCGCGAGAAGACGGCCCGGGAGGCCATGCTGGAGGCCAACCGCGTCGCCAACGCCCAGGTCAAGTTCGGCAACTGCCGCCAGGCGATCACCTGGAAGAAGCGCTAGCGTCACCTGGAGGCCGTCCCCGGACGGCCTCCAGGTGGCGCGGCTGATCCGTGGCAGGGGCTCTCGCCGAACGCGTCCCCACGCGCACGTCAGTTCCCGGGCGCGGGAGACGGCGTGGCAAAGGGCGCTCGGCCGGGGTGAGGCTAGTCCGCTCTAGCGGTGTGCCCGGCGGCGGGCCTAGCCCAGGCGACGCTTGATGGCAGCCTCTTCCCACTGCAGCCCCAGCCCCGGGGCATCCGGCAGGGTGACGTAGCCGTCACGGATGTCTGGTGGGGCGACGAACTCGTTGAGGTGCCCCTGGATTGAGTGGACGTAACTTTCAACGATCAGGCCGTTGGCCACTGCCCCGACACAATGCGCCCCCACGTGTGGTCCCCCGTGCGGGGCCATCGGGAGATGATAGGCCGACGCCAGAGCGGCGATCTTGAGCCACTCGGTAAACCCGCCACACGTACGAGGGTCGGCCTGGACGATGTCTACCGCCTTGGCGTCGAGCAGGTCACGGAAGCCCCAGCGAGTGAACTCGTTCTCCCCGCTGGCCACGGGGATGTCCAGGGCGGCGCAGATGGCCGCCTGACCACGATAGTCGTCCGCCGGGGTCGGCTCTTCGAGCCAGTACGGCTCGTAAGGCTCGATCATCCGGCCGAAGCGGATCGCCGTTGTGGCGTCCCAGGCGTTGTTGACGTCCACCAGCAGGTCCACGTCCGGTCCGATAGCCTGGCGCACCGCCCGTACGCGCTCGGCGTCTTTCTTCAACCCCGCTCCCGGCCAGCCTACCTTCATCTTCACCGCTCGGTAGCCGTGGCGCAGGAAGCCCTCCATCTCGGCCACCAACTCGGAGATGCCTTTCCCCTCCTCGTAGTAGCCTCCGGCGGCGTACACCGGCACCCGCTGCCGGTGACCCCCGAGGAGCTTCCAACATGGCTGCCCCAGGGCCTTTCCACGCAGGTCCCACAGGGCGATGTCCATCACCCCCATGGCGGAGATGTACTCCCCCTTGGCCACCGGCTTCCGGTTATGGGAGTACAACCGCTCCCAGCAGCCCTCCGCGCAGAGTGGGTCCTGGCCGATCAGCAGCTCCCTGAAGCGCCCCAGGAGGTGGCTACGATGCCCGCCGAAGGACATCCCGGTGATCCCTTCGTCGGTATGTACCTCCACCCGAGAAAAGCCCTTGCTCGTTGTGCGGATGATGGAGTTCCAGAACGGCCGCTCTACCTGGCCGAGGGAGAACTCCGTCGTCGTCACATCGGTGATCTTCATGGGGGCCTATAGTACATCCCCCATTCCCTGGCGTCATCGGGCCGGCCGCCGCCGGGCCCGGAGATGGAGCATCAGGGCGGTGGCAGGTCCCGGCCTGCCTAGGGGGCCACATTCCTGGCGCACGCAAGGGCGCTGACCAGGGAGTGGCGTGCGAGACGGCAGCCTGACGCTCGAGCTGTCCGGTAGGGCGGCCACGGCGCCTGGAGCGGGGAAGGAGAGTCCTCGCCGACGGGAGCGCTCACGGGTGGCAGGTCACTCCAGCCCCTGAATGGACTGGTCGTCGACCTCGGCGCTGCGCGGCCACACGGCGACGTACCCTCGCGAGGCCCCGGAAGTGGCAGGCCCCAGGGGCATGGGCAGGGCCGCTCCAGAGGTGGCGGTAGGAACCGCACCCGCCGGCGCGCCCCCGCCAGGGAGAGTCGCCGTCGCCCCACTGCTCGGGCGCGGCAGGGACGTGGCCGTGGCGCTGACCGCACCCGGCGGCGCATTCGCACCCGGCGCGGCCCCCGCTCCGGGGATAGCATTCACCGTCAGCAGCGCCCCCCGGGACAAGGTGGCCGCGAGGGCGGCAATCCCGTTGCGCACGCCGACGCCGGTGGCCACGGAATCGTGTGTCAGGTCGGCGCCGGAAGGTGGGGGGGCAGTGAACGTCGTCCACAAGAGGCGTCGCCGGAAGTCCGGTTGGAGCACGAGGACAAAGGCCTCCGTCCCGGCATATGGCCCCACTGGGATGCCTGAGATTGAGCGCGCGTCGCGATTGTGGATGCTGGCGGTTGTCACGCCGGCCAGATAGACGCGACCCTCTTCGTCGGCGGTGATCGCCCGCGGCCGAATGGTGTTGCCTCGCACGCTGTCGGCGTCCAGGCGAGCGAGGATGAATTGGCCCTTGTCCAGCGTACCATCGGCAGGATCGTAGCGACCGAGCCAGGTGATGTGGTTCGACGTGGTCTTGTACCACGGGTTAGTAAACACGTCTGTGCGCACGAGCTGCTCGTCGGCCAGCCCCTGGGCGACGTTGCGCGGCTGCCGCGTAAAGATTGAGTTCCCCCCGGCGCTTTCGGCTGCAAAGTACAGCTTGCCGTCCCGTCCCAGGCTGACGCGCACGCCACGCGTGTCCGCGCGCCAGGCTCCTAGCCGCTCCACCGGGGGATCGTAGTCTGCCCACACGGGGGCGCCGCTGAACGACCAGGCTCGGAGAAAGGCCACCTGCACCGTCCCGCCAGGCACCGTTCGCCGATTGCTGTAGCCGGTGGCGAACACCAGGCCACGCTGCGAGTCGATGGCCACGTCGTTCTGCAATGAGCCACCGGCGGGCCAGCTCGCCAGCAAGGCGCCCCCCGGGCCATAGACGTAGAGCAAGGGCCCAACGATGGCGGCCACCGTCCCATCTTCGCCGAAGGCGCAGCGGCGCACCGGGCCTGGCGTGTCCGCCCACTGCACGGCGCTCGCCAGGGCGTCCAGGACGGCGACGCCGAACTCACCACACACGGCGATGGCCCCACTGGCGTTGACCCGGAGGTCTTCGACCGGCCCGGGGAGTCGGGTCAGGGAAAGGAGCTGCGCGCCGCCGGGGCCGCTGGCGTTTCCAAAGCCCCCCGGTCCGCCATGAGCCGCCACGCCAAGCCGGGCGACCAGGCCGGCTCCGCCGCCGAGGAGCTGAAGCGGGGACGGACCTCCCGCGGACTCACTGCCCTCGACTGGCTCCCGCCCGGCGACGCCACCGACCACCGTTGTCCCGTCCGAGGCAACGTCCACGGCCGTTGCCACGGCCCCGGTCGCCCCGACGTAGGATGCCGTTGCCACTTGAAGGTTGCCAGACGACGGTGCCGGCACCTGGGCTCCCAACGGCTTGGCCGAAGCCAGCGTGGCACACAGTGCCACCAGCAGGGCGGCGCCACGCCGGGCCAGAGCGCCGAAGGGGCGGGTACCAGGGGTACCAGGGGCGAGAGTACCAGAGGAGGGGCTACCAATCGGAGGTCGGCGGGCGATGGTCACTGCCTGGTCAAACGGGCAGTCTAGGAAACAGGTGAGCGCTCCTAGGCTGGTGCGGACGCTCGCCGCCGGAGGCCCTCCGGCACTTGTTGGCCCGGTCGCGGCTGACTTCGGGAGGCGAACGCCGCAGCGGGGGCTACCGCGTCGGTGGCTGAACCGGAACGATTACCACGCTGCAGCTACCGAAGGACGAGGGCGGCAGACCGGCAGGACGGGCGAAGCCGTCGCGGGTGATGGCCCGCCCTGCAGGGGCTACGCCAGGGTGCCGTCGACGATAAAGTAGCGCGTCTGGATGCCCCCGCGCCCGCTGCCCGCAGCTGCGCTGTAGCTCAGCTCGATGAAGAAGCGCCAGCGCTGCCCTTGCGCCCGTTTCCAGGCGTCCACCGGACCCAGGTTGATCGCCCCATGCTCGACGGCCGCCACGTCCTGGGGCCTGACCTCGATTAGCTCGCCGACCTCTTCGCCCTCTGGAAGATCGTCCAGCCGCATGGCCTTGGCGTCGATCAGCGCCGCCTGGCGCATCATCTCCATGGGAAGGAGGTTGTACAGCCGCACGGCGCTGCTATTCACCAGATACTCGATGGCTGGCGTCTTCCCAATCTTGGTCTCGCCGACGGAGAGCTCGCGGTAGGGTTTGGCGTTCACCCGCTCGGCCTGGCTGAACTCGTCCAACAGCTCTTTGAGATGGGCGACCTGCAGCTCGTACTCGCGCTGATATGCCTCTTCGTCCGCCTGGCGGCGCTTGGCGGAGCTACCGCCGAAGAGCTTGTCCAAGATTCCCACCGTGTAACCTCCTCCGGGCCGCCCGGCGCCGGGCGGCGCCCAATCTTACGACGCGACCGCGAGCGCAATGGCCATCTTACGGGCGCCGGCGGGACGTGGTCAACGCTCCGGGATGACCGGATCAACGTAAGATTATGCTAAGGACCGGCGAAGGCACCGCGTGGAGGGGGCTGTTCGCACGCAAGCACCATCGCCGGTCACTGGGATATACGAGCGCCCCACCGACCTGGATTGCCGGGGTCTGGCAGGCTACCACAGCGGTAACAGATTTATCAGGATGTTAACACTCTACCAATCTGATGTTAGTCGCGCCCTGGCAGGCTAGCGGTGGAGGGTCGCTGGCGGAAGCCCTCTGCGGTCAGCTCGAGAACGGGTGCCAAGAGAGGGAGCGGCAGGGGCATGCCCACCACCATAGTAGTTGCGGACGACGAAAAGCACATCGTCCAGCTGATCAAGCTCTATCTCTCCAACGAGGGCTTCCGGGTGGAGACGGCCGCCGATGGGCAGGAGGCCCTGGATAAGGCCCGTCGCCTGCGCCCAGACTTGATCGTCCTGGACTTGATGATGCCACGGCTGGACGGCTGGGAGGTCTGCCGCCGGCTGCGCAAGGAAAGCAACATCCCGGTGATCATGCTCACCGCCCGCACCGATGACGTAGACAAGATCGTCGGTCTCGAGCTGGGTGCCGACGACTATGTCACCAAGCCCTTCAACCCGCGGGAACTGGTCGCCCGTGTCAAGGCCGTCCTGCGCCGCACCCAGCATCCACTGGACGAGGACGTGGCCGTCGAGAGCGGGGACATCCGCATCGACCCTGCCCGGCGCGAAGTCACCGTGGCCGGGCGTTCGGTGCAGCTGCGCGCCAAGGAGTTCGACCTCCTCCTAGCGCTGGCCCAGGAACAGGGGCGTGTCCTGACCCGCGAGTCCCTCCTCAGCCGGGTGTGGGGCTACGAGTACTTTGGCGACAGCCGCACGGTGGACGTCCACGTGACCTGGCTGCGAGACAAGCTCTCCGGTAGCAGGGCGCAAGTGCAGACGGTGCGGGGTCTGGGCTACAAGCTGGTCGCGCCACCCGTGGACACGCCACCGGCACCGCCAGCGCTCGGTGTGGCGGGGCCTGTCCCCCTGGATGGCGCAACGTCGAGTGGTGCTGCCCCGGTACCCGGGGTACCAGGTACCCCCGAGGACGCCGCGGGGGGAGACGGCCGGTGACGCCGCCGGGCACCCCGTCAGGGACCCTGTTCGGGAGCATCAATACCCGCTTGCTGGCGGCCTTTGTGCTGGTCATTCTGGTAACGCTCCTCTCCGCCGGTGGGGCCGTCCTGTGGCTCATTCAGGACTACCAGCGGCGGCTCACGGTTGATCGCCTGAGCGAGGTAGCGGTGGCTGCTTCCCTGCTTGGGCGGCAGCTCGAAGTGCAGGGCGCCCGCCCCGCGGACATCGGCGACGTCCTGGGCAGCCAGCTCGCCGCGCCGCAGGGGCAGCCGGTACGCATCCTCATTGTCGACGCCCAGAACCGCGTTCTGGTCGAACGTCCGGCCCCTCTAGGCGGGGCCGAGGAAGGGTTTAGCGGCGAGAGGCTCGACCTGCCCGACCCGGGTGACCGCCGGGTACACCCCGGGCGGCCCCTTTTTTTCCGCTGGCGGGCGCTGGTCTGGACCCAGGTGGCCGGCTCCCCGGGCCGTCCTTATACGCTCATCACCACGCCCTTACCGGCGCCCGGGCCCGCTGAGACACCGCTGGCACCGACAGGTCCGGTGGATGGCCGCCCAGACTTCCCGGACCGGGGGGGGCCTCGCCGGCCGGCCGTCCCCGCCTACCGCGTCGTCCTGGCCATCCCGGAGCGCAGCCTGGCGGCCGCCTGGCGTGAGTTGGCGCCGGGGCTGGGCCTGGCGGCGTTCGTCTCCGTCCCTGTGTCCGTCGCCGTCGCCTTGTGGCTTTCCCGCTCCATCACCCGACCTTTGCGGCACATGACGCAGGCCGCCGACGGTATGGCCCGGGGCGACCTGCGCCAGCAGATCCCTGTTCGCGGGGGTGACGAGGTGGCCCGCCTGGCCACCTCCTTCAACCTCATGTCTCGCGAGGTGGAGCGCTCGCAGCAGGCCCTGCGGGACTTCCTGGCCAACGCCTCCCACGAGCTGCGCACTCCCCTGACGTCGATCCAGGGCTTTTCCCAGGCCCTCCTGGAGGGAGCACTCCGCGGTGACGCTGGCGCGGCCGAGGCCGGGCAGATCATCAACGAGGAAGCCGTGCGTATGCGTCGCCTGGTGGAGGATCTCCTCTACCTTTCGCGCGTCGAATCGCGCGAAGTCACCGGCACCCACCACTCGGTGGATGTAGCAGCGCTGCTCCGTGAGGCCGTACGCCGCCTGCGGCTCAGCGCCGAGCTGCGCGACCTCTCCATCAATCTGGACATCCCCGACATCCCCCCGGTGCAGGGGGATGCCGACGAGCTCGACCACCTGTTCGGCAACCTGTTAGAGAACGCCGGCAAGTACACGCCCGAGGGCGGGACGATCACCATCAGTGCCCGCGTCTCCGGTCCACGGCTCGTCATCACCGTACATAACACCGGGAGTCTCATCCCGGCGTCAGACTTGCCGCATATCTTCGACCGCTTCTACCGCGTCGACAAATCCCGTGCCCGGGCGGTGGAGGGTAGCGGCCTGGGCCTAGCCATTGCCCAGGAAGTGGCCCAGCGCCACGAGGGAACAATCGACGTCGCCAGCACATCAGAGGGCGGGACGTCCTTTGTGGTCACCTTGCCCTTGCAGGCTCAGGGGCGCACCCCCCACCCGGCGAGCGGTACACCGCGCCCCCCCGCCGACGCCCCCGTTTCCCTCGCCTCCAACACGGGCTGACGTCTTGACGTCTCGTCTAGGCCCCACCCCCATCCGCTGGGGGCCGGGCCTAGACGGCCCCGGGGAGATCGACGTCTTCGTCCGTCCCGACGGCCCAGTAGCGCCCGCCGTAGTTCGGCTGGCGGTCGTCAGCTACCTGCGGGCCCGGCTCGTCGAAGAGCCCCACACGCGGTCCGTCTCCCTCCCGAGGCGAGCTGCTCCCGGCAGACTTGAAGCGGATGGCCTGGGCCTCCTCTAGGTCATCTACGATGCCGGAGGCGCTGTCCTGATCCAGCCCCAGGTGCTTGACCAGGGCGTCGCGAAAATCACGCTTGCCACGCTCGTAGGACTCTTCGTAGCGTGTCCCGAACTCACGACGCAGGGCGCCGATGAGATCCTCCAGGCTGTGCTCGCCCTTCTGCTCCCGGCCACCCGTCGTATCGCTCGACCGTTCCATGGAGCCCCTCCCGGCGCCTTGCTCGCGCCTGCCCTGGAATGACGGGCAAGCGGCGTGCCACCATGTGGGCCGCGCCGATCGCCCCGTCCTGACCCGTCGGGAGCGGTCAGCAGGCGCGTAGCGATCCGAGAGGAAAGGAAAGGAGAGCAGGGGATGCCAGACAAGGTGGTACGAATCGGCTTCGTCGGCGCCGGGGGACGCACGGTGCGGGAGATGCTCGATCTGATGCAGATCCCGGAGGCGGAGGTAGCGGCCCTATGTGACATTGATCCTCCCCGCTGCCAGCAGGCGGTACAGCGGGTCAAGGATCGCCTTGGGGATGGCACGGCCACACCTGGGGCGCCTGGCATAGCCGAGCGGGCCAAGGCCCTCCGGCCGGCCGTGTACCCGGACGTCCAGCGGATGCTGGAGGGTACGGAGCTGGATGCGGTGTACGTCAGTCTGCCTCCTTTCGCCCACGGGGCTATCGAGCACGCCATCATCGACGCAGGGAAGGCCATCTTCGTCGAGAAGCCGGTCGCACTGGCCCCCACCGAGGGCCGTGAGATCCGCGATCACATCGCTCAAGAGGGGGTTATCTCCTGCGTCGGCTACCAGCTGCGCTACAGCACGGCGGTGCAGCATGCGCGGCGCATTCTGGAAGGCGTGCCCATCGGCCTAGTGATGGCCATCCGCCTCGGCGGGCTCCCGGCCACCCCGTGGTGGCGGGTGCAGGACCGCTCCGGAGGGATGCTCATCGAGCAGCACACCCACGGCGTGGACCTGATGCGCTATCTTGCCGGAGAGGTCGAGTCTGCCTTTGCCACGGCCAATACCGTCCTGCTCAAGGACGTCCCGGACCTGGACATCGCCGACGTTCAGGCCGCCAGCGTGCGCTTTATCAACGGCGCCGTCGGCTCGATCGTCAACTCCTGCGCCCTGCAGCCCGGCCAGGGTTCACCCCCGAACCTCTCTGGTCCAATCCACATCATTGCCAAGGACATGGCGGTGATGGTCAGCACCGGGGGCCTGACGGTGTTTCGCCCGGGTCAGCAGCCGGAAGTGCTCACCGCGGAGGGCGACCCGAACGTACGCATGAACCAGGTGTTCGTCGAGGCGGTGCGCAGTGGAGACGGCAGCGCCATTCTCTCAGACTACGCCGACGGGTTAGAGACCTTTCACCTGACGTATGCCTGCACCCTCTCGGCAAGAGAAGGTCGCGAGGTACGGTTAGCCGGCCTGGCCTGACGCGGGGGCGCGCCGGAAGCATTCAAGCGCAGGGGACAGAAAAGCACGGGCAGCAGGCAGGTACCGGTCAAGAAACGACCTGCCTGCCCGCCGCCCGTTGGCGCTGCTCCCAGCACCGCAACGAGACTTCTAGCTGGAACGGGGTGATAGCCGGTGATCTAGAATCCCTCGTTGCAGTGCTAGATCGTGTCGTAGATCGAGTTGAACACGCGCCCGATCTGCGGGCCGAGCAAGAGCAGGATGGCAATAACAACAATTGCAACCAAGAAGATGATTAAGGCGTACTCGACAAGTCCCTGCCCCCGCTCGACCGACGGCAAGAGCGACGGCGTCTCCCCCGCTCCCTCCGGCCCGGCGGGCTGCGCCGTCCGGGGGGCCTCGGCATCGCCCGCGCCGCGTCCGTCCCTGTCCTCCATCGTTTGACTTCACCTCCCTTCAGGTCCGGCTAAACGCCCGACCGCGCCGTCACTATGAACCGCGGCCGGCACACCCTGCAAGTCGCCGCTGCCCGGGAGGTTCCCTTGTACGGCTGACCGTGGCGTCGGCAACCACACCCCTGAGCGCGGATGCCTCCTGGAAAGGCGATGGCAATCAACGCAACGATCTGAAGCGCAACGGGAACCGGCGCACGTCGCCGGCGGGGGCTCAAGGGGCGTCAGAAGACCCGCTGGCCGGCGACGAACGTGGCCATGCAGCGCAGTCCGGAGTCGTAGACGGCGAAGTCGGCGTCGGCGCCGGCGGCCAGGATTCCCTTACGGGTCAGGCCGAGGAGGCCAGCCGGGACGGCGGCGGCCATAGTGAACAGGTCCGCTACTCCAACGCCGGCCGCGTCGCGCAGGAGGCGTAGGTTGCGGTCCATGGGCGAGACGCTCCCGGCGATCGTACCGTCGTCCATTCTGGCAATCCCCTGCGCCACGGTGAGGCGCCTCCGGTCCAGGGGCTCGTACACGCCGTCGGGCAGCCCGGCATAGCGAACGGCGTCGGTGACCAGGAGGGTGCCAGGCGCCCCTTTGGCCTTGAGTAAGACGCGCATCGCGCCGAGGTGGACGTGCACGCCGTCGGCGATAAGCTCGGCCACGAGGCTATCGTCGGCCAAGATACCCCCCACCGTGCCGGGATCGCGATGCTGCAGGGGACGCATGGCGTTGTACGTATGGGTGGACTTGCGGGCCCCGGCCGCGGCGGCGGCGATCACGGTTTCGTAGGGGGCCTCCGAATGGCCAATGGAGGGGACGATCCCTAGACGCACGGCCTCCTCGATCACGGCCAGGGCGCCGGGCAATTCCGGGGCGACGGTCATCATCTTGATCCATCCGCCGGCCACATTCTGGAGGCGGCGCAGCTCGTCCACATGGGGAGGGCGCATCGTGGCCGGGTCGATGGCCCCCTTGCGCGCCGGGTTGAGGTACGGCCCTTCGACGTGGATGCCCACGATCCGGGCCCCGTCCGGCGTCTGACCGACACCGCCGCCGGCGGCCAGGCCAGCCAGCTTGGTCAGGGCGGCGAGCAGCTCGTCCCACGAGCCGGTGATGGTAGGAAGAAGGGCGGTTGCTCCGGTGCTGACCAGGTAGCGGCAGACCGCCAGCGAGTCCTCGGCCGGGCCGGAAGAGAAGCTGCAGCCTATCCCCCCATGGATGTGGACGTCCAGCGTTCCTGGGGCCAGGAGATGGGGGCGGAAGTCCAGCACGGCCGCCCCGGCAATGGGGACTTCGTCGGCCGGGAGCAGGCGGGCGATGCGGTCCCCCTGCAGCACCAGCCCTCCCCAACCCCCTGCGGAAGTCCCTTCTCCCGTCACGGCGGTCACACCAGCTCCCCCCACCGACGGACGCGCCATGCCCTGGACTGCCCCGGGCATAGCGCCCGAGGCGGAGAGCACGCTCCCGGCGAGGACGTAGGTGCAGGTTCCGGCAGGGCTTCGGTCGGGGCCGCCCGGGCGTGTCTCCCCGCCGGCCGTCCCCACCCCGCCCCACGGCCCCGCCGGCGCAGCGGGCATGTCCCTACCCCTGGCGCTTGGCCGCCACTGCCCGGTTGGCCCCCCGTACGATGTCCGCAGCGGTGAGGCCGTACTTCTCGAGGAGCTCGTCCCCGGGCCCGGATTCGGCAAAGGTGTCACCGAGGTTGACGAAGGCAATGGGACAGGGGCGCAGGCCGGCCACGGCCGTGGCCACCACGCTCCCCAGGCCGCCATGCGCGAGGTGCTCTTCGGCGACGACGATGGCCCCCGTCTCTCGGGCCGCCTCATCTAGGGCCGCCTCATCCAGTGGCTTGACGCTGGGCATGTCCAGGACGCGGGCGCTCACGCCCGTCTCGGCGAGCCGGTCGTGGGCTTGCAGCGCGGCGGCCACCATCAGGCCGTTGGCCACGATGGTCACGTCGTTCCCCTGGCGCAGGCGCACCGCCTGACCGATCTGGAAAGGGAAGTCTGCTTCGCTCCCGTACACCACCGGTGCCTTGGGGCGGCCGACGCGCAGGTAGACTGGGCCGTCGTGCTCTAGCATTGCCCGCACGGCGACGCGCGTGGCCACCTCATCCGCCGGGGCGAGCACGGCGAATCCGGGCAGGGCGCAGGCCAGGGCGATGTCCTCGATGGCCATCTGGGAGGGGCCATCCTCGCCGATGGAGATACCGGCATGGCTCCCCACGGCCTTGACGTTGAGCTGCGGGAAGGCCACCGATATGCGCAGCTGGTCGTAGGCATTACAAAGCAGAAAGCAGGCGAAGCTGGCCACCACCGGGATCTTGCCGGCGGCGGCCAGACCGGCGGCCACGCCGACCATGTTGCTCTCGGCAATCCCGACGTTGAAGAAGCGCTGCGGGTGGTCGGCGGCGAACCACTCCGTGCGGGTAGAGTTGCTGACGTCCCCGTCTACGACGACCAGGCGATCGTTGGTCTTGGCAAGCTCCCGTAGGGCCTCGCCGAAGGCGTCGCGCGTCGCCTTTCCCAGCTTGAGCTCGAACCTCTCAGCCGTGGCAGCCATTCACCACTCTCCTGCCGTCCGGGGATCCTGGGACATCGCCCTAGTCTCGTAGCTCGGCAAGGGCTTTCTGTAGGTCGTCCTTGGTGATTGCCCGTCCATGGTACGTCCAGTCCGCCTCGACGAACGAGACACCCTTGCCCTTCACGGTGTGGGCAACGATGGCCTGCGGCTGGCCCTTGACCTGGCGCACGCTCTCCAGGGCGGCCAGGATGGCCGGCATGTCGTGCCCATCGATCTCTTCCACATGCCAGTGGAAGGCGCGCAGCTTCTCCGCCAAGGGCCGGTAGTCCAGCACCCGCTCCAGGATATTGGACTGCTGGGCCTGGTTATGGTCGACGATCAGAGTCAGGTTGTCCGCTCTCAGGTGCGCCCCAGACATGAGGGCCTCCCAGATCTGGCCCTCCTGTACCTCGCCGTCCCCGACCATGACGTAGGTGTGGAAGCTCCGCCCGTCGATCCGCCCCGCCAAGGCGTGGCCCAGGCCAATGGATAGACCTTGCCCCAGAGAGCCCGTGGAGGCCTCCACCCCGGGCAAGCGGCGCATATTCGGATGCCCCTCCAAGGGGCTACCCGTCTGGCGCAACGTCCTCAGGAGATCATGGCCAAAGTAGCCTCGCTCGGCAAGGATGGCGTAGAGGGCAGGCGAGGCGTGTCCCTTGGAGAGGATGAACCGGTCGCGGTCAGGATCGTGTGGCTCCTGGGGATTGTGGCGTAAGATCCCGCCACTGTAGAGGGCCACGATAACGTCGATTGCCGACATCGAGCTCGATGGATGGCCGGAGCCGGCGTGCGTCGTCATCTCCAGGATGTCCCGCCGCAGCCGGCGGGCCGTGGCGATGAGGGTCTCGACGTCAGGCGTACTGGCGGGCGCATCTGAGCGCGCGTCGGAGGCCACTGCGGCGGTCGTCGTGTCCATGCCCTCCCTCTCGCGTGCCAGTATAACCGCCGTTCCAGGCCCCGCGCCGCGGCTTGCTCCCAGAGCGAGAGAGAGCCCCCCGTGGGCCCGCCGGCGGGCATGGGCCAGGCGGTGACGCAGCCCCCCCGGACGTACGGCCGCAGCGGGAAAGCGAGCGAAAACGGTTGACGGAAGGTCGCCCTCACGGACACACTGGGCGCGGTCATCCGGCCCCGACGCCGTTGGTTGTCCGTTGACTCCCAACGTCGGCCGAGGCTGGAACGCACCCCAGCCGTCGTCTTCGATCCGTCTTTGGGAGGAATTGTGAGAGCACAGCCGAGGAGCGGTGGCGGGGAGTGGCGCTTGCGGTGGCCCACCCGGCGGTGGTCCACCCGGCGGTGGTCCACCCTGGGGTGCGCCTTCCTTCTACTCGGTACCGCCTTGCTGGCGCCACCGCCACCGGCGATAGAGGCGCAGGCCGGCACTCCGGCCGCCAGCCCGACGCCGGGCGCCACTGCCTATGTCTTCGACGACACGGACACGTACTTGATCTACAGCGGGAACTGGAACACGGTTCAGGACGGCAAGGCCCGTGGTGGAACGCTTCACCAGGCGCGCGACGAGAACGCCCGCATGCGCATGCGCTTTGGTGGCCCGTACTTCAAGTGGTACGCCGTAAAGGGACCTAATCGGGGACGGGCGCGTGTCACCGTGGACGGCGTAGAGATCCCGGATAGCCCGTTCGACCTCTACAAGGCCGGCGACCCAAGCTTCGAGCTGATCGTGTGGCAAGGGGGGCTAGACAGCGAGCGCCCCCATACGCTGGTCATCGAGGTGCTGGGGCAACGTAATGGGGCAGCCACGGACAGCTTGATCGACGTGGATTGGATCGAGGTGCTCACCGCCGACCGCACCCCGCTCACACCTACCCCACTTGTGTCCCCCACACCGGCTGTGACGCCAAGCCCGGCGGGCGCCGCGTCTGCCCTGGGCCTGGGGCTGACGGCAACGCCTGGTCCGGGTACGCCTGCGCCCGGATTCACCACCCTGCCGGGCGCCAACGCCGGGGATCGCCCCCCCGGATCGTGGCCCATCGACACTCGCTTCTTGAACTACTATGTCCGTTTCGACGGGCTTCGCATCCTTGGGAACACGGCGTCACCCCCTACCTTCTACGCCGGTCGATTCGCCCAGTACTTCGAGAAAGGACGGATGGAGGACCACACCGGGGAGAGCAACGACCCCAACTGGCAGTTCCAGTACGGGCTGCTGGTGGACGAGCTGCAGACCAGCCGCGCCGCTCTGCCCGTGGGGGGAGAGATTTCCAACCTGGACTACGCCAAGATCAATGCCCTGGCCCAGCAAGAGGCACGGATCGCCCCGCCGGCGAGCTTTGGCGGGGGCACGATCCCCAATAGCGACGGATCGGTCTTCATCCCCTACTCCCAGTCTCTACGTCCGGCACCGGGGCACAACGTGTCCCCCATCTTTTGGCCCTATATGAACCGGGCGGATATCTTCCCCGGTGGCTGGATCCACGACATCGGCCTGCCGATGACCGAGGCCATCCCGGCGGTAGTCACGAAGGGAACTTTGGCAAATCGACAGATCCTGATCCAGGTGTTCCAGCGAACTATCCTGACCTACGATCCCATGAATCCGGCGGACTTTCAGGTGGAGCGCGCCAATGTGGGCACCGATTACCGGCGCGCCTTCCCGGATCGCGTCCCCCAGTAACGGCCGGACCGGCGAACACTGCCACAACACTTCCTCGGATATCCAGTTTCGGGTATCTCGATCTGGAAACCGAGGTTGCAGTACCAGCCGCAGGAATGGTAAGCGGTCAGCGGGCAACCGTCAGGGTGCGGTCGGTCGCCACCAGGCTCAGTCGCGGCCGGCCGGCGGAGAGAGAGGGGAGCATCCCCCAGTGGGCGCGTGGCTGCTACAGTCCCCAGCGCTAGGCCCGGACGCCTGATGCAAAGCTACCTGACTCATCTCCAGTGCAGCAACTGCGGCCGGGAGGCAGATGCCGACCGTCCGCAGACGGTCTGTCCCGCCTGTGGCAAGGTGCTGTTCGCCCGCTATGACCTGGAGGCCATCCGTCGCACCCTGCCGCGGGAGGCCCTGAGGGGACGGGAGCCGACGCTGTGGCGCTACCGCGAGCTCCTGCCGGTGCGCGACCCCGCCTCGATCGTCACCCTGGGAGAGGGGATGACGCCCTTGCTCCACGCCCGCCGCCTGGGCGCGGAGCTCGGCTGCCCTGAACTTTGGATCAAGGAAGAAGGCATCAACCCCACGGGGTCGTTCAAGGCCCGCGGACAGGCGGTGGCCGTGTCAAGGGCCCGCGAGCTGGGGGCGCCGGCCCTGGCCATCCCCTCGGCCGGCAACGCCGGGGGGGCCCTGGCGGCCTACGCCGCCCGGGCGGGGCTGCCGGCCTACGTCTTCATGCCGGTGGACGCCCCGGAAAGCAACAAGGCCGAGTGCGCCCTGTACGGCGCCCATCTATTTCTGGTGCAGGGACTGATCAACGACTGTGGGCGCCTGGTGCGCGAGGGCGTCGCGGCTCATGGTTGGTTCGACGTCTCTACCCTACGGGAGCCCTACCGCCAGGAAGGCAAGAAGACGATGGGCTACGAGCTGGCGGAGCAGCTCAACTGGATGCTGCCGGACGCCCTGATCTATCCCACCGGTGGCGGCACCGGGATCGTCGGCATGTGGAAGGCCTTCCAGGAGATGGAGCAGCTGGGCTGGATCGGCCCCCACCGGCCGAAGATGATCGCCGTGCAGGCCGAGGGGTGCGCCCCCATCGTAGAGGCATACCGGCGTGGGCAGCGCCACGCCGACCTGTGGCCAGACGCTCGGACGGTGGCCAGCGGGATGCGCGTCCCTGTCGCCATTGGGGATTACCTGATTGTGGACGCCGTCCGTGAGAGCGGCGGGACGGCGCTCACGGTGAGCGATGACGCGCTGATGGCCGACGTGGGCGTGCTCGCCCAAACCGAAGGCGTTTCCGCCGCGCCGGAGGGTGGAGCCACCCTGGCGGCCCTGCGCCAATTGTTGGCAGACGGCACCTTACAGCGGGACGACCGCATCGTCCTGTTCAACACCGGAGCGGCCTGGAAGTACGCCGAGCTCTTCCCTTCGCCCGCACCCCAGGTGCTCGACCCGCGCGACCCACAGGTGCAGGGACGCATTGGCCGGTGACCCTTCCCACCCTGCTCGTCGGTCAGTCCGGCGGCCCCACCCCGGTGATCAACGCCAGCCTGGCCGGACTCCTGGAAGAAGGAGCGCGCCTGGGGTGCTTTCCACAGGTGGTAGGCCTGCGCCACGGGATCGAAGGGGCGCTGGCGGGTGACGTCGTCCCGCTTAACTGTCTCGGCGCAGACGATTGGGAAGTCCTGGCGCGCACCCCGGCCGCGGCCCTGGGCAGTTGCCGCCACCGGCTGGCCCCCCAGGACGAGGGGCGCGTCCTGGAGACGTTCACCCGGCTTGGGGTGCGCTGGTTCTGCTATATCGGCGGCAACGACTCGATGGACACCGGGGATCGCCTGCGCCGGGCGGCCGGCGGCGCCGGCATGGACCTGGCGGTGTGCGGCGTCCCCAAGACAATCGACAACGACCTGGTGGAGACCGACCATTCCCCCGGCTATGGCAGCGCCGCCCGCTACTGGGCCGTCGCCACCCAGGAGGCCACCCTCGACCTGGCGGCCATGCGCACCTATGACCGCGTGCTCGTGCTGGAGACCATGGGGCGCAACGCCGGCTGGCTGACGGCCGCCTGCGCCTTGCTCAAGCGGGACGACCCGGATGGCCCGCACGTACTGCTCACGCCGGAGCGGCCCTTCGATGAGGCCACCTTCCTGGCCGGCGTGGAAGCGGCCTTGCAACGCGTCGGTTACTGCGTTGTGGCCACAGCCGAGACGATCCGTGACGCGGCGGGGGAGTACGTTGCCCGCGGTCGAGCGGGGGTCGATCGCTTCGGCCATCCCATTGTCAGCGCCGTTGGCGAGGCCCTGGCCCAACTCGTCACCGCGCGCCTGGGAGTCAAGGCGCGGGTAAACAAGCCGGGGACGTTTCAGCGCACCAGCGCCGCCCTGGTCTCGCCGGTAGATCTGGCCGAGGCGCGAGAGGCCGGCCGCCAGGCCGCCCGGCGGCTGGCCGGCGGTCACGGTGGGGAGATGATCACCCTGGGCCGGCCGGATATGGGCAGCTACCGCTGCGAATATGGGGTCGTGGCCCTGGAGCGGGTGGCCAACCGGGAGCGCCGTCTCCCCCAGGATTACCTGGATGAAGGGGTGGCTGGGGTGACCCCAGCATTTCTGGCTTACGCCACACCCCTGCTCGGACCTGCGCCGGCCCCCGCATTCCGGCTAGGATGAGGGCGTTTGGCTAGCGCCCCGCTTGATGGCGCCGTGGTAGGGGCGCCATAATGACCCTACATTCTGGTGGGCCGCTCATGCATCGTCAGGCGCCAGCAGGTCGTTGATTCCCGTCATTCCTGGATCGTGACCCGAGGGAGAATGGATCGTGGCTAGCCGAGTAGGCGCGCCTAAGGTGCGGGTGCCGACCTCGACGCAGGTATCGGAGTTCGTGCGGAACAGCCGCCTGTGGCGCTCAATCTTCCGCTACAGCTACCCGACTGACCGGCGCAACCGGATCATGACGGTAGCCAAGAACGTCTTCCTCCATCTGCACCCTAACTTCGTGCCCCGTGGCGCCATCAGGGTGACCTATACCTGGTGCCTGGGGGGGCTGTCGTTCATGCTCTTCTTGATCCTGACGGTCACCGGCGTCTTGCTGATGTTCTACTACGTCCCTTCGGTAACTCGGGCCTATCAGGACATCAAGGACTTAGAGACCGTAGTCACATTTGGCATGCTGATGCGGAACATGCACCGCTGGTCGGCGCACGGTATGGTCATCACCGTGTTCCTCCACATGTGCCGAGTCTTCTACACCGGGTCGTACAAGCCACCACGCGAGTTCAACTGGGTGGTAGGGGTGATCTTGTTTGTCTTGACCTTGCTCCTTTCTTTTACCGGATATCTGTTGCCCTGGGACCAGCTGGCCTTCTGGGCCATCACCGTAGGTGCCACGCTGGGAGGTGCGGCGCCCTTGCTCGGCCCCCAGGTTAATCTGCTTCTCCTGGCGGACTACGAGATCTCGCAAAACACCCTTATCCGTTGGTATACGCTCCACGTTATCGCCTTGCCGCTGGTGCTGTCGCTCTTCCTGGCGGTGCACTTCTGGCGGGTACGGCAGGACGGCGGTATCTCTCAGCCCCTGTAGCCTCGGCCTTTCAGAATCACGCTCGAGAGCGCGATAGCAGCGCCTCAGCGGCTGATCCCCACGGGGCGAGCACAGTAGAAACGGTAACGGTACAAGAAGGAGCGCTGAGGAGATGGCTGCGGACGGGTCCAAGCCGGCGTTAATCTCCGTTCGACAGACGACCGCGGAGTCGAAGTGGGCAGGCTCCACCTGCCCCAAGTGCAGCAAGCCGATCCAGCCGGGCGAGCAGGCTGTGCTCTGTCCCAAGTGCTACACCCCACAGCACCGGGACTGCTGGGCGGACAACGGGAACAAGTGCGCCGTCGACGGTACTCCGGCCAACGTCCTCCACCGCGGCGCCCGGCCGGCGGCGGGTGCGGCCCGGCCGTCGACGGCGCCGGCCGCGGGGGATGGGACGCCGGCCCCGGCTCACGTCACAAGCACCGAAGGGGCAGCGGCCACGGCAGAGCCCCCACCGGTCATCTCTGCCCCGGCCGCGCCGGCTGCCGACCTGGCCGCTACCGGGGAGCTAAGCCAGCCGGCGGCGGTCACCGCCAGCTCCCCCGCGGTACGGGCCGAGGCAGCGGTCACGCAGACCACGGGTGGACCAACGACGGGGGGCACCTCCCGGCCCGCCCGCCCACCGGCCCCCGCTCCAGCCGGTGGGCGGGCCAACGGCGCCGGACGCCCGGCCCCCGCCCGACCGGCCACGCCGGCGGCCCCTGGGGCCCAGGTGTCGCGCACCGCGCAGCGCTCGGCAGCTCGACGCTCGCAGGCCCAACTCACCACCTGGCCTCACCTGCTCATGCCGGAGTTCATATCGTCCGTGCTGCTCATCATCGGCCTGACGGTGATGGCCTGGTTTATCAACGCCCCGTTGGAGGAGCACTCCAACCCCAACCGCACGCCCAATCCGTCCAAGGCCCCCTGGTACTTCCTCAACCTCCAGGAGCTCTTGCTGCACATGCATCCAGCCCTGGCCGGGGTGATCATTCCTACGCTGGCCGTCGTCCTGTTGATGGCTATCCCATACCTGGATATCAACTCGGATGAGACAGGCGTCTGGTTCAGCGGGGCACGGGGCAGGCGGGTATTCTGGATCTCGGCCATCTACACCACGGTAATGAACCTGGCCTTGATCATGATCGATAAGGTCATCGGGATACGGGCTTCAGTCGAGACTGCCCTCCCCTTCCTGAAGACCGCCTGGCTGTCTGAGATCGTCACCCAGACGATGGTGCCCACGGCGATCATCTGGGCCGTGTCCGTAGGCTTGTACCTGATCATCGCCCCCACCCGGCCCACCGTGCGGGAGGTGATGATCGCGTACTTCACCGCCTTTGCCGTGACCTGGGTGCTCTTGGCTATCATCGGCAGCGCGTTCCGGGGCCAGGGCATGGAGCTGTTCTGGCCATGGGACAGGGGCATGAATCGGATCGGGTAAGCAAGCTCGCCGGTGCAGCTCCGCTCACGCTCCAGAGGGGGCTGCACGATGGGGGCAATTACGAGGGCGGTGGTGCCAGGTGACCCGTGGTGGTGCTGGAGCGGGTAGCCGCGGAGCCAGTGGCCCTCAAGTACGTCAAGTAACGAGAGAAACGTCTCATGGCAGCAGCGCAAGCGAGCGTCGGTGGTGGGGCGACAACCGGGACACGGCGGAATTTCCTGGCCCTCGCCGGGTGGGGGACGATGGCGATCATCAGTCTCCAGGCGGCCGTGGCCTTTATCATTTTCTTCTGGCCCCGCAAGCTGGGCACCTTTGGAAGCCGGGTATCCGTCGGCGCCCCTACCGACTACCAGGTGGGGGACGTGAAGTACTTCGTGGACGGGAAGTTCTACCTCGTGCGCCTGGAGGAGGGCTTCATGGCCCTGTACCAGAAGTGTGTACACCTGGGGTGCACCGTGCCCTGGCGTCCGGAGTTCGAGTTCATCTATGAAGGGCAGGCCATCCGGGGGTGGTTTCGCTGCCCCTGCCACGGCTCAACGTACCTCAAGAACGGGCAGATCGTCTTTGGCCCGGCGCCCCGCCCCCTTGACTACATGCGCATCTCAAACGAGGGGGGGCGGTTGGTGGTGGATACCGGGGCGATCAGGAAGCGCGAGAGCTATGACCCCAGCCAGGCCTTGCGTGTCTAGGGCCTCGATCACGGTAAGGAGCATCGACCGGTGCTGACGCTGGCTATCGTCCTCGGAGCCCTGCTGCTACCGGTGCTGGTGCTGGCAGAGATCTGGCGCACACGACGCGTCACCGTCCCGGCCGATGCGCCGGACACGCAGATCGATCCCGTGCTCAGCACTTCGGGCATGAGCCGCAAGATCCTCCTGGCCATGGTCGTCCTGGTGGAAAGCTTCCTGCTTTTCATGGCCTACGGGGCTAACGAGCCTTTCCGCCAGACCCAGGCGGCGGAGCGCCAGCTCGAGTTCGCCCAGCACAACGGGGCGCACACCTACGTTCAGTATTGCCTTAGCTGCCACGGGGCCGAGGGCAAGGGCTATCTAGAGAACGTCAGCCTCCCAGGCAAGCCCTTGAACACACCGGAGCTCCAGTCGAACGATGCCGACCAGCACAAGGCCAACGTCAAGATGATCGCCCAGACGGTGGAGAATGGCCGCGGTGCGGTGATGCCGGCCTGGGGCGTGAGCAACGGTGGCCCGCTGAACTACGAGATGATCAACGAGATCAACCTCTTGATCACCGGCGGGCGCTGGGACCTGGTGGCGGACATCATCCGGGCCGAGAGCGTTGCCGTACCCACGGAAGCCCCGATCACCGATCCGGTGGCCACGGGCAAGCTCATCGTAACCGCGGGGGCCTGCTCATCCTGCCACGCCGTGGCCGGGACGTCGGCTCGGGGGACCGTCGGCCCTGCCCTGGACGGGATCGCCAATCGCCGTATCGCCGGGGTGCTGGACTTTACCCGTGAGAACATGAAGCGATGGGTGGCCAACCCGGCGCAGCATAAGCCGGGGACGACCATGCCCCCCTACAACCTGCGCGATGAATACCTCGAGGCTATTGCCTCCTACCTGGAGACGCTACGCTAAGCCTGGAGACGCTACGCTAAGCTGGGGATGGGGAGGCGTTGCGCAGGGCTCAGCGTGGCGTAGCGCTGGGGCAAGGCAGCGCAACAGTGTTCCGCCAGACAGGCGGTGGAACGCTGCTGCGCTGCAGTCATCGCTTGAGGCGGCGCTAGGAACCGGAGCCGGGAGGGGTGGTGCTGCCGGGGAGGCTTGCCGGCTGGTCCCCGCCGGGCAATGCCCCGCCCCGTACCTTTGACCGCAGGTCGGCCAGCTGGCGGTCAAGCTCGCTGTCCCCTTCCAGGGCAGAGAACTGATCCTCCAGGCTGGAACGGCGGTTTACCTCCGTGATGGCGGCGGCCCGGGCCTCCTCCATGCGGATGCGGTCTTCCATGCGTGCCAGCTCAGATGTGGGGTCCATGGTGTTCAGCTGGGCCGCCGTCTGGGCCACCTTCTGCTGGGCAACGGCGCGGCGATGGCGGGAGATCAGGGCCTCCCGGTTGCGGACAGCACCCTCATACTTGGTTTCCAGCTGCTCCAGGTCGTGCTTGAGCTTGAACACCACCTCTTGCTGCGACTGGAGCTGGCTGGCATAGGCATGGGCGTTGCGTTCGTAGTCAATCTTGCGGCGCAAGGCTTCCTTGGCCAGGTCGTCGGCCCCCCGGCTGACAGCCAGCTCGGCCTTTTGACCCCACTCCCGGGCGAGGCTGTTATTCCGCTCCATATCCGCTTCCAGGAGCTTTTCCTGGGCGATCATCTCAGCCACCTGTCCGCGCGCCTGGCCGATGGCGTCGCCCATATCACGAATCAGCTGATCGAGCGTCTTCTCTGGATCCTCGGCCTGGTCGAGCATGGCGTTAATGTTGGCGCGCAAGATGGTCGACATTCGGTCTAAGATGCCCATTTCACCTATCCTTCGGGTATTGCACCACGGATCCCCACAGGTGCCCGCAACATCAATCGCTGACCTTCGCTGGTCGCTAACGTCAGACGAAAGCCACTGTGTGCACGTGTGGCGCCACGGTCTCTCCGTGTCAGAGACGCGCCCCCAGCAAGGGAGACTACTCAGTCGGAGGCGGTCTTGTCCACAGGTCGAGCTCGTCCGAGAGGATGCCTTTGCCGAGCAAGATCCGCTGTCCGTCCGGCCAGCGCTCCACTGAGAGTCGCCGGCCGTCCGTCCCACGGTAGCGCCGGTACTCGACGAACACCCCCGCGCGGCGCCCGGCGGCCGTCTCCACGTCGACCGCGGCCGAGCCGGCATCCTGAACCGAGAAATCGGCACCGTCGAGAGTTACGGCCTCGCCATCGGGAACGTCGGCCGGCGGGCGGAGCTCGTACCAGGTGACGTCGGCCCCTTGGGCCCGCACTTCCAGCCAGCGCTCCTGCTTGCCGTCATGGAGCTGGTAGACGTGCCAATCTCGTTCCCCGGCGAAGTAGGTCAGGATCCCCCGCACCACGTAGTCATCTAGCTCATAGCTCACCGCGTCTTCCAGGCGCAGCTCCAACGGTGTAACCAGGCGTCGCCGGGGGGCGGCCCCAGCGGAGAGCAGCTCCTGGGGCGAGAGGCCGGTGTTCGCCTCCCCGCGTCCGAGAAGGGCCTCCCGCTCCCGCACATGGCCGGCCAGGAGGTCTACCGCTTCGCTCAGCCGCTGCACTGCCTGTGGATCAGTGTCCAGATCGCGGGTCAGCGACTCCAGGCGCCGAGCCTCTTCCAGCACCAGGCCGTCATAGCGCCGCAGGCGCTCGATCTGGCGCCCATCTAGACGGGCTGCCGTTTGCTCCAGCCAGGTGGTGGCGTCGTAGCCCGGCCGGCGGATGTCCTGCGCCACCTCTCGTAAGCGCTCGGCCGCCCCCCGCACTGTGACCGCCGCCGCTGGGGACAACGCCGTCGCCTCCCGGAGTAGGGCGGCCACGCGCTGCTCCAGCTCCCGCGCCAGCTCCCGGCGCACTACCCGGTCGTTGTCCAGCACGGCCCGGCGGGCCATAAAGGTGTCCGCCTCCTGCTGCTCTACCGTCCCGCGGCTGCGGAGATACCAGCCGGCGCCAACGAGCGGGAGCGATAGGAGAGCCACCAGGACCAAGCCCAGGACCAGGCCACCGGCAGCCAGCTTTCCATCCACTAGGTTGACCAGCAGCCACAGGGCGATGAGCCCGCCGACCACCGCCCCCAGGACCATCAACCCAGTCCCGACGGCTCCCCCCGCCGAGGCGGCCGCCACCTGCGGCGCCGAGGAACGGTCTCCACGCCCGATCATGAGAATCCGCTCCCACCGCCACCGCTGCCACCGCCGCCCCCGCCGAAGCTGCCGCCCCCGCTTCCGCCACCACTCCAGTCACTGCCCCCGCCTCGACTGAGCACTTCCGAGGCGGCGTTCAGCAAGTCCACCAGGCTGCCGCTGGCCTGCTCTAGGCCACCCGCGCCACGATCGCTCCAGCCTTGCAGCCCGCCGCCACTGTCCCCACCCTGCCTTGTCACAGGGCCTCCATCAGGGGGCGCTCCCGAGAGGGGCCCTCCCGCCCCTGGCGGCAGCTGGCCCGGGTACACCGGCCACCCTCTTCCGGGCTGGACCCGGCCGGGCCAGCGCCGTCCATATCCGCCGCCGTAGGGGCTGAAAGGCCCGCCGAAGGTGGGGCCGCCGCCGCCGACGATGACCGGCGGCTCGAGCCAGCGCGGAATGGGTGTTCCCGCCTGGGCAAACTTGTCTACCCATGTCCGCTCGATACCTAGGGCCACAGCGTACGGCAAGGCACGCTCGAACATCTCGCCACGTTCCAACAGCTCGACCTCTCCCTCAGCCCCACCCCCAGACTGGCCGTCTGTTCCGTCATGCGCCGCAATATGGGTCGGCAGGCGCCGGGCGGCGCCGGGCTGAGTGACAGACTGGGGCAGCGCCAGCGCCCCGGGCGGGGCGCTGGCCAGGTAACGGGCGTAAGCCCGCCAGCGGGCCGCTTCCAGCGCCCCGGCGGCCGTTCGCTTGGGCATCCTGCCGGCAACGGCGATCAGCAGCCCGCCCAGGAGGATCAGGCCCAGGCATGGTCACCACACCAGGTCGGCAAACTCCGGCACCGCCCCGCAGCCGACGAAGCCCAGCACCGAACCGGCCAGGACGACCAGCGTCCCCAGCCGGCGGTAGCGCTGGCGCACACGATCCGGATCGCCGACGAACAGTCCGGCGTCTACCACCTCCCGGTGCAGTATCTCCTGCAGGCCCGGAACGGCGCGCTGGAACCATCCGCCGAGCTCGGACAGCCGTAGCCTGGCCCCGCGGGTGAAAAAACTATCCAGCACCCGCCGCTCAAACGGCCGGATCTCGCCGTCCAGGGTTCCTCGTTCCTGAAGGAGCTGCAGCTCGAAGTCACGTCCCCCGCCCACCATCGGTGCCATCCCCGCCCTTGGCACCTCTCGGATAGTGATCAACCCCCGGGCGGCAAGGTCGAGCACCGTGGCCACCACGTCCTGGGCGTCGGCATGCTCGTCCACTACCGTCCCTACAAGGGCCGGCGGCAGGTCGCTCGGCGGGCTGTCCAGCTCACGGGGCACCTGCCCGATCCGCGGGTCGCGCCCCCTGGTGTACCAGATCAACAGGAGGCCCAGACCGCCGAAGAGGGGGATCAACACCCCGGCGGCTCCGGCGGCCAGGGTCAGCACCGGCCTGAGGTTCTCATGGCGCCAGTCCGCGGCGTCGGCCGCTGCCTGCCAGGCCGGCGCGCTGCCGGAGACAAGGCCGTGTGGCCATTGCGCCCGCACCTCAAAGGCCTGGTTGGGGGGAATGTCCCCAGCCTGCCAGGTCACCGTACCTCCGGCAGTGGCCGTGTCTCGTAGATAGCGCCCCGGGTAGAGGTCGGTGAGCCAGGACCCGGCAGGGACGTTCACCTCCGCAGGGAGCCGTAGCGTCACGGTGCTGCGCTGGATCGGATACGGCCGGTCGGTTCCTAACACCTGCCAGCGCACCTGGTCGCCACCTTCGTAAAAGCGGACCACCCCCATGGCGCGGTAACTGATGACGAACGTGCGGCTGGCGCTCGTCGTCGGCGGGAACCACCACTCGATAAGGAGATCACCGCTCCGCGGGCCACCCCCCGCCGTCTGCCCGCTGAGAGCGAACGTGTAAGGGACATCCTGGCCGGGGCGGAACGCTCGGCCAGACGGTGCCAGCTCCTCCACCCGCACTTCGCCAACGCCCTCCACCCGCTGGAGAGGGATGCGCCGGAAACCACGCTGGAACGGCCCGCCGCTGAAGGCGATCTCCTGTGTCTCCCGAACCAGGAGGTCTCCCCCCTGCTGGACCGCCAGCTCGGCGTCGTAGCGCAAGGCGCGCACCGCACGGCCATCGGATTGGGCCACTACCGCGGGAATCCCGGGCCCGTCCCGGCCGGATGCCCTGGGCAACACCAGCATGGCCACCAACAGCACGACGGCCACCAGGACGACGTGCCAGGCCGGACGCCAGGGGCCAGGCCGCCGTTTCATCGATAGCGTTTGTGCACGGGACATGCCACGCTATGCCGACGCCTCCCGTCTCCGGGAGTCCGTCCCCAGGCCCCCGGGCGGGCGACTGGATGCCGGCTACCGCCGCAGGACGAGCACCCAATCGGTATTGATACGTTCCTTGCGGGGCACCTTGATGTAATGGCGAATAACCTCAGACGCGAAGTAGGTCTCCACCCCCCATCCGGTGCGCTCGGCCACGGCCATGAGGTAGGCGTAGCTGGGCACCTCCCGCCCGCGGATAAGGTTGTTGCCCACCACCACCACGTAGCGCCCGCCGGGCTTGACCGTGCGCCGGACCTCCCGGAAGTTCTGCTCCATGTCAACGAAGTAGCGGTAGACGATGTACGCCCGCCGGCGATCGATGGCGTACAGCTCAGCGAGCTGTTCGTCCAGCGCGGGTAACCCATAGCGGTGCAGCTCGCTGTAGTCGGCCGACCGGACTACCTCCGTGCCGATGTGCTGTCGCTTGGCTTCGGCCAAGGGCTCGCCGGGTGCTGCCAGGCCTAAGAGGTACATCTCCAGCTGATGGGTGCGAGGGTAATCCACGGCGTTGATGTACGGCGGAGACGTGACCGCCAGGTCTACCGAATCGTCCGCCAGGGGCAAGGCGCGGGCGTCGCCAGAGTCCAGGACGCACGCGCCGACGTCAAGCGGGCACACGGCGCCGAAATCGGTCATCCGACCGAGGTTGACGTCCAGCACTCGCCGGAAGAGTCGCAGGGCCATGCCGGGGACAATGCGCTTGGCCAGGCGCTGTCGCACGACCGTCCGCGTGCAGTGATTGTCGGCGTTAGACACTGCCCGCACGATCGACGAAAGGCAGATGCGGAAGAAGTCGCGATAAGGGGTGCCTTCTACCCGCGCCAGGGCCTTGCCAATCCCACCGAGCTCCTCCAGGATGAACGGCCGGAACCAGTTTTCGCGGTAGGGAAAGGTAGGGACGTGCCGCAGGGCGTCCTCTCGAGCAAACCCGCCGGCTGTCTCGAACTCATCGAGAGAGGCAAGGATGGCCTCGCGCGCCCCCGCCAGGCCTTGCAGCTCCAGGGGCGTGGTCTTGACGCGTGTCAGCAGGCGGGCGAAGGGATCTACGTCCACGGCAATCGACGGCCGCCCCATCAGCAAGGACTCGACGTTTACCGTCCCGCTCCCGGCCATCGGGTCGAGCACGGTCTCCCCCGTTCGAGAGTAGCGGGCGATGGCCCAGCGGGGCAGCTCGGGGAAAAACTTGGCCGGATACCTGTGGAATCCGTGCGTCAGCCGGCTCTGATCGCGGCTGATGATCAGGAGATGCTGCCCCTTGGGGACGTCCCAGGCCGGATCCAGGTCACCGACGATGGTGCGCCGGGAATGCAGGCACGCGCCGGGGGACACTGGGGATTCCAAACCGGGGGCCATGGACATCGCTGCGCGGGGATCGTACGCCCCTCACCTCCGCGCCGTCAATCCGCGGCTGTCGCCGGCGCAGGAACAAGATCAGCGCCGCGCCGACAGCATACCATCGCTGTTCACTGGGTTATACTTCGCCGCGCTACCGAGCAAATCGGAGGGGACGATGGCCTTCGCACATCAGAACAAGAAGGGGCAGACGTACTACCTGCACGGCAAGACCGTCACGCTCCAGAACGGTCGCCAGCAGCAGATCTTCTACTTCGCCCGGGAGGAGAAGCGCGGGGAAGGGCTGGACGACATCCCGTCCGGGTACCGCATCGAAGAAAACGAGCGCACTGGCCTGCCCTTCCTCAAGAAAGCTTGACGCCGGTGCACGGCCTCACGTTCGGGGGGCACGGGCGTGGCGCTCAGCGCCAGGGGCAACCGCCCCTTAACGCCCCGTCCTAGGCGTCCAGCGGAGTCCCTCGCGCCGCCCTCGGATCGTCTTGAGACCGCTGCAGTCGAGACCGCTGCGCTTGAACCTCGCTCCATCCGTCTGGGACTCAGCTTGCTTCATGCCCCGCGCTATCACCTCATCAGCTTAGGGCAGTAGCCGCCGTACTACCTGCACTCCGTTTAGCCGCAGGTGATAGAGGAACACGGCGTGGAGCAGGTCGCCATCATGTGGCGTCGCCCCTATCGCCTGGGCCGTCTCGATGGGCAGGTCGTACGTCTCGACGCAGTCGGCCGGGACGATGACCTCCAGGGACGTATTGCGGGCGTTGGCCCCCAGCTTGAGGGGCATCGCCGTCTGGTAGACGCACAGATCGGTGCAGTCGCCGACCACGATGAAGGTAGTCACCCCGGCTGCTTCCTGCCGCGCCACCCACGCCGGAAAGTCGTTCGCCCCAGCCCAGGCGCTGGTGGCGTTCTTCGGTATGTCGGCGAAACTCCCGGCGAAGGGGAGTCGGGCAAGGGGCTCCACCAGCGCCGCCTCTGCCGTCCCGGCCAGGCAATGGGGGGCGAACTGGGCGAACTCCGGGGCCTGCGGATCATGGCTGTCACGCAGCACGGCAACGGCCCGTACCCCGGCCCGGTGGGCCGCTCCCAGCAGGGCGGCAATGGGCGGAACGATCTTGCCTACCCGCTCGCTGGCCAGCGCCCCGGCGGTGCAGAACCCGTTCACCACATCCACCGCCACGACGGCGACGCAGTCCGGTCCCCCGGCACGGTCGATCACCTCGCTGAGTGGTCGATCCTCGAGCCGGCCGACAAAGGCTTCCAGGTAGGCCAGGAATGCCGCACTCTGCCTGGCCAGCCCCGCTCCGGCCGGCCCCGCTCCGGTCATCGTTCCCATTACACCTCGCGGGCTCATCGTTGCCTCTCCTCCCCTCGCCACCTGGCGTCCTTTTCCGCCCCACCATAGCCGCCGCTAGCCCGACTCCAGCCCTATGGGGCAGAGGTGCCTGGACGTGCTCCCTCGTACCTGGCGCACCGTGTTTGTGGGCCAGCTCATCGAGCGCCGGTTAGACAACGCCCCATCACTCCGGCGGCCGGGCGGTACAGCGTTCCGGGTTCATTGCGCTACTGGCGCCCTGCGGGGCACGAGAGACTGCACTGATCACGATACACAGGTCAAGGAGCGCCGGGCTTCACAGGTACAGGCTTCAGTCCTGGGATCAATCCGGGGATCCATTGTGCACTCGGCGTGCCGGCACGGTTCTTGAAGATCTGGCCCTCGGCAGATGTTGGATCTAGCGTCTCGTGCCCGGTAGGGCGCGCCCGGAAGGCCGAAAAGAGCAATGAAACTCGCCACCCGTCACGCACCCATAGGCCACCGCGTTGCTCCCGTCGCCATGGCCTTGTCAGGTCTCCTGCTGTTCGTCGGCTGCGAAGTCAGGGCAACAGCGTTGGACACCCGCGCCCAGGCCGGCCAGGAGCCGGCGCAGAGTGCCCAGACCACCCCCCAGCCGGGGGCCACCGGGGCGGGTCAGGCCAGCGCACACGCCACTCCCTCCGGAACAACGGTGCCGCGGGCTCAGCCGGTGGTCCAGGCCACCGCCCCGTTCGGGGGTGTCAACGTGATACAGGTGTACAACAACTCACGGCCGGCCGTGGTAAACATCACCACCAGCGTCATCCCCCAGGGCGACCTGCGCCGAGTGGAGGTGCCGGCCGGTACAGGTACAGGAGTGATTTTCGATCCTCGGGGCTACGTCCTGACCAACAGCCACGTCATTCAGAATCCGCAGGGCGGTGGGCCTGCCCCAAGAATCAACGTCACCCTCTTCGACGAGCGCAGCTTCGAGGCCCGCGTCGTGGACGACGATCCCTCGAACGACCTGGCGGTGCTGAAGATCGAGGCCCCCAACCTGCAAGTGGCGCGCCTGGGGGACTCGGAGCGCCTTCAGGTGGGCGAGCCGGTGGTGGCCATCGGCCACGCCCTGGCCCTCCCCGGCGGACCGACCGTCTCCGCCGGGGTGGTCAGCGCCCTGGGGCGCAGCATCGAGGAGCCGAACGGCGTCGTCTTGCCGAACCTCGTCCAGACGGACGCGGCCATCAATCCCGGGAACTCCGGCGGTCCCCTGCTCAACGCCAACTCCGAAGTGATCGGGATCAACACCGCTGGCTCGGCGCGGGCCCAGGGGATCAGCTTCGCCGTGGCCATCAATCAGGCCAAGCCGGCCATCGAGAGCGTGGTGGCCACCGGCCGCGTGCAGCGCCCGTTCCTCGGCGTGCAGATCCTCGGCGCCGTCACGCCGGCCATCGCCCGCGCCAACAACCTCCCGGCGGAGCGGGGCGTGGCGGTGCAGGTCGTCCCCAACGGCCCGGCCGCCCGGGCCGGCCTGCGCGATGGAGACATCATCACCGCCGTGGATGGACAGGAGATACGGTCGGTGCCGGAGCTCCAATCGGCTATCCGGAGCCACAAACCGGGCGAGCAGATCCGCCTGCGGCTCCAGCGTCAGCCGGGGAGTCCCGTCGAGATCACGGCTACCCTGGCCGAGTCACCCCGCTAGCGCCCCGCCGGCGCTGGCGGCCAGCCCGCGACAGGTCGGGCTTGTCACCCGTACCCCCTCCCTGGCTCGTAGGGAGGGGGTATTTGTATGCCCCTGAGACGGATTTAGGGTCGAGGCCATAATCAAGGTGGTGAGCGCTTGACTTTTTAGTATTTCTGTGTCTCAATAACCTAGACTCGTGGGGAGTGAGCGACGTGGTACGGGAGCTGAGCGCACGGCAACGTCAGGTGTTGACTACCGTGGCCCAGGAGGTGCGGCGGACCGGCCGGGCTCCCACGCTCAAGGCGTTGGGGGACCTGCTGGGAGGGCTATCTCCGGCCGCGGTGCACCTCCAACTGGTGGCGCTGGCGAAGAAAGGCTACCTGCGTTGGCCACGGGGGAGGCCCCAGGCGCTGGAGCTACTGCAGCCGGCCAAAGCCTTACCGGCCCTGGATCTGTGGCGCGTGCCGGTGGTGGGGGCGATTGCCGCCGGCGCCCCCATCGACGCCTTCGAGGCGCCGGAGGGCTACGTGCTGGTGGAGGGCGCGCGGATAGCGGGCGGAGCGGGGGGCGCCTCTCTGTTCGCCCTACGGGTGGAAGGCGACAGCATGGTGGATGCCTGCATCCAGGATGGGGACGTGGTCATCGCGCGGCGTCAGGCGACGGCGATCGACGGCGACACTGTGGTGGCCCTGCTGGATGGCGAGCGGGCCACGTTGAAGCGCTTTTACCGCGAGGCGGGGCGCGTGCGGCTCGCCCCGGCCAACCCCTACTACCCGGACATCTACGCCGAGGAGGTACAGGTGCAGGGGAAGGTCGTCGGCGTGGTGCGCTACTGCTAAGCCTACGTTACGGCCAGGACGTCAAGGCGTCGTCTGCAGTTCGCGGCCGGGTAGACCGTAGCCAGATGGAGAGCTCATAAGATGGCCGACGCGGCCGATCAATCAGGTGTTTCGGATCCCGCCGGCGAGACGGGGGTCCCCTCGGCGCCGGCGGCCGCCGGCGCGGCGCCGGGTGCCGGTGGGGGGCTGGGGGCCCCCCGGGGCCCTGCCCTGGCCGAGCTGCACCGGCTGGCAGTGGCCGCGCGGCGGGGAGACGCCGCCGCCCGCGCGGCGCTCCTCGACCGGCTTGACCCGCTCGTCCACGGCGCCGCCGCCCGGGCGGCGGCCCGCGCGCGACGCCTGGGGCTGGCCGGGACGTTGAGTCGTGAAGACTTAACGCAGGAAGCGCGCCTGATGCTGCTGCGCCTGACGCACAGCTACGACCCGGACGCCGGCGCGCCCCTGCCGTACTTCACCATCAGACTGCGGGCAAAGCTCAATCAACTCCTGAGCGCCCAGGCGCGGCGCCTTCCGCCCGGCCGGCGCCTGGAATGGGGCAGCGAGGTGACCCAGGCCATCGTGGCGAACGTCTCGCCCCCGGACGCATACCCGGGGGTCATAGTGCCGGGCGGCGAAGGGCTCGATGAGTCGCTCTACCAGGCGCTGGCGGGGCTGTCGCCGCGCCAGCGCCGGCTCCTCTTCCTGGCCTACTGGCGTGACTGCAGCGACGAGGAGATTGGAGCCGCGCTGCACATCGGCGCCGGGGCGGCTCGCCAGGCCCGCTACCGCGCGCTACGAGCCTTGCGGGCGCGCCTGCCGTCCACCGCAGCCCCGGGCGTGCCACGGCGCTATGCCCCTGCAGGGTAGTCCCTGCCTGCGGTGTCCCTGCCGCGCTTCTCAGGCGCGGGGAACCGCTGGCGGGGGGGTGGCGCCGGCCGCGCCCATCACCGGCTGGGGCTGGAACAGGTCCTGGCGCTCCAGCAGGGCGACTACCTCCACTTCCACGCGGATGTCCCCCGGCAGACGTGCCGCCTGGATAGTGGTGCGCGCCGGGGGGGCAGACGTGAAGTACTCGGCATACACGGCGTTAAAGGCCTGGAAGTCGTCGATGTCAGCGAGAAAACAGGTGGTCTTGACTACGTCTGACAGCGACGCCCCGGCGGCTGCCAGGATCGACTTGAGGTTCTCCATGACCTGCCGGGTCTCCGACTGGATGCTCCCGCGTTCCATCTGCCCCGTCTGGGGGTTCATGCACCCCTGGCCGGCGACGAAGATGAGGTTTCCGGCCCGTACCGCCTGGGAGTAGGGTCCGATGGGGCTGGGGGCGGTGTCGGTACGGACGATTTCCTTGGGCATCGAGTCCTCCCTCTTTCCTGCAGCTGCAGCTCCAGCACCGGCTACAGATCCAGCACCACGTACCCAAAGGCATCGACGACACGGGTGCGCCCCAGCCGGAGCTCACGTGGCCGGGTACCGTACCCTAAGTGCGAGTGGCCGTGCACGAAGAAGCGCGGCTGGTACTTCTGGATCAGCCCCCGCAAGGCGCCTGACCCACGGTGGGGCAGGTCGGACATGTCCCAGTTCTTGCGCGTTGGATCCACAAGGCAGGGCTGGCCAACGGGTACCGGGGCGTCGTCCCCCCGGGGGAGGATGCACGGGCAGCGCTGTTCCGGGAGCGGACACATACGGGGGGGACAATGGGCGACGATGACGTCAACGCCCCCACCTTGCCGGATCGTCCATCCGGCCCAGAAGGCCCGCCAGCGCATCTGACTCTCTTTGTACTGCGCCGGCCCGCCGTTGTACCAGCGGCTTCCCTCCAGGCCCAAGAACCGCTGCCCGCGGTAGCGCACCAGGCGCTCGTCGAGGTTGGTGCAGCCCCCCAGCGGCGCCGTGGCGTACGTCGTGTCGTGATTGCCGCGGACATAGAAGCAAGGGACGTTGAAGCTGGACACCAGGAAGTCAAGGTAGGCAGGCTTGAGATCACCGCAGGAGAGAATCAACTCGATCCCGGCCTTGGCCCAACGCTCCGCGTTGAAGTGCTCGTACAATGCGCGGTCTTCGACGTCCGCAACGACCAGCGCTCGCACTGTATGCCGTTGACTCCCTTTAGAGCATCGAATTATACTGCGGTAGATGGCAGGGGCATCGAGCGCTCCGTCCGCTGGTGCCGGCAACGGGACGGCATGTGGGGCCGCCATCGGCGCCGTATGAGCCTCAGGCGAGGCGCGGACACTATCGTCCGTGCCTCCTGGCGTACTTGGGGGAAGAGGCCCACGCTACACTTGTTGCGGCTCAGGTGCCCCACGCTCTGGGTACACTACGGGGGTGACGCCTTCTCCCGCCCGGGAGGGGGATCGGAGTACCGACCCGGCATGGCGATCAGAAGAGGGTGCCGGCTGTGCCTGTGCACCGAGCATGGGCACGATCACTAACAACGGCGAACCGACAGTGCGCCACTAGAGAAGGACTAGCCGGGAGACGCCGGCCGTGAGGCGCGCTGCGAAAGGAGCCCACTCGTGCAGTCAAGTCTGATCGGCAAGATCCAGAAGGCCAAGCAGTACGCCGAGGAGCCGGAGCGCATCCGCTTCGAGGCGCTCAAGGTAGCCTTTCGAGGGGAGAACGGCGATCATCAGGTGACCTTCGAGAGCGGGGCATGGAACTGTAGCTGCCACTTCTTCGCCGGTTGGGGTATCTGCTGTCATACCATGGCCCTGGAGCGGGTGCTGGGGGTGATGATGCCGGTCAAGCAGGCTTTCCCGGAGGGGCTACAGCAAGCGGCCGCCGCCGTGGGCGCCGGGGCCTAAGGCCCTCTGCTGCGTCGCCTGCAAAAGGAGATCGCAGGCGTGTCACGGAGCGGGGCAAAGCGCGCCCCAGCCAAGGAGAGCGACAGCGTCCCCGTCTCGTTCAACCGCGAGGCGCAGCACAGCTACGACGTCGAGGAGCGCTACGAGGCGGGCATGGCCCTGACCGGCACTGAGGTCAAGTCCCTGCGTGGTGGCCGGGTGAGCCTGCGCGAGGGCTACGTCCGCGTGGCTAACGGCGAGGCCTGGCTGGAGGGGGTGCACATCCCCCAGTACGAGCACGGGACGTACATCAACCATGAGCCAACGCGCCGGCGCAAGCTCTTGCTCCACAAGGCCCAGATCAGGGAGCTGGGACAGAAAAGCCAGGCCCAGGGCTACACCATTGTCCCCCTTCGGTTATACTTTAAGGGCGGCCGGGCAAAGCTCGAGGTGGCCCTCGCTCGGGGGAGGCGTCACTACGACAAGCGTCAGGCCATCGCCGAGCGCGACTGCAAGCGGGAGATCGCCCGCGCCGTGCGCGACCGCAGCTAGCGCAGGCTCGCATAGTTCACAACCACATCAGGCTGTTGAGAGGCCTTGCGCTGGTGGCCACTTGAGAGGGTTACTTGAGTGGTGGCCGGACTATCTCATGGGGATGACGGGCTTCGACAGGGCAGAGTGATTAGACGTGGCGAGCCGAGGTGTCCGTAGCCTTCTCGTAAAACAACGGACAAGCCAGTAACTGGCACAACTCAGAGCGCTTACGCTCTCGCTGCTTAAGTAATTAGGTAGCCGTTCGCCGGTATCTCCCCCCGATGGGTGCCGGACGGGCGTGATAATGTCGGGGTGCTCCGGTACCTTGCCTCGCAGTACCGGATAAGATAAGAGGCTGGCGCCTAAAGCACGTTGCCGGCTCGGGCAGATGGCGTGAGACTTAACGAACCGGATACGCTCGTAGTCACGACTACTCAACCTGTTTTGGACGGGGCGTTCGACTCGCCCCCATCTCCACCACGTTGTTCCCGTCAGGGAGCGATGGCTTGCGACTCGGGAGCCGGCTGGTCCGGCTCCCAGGGGGGCAGGCCACGGGCTCGCGCGGCCGCCTCCTCCGCCGAGGCCTCAAAGGGGACGCGGCGCTGCTCCACCAGCCAGCCCCCGTCCACCGCCGACAGGATGGTGTAGGCCGACAGGGACTGCCCGTCCAGGGGCAGACCGACGCTGGCCACGTTCACCAGCAAGGTGAAGGGCATGGGACGGACGAAGCTGTGGTGGTAGTGGCCGAAGGCGATGGCCGACGCCCCCGTTCCACTGTAGGCGGCCGTAACCTCGGCAACCGAGTTGTGCGGCCCGCCGCTCAGGTCGCGCGTCCCCCGCGGGCTGGAGTGCACCACCAGCAGTTCGCCGGCCGGGGTGTCGATGCGCAGCTCTACCGGTAGTCTACCCAGTTCCCTGAGCACGCCCGCCGGGAGGACGCGCCGGAACCAGGCGTGCTGCGCTAGGTATGCCCGCCGGTAGCGCTGGCGAACGTCCAGGACGCCGGGCGGCGTCTCCGCGGCCAGCGATTCGTCCTCGTTGCCCCGGACGAGGGCCCAGCCCAGCTTGTGCAGCGCCTCCCACACCTCCAGCGGGCAAGGCCCACCCTGGAGGTGGTCGCCGGCCACGACCACGCGGTGGAAAGGTCCTTCCCTTTGCAGCGCCTCGGCCACTGCCCGCAGGCCGGACAGGTTCCCATGGACGTCCGACAGGAGGGCGATGCGCATCGCAGTGCGGCTGCTCAACGGCATCTCGGACAGGGTACCGGTTAACGCCCGGGACGAGCGGCGCCTGGAGGTCTGAGGGCCAGGACGGATGCATCACTGCCCGCTGGTGGCCGTTGGATGGAACCGGCAATCTAGAAGGACACCCGCAGCACTTGTTGCGCGTCCACCAGGCTCCCGAACTTGCTATAGAGACGCAGCGCCGGCACGTCCTGAGGATCGTAGGGGATGTGCAACAGGTAGTGGGCGTGGCCCAGCAGGTGCAGCTGGCGGAGCTGCTCGGCCAACAGTGCGGCCCCGATGCCAAGCCCGCGCACCGACTCGTCCACTACCAGGCGCCGGATCACGGCCCACTCCCTCAGACGCCGGTCGGCGAACGTGACGCGCTCGGCACCACCCCTCCACCTCCAGCGTGCGCCCAGTGGCACGGCGACGCTGACGCCAACGGGGTCACGTCCCCACCACGCTTCCACCCGCCCACGCCGGACGTGAAAGGAGAGGCCATCAGGCGATGCGTCGACAAGGGGTAGGGTGTCCGGCGCCGTCTCACCGGAGAAGGCCAGCAGATCGCGCGGCTGCCTGAACCCCACGGCCCGCAGGGGCGCCCAGAGGTGGGGCCAGTAGCGAGAGAGCTGCGTCCCAAAGGGCAAGAAGCCGGGACCGCCCCGAAAGGCCTCCAGCCCGGGCAGGCCCTGGCTTCGCGCCCAGCCTACCACGCGCGCCGCGAGCAAGGCGGCCCCTGCCCCGGCCGCCGGCCACCCCGGCCAGGCGAAGAGCCAGTAGAGCGACACGTGACTCTCGCGCAGCCACTCTGGGCCGTCGCCAGGCGCCGCGCCGTATCCCCAACCGTAGTCCACACGGCCGGCCTGTCCGGCCGCCAGCAGGGCGTCGCCATCCACGGCCAGGAGGATGTGTCCCTCTGCCAGGCCGGGCGAGTAAAAGGGCCAGGCAGCGTGTTGCTCCAGCCCCCGCTCCACGTCCTCGTCGGCAAGGATGATTCTGGGCGGGACGAGGCGGGCATGCGCCCGCGCCAGGTCTGCCAAGCGCCCCAGCCAGGATGGATCGTAGGGGATGACCTCTAGCGCCACATCCCCAGTCTATCGCGGTTCGTCACGCCGAAGTCGGAAGTCTTACCGATCGCTGCAGAGATTCCTCCCGGAATCTCGACCTGCGCCCTCCACCCTGAGCTTGTTGTCTACAATGGCCCCTCAGGAGAGGAGAGAGCCACCTCATGGCCGACAGCCCCATGGCCGACAGCCCCATGGTCGACAGCCCCATGGTCGACAGGACACGAGATCGACCTATCCGCGTCCTGTGCTGGTCCGAGAGGACCGAGCCGGAGCGCGTCTACCCCCAGGGCATCAATGGCGCCGTCGCCCAGGCCCTGGAGGGCGCCGGGGGCTTCGAGACCAGGACCGCCAGGCTGGCGGACGGCGGGCAGGGCCTGACCGAAGAGCTCCTGGGGTGGGCCGACGTCCTGACCTGGTTCGGCCATGGACGCCACCGCATGGTGGAGGACGCCAACGTCGAGCGTATCGTGCGCCATATCCGGGAGCGCGGTATGGGCTACATCCCCCTACACTCCTCCCATCACGCCAAGCCGTTCAAGGCGGTGCTGGACCACAGCGGCGACCTCGGTGGCTGGCGCGAAGACGGGCGCCCCTCGATCGTTTACGTCGTCCAGCCGGATCACCCTATCGCCCAGGGGCTGGATCGCCTGTTCGTCGTACCGCAGGAGGAGATGTACTGCGAGCCGTTCCGCATCCGGCCCCCGAACGAGCTGGTGTTCATCTCGTCGTTCGCCCACGGCGAGGTGTTCCGCTCCGGGGGCTGTTGGCAAGCCGGGCGCGGGCGGGTCTTCTATTTCCAGCCCGGGCACGAAACCTACCCCGTCTACTTTCAACCGGAGATCAAGACCATCTTGGTGAACGCCGCCCGCTGGGCGGCCGGGAGCAAAGGAAAGTGACCGCGTCTGGCACCCTCGGTGTAGGCATCATTGGGACGGGGACGATCGCCAACCAGCACGCCCGCTCCCTATCGCGCCATGCCCCGGCCCGCTTGGTGGCCATCTATGACGTGATCGGCGAGCGGGCGCAGGAGTTCGGCGCCCGGTGGCAGATCCCCAACGTCATGAGCAGCCTGGAAGACCTCATCACCCGTAGCGACGTAGACGCCGTGATCGTGGCCACGCCTCCCTTTGCTCACATGGCGCCGACCATCGCCGCCCTGGAGCAAGGTAAGCACGTCCTCTGTGAAAAGCCGTTCGCCCTGGATCCCAATGAAGCGGAGCGGATGACGCAGACGGCGGAGCGCACGGGGCGCTACCTGTCGGTCTGCTCTGCCCGTCAGCGCTGCGGGGCGGCCATGCGCCGGGCCCAGGAGCTGGGCGCCGGCGGGCGCCTCGGCGAGGTCTATCACGTCCGCTCCAGTCAGTTTCGCGTCCGGGGCCGGCCCGGCATCGACATCCTCAAGGACGTGCACTGGTTTATCGACTCCAACCGCGCCGGCGGTGGGGCGCTCATCGACATCGGCGTCTACCAGATAGACATCCTCCTCTGGCTGCTGGGCAATCCCAGGGTCAAGACCGTCCTGTGCAGCAACAAGATGGGCGTCGGCGACCCGGCGCCGGCACCTCTCAAGCAGGACGTCGAGGACCATTCTGTGGTCATGTTCACCTGCGAGAACGGGTCTTCGGGGATCCTGGAGATTACCTGGTCGTCCAACATGTCCGGGGCGAACGCCCTCCTGGTGTTCGGAACAAAGGCGGGCCTGCGTTTCGGCCCGCTCACCTACATCGAGCCTGGACGCCTCAACCCCCAGCGCGCCGTGGAGGAGCGCGTCCTCCCCCCGGGCGTGGAGGATGGGTGCACCGAGGGCTTCGGCGACGTGTCCCAGCAGTTCGTCGATGCCGTGCTGGCCGGGCGCCAGCCTTACACGCCGGCCCGAGACGCCCTGGAGGTCACGCGCGTGATGCACGCCGCTTACGAGTCGGCGCGGACGGGGCAGGCGGTACAGCTGTCTTGACCTCGCTCGTAGCCCCGGCGGCGGCGCTCAGGGCATGTCCAGGCGGCGCCGGGTAAGGGGTCTCGCCGTTGCGGCCGGGCGCCCCGCTGTCATGGCCCCGGGCCTCCCGTGGCGCCGATTTCCAGCGCTCTGAGCGGGCGCGAAGCTCGCGCGCCTGTTCCAGCGTCGCCGGGGTGACCCCCCCCAGCATCTGCGCCAGCTCCTGCGCCCGAGCGTCGGCGTCCAGGGGCGTCACCGTGGTGACGGTGCGCCCGGCCTGCTCCCGCTTGGCGATGTAGAAGTGCCGGTCGCCGTAGGCGGCGATCTGCGGGAGATGGGTGACGCAGAGCACCTGGTGCTCCCCGGCCAGCTGGGAGAGCTTTTCTCCCAGTACCTGCCCGCCCCGGCCACCGATCCCGGTATCAATCTCGTCGAAGATCAGCGTCGGCGTGCGATCAGCTGCGGAGAGCACCGTCTTCAGGCCCAGGAGGATACGCGAGAGCTCGCCTCCGGAGGCGGTGCGGGCCACCGGCTTCGCCGGCTCACCGGCATTGGGGGCAAAGCGGAACTCCACCTCGTCAACGCCGGACTCGTCGCAGGTCACCCGCTGCCCGTTCACCACCACGCCTTCGGCGTCGGGGCGCCGGACGAGGACCACCTCGAACGTCCCCCGCAGACTTAGGGCCCGTAGCTCGGCGGCCACGGCCTCTGCCAGCCGGGCGCCGGCCTCCGCCCGGGCGGCGGAGAGGGCTGTGGTCCCCTCCCCCAGCCGAGCTTCTAGTGTGGCTACCTTCCCCTCCAGGGCGGCGGCCCGGGCCTCCCGGTTGACCAGCCCATCCAGCTCGGCGCCGGCGCGCTCGCCAAAGGCCAGCACCTCCTCGATCGTCGCCCCATACTTGCGGCAGAGATTTCGGATCAGGTCGAGGCGCTCCTCTACGGCCTGGAGCCGCTCCGGCGCGAACTCGATCCCCTCGCTGTAGGCCCGCAGGGTGCGGCCCACGTCTTCCACCTCGGCGGCGGCCTGGGCCAGGAGCTGCTCCTGAGAAGCCAGCTCCGGGTCTATGCGCGTCAGCTGCGCCAGATCACGTGCCGCGCGCCCGATCAGGTCGATTGCCGACGGATCGTCACCGCGCCCGCCGGTGAGCGCCGCGTGTGCCGCCTCGGCCAGCTCGGCCAACCGCGCAGCATTGGTCAAGAGCGTCCGTTCCCGCAGCAGCCCGTCTTCCTCGCCCGCCTGTAGCCTGGCCCCGGCGATCTCCTCAATTTGAAACGAAAGCAAGTCCACGCGCCGCGCCAGCTCTCGCTCGTCTTGCTGCAGCGATCGCCACTCGGCCCGTACAGCCCTCAGCTCGCGTACGAGGGCGGCTACCTCACCTCGCCGCCCCATCAGGCCGCCGAAACGGTCCAACAGCTCGCGCTGCGCCTCGGGCCGGAGCAGAGAGAGGTGCTCGTGCTGCCCGTGGATGTCCACCAGCAAGGCCCCCACCTGGGCCAGCGTGGCCACAGGCACCGCCCGGCCATTGACGCGGGCGACGCTCCGCCCGCTGCGGCTCAGCTCGCGGGCCAGGATCAGTGCCCCGTCTTCCCCTTCCCCCTCCAGCGAGTCGTCCAGGCCCAGCGACTCCAGCATCGCCCGCAGCGCACCCGGCCCGCGCGACTCCCCGGTGCCGTCTATCGGGAGGAAGATGGCCTCGACCAGCGCCCGGTCGGTCCCTGTACGGATGACGTCGGCTGTGACGCGTCCGCCCAGGACGGCCCCCAGGGCGTCGATGATGATCGATTTGCCTGCCCCGGTCTCGCCGGTGAGGACGTTCAGCCCGGAGCCAAACGGGATCTGAACTGCCTCCAGCAGGGCGAAGTTGCGGATGGTCAGTTCCTGGAGCATGGCCGCCAGTCAACCCTGATAGTGTACCGGCGTCTGCGCCGCAGGGAGGTGGCTTCAGTCAGCGCTCCGATGGGGAAGGGGTATCCGGCGGCAGGGGGGGCTCGATGGGCGCCCGCTGTAGCTTATTGACCAGCACGGCATGGAAGTAATGCTTCTGACGGATGCGGGCGAAGCGGGAGCGGACGTCGCCCCCGGTGAAGCTCAAGCGGTCGCCGTCCTGTAGATTGACCGTCGTCCCGCTGTCCACCGCAAGCACGGCCTCATGTTGGGGCGGCGGTGGCGTCAGCACCACCTGGACGTCTACCCGGCTCTGCGAGGCCAGCACCAGGGCATTCCGGAAGGAGATGAACGGCATCACCGGGGCCATCACCAGGGCGTCCATGTCTGGTGGCAGCACCGGGCCCCCGGCCGCCAGGTTAGAGCCGGTAGAGCCAGTTGGGGTAGCCACCAGCAGCCCGTCGGCGGCGTACGTGGTCATGTACTGCCGATCCACCCAGGCGTGGAGGCGTAGCAGCTTGTTCACCCGTCCCCGAGCCACCACCGCCTCGTTGATGGCCAGGTAGGTATTCAGCAGCCGGCCGTCCCGCCGGTGCTCCACGGACAGCGTGAGACGCTCCTCCAACCAGTAGTCCCCGGCCAGCAGCGCCGGCAAGCCCGGGGCCAGCTCGTGGGGGGCGAACTCAGTCAAGAAGCCCATCTTGCCGAAATTGACGCCCACGATGGGGACGCCGAGAGGGGCGGTCAGGCGGGCGCCACGAATGAGCGTCCCGTCGCCCCCGAAACAGATCACCAGGTGACTCCCGGCCAGGCGCTCCCCCACCGCCGGGTCGTCCCAGGACGAAGCCTGCCACATCTCCGCCCCCGCCTGATGGACTATCTCCCTGGCTGCAGCCGCCAGGGTCCCGGCCTCTGGACGGTATGGCGACTCGATCAGCCCGACGCGGCGAGGGGGGGCATTCACGGGAGTGAGTCTAAACGAAGATCCCCGCGGCCCCCTTCCACCGCTCCGCCTGGGGAGAGAAGGGGGAATGGCAACCTAGGTCTTCACCTTGCCCTTGCCCTTGCACTTGGGGCAGACGCCCTTGGCCACGTGGAACCCACTGACCTCGCTCGGATCCGGCCAACGCTCGTTGATCTGTCCCGTTCCATCACAACGCGTGCAGGTGATGGTATTCCCTCCCATCAGTCGAGGGGCGACGAAGACCATCACCACGATGACCACCACCGCGACTGCCAGGCCGCCGAACGCTTCCATTGTCCCAGTGTATCGCAGGGCCGGCTGCGGGGCTCCCCGGTGCCGGTGGCTGGACGGCAGCGACTCGGGTCGCCGACCGCACACCGCAGCCTGCGCCGGGGAACGCAGCGCAGGGCACAATGCAGCACAACACCTCCCCACCCGGCCCGTTTCCAGCGACACAGCCTTGGCCGGTACGCCGGCGGCCGCCGCCAGTGTGACACCCCCTGCGGCGGTGTGAGCGCTCCCCAGTCCCACCCCATATCTGAGGCTGGCTGAGCACGGCACGCTGCATGTAGGGTGTAAGGGGTCACGGTGCGCGCTGCGGCCGCAGCGGCTGACCGGCGAAAGAGGGACAGGAGAAGGCGTTGCATGGCCGGTGGCCGATCGCAGACTACCGACACTTCTATCGAGACCGCGCCGCCTGCCAGCGGCCGTCCGGAATTCGTGCACCTGCATACCCACAGTGAGTACTCACTCTTAGATGGGCTGGCGCGCATCCCGGACATGGTCAAGCGCGTCGCCGCCCTGGGCATGCCTGCCCTGGCCATGACCGATCACGGGGCGATGTATGGGGTGATCGATTTCTACAGCGAGTGTAAGAAGCAAGGGGTCAAGCCCATCGTCGGCTGCGAGACCTACGTTGCCCCGCGCTCCCTGACGCAGCGAGAGCCCAAGGTAGACGACAAGAACTACCACCTCACGCTCCTGGCGCAAAACGATACCGGCTGGCACAACCTCCTAAAGCTGGCCTCGCGGGCCAACGTCGACGGCTTCTACTACCGTCCCCGGATCGACAAGGAGATCCTGGCGCAGCACGCCGAGGGGCTGTTTTGTCTGTCCGGATGCATGTCCGGCGAGGTTTCGCGGCTGCTCCTGGACGGTCAACACGAGGCGGCCCGCGGCGTGGTCTCCTGGTACCGCGAGCTGTTCGGCAAGGATCGCTACTTCCTGGAGGTGCAGAACCAGTCGCTCCCGGGACAGGAGGGGCTGAACCAGCAGATCCTAGAGCTGGGCCAGGAGCTGGACGTCCGCATCGTGGCGACGAACGATTCCCACTACGTCAAGCCGGAGGACAGCCGGGCCCACGACGTCCTGCTGTGCATTCAGACCGGGGCGACAGTGGAGCAGCCGAATCGCATGCGCCTCGGCTCTGAGGAGTTCTACCTGCGCTCGGCGGCGGAGATGGCCCGTGCCTTTCCCGGCCTGGATGAGGCCTTGCGGAACACGCTGGTGGTGGCCGAGCAGATCGACCTCAGGCTGGATTTCAACCGCGTGCTCCTCCCCCACTTCGAGATCCCGACGGGGCACACCCCGGCAAGCTACCTACGCCAGCTGTGCGAGTCCGGCCTGCGCGCACGTTACGGGACGATCACCGACGTCCATCGCCAGCGCCTGGAGTATGAGCTGGCGGTCATCGAGCGTACCGGCTACCCCTTGTACTTCCTGATCGTGGCGGACTACGTCCGCTTTGCCCGGGAACGGGGCATCCTGGCCGTGCCCCGCGGATCAGTCGCCGGCTCGATCTGCATCTACGCCCTGGGGATCTGCGATGTCGACCCCATAAAGTACGACCTGATGTTCGAGCGCTTTCTCCACGAGGAGCGCATCGGCATGCCGGACATCGACATGGACTTCGCGGACGATCGGCGGGAAGAGGTAATCCGCTACGTTCAGCAGAAGTACGGGCGGGACCGTGTGGCCCAGATCATTACGTTTGGAACCATGGCCGCGCGGGCGGCGGTGCGCGATGTGGGCCGGGCCTTGGGCCTGTCCTACGGCGAAGTCGACCGGGTGGCCAAGGCCATCCCCATGGGCAGCAGCATCGCCGAAGCCCTGGAGTCGGCCGACCTCAAATCCATGGCCCAAGACAACGCCCAGCTGCAGGACCTCTTGATGCTGGCGCAGTCCATGGAGGGTATTGCCCGAAACGCCTCGACGCACGCCGCCGGGGTAGTGATCTCGCAGGATCCTTTGGTGGAGCACGTCCCGCTGCAGCGGGCGACCAAGGGTGAAGAGGGGATCATCACCCAGTGGGCCTGGCAGGTGGTCGAGAAGGTCGGCATGCTCAAGATGGACTTCCTGGGCCTGGCCAACCTGACCATCCTGGAGGCGGCGCGCCGGATCATCGAAGGGCGGCACCCCGAGTTGCGCCTCGATCTCCAATCCCTGCCCATGGACTACGACGATCCCTCGGGCATGCCGAAAAAGACCTTCGAGATGCTGGGGCGCGGGGAGACGACCGCCGTGTTCCAGCTTGAGTCTGCCGGGATGCGCCGCTGCCTGAAGGGTCTGCGACCGACGGAGGTGTCTCATCTCCTGGCCATTGTGGCCCTTTACCGCCCCGGTCCCATGGACAGCATCCCCGCCTTTGTGGCGGCGAAGAACGGCCTGACGCCGGTCACGTATCTCCACGGCGACCTGGAAGACATCCTGGGGGAAACGTACGGCATCTGCGTCTACCAAGATCAGGTGCTGCAGATCGTGCGCAAGATCGCCGGCTTTAGCTGGGGCGAAGCCGACGTCTTGCGCAAGGCCATGGGCAAGAAGATCGCCAGTCTGATGGCAGAGCAGCGGGAAAAGTTCCTCGCCCGCGCAGTGGAGCGCGGGTACGCCGCCGACTTCGCCGCCCAGCTCTGGGCGACGATCGAGCCGTTCGCCGGCTATGGCTTTCCCAAGGGGCACGCAGCCGCCTATGCCGTGGTGGCTTACCAGACCGCCTTCCTCAAGGCCAATTATCCCGCCGAATACATGGCTGCCGTCTTGACCTCGGAGGCCGGAAACCCGGACAAGGTGGCCGAGGCCGTGGCCGAGTGCCGCCGCCTGGGCGTAGAAGTCCGCCCGCCGGACGTAAACCTTAGTGGCCTGGACTTCACCCTGGAAGACACGCCCGGCGGGACGGCCATCCGCTTCGGGCTGTCCGGCGTCAAGAACGTGGGGCACGCAGCCATCGAGATGTTGCTCAAGGCTCGGGAGGGCGGTCCCAAGACGCAGGTCGCCGGCCTCGCATCCCAGGATGCCGGCCGGGGGCAAGATCAGCCGGCGGTGGAAGGGTTGGAGGCCCCGACGGGGGACGCCCCACGCACGTTCCGTGACCTGGCCGATTTCTGCCGCCGCGTTGATCTGCGTCAGCTGAACAAGCGGGCGATGGAGAGCCTGGTCAAGGCCGGGGCAATGGACGGCTTCGGCGAGCGGGCCGCCCTCCTGGCTGGCCTGGAGGGGGCGATCGCCCTGGCACAGCAGCACCAGCGCGCCCAGCAGAGCGGCCAGACGGACATGTTCGATCTGTTCGGGGGCGTCGCCCAGCCAGGCGAGGCAGCGCTGATCCTCCCCTCCTATGCCCTTCCTACCGTCTCCGAGGCCGACCGGAAGCAGCGCCTCTCCTGGGAAAAGGAGATGACCGGCCTCTATATCTCCGAGCATCCCCTGACCAGCGTCGCCCGCGCCTTAAACAGTGCCGTCACCTGCACTACCGTCGAGCTCGGCGAGGAGATGTCCGGCCAGCCGGTCACCCTCGGCGGGGCCATCGCCTCGGTGCGGGTCATCCCCACACGTAAGGGCGACCTGATGGCGGCTGTGGAGCTGGAGGACCTCGCCGGCAGCGTGGAGGTGATCGTCTTCCCCCGCACGTTCCAGACCCACCGAGAGATCCTCAAGGAAGACGCCGTCGTCCTGATACGAGGCAAGGTGGACACGCGTGACGACCAGGCCAAGGTGCTCTGCGAGGCGGTGGAGCTGTTCGACGCTCCGGCGGACGAGCCGGGGGCGGATGCCGGGGATGCCGTGGCGCAGACGGCCTACCCTCTCGACGACGCCGAGGCCGAAGCCAGCGGCTTCGCCCCCCCCTCCGGCGTGCCATCGACCGGCCCCCTGGCTCCGTCCGCGGGGGAATCGCCCCTCCCATGGTCAGACGCTCCACATCCAGATGAGAGGGGCCCCGCGCGGAGAGACGCCCTGGCCGGCAAGACCGAGGGCAAGACCAAGGGCGTGACTCCGGCGCCCGGGCTCGCAGTGGGGACCGATGCCGCCCCGGTGTTCCTGGCTCCCAGGGAGGGCGCCGGGGACGACGCCCCCCCGCCGGCCGCGCTCACGAGCAACGCCCGTCCCGGGGGATCGGTCCGCTTTCTGCTCGAGCTGATGGTGGAGCGCACGACGCGGGAGGAGCGGGACGTGGGCCGCCTCGTCCGTCTCAACGAGCTCCTCGACCGCTACCCTGGAGACGACCGAGTCATCCTGCGCATCCTAGGGGTCAACGGGCGCGACTCCACATCGCTGGAGCTCACCGAGCGTGTGGCTTGCTGCCCTGATCTGGTGGAGGGAATGATCAAGGAGCTCGGCGAGGATGCCGTGCGCGTGCGCGCCGCCGGCCGGTCAGGGGCAGCCTGGGGAGACGGGTTGACCCAGACGCGCCCGGCGACGCCCGCCTCCGTGTCTGGTGGCGCCTGGCCCTCGCCGGGCGCGCTGGGTTCGCCGGAGCCCATCCCCACCGCCTGGGTCCATCCGGTAGCATAGGTGCACCACACCATCCAGGAGGCTCGCGGCCGATGGCAACCATGTCCCCGCCGACGCCGGGCACCGGCGTTTTGCGTCCCCTGACTCAGCGCCTGCCCTACGGCGGCACGGGCCTCTCGGTGTCCCGACTGTGCTGGGGCACCGGGCTGATGGCCGTCCTGCGCCACAATCTGTCCACCCAGGAGGCGGCCGGCATCCTCAGGCGTGGCCTGGAGCTGGGCGTCAACTTCTGGGACACGGCGGATGGATACAAGACTCACCCGCACGTCGCCGAGACCTTGCGCCACGTCAGCCGGGACGAGGTAGTGATCAGCACCAAGACGCCGTCCAAGACGGCCGAGGGGGCCGCCGCGGACGTCGATAGGTACCTACGTGAGCTTGAGATAGGGCACCTGGACGTCGTCCTGCTGCACGGCATCGAGACGGTTGAGGAGCTGGAGGCCCGCGCCGGCGCCCTGGAGGCCTTGCAGCGAGCCAAGGAGGCAGGCAAGCTACGCGCCGTCGGGCTTTCTACACACCTGGGCAGTGGGGCCATCATGCAGGCTTGCGCTGAGCACCCGGAGATCGAGGTCATCCTGACGACGGTAAATCGGGATGGGCTGATGCTCAAGACGGCCTCCCTCGCCGAGCACCTCCCGCTGGTTCGGCGCGTCTACGATGCCGGGAAGGCCATCTGCCTGATGAAGACTCTGGCCCAGGGCCGCTTGACCAACACCCCCGAGGAAGTGCGCCAGGCCATCCAGTACAACCTCCGCCTTCCCTACGCCCACTCCGTCTGCGTCGGCGTCAACTCGGTGCCAGAGGTGGAGTTCGCCGTTGCCCTGGCCGCCGAGGAAGAAGGCCGGTCCTGAGCGCCCTCCGGCGCATGCCTCGCTCCCGGCACACCGCACCGCTGGGACGATTCCCTGACACGGCGACCTATGTGTAGCCTGGTCATCATTCCGCCACCCAGCGCCGGGGCTTTTTGACCGGTGTGGATCAAGGGCCTGGGAGGCGTCGCGCGCGACGCCTCCTGCTTGCGCCCCTCCAGTCCTTGGCGGGGAAACGCCGGACGATTTATGGCCGAGGAGCCTCACATGAGTAGGGGGCAGAGATGCTACGGGTTTCCATCTATCTAAAGAGTGGCGCCGTGGCCGACTTCGAGGCGGAGGCGGTCATGGAAGGGACGGAAGGGCATCCCAAGTTCCGTCTGGACTTCCCGGGGGCGGAAAACGGGACGCGGCGCCTGGTCTACATCGACCGCGACGACGTCTCCGCCGTCGTCGTCGAGGACGCCGGCGAGGGGCGAAGGGCACGCGTTGCCACCGAGGAGGCGGTGATCAGCATCCCCGGCATCATGGTGGCGCCGGAAGAGGAAGACGTGATGACGGTGTCCCACTCGGCCAGCTCACACGATGCCATCGCCCCCTGATCGTCGCCGCCCCGCGGGGCTGCTCATGCCCCCCGCGGCTGGTCGAGGATCTGCTGCACCTGGGCCTCGATCCCCTTGAGGAAACCGGCGCTCGGCGCCTCCTCTCCCTTCCAGAGCCTGTCGCGGTTGTTGCTCTGGAGCACTCGCCGCCGGGTGGCCTGGGGGCCCGGGGCCCCTGCAGGGGCCTCGCCCGGCCCTTGAGAGCCCAGGCCGCTACGGTCGCTCCTGAGAGGGATCGAGGAGCGTGCGTTGCCGCGGACCACGGTAGGGGTACCTGGCTAGGGCCCCTTCGTCCAGGTCGATCCCGATCCCTGAGGCGGTGGGCAAGGCAATCGTCCCGTTCTCCACGCGCAACGGGTTCTTGGCGATCTCATTGGCCACAGACTCCCAGGACATGGGGTACTCCATGATCAGGAAGTTGGGGATACAGGCCCCCACCTGCAGGCTCGCGGCCAGCCCGACGGTGGTGCTGTTATTCCCGTGCGGGGCCACGGCCACGCAGTAGGCCTCGGCCATGGCTGCGATCTCTTTGAGTTCCAGCAGCCCGCCGACGTTGCAGATGTCCGGATTGATGATGTCTGCGGCCTGCTTCTCGAAGACCTCGCGGAACTCGTGCTTGGTGTAAAGCGCCTCCCCCACGACGACCGGGATGTTAATGTTGCGGCGCACGTCCAGGGTGGCATCGAGGTTTTCCGCCGGTGTCGGCTCCTCGTACCAGAACGGATTGTAGCGCTCGATCTGCTGTGCCACCCAGATGGCATGACGGGGGGCCAGGCGCCGGTGCACCTCGATCAGGATGTCCACCTGCGGACCGACAGCCTCTCGCACGGCTGCCACGCGCTCCACGGCCGCGCGCTCCACGTCCCGCTCGACATAGGTTTGCCACGGTCCCGGAAAGGGATCGAACTTGAGGGCCGAGTACCCCAGGGCCACCGTATTGGCCGCGCGGCGCCCCAGGGCGTCCGCGCCTGCGGCCTCGCCGGCATCTCCGGACGGCTGGCCGTAGATACGCAGCCGCCCGCGGCAGGGGCCTCCCAGGAGGTTGTACACCGGCGTGTCGAAATGCTTGCCGGCGATGTCCCACAGGGCGATCTCCAGGCCGCTCACGGCACAGTAGAAGTCCATGCTCCCCCGCTTGATGGCCACGTCGCGATACAGGGTCTGCGTGAAGTGCTTGATGTGCAGCGGGTCTCGCCCGACGAGGTAGTGCCCCAGATCCTGCACCAGGCGCTCCAGGGATGGCTCCCGCGCCGTAACGGTGTACACCTCGCCCCAGCCGTAGATGCCGCTGTCGGTCTCTACCTTGACGAACAGCACCGGCTTGGCCGTTTCCGGCTGCACCAGGAACGTCTTGACGCCCGTGACCTTCATCTCCCCTCCCACTTACGGCCGGCTGTATCCGTTCCCAACGATGGCCGCGTCTTCAGCCTATCCAGCTATGGAGCAGTCCTTGGTAGCGTCTCCAGCTGACAGATGCTCCAGAGCGCACCCGGGACCCGCTAAAGGATGGCACCCTTCGCGATCCCTGCACCGGCCGCTGCCGGCCGTGGGGCTACGAGAGGACAACGTAGTACCGGCGCCAGACCATGTCAAACCAGGGCTCAAGGGAGGCGACTTGCCCCCGCCGCGGGCAAACAAAAGCCCCCTCTTGAGGGGGCGCGGCACCGGTTCAGCCGACAGGCCGGGCGATTCGTGGCGGCGGACTTCAGCCCTGGGACGTCATGCCCAGGACTTCAAGCTTCCACGGGCTCAGGCCGCCCCGGCCGAGCCGGGGCCACGGCATCGGGAGTGACCCCGGGCTCGTCCACCCCTGAGAGGCGCAAGCCCCCCTCCACCACCTCGAGGGCCACGGTCTGCCCGGGCTTGAGACGCCCGTCCAGGAGCTGCTCAGCCAGCTCGTCCTGGATCCGATGCTGCACCAGGGTGCGGACGGGGCGGGCGCCGTCGAAGGGGGTGTAGCCCTTCTCCGCCATCCAGTCCACTACCGCCTCGTCCCAGCGCATCTCGAAGCCCCGTACCTGGGCCATGGCCCGCTCGCGCATGAGCAGCTTTCCGGCGATGGCTCGCATGTCATCGCGGGTGAGGGGATCGAAGACGATGACGTCGTCCAGGCGATTGATGAACTCCGGGGTGAGGTGACGTTTCAGCTCCCCGGAGACGACGCTGCGCACGTCGTTGGCGGTCATGCCGGTGCCTTCGGTGTTGGCGCGAAAGCCGAGGCCGCCCTTGCGCAGGCGCTCGGACCCAAAGTTGGCGGTTAGCAGGACGATTGTGTTCTTGAAGTTGACCTTGCGCCCCTGGGCATCATTGAGGTGCCCGCTGTCCATGATCTGCAGCAGAACGGTCAATACTTGTGGATGGGCCTTGTCCACTTCATCGAAGAGCACAACGGAGTAGGGGCGCCGGCGCACCGCCTCGGAGAGCTCACCGGCGTTGTCGTAGCCGACGTAGCCAGGGGGGGCCCCAACGAGGCGGGAAACGGTATGATACTCCCCGAACTCGCTCATGTCGAAGCGGATCAAGCTGTCTTCGCTGTTGAAGAGGTACTCCGCCAGGGCCCGAGCGACCTCCGTCTTGCCCACGCCGGTGGGGCCGACGAAGAGATAGGAGCCCACGGGGCGGCTGGGGTCTCCGAGGCGGGCTGCCGAGCGGCGCAATGACCGTCCCAGGGCGATGAGTGCCGGGCGCTGCCCCACGATGCGTTCAGATAGGCCTGTCTCCAGGCCCAACATACGCGCCGACTCGCCCTCAGTGAGATTGGCCACCGGCACGCCGGTCCAGCCGGCCAGCACCTTGGCCACGTCGTCCACGCCGATGATGGCCGCCTCGCTCTTGAGCCTGGCCTGCCACTCCGTACGGAGCTGCTCGATCTCGGCGCCGAGGCGGCGCTCTTCGTCCCCGAGCAGACCGGCCCGCTCGTACTCCCGCCAGTCCACGGCCGCGTCCCGCTCGGTGCGGGCTTGCTCGCGCAAGCGCTGCAGGCGGCGGATCTCGTCCGGCGGGGTGAGGCGCTTCACCTTGGCCCGGGCGGCCGCCTCGTCCACGAGGTCAATCGCTTTATCCGGGAGCGAGCGATCGGTCACGTAGCGGTCGCTCAGCCTGACGGCCCCCACCAGGGCCTCGTCGGCAAAGGCCACGCCGTGGAAGGTCTCGTAGACCGGGCGCAAGCCCTTGAGGATCTCGATCGACTCGTCCGTGCTCGGCTCCGATACCGGCACGGCCTGGAAGCGGCGGGCCAGGGCACCGTCGGACTCGATGTAGCGCCGATACTCTCGCCAGGTCGTCGCCCCGATGCAGCGGATCTGTCCCCGGGCCAGGGCCGGCTTGAGCATGCTGGCCGCATCCACCGCTCCCACGGCGCCCCCGGCGCCGAGGAGCATGTGCAGCTCGTCGATAAAGACGATGACGTTGCCGTCCTTGATGATCTCGGCGACGACTCCCTTGAGGCGCTCCTCGAAGTCTCCCCGGTACTTCGTGCCGGCCACCATCCCAGGGAGGTCGAGCTGCACCAGGCGCACCGTATGCAGGGTGTCCGGGACCTCGCGGTTAATGATCGCCTGAGCCAGACCCTCGACGATGGCCGTCTTGCCGACGCCGGCGTCTCCCACCAGCACGGGGTTGTTCTTAGTCCGCCGCAGGAGGATCTGGGAGATGCGCTGCATCTCTTGCTGGCGCCCAATCAGGGGATCGGTGCGCCCGACGCGCGCTAGCTGGGTCAGGTCGCGGCCGAACTGCGTGAGCAGGGAGGGCTTACCTTCGCCACCTTCGCCCCGCCCCCGCCCGCGCGGCCCTCCGGGACTGCTCGTGGCCCCCGGCCGGCTGGTCTCCGTCAGCCCGCTGGCCTGGCGCCGGACGACGTCGGCGTCGATCCGCAGCTTGGCCAGCACTCGACCGGCCAGGCTATCGCGCTCGGCCAGGATACCCAGGAGGAGGTGCTCGGTGCCGATGTACTCGGAGCCCAGGCGCTGGGCCTCCAGGCCGGCAACCTCGATGGAGCGGCGGGCGGAGAGGGACAGGGTGATCCCCCGGCTATCCACGGCGCGCCCGATATGCAGGTGTGAGACCACCTCACGCACTACCGCCTGGGGATCTACTCCCTGCCGGCGCAGCAGGCGAGAGGCCACGGCCTCCGGCACGGCGGCGATGGCCAGGAGGATGTGCTCGGTGCGGATCTGGTCGTGCTGAAAAAAGGCCGCTTCCTTCTTGGCCAGGGCCAAGATCTGGCGGCTCATCTCAGAAAGGCGACTCAATGCATCCATGCCCATCGCGATGCCCGTCAGGATTATAGCAACGAGGCGCGTCGTAGTTTGTCAGGGCGCTACTGACCGCCCCGGACGGCGTCCCCGGGGGCGCGCCAAGGGCCGGTTGATGCAGCCCGGCACAGGACGTGCAGCGATAGGCGCAGAGGACAAGGGGGCACACGCGACGCACCATGGCAGATCCCGGCGAGCGCGCACCAAGCGGTGACGATGCCCCGCAGAGGGGCTCTCAGGTGGCCGCCGTCCGGCGGCGCTTTGGCCACCTGGCCAAGCTGCCGGATAGCGAGATCGACCTGGCCGAGGGCGCCCTGTTGATCGCCGCCGAGGAGTACCCAGGGCTGGATCTAGAGCGCTACGTGGCGCGGCTGGACGCCCTGGCCGGGCGTGTCCGCCGGCATCTGGCTTTCCTGCAAGAGCCCCCCGCCGGGGGCCGGGCGGTGCTGGATGCCGACGAGGCCGCCCTCCACGCCCTGCACGCCGTGCTGTTCGAGGAGGAAGGGTTTTCCGGCGCCGGCCGGGAGGACGCCGCCGATCCGCGCCACAGCTTCCTCAACGAAGTGCTGGAGCGCAAGCGCGGGCTCCCCATCATCCTCTCCGTGGTGTACTGCGAGGTGGCCCGCCGGGCAGGGTTAGACGCCGTGGGGATCGCCCTCCCAGGACACTTCATTGCCCAGTTCCGTGGCCAGCACCTGTCGGTGTACGTCGATCCCTTCAACGGGGGCGCTCGCCTGGAGCGGGAAGACTGCGCCGACCTGTTGCGCCGGATCTTTGACGCCAGGGTCGACCTGACGCCGGAGCACTTCCTGCCGGCGTCTCGCAAGGCCATCCTGACGCGCATCCTCAACAACCTGAAGGGGATCTACTTTCAGCTCGGACAATTGGCCAAGGCCCTGGCAGCGGTAGAGCGCATTCTCATCTTGCAGCCTGCCCTCCCCTCGGCCCTGGAGCACATCCGCGACCGCGGTCTGATCTTACGCCAGATGGGTCTGCTGCTCCTGGGGAGTGGCACGGCGCAGGGCGCCGGTGAGCGGCCAGCGGGGCAGCGAGCCGCGGACACGGCGGCTGGGCGCACCACCCCGGTGCCGCCAGACCAGTCGGACATCTCCGTGGCGATGCAGTTCTTCAGCGCCGCCTGGTTCGACCTCAAGGTCTACGCCCACGAAGCGGAGGCGCAGCCGGACGCCGGGGCGGTGCAGGCGGCAGCTGAGGCCCTCTGGCGGCGCATGGGCAAGCAAAATTAGCGCGGGGCGCTCAAGGATCCCTCCATCGCTCCGGCCCCACCGGCCAACCCCTGCCGGGGCGAGGTGCCGCCTCGTTAACAGGAGGGACTCGGCAACGCCCAACTCCCCCCAGGGGGTGCTGTGGGGTTGCCGCGGGTTTAGCAGAACTCCCTCTCAGATGACGGGAGCAAGACCGAGAGCCTAGCGGGCGTACGCGCGCTTGGCGTCCTCTAGCGTCATGGGGGCGTAGTCGGCGTTGTGGCCGGCGGAGCCGAAGGACTCCATGCGCGCCTTGACCACGCGATAGATGGCGTCTCGGGCCGGGCCAAGGTACTCGCGTGGGTCAAAGACGCTGGGATCCTCGTGGAAGATCTTGCGGATGGTCGCCGTCGCCGCCAGGCGGGTGTCAGTGTCTACGTTGATCTTGCGGATCCCGCGGCGAATGCCGTCCTGGATCGCCTCCACCGGGACGCCCATGGCGTTAGGCATCTTGCCCCCGTAGCGGTTGATGTCGGCGATCAGCTCCTGAGGCACGCTGGAAGAGCCATGCATCACCAGGCGCACGTCGGGCGCCAGGGCATGGATCTTCTCCACGCGGTCAATCGCCAGCGTCGGCGTGACCTGGAACTTGTAGGCCCCGTGGGACGTCCCGATGGCCACGGCCAGGGCGTCGACGCCCGTCTGCTGGACAAACTGCACCGCCTCCTCCGGGTCGGTGAGGATGACGCGGCTGGCCTGCACGTGCTCCTCGATCCCGCCGAGCGTCCCCAGCTCCCCCTCTACCGTGACGCCGTAGGGGTGGGCGATCTCCACCGCCCGGCGGGTAATCTCGACGTTGCTCTCGAAGCCCCGTGGCGTCTTCCCGTCTGGCTCGAGCGAGCCGTCGATCATCACCGAGGTGAAGCCAAGGTCGATGGCCTGCTGGACGACCTCCAGGTCATTGCCGTGATCGAGGTGCATCACGATCTTGATCTCTGGATTGTCCTCCACCGCGGCCTGCATCAACTGGCGGAGGTACACGAGGTTGGTGTAACGCAACGCTCCACGCGACGCCTGCACGATCACCGGGGAATCGGCCTCCTGGGCGGCGCGCATGATGGCCTGGAGCTGCTCCATGTTGTTGACGTTGAACGCCCCAACGCCGTACCCGCCTCGTTCCGCCTCGTCAAGGACCTGCTTCATCGGTACCAGTGGCATGGCCGTCGCTCTCCTTTATTGCCTATCGCTCGCCTACCATACCGCACGCCCGGCCGCCGGCGGCGTTCCGTCGCGCCTGGCCCCGGCACCGCTCTACCGGCGGACGCGTCGCGCCAGGGCCAGGCGCGACGGTCCCGTCCCGGCGTACTCTACTGGGACCTCGGTCAGCGCTTCGATACGTTCGGCGTAGGCGCGGGCTTCGGCCGGGAGGGCACGCCATTCTCGCACCTCGCGTGCCGGCGCTCCCCACCCGGGCAAGGCTTCGTACACCGGCTTGGCTCGCTCCAGGCGGCGAGTGCTACTGGGGACGTAGTCGATCGTCTGGCCGTCTAGCTCGTAGGCCCGGGCAATGGGCACCTCGGGGATGCCGTCCAGGGCATCCAGCTTGGTCAGGGCCAGGGCAGTGCAGCCATTGATCGCCGCCGCCTGGCGGGCGGCCACGGCGTCAAACCACCCACAGCGACGGGGCCGCCCGGTGGTGGCACCGTATTCGTGCTCTGTCTCCGTCTCCCCCAGCGAGCGTAAGGCCTCGGCGGCGGCGTCGAAGAGCTCCGTCACGAACGGCCCGCCCCCCACCGTGGTGGCGAAGGCCTTGACCACGCCGATCACCTCGCTCACCGCCCCGGGCGGGACGCCACAGGTCGCCGCCCCGGCGGCCGCCGTGGCCCCGGATGACGTGACGAAGGGGTAGGTGCCCCAGTCGATGTCTTTCATCGCCCCTAGCTGCCCCTCGAGCACGACGAAGCCACCAGATCGTAGGGTGTCACGCACCAAGGGGTAGCTATCCACGATCCGATCGCGGAGCTGTTCCACCCAGCGCTCGCACAGGGCGCGCAGCTCCGTCGCATCCACCGCCGAGCCACCCAGGGCTCCCAGGCGCCGGGATTGCTCTTCGGCCAGAAACGGGAGGTACTCGTCCAGGTACTCGCCATCCAGGAGATCGCCCAGGCGGATGCCGATGCGGGCCATCTTGTCTTCGTAGGCCGGGCCCACTCCCCGCAGGGTTGTCCCCTGCTTTAGCCCCTCGCGGGCCGCTTCCAGGAGACGATCACGCTCCCGGTGCAGCGGGAACACCACGTGCGCCCGGTCGGAAAGGAGGATCTGGCCCGTCTCAACACCGTGAGCCTCCAGCTCTGCCAGCTCCTCCAGGAGCCCGTCTGGGTCGATCACTGTCCCCGGGCCGCACAGGCTCGTGCAACCGGGAGTAAAGATCCCTGACGGCACCTGGTGGAGCCGGAACACGGCCCGGTTCCACGGCGGGACTTCGGCCCCTTCCACCTCGGGCACGACGGTGTGCCCGGCGTTGGGACCACCGTTGAAGCGGATCACCAAGCGGGCCCGGCGCTCGGCGGCCAGGGCGTCGACGATCTTGCCCTTCCCCTCGTCTCCCCACCCGCAGCCGACCACCGCAGCCACACTCATGAATAGCCCTTCCATCGACGTCGGACGTATCGACTCCCGCCTCGTCAGCGCCAGGGCGCGTGCGGACGCGCCCCGGCGCGCGAAGTGTAACCTGCCCCGTGGGGGGTTACCTCCATCAGGGGTGAGCCGGGAGTCTCGAGCGCCCCTCGGGGCAGGGCATCACCGAGCAGGACCGCGCCGGCCGCCAGGGCCGTCCGCCGCCAGGGCCGTCCGGCGGCACGTGGACATCGATGGCCAGGGCTTGGAAACCGGTCGCGTGATACGGCTTGACTGTCCTGGTCCACTCGCCGGCGATCTATAATGAGCGCAGTATGTCACCCCAGCCCGACGAGCAGGGCCATGGAATCGAGCCCGCCGGGGCCACGCCGGAGCGGCCGCCGGCGGGAGATGGCCCGGCCCCGGCTGTCTCGCATTCCCATGCCGATCCCCACTCCCATGAAGGGCACGCCCCTGGGACACACGGGAGTCACGGCCCGCACCAGCAGACCCAGGCCGTACTCAACCGGCTGGCCCGCACGGAGGGACACCTGCGTGCCGTGCGCCGGATGGTGGACGAGGGGCGTGACTGCGCCGACGTCCTGATCCAGCTAGCCGCCGTCCGGTCGGCGGTCGATCGGGTCGCCCGCGTCGTCCTAGAGGACCACGTGGAGAGCTGTCTGCGTCAGGCGGCTTCCAACGGCACGACCGACGGGGAATGGCAGAGCCTGAAGACGGCCCTCGACCGGTTCATCTCCTGATCGGCGGCCGGCATCCGCCGGCCCGGTTCCGTGGCACGGGAAGTCTCGCCCTAGCCGTGGGGGCGGGGGCCGTACTGGTACTCCTCGTCGGCCAGGTGGCGTCCGTTCTCGGTACAGGCACCGACTTCTATGGGCGCTGGTTCGGGCTGCGCCACCTCCTGCTGTCCGGGAAGAACCCCTACAGTCAGGAGATCACCCACGCACTGGCGGGGCAGACGCCTTTTCTCGCCCCGGGGATCGATCCCCACTCGGCACCTACCGATCTCGAGACGGCCTTTGGCTTTCTATACCCGCTCCCGGGTCTGCTCGTCCTATCCCCGCTGGCCCTGCTGCCGTACCCCGCGGCGCTGACCATCTGGCTGCTGGCTATCTTGGTCATGCTCCCGGGGGCGGCCTGGCTTGTGGTTGCCGGCGTGGGGCCGCACCAGACGGTCACCGGGGCGGCGCGCCCCCCCACCTGGACACGACTCCTGACGGCGCCGCTGGCCCTGCTATTCCTCCCCACGCTGGCGGGCGTGTTTCATGGCCAGCTCGCCCCGGCCGTGGCCTTTTCGGTCGCCCTGGCGGCCTGGCTATCCTGGCGCCAGGCCCCACGCCTGCCCTGGCGTCACGGCCTGGCTGGCGCCGCGCTGGTGGCGGGTGTGGCCCTTAAGCCGCACCTCCTGGCCCTGGTGGCACCGCTGTGGCTGGGCTACCACCTGTACCGCCGGCCCCGGTCCCGAGCGAGCCGTGCGAGGGACTATTCCGGGGCGGGAGACGACGGCGACCCATGGGCCTCATGGGACCAATGGGCGTCGCGGTCGCGCCCGTTTCTCCTCGGCGCGGGCCTGGCCGGCGCGGGCCTGGCCGGCCTGGCCTGGCTCCTGGTGCCTACCTGGCCGGCCGACTTTATGCACGCGGCGCGGGCCTACAGCGCCTTGGCCGGGGCCGGCTATCCGGCCGTCACGCGAGCCGTCCTGCCGGGGGGCTCAGCCGTGTTCCGCCTGGCCCAGGCCCTCGCCCCCGGGCCGGTCGCCTGGGGCGCCGCTCTCGCCCTCACTGCGGGGCTCGTCATCTGGGCGATCAGTGGGTGGCGGCTGCCGAGTGCAGGAGACGCCACGCCGGGGGGCCAAGGCGACGGCACGTCCCTGCACGCCGAGCGTCGGGGCCTTAGCCGCAGTCTGATCGTTTCCGCCCTGGTGCTCCCCCCGGCCTGGGAGGCCAACGCCGTTGTACTGCTCATCCCCCTGGCCATCCGCCTCGCCGGGCTGAGCGACCGACCGGTCCTGGCCGCGGGCTTCGTCGTCGCTTCCGCCTCCCTCACGGCCCTCGACCTGCCCCTCTACGCTACACAGCCGTGGCACAATGGTCCCTTGTTGATCCTCGGCTACGTCGCCCTGCTCGCCGGTACCGGCACACTGGAGGGACGATCCGGGCTCAGCCGACGATCCTCACCAGCGCCTGGCGCCGCTGCACCGCTTGTCCAGGGCTAACCATGACCTCCGCGACACGGCCGGCCCGGGGGGTGGTCAGGGCGCTTTCCATCTTCATCGCCTCCAGCACCACCACGGTCTGGCCACGCTCCACCGCCACCCCCACCGCCACCGGCACGGCGGCGACGCGCCCGGGCATGGGCGCGGCAATGGTGACCTCAGCGGCCGCGGGCCCGGAGATGACGTCGGCAGCCGCGGCGCGCGCCGCCCGGGTGCGCTCGTCTTCGACCTGCAGGTGGCCGGTGCGGCCCCCGACGCCGACGATGACCTCCGTTGTCGCCCCGCTGGCTACGGGGCCGGCGACGTCCCCCGGCGCCGCGTCCGGGGACTCGCTCGGCTCGAGCGTGACCTCGTAAGAGCGCCCGTCCAACAGGACGCTATAGAGGCCCGGGGCGATGCGCCGCACGTCTGCCGGCAAGCGCTCCCCGTTCACTCGCGTCGCGCTCCCCGGGGCGTCGCCCAGCTCCACCGTCACGTCCTCTCCCCCCCACGTGACCCGCACCTTCACCGCTGGGCCTCCCGCCGGCCCAGCGTGCGCCAGCGGCTCGCCGGCGGGATGGCCTCCGGTCCCCTGCCCGGGCGACGCACGGCGGCGCCGCGCGCCCGTCCCACCACCTCCTCAGCGGCCACCAGGGCCGCCGCCTGCAGCTGCCCGGCATCGAGTTCTGCCGGGGGTATGGCCTGGTCCTCGGCTGGTGGTTGCCAGCGCTCGGCGATAAAGGCGGTGGACAGGTCGCCAGCGCAAAAAGCGGGCTGGCGAACCAGCCAGCGATGAAAGGGGAGGGTGGTACGCACGCCGGTAAGGACGTACTCGTCCACGGCCCGCCGCAGGCGGGCGATGGCCTCCTCGCGGCTGCGCCCCCAGACGATGAGCTTGGCCAGCAGCGGGTCGTAGTCTACGGTGACCTCCAGCCCGGGCTCACAGGCACTGTCGATGCGCACCCCCAGCCCGCCTGGCTCGCGCACCACTTGGAGTGTCCCGGTGGACGGGAGCCACCCGGCAGCCGGATCTTCGGCCATGATGCGCGCCTCGATGGCGTGAAGTCCCAGGTCCCAGGCTCCGGGGCCTGGGGCTGACGGATGCAGGCCGGGGACCAGAGCCCCGGGACCTGGAGCGGCGATGGCTTGTTCCAGGGGGGCGCCAGCGGCCAGACGCAGCTGTGCCTGCACCAGGTCGACGCCAGTGACCATCTCCGTCACCGGGTGCTCTACCTGCAACCGGGCGTTCATCTCCAGAAAATAGAAGGCCCCGCTGGACGGCTGGTAGAGGAACTCGATCGTCCCCGCCCCACGGTACTTCGCCGCCGCGGCCACGGCAACGGCCGCGCCCCAGAGCGCCCGCCGCACGTCCGGCGGGAGGTGTGGGGCGGGGGCCTCCTCTACCACCTTTTGGAAGCGCCGCTGCAGGCTGCACTCCCGCTCCCCCAGGGAAACGACGTCTCCGCTGCCATCGCCGAAGAGCTGCACCTCTATGTGCCGCGGGCGCTCCACGAGTCGTTCGAGGTAGACGCTGGCGTCGCGAAAGGCAGCCCCGGCCTCGCGCCGGGCCACGGCCAGGGCCCCTAAGAGGTCGGCCGGGTCGCGCACGGCGCGCATCCCTTTGCCTCCCCCTCCCCCGGCGGCCTTGATCAGGAGCGGAAAGCCGATGGACTCGGCCGCGGCGCCGGCCGTGGCGTCATCGGTCAGGGGACCGGCGGTGCCGGGGACGGTGGGCACGCCGGCAGCGCCGGCGAAGCGCCGGGCGGCCACTTTGTCCCCCATCAAGGCCAGGGCCGCCGGGGTAGGCCCGACGAAGACCAGTCCAGCCTCCTGGCAGGCCTGAGCAAACGGGGCATGCTCTGAAAGGAAGCCATACCCGGGGTGGATGGCCTGCGCACCGCTGCGCCGGGCGGCCTCCAGAATGGCCGGGACACTCAGGTAACTCTCCGCCGCCGGGGCGCGGCCGATGTGGTAGGCAAGATCGGCCAGCCGGACGTGCAGCGCCCCGCGGTCGGCCTCAGAGTAGACGGCCACGGCCTCCGCGCCGAGCTCGTGAAGGGAGCGGATGATCCGCACGGCGATCTCACCCCGGTTGGCGACCAGCACCCGCTTGAACATGGGGGTTCTTTTCTTTGCGTTCGGCTACGTCCCCTGGTGGGTCAACCCGCAGATAAATGGTGTCCTCACCAGCTCAGGTCATCGCCAGTTAAATGCAACGTGACCCACTAGGGGCAAGATGGGTCGGGCGCCCCCCCGGCGCCCCCGGGGGGGTGTACCGTCAACACCCGGCACGGGGCCCTGGGGCAGCCTAGGGCCCCGAGGGCCTTAGAGCGGGATGTTGCCGTGCTTCTTGGGGGGGTTGGCGTCGCGCTTGTTCTTCAGCATCTCCAGCGCCGAGATCAGCTTGCGTCGCGTCTGCCGGGGCTCGATAACGTCGTCCACGTAGCCCCGAGCGGCGGCGATATAGGGGTGGGCAAACTTGCTGCGATACTCCTCGATCAAGCGGGCGCGAGTGAGCTCCGGCTGCGCCGAGGCATCGATCTCCTCCCGGAAGATCAGGGGCACCGCCCCCTCGGCCCCCATGACGGCGATCTCGGCCGTGGGCCAGGCGTAGTTCACGTCACCCCGGATGTGCTTGGAACTCATCACGTCGTAGGCCCCGCCGTAGGCCTTGCGCGTGATCACGGTGAGCTTCGGCACCGTGGCCTCACAGTAGGCGTAAAGGAGCTTGGCCCCGTGGCGGATGATCCCGCCGTGCTCCTGGGCCACGCCGGGCAGAAAGCCGGGCACGTCGACGAAGGTGACCAGGGGGATGTTGAAACAGTCACAAAAGCGGACGAAGCGGGCCGCTTTGTCCGCCGAGTCGATGTCCAGCACCCCTGCCAGCACGGCCGGCTGCTGGGCCACGATCCCCACCGAGACGCCGGCCAGGCGGGAAAAGCCGACGACGATGTTCGGCGCAAAGAGGGCCTGCACCTCGAGAAAGCTGTCCCGGTCAACCACGTGACGGATGACGTCCCGCATGTCGTATGGCCGGTTGGGCTGCTCGGGGACGATAGAGTCCAGCTCCGGGGACTCCCGCAAGGGCGAGTCCCCGACGTCCAGGTAGGGCGGGTCGTCCAGGTTGTTGGCCGGCAGGTACGAGAGGAGCCGGCGGATCAGGTCGAGGCACTCCGGCTCGGAAGGGGCCAGGAAGTGGGCCACGCCACTGGTGGCGTTGTGCACCTCGGCCCCCCCCAGGCGCTCGGCGTCCACGTCCTCGTGGGTCACCGATTTCACGATGTTGGGCCCGGTGACGAACATGTAGCTTGTCCGCTCCACCATGAGCACGAAGTCGGTGATCGCCGGGGAGTACACCGCCCCGCCGGCGCAGGGACCCATGATGGCCGAGATCTGGGGGACGACCCCGGAGGCCAGGGTGTTGCGCAAGAAGATGTCCGCGTAGCCCCCTAAGGAAACGACCCCTTCCTGGATGCGCGCCCCGCCGGAGTCATTCAGGCCGATCACTGGGGCGCCGTTCTTCATCGCCAGGTCCATCACCTTGCAGACCTTCTCGGCGAAGGCCTCCGACAGCGAGCCGCCGAAAACGGTGAAATCCTGAGAAAAGACGTACACCAGCCGGCCGTCGATCCGTCCCCAGCCCGTGACCACCCCGTCACCGAGGTAGCGCTGCCGGTCGAGGCCGAAGTCGGTCGAGCGATGCGTCACCAGCATGTCTGTCTCCTCGAAAGACTCGGGATCGAGGAGCAGGTCGAGGCGCTGGCGAGCCGTGAGCTTGCCTCGGGCGTGCTGCTGGTCGATGCGTCGCTGCCCCCCGCCCAGGAGGGCCTCCGCCTTGCGGCGCCGCAGGTCGAGGATGCGGTCCGCGGGGGCTGCTGAGGCGGGGGCGGGGACGTGGCCGTCGGTGGGGTGGGAGACGTCGGACATCGGGCCAGTCGAGGGCACAGCGTAGCACGTGCAAGGGGCTGGCGTCCGCATCTTGTGGCCCCTTCATGGAGCCGATAGACTGTAGGGTAATGGCTCGGTGCCGGCGCGCGCTGGTCTTCCTGTTGCTCTGCTTCACCTTCACCTTTGTTCCCCCCACCGCCGGCGCGCAGGGACTCGTGCGCGAGGCCCTACGGGACTACGAGGTGGTCAACGGGTACTTCTTTACCCAGACCGGGGGCGGGGCCGAGCAGGGGTATAGCATCACCGACGAGGACGACATCCCGCTGTGGCAGGAGTATCAGCGCCTCGGCGGGCCAGACGTCCTGGGGTACCCTATCTCGCGGCGCTTCGTCTGGGATGGGTTCGTCGTGCAGGCCACCCAGAAGGGCGTGCTGCAGTGGCGCCCCGAGCTGGGCCGGGCCGTGGGGGTCAATCTTCTGGACGAGCTCTCGCGGCTGGGGAAAGACGAGTGGCTGGCCACCTATCGCCTGATCCCGGCGGCGGCCCCGTTCCCGGAAGAGGCCCCGCTCACGCCATCCCAGATACAAGAGAAGCGTTTGCGCCTCCTGGACGGCCACCCAGTCTTGCAGGCGGCGTATCTTTCGTCACCGGACTTCCTGGAGGCCAACGGCCTCCCGGTGGCCCCCGTCACGGACGTTGGCCCGGCCCTGGTGCTCCGCGCCCAGCGCCGCGCCTTTCAACTGTGGAAGGTGAACACTCCCTTCGCCCGGGCGGGCCAGGTGACGGTGGTAAATGGGGGCGACCTGGGCAAGGAAGCGGAGCTCTACCCCCCGCCGGCCGGCGAGGCCGAACCGGCCTGGGCGCAGCTGGCCGTGCTGCCGGGGAGTGGTGTGCGCCTCCCTACCACCGAGGTAGCCAGGCTGCAGCAGGTGGTGGAACGTGCCCGAGCGGCCGTCGTGAAGCTGAGCGACAATGAGCGGGGCGTCGGCTCAGGGGTCATCTTCGACTCCAGTGGCCTGATCCTCACCAATAGCCACGTCGTCACCGCCCTGCAGCCGGGGCGCATCACGGCCACCCTGGCCGATGGCCGGAGCTTTCCGGTGCGCCAGTTGGGGGCGGACGACTTTACCGACGTCGCCGTGGCCAGGATTGACGGCCAGGACCTCCCCACCGCCCCCCTGGGGCGCGCCGGCGCCCTGGCCGTGGGCGAGCGTGTCATCGGTATCGGCTATGCCCCCGTCCTTCCTGGAAGCCCCAGCGCCAAGACCGGGACGGTGCGCTCCCTTGCCGGCGAGATCCAGACCTTTCGGGACTACCCGCTCTTCGACCTGATCACGACGAACACCTTCTTGCACCCGGGGGATAGCGGCGGCCCGCTGCTCAACGTCCGGGGTGAGGTGGTAGGGCTCAACACCGCCATCCGCATCGCCCGCCGGGGGCAGGAGTTGTCCGGCTTCTCCATCCCGGTGGAGGGCGCTCGGACGATCGCCGACCAGATCATCAGCAGCGGGCGCGTCCCCCGCCCCTACCTGGGGGTGAGCATGCAGGACGTCACACCTGGCCTGGCCACCGGCCTTGGCCTTCCCGTACGCCAGGGCGTCCTGCTCACTCAGGTGCATCCCGGCTCGCCGGCCGAAGCGGCCGGGCTGCAGCCCGGGGATGTGGTGGTGGGCATGGACAACCGCAATATAGGTGGGATCGACGATCTGCGCCGGCTGATGGTGGGGCACAAGGTGGGCGACCAGGTGCCGTTCGCCGTCGTCGGTCCCGGCCGGCCGCGCCGCACAGTGGTGGTGCCGCTGACGGAAAGACCACCGTCGGTGTAGCTTAACCTGCCCCGTGGTCATGGCGGTGGCCCGGCGCTCCCCCCATTGATGACGGCGCGGGCCCAAGTAGCAACAAGTACCAACAAGTAGAAGCAGAATGCAACGTCGAACGCTGTTCTGGTCACTGCAGCTGAGTCTCGGAGCCCTGGCCGGCGCCTTGCCCGCCGGCTGTGGACAGGCGGCGGGAGGGAACGTCACCGCCGGGGCGGCGCCCGCTTCGGAGGGCGCGGCCCGCCGTGGGGGGAAGAGCGCCGTCCTGGAGCTGGAAAAGGGGGGTAACATCACCCTCCAGCTGTTCCCCGACGCGGCCCCCAGGACGGTGCAAAACTTCGAGGACAAAGCGAACAAGGGGTTCTACAACGGCCTCACCTTCCACCGCGTCGAAGACTGGGTGGTGCAGGGGGGCGATCCGCTTGGCACCGGGGGGGGCGGTGGACAGATGCCCACGGAGCTGAACGAGAGGCCCTTTGTGATCGGGGCCCTGGGCGTCGCCCGCGGCCGGGACATACGGGTTAGCAACGACTCCCAGTTCTTTATTTGCACCCAGCCGGCGGAGTGGCTGAACCGAGAGTACACCAACTTCGGCCAGGTGACCGAGGGCATGGACCTGGTGCGCGGCATCCGTGTCGGCGACAAGATCAAGCGCATCACCGTGAGAAGCTAGCGGAGCATTCCCGTGACCGCGGCCCCTCAATCCCCAGCAACCGACAGCGGCGTCCCAGTGCAGCCGGTGTACCGGCCAGACGACCTCGGGGACTGGTCCTACGGTGCCTCCCTCGGCGACCCGGGGGAGTATCCCTACACCCGGGGCATCTACCCCACCATGTACCGTGGACGGCTGTGGACGATGCGCCAGTACGGTGGCTACGCCACGGCCACGGAGTCCAATCGGCGCTACCGTTTCATGCTCCAGCAGGGGCAGACGGGGCTCTCCGTCGCCTTCGACTTGCCGACGCAGCTGGGCTACGACGCCGACCACCCGCTGGCTGAAGACGAGGTGGGACGCGTCGGCGTGTCTATCGGCAGCGTGGAGGACATGGCCCGGCTCTTCGACGGCATCCCGCTCGACCGGGTGAGCACGTCGATGACGATCAACGCCACGGCGACCATTCTGCTGGCTCTCTACATCGCCGCCGCCGAGCGGCAGGGAGCGCCGGCCGCCCGGCTCTCCGGGACGACGCAGAACGACATTCTCAAGGAGTACGTCGCCCGCGGGACGCACGTCTACCCACCACGGGCCAGCCTGCGCTTGATCACCGACTCCTTTGCCTACTGCGCCCGCGAGCTCCCCCGCTGGAACCCCATAAGCATCAGCGGCTATCACTTGCGAGAGGCCGGCTGCACGGCGGCCCAGGAGCTGGCCTTTACCTTCGGCAACGCCATCACCTACGTAGAGGCAGCCCTGGCCAGCGGACTGGATATCGACGCCTTCGCCCCCCGACTGTCCTTCTTTTTCGCCTGCCATAGCAACTTTTTCGAGGAGATCGCCAAGTTCCGCGCGGCCCGGCGGCTCTGGGCCCGCACCATGCGGGAGCGCTTCCGAGCCCAAGATCCCAGCTCCTGGAAGCTGCGCTTCCACACGCAGACGGCGGGGAGCACCTTGACGGCGCAGCAGCCGCAGAACAATGTGGTGCGAGTCACGCTGCAGGCCCTGGCCGCCGCCCTGGGTGGGACGCAGAGCCTGCACTGCAATGCCCTGGACGAGGCGTTAGCCCTGCCGACCGAGCAGACGGCGGAGATCGCCCTGCGTACCCAGCAGATCGTGGCTTACGAGAGCGGGATCGCCGACAGCGCCGATCCCCTGGCCGGGTCGTTCCTGCTAGAGAAGCTGACCGACGAGCTGGAGGGGCAGGCCGGCACTCTCCTGGCGGAGATCGACCGCATTGGCGGCGGTCTACGGGCGGTAGAGACGGGGTACTACGTCCGCCAGATCGAGGAGAGCGCCTACTGCTACCAGCGTGCCGTAGAGACGGGGACGAAGACGATCGTCGGCGTGAACCGCTTCTGCACAACCGCGGCCGGCGACTCCGATGCGGGGGCAGGGTCAGGACGCCGGCTCCTGCGAGTCGATCCGGCGCTGCGGGATCAGCAGGCCGCCCGGCTGGCCGCCTTGAGGCGAGGACGCGACGCCGGGCGCGTCACGGACGCCCTCGGCCGGCTGCATACCTGCGCCGCCGGGACGGAGAACGTCCTCCCAGCCCTGGTGGAGTGCGCCCGCGCCCAGGCCACGCTCGGCGAGATGGCCGACGCGATGCGGGCCGTCTTCGGCGAGCACCAAGGATGAGCACATCCCGAAAGTCCACCGTCCTTGGTTTCGAGGCTCACAAGTTTCGAGGCTCAGGAGATGGGACGCCGGCCCATGGACGGCGGTTGATGGACGCCGGACGCGGCCCGGCGGTTGATCAGCCTCGAACGTGAGACTGGAGATGCCGGACGTGAGTCCTCGATGATCCTGGGGATCGACCACGTCGGGTTGGCCGTGCGCCACGCCACGGACGCAGGCGAGACTTTCGCTCGCCTTACCGGCCGGGTGGTCGGCGAGGTCGAGGACCTCGGCACGGAGGCGGTGCGGGTATGTTTCGTCCCGGCTGCCCCTCTGGCCGGTGAGGACGACGTCCCTGCAGCACAGCGGGAGGCAAGGGAGACGAGCGACCAGCCGGTGTCCTGGGGGGAAGCCCGCTTGGAGCTCCTGGAGCCCGCCGACGACGCTTCAGCGGTGGGACGCTTTCTCGCCCGGCGGGGGGAAGGAGTGCACCACGTGTGCTTCGCCGTGGACGATATTGCCGCCGAGCTCGTCCGCCTGGGGGCGGCGGGCTTCGACGTAATCGACCCAACGCCCCGGCGGGGTCACGGCGGTCTGGTCGCCTTTCTCCATCCACGGGGGACGCACGGCATGCTGGTGGAGCTGCTGCAGCGCGCCGGCGCCGGCCGCCCGGCGGCTTCACCGTGCGCGGAGGCTCCGGCTACGAGGGTGCCTGCCTCGCCTCGCGCCCCCGGCGAGGGGCCGGCGCCGGCAGACGTGGCCGAGGGGCGCTGATGGTGCCAGGCCCGCCAATGAGCGAGGGCGCACTCTCCGGCGAGGAAGACCTGATCCCCGCCGTGCTGGCCGGGGAGCGGCGGGCCCTGGCTCGCTTGCTGACGCGCATTGAGTCGCGAAGCGACCTCGCTGAGGCGGTCGTCCAGCGCCTGCACCAGCACGCCGGAAGGGCACACGTGGTGGGGCTCACCGGGGCGCCAGGGACAGGGAAAAGCACGCTGGCGGCAGCCCTGGCACGGGAGTTGCGCGGCAGGGGAGAGTCCGTGGCGATCGTCGCCGTCGATCCCAGCAGCCCGCTGAACGGCGGCGCCCTTCTGGGGGACCGCATCCGCATGTCCTCGCTGTCGGGTGACGCCGGGATCTATATGCGCAGTATGGCCGGCCGCGGGACGGGCAGCGGCCTATCAAAGGGGATGAATGCAGTGGCGACCGTCCTGGCAGCCGCCGGGTTTGGGGTCGTCCTGGTCGAGACCGTGGGGGCCGGGCAGGACGAGGTGGCCATTGCCGAGGAGGCACAGACGACCGTAGTCGTCACCTCCCCTGGGGCGGGAGACGACATTCAGGCCATGAAGGCGGGGATCTTGGAGATCGCCGACGTGCTGGTGGTGAACAAGGCTGATCAGGAGGGCGCCGACCGCCTCGTGGCCGCCTTGACATTTGGTCGCGGCCGGGCCGCCAGTGTCGATTCGGGCGCCCCATACCCGGCGCCCGGCGCCGCGAGGGGGCCGGAGCCGTCCGGGTTCCCAGGGGGGCACGGGGAGGGCACCGGCCACCCGACGCAGAGAGAGAGGGGCCCCCTTGTCGCGGCGGGAGCAGGCGTTGATGATGAACGACTGTCCTCCGCCTGGGACGTGGCCGTGCTCAAGACGGTCGCTACCACGGGCAGGGGCGTGGTCGAGCTGGGGGCGGCGCTGCGCCGCCATCGTACCTGGTTGGCGCAGCGCGGGAGGCAGGGTGAGAGTGCCCGGGCCATGGCGGAGCAGCGGATCTTGCGGTGGGTGGCTGCCAAGGCAGTGGAGCGGGCCACGGCCGCGGCTCGCCACTCCGACGGCTGGTCGAGTCTGGTGGATGCGGTGGCGGCCGGGCATCTGGCCCCCTCGGCGGCTGCTGGCACCGTGCTGCACGATCTTGCTGCCGGGCCCGCTCGGGAGCGGCCGGCACAGGAACTGGCCGGCGGAGCGCCCCAGTCACCATGAGCCGCCCGCTAGGGACGCCACCGCAGATGTCACCTGGATCCCGCCCGGCGGGGGACGGGAACAGGGTGCGACGTCGCTGGGCCCCGCTGGCCCTGATCGCCGCCGCCGGGGCGCTTCTGCTGGCATTGTTCGTCGCCCCATCCGGCAGCACCGTCGCCGTGACCGGGGCCTTGACGATCGCCGGCGTGCTGGCAGCCATCGCCGCCGTAGCCTTCTTGCGCCGCCGGGCGGCCGGCGGGCAGGCCCCGGGCGGTACCGGTTGGGGCCACACTCGGCAGCACACCCCCCATCCAGTGCCCGGCGGGGTGCCGGGTGTAGCGCCGACGGACGCCTCCAGTTCAATGCCGCCGGGCATTGCACCGGTGCGCCCGGACCACGTGGCGCCGGCTATTCCACCGGTGGCGCGCGGAGGGGCCGGGGACTTTGTCCCTCTGGACAAGACGTCCGAGGAGGTGGCCGCAATCTGTCGCCGGCTGGCGCAGACCGGAGTGGAACAGATGTCCACAGCGGCATCTTCGGTGCTCATCCTGCACCGGCGGCGCCTTGTTCCGGCCGGCACGGCGGGCGACTGGGCCCTTGCCCGCCGGCTTCTGGCCGAGACGCGAGCCGACGCCCCCGTCTGGCAAGGTGGGGCAGTGACAGGGGCTGTGCCGCTGGACGCCGGAGAGCCCCCGCAGTTCCCGATGGACGACACCCTACCTCTGCGGCTGGCCGTCTACCAGCAGGCCATCCCGATGGAGCGCTGGGAAGAGCTGGAGGACGCCCCACCTGACGTGCTCCCGCTGGCCGGCCTGGCCGATCATGGCACCGGCGTCGCCGTCCCCCTGGGCCACGGCCGGGAGTTCGTCGGCCTCTGGGTGTTGGCCCGCCGCCCCAAGGGGAGGCCTTATTCGGACGCCGAGCTGCACACACTCGAGCGCGCCGCGCGCCAGGTCGGCCCGGCCCTCTCCGCGGCACTGCACGGCAGCGGGCGCTAAGGGCCGCACCCAGCGTACCCTTTCACGTTCGCTCGAACCTGGCCGGAGAGGGAATGAACGGTTGTACCTGCCATAGGCCTGCGTGTCCGAGACCTGATAGCCGTTTCACCGTGGCAGAGCCGAACGCCCCCACCAGCCGTCGCCATACCCATGAGGCCGGATAGACTGAAAGAGAGTACTCGTTCTCCGGCCTGTAGCGCCGCGGCCCGGGGTTCTAGATCGCAGGCTATCACACCCCGTAGCAGGTTGAAGTCTCGTTCCCGTGGTAGGTTCTGGAGACGGACGGAAGGGGGCATTCGATGAACGATGATTCGATGAACGAGCAGTCGAGCGGTGACAGGCTGGAGAGCGAGGCGCCGGCAGGGGGCCAGTCTGCCACGCCCTACGTGGTGACGGTGCATGGGCTGCCACCGGAAGGTGGGGAGCGGGTCAATCTCCTGGGCGATCGGGCACGCTATACGACACAGGAGGAGCTGGCGATGGGGTTGCCGGACGTGAACCAGGCCTACCGCGAGGGGCGGCTGGGCGCCGCCCAGCGGCGGGAATTCGTCAGCGTGACCGGCCCGGCGGTGCTCGTGTACCGGCTGGAGACGACGCCGGAGGAGTTTGCGCGGGACTTCCCCCAGCTGCTCGACCAGCTCGAGCGCCGCCCGCCCCTTCTCCCCGGGTGGCGCGTGCTCCTGGAGCTGGAGGTCGACCAGAGATAGGCGGCGGGCCGAGCTGGCCGCCGGGCGGGGGCCCAGGCGACCCTGCATCGGTCTGGTTCCGTGCTGCGCGACCGTACCGGCTGATACGCCGCTAGCTGTCAACGGGTACAGGTTGAAGGAGACAGCAGATTGCACCACCTCGCCAGAGGGATGTGACAGCGTACCGGCAGACTCTAGCCCGGCCCAGGCGGGAGGTTACCCAGGGGGCAGGCGGCGCAGTCTAGCGTGCGGCAGGGGCCCTCGTAGAGGGCGATAAGACCTTGCTGGGCCGTTGCACTCTGCACGGTCATAGGTTTCCTCCCGCTCCAGTTCGGCGTCGCGCTCTCACCCGGCATCGTGCTTCTGCTGGGATTCATCCTGGCACTGGGAGTCGCATTTTCAGGCCACCTCCTGCCCGGTTCGCCGCTGAGGCCGGTGCGCTGGCGCATCAGGCGGGTGATCCAGTTCTCCGCCAGGGCCGGATGGGCCCGGAAGACGCCCCAGGCCCGGGCGGTAAGGGCCTCGTCGCCGCGCCAGGCCCCGGCCGCAGCCGCCAGGGGCAGGAGTACGTTGACCACCACGTCGGCGGCGCGAGAGCTACCAATCAGCGCGGCCGTCTGCACCGCACGACGTCCGCGGCCCGGGTCCGACTCCCCGTCCCCCATAGCTGGAGCGCCGGGAGTGCCACGCAGGTCCCCGCCCCCTGCACCACGTCCGGCGCGGGATCTACCGCCCGAGTCGCGTCGCTCCCGGCCGGCTGGGCGCACGACGGCCGAAACACCAAAGTCCCAGTGGCTGGCCCAGTAACCGTCTGGACAACTCAGGGTGACGAGGCGGGCCAAACGGGCAATCGCCCCCGCCGGCCCCTCAGGCCCCCGCCCCGCCCGGGGCTGGGCTTGCCGCGCCATCCCCTGTCCGCTGGGCCACTCCAGGGCCTCCGCCACCGCCCCCAGCAGGCCGCCGGACGGGGGTGCGGCTCCGCCTGGGCCCCGGCGAGCGTCAACGGGGCGCGGTGCAGTTCTCCGCCCTGCTTCAGCCGTGGCCCTCGGGCCATTGCCTCCCGGCGCCGCGCCCCTCGCCCCTGCCGGCCAGCGAAGCGCCAGGTGGGCCAGCGCCACCACCCGACGCACCGGGGCGTTCTCGGGGCGCACCTGGCCGGCGTCCCAGTGATATGCCCGCAGCACGGGGGCACGGGCCAGACTCCTCCAGGCGTCCTCCAGGCCCTCCACCGCCGGCCCCCGGCGGCGGGCAGATGGGAGGTGCCGCTGTGACGGCAGCAGCCCGGCGCTACCGAGAAATAGGGCCTCCGCACGTACGGCCGCCCCAAACCCATCGCCGGCCGGCCGCTCCAGGGCACGCACAGCCTCCAGGGGCACGGCAACGGCAAGGTGACGCATAGCGCCCGCGTTGCGGGAGTAACCCAGGGCCTCGGCCAGGCATTCATAGGCCACTTGCTCCCACACCTGAGGCTGCCACGGGGCGCCCCCAGCTCGCCGCCGCCGGGAGGGCACAGTCTCTCCCGATGCGCCCGCCGGTGGCCCCAAGGTCCCTTGCCGGCCGCCGACCTGACCCTGCAGGCGCTCCACCATGCCGGCGAAGCGTCCCTCGCCGGCGGCCTCTAGGATCGGCGCCAGATTGCGACCGGCGCTGATGGCGGCCGCGCACGGGAAGGGGACGGCCTCGCCATCGGCCCGGCCGAGGCCGAGCTCGAGGAGCGGCAACTGGCCACCGCCCGGTAGGCGGCTGGCGGCCCCATCGTCGCTCCCCACCACGTGCAGGATGACCCCGGCGTAACGTGGGTCCGCCCCATGCCCGTGGCGGGCCCAATCGCTGCTGCGCCGGTGCACCTCCACCGCGCCACGCACCTCCCCGGCTGGGGTGGCAATGATGGCGTCCAGGAAATCCGGTCCCGCCGCTCGGTTCCGGCGACCGGGGTAGCGCACCTCCAGGGCCGTGCCATCCTGCATCCGCAGCGACCCCACGCCGGCGGCCCCTTGCCAGGCCCGCGCTACGTCCTCTTCCATGGCAGTCGCCGGGGGAGTCCCCGGCGCAGCTACACGTTTCCGCATATGGGGACTCTAGCGCAGGGACGCCCGGGAGGCAAGCCCCTAGCGCCCCGCCCACGGCCTTCTGATCAGGGGTGGGCGGTGGTTCCGGGTCATCCCGAGGGCAGCGAGGGATCAGCGAGTCGTCCCACCGTCCGTGGACCGGCGGCCCGGATGCCTCGCCGGGCTCGGCATGACCGCGCCGCGGGCGGTGCCCCAGGAGCGGCTCTGATGGAAAGGATCTGGCGCCCCGGCGGCACGCGGGCGCGCCGCTCAGCGCCCGTAGACGGACACGTGCGCCCTGCTGGCGGCGGTGAAGGGCTCCCGGTGCCAGCCGGCCCAACGGCCTCTCAGGCGCAGCCCGGCCAGGCGCGCCATCAGATCGAGCTCGCTTGGCCAGGCGTACCGGGTGACGATCGGGTTCAGGCGTACCCCGTGCGCGGTGAGGGACACGTGGCTTTCGTAGAGCCGCTGCGTCACGGGATCGTGGCGCCCCACGTCGAGCCGGACCTCGTCAACACTGATGGCTTCCGCGTCCACGTATTGGTCGTCGCGCAGGCGGGTGAGAAAGGCGGGCACGAAGGCCTCCACGACGAACGAGCCGTCGTCGGTGAGATGGGCCGCGACGTTCTCGAAACACCGTACCTGCGCTTCTTGGGTCAACAGGTTGAACAGCGTGTTGAACACCACATAGATCAGCCGGAAGCTCCCCGGCACCGGGACATCGGCGAAGTCGCCCATGGTGACCGGGATCTGGTCGCCACCCGGCTTGCGGCGCAGCCTGGCGACCATGGCGGGGGAGATGTCCACGCCGTGGACGTGGATCCCCCGAGCCGCCAGGGGCAGCGCGATCCGGCCGGTGCCGATGGCCAGCTCCAGCGCCGCTCCCCCACCTGCCAGCTGCTCCAGCAAGGCGACGGCCGCCAGCTCATCGCCTCGTTGGACGTCGTCGTACCGCTCGGCGACGTCCTCCCCAAAGCTCATCATCGGCTCGTAGTTCTTCACACCCCAATTCTAGATTCCGTCTCCGTGCCCTTCTAGCTTGCCCGCGCCGGGCCGGACCCCACTGAAACTTGACTGCTCTCGCTGCCCGGCTACCGGTCGCACCGTTGTTAGGATTGATCGCGGTCATTGATCGCCCCGCGGCTGGCTAATACCTACCACGGCGGGTGCTTCGTGACCCTTGATTCGCCACCAGGACAGCGCTCAGTCTGGATTTCGCACGTCCCACATCGCGTGACACGGAACGGGCGCTGCGCCTTCTCTAAGGCGCGGAAGCGAGGCGCGGTAGGATTGCAGGCATGGCCGACGTGACGCGCTTGAACCCACACCGGCTGGCCACGCTCGTCCTGGCGGCGACCCTTTGCCTGGCCTACTCCCCCCCTGCCCTGCCCTCTGCGGCAAGCGCTCCAACGGCCATCACCCGGGCCACACCAGGAGCTGCCTCGCCCCCTGGACCGGGCGGGGGGCCGGGGGCCGGGGGATTCCTCCGAACGCTCGCCGGCCAGGGGTTGGGCGGGGGGCCCCTGGCCGCCCCGGAGCGCCTCAGCCAGGGCCTCAGCCCCCAGGCAACACGTGACCTGCTGCGCATGGTGGCGCCTCCCGTGCGTGACGAGAGTGACCTGGTACGGCGCTTCAAGAACGCCTGCGGGACGCTGGCAGAACGTCCCGTCCCGTTGCAGCGCAACGGGACGGTCGGGGAGCTTCAGTCGTTCTGGGTGCTAGACGAGCCGAACCGGCGCTTTTTTCAGGCCCAGTCCACGCTGCAGTATGCCTCCCCCCATCTCCTGTTCTACGTCCAGGACGGGATCCAGGTCAGCACCGATGCCCTGGCCGCCAGCGCTGCCGTCTTCGAGCAGCAGACCTATCCCTTGCTGCGCCAGTACTTTGGCGACCTGCCCGAAGACGCCCGCATCACCATCTTTAACGGCCGCGTCCCCGGCGTGAGCGGGTACTTCTCGGCCAGCGATCTCTATCCCCGATCGGTGAACCCCTTTAGTAACGAGCGGGTGATGGTGTTCATGAGCCTGGACGGGATGCGCCCGGGCACGGCCGCCTACGACTCCGTGCTGGCCCACGAGGCCCAGCACTTCGTGCATTGGGTGGTCAAGCCCCAGCAGGACTCCTGGATCAACGAGGGGGCGTCTGAGCTGGCCATGGCCCTGGCCGGCTACGACCAGAGCGGTGCGGCGCGGCGCTACTTGAACGTCCCCGAGACCCAGCTGAACGCCTGGGCGGAGCATCCCTGGCAGGCGTTGCCCCACTACGGCGGGGGCTACCTGATCCTGGAGTACTTTGCCCAGCGCTTGGGAGGCTACGAGCAGGTCAAAGGGCTCATCAGCGCCCCCGGCACCAGCGTGCAGACCTTCGAGTCGTACCTCGCCGCCCAAGCCGGCACCCTGAGCTTCGACGATCTCTTCCGGGACTTTGCCATCGCCAACTTGATCAACGACGCGGCCGTAGCCGACGGCCGGTTTGGCTATCAGCGCCTGCCGACGCTACGCGCCCAGACCCAGGAGACGCAGACGGCCTATCCGGCCACTTCGGTGGCCAGCCTGCGCCCCTACGCGACGCGCTATGTGGAGCTGCAGCCCGGCACCCGCAGTGGCGATCTAGAGCTGCGCTTCAGCGGAGCCGGGGAGGTGCCCTTGTTTGGCGCCCCGCCCCGCAGTGGACGGGTGCAGTGGTGGGGCAACGGCGCCGACGAGATGGAGAGCACCCTGACCCGGGAGATCGATCTCAGCGCGGTGTCTCAGGCCACCTTGCGCTTCGCCACCTGGTTCAGTACCGAGCAGCACTACGACTACGCGGGCGTCGCCGTCTCCACCGACGAGGGCTGCACCTGGCAGACCATACCTGGACAGTACACGACGGACTCCAACCCCGTGGGGCAGAACCTGGGCCATGGCTTCACCGGGCGCAGCGGGGATGGCGGGTCGCTGGCCTGGGTGGACGAGACGATGGACCTGACCCCATACGCCGGGCGCAAGATCTTGCTCCGTTTCTTCTACGTCACCGACCAGTCCTACCACGGCCCTGGATTTGCCGTGGACGATGTGACCATCCCCGAGATCGGCCTGGCCGACGACGCGGAGACCGACCAGGGCTGGGAAGCCCGTGGGTTCTTGCGCTCGGTGAACGCCACCGCCCTGGAATGGGCGGTGCAGGTGGTGGCTTTTACCGAGAGCGGACCGCAGATCCGCCAGATGCCCCTCTCCGGAGGCGGGGATGCGGGGCCGGCGCAAGGGATCCTCCCCATTCGGCGCTTTGGTACCGACGTACGGCGCGTCGTCGTCGCCATCTCGCCCCTCGTCCCGGTGACTCTGGAGGGGGCCGACTTTCGCCTCGAGGCGACCGTCCGTTAGCGCCGTGCGCAGCCCCTTCCGTGTGGTCGTCCTGCCCATCGCGCTGGCCTGCCTGCTGGGGGCTAGCCTGCTCCACCCTTCCCCGGTGTCCCAGGCGGCCGGCTGCGAGGTAACGGGACCGGCCCCCGGCGAGGAGCGCCTCCCGGCGGAGCAGCGGGCGGTGCTGCACGTGGTACGGCAGCTCCCTCTGGAAGTGAAGCTGGGGCAGCTCCTGATGATGGGCTTCGTCGGGACGCAGCCCGACGCCGGGCTGCTCGACCGTGCCGGCCGGGGTCACGTAGGGGGCTTTTTCCTGCTGGGCCGGAACGTCCGCGACGCGGCCCAGGTGCGTGACCTCACCCTACAGTTGTCACGGGCAGCCGCCGACGGGAGCGCCGGGGTGCTCCCCTTCGTGGCCACCGACTTCGAAGGGGGTACGGTCAACGCCTTGCGGGCGATCACCGGGGGTACTCCCTCGGCCAGCGCCCTGGCGTCCGCAGGGGTGGCCGGCGTGGAGGCGCGAGGGACGCAAGACGCTACCATCCTCACCTCGCTCGGCTTCAACGTCAACCTGGCCCCCGTGGCCGACGTCCTGTCCTCCCGTAGCGACGTGATCGGGAGCCGTGCCTTCTCCACCGATCCAGAGGTCGCGACGGCGCTGAGCCGGGCGTACCTGCGTGGCCTGCAGAAGGGCAACGTCATCGGGGTGATGAAGCACTTCCCCGGCCACGGGGCAACCGCCGGCGACTCCCACGTCCTCCTGCCTCAAGTAGCACGCTCCCTCCAGCAGCTCGAAGCGGCCGATCTCCAGCCATACCGGCAAGCCATCGCCGCCGGCGAGGTGCAGGCGGTGATGGTCGGGCACCTGCTCGTCCCGGCGCTCGACCCAGAGCAACCGACCTCGCTGTCCCGCGCGACCATCGCCGGTCTGCTGCGTGACCGGCTGCAGTTTGACGGCCTGGTCATGACCGACGAGCTAAAGATGGGGGCGATCGCCGGACGCTACGCACCCGCCCAGGCGGCTTTGCTGGCCGTGCAGGCCGGGGGAGACGTGATCCTGGCGGACTACACCGCCGCAGAGCAGGATGCCGTGCTGCAGGCCCTGGTACGAGCCTGCCTCGCCGGACAGATCCCCGCCGGGCGGGTAGAGCAATCTGCCGGGCGCGTCCTGCGCCTCAAGCTGGCCCACGGGCTGGCGGGGCCGGAGATCGCCAGGCGCTACACCACGCAGCTCAGCGCCTTTGGCGGGCCCTCGCGGGGGGCCCGGGCCGCCGGGCAAGCCACGCCGACACCGGCCCGGCCGGCGACGGCATCGGGCGGGCCACCGGCAAGCAGGGTACAGCTGGGGGGCGTCGCCCTACCCCCTGGCGCGGACGGGGCCGCCGGACGCTGGTACGCCGAAGGGACGGGGGCCTCCAGCGAGCAGGTCGAGGGGGCCTTTGGCTACGTGATCAGCAATGCCGGGTCGATGGCGTTCTGGGAGGCATATGCCGATGGCGGGCCGGCCCGCTTCGGCTATCCTATCTCCCAGCGCTTCGAGCTGGACGGCGCTACCTTCCAGGCCACGCAGCGCGCCTTGCTGCGCTGGGACCCGGTACGGCTCACGGCGACCCCCGCCAACGCCCTGGAGCTGTTCGAGCGGGGCGGTGCCCTGCTGGGCTGGCCCGGCTGCGATGCCCTCCCGGCCGAGAGCTCAGGTGAGCGCCCCGAGGGTGCCGTGTCCGCAGAGTACTGCTCGCTCTCAGCCTGGCTGGAGGAGCGCGGCGTCCCGGCGGCTATCGCCGATGACGGATCCGGCGGGGACTTCCGCCGCGCCGTGGCCACCCGTCTGGGCTGGCTGGAGCACGACGCTCTTCGAGCGGCCTTTCTCGCCGATCCCGCCGGCGGCCCGGCCGCCCCCTGGCCAGGGGCGTCGGCCCTGGCCGGAGGCCTGGACGGAATCCCCGACCGAGAGATCCCATGGGGGACCATCGAGCGCTACGGACTGCCGATGAGCCGGCCAGAGCGGTTCGGTCCTTTTCTGGCGCAACGCTTCCAGCGGGGCGTGCTGCAGCTGTGGTTGGACGAGGTCCCAGGTATGCCGGCGCCTGGAACGGTGACACCAGTGCTGGCCGGTGAGCTGCTGCGGGCGGCCGGGCTCATCCCCGCACCGGCCCTCATCCCCGTGGCCCTGGACGGATCGCCAGGCAGCCCACCCCCGCTGGCCGCGCCGCCGGCCCCACCCATGCCCGCGGTGCCGGCGGCGGCCGCTACCCCGCCGGCGCCACCCCCCACCATGCCGACTCCGGTCTCGGTTCAGCCCACCCCCACCCGCATGCCCGCCCCGGCGCCGCTCCCCAGCGCATCGCCTACCCAAGCGGCCACCGCGGCGCCTCAGCCGGCTGCCCCGAGCGGCCCGGCCCCCACCGCGCAGCGCTGAGCCGCACCGGCTCAGGCAGTGGGGGCGGCGCTGGGCGCCGGCGGGGCCGGGCGCCGGGCGCGGCGCCACCAGTAGACGGCCGCGCCCAGGGGCAGGAACGGGATCAGCAACACCCCCACGTAGATGGCCAGATCCAGGAGCGCCTGCAGGAAAAGCCCGAGCTGCCCAAGGGCCAGGCGCAGCGTGCGCACGGGCCGGGGCTCCGGAACCAGCCCCGGGTCGCCCGGCCTGCCGGACAAGACGAGGCTGACGGAGATGGTGGAGAGATCGGCACGGCGCTGCAGGAGGTTCAAGCGACCCCGCAGGCGGTCGATCTGGGTGCGCACTTCCGCGGCGCGCTGCTGGAGCGGGATGATCTCCTCCACGCGCTGAGCCCGTTCCAGCAAGCGGAGGTACTGTTGCTCCAGGGCCTCCAGGTTGCGTATCTGCGCCTCGAGGTCGACGTACTCCTCCGTCACCTCCTGAGTGCTGACCTGTTCCTGGAGCGGTGTCCCCAGGGCCCGCAGCCGTTCCATGGCCGGCCCGAAATCGCCGGCCGGCACCTTGATGGTCAAGGTCGCAGACTGGCCCGGGGCTGGTCCGGGACGGGGCAGCCCCGGGATGACCCCTTCGGCCCCGGGGGCAGCCGCACCGCCGCGGTAGCTGGTGCTGGAGGCGGCGACGTAGGCCCCCGGCACGGCGGCCACCACCTCGCCGACGCGCCTTACTCCTTCAGTGAGGTCGGCTACCTGAAGGGAGATCGATCCCGTCTTGACGATCAGGCGGTCGCTTGGCGGCAGGGGCGGCAGGACGGGGAAGCTGGCCGTGGTGCCGGCAACGCCCGGCCGGGAGCCTTGCGCCGAGCCTTGCACGGAGGCGGGCGCGGGCGCAGCCCCGGCCGCGCCGCGAGCGGCCGTGTCAGCGGCACCCTTGGCGTCGGCGCCCTCGGCGGCGGCCCGTGACTGCCCCACCTCCGCGCCCCTCAGCTGGCCCGTCGCCGGCCCTTCTACCAGCCTGGTCGTGGCCGGCACCGCTCCACCAGTTGTCTGCCCTATGCCGGCCTCCCCCCAGGCGGCCCCCCACCTGACCGTTCCCGGCTCCCCACCCCCACTGACGTAGAGCCCCCCGGCCACAACGGCGAGCGCCAGGCCCGCCGCCAGCCAGGCGGCGGGACGGCGGCGGGACGCTTGAGCGTGGCCAAAGAACCGTTTCCCCAACGCTGCGGAGCGCATCATCCCCGTTGTACCTCTACCAGGGAGACGCCGGCGGGGCCGGAAAAGTTCCCGCCCCGCCAAGAATGGCGGGGCGGGTGGGGGCGGATCTGGGCTACTGCCTCCGGCTGCCCCCTCCAAGGGGGCACCCGGAGGCGGCGTACAAGCGACTACTGCCAGAGCAAGATCAGTCGCCCCACCATGGTGCCGAAGCTATAGGCCATGATCAGCCAGACGGCCTTGCTCATGTAGCCCAACAGGCGGTCGACGCTGCGGGGGTCCGACAACATCAGCAGGACACTCTCCTCGTGAGGATGGGGGAGCTGCGGGCGTCTCGGCCGGCTAGAGACCCCCTGAACGGGGCGCCGGCAGTTGTAACGGCCGGGAAGGGATATAGGGATTGCGGCGCCCGGTTGGGGCACCCCGCCGAACCGCTCCTCCGGCGCCGCAGCAGTCGAGAGGGGCACGACCCCTGAGCCGCGGGGCGTGGCTGGGGATCAACCCGCCGCCATCACCCGGACGGCAACGCCGACCAGTAGAATTGGACCGTCATGGAGACGATTGTCTTGCCCGTTAGGGGCGCTGTGCCACAGGAGGCTTCGGCCTTTTGTCACTGGCTCCTGAGCGAGGCAGGTGGTACCGCCGACCTGGAGTCGATGGCCGGCGAGACCGATCATGCCCGCTGGCACTGGCTCTTGTGTCAGGCGTCCGAGGATGGCTTTGGCCAACTGCTGCGGTCGGTGCGACGCGAGGCCGCCCTGCTGGCCGACCGCTCCACCGCTGGCCTGGATGGGCCGGCACAGCCGGAGCACGCCGATCCGCTCCCGGACGCCGTCGGGCGGGCGGCCGCCCGGCTGTCTGCCCTGACCCTCAGTGCCCGCCCCGGCAGCCCTGAGCTGCGGGCTTTGCGCGCCGTGAAGCGAGAGATCCTCCGCGAGCTTGTCGCCGGCTACCTGGAAGTGACTCATCCCCCGGGCGAGACGGAGCGGCGTTTGACGACCAAGGTGGCTGAGCTGGCCGCTTTACAGAAGATCAACTCGGCCGTCAACTCCAGCCTGGATCTCTCGCAAGTCCTTTCCCAGACGGTGGACGTCGTAGCCGAAGTGATGCACTCGGACGTTACGGCCATCTACCTCTACGAGGATACCGGGCGCCTGGTGTTGCGAGCGACCAGGGGGCTCAACCCGGCGGCCGTCGGACAGACCTCCCTGGCCCTCGGGGAAGGGATTGCCGGGTGGACGGCGCAGTGGGGCAAGCCCGTGGCCCTGGCCGATGCCTGGCGTGACAAGCGCTTTGCCTACGTCCCGGTCTTGATGGAGGAGGCCTACCACGGCTGGCTCTCCGTCCCTATCATCCTGTTTCGCGCCAACGAGGCGCACAACAAGCTAGTCGGCGTCTTGACCATCCAGACGCGAGACGCCAAGGAATTCTCGCCGGAAGACGTCGCCTTTGCCGAGACGGTGTCCGGGCAAATCGCCATCGCCATCGAGAACGCCCGGTTGTATGGCCTCACGGATGAGCGCCTGCGGGAGAAAGTGCAACAGCTGCAGGCCCTGAAGCGCGTCACCGAAACCCTGGTTTCCAGCTTAGAGGTGCACCAGGTGCTTTCCTCCATGGCCCGCCAGGCGGCCATGATCACCGGGACGGACATGGCCGGGATATTCGGGCTGGACGAGGAACGGCAGCTGCTCAAGATCGTGGCCCAGCATAACCTCTCCGAGAAGTACCTCAACGTGGAGGTCAGGGTAGGTGAGGGGGCCGTGGGTCTGGCCGTCGCCGAGCGCAAGGCGATCGTCGTCCTGGACGCCCAGGCCGACCCGCGGCTGCAGGACTCCTCCGCCGCCCACTGGGTGGCCGAGGAAGGCTACCGCTCGATGTTCTCGGTGCCCTTGATCAGTCGCAACCGGGTGCTGGGCGGCATCTCCGTCTACACCCGCGACCGCCATGAGTTCAGCCGCGACCAGATCGATCTCCTTTTCACCTTCGCCAACGATGCAGCCATCGCCATGGAGAACGCCCGCCTCTACGACGAGATGCGGCGCAGCGTGCAGATGAAGAGCACCCTCTTGATGGAGATGCACCACCGAGTGAAGAATAACCTCCAGATGATGGCCTCACTGCTGCGGATGCAGCTGCGCCGCGCCAAGGGCAAGGAAGCCGCTCAGGTTCTCTCTGTGACTCACGCCCAGATTGAGAGCCTGAGCGCCGCGCACGACCTCCTCTCCCAGGAGAGCTTCGGCCAGACCTCGGTGCAGGAGATCGCCCGCCGCGTCTCCGACATCGCCATCGCTGATCTCATGCCCCGGGACAAGCGCATCGTCGTGGACACCTCTGGGGCGAACGTCCCCATCGGGTCGGCCTCGCCCTCGGGGCCGGTGGGCTCGAGCAACACTACCCTCCTGGCCCTGATCCTCAACGAGCTGATCTGTAACGCCATCCTGCACGGCCTGGAGCATCGTGATGCCGGGCGCATCACCGTGACCGCCCGCGAGCTGGAGCCCGGCGCCGGCCCACTTCCCGGCACCCGCGGGACGATCGAGATCGAGGTCGGCGACGACGGAGAGGGCCTGCCCGCCGGCTTCGACGTCGATCGCAGCACCGGCCTGGGCCTGGCCATCGTCCAGCGTCTGGTCACCGAGCAGCTCAAGGGGCAGCTCCTGATCAGGGCGCGGCCGGAAGGGGGTACCGTCGTCCGCGTCACCCTCCCCCGAGCGTAGTCTGGATCTCGCACTTCCCAGATCACGTGACACCGAAAGGGCGCCCCGCCCTAGCTGGGGCGCGGAAACCAGGCGCAGGAGGACCTTGATTCTCAGCGCCCGGGGGGGCGGGTCAAAGCATGCCCTCCGGGGCATCCACTGCCCGGCTGAAGACCGCGGACGCTGAGGACCACAGACGCCCCAGAGGATGGAGGGCGCGAAGCGGATCAGGCGAAGCGGAAGGGATACAGGAGGTCGCGGGCGACGAGCAGGGCCCCTAGCACGGCCACGTCCTCGCCCAGGGGCGTGACGGTAATACGCCGCGGCACCGTTCCCAGGAGGGTGGCCTCTTTCTTGACCCGCGTCTCCACGGCCGGCAGGAGGAGGTGGGCCCGGGCCAGGGCCACCATCCCGATCAGGGAGATCACCTCGATCCGCTGCCCCAGCAGGCACAGGGTCATCACCAGCTCACCCAGACGAGCGCCGCACTCCGCCCAGAACTCCGGATCGTCTGGAATCTCCCGTGCCGTACCCTGGAACTCCGGGTGCCGTTCACGGTAGCGCGAGGGGAGGGCCCACCCCCCCAGATAGCTCTCATAGCACCCCTGGTGTGGACGCCCGGTGCACGGCGGGCCGTCGAACTGGAGCACGCTGTGGCCTAGCTCCGTCGGCTGATCGCGTCCGTCCACCAGCAGGGCCACGCCGACGCCGGTGCTCAGAGTGATCAAGGCGCCGTCATTGGCGGCCACCAGACCGCCTCGCCGTCTCTCCGCTTGGAGGGCCATCTCGGCGTCGTTACGCACCTCCACGTCGCATTGCAGGCGGTCACGCAAGAGGTCGCGCAGCGGGACGGTGCCCTCCCATTCCGGCCCCAGGTTGGCCGCAGCCGCCACGGTGCCGGCAATACTGTCGACGTGCCCCGGCGTGGCGACGACGACGAACTTGGGCTCTTCTTCTACCTCGTGCACCGCGGCCACGATGGCCCCCATGACGGCGCTGACGTCCCCCGGGGCCAGGGCCCCGCGCCAGATGCGGTTCTCCAGCCCGGCAGCCGCCCGGCAGGCGGTGCCGCCGATGTGCACCCCGGCAGCCCCTGCGAGATACCCGGTGCCACCCGCCGGGGGCAGCGCCGAAGCGGGTTTCATCTCCATACCGGCCATATTGTAAGGTCCCGTCGACAACATCGAGGACTTGAGCAATGGCAGACAAGGTACGCCGGATCGCCGTCTCCACCGGCGGGGGCGACTGCCCCGGTCTCAACGCCGTTATCCGAGCCGTGGTCAAGACGGCCACCAGCGTCTACGGATGGGAAGTGCTCGGCATTGAGACCGGCTTCGACGGTCTGCTGGGCCGGGGCGGCGCACGATGCCGGCCCCTGACCACCGAGTCGGTGCGGGGAATCCTCCCCCAGGGCGGGACGATCCTGGGCACCAGCAACCGTGGAAATCCCTTCGCCATGCCCGGGGAGGGAGGAACGCTGATCGACCGTTCCAGAGAGGTGGTTGAGCGCCTGAGGGAGCTGGAAGTAGACGCCGTGGTCACCATTGGAGGGGATGGGAGCATGCGCATCGCCGCGCAGCTGATGGAGCTTGGCGTGGGCCTGGTGGGAGTCCCCAAGACGATCGACAACGACCTGGAGGCCACCGACGTCACGTTCGGCTATGACTCGGCGCTCCACGTGGCCACGGAAGCCATCGACCGCCTCCACACCACTGCCGAGAGCCACCATCGGGTGATGCTGGTGGAGGTGATGGGGCGTCACGCCGGCTGGATCGCCCTCGAGGCGGGGATGGCCGGCGGGGCGGACGTGATCCTGATCCCGGAGATCCCCTTTGGCGTGGAACACATCGCCATGGCCCTGGTACAGCGAGCCCGAGCCGGACGCAAGTTCTCCATCGTGGTGGTATCGGAGGGCGCCCTACCGGTAGGGGGCTCGCCGACGTACCGCACCTGGCCGGGGAGCGCGCCGGGCGGGGCGCCCCGCCTGGGGGGCATCTGCGACCGCCTAGCCGCCGAGATCGCCCACCTCAGCGGGGCCGAGACCCGTGCCACGGTGCTGGGCCATCTGCAGCGGGGGGGCTCGCCAAGCCCCTTCGACCGTGTCCTGGGGACGCGCTTCGGGACGGCCGCCGTGCACCTCATCGCCCGGGGTGGCCTGGGACGGATGGTGGCCTTGCAGGGCACGGCCGTAGTGGACGTCCCCATCGCCGAGGCCATCTCCCGCCCCAAGCTGGTTGACCCAGAGGGAGAGCTGGTGCAGTCGGCGCGCAGCGTGGGGATCAACTTCGGATCGGCCTAAGCAGTATCTGGGCGCTCCTTGGATCATTGCTGATCTGGTCTATCTACGAATGGCTTACGCATAGGGGCATAGGCGCCCACCCGGCGCACAAGGCTCACCTGGCGCGCACCGCCAGGCTTGAGGGCTACGCTTCCTCGCCGGCGAGCTCGCCTAGCTGTGAGGCGCAGCTGGCCAGAGCGATGCTGTACCCGATCTGCTGCTCGCGGAGCACCCGGGCCGGGTCGAGCGTCGGGGCCGGTCGGTGACCTGGCCACACCGGGAGGGTAACGTTCTCCGGAAGCCAGCCGCGCCCGCTGCGCTCTCGCAGCGAAGTGGCCAGGGCGAGCAAAGAGTCCGTCCCGGGCGTGGCCCGCTCGGCTTCGTCGGCCGCCCGGCCGAAGGCGTCTCGCTGGGCGGCGTCTCGCACCCGGACGTAGGCGTCCGCCCCGCCGCGGCCCTCGCCGCTGGCCCAGCGCCAGTGGGCGATCAAGTGCTGAAGTGCTCCCGCTGTATCCATGCTCTCCGCTCCCGGTCCCCCGGTGGGACATGTTTGACGGCTCGGTAGGATACCTGGGTAAGGCCGGCTCGGGAGCACATTGCACCGCGCGTCGGGGCCGGTGACACAGACGGGTCGGGGAGGAGCGGCAATGGGACGACCAGAAGCTGTGTGGGGGCAGATGGGGAGAGCGAGCCGTGCAGACACGTCAGACAGCCGCTGAGGACGCCGGCGAATCGTTGTTCATTCCGGTCGTTTTGGGGAGCGTGCGCAAGAACCGTCGCAGCTTCTTCCCGGCCAGGCTCCTGGCCGAGCAGGTGGCGGCGGCCGGGCACCGCACCGAGCTGCTCGACCTGCGAGAGCTACGGCTCCCGATGTACGACGAGGAGGAAGAGACGGAGCGCCACACAGCCGTGGTGGCGTTCAAAGAAAGTCTAGGGCGCTCGGATGCGTCTATCTGGCTCTCGCCGGAGTACAACCACAGCTTTACGGGGGCGATCAAGAACGCCATAGACCACCTCCATGACGAGCTACGGCGCAAGCCGGCGGCCGCCTGCGGTCTGGCCGGGGGAGTCAGCGGCGGGATCCGCGCCAGCGAGGGCCTGAAGACCGTGCTGATCGAGCTGCACGCCGTGCCGATCCGCGAGTCGGTACACTTCGGGGAGGCGCGGACGCTATTTGACGCCCAGGGGACGCTGTTACACAGCGAGTTCGTGCACCGCATCGACACTATGCTGGCCAGTCTGGTGTGGTATGCCCGGGCCTTGAAGTGGGGCCGCGAGCACTTGCCCGTACCGCAGCGCCAGCGAGGGTAAGTTAGTGGCCGCTGGCGTGCGACGTCTCACCACAGGCCCGGCGCCGGCTAGGCCGGGCTTCACCCGGCGGCGGGCAGCGCAACTCGCCGCCGGCGGGGCGGCCTGGTGGGCGGCCCCGGCCGGCTCGGGTTGGGCCGGGACAGCCCTGGCGGCCGAGACGGCGTCCTTGACCGGGCTACTGGTCACCCTGGCCGCCACGGCTGAGGGAGGCGATGAGAGCCCCGCGGGGGGCAGCCTGGTAGTCGAGGTCACGCTGACCGCTGACCAACACCGGCAGGTCTGACCTGGACAGCGTGCAGCTGGTGGCGCCGGTGCCGGCCCGCTCCCGGGTGGCGAACTCCTGGCAGGGATACGGCGACCACAACCGAGGTGCCGTAGAAGGGCCCATCGGTGAAGGGCAGACTATCCGCTGGAGCGGGTTCGGACTGCGCGCCGGCGACCGGCTACCCCCTTTTACCTACCGCCTCTCTCCCATGGCGGGGGAGAACGGGGCGGCGCTCTTCCGCCAGACCACCGTGCGCCCGGAGGTGTCCTATGCCGCCCCCGCGGCCGGCCAGCAGTCCGGGGCCCAGGCCGCCCCTCCTGTCTTGCGCGCTCAATGGCCTGTGGGGCGACAATGGACTGCGACGCACCGTTGACGCACCGTTCTGCCCACCGGACTGACCGTGCTCACCCGCGAGCGTCCAGACAGCGCCACCGTCGCCTTGCGTCTCGCCGTCCGCACCGGCTCCCGCGACGAAGACGACCTGACCAGTGGGGGCTCACATTGGCTAGAGCACGCCCATTTCCTGGGGACGGAAACTCGTCCCAGCCCACAGGCCATCGAGAACGCCATCGCCGCCGTGGGGAACCTGCGTCACAAGGAGGCGGTAGAGAAGATCGAGCGCGCCCTGGCGAGCCTGCCACGGGGGGCACGCCACCTCCGCCCGCCTACCCCCGAGCCGGCGCAGCGTGAGCCGCGCCGGCTGGAGATAGACGAGGGGACGCTCCTGGCGGAGATGCGTCTCGGCTGGCCGGTCCCCTGCGACCTGGACGCCGACGCCCCGGCGATGTACGTCCTGGAGGACATCCTGGGCCTTACCGGCCGGCGTCTTAACGAGGAGATCCGCGACCGGCGCGCCCTGGCCAGCTCCGTTGGCCCCAACCACCTGGCCTTTAGCGACGCCGGAGCGCTGATGATCGCCGTCTCGACTCAGCCGGAGCGGGTGGAGCCGGTGCTACACCTGGCGCTGGCCGAGATCCAGCGCCTGCGCGACGGGGCGGTCACGGACGAGGACGTGGCCACCAGCCTGCGAGCCATCGCCGGGCGGCGGGCATTGGCCGACGAGCTGAACCAGGACCAGGCCGCACGGTCGGTGGGGGAAGTCACCGGCACCATCGAGTCGTTTGACGAGTATCTCGCCCGCCTGAGCACCGTGCGCCCCGCCGACGTGCAGCGGGTGGCCCAGACCTATCTCGACCCTGACCGCGCCGTCGTCGTCGTTGTCGGCCCACCCCCCGCCTGATCGTTCCGGCGACCGTTTCTCAATGAACTAGACCCCCCCAACGACGCAGGGCGCGGCCGCGGTGCCCCGGCCGGAACGTCCCTCGTGCGCCCCCCAGCCTGGTGCGCCCGCCAGGTGAGAGAGGCACAAGGGATCTTCCCCAGCGCGGTTAGATCCCTAGCGTGTCCTTGAGGTACCGCCGGCTGACGGCGGCCGCCTCGCCGGGAGGGAGCTCAGAGCGGTCCTGCTCGTAGACCACCCAGGGGAGGTCGAGGGGCTCGAGCGCCCGCCAGATAGCCGGGAAATCTAGCTCCCCCGTCCCCAGCTCCACGAAGGTGGCCTCCTCGCGTTGCAGCCGCCCGCGCCGCCGGGGTTCCTCTCCCAGGTAGCGCATGTCCTTCAGGTGCGGGTAGCCGATGCGATCCCGGTACCGAGCGATGAACGCCGCCGGGTTCTCCCCGCCGTGCTGCACCCAGTAGACGTCCAGACAGGCCTTGACCAGCTGCGGGTCGGTCAGCTCGTAGAGGCGCTCCAGGCCTGTAACGCCCCGCTCTCCTTCGTCTGCCGGAACCTCTCGTCCGGTGGAGGGATCATAGCGCGCGAACTCCCAGCTATGGTTGTGGTAGCAGAACTGCACGCCGGCCGCGCGGCAGGTGCGTCCCACCTCATTGAAGCGCTCGGCCGCCCGCTCGTAGGCCCGCAGGCCCTCGGTCTGATAGTCCCCCACGCCGGAGACCATGATGAACCTCCCACCTACGCCCCGGACGTACTCGATCGACCGCTCGATCTCGCCGAGGGCGGCGAAGCCGGTAGAGAGGCTCCACTGCACCAGCCCGTACTCGGCCAGCTTGGCTTTCATCTGAGCCCCGTCGCCGTCGTAGAAGAGGCCCCCCTCGATTCCATCGTAGCCGGCTTGCTGTACCTCCCTCAGCACCCCGTCGACGTCCTGACGGTCCCGGCCACGGAAGACAATCAAGTGACATGCCACCTTAGGATTGGCCATTGTTGCTCCTCTCCTTACCACAGGGCTCTACCACCGGGCTCTGATCCAGGGGCCCGACGGCCCCAGGCGGTCACTGCTGCAGACGACCGCCCCGCGGGGGCGGCGCCAGCGCCGACCGGGGCCCGTCCGGCCCCCATTCTATCCTTCAGCTCACGGCTGGGCCTGCAGTAGGGGCAGGAGGGCATCGGTTGCAGCCTCCCCTCCGGCGTGCGATCCTCCGGCGAAAGACTCGCACGAGGTGCCCCGCACGAAGATCGTGGGGCGACGAGAGGTGCGCCACGAGACGTGCACCAAGAGATCCACAGGAGGTGCAGCCGAGACATGGCGAGGGACGTGGCCGCAGCGCGCGGGGGAGGGGAGGTTCTGGCCCTCGACGGCGGAGCGCCGGTGCGAACGGCCCCCTTCCCGACGTGGCCGGAGTGGGACGAGGGCGATGAAAGGGCCTTGCTGGAGGTGCTGCGTAGCGGCGCCTGGGGCTCCCACGCCGGGGGCAGGGTGCGAGAGTTCAGCGAGCGATTCGCCGCCTACCAGGACGCGCGGCACGGCGTCGCCGTCACCAACGGGACGGCGGCGCTGGAAGTGGCCTTGCGGGCCGCCGGCGTCCAGCCCCTGGACGAAGTGATCGTCCCGCCATACACCTTCGTCGCTACGGCCACGGCCGTGCTGGCCATCGGGGCCATCCCCATCTTCTGCGACATCCTACCGGACACCTACCTGATCGACGCCGGCGACGCCGAGCGACGCATCACGGCCCGCACCAGGGCCATCGTCGCGGTACACATCGGCGGCCAACCGGCAGACATGGATGCCGTGCTGGACCTGGCTCAGCGCCACGGATTGCGCACGATCGAGGACGCCGCTCAGGCCCACGGGGCGGCCTGGCGTGGACGGCGGGCAGGGGCCATCGGCGACGCCGGGACCTTTAGCTTCCAGTCGTCCAAGAATCTCAACGCCGGCGAGGGGGGCATCCTCCTGACAAATGACCGTGCCCTGGCCGAGCGGGCGTGGTCGCTGTGCAATGTGGGGCGCGTCCCCCAGGGGGCCTGGTACCAGCACGAGGTGATGGGCTTCAACCTGCGCCTGACGGAGTTTCAGGGGGCCCTGCTCCTGACGCAGCTGGAGCGCCTGCCGGCGCAGTATGATGTACGCGACCGCAACGCTCGATGGCTCGACCGCGAGCTGCAGGGCATCCCCGGCATCACGCCGCAGGCGCGGGACGAGCGGGTCACCGGTCACGCGCACCACTTGTACCTCTTCCGCTACAACCGGGAGCGCTTTGGCGGGCGGGATCGGGACTGGTTTCTGCGGGCCCTGCGGGCGGAGGGTATCCCCTGCTCCCCGGGTTACACCACCCCGCTGTACCGGATGAAGGCCATCATCGACGAGCGGCGCAAGTGGGCCGATCTGGCCGGCGCCGTCGGGCGGCCCGTGGCGCTCCCCGCCTCTCCAGACGACGAGGCCCTCCCGGTGACCGAGCGGGCCTGCGCCGAGGAGGGGGTGTGGCTCTCCCAGAGCACCCTGCTGGCCGGGGAGGGGGACATGGCCCAGATCGTGCAGGCGGTGGCCAAGGTGCAGCGGGCCGCTCGCTGAGGCCCCGGGTCGTGGGCGCCGCGCGAGACGTGTGAAGCCGCCGGCCCGGCGTGCGCTTCCCCTCTACGGGGGCAGATTGCGGCATACTCTGCCCCCTATGGCCTCTATCCAACCCTCACCAAACGCACCGGACCTCCCACCACCGCGCCGGCGCTCGGTCTTCGTCTCGTCCCCCGCGAGTCGCCTCTGGTCGGGCCATACCGTGGCCTGGGAGGTGGCGCTGGTGCTGGCTGGGTCGATATTCCTGGCCCTTACGGCGCGGATCAGCGTGACGCTCCCCTTTTCGCCGGTGCCGATCACCGGGCAGACGCTGGGCGTGATGCTCGTCGGCGCCCTGTACGGGCCCCGTCGCGGGGCGCTGACCGTCGTAGCCTACCTGTTGGAGGGTCTCGCCGGGGCGCCGGTGTTCTCCGCCGGACGGGCGGGGATTGGCGTCCTGCTGGGCCCCACTGGGGGCTACATTGCCGGTTTCATCCCGGCGGCCGTCGTGGCCGGGGCGCTGGCCGGGGCGCGGCGCCCGGTGTGGCTCCGCCTGACGGGCATGATCCTGGCAGTGCTCACCGTCTACCTTATCGGCGTGCCCCGGCTGGCGATCGTGACTGGAGCGCCGCCGGCCGTTGCGGTGGGTCAGGGCCTGCTGCCCTTCCTGCTCGGGGACTTCCTCAAGGCCGGCCTGGCTGCCGGCGTCACACCCGCCGGGACGGCGCTCCTGGCTCGCCTGGGGATCGCGCCGCGCTAGCGCCGTGTCCAGGCCGGGGCGCCGGGGCGCTGAGGGGCAGGCGCGCAAACACATTCCGTCCGGGCCCCCGGTGCCGGTCATTCCATGGGGAGGGCGACGACCTCCACGGTGAGGTGCTCTTCGGCCTGGCCACGGAACGTGCCGCGACTGGGGGGGATATCGGTGTAGTCGCGCCCGATGCCCATCTTGACGTGGCTGGTGCTGGCGACGAGGTTGTTCGTCGGGTCAAAGCCGCGCCAGCCGTGGGTCGGGGTATAGGCCTCCACCCAGGCGTGAGACGCCCCCGTCCCCCGCCTGGGGGCGTTGGGGCCCTCGGCGTCCCCGGAGGTCCCCAGGCCCGGCGGCTGCCACGCCGTGTGCCCGAGCGTCTGGCCCTGAGTCATCCCCCCCAGCGTCTGCCCCTGCCGCTGGGTCATCCCCCCCAGCGTCTGCGTCATCCCTCCGAGGGACTGGCTCTGCCTCTGGACTGCCCCGTCGTCCCGGCCACCCTCGGACTGGCTCTGGCGCTGCACCGGGCGGGGTTGATCGGCCACGATGTAGCCACTCACGTACCGCGCCGGGATGTCAATCGCTCGGCAGAGGCCGATCAACACGTGGGCGAAGTCCTGGCACACCCCAGTGCGCCCTTTGAGGACTTCGGGGACGGTAGTGGCCACCGTGGTGACGTCCTTGCGGTAGGTGAAAGAGCGGTATACCTCGGTCATAAGGTGTTGCACCGCCTCGAACGCCCCCTGCGGGACATCGGGCCGGTGCGGCGCGGCCAGCGCATCCAGCTCGGCAACGCGCGGGATGAGCGCCGATGGTGAGAGGTAGTCGTACAGCTCGGACGGTGTCAGCGGGCGGGCGGGGCCCGCCGGCAGGGCGAAGGGATCCTCGAGCAAGACGTCGACCTGCCCGCGGGTGATCACTTCCACGTACCGGTGGGCCCGGCTGATGGTGACCAGATGGGCCACGTTGCCAAAGCCGTCCCCGTAGCGCCGCACCGAGGCCGAGGGGGTGACCGCGATCTCGTAGATCTCCCATCGCTGGTGGGCATCTGAGAGCGGGCCGACGCGCATGTCCATCACCGCCTCGACGACGTCGGCGCTGTAGTCCAGGCGCGTGGTATGGGTCAGCGCAACGCGCATCGGGGAAGCTACCTGTCCTGCCTACTGCTGTTGCTGTTGTTGCTGTTGCTGGCCGGCCATGATCATCGCCGCCCGGGCGATGCCGACGACGCGCCCGGTTTGGGCCTCGTGGCGCAGGTAGCTGTGGGTGACACGTTCGGCCACCACCTCGATGCGCCCCTGCACGTCCGAAAGGTAGTGATCCAGTCCCTCCTCCAGCACCTCGTCCACGGCGGCGTGCTCCAGCCGGGCCCTCAGGAGCCCCAGGGCACGCACCGCCGGATCGGCGCCGCGGGCCCCGCCGCGGATGAAGGTGCCGCGCTCGGCGATGCCTACCAGGGCCTCCCAGGCGGCGTTGAGGCTAAAGCGCACGGACTGCGGGAACACCGGGTTCAGGAGCAAGAACTCGACCACCCGCGCCGGCTCGACGCGTAGCGAGTAGTAGCGGGCATAAGCCTCGGCAGAGCCGCAGGAGCGCAGCACCGCCAGCCAGCGCACGATCTCGTCCGCCCCGCGGGGGCCGCCACCGGGCATCAACAGGTGCGTCTCCAGATTCAGGACGCGGGCGACGCTCCCGGCCCGTTCCAGGTACTTACCCAGGGTGATGAAATGCCAGGCCTCATCGTGCGCCAGGGTGCAGTCGGCCAGGCCGTGAAAGAACTGGGCCCCCTCCCGGACGCGCTTATGGAAGCCGTGCGGATCCTCCTCAGCCTCGGCGGCGACCCTGGGATTGACCAGGGAGAGGTAGAGGGTGTTGAGCTGCTCCCACATCTCGCTGGAAATACACTCCCGCACGCCGCGGGCGGCGGCGCGGGCCCGCCGCACGAGGGAGGCCATGGAGCTGGGATTCTCCTCGTTGAAGGCCAGGTCGTAGCGGACGTCCCCCGCCGCCGGGGCGGACCGCAGGGTCAGCACGCCCCCGTCCTCCAGCGCCGCGGCGGTGATGGGGGCCAGGGGTGCGCTCGCCGCCCCTCCCTGACCTCCCCACCCGCCGAAGCGGGAGAGTCCCCCGCCCAGGGCCGGGCGGAGCAGAGGGGCCCACAGCGAGGCGGCGTCCTCGGGATCGCCATCATCCAGCTCCAGGTGCAGGGTGACGTCGATCAAGCGGGCGACGGACACGGCCCGCTCAACGTAGCGACTCATCCAGAACAGCTCTTCGGCGACGCGGGCGAGCATGCCTACTTCTCCATTGGAGAGTCCGTTGGAGAGTCTGCCCCTCCAGCCAGGACCCACGTGTCCTTCCCGCCCCCGCCCTGCGAGGAGTTGACCACCAGCGAGCCCCGGCGCAGGGCGACGCGAGTTAGCCCTCCGGGAGTGACCCGCACCTCCCGGCCAAAGAGCACGAAGGGGCGCAGGTCAACGTGGCGCCCTTCGAAATGATCCTCGACCCAGCACGGGTGGCGGGAGAGGGCCAGCGTCGGCTGGGCGATATAGCCACGCGGGTCGGCCAGCAGGCGGGCGCGGTACTCCGCCCGGTGGGCCTGGGAGGCGTGTGGCCCAATCAGCATACCGTACCCGCCGCTCTCGTTGACCGACTTGACCACCAGCTCCTCCAGGTGCTCCAGGACGTAGCGGAGGTCGTCCGGGCGGGTGGGGACGTAGGTGGGGACATTGGGCAGGATGGGCTCTTCCCCCAGGTAGTAGTGGATGATCTCCGGGACGTAGGCGTAGATCGCCTTGTCGTCGGCCACCCCCGTCCCGATGGCATTGGCCAGGCTGGCCCGACCCATGCGGTAGGCCGCCACCAGGCCGGGGACGCCCAGGAATGAGTCTGGCCTGAAGGCCAGGGGATCGAGAAAGTCGTCGTCGACGCGCCGGTAGATCACGTCCACCCGCTGCCGACCGTGGGTCGTGCGCATGTACACCTGGCCGTCGTCGACGAACAGGTCTGAGCCCTGCACCATCTCCACGCCCATGGCTTTGGCCAAGAAGGCGTGCTCGAAGTAGGCGGAGTTATAGATGCCGGGGGTAAGCAGGACGACGGTGGGCTCTTCGGCCCCCGGCGGGGCAACGGCCCGCAGCACGTCCAGGAGATCCTGCGGATACCCCTCTACCGGGCGTACCTCGTACTCCCTGAAGATCTGGGGCCAGACACGCTTGAGCACGCGCCGATTTTCCACCACGTACGACACGCCGGAGGGGGTACGCAGGTTGTCCTCCAGGACAAAGAACCGCCCGCTGGCGTCGCGCACCAGGTCGCTGCCGACGATGTGAGTGTAGACGTTCAGGGGGACGTCCACGCCCCGGAACTCCCGCCGGTAGCCCCTGGCCCCCAGGACCAGGTCCGGCGGGATCAGGCCGCTGCCGAGGATGCGCTGGCCGTGATAGATGTCGTAGAGAAACAGGTTGAGCGCCCGGATGCGCTGCTCCAGGCCGCGCTCGATGTGCTGCCACTCGTCCGCCCGGAGGAGGCGGGGCACGAGGTCGAAGGGCATGATCTTTTCCACCCCATCCGGGCCCTGGTTCACCGCAAAGGTGATGCCCCGAGACTGGAAGGAGAGCTCGGCCGCCCGCTGCCGCCGGGCCACCTCATCCGCCGACAGCGTGGCCAGTTGCCGGGCCAGGGGGGCGTAGTGCGCGCGTACGGCCCCGGGCGCGGCGAACATCTCGTCCCAGAAGCCGTCCGGGTCGTAGACCGGCGCGGCCACGTCCGCAGGGCGGGGGCCGTCCTGGGCCTGTACCGAGGTCACGCCCCCGGGCCACCCTTTCCGGCATTGCGTCCCCCTCCGTCTCGGCCATGGGGCGGCCCGGAGCCGGCATAGACGAAGTCCACGACATCGGCGCGTTTGGTGGCGCTCAGCCGGCCACTGGCCTGGCCGGAGAAGAATCCCGAGGTGGGGCTGACGTCGGCAAAGTCCCGTCCCACGGCCACGGTGATGTAATTTAGCCCCGCCCGCCGGCCATGAGTTGGGTCATAGGCCACGATCTCTGCGTCTGGGGCTTTTCCTGCCCCCCGGAGCAAGGCCTCCACCCAGGCGTGCGGCACACCCTCGCCGAGGAGGTGGCCGGAAACGTAGCGCGCCGGCACTCCCAGGAGGCGCAGAACGGACAACAGGATGTGGGCGTAGTCCTGGCAGACCCCCTGGCCGAGGTGCAGGGCCATCGCCGCTGGCGTCTGCACGCCAGTCACTCCGACGCGGTAGGCGATGGCCCCCGCGGCCCAATCGGCAGCCCGTTGGGCCCGCTCCTGCGGGGAGGCTGCCTGGGCGGCGATCCCAGATGCTATGCCGCGCAACCGCTCGTCGGCCGCCGTCAGGGCGGTCTCCTCCAGCAGAGCGCGGCGGACGTCTCGCGGTGGCCAGGCCCTTGCCCCGATGTCCCCCTGACTTCCGCGCTCGACACGGAAGCTGGCCTCGAACTCCACGGCCGCGTCTACCCGGCCGGCGCGCACGGCGCAGACGCGATTCCCGAAGCGATCCGTCTGCCACGAGACGTCGTACTCCCCCGTGGCCCCCCGCACCGCCAGGTGATAGTCCAGCAGGCGCTGGTCATTGTGGCACGCCGGGGGCACCATCACCAGGCGCTGGCGCAGGTCCGTGACCGGCCCACTGTAGCTGTAGTGGTACGTCTGGCGCACCTGGAACACGGCGCGGCTCACCCGCCCCCACTGCGGCACGACCCCCCGGCCCTCTCCGCGGGCGAGACCGTGCCCCTCTCCGTTCACCTCAGCCCCCCCGAGCCCCTCCGCACCCGGGCGCCTGTTGAATGCGCCCGCCTCACCTATCCGCCCGCCCGGCGGCAGGCACGGGGCCGCTCCCGGGGGCCGCCGGGGTACCGGCGAGAGCATGCCCTCGCCCCTCTTGCCTCTGTCCCATCTGTCCCCCCACCAGCTCTGGGAGCTGCAGGCCGTTCCGGGCCATCTCGTCCGCCCAGACGGTCATCTGCTTCAGGCGCAGGGGGCCAAAGGAGGTGGTCAAGGCAACGTCCACCGCGTCCCGGCCCCGGCCGATGACGACGCGCCCGATCCTGGGCCGGTTGTGCCGCGCGTCGAAGGTGTACCAGCGGTCACCGAGGTAGGCCTCGAACCAGGCATGGAAGTCCATCGGCACGTCCGGGGGCTCCACGGCGATGTCCGGCAGGTAGCCAAAGGTGTAGCGCGCCGGGATGTTCATCGCCCGGCACAAGGCCACGGCGATCAGGGCAAAGTCCCGGCACACCCCCTGGCGGGAGCGGTACACGTCCATCGCCGTCGTCGCCGGGCCGCTTGACCCAGTCTCGTAGCGTACGTTGGCGTGCACCCAGTCACAAATTGCCTGTACCCGCGCCCAGCTCGGGGGCGTGTCCCCGAAAAGGTTCCAGGCCTCGCCCACCAGCTGATCGGACTCCACGTAGCGGCTGGCCAGGGTGTACATTAGCGTCTCGTCCGGCAGGTCTACCACCGGGACGAGCTGGACGTCGGGATGGACGAGGTCCGGCTCGCGGTCAGTCTCCACCACGGCGTCATAGCGGACGGTCAGGCCCCCTGCCGGGGCAGTAAAGCGCCAGCAGCGATTGCCGAAGACGTCGGCATACTCCCGCAGGGACACCTCCGGCTGCAACCACTTCGATTCGTAGAGCGTGTGGTGCTCGGCGTCCGGGCGCGCCCGGACGAGCATGAGCGTGGGGACAGGGGCGTCCGCCTCGAACTGGAACTCACACCCCACCCGTATTCGCAGCCGGTCCGCCCCCCCGGCGGTGCCGTACTCCCCCCGCCCCACCATCTCGTTTGCCATCTGGCCTGTTTCTCTTGACCGCGGGCCCGCATCCCGGCACCGACGGGGCCACGTCGCCCTGCTCCCGGACGGTCATATACGATAGCCTGGATCCCGCCGGGGCGCGTTGTACGAACTGCACAAAGATCGGCCGGCCGCTGTGTGCAGGTGGTGACGCCAAGCGCCAACCAATCTCCACCTCTTAATCGCCAGACAGGTTCCTCGCGGCGCCCACGTCTTCAGTCGGCCGCTGGCACGTCTAGCGATCCATGCCCCGGTCAGCGTCACTCAGGGCCAGCTTCATTGTAAGGCCCGCTCGCGCCAGAAGACCTCCGTTGGACGGGGCGACCGGTGTCTCCGTGCCGGCACCGCCGGCCGTCACGTCTAGGGCCGCAGCTGGTACAACAGCAGCATGGTGACCCCGGAGGGCAGCATGCCTGGTGTCGACGCGCGTGAGTCGCCATCCCTGCAGGCAGGGTCGGGAGCGCCTGGAGACAGTGGCATCCGTCCGGTGCGCTTTAACCACGTGGCCTTCCGCGTGCGCGACGTTGCCCGCAGCCTGGCCTTCTACGAAGGCGTGCTGGGGTTTCGCGAGGCCTTCCGCGTCCACCACCCAGACGGGCGCCTGGGACTGATCTACGTCCAGTTCGGCGCCGATCAGTTCGTGGAGCTCTTCGAGGGCGGTGAGGGCGAGCGCCAGCCAGACCCCGCCCCGGGCGGCTCAGGCTACCTGCACTTCTGCCTAACAGTAGAAGATCTCGACGCCGCCCTGGATACGCTGAGAGCCAAGGGACTCGATGTGGGCGGGGCGAGGACCGGCACCAGCGGGGCGCGGATCTACTTTATCGAGGATCCAGACGGCAACAAGATCGAGCTGGCGGAGATGAACGCCGCCTCGCAGACGCGCCAGGCGGCGGCCCGGGCGCGTTGGCTCGTCGAACACCCGGACGAGTAGGCCGAACAGACGCCCGACGGTGGCGGGCCTTCTCCCGCGGTACGTGTCCCTGCTCCAACGCCCGGACGAGTGCCCGGGAGGGCACCACGGCCTACTCGTCGATCTGAATGGCCTTCTTGTCGCGCGCCGAGCGGTAAGCCGCCTCGGCCAGCTGCACCGCACGGCGCCCATCTTCAGCTGTGACCACCGGGGGCTCGCCGTGCTGCACCCAGCGGGCGAAGCTGGACAGCTCGCTCTGGATGCCGTGCCCGGCGTCCCGCTCCACCGGCACCTCCACCACCTCGCTGCCCGGCTCGACGAGACGATAGGCGACGGAGTTGCGCGAGGCGTTGTAGGCGATGCTGCCCTTCTCCCCGCTGACGATCCCCTCGCTGGAGCCGATGGCGTGGGCGCCACCCGCCTCCAGCACGCCCAGCCCGCCGCTGCGGAAGCGTAGGGTGACCACCACGTGGTCTTCGTAGTCCCGCTGGGGATGGAAGAAGTTGTCCGCCATGGCCATAACCTCGGCCACTTCCCCCATCAGCGAGCGCAGCAGGTCGAACTCGTGGACGTGCACCTCGAAGAGGATCCCGCCGGTGTGCTCCCGCTTCGCCCGCCACGAGGCCCCAAACGGGCCGGGCTGCCCCACGGTACGGCCACTGGAACGGAGGACGCGGATCACCTGGGGTGTGCCGATGGTGCCCTCGGCCACCAGCCGGCGCACCGTGGCGTACACCGTCATCAGGCGCAGCACCTGCCCTACCATCAGCTTGCGCCCGGATCGCCGGGCGGCGGCGATCATCTCGTCGCAGTCGGCGACCGTGAGGGCCATCGGCTTTTCGCAGAACACGTCCTTGCCGGCCTGCAAGGCCTGGAGGACGATCTCCTTATGGGTCACGTTGGGTGTGGCCACGAGGACGGCGGGGATGTCCGCTTGGGCCAGTAGCTCCTCGATACGGCTGAAGGCCCGTGGTGGCCTTCCGTCCGCCGGCGCGCCGGCCACGGCCACGGCCGCGCGCGCCTTGGCCTCGTCCACGTCGCAGACGGCCGCGAGGTAGAGCTCGGAAAGAGCCGCCATCTGCTTGGCGTACGATGTCCCCATGTTCCCGCAGCCGATCAACCCCACCGGCAAGGCGGCATCGCCCGCTGACCCACTCTGCCCTCGGCTCACGTTAGGCCTCACTTGTCACTTGCTGATTCTGACGTCCCGGGAAGGCCCATCACAATCCAGGTGCACCCGCCGGACGGGGAGGCCGGCAGACCCGGAACACCCGGTTTGCGGGCGCTCCAGGGGCTGGCCCCTCTAGAGCCTGGCACGCATGTTGCAACGAGGTAAGCAATCTCGCCTGGTTTGGCTTATCGCGGGGGCGTACCCGTAGCCAGCGTGGCCTGGCTCGCCCCATCCAGGTCTGCTGCTATTGGGGCAGCGAACTCGGCGGGACGCGGCCAACTATACGGCGCGTGGGGTAAAGCGGCGAATGGAACGCGAATGGGCCCCGGGACAGCGCGCGGGACGCGGGCCTGTGCAGCCGAGCGCCGACGACTCGCGGCGGGGGGTGGCCGGCGTGCCTACCATCCTGGTCGTCGATGACGAAGAAGCCATCCGCGACTTCCTCCGTTCCGCTTTGGAAGCAGAAGGCTATACCGTGCTCGCCGCCGCGGATGGGATGGAAGCCCTGTCCCTGTGCGAATACCACTGGGTAGACGTCATTCTGCTCGACCTGATGATGCCCCGATTGGACGGCCTGGGGTTCCTGCACCGCTTCCGGCGCCGCTCTGGTCGGGACGTCGTATCTATCTACATCATGTCGGCCGTCCGCTCGGCGGTAGAGCAGGTGGCCACCGCCGGCGTCTCCGGTGCCTTCGTGAAGCCGTTCGACCTGGACGAGCTGCTGGAGACCATTGCCGACGAGCTACAGCGCCGCCGGCAGGCGATAGCCATAAGGGAGACGGCCGCCCCGCTGAAGCGCGCCGGGCCGGCCTGAACACCTCCAGCAGGCCCGTTGCTGCGCTCCGGCAATCGCCGGCCTCTCTCTGTCCTGACCAAGTCGCTCTACCTGCGCCGGCCAAGCTGAGCAACACACCCCATGGACGCCCGGCACGCGGCTAGTACAGTCCCGCGGAATTCCTTGGGCAGATCCCAATCTGGGAGACTTGCCCAGAGACCTCCGCCCAGGTGTACTAGCCGGTTAGCCCATGGCCAGGGCCAGGATGGACACTGAGGCCTGACGCAGGAGTTGTCCCCTGAGCCCCTGGCGACGCCGGCGTCAGGCGCTGGTACCCCCTCCGCGGGCTTCGTACTCTGCCCGAAGGCGTTCATTTGGCGGGTAGACCTCGGCGATAGAGTGGCCCTGCTCGATCTTCTGGCGCAGGAACACCTCCAGGTCTTCGTGCCCCGGTCCGTGGGCCGCGATCTCTGGGGCCAGAGATGGTGGGATGACCACAATCCCTTCCTCATCGCCGAGGAGGACATCGCCGGGGAGGACGGTCACGCCGCCACACTGGATGGGGCCATTGTGCTCCAATGGGAGCAAGGCGCTGGTATTGGCCGCCGGGTGGACGCCGCGAGTGTAGACGGGGATGGCCATCCGCTTGATGTACGGGGAGTCCCGCACGCACCCATCGGCGACGATCCCAGCCGCGCCCCGCTTCACGATCCGCGTGGCCAGGATGTCTCCCATCGTCCCTGCCTCCAGGGATCCCATGGCGTCCACCACAAACACATCGCCCGGCGCAACGCACTCGATCGCCTCCCGCTGAGGGTTGTCCATCCCTGCCTCACGCAGGTACGGTAGGAGATCTTCCCGCAGGGGGACGTAACGCAGCGTCCGTGCCCGACCCACCATGGGGAACACCTCCCCGACGGAGAGGGGCCTGATCCCCATCATGTAGGGCTTGCGGATCCCGTGGCGCACGAGCGTCGCCCACGCAGTGGCCGTGCTCACCCGCCGTAGGCCCTCCAGGACGTCGGCGGCGACCTCTCCCCGGGCGCCATCATAGATGCCCATTTCTTCCTACCTCCTTCGTAAAGGCACGCTCTTAGCGTAGGGCGGCCGTAACGGCGTTGCTAAACAGGGCCTGGCGGGGGCGCTCGGCTGTCCAGCCGCTCACGAGCGAACGGTTGGTGAGGAGGATGCAGGCGACGTCGGCGTGCGGGTCTGCCCAGACCATCGTCCCCGTCGCCCCCAGGTGTCCGTAGGTCTGTGGGGAGGTTAGCTCGCCGCTAAAGTAGGGGCGCTTGGCACCTTTCAGGTTCCAGCCGATGCCCCATTCTACTGCCGGCAAGGGCGGCGTCCGGGCCGCGCTGTCCCGCAGCTCCGGCGCCAGGTCTGCCGGTGCGTCCGGCGGGGCGAACTGCACCGCCGTCATCGCCCGCGCCGTGGCCGGGCTGACCAGCGGGTACCCCTCCGCCCCCGCGCTCACCCCGATGCGTTGCCGGCCACCGGCGGCAGGGAGGAACAGGTCGACGAAACGCACCAGGTCACGCGGGCGGCTGAACAGCCCCCCCCAGGGAATTCCCAGCGAGCGGTAGTAGGGGGAGTTGGCCGCCTCCCAGTCTTGCCCCTCCTGGCCGGTGTCTTCCACCCAGGCAATATGACCGTCCCAAGCCGGGGGGGGCAGTAAGGTACTGTCGGACATGCCCAGTGGGGCGAGGATCTCTTCCTGGACGAAGGGGTGGTAGTGGCCCACGGCCGGCGTCGCCTGAGCCTGCCCCAACGCCGCACCCCCCGAGCGAAGCGCCCGCCCGAGCGTCTCGGCGGCCAGGAGAATGCCGGGGTTGCTGTAATAGTGCGCCGCGCCGGGGGGAAAGAGGAGGGGTTGCCGGCCATAGCTGGCGACGAAGTCCTCCAGCGGCCGGTGCGCCCGGCGCAGCTCGGTGTTGTCCGGCGAGAAGCCCGGCAGCCCGGAGCAGTGGGCCAGGACGTGCCTCAGGGTCACCGCTTCGCGCCCGGGGGCCGGCTGGCGCTTGACGTCTGCCGGGGTGTGGGAGGCCTCCCCGGCGTGGCCCTCGGAGCGTCCCTCGGCGCTTTCCTGGCCATCCCAGCCATGGCGGAACTCCGGGAGCAGCCGGTGGAGGGGCTCGTCGAGGGACAGCTGCCCCCGTTCCACCAGGAGCATCACGGCGGTGGCCGTGAACGGCTTGGTCACCGAGGCCAGCGACCAGACCGTCCCGGCGTCCACCGGACGGCCCTGATCACGGCGGGCCAGCCCGAGGTAGGCCTCCCCGGCCACCCTTCCCCCACGGGCAACCAGGGCGGCGACCCCCGGAAAGACGCCGGCGCTGACCCACGCCTGGAGCAGGGCGAAGGCCCGGCCCAATCCATCCGGGTCGACCGACGCCGCTCGCGCCCCATCCAGGATCACGCCCCGCTCGGCTAGCACCATAGGTTCGTCTCCTTTGCTTGGGTGTTGGGGCGCTCCGGCGACCGGCGCTAAGCGGGTGCAGGGCGCTCCTGCGAGCATCGCCCATCTGGAGCTTCTACGAAGGACTTCCTCGCAGGCGCCTAGGGCGCCTTGAGCGCCCCAGCCGGCCGCGCCGGCCGAAGCTTACCGCGCCGCGCGCAGCAGTGCGCGATCCGCCGGCGGGACGGCTTGAGCACAGCAGGAGTCGGAGATATAGTGACCGCGTGGGGGGATGGCAGGGCACGCCCTCAGATAGAGGCGCAGCCGCCACAGATTCCTGCACCTTGAAAACCCGACAGCTGGACCCAAAGGAGTAGAGACAGATGGCTGGACAACGTCGACGTCAGCTGATGCAGCTGGGCATGGGCGGGGGGATGCTAGCAGGGCTAGCCGCCTGTGGCCCAGCGGCTGGCAGAAGCGATGTCGCACCCAGGATCGAGGGGAGCGGCAAGCAAGTCACGCTACGCGTCGGCGCCCGCGCGGCCGCCGTGGCCGCCAACCCCTCCTGGGAGGAGTTTCAGGCGGGCAAGAAGCTGTTTGAGAGCAAGCACCCCAACATCACGCTGGACATCACGCCAGACATGAACTCGGAGAAGTTCCTGGCCGGCGCGGCCGCTGGGGACGCCTGGGACATTCAGGACCTGTGCTGCGATCAGCTGCCCTTGGAGGCCCGCGCCGGGGTACTCACCAAGCTGGATCCTTTCATCAAGCGGGGGATGAAGGAGTCAGACGTCAAGGACTGGATCGAATGGCAGTACAAGTACTTCAATGTGGATGGCGCCCAGTACGGGATCGGCAAGTACATGGGCACCACCTCTTTGTACTTCAACAAGGAATGGTTCGCCCAGAAGGGCGTGGCCCTGCCGGATGACAGCTGGGACTGGAACAAGTACCGGGAGGCCATGGTCAAGCTGACCGACATCCCCAACCGCAAGTGGGGCGCCAACCTCATCCTCGGAGGCGACCGCCGGCAGGCCAAGGTGCACCAGAACGGCGGCACGATGGTAGACCCCAAGAACGACCTCAAGTCCACCTTGGATACCCCGAAGACCATTGAAGCCTACGAGTGGATCCACGCACGCATGTGGCGGGAGAACAGTGCTATCCAGCCGGACCAGCGTCCGGAGAGCGCCCCGGGGACGCCGATGAACGCGCGGCTGCTCTTCACCGGGGGCCACACCGCCATGTGGGAGGACGGTTCCTGGTCGCTGGTACCGGTGATGCAGGACAAGCCCACGTTCGAGTGGGACGTCGTGACCCTGCCCAAGGGACCCGTCCAGCGGGACGTCCTGGCCACTACCGATGGCTGGGCAATGTGGGGGCAGAGCAAGAGCGTGGACGACGCCTGGCTCCTCCTTTCCTGGTTCAACAGCGACGACTGGTACACCATCCAGTCCAAGCGACTGCAGCCCGCCCGTCTGTCCTGGCTTCCCAAGTGGCAGACCATGTTGACGGAGGCCCACGCGGAGTTGAAAGGGAAGAACCTGAAGGCCTTTACCGTTGGCGCCGAGCAAGGCTTCGCCCGGCCGTGGGAGTTGCACCGGTACCATGCGGCGACGAACAAGCTGATCAACGACGAATACACCGCCTCAGTCGAGCGGAACCAGAAGCCGGTGAAGGACACCCACATCGATCTGGCGCGCCAGGTCAACGAGATCCAGGCCACGGAGTACGCCGCTGGGGGCAAGAAGTAGGGGATGCTGGCGGGGAAGGAGGCGCCCCCTCCCGGCAGCCCGCGCCGTGCCCAGAAGTGCTCCCTGTACTCCGAGTCCCGCGGACGGGCCCAGGGGCATAATACAGGCGTCATGGCAACGGTGAGAACGCCACTGTCCCAGGGTGGGACGGTTGGCGAGAGGGCGGGGAACGGCTTGCTGGAGCGTCTCTTCTTCCTGCGGGCGCAGGGGACGACGCCGGGGACCGAGGTGCGTGCCGGCGTCACCACGTTCGTGGTGATGGCCTACATCATCTTCGTCAACCCGGCCATCCTCTCCTTCGCCGGCATCGCGGCCCTGGAGGGGCAGGGGCCACCCTTCGCGGCGGTGGTGGCGGCGACGTGCCTGGTGGCCGCCATTTCATCCATTGCTATGGGCCTGTACGCCAACTATCCCTTGGCCCTGGCCCCCGGCATGGGCCTCAACGCCGTGGTCGCCTTCCAGCTCGTCGCCCAGCTGCGGCTCCCCTGGCAAGCGGCGATGGGGGTCATCTTCTTGGAAGGCTTGATCATCACCGGGCTGGTGCTCACCGGCTTTCGCGAGGCGGTGATGGGCGCCATCCCCCTGGCGCTGAAGCGGGGCATCGGCGTTGGCATCGGCCTTTTCATCCTCTTTATTGGCCTCTACCAGGGGGGATTCGTGCGCGTCCCGGTGGAGATCGGGCAGCCCCTCTCTGCTCCACCTAGCGTCCCGCTGGCCCTGGGGAACTACACCACTCTGCCGTTCGTCATGTCCCTGGTGGGCCTGGTGTTCACCCTGGCGCTGGTGGCCCGGGGCGTGCGAGGCGCCCTGCTCTACGGCATCCTCCTGACCACGGTGGTGGCCACGGTTGTCTTCTACGCCACCGGCCAGCGGGTGTCCAACGCCCCCGGGGCGGCTACCCTGCCGGCGCAGTTCGTCTCCCTTCCCGACTTCTCCACGTTGGGCGCCGGGCTCAACCTAGAGGTCTTCGTCCGGCTGTCCATTGTCACCGCGCTCCTGACGGTGTTCTCCCTGATGCTCTCTGATTTCTTCGACACCATGGGCACGGTGGTGGGGATCGGGGGCGAAGCCGACTGGCTGGATGAGCAGGGGAGACTGCCCCGGCTCAATCGCGTCTTGCTCGTAGACTCGCTGGCGGCCGTGCTCGGCGGGGCCGCCGGCTCCTCCTCGGCCACGACCTACATCGAGAGCGCGGCCGGCGTTTCGGAGGGAGGGCGCACCGGGCTGACCGCCGTCGTCACAGGGCTACTGTTCCTGGTGTGCCTGTTCCTGTCCCCTATCGCCGGGATGATCCCGCCGGAAGCGACCGCCCCGGCCCTGATCCTGGTGGGCTTCTACATGAGCGCGGCCGCCCGAGGGATTGATTTCGGCGACGTCGAGGAGGGCCTGCCGGCCCTGCTGACGATGATCGTGATGCCCCTGACGTATTCGATCACGAACGGGATTGGGGCCGGCGTCTTGAGCTACGTCCTGATCATGACCGCCCGCGGCAAGGCCGGGGCGGTGCATTTCATGATGTGGGTCACCGCCCTGGCCTTCCTGCTCTACTTCGCCCTCCCTGCTCTGCAGCTCGCATTCGGCCTCTAGCGCGCAGCTTCCCCTACGGCGGTTTCAGCCGCGTGTCCCGGCCGGTCGAGCGGCGAGGTCATGCGGTGGCGCCCCGGTGATTCGGGCCGCCCGCTCGGGATGCGCGTCGTGGGGCCCCGCCCAGGACCATCCGGCTGCTCCTTCAGAGAGGGTTATACTGTGAGACGAGGATCGTCAGCCCGAGCGGGCGCAGGCGAGCAAAGGGTTGTATGGCCGAGCGTGACGTGGCCGATGGGGCCGGCGGGGAGAACCGAGGGGGGGCCGGGGACGACTGGGACGCCGCCTTCAGCCGACTGCTGGAGGGCGTTAGCCTGGAGGAGCTCTCCGTTCCCACTGCCGGCGAGCCGGGTCGCGGCAAGCTGACCTACGGTGGACTGCGCGACCGCGTCGCCGAGCAGCTCCGAGAAAAGGTGCGCAGCGAGCGCTTGCGCCGGGAAGGGATCGAGCGCTTGCAGCGCCAGTTCGAGGCCGCCGGCTCAGTCGTCGATGAGGCCCTGGGGGACTTCGTCGGCGCCCTGCTGGATGCCTTTAATGGCGGGGGCGAGGTACGCCGCCTGCCCCACCCGCGTGACGGGCGGAGTCGCAGCTGGCAGGTCCTGGGCTACCGCTCGCCCGGCCGGGCCGAGCAACGCGAGCCGGTGATCTCAGTGCAGCTGACGATGCGGGGCGTGGACGCGCTGGATCGGGGACAGCCGGCCCTGGAGTGCCGCGTTTCTACGCCCCGCAATCCCCGCCTGGTGGACTTCACCGTCGGCACCGACTTCCGGGCCGATCTCGAAGACGCCGTCTGCCGGGCCTACCAGGACATCTTGGGCACGCTCCGGTTCGAGCCCGCTTCCGGCACGGGGATCGATGCCCCAGCCAGCGACCGCTGAGCCCCTGCCCCTGATGAACTTCTGTCCCCGCTGCGCCAGCCCTCTAGAGCAGCGCCTCAACGGCGGGCGAAACCGCCCCCACTGCACCAACGCTGGCTGCGGCTTCATCTTCTTCGGCGATTTCTCTATCGGCTGCGGCGGCGTCGTCATCCGTGACGGCAAGGCCCTTCTCGTCCAGCGCGCCCACAACCCGGGCAAGGGCTCGTGGCAGATCCCCGGGGGCTACGTTGAGGCAGACGAAGCGGTGGCGGAGGCCGTCGTCCGCGAGTGCCTGGAGGAGGCCGGCGTTGTAACCGAGGTGGTAGACGTCTTGGGCTTCCGCCACTCCATCGGCGGGCAAGGCTCCATCGGCGGGCCGAGCACCAACGTCTACATCGTATTTCGCCTGCGCCCCATCAGCGGCGAGCCCTGCGCCGACGGTATAGAGGCTTCCGCCGCCGGGTTCTACAGCCTGGACGAGATCGAGAGGATGGATCGGGTGCAGGGCCTGTCCAGCTGGGCCATCCAACGGGCATTGGAGGGCGGTCCGGGCCTGCATCCGGCCCATCGCTCACCGGCAGCTGGGGTTGTCCGGTGGCATTGCCGGTGGGGAATTCGCCGGCCCGCTCCGTCCGGGCTGGTCACTCTTTGGCGTAGCGTTGCCCCCAGGCGTGCAGCCCGTCCCGGCCAGCGCGCCACCCCGCCCGCTGGCGGGGGCCTGAGTGACAGGTCCTAAGTCCTCAACGGATCGCCCTGGCGCAGGGCGCGGTCGAGCCTGCGGAGCAGGCGCAGGAGCTCTCGCTGCTCTGTTGGGGCGAGCGGGGCGAACTGGGAGGCGATCACCGCCTCGTGCCCTGGGACGATACGGTCGCGCAGGGAGCGCCCTCTCTGGGTCAGGAAGACGCACTTCGTCCGTCCCACCGGGCGGCGCTTCAGAAGGTCACACTCCTCCATACGGTCGAGCAGCTGAGTAACGTTGCCCTTGGAGACGAGGAGGGCGTCAGCAAGCTGCTGTTGGTTACACCCCTCGGCGGCGCCCACCTGGGCCAGCACGTCGAACTGGGCCAGGGTGATCCCGGCGGCACCGGAGTGCTCGGCGGCCGCCCGGCTGATCTGCTGATACACCCGCACCAGGCGCAGCCACGCCAGCACGCCCGGATGGCGCAGCCCGGCGCGAGTAGGGGTCGTCTCGCTCACCCTAAAAGTTTAGCACTAAACAGGCAATGCGCCCGCCGTCTGTTGCCCCGTGGCGCCGGACGGAGGCAGTCCCATCCTGGCCCTTGGAGCGACTGGCCGGCCAGGCCCGGTTAGCGATCGCTCTATGGATTCCGCCTGGTGACCACGTCTTCAGTCCAGGGATGTGACGAGCAGCGATCCAGGCACCGGCGAATGGGCGGCTGGCACGCAAGTTGCTTGAAGTAATGGGTGTCCGCTCAGCGTGCGGGGAAGAGCGGGGGGCACTGAGCTTAGCGGTACACAGCCAAAGGAGTACATACATGACCACCAACGTGAACATCAACACCCCCGGGGGAGGCTCGGGAATGACCCGCGACATGACTGGCCGGAAGGTCGTCGCCGCCCTGTTCACCGATCGCGCCGACGCCGAGCGTGCAATTAGCAGCTTGCGCGACGGTGGGTTCCGCCCCGAGGACGTGGGCGTGGCCATGCGTGACCGCACCGAGCAGGGTGAGCTCATCGAGGACACCGGCACCAAGGCCGCCGCCGGGGCCGGGACGGGCGCGCTGGGGGGTGGTCTCTTGGGTGGCGTCCTGGGATTCCTGGTCGGCGCCGGGGCGCTGGCTATTCCAGGCATCGGCCCGGTGGTGGCCGGTGGGATGCTGGCGTCGGCCTTTGGACTGGCCGGCGGGACGGCCGTGGCCGGGGCCGGCATCGGTGCAGCCGCCGGGGGTATCCTCGGCGCCCTCGCCGGTATGGGCATCCCCGAGGACGAGGCCAGGCACTTCGAGGCCGGCTTCCGCGAGGGAGGCGTCCTGATTACAGTGAACGCCGGCCAGCGGGCCATGGAGGCCCTGGCGATCCTGGAGCGCAGCGGTGGCGACACCGGCCCTGGGAGCATCGGGGCTCAAGCGCGCCTGGGGGGCGGATCGCGCCCCGATCACTCAGGCGCCGGTGAGGTCGGTGGTGGGGCCGTGGCCGGCGGTCTGGCCGGCGCAGCCGCCGGCACGGCCATCGGTGGCCCGGTGGGCACCGTTGTCGGCGGCGTTGGCGGGGCTGCTACCGGGGCAACCGCGGGCAAGGCCGTCCATGAAACTCGTGACCCGGAGCACCGCGACCAGGCCACGGAGGGCACCGCCGGCGGTGGCCTGGCCGGTGGAGCGGCTGGGGCGGCTGTCGGCGCAGCCGTAGCCGGTCCCGTGGGGATCGTCCCTGGGGCGGCTATTGGGGGCACCGTGGGGGCGGCCGGCGGGGCCACCGCCGGGGCGGCCCAGCCCGATTCGGACGACGACTGGACGACGGATGCGCAGGGCAATCGTGTCCGTCGCCGGCCGAACACCACTCTCTAACCGTCTCGCCCGGGACAGGTCTACTCGGACAGGCCCGTCCGAGTAGACTTGTCCCGGCTAATCGCTAATCTCGCCGGCCTGCTCACGGACGCCTGCCAGGCACACCTGACAGGCGTCTGTGGACGTATCCAATCGGCTGCCCGCATCCAACGACGGAGGCAGGGGTGTGTCCCCTGCACCGCTTCTGTCTACCGTGACCCAGGGCGTGGGGCACCACGCTGAGATCGCCCCGCCGCGTCAATGGCGTTGCCTCGACCTCCATCGAGGACGGCGGAGGGACGCATTACCCCAGGATGTCCCTGGACTCATTCAGGGCACGCTTTGGGGGCGGCCCCCCTGGCAGAGGACGATCACCCGCGGGATGCCGTCGGCGTGGTAGTCCAGGCGCTGTCCGGCCGCCTCCAACTCCACGAGGTAGCCGGGGACGATCGCCTGGGTGTACATGCGGCCCGGCTCCGGACAGCCGAGGCTCCCGTCGCTCCACTCGCGTGACGCCACTCCCAGCACATGCACCTGCCCCGGGGGCACGCCGGCGCGCGCCGCCGCGTCGGCCACGGCGCGGCGCAAGACGGCGTCACGCCCCGCCGGCTGTCCGGCCACCGGAGTACCCCCTGCAGTCACCGTCAAGCCGGCCGCGGGCGTCCCGGGCGCCTGGGCCGGCGTCCCAGAGGCACAAGCCGGCAGCAAGAGGGCCAATAGCACGGTGGTGGCAGGCGTCCCATCCCTCGTCCCCTGGCGTGTCATTCACCGACTGTAGCGTATGTTTCGGCGGGAATGGCCGTTTCCGTTGGGCCGGCTGCCATCTCCTGTCTTTCCAGGTTCAGCAGGCTACGGCGGGCGCGGCTGAGGTGGGCGCTGAGGTCCTCGCGAGAGTTGGCCAGCATGATCAGGGCCCGGGCGAAGCGCCCCTCCAGCTCTTCCTGGGCCAGGCGCAGGCCATCCTGCGCCACGCGGACGGCGGTGTCCAGTTGCTGCACGTCGATCTGCTGGGAGGTTTTCAGCACGGTCTGGAAGACGAGCAACAGGTAGGGGATGAACATACTATGGCTGAGCAAGACGACGTTACTCTGGAACACGTCCGCCTGGACGCCCCAGCACAGGTCGTACACCGCATCCGGCACGGCGGCGACGCCGAAGCCTACGGTGAGGCTGGGGTCGACGTACTTGCGCACCTCGCGCGCCTTCTGGAGCACCACCGCCTCAATCTGTCCCTTGAGGCGCAGGCGCTCATCGTCGTCCTCGCTGGCGGCGAAACGATCCAGCAGGGCGGTTGCCGGCCACTTGCTGTCGATTGGCAGGATGAGGTTGTTGGGGAGGCGCAAGCCAAACTCCACCGCCTTGTTGCCGACGCGGAAGTCGCGCACCTGCCACTCCGCGGGGAGCTTGGACAGGGCCAACTCGAGGATATTCTCGCCGGCTACGCCCTTGCTGTGCGTCCCGGCGATGATCGCTTCCAGGCGCCGAATCGATTCCATGGTACGGCGCTCCAGGTCGAGCCGAGCGTGGGCGTAGGTCTGCAGGGTCGCCAGGTCGGTGTTGGCCTGGGACAGATCACGCCGGATGGCCGCCGTGGCTTCGGCCAACCCCTCGGCCACGGCACCCGTGCGGGCCATCCCGGCGCCAATGGCGGCGATCCCATGAGAGACTTCTCGCTGTTGCTGCTCCACCCCGCAGACACGCCCCGCCACCCCCTGCACCAGGTACAGGGAGAGGGCCAGGCAGAGGAGGGACAGGGCCCCGAGTGCAACCACGGTGGCATCGATCACACCCTGCAGAACGGCCCCGGCGAACAGAAGTTCCAGGGTGCCCCCCGCGCGCGGGAGGGGGCTGGAAAACGGCTAGCGCTGCAATGATGAGTGCCAGATCACCGGCTTTCAGCCCGTACCAGGTTGAAGGCTCGTGGCCGTGCTAGTCCACCTGGGCTGAAGTCGCTCGGTAGGTTTTCCAGCGTGGGACCTGCCGGAGGACTTCCGCGAAACCGTACTGGGAACCGATGCAGCGATGTGAGCGATCTGTAGGTATGCGCGGGGACGTTCACGGGCGCTCACCTTCGACCTCCCCCGGTGGGTCGATACAAGGACGTGCCGGATGCGCCGCCTGGCGTTGAAGCCCGGGGCCAGAGACTGCCGGCCCGACGGCGGCGACATGACCGTTCAGGGAAGCGCCCGCAAGTGAGGATGGCGGCACCCCCAGATGGGCGCCGAAGAAGCGCGCGGCGCGGGCGCAATAGTGATTGCGGTCGAGGAAGTAGGCGTCACAGTGTCCGGCGTCGGGGACGTAGTTGGCCTCTACCGGGACACCGGCGTCGCGGGCAGCCCGTTCCATGCGCCGGGTGTGCTCCACGGGGATGATTCGGTCAGCCTCGCCGTGGATCAGGAACAGCGGTCGGGGGGCCAGCCGGGCGACGTCGCGCAGGGGATCCACGTCTGCGAGGCGGAAGCCAAACAGCCGGGAAAGTCGGCGGTCGATCAGGGCCAGGAGCACGCCGGCCAGCACCTCCGTACGTTGCGACGGGCTGAGACGTAGGTCGCGGGCGACGTGGTAGCGCACGATCTCGCGCTGGTCGGTAAAGGGACTGTCGGCAAAGACCGCCCGCACCTGCGGCTCCCGCGCCCCCACCATGATGGCGATGGCCGCTCCCATGGAGAACCCGATCGTCCCCAGCGGCGCCCCGGGACACTGCTCCATGAGGAAGCCAAGGGCCGCCCGGGCGTCGGCCAGCTCCCAGTAGCCCAGGGTGACCGGCCCCGGCTCGTCGCCGTAGCCCTTGTAGTCAAAGAGCAGAACGTTGAAGCCGGCCCGCCAGAGGCTGGAGGAGATCCCTAGCAGGTCAGAGCGCTGCGCCCGGTAGCCCCCACAGGCCAGGATAGCCGGGGCATGGGGGTCACGCCGCAGGAGCCAGCCCCGCAGCGGGGCGTCATGGCCCCCGGGGAAGGTCACATCGCTGAAATCGACCCCCGCCTCGAAGGGCGTGAAGCCCATCTGCAGCGGGCGCCGGGGGCGGGCCGGGGCGGTCATTTGCCGCACGGCGTAGTCCGCCGTGGCCAGGGCGGCCCCGGCGGCCGCGCCGCCCGCTGCCAGCCCGGCCACCAGGGGGAGGGTGTACTTGAGGCGTCTGGGCAGCATGCCCAGAGTGTAACGCCCCCTCAGGCGCGGGAGAGTCCGGCGGGCTCGCCGATCGCGCTCCTGGCCCGGGCCTCGCCTTTGACCGGCTGGATCACCCGGTTGACGCGGTCGATGCGCTCCTGGAGGCTCTCCTGGCCGGCGAACTGGGCGTCGTACAGCTGCCGGTAGTGTCCCTGGGTAGCGAGCAGCTCGGCATGCGTCCCGCGCTCCATCACCCGCCCGTGGTCGAGGACGACGATCTGGTGGGCGTTGCGGATGGTGGACAAGCGGTGGGCGATAACGAAGGTGGTGCGCCCCTTCATGACCGTCTCCAGGGCGCGCTGGATCAGCACCTCGGTCTCGGTGTCTACGTCCGAGGTGGCCTCGTCCAGGATCAGGATGCGGGGGTCCTTGAGGATGGCCCGGGCGAGGGAAATCCGCTGGCGCTGGCCGCGGGAAAGGAGCACGCCCCCTTCGCCGGCCCAGGAGTCATAGCCGTCTGCCAGCTGGCTGATGAATTCATCCGCATGGGCCTCCTTGGCGGCGGCCACCACCTCCTCGTCCGTCGCGTCCAGCCGGCCGTAGCGGATGTTGTCACGGATGGTGGCCCCGAAGAGGAAGGTCTCCTGGATGACCACGGCGATGTGATCGCGCAGGCTCTTCAGCGTCACGTCACGCAGGTCGTGACCGTCCACCGTCAGGCGCCCGCCGTCGGGATCGTAGAAGCGCGGGATGAGGTTGACCATAGTCGTCTTGCCAGAACCGGTATGCCCGACCAGGGCGACGATCTGCCCCGGCTGTGCCTCGAGGGACACGTCATGGAGCACCGGCCGGCCCGGCTCGTAGGCGAAGGTGACGTGCTCGAAGGTTATGGCCCCTCGCACGCCGGTGAGAGTAATGGCGTCTGGACGCTCGACGACGTCTGGCTGCTCGTCGATGAACTCGAAGATGCGCTCGGCCGCCGCCAGGGTCTGCTGCAGGGTGTTGTTGACCCGAATGAGGTCCTCAACCGGCTGATAGAACTGGATCAAGTAGGAGACGAAAGCCACCATCGTCCCCACGGTGAGCGTGCCGGCCAGGATCTGCCAACTGCCCACGCCCAGCACCAGGGCCATGCCCAGGGCAGAGATCATCTGGATGGCCGGGGTGGCCACGGCCTGCACCGAGGCGGTAGACATGTTGGCCGAGAGGTTGCCCCGATTCTCTTCGTAGAAGCGCCGACGCTGCTCCCCCTCGCGGGCAAAGGCCTTGGAGACCCGCACGCCGGAGATGTTTTCTTGTAAGACGTTGTTGACGTCGGCGATCTTTTCCTGGACGCGGATGTAGCGCACCCGCAGCTTCTCCGCCGTAACCGTGCTGGCGATAGCCAGGAGGGGGACGGTGAGGTAGACGAGCAGGGCCAGCTGCCAGCTGAGGGCGAACATGATCACGGCAAAGGCGATCATGTTGAAGACGCTGACCATCGCTCGGACGGTGCCACCGTTGATGGCCTGCTGCAGCACCTGGATCTCGTTGGTGGTGCGGGAGATGATCTCGCCGGTACCCCAGCGCTCGAAGAAGCGCAGCGAGAGGCGCTGGATGTGCTCGAAGAGGTCCTTGGCCACGCGGTAGACCAGCTGCTGGGCCACCAACATGATCAAGTACCGCTCGCCGTAGGTCAGGGCGTAGCGGACGACCTGGGCTACCGTCAGGCCAACGCCGATCCAGAGCAGCTCGTTGGTGTTCCCGCTGGGGATGGTGGAGTCGATGACGTGCTTGAAGGCCAGGGGCATGAACATCTGCAGCCCGGAGCTGGCCAGCACGGAGAGCAGGGCCAGGACCAGGTGGCGGCGGTACTCTCCCATCAGGCCACCCAGGCGCCGGGCAATCTGCCAGGGACTGGTCTTGAACTCCGGTTTCTCGCTCGCCGCGGAGGACCAGCCGCTCCCGCCGCTCATGCCCCCGCGCACCATGCTCCCGGGGCCGAACCCGCCCCGTCCCATGCCCATCATCGCCCGGCCTCCTGTGCAATCGACCCCGACAAGACGGCGGCCTTTGGTTCCTCTAGCGCGCCGTTGACCTGTTCCGCCGCGTCTCGCTGGAGCTCGAACTGAATCTCGTACAAGTGCTGGTAGAGGGGGCTGCTGCGCAGGAGCTCGGCGTGTCTCCCCCGCGCCGTGACCCTACCCCGCTCCATCACCAGGATCTGGTCGGCTCGCTGCACCGTGGAGAGGCGGTGGGCGATGACGATTGTCGTCCGCCCTTCCATCAGCTCGTCTAGCGCCTGCCGGATGAGGTAGTCGGTGCGGTTGTCCACGCTGGAGGTGGCCTCGTCCAGGATCAGGATGCGGGGATCGACCAGGATGGCGCGGGCGATGGCCAGGCGCTGGCGCTGACCACCGGAGAGGCGCACGCCCCGCTCTCCAATCACCGTCTCGTAGCCTTGCTCTAGCTCGACGATGAAGTCGTGGGCATTGGCCGCCCTGGCGGCGGCCTCCACCTCTTCCGGTGCGGCGTCCGACCGGCCGTAGGAGATGTTTTCCCGGATGGTCATGTTGAAGAGAAACGTCTCCTGCATCACCATCCCGATCTGTGAGCGTAGCGATTCCAGGGTGACGTCGCGCACGTCGTGGCCGTCGACACGCACCGCCCCTTGGATGACGTCATAGAAGCGGGGGATGAGGTTGATCAAGGTGGTCTTGCCGGAGCCGGAGGGTCCGACGAGGGCCAGGGTCTGCCCCGGCTCCACCGTAGCGCTGATGTCCCGCAGGAGGGGGGCTCCCTTGCCGTAGGCGAAGGAGACGTGATCTAGCTCCAGCCGGCCCTCCAGGCGCGGGAGGGCGATAGCGTCAGGTTTCTCCGTCACGTCCAACGAGGTGTCCAGGATCTCGAAGACACGCTCGCCGGCCGCCATGGCCTGTTGGGCCATCTGGTTGACGAACGTGAGCCAGCGCACCGGGGCCCACATGGTGAGGACGTAGCTATAAAAGGCGGCCAGGGAGCCGATGCTGAGCGCCCCCTCCATTACCCGCCAGCCGCCGAAGACGACGATGATAATGGCCGAGAGGTAGGTGGCAAAGTCCTGGCCCGGGCTGGCCACGGCCATGGCCAGATTGGCCTTCATGCGCGTCTCGCGCAGGTCCCAGTTGACGTCGTCGAAGCGCCCGGCCTCGTACGGCTCGCGGTTGAACGCCTTGACCAGCTTGATCGCGGTGACGTTCTCCTGGATCACCACGTTCAGGTCGGCCGCCCGCTGCTGCGTGCGCCGGTAGAGGGGCATCACGGCGGCCATCCGCTTCTGTAAGTAGACCACCAGGGGCGTCACCGTCAGGGAGACGGCCGTCAGAAGGGGATCGAGGAACAGCATCATGGCCAGGAAGACGCCAATGGTGACAAAGGTGTTCAGCAGCCGGGCCAGGCCCTGGGTCAGAAAGAACTGCACCTGATTGACGTCGTTGGTGACGCGGGACATCAGCTGCCCCGTCTGATTGGCGTCGTAGAAGCTCATGCTCTGGGACTGCAGGTGGTCGTACAGCTTGCCACGGAGGTCGAAAACGACCCGCTGCCCGACCCACTGTTCCAGGTACAGCTCGACGGCGCTCAGGAGATTGGTCAGCGCTGAGACGCCGATCATGGCCACGATGTAGTACACCGCCAGGGCGAAGTCACGGGCCGGGATGGCCTGGTCGATGATCAGCTTGGTGAACCAGGCCGGTCCTAGCCGGAACACCGTGAGCACGAAGATCAGGGCTATCGAGGTCCCCGTCCCCCACCAGTAGGGCCGCACAAACTGCATCAAGCGCCACAGGACTCGCACCTCGCTCGCGCTCCTTCCTTTCCGCTCCTCGTCCCCGCTCCTCGACCCATGCCCGTGATCCGCGACCACCGGCCGACTCGCGCTCGACGTCTCCAGCCAGTCAGTGACAGGACCTACGCTGAACCAGCTGGGGGTGGGAACAGCCCCTCAGATGGCACCGCGTCACTCCTGTCGGTGAGCCCAAGGGCCGCCCGGCAGGATGCGTGCGCTCCATCCCTGCCCGGTAGCAGTCCCTTACCGGCATCTCTCCCCGGCCGGCAGGTGGCCGCTGCTCTCGTCCACGGCCTCGTCTACGGTCTCGTCCAGGGCCTGGCAAAGGAGCGCCAGTCCGCGGGCTATAGCCATCCGGTCTGCCGGGGTAGCCTTACGCAGGACGCCAGACAGCACGGCGCGGCGCGTCTCCCAGGGGCGGTCGATCATCTCCCGTCCCCGCGCCGTCAAGGCGTTACGGACAACCCGACGGTCGGAGACGTCGGACATGCGCTCCACCAGGCCGGCGCGCACCAGGCGATCGAGCGTCTCCGTCGCGCTCGGCTGGGACACCTTGACGCCGCTGGCCACCTCCCCAACCGACATCGGCCCGCTCCGGCCGAGAAAAAACAGCACCCGCAGCTGGGGCATACTCAGGCCCGCCGCCCAGTCCTGCGGGTCAGCGTCACGCAGCTTGCGCCCGGCGTGCCGGTAGAGGCCGACAATGCGGTCGACCTCGTCGTCCAGCAGGCTTTCGTGTCCGTCTCCAGCCTGTGCTCCCGCCGGCGGTGGTGAACGCATCGGATCTACCGATATGATAAGCAATTCCGATGCAATTTGGCAGGTCGCCGGCGCGGCACGTCGCCGTCGCCGGCGATCCCTGGCTTCGGCAGAGGCTCTGAGAGTCGGGCCCTCAGATCTCAGCCTGGGCCAGGGGTAAGGGGGAGACGGACGATGAAGGTGCTGCCGGCCCCCTGGCGGCTGTGCACGGTGATGCTGCCGCCGTGCTGCTCCACCACCTGGCGCACGATGGCCAGGCCGATACCGGTGCCGGCGATGTGCCCGACCACGTTCTCGCTACGCCGGAACTGATCGAAGATGAAGGGGAGATCCTCGGCCGGGATACCAACGCCCTGGTCAGAGACTGAGAGCACGGCCCACTCCCCGGCCAGGTCCCGGGCGCGCTCCACCCGGACGACGATCTCACCTCCCTTGGGGCTGTACTTGACGGCGTTGGACAGGAGGTTGGCCAGTACCCGGGCAATGCGCGAGCGGTCGAGCATCCCTACCAGCTCAGTCTCGTCGGTCTCCAGGCGTAGCCGGTGCACCTCGGCCGCCTGCTGGTGGGAGACTACCGCCTCGCGGGCCAGGGCCACCAGGTCTGTGGGCAAGCGCTCCAGGTCGAGAGTGCGCCCGGCCCGCAGCCGGGCGACGTCGAGCATCTCCTCGATCAGGGAAGCCATCTGCGTGGCGGCGCGCTCGATACTGCTCAGCCCCGAAGTCATCTGTTCCACGGGGATGGCTCCCTGCCGGGCGATCCGCCGCTGGAGTATCTGGGCCGTGCCGCGGATCACGGTGAGGGGGTTCTTGAGGTCGTGGGAGGCGCCGGCGAGAAAGGCGTCGCGGGCGCGCGCGGCCGCCGCCTCTTCCCGCGCCCGGGCCAGCTGGTCGGAGAGGCGCCGGCGCTCCAGAACGCGGAGCACGGCGCGGGCCACCACCTCGTCCACCAGGGCCTCGGTCTTGGGGAGGTAGTCGTCCGCCTGGGCGCGCAGGGCCCGCGCCGCGAGATGCTCGGAACCGTGGCTAGTCAGGAGCACGGCAGGGGTGTCCGTGCCACCGGCGCGGAGCTGCTCCAGCAGGGCCACGCCATCTGTGTCCCCAAGCTGGTAGTCCAGGAGCAGGGCGCTGAACGCCCCGGGGAGGGCGTGCGCCAGGGCCTCCACACTGTTGGAGACCCGCTGCACCGTAAAGTGGGCTTCGGTGGATCGCTCCAGGGCGTCGCTGAAGAGCTCGGCGTGGTCGTCGTTGTCCTCGATGAGCAGCACCCGCACCAAACCTTCCGCGCTGGGCGGGACAGTGGCGTCGGAGGTGCTCGAGAGTGTCATCTGTGCCACGTCTTGCGCTGCCTCGCACCGCCCTTGACTGTGCTCCCAGTGGCCTCCACAGCAGGGCCATCGCTGAGGGGCTCAGTCCGGCAATAGGGATAACGTCGCACTACGGATGGGGTTAGTTACGTTGAGGTCATCGTGGGTCGATGCACCACCTGCGACCAGTAGCGGGGGATGGCTTGCACTTTGGTACGGAATTCCTCGGCCCGCACCGGCTTGGTGACGTACTCGTTGGCCCCCTGCTGGTAGGCCTCCTGGATGTCCTCGCCTTGCGCCGACGTGGTCAGCATGACCACCGGGACGACGCGCAGCCGTGGATCTGAGCGGATCGCCCGCAGCACGTCCAGGCCGCCGATACCCGGCATCTTGATGTCCAACAGGACGAGGTCGGGGAGCTGGCGAGCGCCATAGACCCCCTCTGCGCGCAGAAAGGACATCGCTTCAGCACCATCGGTCACCGTATCCACGACGAGCTGCTCTGCCACCTCCGGTTGGGCATCGCGGATCGCCAGCTCGGTGATCAGGGCATGGTCTTCATTGTCTTCCACCAACAAGATGCGCACCTGAGTCCTCGTCTCCCTTGACTGCGGGCATGCGCGGTGGCGTCGGTGGCGTCGGTGGTGGACCGTACCGGCAACGCCTGGGGGTCCGGACGGCGGTCGCGGCCCCTCGCCAGGGCCCGATTGCCGGCTGACGCTTGTGATTTTATCGCACGCCCTGCCGAGAGGGTCGCGCCGGCGGGGTGTCTCCCGTACATCTACCGGAGCGGTGTCCCCGTGTCCGTCCCCGCCCCGGATAGCCAGTAGACGGCCGATGGGCAAGGGAGCGCCCTGGGGCGGACTCACAATGCCAGCCGGGACACGATGGCGTAGAAGGCGTCGGCCTCTCCAGTGGCCAGGAAGGTCGTCTGCCCGGCACGGAGGGAGGGCGTGAGCGCCCCGCCGGCGGCGAGGACCCGCGCGGCCTGCCGTGCCACGGCCGGGGCGGGATCGACGATGACCACACCCGGCCCCGCCAGGCGCTCGACGGCGGCCCGGGCAAACGGGTAATGCGTGCAGCCCAGCACGACGACGTCCACGCCGGCCTCCCGCCAGCGGGTCATGATGGGCCGCAGCAGCGCCTCAGCGGCGGGCGAGTCCCCTGCTCCACGCTCCACGAGCTCAACTAACCCTTCCGGAACGGCGACGTGTACGGCCACGCCCCGGCAATTGTCCCGCCCCGCCGGCGCGTCTGCGTCTTCCGCCGCTGCCCCCGCCCAACGCCCGAAGCGGCTCACCAGGCGGGCCAGCGACTCCCCGGCCGCGGTCGTCGCCGTGGCCAGGACGCCGATGGCCCGCGTGCGCGTCTGCTCCACCGCCGGCTTCACCGCCGGCTCCATACCCACGAAGGTGAGCTGCGGGTACCGCCGGCGGACGTCGGCCAGCCCTACCGTGGAAGCGGAGTTGCAGGCGACGACGACGAGCTTTACCCCCCGCGCCTGTAGGACGCCGACCACCTCGGCGATCCGCTCCCGGATGATCCCTGCCGGCTTTGAGCCGTACGGGCACCAGGCCGCGTCCGCAACATACAGGACATCCTCGGCCGGGAGCAAGAGGCGCAGGTGACGGAGCACCGAAAGCCCGCCCACCCCCGAGTCGAATATGCCGATCGGGCGCGCGTCCCCCATCCCCCTTGGAACGGTAGTCTCAAGCCTCAAGTCTCAGGTCTACCCGGGCTTCAAGCGGGCCACGAGGATGTACGGCCGTACGGCCCTTCGGTCGTCGCACACTTGTAGCGCAAAGGAGGTACTCGGTGGTTCAATGCAGGCATTCCTTTCGCTCGCCGCACACTTGTAGCGCAAAGGGGCGGGGCATGCTGAACCTCCAGGGACCGTTTTGAAGTACGATTGCCGCCATCGCCGCCGGGGCGCGATCGCTTCTGGCGCAGATTCCAGACGTCGTCTAACCTCTTGATGACGGCGTACAGGTGATCAGACGCGCACCGGGGAGCGGCGAGCGGACGGGGCTGCCCCCTTCGCCGGACCGCTGGCTAGAGAGCGACGGCTCCCCTTCACCCCTAGGGGTGACCTGGGCGGAGGCCTATCAGGCGTTCAATTTCGCCCTGTACTCTCGCTACGCCACCGATGTCCACCTGCTCTGCTACCGGCCGGAGGATCCGCTGCACCCGGTGTTCAGCTACCGCTTTGATCACCGGCGCAACAAGACCGGACGCATCTGGCACTGCTGGATACCGGCGGCCGCCCTGGGCGGGGCGTCGCTCTACGCCTACCGAGTCGACGGACCGGCCAACCGACCGGCGGGTCACTACTTCGATCCCCAGAAGATCTTGATCGACCCCTACGCCACGGAGGTATTCTTCCCCCCTCACTTCAGCCGCGCGGCGTGCGCTCGGCCCGGGCCGACGGATGGCCGGGCCCCGCTCGGCGTGCTGCCCTCGACTCGCCCGCCCTTCGATTGGGGGGCGCACTCGCGTCCCCGGCGCACCTATGACACGGTGATCTACGAGCTGCACGTCAAGGGCTTCACCGCCCGCCCCAACTCCGGCGTTGCCCCGGAGCGCCGGGGCACCTTCGCCGGGCTGGTGGACAAGCTCCCGTATCTACGCACCCTGGGGGTGACCGTGGTGGAGCTGCTCCCCGTGCAGCAGTTTGATCCGGACGAAGGGAACTACTGGGGCTACATGACGCTCAACTTCTTCGCCCCTCACCGCGACTACGCCGCCGGCGACCCGATGGACGAGTTCCGGGAGATGGTCAAGGCATTCCACGGCGCCGGGATCGAGGTGTGGCTGGACGTGGTCTACAACCACACCAGCGAATTCGACGCCACCGGGCCTACCTACTGCTACCGCGGTGTGGACAACCGCACGTACTACCTGATGACCCCCGACGGCCGGCGTTACCGCAACGACACCGGCTGTGGCAACACCTTGCGCTGCGGCGCCCCCGCCGTGCGCCAACTCGTCCTGGACAGCCTGCGCTACTGGTCGGAGACGATGCAAGTGGACGGCTTTCGCTTCGACCTGGCCTCGATTTTCTCGCGCAACGGCGACGGCACGCTCAACCTTAACGATCCACCCTTGATCAGCGAGATCAGCGCCTTTGCCGGCCACGCCGACCGGCGCCTGATCGCCGAGGCCTGGGACGTGGACAGCTACCAGCTTGGCCGGGCCTTTCCCGGCTTCACCTGGCTGCAATGGAACGGGCAGGCGCGCGACGATCTGCGGAGCTTTGTCCGCGGTGATCCCGGCAAGGTGGGGAATTTGATGACCCGGCTGTACGGGAGTGATGACCTGTTCCCGGACACGCTGGCCGAGGCCTACCGCCCCTACCAGAGCGTGAACTTCGTCACCTCCCATGATGGCTTCTCCCTCTATGACCTGGTTTCGTACAACGAGAAGCACAACGCGGCCAACGGTCACCACAACGCCGACGGGAGCGACGACAACCTGAGCTGGAACGGGGGCTGGGAGGGGGACGACGGGGCGCCCGACGCCGTCCTGGCCCTGCGCCGGCGCCAGGTGAAAGCCTTTTGCGCCCTGCTGTTGCTGGCCAACGGCGTGCCCATGTTTGTCGCCGGGGACGAGTTCATGAACACCCAGCGGGGCAACAACAACCCGTACAACCAGGACAATGAGATCACCTGGCTGGACTGGGACCTCCTGGAGCGCAACCGGGACGTGTTCCGCTTCTTCAAGCACATGATCGCCTTGCGCAAGGCCCACCCTTCACTGTGTCGCAGCCGCTTCTGGCGGGATGACGTGCGCTGGTACGGGATTGGCGCTCACACCGACCTGTCGCCCGAGTCGCATACCCTGGCCTACGCCCTCCACGGGGCGTCCGAGGGCGACGACGACCTCTACGTCATGGTCAACTCCGGGGCGATGGACGTCCACTTCACTATCCAGGAGTGGGACGCCCGGGGATGGCAACGCCTCGTGGACACCGGCCGCCCCAGCCCCGAGGACATCGCCGAGCCGGGCTCCGGCTGGCCCGTGCACAGCGCCCTGTATCTTGTACCGTCCCGCTCCGTAGTGGTGCTCCGCCGTCCGGGCATACGCGTCACCGCGTAGCGACCGCTGGGCGACGGTGCGTGGGTGACAAAGGAGGGCCGGGGTGACGCCAGAGAGACCGCCTGAGCCGGGACAGGGGGCAGCGGGGCAGGGGGTCGTGAGCGGCGCCGAGCGGGCGGCCATGCTCCTGGAACAGGAAGGACGCTACGAGGAGGCCCTGGCCATCTGCGACCGCGAGCTGGCCGGCCGAACGTTCGCCCCGGACGACCTGGAGCAGGCGCGCGCCGAGGCCCAGCTGAGCCAGCGGCGCTTGCGGTTGCTGCGCAAGCTGGGCCGGCCCACGTGGTCGTCACAAGGAACGCCCTGGTAGCCTCCCCTGGCGAGGGAGAAGGAGATGGCCATGAATCGACTGCTCGAGGAGATGACGCGCGAGGCGGCACGTGAGGCGTTCGACGAGGGGGCAATGGTCGTCCTGCCCACCGGCTCCATCGAGCAACACGGGGCACACCTGCCCTTGATGGTGGACAGCGCGGTAGTCACCCACGTCGCCCGCTCGGCGGCCGAACGGGCCTCCGCAGAGGTGCCGGTGCTGGTCGCCCCTACGATGCATTACGGCGTGTCTCACCACCACCTGCCCTTCGCCGGCACCATGTCGCTGACCAGCCACCTCTACATCGAGAGCGTGAAAGAGCTGGTGCGCTGCCTCTATCGCCACGGCGTGCGCCGGGTGGTGCTGCTGAACGGCCACGGGGGCAATCAGAATCCCAACGGCGTTGTCGCTCACGACCTGGTAAACCAGGAGGGGCTGGAGATGGCCCTGGGGCAGGCATCCTACTGGACGATCGCCTCCCAGGCCCTGATCGCGGCCGGGGCAGGGGAGGTCGCCCCCGGCTTTCCCGGCCACGCCGGGGGCTTCGAGACGTCGTTGATGCTGGCCCTGCGCCCTGACCTCGTCCGCCTCGACCAACGCCGCGTCCCGCTGGCCACGCTGACGTCGAGCATCCACGCCGTGGAGCACGGGGCCTTCGTCCGGGCCGGCGGGACGTCCGACGACGCGGCCGGGGCTGATCTGACCGCCGGGCAGCGTCTCCTGGAAGCGACGGTGGAGGCAGTGGCCCGCTATCTCGTGGAGTTCTACAAGGGGACGCAACACCGGCCCGGCCAGAACGGACGGGCATGATACGGCGCGCGGCACAAAGGCGCAGGGACGTATGACGGATGACGTCTAAGGAGGACCGGGTATGAGCGTTGCGCCGAGCACCACAAGTACCGGCCGGGAGCACCGCTACACCCACGATGCGTCCTGGGGACAGCTCCCGGCGGGGTGGACGGAGTGGGGGTACGTCCCGTCTGTGGTCGTCGATTCCCAGGACCGCGTCTACGTGCACCACCGGGCGCCGCACCCGGTGGTGGTGTACAGCCGCACGGGCGAGCTGTTGTCCATGTGGGGCGATCAGATCAGTTCGAGAAAGGGGCTCACGGCCTGCACCTGCGCCAGGAGGCCGACGGGGAGTACCTGTACTTTACGGACGTGGCCCGCCACTGCGTGGTCAAGTGCACCCTGGACGGACGCGAGCTGTGGACGCTCGGCACCCCGGGGCAGGTGGGGGCATCCGGGGAGCCGTTCAACCGCCCCACCGACGTCGCCTTTACGCCCCAGGGAGACTTCTATGTTTCCGACGGCTACGGGAACTCCCGCGTGCACCATTTCGACCCCCAGCGCAAGCTGATCCGCTCCTGGGGCGAGCCGGGCAGTGGGCCGGGACAGTTCAAGCTCGTCCACGACGTCTGGTTCGACACTCGGGGAGCTGCCCAGGGGGCGCCTGGCAGGCTATGGGTCTGCGACCGTGAGAACTACCGCCTGCAGATCTTCACCCCCGAGGGGGAGTTCATCGAAGAAAAGACCGGCTTTCAGCGCCCCAACGGGGTGTGGGTCGATCCCCAGGGGTACCTGTACGTCGCGGAGCTGCTCAACCGGGTGACTATCCTCGACCCGCAGGATCGGGTGGTGGGGCACATCGGCGGGCGGCCCGGCCGCGAGCCGGGTGAGCTGCTCAAGCCTCACGCCATCTGGGGCGACTCCCACGGGGACCTGTACGTCGCCGAGGTGGAGGATGGGGCACGGATCCAGAAGTTCGTCCGGGGCTGAGCCGGGGCAACCGGGGACAAGAGACACAGCAGGACACACCAGCGGGAGATACAGAAATCCGTCCGTGGCTGAACCGGGGCAACGATCACCAGACCGGAACGTCACGAGACCCAACAGTTACCAGACAGGAAGCGAGGGAGACGACACATGCGTATCGTCATCGTCGGCGCCGGGAGGCGGGGGCGGGCCCACGGACGGGCGGCCGCTACCTACCCCGGCGCCCAGGTCGTCGCCGTCTGCGATCCCGATGCCTCCCGCGCCGCTGAGCTGGCGACGGAGCTGGGGGCCCGGGCCTACCCCGACCACCGCGCCGCCCTGGAGAGCGAGCGGCCCGAAGTGGTCTACCTGACCTCACCCCCGCCCGTACACACGGGACAGGCCCTGGAGGCCCTGGCCGCCGGCTGCGCCTTGATGATTGAGAAGCCGGTGGCCCTGGCGATGAGCGAGGTGGAGGAGATCGGCCGCGCGGCCGAAGGGGCGGGCAGACTGGTGGTGGTGTGCCAGCAGCACCGCTATGCCGCCGCCGCCCAGCGGGCGCGGGAGCTCCTCCAGGGTCGCAAGGTGGGGCTATTCCACTCCTACCTGTACCGCCAGAAGCCGGACATCCCCGGGAACTGGCGCCGCCACTGGGGCGGGGGCCACATCGTAGAGAACCAGATCCACCCCATAGACCTGGCGCGCTACGTGATCGGGGAGGTGCGCACCGTATTCGCCCAGTACGCCGACCACGTCCTGGCCGGCAGCAAGGATTGGGACAACTGGGACTCCTACAGCGTCACCCTACGCTTCGACTCGGGGACGGTGGGGAGCGTGGCCACAACCTACGCCGCGTTTCCGCGTCTGCCCCAGAGCGCGGCGATGGACATCGTGGCCGACGGTCTGGTGCTGCGCTACCACTGGGGGCGCCTGGAGGTCTTCCATCCGGACGGGCAGACGGAGACGGTGTCGGTGGAGGAGGAGCCGACGATCACCATTGGGCGGGAGTTCCTGCGGGCCGTGGAGACCGGCGACCGCTCCCAGCTGCGCCAGGATTACGCCGACGCCGCCCGCAGCCTGGCCGTCTGCCTCGCGGCCAATGAGTCGGCCGAGACCGGGCGCGTCATTACCTTTTGAGTCCGCGCTCGTCTGAAACGCACCCGCTGCCGTAGAGACGGCCCTTCTCGTCCTCCGCGGCGCCCCTTTGGGCATGGAACACGTACAAGAGAGAGCAGGGCATGCGTTTGGCAGGGAAGATCGCCGTCATCACCGGTGGGAGCTTTGGGATCGGGCGGGCCACGGCCATCCTCTTCGCGCGCGAAGGGGCCAAGGTCGTCCTCGGTAACCGGAACGTCGAGGCAGGGGAGGCCACGGTCGCCCAGGCCCGCGCGGCCGGGGGGGAAGCCCGGTTCGTGCGCACGGACGCCACGGTGCCCGCCGAGGTGGAGCGCCTGGTGCAAACGGCGCTGGAGGCCTACGGGCGCCTGGACTGCATGTTCAACAACGCCGGGATCAACATGGCCGGAACCGTGATGGAGGTCTCGGAAGAGGACTGGGACCGCACCCTGGACACCAATCTGAAGTCGGTCTTCCTGGGCGCCAAGTACGCCCTCCCTCACCTGATCCGCGGTGGTGGGGGGACGATCATCAACAACTCCTCCAACGCCGGCTTGATCGGGCGCCCCAACGATCCGGTGTACTGCGCCAGCAAGCATGGGATTATCGGCATCACCAAGAGCATGGCCCTGCGCCACGGGCCCCAGAACGTGAGGGTCAACGCCATCTGTCCCGGTCCCATCGAGTCCCAGATGATGGAAGAAGGGCGCCGGGCGATGGGTGACGCCGGGGCCTTTGACCGCCTGGCGGCGAGCCAGACGGCGCTCAAGCGCATTGCACCGGCCGAAGAAGTGGCCGAGCTGGTCCTCTTCCTGGCCTCCGACGCCGCCCGCAACATCACCGGGGCGGCCATCCCTACCGACGGGGGGAAAGTGGCCGGCATCCTCCCCGGCCTCGTGCCGGCCGATTGACCTATAGGTCCTATAGGTCCTATTGACGTACAGATCGCTCTCTCGGCGCCTCCAGGTGGCCACGTCTTCAGCCGAGCCGTCCCTGTACCGGCCAGCAAAGCGGTACACTCTTGCCGACGCGCATTCGCACGCGCTAGCCTGTATACGCTGCGCAGTCCGAAGGCATGCAACCCTGCGCGGCAAGAGGAGTCCGATTGTCAGCCGCACACATGCTCCCATCGCTCGAGCCGAAGCTCCGTGAGCTCCTGCAGCGCCATCAACAGCGGGCAGCCGCTACGGACTGGGCCTACCACGAGTACCTCCCGCTCGACGAGCTGCGCGCCGACCCTCAGTCCCTCCCCAAGCTCTCGGCTACGACGTACCTTGCCGTGGAGACCGCCCTGTTCACGGAGGTCAACCTCCCCTGGTTCACCTCCGGGCTGAGCGCCACGTTCAAGGGGTCGCTGGCCCCGATGCAGGAGTTCATCTACGACTGGACTGCAGAAGAGGACCAGCACGCCTTGCTCCTGGAGACATACTTGCTCCTGGGGGACAACGGCAACCACCGAGAGCGCGCCCGCCTGCGCAAGCTGATCATCCGCCAGGGCTGGTCGCCGCCGGTGGAGGATCACCTCCAAGCCATCGCCTACACGGCGATGCAGGAGCTGGCGACGCGGGCCTTCTACATGCGGGTGGCCGCCGTGTGTAAGCAGGAGGACCCGCGCCTGGCCCTGGCCCTGAACCGCATCGCCAAGGATGAGACCCTCCACTTCACCTTCTACAAGGACGCCGTCAAGGCCCACCTGGAGGCAGAGCCAAACTTCGTGGAGCCCGTGGCGCAGGTGATGATGAACTTCGCCATGCCCGGCGAGAACATGCCGGACTACGCCGTGCGTGACGCCATCCTGCGCCGCGAGGGGGTCTACAGCCCAGACCACTTCTTCAACATGGTGGTCGACCTCCTGTGGCGGGAGTGGAACATCCCCGGCTTACTGCCCGGCGCTCAGGAGGCTCGCGACACCCAGAAGCGCCTCCTGGAGTGGCACGGCAAGCTGGGGCGCATCGCCGCCCGCTACGCCGAACGGGCCGGCCGTGGCGGCGCCCGGAACGGCACACTCGACCGATCCAGTGACACGCCCGAGCGTTCCAACGGCAGCCCACGCTTCTTCAGCACCCCACCGGCGTCAAGTTCCACCCAGGACGCCCCAACCCTGAAGTCGCTGGCCAGCGGCGACTAGCCTGCACTATTCTCGGTGCGCCTCGCCTCGTAGGAGCGGCCGCGCGGCGCGCGGGTAAGGGTCGGACGACCCACCCTCACCGCAGCCCGTACCCAGCGGCAACGGGCCTCTGGCGCTTCCGTGGATGAAGAAGGCGCTTCCGTGGATGAAGAATCGTCATGCCCTGCCGGGCACCAGCGGGGGACGAAACGTGGCGCGCCAGGTTCACAGGAATCCAGGTTAGCCGTCCACGGCCCACACCTGGACGAGGTGGATCAGTGTGGCTGTGGCCGCCCCCATGTCCTGCACGCTGATCCACTCCCGCACGCTGTGGTAGTCGTGCGCCCCGGTGAAGAGGTTGGGGGTGGGCAGGCCCTGCTCGCTGAGGCGAGCGCCATCTGTGCCCCCGCGGATGGCAGCCCGGCGCGGCTCCAGGCCCGCCCGCCGGATGGCCGTCTCCGCCGCCCGCAGAGTCCGCGGGTGGGCAGCCAGGTACTCCTTCATGTTGCGGTACGAGCGCTCCACCACGACGCTGACCCGCGCCCGCGGCTCGCCGGCCGCCACCTCGTCCGCCAGCCGGCGCAACAGGGCCTCGTGCCCCGCCAGGCGCTCGGCGTCGAAGTCACGGACGATGAAGCGCAGCGTCGTCTCCTCCACGCTCCCCTCGACGGCCATGGGGTGGACGTACCCCGCCCGGCCCTCGGTGGACTCCGGCGAGAGCCCCTCCCGCGGCAGCCGGCCCAGCAGGTCGGCGGCCAGCTTGATGCTGTTGACCATCTTGCCCTTGGCGTACCCGGGATGGATGTTGTGCCCGCGGATGGTGACGCTGACACTGGAGGCGGAAAAGGTCTCGTCCTGGATCTCCCCCGCCGTCGAGCCGTCTACCGTGTAAGCGACGTCGGCGCCGAACTTCCGCAGATCGAAGTGCTTCGTGCCTAGGCCGATCTCCTCGTCCGGCGTAAAGGCGATCCGGATCCGCCCGTGAGGAAGCTCCGGGTGGGTCACGAGGTAGGCCATGGCGCCCATGATCTCCGCCACCCCGGCCTTGTCATCCGCCCCCAGTAGGGTCGTCCCGTCGCTCGTGACCAGGTCGTGGCCACGGTGGCGCAGCAAGTCGGGGTTGTCTGCCGGTCGGAGGACTTGAGTCGGGTCTCCGGGAAAGCGGATCTCCCCGCCGTCGTATTCCTGGATCACGCGTGCCTTGACGTCACGCCCGCGGGCCTCCGGGCTGGTGTCTACGTGGGCGACCAGCCCCACGGTAGGAATGGTGTCCACAGGCCGGCTTTCGGGCGACGCGCCACTCGACAGGGCGCCTCCTGCCTGGGCGCCACCCGCCGCGGCGCTGTGTCCCAGGGTGGCCGGGAGCGTGGCCATGACGTATCCGTGCTCATCGACGGCGGCGTCGGCCAGCCCCATGCCTCGCAGCTCCTCCGCCAGGAGACGGCTGAGGTCGAGCTGCTTCGCCGTGCTGGGATACGCCGGCGAGCCTTCCTGGGACTGGGTATCGATCCGCACGTAGCGCAGGAAGCGCTCCAGGACGTCTGGGGCCACTTCGGCCGCCAGCGGACTGGTAAAGGGGGCCGATGACGTCTCTGTTACCGTTCCCATTGAAGGTCTACTCCGACCGGGTCTACTCCGCGTCCGCACCACTCGCCACGCCGATGAGTCTGCCACAAGGACGTCCTGCCCATAGCCTAGCTCTCGGCGAGCGTCTCCTGGACGTCTATGCCAGGCTCCTGGCCGCCTACGGTCCCCAGGGATGGTGGCCCGGGAGCGGCGACCCCTTCGAGATCGTCGTCGGCGCCGTCCTGACGCAGTCGGTGGCCTGGGTGAACGTGGAGAAGGCCCTGGAGAACTTGCGTGCCGCCGGGGCGCTCAGCCCTGCGGGCGTGCATGCCCTCCCGGATGAGTCTCTGGCAGCCTTGTTGCGACCTTCCGGCTATTACACCGTCAAGGCCCGCCGCCTGCGGGCCGTGGTTCAGGTGGTGATGGAGGAGTTCGGGGGCGACCTGAGACGCCTCCTGGCCCTGCCCCTACCGGCGCTACGGGCCAGGCTGCTGGGCACCTACGGCATCGGCCAGGAGACGGCCGACGACATCATCGTCTACGCCGCCGGGCAGCCCAGCTTCGTCGTCGATGCCTACACCGTACGCCTCTTCACCCGCCTGGGGCTAGGGCCGGAGCCAGTGGCCATAGCCCCACGTCAATCCAGGCCGGCGGCCGGCACCGCGAAGCGAGCCGCCGGGGCAGCGTCCGCAGAGGTTGTAGTGACCGCGAGGACAGCCGCCCCGGTAGCGTCCGCCGGGGCTGATGGAGCCGTGGCAGCCATTCCACCACCGCAGGGACCACCGCTCGTCTTGCCCCTGCTCGACCCCCGGCGCTATGCCGCCTGGCAGGCGTTCTTCATGGCCCATCTCCCACCGGACATATCCCTGTTCAACGAGTACCACGCCCTTATCGTGCGACACGGCGTGATGCGCTGCCGCAAACGCATCCCCCATTGTGCCGGCTGCCCCCTGCTCGTCCTGTGCCCCACCGGCCAGGGTCTGGTCTCCCTAATATTGCAGTTCCCTTTACACTGAGTGGGACGAGGCTCACCAGGAGGAAGGGAGATGCGACGACCGGGCTGTGCGTGTGCCGACGAGGAGACCGTCGCCGCGGGGTGCGCCCGGGTGGTGGAGGACGTGGCGGCCGGGCTGCGCGGCACTTCCGGCGGCCGGAGGCGTTTGCCCATGCCCGGGACTATCTCCGTGGCTTACTCGCCGAGGTCGAGCGCAAGAATGGCTGGCAGCTGGCCGAGCAGGCCGGCTACGGCCACCCGCGGGGCATCCAGCGCGTGCTCGACCGCTATCTCTGGGATGCGGACGCCGTGCGCGACGATCTGCGGCGGTACCTCGTCGAGGCACTGGGCGACCCACAGGCGGTGCTCGCGGTGGACGAGACCAGCTTCGTCAAGCAAGGCCGGCATTCGGCCGGGGTGGCCCGACAGTATTGTGGAACGCTGGGCAAGCGGGCCAACTGTCAGGTGGGGTCTTCCTGGGCTACGCCAGCCCGAAGGGTACGCTGGGCTCGACCGGGCGCTGTACCTGCGCAGGAGTGGACCGACGACCGCGTGCGGTGCCGCCGGGCTACCGGCATCCCGGACGCCGTGCCCTTCCGCACCAAGCCCCAGTTGGCGCTGGAGGCTCCTTGAGCGGGCCTTGGACGGTGGGGTCCCCGCGGCATGGGTCGTGGCGGACGAGGTCTACGGCAGCGACAGCAAGTTTCGCGCGCTGGAGGCCCGCGGCCAGGCCTACGTCGTGGCCGTGCGCACGAACCAGCCGGTCTCGACCTGGCCCCCGCACGGTCCGCCGGCCCCGTGGACCGTCGTGGCGGCCGTGGCCGCCGCGCTGACCACCGGGGTAACGACCTGGGAGCGCCACAGTTGTGGCGACGGCGTCCACGGCCCGCGGGTCTACGACTGGGTCTATCGTCCGGTGCGCCCCGCGCTGCACGACGGCTGGGTGCACGCCGTCCTCGTCCGCCGTCACCCCGAACGTCTGGAGGAGCCGGCCTACTCCCGTCTACGCCCCCGACAGCACGCCGCTCGACGAGATCCTCCGGCCGCGGGGGCCCGCTGGACCATCGAGGAGACCTTCAAGCTGGCCAAAGGACAGGTCGGGCTCGACCAGTACGAGGTCCGCAGGCCGGTCGGGCTGGTACCGCCACATCACCCTCGCCCTGCTCGCCCTCGCGCCCTGACCATCGGGGTCGGGCAAAAAGGGGACGCCCGGGCGCTCGCGCCCCCTGCCCGCTCTACATCCCGATCACGGTCCCCGAGCTCCGCCGGCTCCTCGTCCGCTTCCTCTGGCGGCTCACCCAGCCCCCGCCCACCCTCACCGAGATCGTCGCCTGGTCCCGCTGGCGGCGCCGCCACCAGAAGATCGCCCAAGCCAGCCACCGAAAGCGTCGCCTGAAGCGCCAAAGGGAACTGCAATACTAAGGGGACTGACCGATGTAACGGGCTCTACCCCTGGCCTTCGAGCTGCCGCACCAGGGCCTCTGGCTCCGTGACCGGGAGCTGGCAGGTGAAGTGCTCGCAGACGTAGGCCGTGGCGCGGCCGTCTTGCTGCGGCCGGTCAGTCAGCAGGGGGATACGGGCAGCCGCCGCCTCACCCTCGGGGCCGGGCCGGCGCAAGGCCAGCACCCGGTTCGGCAGATAGCGCTGGAAGACAACGTCCAGCAGCGCCCGGGCGTCCGCACGCTCCGGCTGGCCCACGATGGCGATTTCTTTCGTCGGGCCGAGGGCGAAGTCCACAGCGCCGAGCAGGCGCCCAAAGGCGGTGGGGTGCTGGGCAATCGCCCCGGCCAGCGCCTGGAGCAAGCCCTCGGCAGGCTCACGGAGGGCGGCGTTCCCGGTGTAGGTGGCCAGGCGCAGGAGGACATCGGCGGCGACGGCGTTCCCTGACGGGGTGGCGTTATCGTAGAGGTCCTTGGGGCGCGTCACCAGCGTCTCGTGGTCGGTACTGGTGTCGAAAAAGCCCCCTCCGGCCTCGTCCTTGAACTGGGCGATCATCGTCTCCGCCAGGCCTTGCGCCGCTTCGAACCAGCGCAGATCAAAGGTCGCCTCATACAGGGCCAGCAGGCCGTCGGCATAGCAGGCGTAGTCTTCCAGGTAGCCATTGAACTTGGCCTGCCCGTCCTTGTAGGAGCGCAGCAGGCGCCAGCCGCCGGCCTCCCCTGGCCCCAGCGGCGCGCGCAGCTTGTCCAGGACGAACTCGGCATTGGCGACGGCGGCCGCCCGGTAGTCTTCCCGCTGCAAGGCCACGGCAGCCTCGGCAAAGGTGCGCAGCATCAGCCCGTTCCACGCCGTCAGGATCTTCTCGTCACGCCCCGGCTTGACACGCCCTTCCCGGACCTGGAACAGCACGCCCCGCCCGCGGTCGATTACCTCCTGCAGGTGGCTCTCCGGTACGCCCCGCTCCCCGGCCACGGCGTCCAGGGGGCGCGGGGTGTGCAGGATGTTGCTCCCCTCGAAGTTCCCCCGCACCGTGACGTCGAAGTAGGCGCAGAAGAGGGCCCCGTCCTCCTCCCCCAGCAGCGCCGTCACCTCGGCCGGGGTCCAGACGAAGAATTTCCCCTCCTCTCCCTCGCTGTCGGCGTCCTGGGTAGAGTAGAACCCCCCTTGCGGCGAGGTCATCTCCCGCAAGACATAATCCAGGGTCTCGCTGCAGACGCGCCGGTAGAACGGCTCGCCGGTGGCCAAAAAGGCGTGCAGGTAGACGTTGGCCAGCTGGGCGTTGTCGTAGAGCATCTTCTCGAAGTGAGGCACGAGCCAGCGCTCGTCCACCGAGTAGCGGTGAAAGCCGCCACCAAGCTGGTCGTACATCCCCCCCTGGGCCATCTTGTCCAGGGTCAGCCGGACCATGTGCAGGGATTGCCCCTTGCCTGTCCGGCGCCAGATGCGCAGCAGGGCGTCCAGGTTCATCGGCTGCGGGAACTTGGGTGCCCGGCCGAACCCACCCTCGGCCGGGTCAAAGCTCTGGGCGTAGGCCCGCTCCGCCTGCTCGAAGATGGCCGGCGTGAGTCCCCCTTGCCCCTGCAGCTGCGGCGTCTGCTGCAGCACGTTGCGTAGCTGATCGGCTCCCCGCTGGACGTCTCCCCGCCGCTCGCGGTAGGCGCTGGCCACCCCGGCGAGCAGCTGGCGGAACGAGGGCATGCCGTACTTAGGCGTGGCCGGGAAGTACGTCCCGCCGTAGAAAGGCGTCCCGTCCGGCAGGAGGAAGACGGTCATCGGCCAGCCCCCATGCTGGGTGAGGGCCTGGACGGCCTCCATGTAGATGGCATCCAGGTCGGGGCGCTCCTCGCGGTCGACCTTGATCGGGACGTAGAGCTCGTTCATCAGCCGGGCGGTCTCTTCATCCTCGAAGGACTCCCGCTCCATGACGTGACACCAATGGCAGGCGGAGTAGCCGATAGACAGGAGGATAGGCTTATCCTCCCTCCTGGCCTTCTCCAGCGCCTCCGGGCCCCAGGGATACCAGTCCACCGGGTTGTAGGCGTGCTGCAGGAGGTAGGGGCTGGTCTCCTGGGCCAGCCGGTTTGGCCGGCGCTCGCCGTGGGCCGAGGGCTCTGTCTGTTCCGTTCGCTCCGGGTGTCCCGCGCCAGCGGGCGTCTGGGTGGCCACTTCGCTTGCTCCTGGTGAGGTTTGAGGTCCTATTGGCCGGCGCATTGACCGCTCGACGTGCGACCTGCTCCTAGCAAGCCGCGAGCCATGGGCCGGGAACCGGCGCCGCCCGCCCTCTGACCTGGCCGGGGAGCGCTCAGCCTTCGGTCATGGGTCAGAGCTCCACTCGCCGGGCGCCCGGTCCGGCGCCAGGGTCCCCTGCGCACCGTGCAGAGAGGGTTGGGGATTGGATGGACAGCGGTTCTACCGTGGCGGGGGCCAGCGCCCCGAACGCTTCAGCCCCTCTAACATCCCGGCCCGCTCCAGCTGTCGCTCCACCCCATCGCTCGAGCGGCGGAAGCCCGGCCAGTCGGGTGCCTCGGCGATGCGAACGAGGAGTCGCGTCGCCACCATGGCCGCCGACTGGAGGCTCTTGCAATTGGCTTTGTCGAAAGTGTCCGCCGGGGTGTGGCCCCAACCCCGGCCAACGAGGCCCATTGTGGCGCTGGCGGCCAGCTGCGTCGTGCCGATGCCCCCGCTGGGGACGCCGTTCATGGCGAAGGGGAAATGGTCAGAGGAGGAGCTGAAGCGATCACGTACCTCCAGGCGATAGCCCATGTCCCGGACCCAGGGAAACCGCGCCCCACGGCGTCCAGGTTGAGCATGAAGCGGATGCGGTCGAGGTCTGATGCGTGAACGCGCACGTACTCCCAGGACCCCAGCAGGCCGATCTCCTCGGCGGCAAAAAAGCAGAAGCGCAGCGTGCGGGCAAAGCCCCGGCCGCGGGCGCGGGCGACGGCTGCCAGCGCGCGGGCCGCTTCCAGGGCGATCACCGTCCCTGCCCCGTTGTCCAGGGCGCCGGGAGCGATGTCATGGCTGTCGTAATGGCCCCCGGTGACTACCAGCTCCTCGCGCGTTGGACTGCTGGGGTCGGCCGGGAGCTCGGCAACCACATTACGGCTCTCCACCTCCGGAAAACCGGCCTGGGTCTTGAGGCGCACACGCGCCAATCCGCGGTCGAGGAGGCGGCGCAGCAGCTCGCCCGTCTCGAAGGTCAGACCAACCCCGGGAATAGGGGCGGGGCCCTTTCCCCCCCCGGGCAGCCCGCCGGTAATGGGCATGTCGCCGGGGTTCTGGTTCACGTACAGGTAGGCGGCCGCACCGGCCTGCACGGCCCGCATGTACTTGTCCCGCCGGTGGGAGGACGGTCGCCCCAGACGGCCGGCGGTCTCGGCGGCGGTCATCACCACCGCCCCGCGCAGCTCCCCTTCCGCCCCCCCTGCCCGGGCGTAGTCCTCCGCCTCCCCGTCCCCCACCCAGCGCAGCTCCCCTTCTAGCTCGGCGGCCGGGCAATAGGGCAACGACAGGGCGCCGAGGGTCTGAGGCCAGGGAGCGAGCACCTCCAGCGAGGACGGGCCCCGCACCCAGCCGACGTAACGGAACGGCTCCGCGTCGACGTTGGCCAGGCCGTAGCGCTGAAGTCGTTCCTGGAGAAAGGTGCAGGCCCCCCGCTCGCCCGGGCTGCCGGCAAAGCGATGTCCTAACGTGTCGCACAGATCGCGCAGGTTGGTGTACGCTGCCTCGGAAGTCCAAACCTCGCCAAGCGCGGCCTTGTCCAGCGCCAGCACGTCGTCGCTCGTCCCTTGCGCCATGCGTCGCTCACCCCTAGGATTTGCCGCTGCGGCCCCGGGACAACGTGCCCGCATTGTCCCACTCGCGTAACAGTGCCAGGCTAGCATGTCAGGCGCCCCGTCCGCCGGAGGGGGCCATAAGCGAGACAGGGCCTTTTCATCAGGGGTAGGCGGTGGTTCCGGGTCATCCCCAGCGCAGCGAGGGATCAGCGAGTCGTCCCACCGTCCGTCGACCGGCGGCCCGGATGCCTCGCCGGGCTCGGCATGACCGCGCCGCGGGGGTGCCCCAGGAGCGGCTCTGATGAAAAGGCCCTGATCAGCGAGAGGGGAGGGACGCGCGTGGCGGCGCCGGAAGCACTTCTCGAGGACGGACTGACTCCCCCGGGGTCGCCGCCCTCCCCCCGGCCGGCGCCCCTGGCGGTGGCGAGCTGGGTGCTCTACGACCTGGCCAATACCATCTTCTCCCTCAACATCATCTCGCTGTACTTTTCCTTGTGGGCGGTCAACGTCATGCAGGGAGGGGATGCCGCCTACGGCTTCGTCAACAGCGCCTCGATGGCCGTGATCTTTGTCGCCTCCCCGCTCCTGGGGGCCCTCACCGATCAGGCCCCCCGGCGCATGCCGTTCCTGATCGTGTCCACCCTCCTGTGCGTCGGGCTGACTCTGGGACTGGGCCAGGGGGGCCTGGCCACCTCCCTGGCGCTGTTCGCCGTCGCCAACGTCGCCTACCAGGCCGGGCTGCAGTTCTATGACGCCCTGCTCCCGGAGGTGAGCACAGAGACCAACCGCGGACGCATCGGGGGGATCGGCGTCGGGGTCGGATACCTGGGCTCAGTCGCCGGCATCCTGGTGGGCACGCTCCTCTTGCGTGGCGTCGACCAGCTACCGGTGGACGAGCAGAGCGCCCGCTACACCACCGTGTTCCAGGTCACGGCCCTGCTCTTCCTCGTCTTCGCCCTGCCCTGTTTCTTGTTCGTACGCGAGCGCCCGCGTCCCGAGCGCCACTTTTCCCTGGCTTCCATCGGTGCCGCCCTGCGCCAGGTGCGGACAACGTTGCGCTCCATCAAAGGCTACCCCGACCTACGACGTTTCTTGATCGGTCGCGTGTTCTACACCGACGCCGTGAACACGGTCATCGTCTTCATGAGCATCTACGTCACCAACGAGGTAGGCCTCAGCAGCGACCAGGCCCGCCTCGTCCTCCTGACGTCCATCCTGTTCGCCATTGTGGGGGGCTTCGTCTGGGGGCGAGTCGTCGATCGTCGGGGTCCGAAACGCACCCTCGACGCCGTGCTGCTCCTGTGGGTGGTCGTCTTCGTCTGGGCCGCCGCCGTTGGCTTGTTGCGTCTCCCTGGATGGACGTTCTGGCCCGTGCCGTGCCTGGCCGGCATTGCCCTGGGGGGGACGTGGACGGCAGACCGTCCGTTCATGCTCCGCCTGTCGCCGCGGGATCGCGTCGGGGAGTTCTACGGGCTCTACGGCATGGTCGGGCGCTTCGCGGCCATCACCGGCCCGGCGCTGTGGGCCCTGGTATCGGACACCCTGGGGCTGGGGCGACCGGCCGCCCTACTGACCCTCCTGCTGGGGATCGTGATTAGCTACGTCGTGCTGCGGCCGGTATCGGATGCCCCGCGCGACTGGTAGGTGGGGGTTCCGGTCGAGGCGCGCTCGAGCTACTGGGCGCTGTAAGGAGCGCTGCGCTTGCAGGCGCCGATGCCTCCTGGGCCAGGTGTCCAAACAATGCCGGGATCGGCGGCCACAGTCGGCTGCCGATCCTCCCGCGCCCCTACTTGGGGGCTCCCTACTTGGGGGCTCCCTACTTGGGGCGCACGGGGACGACCATGCCCTTGTAGGGGGCGCACTGGCCGTATTGGATCTTCTCGTTCATCTGCCTATTGGCCTCTTGCAGTCCGGCCTGCAATGGCGTTTCTCCGGCGTAGATGCGGTTCACGGCCTGCGTGTAGATGTCCCAGGAGTCGTTCGTGAAGTGGTGCCGGAAGTGGATGCCGTATGGCTTGTTGTACACGTCCTGGAACACTTTGACGTGATTCGGCGGGGTGGTCAGAAACACATCCTGCTTGCTCTTCAGGGCCGGTAGGGAGCGGGTGCGGGCGAGCGTCTCCTGACCCCTGGGCCCGGCGATGTACTTGGCCCACTGGTAGGCCGCTTCTTGCACCTTGCTCGCGGCCACGACCGAGTTGGGGTTGCCGGAGACGAGGGGGACGCCCGGCCGGGTGGCGCTGGCCCTGGGGAAAGGGAGGACGTCCCACTCAAAGGAGTCCCCGATCTCGCGGGCGTTCTGGCGTACGTCCGCCACCGCCCGGACGTGGAAGGCGACGCGTCCGGTGCGGAAGGGGTTGGTACGGGTGTATTGCTTCTGGATGTCGGCGGTCTCGGCGCTGGAGATGATCAGCTTGTCTTTCACCAGCCAGTTGTAGATCTGCTGGTGGGCGTCCATCGAGGGGGGCTGGTCGATGGTGTACTTCATGCTGGCGAAGTCGGCCACGTCGCCCCCCTTCGTCCACACGAATTGGGCGACGTGCGAGGGATGGTTGTACGCCCAGGCGATGCCCCACTGATCGATCTTGCCGTCCCGGTCGGTGTCCTGGGTCACCTTGCGGGCCATGTCGATCATCTCGTCTACCGTCCAGTCCCCCCTTCCGTCCGCCCAGGGGTCGCGCAACCCGGCCTTCTGGAGCATGGTGCGATTGTAGAAGACGGCGTTGGCGTCCGCGTCCATGGGCAGGGCGTAGGTCTTGCCGCACCAGACCTCGGTGCCCATCAAGGCGTAGTCTCGCTGCAGATTGATCTTGTCCCGCGTCAGCATGGCGGTCAGGTCGAGGTGAACGCCGCTGTCATACCAGCGGGTCTGGGCGTGGGAGTTCTGGAGCACCGTATCCGGCGGGGTGCCGGAGGCGAGTGATACCTGGAACTTGGTGTTGTACTCCCCGAGGGCGATCACTTCCGGCTCGACGTTGACGTTCGACCATTCCTCCTTGAACCCCTGGCGCCACTCGTTCAGGGTGGGGGCGCCGTCGAGCTGCCACCAGGTGAGGTAGCGCACCGTGGCCGCCGTCTTGGCGTCCATCGGCGGCGCGCTGCCCCCGCCGGCGGGCTGACCACACGCCGCCAGGGCACCGGCTACGCCCACAGAAAGGGCCGCCAGGGCGCCACGCAATACCGATCTCCGGCTGATCTCAGTCTCGCCTGCCACTCCCGCCACTCCTCCTCACTGCCAGGCCCGCAGCCCCGCCTAGGCCGGCGGCGCCGGCGGGGCACGTCCTCACGGCTGCGCCAACGGATGCCCTGCCCGCTGCCACCGGCCTGCAGCCGAGCCAGGCCAGGCTGGTATCACGATACCGTACCCCCAGGTCCTTGAAAAGGGCGCCGATGCACAAACGATCCCCGCCGCAGGGCTGCGTTTCCGTCTGACGACTACAATGACGCGTCATGAGCAGCGGGGGCCCACTGCGAGGGATCTTTCCCATCATCTATACGGCTTTCCACGCCGACGGCCGGATCGACGAGCGCGGGCAACGGCGCATCGTGGACTACCTTCTCGCCGCCGGGGCCCACGGCCTGGCCGCCACCGGCGGGGCGAGCGAGTCTGCCAAGATGACCCTGGCGGAGCGACGGGCGCTGCTGGAGCTGTGCCTCGACAGCGTAGGCGGGCGCGTCCCCGTGATCATGGGGTGCACCGCAGAGAGCACGGCCGACTCCCTGGACCTGGTGCGCCACGGCGCTCGTCTCGGCGTGCGGGCCGCCTTTGGGCTGCTGCCCCAGGGGCAGCAACATCTCCAAGGGGACGCCCAGGGCGAGGCCCTGCGGGCGCACTATCTCACCCTGGGGGAGGGAAGCGAGATCCCCATCATGGTGCAGGAGGTGGCCCAGCCCATCCCGCCGGAGCTGATCGTTGAGATCCACCAGCGTTGCCCCAACGTTAGGTACGTGAAGGAGGAGGCGCCGGACACCGGCCACCGCGTCACCGCCTTGATCCGGGCCGGCGGAGACAGGTTGGAGATCTTTTCCGGAGGGGCCAATCTGCTGGACGACTTGTCGCGCGGGGCGATAGGAGCCATACCAGGCTCAATTGGCGTCGCCGACCTCTCCACCGCCTACAACCGGCACGTCCAGGGAGACCGCAGCGGGGCACGGCGGGCCTTCAACCACTTCTTGCCCCTCTCGCACTGGAGGCGCCAGTTCGGGCTGATCGGGGCCAAGGAAGTGCTGCGCCGCCTGGGGGTGATCGAGGGGGCCTACCTGAGGCCGCCGGAGGGGCAGCGGCTGGACGCCCACGACCTGCGCGAGCTGGACGAGATCATGGCCCTGCAGGGGCCGCCCTATTGAGAGCGCCGGGTGGTGCGTGCCGGGCGCTGATTGCCTGACGGCCGTTCCGCTTCGGGAGACGTTCTTGCTCCAGGCCCACCTGGACCTCCCGCCCCGCCGATGACCAAGACGACTCCCGCAACGTTGCCGCTCGACCCCGACGCTGATAGGGCGTCCCGGTCTCTCGCTTCCGGCACGGTGAGCGCCTCGCTCGCTGACGGCCCCTTCCACATCAGAGACACCCCCGGGCAGGACGCAGAGTCGAGCGCCGGCTCGCCGGCGGCTCAGCGCCCAAGGGAGCGTGCCGACCTGGCCGGCGAGATGGTAGTCGTGCTCCTGGCCGCGGCCCTACTGTGCGCCGCCTACGCCTCCGTGGCCTGGTACGGCTTCGATCTGCTGGAAGAAGGCTACTTCCTGGTCCACGCGCGGCGGGTACAGCTCGGCGGCCTCCCCTACCGTGACTTTTCCACCCCCTATACCCCGGGCATCTTCTATCTCTACGCCTGGCTGATGGAGTGGGTTGGGGCAGACCTGGTGGGCTTCCGCCTGATACAGATCGTTGCCCGGGCGGTCACCTTTGTTGGCCTGTACGCCGCCGCCAGGCGATTGATGGCCCCGGGTTTCGCCGCGCTGGCCTCGGCGGTGCTCGTCGTCATGGACACTGCACCGGAGATGTGGGGGATCCATCCCGGCTGGATCACGGCAGGGGCGGCCACCATGGGGGTGCTGATCGTGTCGTGGTACCTCGCCACCGGCCAGGGGCGATGGCTGCTCGCCGCCGGTGCTGCCTTTGGCATCGCCTTTGCATTCAAGCAGAACCTGGCGGCCTATGGCCTTATCGCTGCCCTGTGGTTCCTGGTTGTCGCGGAGCGTGACCTGCCCCCGGTATGGACGCCACGCCCCCTTCCCCAACTCCCCTTGCGCCCCCGATCTTCCGCGCTGCTGACCCGTGCCGCCCGCGTGGCCGTTCAGGTGGCCGCCCTCGTCCTCCTCCCACTGACCGCGGCCGCCATCGTGCGCCCGTACCTTTCCCCGCTGGTGGCCACCCTCTACGTTCTTCCCCTGGCGGCCCTCTCCGTTCTCGGCGCCACCCACTTCATCTATCGCACCCACCCAGACACCATCGCCGGCGGCGGGACGAGCGTCATCCCCATGGCCGGGGGCCATGGACTGTACCTGGGGCGTGACGCCGGCCTGGCAGCTCGCCCGCTCCTCGTCCTCCTCGGCTTCAGCGCCGTAACGCTCACCTGGATAGTGCCCCTCCTGGGGGCGCTAGACGGCCGCGTCGACCTGCTAGGGGGGTTCGTCGGCCGCATCGACCCCACCGGCTACTTCTACGGCATGAAGCCGCTCACCACGGAGCATGCCCGGCTCGTGGGGGTGGCCCTGCTGCCCCCGCTGATCCTGGTGGCCATTGCCAGGACCGGCCTGTGGGGCCGGCGCGGGGTCGCGCTCTTGCTGGCTGCCCTGCTGGCGCTCGTCCTCGGGGCCCTGCTGAAAGGGCCTGCCACTGCTCCCTCGACGGAGCCTTGGAGCGTGCTCGGCGCCCTGCAACGGCTGGCTCTCAGCGCCGGAGATGCTTGGGACGGCTTCGGCCAGACGGCCCGCCCCACCGACGATCTGATCCTCTACCTCCCGGTGCTGGCCTTCTGGGCGGGCATGGCCTCTCTGGCCCTTACCGTCGGGGCCGGCGGAGAGAGAACAGCGCTACAGCTTTGGTACCTGGCCGCCGGGGCCGCCCTATTCCTGAACCAGTACCCGCGCATGGACGAGATCCATCTCCTGTGGTCGGCCGGGGTGCTGCTGGTGGCCGGCGCCGACGTACTGCATGAGCTCTACCGTCGGGCCGTCCGCTCCACTCCGGCCCTGGGCCAGTCCGGGGCGGCTCGCGCCCTCCTGGGCCTGGCCCTCGTCCTCCTCCCGGCGGTGGCCATCTCCCCCCGCTTGTGGCAGCGGCTGGATGATTGGTCGCGCTTCTCCCCTGCACCCCCCGCCGAGGTGCACGCCGCCGGCAGGGGGGCACGCGTCGCCCGCTCCCCGCTGACCCTGCCCGGCGGAGGCCAGGTCTGGCTGCCCGAAGGGGAGGGCATGGCCATTGGGGAGGTCGTCGATCTCTTGCAGATCAAGACCGCTCCCGGCGAGCCGATCTTTGCCTACCCGGCCGTCCCTGGGTTCGCCTACCTTGCCGACCGGCCCAGCGCGACCCGCTTCCTACACCTCTTCGCCGGTATGGCCACCGCGGACGAGCAGGCGGAGATGGTGCGCCAGCTGGAAGGCGTGCGCTACGTCGTCTGGGACGACGGCGGGGCCCACTACTGGGTGCGCCCGGGGGATAACGCCCCACTGACGGAGTACATCCGCACGCACTTCCGCATCGAGCGCTTTATCGGCCCCTACGCCGTCCTGGCGCGGGACGCCCGCGGGCCACAGCTGGCGTATACCCTGCCAGGCGCTACCATGCCTGGTGCCAGCGGGCCGTGAGGCCGCGGTACGCCAGGCCACGGGGCAGCCGCCCCTCCACTGCGCAGCCTACGGTACCGGCGAGCCTGCCTCGCCACGGCCAATTGCTAGGAGATGCGCGGCGCCAGATGGAGGCCCATCCCTGCCGCCAGACCAGACGGCATACCTCCTGCAACGGCCACAAGGCCAGCGCTTCCGGCGCCCCCTCACGCCCGAGCCCCCTCCTTACCCCCCGCGTCCGTCCCCCCACCCGGCAGGGGTCCTCCTGACAGGGGCCCTCCTGACAGGGGAACCGCGCCCACCAGGGGCTGCTGGAGCGTCTCACGCACGAACAGGAGGAGCGTTGTCGCCGCCAGGACGCCGATCCCGGCCAGGCTGAATGCCCCGAACGCCAGCCCCACCACGTCGGCAATGCCCCCCACCACCAGCGGGCCGCCCGAAGAACCGACGTCGCCGATAAGGCGCCAGACACCCAGAAACTCCCCCGTCGCCTGACGCGGCGCCAGGTCGGCCCCCAGGGTCATCATCGTCCCCGACCCGATCCCGTTGCCGAAGCCCATGACGCAGGTGGCCAGGAGCAGCCCGAGATAGCTGCTGGTGAAAGGCACCATGGCCATACCAATGGCCATGACCAGAAAGGACGGCACGGAGGCGAACTTACGGCCCAGCTTGTCCATCAGGATGCCGGCAGGGATGAAGAGGGACATGTCTATCGCGCTGGAAATGCTGACGATCGAGCCGATTTGAGCCACGTTGAGGCCCAGGACGTTCGCCCCGTACAGGGGGATGATAATCTGGCGGCCGGCGCGGATCATCTGGGCGAAGATCTGGGCTGCCCCGGCGGTGCTAAGCTCCCGCCAGTGGTTACGCACGATCCCGCCGACCACGACCCAACGCATGTGCCCCGCCGGAGCGGCGTGCTCGCTGGTGCGTGATTCGGCAATAAAGACGATGGAGATGATGGCCGCCAGGGCCGCCGCCCCGGCCGCGGCATAGAACGGAGCGGCCAGCCCCAGCAGGGAGCCGAGCGCCCCGCCGGCGGCCGGGCCGACGAACGTCCCGATGCGGGAGACGCCACCAAAGGTGGAAAGGGCCCTCCCGCGGTCGCGCAACGGGACGGTGTCCGTCAGGTAAGCCATGCGAGAGATGTTCCACATCGCCGTCCCCACCCCGGCCAGGAAGCGGAGGGCGACGAGCGCAGGGTAGTGTCGCAGGAAGACCAGGGCCAGGGTGGCCAGGGCCAGGGCGATCGTCCCTACCACCATCACCGGCTTGCGTCCGAAGCGTTCCAGCATCATGCCGGAAGGGACGTCCCCTACCAGCGTCCCTAGCCCGGCGGCTGCAACCGCCAGGGATACCAGGCTGAAGTTGACGCCGAACTCCTGGGCGTACAAGGGCAAGGTAGGGATGAGTATCCCCTGGCCCATGCTCAGGAGCAGGGTTGGGACGTAGACGGGCAAGAGGAGGGAGTACGCCTTCACCCTGCCAGAGTCAGGCGCCAGGAGGGCGCTACGCGGGACTGGCCGGCCTCCGGCCGCGGGCTCGGATCAGCCGGCACGTAGGACGACCCTCTCCCCAGCAACACCAGCCGTGACAGTGGCAATCCCCGCGGCACGTGCCCTGGGCCCGGACACCGGAGGGCCCGTCACTGGCCGAGCTCTCGGAGGAGCTGGCGGCAATAGGCCACACTGCGGCCGTCCCCATAGAGCTGGTCGCCTTCGCGCACGCCTTCGATGGCCAGGTAGCCGGGATACCCGGCTTCGACCATCGCGGTGATGGCAAAGCGGTAGTCAATCTCCCCGTCCGGGAGCGGCACCTTCAAGAAGTAAGACTTCTGGAGATCGGGGATGTGCAGGCGCTGGAGCTGCTTGCAGTGCCAGTACTTGGCCCTGGGGGCCAGGGCGGCGATGCACGCCTCGTTGGTTTCCTCGGGCACCTCGTAGTTCCAGTACAGGTTCCCGAGGTCAGGGTTGACCCCCACGTTAGGCCGATCAATCAGCTCCAGCAAGTGCAGGCAGCTCCAGGAGTTATCGGCGATGGAGTGCTGGTGCATCTCGATGGAGATCTCCACGCCCAGGTCGGCGGCCACGGCGGCGGCCTGGCGCAGGTGCCTGGCCGTCACCTCAAAGTCCGCCTCGGTTGCCAGGCGACTGCTCCCCTGGGGCAAACGCTCGCCCACTCCGGTGCCGGGGCCGTGCGGGTTGCGCGCCGGCGTGCCGACGGTCATGTTGATCAGGTTGGAGCCGATCCACGAGGCGGCACGGATGGCCTCTTGGACGCGCTCCCGGCTCTGGGACGCGACGCGCGGGAGCGTAAAGCCACCACCCCCGCGAACCGCAGCGCAGGGCACGCCCTCCCCTTCCAGCTCGCGGCGCAGCTCCCGTACCTCCGCCTCGCCCCCTCGAGCGGACGGCAGGCCCACCTCTATACCTTCAAACCCCAGCTCGCGCACCTTGCGTAGGTAGCTGCGACGCACTTCCTTGGGTGGTAGCTCGTTCCCGGGACCCCGCGGGTCTTGGAACGGGTGGAACACCGAGCGCCTGAACGCGTAGCTGATCTTCATGCCCATCTCTCTCCAGTGATGCCCCTGCAGACCGCGTGGCCGGGGGGGAGGATGGCCTGCCGGCCAGCCCGGTAAGACGCAGCGGGGGTGTACGTCCTGCACCGCCCGGCTCGGAGCTCTCCCCCGGGACACTGTTGCGCTCGCAGGCGCCCCTTGTCAACCGGCAACCCCGCCGGGCCAGGGGGCCCGGCTTTGGATCAGAGGGCTCGCCGGCCGCCCTGGATGACCCGGAGCTGCGAGCGCAGGGCCTGGCGTTTCCCGTGGTCGACCGGCAATGCCACGCCCGGCGCGCCCTGCAGCAGGCGCAAGGCTGGCTTAGCGGCCGTCGCTGCCCCGCCGGCCTCAGGCCCGCCGGGGGACAGGCCATCCACGCCGCCGGCGGCAGCTGCGCCCTGGTCGCGAGCGTCGCCCGCCGCGTGGGAGTCTCCAGGCGCACCGGCGCCGGGCAGCGGGGGTCCGAAGAGGTGCGTCTCGAGCGACGCCAGCTCGTTCGGGGAACGCTCCAACACCCCCGGCTGCCCGATCTCCATCAAGGCTCGATCGAGGGCTACCAGCTTGCGCGCACGATCCAGGACTGGGTCTCCCACGGTCACGTTGGACTCAGCCACAGCCGCTCCCTCTTCCCAGGCGCCGCCCCACCTCGTCGGCCGCGGTTGTCCCCAGACCCCGCGGCGCCGACGCTCTCGTCCATCCGCCGGCCCTGTGTCCCTCTTCTTGACCGTAACGTGCCGCCGGACGTCATGGCCCGCGGCTGGCCCACATGGCCGGCTCAGCCTGCCCCCAGGTGCAGGCAGGCGGCGGCCATGAGGAACCGTGCCCGCGCGACCAACCCTTCGATCTCGATGCGCTCGTTGGTGCCGTGGACGCCGGTGTCCCGAGCCTCCGCCGTCGGGTGGAGGGGCATGAAGTCGTACACCGCCACTCCCAGGGGACGTAAGAAGCGGGAGTCGGTGAAACCGGCGCAGAGGGCCGGCACGAGGTTGACGTCGTCGCGCCCGGTCGCAAGGCGTAAGGCCCGCTGGCAGGTCTCGCGGAAGGGATGATCGTATGGCGAGGCGTTGGACACGGCGGTTGTCTCAACCTCCACCTCCACCCAGGGGAGATCGCCCAGCAGCCCGGCCAGTTCCCCCCGCACGTAGGCCGCGTCCTGGTGTGGCAGGGTGCGCGAGTCGCAGATGACGGTACAGGCGGCGGGGATGGAGTTGGACTTGATCCCGGCGTGGAGCATCGTTGGCACCAGCGTCAGGCGCGAAGCCGCGCGCATGGCATCTGCCACCGCCTCATGGTCCCCCTGCAGCCACTCAATTGCTCCCGGCAGGGTCTCGGGGGTCAATCTGGCCGGCAAGCCAAAGCGTTCAGGGAGGGTGGCGAACAGGGGATGCGAGGTGTCCAGCAGGGGCCGGTAGGAGCGCAGGCGCTCCAGGACGATCCCGGCGCGCTCCAGAGCATTCTCCGCCCGCCATGGCCCCGAGGCATGTCCTGACTTCCCGGCCACGCGGATGTGCACCTCCAGCCGCCCCTTCTCGCCGGTGGCAAACCCGTAGGACAGGCCGGCGGGGGAGCGTACGGCCCCGCCGCCCCCTTCGTTGAGGGCGACGTCGGCACGCACCTGAGGGGCCAGCGCCGGGTGGGTAGCCAGCCACCCGGCGCCGAAACGACCGCCTGACTCTTCGTCGGCCGTCGCCAGAAAGGCCAGGTCGCCACCCAGGCGTACCCCCCGGCGCCGCAGGAGGAGCAACACCAGGGCCTCGCAGGCCGCCAACGACTTGGCGTCGTGACTCCCCCGGCCGTGGACCAGCCCGTTGGCGATCCGCCCTTCGAAGGGCGGATAAGGCCAGCGCTCGGGATCCTCGACCGGGACGACGTCCAGGTGCGCCATGAACAGCAGGCTGGGAGAGGACAGGGGCCGGTCCGGCGGCCATTGTGGACGGCCAGCTGCGGATAACCTGGCGATAAGGTTGCCTCGACTCGGGGCGGACTCGTGCACCGCCGCCGGGACGCCCTCGGCCAGCAGCCGGTCGCGGAGGTAGCTGGCGCAGGGGGTCTCGTTGCCGTTAGGCACAGCATCCCGTCCGGGATGGCCGGCGCCAAAGTTGACGGTGGGGAAGCGCACCAGGGCCGCCAAAAGCTCGGCCAGCTCCTGTTGCGCCGCGTCTACATCGTCCAGCAGTCGATCTAGCCCTGGCGGCACAGCACCTGCCGCCGGCGCCGCCTGGTCCACGTTCGTGCCCCCTATGCCCGGTGCGGCAGATCCTGGCGCTGGATGCCCCGGGGCTGAATGCCCATCGTCTCACCAGCGGGCAGGGCCCCGAGGTCCCCCAGGACGCGTTCGGCGAGGAACCCTTTCATACCGTGCGGCGGGAAAGGGTACAGGTAATCCTGCCACACCAGCGTTTGGTAGTTGCGGACCCCCGGCAGCCGGCCGCCGGAAGGATCCAGCCAATTGTTGATCGTGACGCAGGGGACGGTACTGGCCTGCGGGTCAAGCCGGCACGGCGCTATCCCCAGGCCCATCAGCCGGCAGGCCATCTCCCGCACCCAGTCTAGCGGGGCATCGATGAGCACCGCCCGCCCCACGCGCCCGCCACCGCCCTCGCCGGGGCGGCCGCGCCCCCAGCCCATGGCCAGCAGGTGCTTGACGGCATGGCCCCCCTTGCTATGACCCAGGAGGGTGACGTCGGCCCCGTCGGGTAGGGCCGCCAGATCCTCGGCGATAGCAATGGCAGCGGCGCGGCTGGAGCCACGCGTTGAGCCCCCAGGGACGCGGGCCCAGTCGAAGAAGCGCAGACCGGTAGTGGCCATCAGGCGCTCGCGCCGGGATGAAGAGGCCGTCTGCCAGCGAGCGTAGAACGTTTCCCATGCCGGCGACGTCCACCCCAGAAAGGCGCAGCACCACTGCGACCAGCAGCCGGGATCGTCGTACCAGGCGTCCGTCCAGGCGCCGGAGATACAGTAGAGGACGCGCCGCACCGGGGCGGCATCGGTGGCCGCCCCCGTCTGCCCCACAAGCGCCGCGGCGCCCGCCGCGGCAGACTGTACCGAGCTGACGTCGTCCCCATCGTCTGGCGTTGCCTGGCCCACAGCAGTAAGCGTAGCGGCTATGTCGTGCCCCAGCGGGGGCTCAGCCGGCGACATGCCACGTGGGGTATGGTCCCAAGGGGGCTACGTAGAAGTCGGCCGGCACGGAGTCGGCGTACGTTGTGCAGAAGCATGCGGTGATGACGATCTCTGATCACCAATGAAGCGACGTAGCGACGTAGCGACGAAGCGACGTAGCGACGGAGGGGGAGTACGGGCATGGCCAGGCTTGCCGGGGGTGGAGTGCGGGGTGATGGCTGTGGCACTCAGTAGGCTGGCTCACTGGGTACTGGCCGGCATCCAGCCTGGTCTGCCCGCGCGGCCGGGGCGTGGCGCCCGGCGCCGAATCCTCGTCTTCCTGCCGGCGTGCGCCTTGATGCTGGCCGGGCTACTCTGGCCCCTGCCTACTGCCGGCTCGCCGCTCCCGTACCCGCCGAGCCAGAGTCTGCCCGGGGCTGGCCGGCTCTACTCCGAGACGGGTTTTCGCCTCGGTGCGCCGGGTGACCCGTTTGCCGACTACTTCGCCGCCCGCGGCGGACTGGCTACGTTTGGTTATCCCACGTCCCGGCCGTTCACGCTCCTAGGCACCCGCGTCCAGTTTTTCCAGCGCCACGTGATGCAGCAGCTCCCCACCGGGGTGGGACTGCTCAACATCCTGGACGAGGACTTCATGCCCTATTCGGACTTTGGGACGGTGGTAGTGCCGGCGGTGGCGTCATCGTTTACCGAGCTGGCGCCGGCGCCGGGCGCGCCGGACTATGGCTCGCTGATAGCTATTGCCGTTGCCGAGGTCGTCCCCAACACCTGGCTCGAACAGCCGGTGGGCTTTCTGGATGCCTTTCTGCAGCCGGGAGTTGCCGGCGGGGAGACTGACCCCATCCGCCAGAGCCTGGTGGGACTGGAGATCTTCGGCTTCCCCATCTCCCCGGCGGCGCCGGACTCCCGGAACGCCGGGTTCGTTCTGCAGCGCTTTCAGCGCGCCGTGTTGCAGCACGAGTCCGCTACCGGCCTGACCCGGCCCCTACTGACGGCGGACTTCCTCAAGGCAATCATGACCGGCGCCGAGCTTCCCCAGGAGCTGGCGACGCAGGCCCAAGGCGGGCGCTTCTTCCTACAGTACCGGCCGGGATCCAGCGGCTGGATCGCCCGACCCGCGGAGCTCCCGGACACTGACTTGACGCTGGCGTTCGAGCGCGAGGACGGCGGGGCCACCGGGTGGCCCCTGGCGCCGACGCCCCTGGCTATGACGCCGCCATCGAGCGGCCCGCTGCCCCCGGTGCGTCCTTCCCCCCCGGCCTTCCAGCCACCAATGCCTGGCTTCCTCACCCCCACCGCCGCATTCCCCCCGCTTTCGACCTCGGTGTCACTGCAGCCCACGCCGAGCCTGACCCCCACCCCCATCCCGGAGCGCCCCTTCGTTCAGGGCACCGAGCCGGGCGGAGCGGCCGCCGGCCAGGATATCGTCATCCGCGGGCGCTACTTTGGCGACCAGCCGGGCCAGGTGCTGTTCACCGGCAAGCTGGCCACCCCTCAGGTGTGGAGCGATAGCAACATCGTCGTTACTGTCCCCGAGGGGGCGGTGGACGGGACGGTACGCGTGCGCCGGCCGGACGGCACTATCAGCAATGCCGTCGGCTTCAACCCCTACACCACCCCCACGGCGACGGCCACCCAAACCACCGCCACGCCAACGCTCTCACCAACGCCATCCCCGACGATTACGCCCTCGCCTACTTCGGCGCGTCCGACGGTGGTCCCGGGCGGCGCCCTGGATCCCTTCTACGGGCCCCGGGATAGCAATGTCCTGATCCGCGGCAGCGGTTTCGGCAGCTCCACCGGGAATGTCCTCTTCGGGAACTACACCGCCCCCATTCAACTCTGGTCAGACACGTCCATCCTGGTCAGCGTCCCGTCGCAGCTGGACACGCCCCGCACGGTGCGCGTCTCCATCGTACGCGCCGACGGCGCCGTCAGCGAACCACCGGGTCCGCTCTGCTTTATCGTCTCACCGGCGCCCGGGACACCTTCTCCGATAGCGGCCACGGCGACGCTCACGCCCAACCCGCCGGCAGGCTGCTGATCCCCACCCCCGTCCCTTCACCCGCGACGGCCAGCGGGCGCCGGCGCTCTTGTACTCCGCGCCCAATATCCCGGCGACGACTCTGGGCCAGCTGCCTAATGCCCGGCCCGGCAGGAGTGCGTAGAGTCCGAACGGCCGGCGAGTGGCAGGCCCGTGGGACCAGCGGCGCGGGACGCCTCTAAGGCGCGCCTGTCCACAGGTCGGCACGTCTTGCGCCGTGCGAGTGGAGCTGCGTTGTGTCTGCGCCAGGAGGGGAAGTGGAGTGAGGGTTAACAAGGGTAGTCTGGGCGCCCGGCCGGGGGTGCCGCTCAATGGGATGACGCGCAAGGGCCTGCTGGGGGGCTTGCTCACGGCGGTGGCCGGGGCCGGTGTCCTGGCGGCCTGCGGCCCGGAATCCCGTACCGCGGGTACAGCCCCTTCGGGCGGGGGCGCCGGTGACGCGATCAAGGTGGGCATCCTGCACTCCTTGAGTGGGACGATGGCCATCAGCGAGAAGTCCGTGCGAGACGCCGAGCTGCTGGCCATCGAGGAGATCAACAAGGCCGGCGGGGTGATGAAGCGGCGACTCGAGCCGGTGATCGAGGATGGCGCCTCGGACTGGCCGACGTTCTCTGAAAAGGCCAAGAAGCTGATCCAGAGCGACAGGGTAGCAACGGTCTTCGGCTGCTGGACCTCCGCCAGCCGCAAGGCGGTGCTACCGGTATTCGAGTCGCTCAAGGCCCTGCTGTGGTACCCGGTGCAATACGAGGGCCTGGAGGCCTCACCCTACATCTTCTACACCGGGGCCGCGCCCAACCAGCAGATCGTGCCGGCAGTGGAGTACCTGATCCGGGAGGGGCGGAAGCGGTTGTTCCTGCTCGGCTCGGACTATGTCTTCCCACGCACGGCCAACGAGATCATCAAGCTACAGCTGGGCGCGCAGGGCGGCGCCCTGGCCGGCGAGGAGTACACCCCGCTGGGGCATACCGATTACAGCACCGTGATCACCAAGATCCTGGGCGCCAAGCCGGACGTGGTCTTCAACACCCTTAACGGGGATAGCAACGTCGCCTTCTTCAAGCAGTTCAAGGACGCCGGGAACACGCCGGACAAGATCCAGACCCTTTCCGTCAGCGTGGCGGAGGAGGAGGTGCGGGGCATCGGCGCGGCCAACGTGGTGGGGCACCTGGCTTCCTGGAACTACTACCAAACGACCGACACGCCGGAGAACAAGAAGTTCGTCGAGGCTTATAAGGCCAAGTTCGGGGCCAACCGGGTAACCAGCGACCCAATCGAGGCCGCCTATACCGGGGTGTACCTCTGGAGCAGGGCGGTGGAAAAGGCCGGCTCCACAGACGTGGAGAAGGTCAAGCAGGCCGCCAAGGGGATCGAGTTCGCCGCCCCCGAGGGGACGGTCAAGATCCACGGGACGAACCAGCACATCTCCAAGCCAGTGCGCATTGGCAAGGTACGCGCGGATGGCCTGTTCGACGAAGTCTGGAGCACGGGCAAGCCGGTGGAGCCGGATCCTTTCTTGGAGACGTACAGCTGGGCCGCGAGTCTGAAGAAGAAGTAGGACCCGGGAGAGGGGGGCGCCATCGAACTCTATCTGCTACAAGCCTTTAACGGCTTGAGCGTCGGCTCTATCTTGCTCCTCGTCTCCCTGGGGCTGGCGTTCTCCTTCGGCCTTATGGGCGTCATCAACATGGCTCACGGCGAGCTGATCATGGTGGGGGCCTACTGTGCCTACGTCTCTCAGGTGACGCTGGCCCACCTCTGGGGAGGCGTCGCCCCGGGGATCTACTTCCCGGTGGCCCTGGTGCTGGCCTTCGTCTCGGCGGGGGCCGTGGGGCTGCTGCTAGAGGTGCTGCTCATCCGCCGGCTCTACGGGCGCCCCCTGGACACGCTGCTGGCCACCTGGGGGGTGGCGTTGATGCTCCAGCAGCTGGCCCGCAGCCTGTTCGGTGCGCCCAACGTGCAGGTAATCAGCCCAGCCTGGCTTACGGGGGGCCTACGCCTGACGCCGGCCCTCTCCCTCCCCTACTCCCGCCTGTTCATCCTCGGTCTGGCGGTGGCCTGCCTGGGGGCGATCTACGTCTACCTGTACCGCTCCGTGGCCGGGCGGCGCCTGCGGGCGGCGATGCAAAACCGGGACATGGCCGCCTGCCTGGGCGTGGCCACCCGCCGGGTGGACGCCACCACTTTTGCCCTCGGCTCCGGCTTGGCCGGCATCGCCGGCTGCGCCCTGGCCCTGCTTGGGCCCGTCGGCCCTTCGCTGGGCACCTATTACATCGTGGACGCCTTTATGGTGGTGGTGTTGGGGGGCGTGGGACAGCTCCCCGGTACCATCCTGGCGGCCCTGGCTATTGGCGGCTTCAACACCGCGTTCGAGTTCGGCAGCACGGCCAGCCTGGGGAAGGTGATCGTGTTCGCCCTGGTGATTGCCTTTCTGCAATGGCGGCCGGCCGGAATCGTGGCCTGGCGCTCACGCTGAAGGACGGGCGGCCGGTGGCAAACAATCAGCTTCCCGTATCGACCGATCGGATGAATGGCGTAGCCGTCTCGGCCCTGCCCTCAGCCACGCCGTGGAGGAGGACCGCGCTGGCGCGCTGGGCGCCCCTGGTCGGGGGCGGCGCGCTCCTGTTCCTGATCGCCCCCAACGTGTTGGACGACTTCCGGTTGGGGCTGCTGGCCAAGTTCCTGGCCTTCGCCATCGTGGCCATTGGTCTCGACCTCCTGTGGGGCTATACCGGCATGCTCAGCCTGGGGCATGGGGTGTTCTTCGGCATAGGGGCGTATTGCTGGGCCATGTACCTCAAGCTGGAAGCGGTGCGTGGGGCCGGCGAAGCCCTGCCGGACTTCATGATCTGGAGCGGCCTCAAGGACCTGCCCCTATTCTGGCGCCCCTTTGCCTCGCCGTTGTTCGCCGCCGGCGCGGCCGTGGTCGCCCCTATGGCCGTCGCCGCCGTGCTGGGGTACCTGGTCTGCCGCAGCCGCATCACGGGGGTCTACTTCTCCTTGATCACCCAGGCCCTGGCCATGATCCTGACAATTCTGATCGTCGGCCAGCAGCCCTACACCGGAGGCACCAACGGGATTACCAACTTCTCCACCATGCTGGGGCTCCCCCTGCAAGATGTGCGCACGCAGTGGTTCCTCTACCTGATCACGGCCGCCGTGCTGGCGGGCGTGTACCTCTCCAGCCGCCTCCTGGTCGGGTCTCGCTTTGGCCAGCTCCTGCTGGCCGTCCGGGACGACGAGAACCGGGTGCGCTTCTGCGGCTACAACGTAACTACGGTGAAGGTGCTGGTCTTCGCCCTCTCAGCCGGGCTCGCCGGCCTGGCCGGGGCCCTCTTCGTCCCCCAGGTAGGGATCATCTCTCCGGCCATGCTGGGCATCGTCCCTTCCATCGAGATGGTGATCTGGGTGGCCGTCGGGGGCCGGGGAACCCTGGCCGGCGCCGTCGTGGGCGCCCTCCTGGTCAACGCCGCCAAGAGCGGGCTGAGCGAGTCGTTCCCGGATACCTGGCAGTACGTCCTTGGCGCCTTGTTCGTCGGCGTCGTGGTGCTCTTTCCGGCCGGCGTAGTAGGGACGCTCCCCACGCTCCTTGCCCGACGCCGGGAGGCAGCGGCGGGACAGGAGATGGCAGCTCGCCCCGGGAGGGGCCCTGCCGACCCGGGGGACCTCCCGCCTGTCCCCGGTCACTCGGGAGTGGCCGGCGTGGCGCCCGGCCCCGGGACGCGGGGCGGGCGCGCAGGTGCGGAGGCTTAGCCGTGGAGGCCAGCCTCGGCGCCAGCATCCTGGACGTCCGTGACGTCAGCATCGCCTTCGACGGCTTCACCGTCCTGGACGGGCTGCGCTTCTCCATGCGTCGCGGCGAGCTGCGCTTCCTCATCGGTCCTAACGGTGCCGGGAAGACCACCCTGCTTGACGTCATCACGGGGAAGAGCAAGCCGTCGGCCGGCCATGTCTTCTACGATGGGCACGTCGATCTCGTGGGCCGGCGCGAGGCGGAGATCGTCCGGCTCGGCGTGGGGCGCAAGTTCCAGACGCCGGCGGTGTTCCGCAGCCTGACGGTGTCCCAGAACCTGATGCTGGCGGCCGGGTTCCGGCACGGCTTGCGGGGCCTGCTGCGCCCGCTGGAGCACCAGCGGGCGGCGCACGTCCGGCGCATTTTGGCCGAGGTGGGCCTGGAGGGCAAGGCCGCAGCCCCGGCCGAGGCCCTGTCACACGGCGAGCGCCAGTGGCTCGAGCTCGGCATGCTCCTCGTCCAGGACCTGCAGCTCTTGCTCTTGGACGAGCCGGTGGCGGGGATGACGCGCGCCGAGCGTGATCGCACCGGCGAGCTGCTGCAGCGGACGGCGCAGCACCGCTCCGTCCTCGTCGTGGAGCACGACATGGCCTTCGTGCGACAGTTCGGGAGCACCGTCACCGTGTTACACATGGGCAAGCTACTGGCCGAAGGGCCGGTAGAGGCGGTGCAGGCCGACCCGCGCGTGATCGAGGTCTACCTCGGGCGGGGCCACGCCAAGGGGCGTAGCCGCCCCGAGAGCGAAGGGAATTAGAAAGCAGCAATGCTGTCGATCGAAGGCGTCGCGGCCGGCTACGGCGAAAGCATCGTGGTGTCCAGCGCCACGTTGGGCGTCGAGCCGGGACAGGTAGCCTGCCTCATGGGCCGCAACGGCGAAGTCCACGCTCCTCAAGACGGTGATGGGCTTGTTGCCGGCCCGCGCCGGCAGCATCCGGCTCCATGGCAAGGACCTGACCCGGTGCCCAACCCACGAGCGAGCCCGCGCCGGTATCGCCTACGTGCCGCAGGGACGGGGCGTCTTCCCCTATCTGACAGTGCGTGAGAACGTGCTCATGGGCCTGGAAGCCGAGCCGCCGGCCGGGGCCTCCCGCTCGACTGTGCCGGCGACCGCGCGCGACATGGCCCGCGGCCCGGGGGCAGAACGGGTGGAAGAGATGTACGCCCTGTTCCCTATCCTGCGCACGATGGAGCAGCGCCGGGCCGGGACGCTCAGCGGGGGCCAACAGCAACAGCTGGCCATCGCCCGCGCCCTCATCGGCCGTCCGTCGCTGCTCCTCCTGGACGAGCCCACCGAGGGAATCCAGCCATCTGTTATCGACCAGATCGAAGAGCTCCTGATGTCGCTGCGGGCACAGCGCTCCGTCTCCATCTTGCTGGTGGAGCAGTTCCTGGACTTTGCCCTGGGCATAGCCGACTACTGCTATGTCATGGAAAAGGGAGAGATCGTCTCCCAGGGCAGCCCGGAGGGGCTCGGCCAGGACGTCGTCCGCGAGCACCTGTCCGTCTGAGCGCCCCGCTCGACGAGCCACCGATGGCCCGGGGAGGCGCCATCGGAGAGCCGATGTGGCTCCCCAGAAGCGCCGAGATCACCCTTGTGCAGACCGCACAAACCGGCGGCCCCAAGTTTAGTCGGAATAGCCGATCACGCCCCGCCCGCCACGACGCTACGATCCCGCCCGATGGTTGATCGGCCCCTCCGGACGGGCCCCTGGGGGGCCGGGCTCCCTGGGAAGTGGACCGAGACGTGAGTCCCCAATGCAGCTGACACCCCGCGAGATCGAGAAGCTGTACATCTATCAAGTGGCCGAGCTGGCCCGCCGCCGGCGCGGGCGAGGGCTGCGTCTGAATTACGCCGAGGCCATCGCCCTGGTCACCGAAGCCATCCTGGAAGGGGCGCGCGATGGGCGGACGGTGGCGGAGCTGATGGACCTGGGGCGCGGCGTGCTGACGCGGGATGACGTCATGCCGGAGGTACCGGAGATGCTCCACCTGGTGCAGGTGGAGGCGACCTTTCCCGACGGCACCAAACTGGTCTCTTGCCATGACCCGATCGTCTAGCGAGCCGTCCGCCGGCGCCCCCTTTCCACCACCCAGCGCTGCCGCCGGGGAGTTGGGACAGCCCTTGCCACGCCTGATCCTCCAGGACGACACCGTATCTCTGAACGTCGGCCGGCGCACGCTTCGCTTGGTGGTAGAGAACACCGGCGACCGGCCGGTGCAGGTCGGCTCGCATTACCACTTCTTCGAGGCCAACCGGGCGCTGCGCTTCGACCGAGCCGGGGCCTTCGGCATGCGCCTGAATATCGCCGCCGGGACGGCGGTGCGCTTCGAGCCCGGGGACAGTCGGGAGGTGGAGCTGGTGGCCTTTGGCGGGACGCAACGTGTCACCGGCTTTAGCGGCCTGGTAAACGGCTCCACCAGCCCCAACGGTGCCCCCACGCTGGCCGCGGGGGCGCACCGGCGGGCCACCGAGCGGGGCTTCCTGGACGAGTCTCAGGTCTCAAGGCCGGCCGCCCGGGTTGACCCGGGCGTCTCAGGGCCCGACGAGGAGGGGGGGTGATGCCGTCGCTCCCCCGCCGGCAGTACGCCGAGCTGTACGGCCCTAGCACCGGCGACCGCTTCCGTCTGGCCGACACGGTGCTCTATGCCCGGGTGGAGCAGGATCTCCTGACCCACGGCGACGAGGCCGTCTTCGGGGGCGGGAAGACCATCCGTGACGGCATGGGCCAGGCTCCCGGCGTGACCAACGCCCAGGGGGCGCTCGATCTGGTTATCACCAACGTGCTGATCCTCGACCCCGTCCTGGGCGTCCTCAAGGCCGACCTGGGCATCAAGGAGGGGCGCATCGCCGGCATCGGTAAGGCCGGCAACCCGTACGTCATGGACGGGGTCGATCCGCGCCTGGTCATCGGCGCCGGTACCGAGGTCATCGCCGGGGAGCACTTGATCGCCACCGCCGGGGGCATAGACGCCCACATCCACATGATCAGCCCGCAGCAAGTCTACGAGGCCCTCTGCAATGGGATCACCACCTTTCTCGGCGGGGGCACCGGCCCGGCCGACGGGACGAACGCCACCACCTGTACCCCGGGGCCCTGGAACCTGGGGCGCATGCTCCAGGCCGCTGAGGGGCTGCCCGTCAACTGGGGGTTCCTGGGCAAGGGCAACAGCAGCCTCCCCGCACCCCTGGCGGAGCAGATCGAGGCCGGCGCCTGCGGTCTCAAGGACCACGAAGACTGGGGCACCACCCCGGCGACGATCGACTGCAGCCTGCGCGTGGCCGACGAGTACGACGTGCAGGTGGCCATCCACACCGACACCCTGAACGAGTCCGGCTTCCTCGAGGACACCATCGCCGCCATTGACGGCCGTACGATCCATACCTACCACACCGAGGGGGCCGGGGGGGGCCATGCCCCGGATATTATCCGCATCGCCGGCGAGCCCAACGTCCTCCCCTCGTCCACCAACCCCACCCGCCCCTTCACCATCAATACCCTGGACGAGCACCTGGACATGCTGATGGTGTGCCACCACCTCAACCCCAGCGTCCCGGAAGACGTCGCCTTTGCCGAGAGCCGTATTCGGGCAGAGACCATCGCCGCCGAGGACGTGCTGCACGATCTGGGGGTGCTGAGCATGTACTCGTCGGACTCGCAGGCCATGGGGCGCGTCGGGGAAACCTATGCCAAGCTGTTTCAGACGGCGGATAAGATGCGCCGCCAGCGGGGACCCCTGTCGGAGGACGCCGGCACCGGGAACGACAACGCCCGCATCCTGCGCTACCTGGCCAAGCTGACCATCAACCCGGCCATCAGCCACGGCATCGCCCACGAAGTGGGCTCGCTGGAGCCGGGAAAGCTGGCCGACGTCGTCCTCTGGAGTATTCCCTTCTTCGGGGCCAAGCCCAAGCTGGTGCTCAAGGGAGGATTCATCGCCTGGGCGGCCATGGGCGATCCCAATGCCTCTATCCCCACCCCGGAGCCGGTTCTCTACCGCCCCATGTTCGGCGCCTTTGGCAAGGCCATGGACGCCACCTGCGTCACGTTCGTCTCCCAGGCCGCTCATGATCGCCGGATTGGGGAGCGCCTGTCGCTGCAACGGCGCCTGGTTCCGGTGCGCGGGTGCCGCACCGTGGGGAAGGGGCACATGGTACGCAACGCCGCCCAACCCCGGATCGAGGTCGACCCCGAGACCTATGAGGTGCGGGTGGATGGGGAGCTGGCTACCTGCGAGCCGGCGCGGCGCCTTTCCCACGCCCAGCTCTACTACATCGTCTGATCCCCGGGTGTGAGGTTGAGCCATTCATGACCGTACGGCACGTGGTAGCGCAGGGCAACGTCGGCACGGATGGGTTCATCCTCGATCCGCGGCGCGTGCGCCACGGGGCGCTGCACGCCGGGCGAGTCCTGGCCCTGGCCGGGGAAGTGGATCCCCAGACCCACCTCAACCTGGACTTCCCCGACCACCGCCTGGACAGCTGCGTCGTCGTCGAGCGCCTGGAAGTCGGCGCCGGCGTCATCCCTGGTGGGGGCGCGACGGCCCGCGTCGCGAGCGACGCCGCCCGCCCGCTGGGGAGGGTCGACGTCGGCGCGCGGCGCGCCGCCTGGGTAGCCGCGGTGCGCGCCCACCAGGGCGTCGGGACAAGAGAGATGGTGGCCGGGACGTGATTCGAGTTGACCGCGTCCTGGGAAACGTGCACCACGGGTTCCGCGCCCAGGGGGAGACGCTGGAGGAGCTGTGGCTGACCCCCTGGGAGGCGCAGAAGCGCCGCCTGCGCAAGCGCACCGCCGGCGGGTGGGACCTGGCCATCGCCCTGACGCAAGCCAGTGAGCTGGCCGACGGCGACGTCCTCTACGCCGCGCCGGACGTCACGGTGGTCGCTCGGGTCGAAGCTGGGGAGGTGGTGGTGTTCCGGCTGGAGGATGTCCCCTCCCCGGGCCTCCTGGCGACGCGGGCCCTGCGCCTCGGCCACGTCCTGGGGAACCAGCACTGGCCGGTGCGCCTCCACCGCGGCGATGGGTCTGGCCGGCAAGCACTCGAGATCGTCGTCCCGCTGGCGCTCGATCGGCGGGTGGTAGATGCCGTCATCCGCGCCCACCAGCTTGACGGGGTGAGCTATGCCTTCCGCCCCGCGACGCCGGGAGAGGCCACCGGGACGTCTGCCCTCGGCTTCCCCTCCCAGGCCCCGGCGCCCCACGCGGATGACGTGATTGGCAGCGTCACGGCCGCTACGCAGCACGTCCCCGCGGGCGACAGCGGGCAGGCCAGCGCGCACCCGCACCGCCATCACCCCGACCACGCGGACCGCCATGACCACGGCCAGGACGCCTGATCCACCCTGGGCGGCGCCCCTCGCGGGCGCCGGCCTGGCCCTGCTGGCGACCCTGCAGCTGGCGGACTCGGCCTTCCCGGCCGGGCTGTACGCCTTTTCCCACGGCCTGGAGACGGCGGTGCAAGAGGGCCACGTCCGCACCGCTGCCGAACTGGAGGGCTTTCTCTGCGCCTGGCTGGGATGGCAAGTGGGCCCCGGCGACGCCGTGATAGTCGCGGCCGCGCACCGTGCCACGGCATCACACGATCTCCAGTGCCTGCTGGCCATCGACACCCGCTGCCTGGCGACCAAGCTCCCCCGCGAGGCCCGCGAGGCCAGTCAGAAGGCCGGCCGGCGCCTCCTGGCCACGGCGGTGCTCCTGGCAGAGGCCCCGACTCGTCCTCCGACCGGCGGAACTTCTAGCGACGGACGGGTCACTCCGTTCCCGGCCCCCACCTCCCCCGCCGCGGTGTTACAGGCCTACGGGGAGAGCGTGGCCGCCGGCGCCGCACCGGGGACGCACGCCGCCGCCTTTGGCGCCGCCGGCGCCGCCCTGGGCCTCCCGGCGGGAGCGGCGATCCTGGCCGAGCTCCACAGCGCCGCCACTACCTGCCTGGGGGCCGGACTGCGCCTCCTGCGGGTCGATCACCAGCAGACGCAGGGGATCTTGCGCCGCCTGGCACCCCGCCTGGTGGAGATCGCCGGCGCAGCCGAGCACGCCGACTGGCAACACCTGCGCCCCACGGCCCCCGCAGCGGAGATACTCCAGATGCGCCACGAAGGGGCCCACGTGCGCCTGTTCATGAGCTAAGTGACATCGTCCTGGCATTGCAACGACACTCCCTCGGATACTCAGGGTTGCGTCGTTCGATCCGGACACGGACGTTGCAGACCCAGGAGGTGCAAGGGTGAACGTGCACATGAGTCAAGGGCCGGGGCTCCACAGAGGTGGGGCCAGCGTCAGCACCCTTCTCGGCGCGGTGGAGACCCCCTCTGCCGTGGCCCCGGCCGCTCCCGGAAGGGACGAGCCGGCGACGACGCGTATTCCCCGCATCGGCATCGGGGGTCCGGTCGGCTCCGGCAAGACCGCCTTGATCGAGCGGGTCGTCCCGACCCTGGTGCAAGCCGGTCACCACGTCCTGGTGATCACCAACGACATCGTGACCGTCGAGGACGCCCAGCACGTCAAGCGGACGCTCAAGGGGATCCTGGCCGAGGAGCGCATCCTTGGCGTGGAGACGGGGGCCTGCCCCCACACCGCTATCCGCGAGGACCCCAGCATGAACCTCGCGGCCGTGGAAGACATGGAACGTCGCTTTCCAGACTCGGACGTCATCCTCCTGGAGAGCGGCGGGGACAACCTGACCCTGACGTTCAGCCCGTTGCTGGTCGACTACTTCGTCTACGTCATCGACGTCGCCGCCGGGGACAAGATCCCGCGCAAGAACGGGCCGGGCATCACTCAGTCTGACCTGCTGGTGATCAACAAGATTGACCTGGCCCCCTACGTCGGGGCCGATCTGGAGGTAATGGCCCGGGACTCCCGCCGCATGCGGGGAGACCGGCCCTTCCTCTTCACCAACTGCGCCACCGGGATGGGGATCGCCCCGGTGGTCGAGCGCCTGCGCGAGGACGTCCTCTTCTGAGGGGCTGCGTGTTCGAGGTGTGGGACGGGCCCACGGGAAAAGACGGCCTGCTAGATCTCACCCTTGGTGTGGTCGACCGCCCGGGCGGCGCCGGGGGTCCCTGGCGCACGGCGCTACGCCACTACCGCCACCGCTCCCCCCTGCAGCTGGGACGCCTCCTCTACCCAGACCCTTCCTGCCCGGATATGGCCTTCGTCTACGTAGCCATGCTCAGCGGCGGGTTCGTGCAGGGTGATCGCATGACGCAGCGGATCGTTCTCCAGCCAGGGGCACGCGCCCACGTCACCACGCTGGCGGCGACCAAGGTGTACGGGATGCAGCGTCATGAGGCCGGCCAGCGAATCGATCTCAGCGCCGGCGCCGGGGCGCTTCTGGAGTGGTGGCCAGACCCGGTCATCCCCTTCCGGCAGGCCCGCTTCCGGCAAGAGGTGACCCTCACCGCCGACCCCCATGCCGTCCTGCTCTACGGCGACCTGCTCCTCCCAGGACGGGCGGCCCGCCAGGAGCGCCACGCCTATGACGCCTACAGCAGCCGCGTCACCGCTCGGCGCCCGGACGGCCGGCTCCTGTTCGCCGACACCCAGTGCCTGGCCCCCCCGCCGGCCGGGGCCCCACCCTTGAGCTCCATCCTCCCACTCGAACGGGACACCCTGGGCACCGTCTACGTCCTGGCCCCCCAGGCCCAGGCCCGGTCCCTCCTGGCATCGCTGGCGCCCGGGCTGGCCGACGCCAGTGGCTCCCCGCCCGGTAGGCCGGCAGCCGCCCCGGGGACTCCCGGGAGCCGGACAGAAGATGAGGGTGCCACCCAGACTTGCCGCAGCAGCTCAGGGCCGGCCCTGGGGCAGTCTGGCGTCCTGGCCGGCTGCTCCCTCCTGCCGGGCGATTGTGGGCTGGTCGTTCGCCTCCTCGCCCCAGACGGGCGCACCGGCCGCCGGGCAATGCACGCCGTGTGGCAGTCTGTGCGGCGCTGGCTCCTCGGCGTGGACGCCCCTGACGTGCGCAAGCCCTGACCCGAGGGTCCCTAACCCGTGGGTCCCTAACCCGAGCGTCCCTGACGCGAGCGTCCCGATCCGGCAGCCGGGCGCGCGTGGCACCCCTATGCCAGGGGGGCTATCATACGCAGCGGCGGCTCCGTCCGCGGGGCCGAGCCATGCCGGTAGGCACACGGCGCGCGGCCCTCCGCTCGTTCCACCGTGGGCCGAGCACGAGAGAACTCAGCGAGCAGGAGGCCGGCTTCATGCGCTACGTCATCCGCGAGCGGTTCTTCCGCCTCGGCGAAGACTCGGACATCACCGACGAGACGGGCCGCCCCGTACTGCGGGTTGACGGGAAGGTCCTGACCTTACGCGACACCCTGGTGCTGTACGATCCGGCGGGCGAGGAGGTCGCGCGCGTGCACCGCAAGCTCCTGGCGCTGCGGCCGACCTATGAAATCACCGCCAGGGGTCGCGAGCTTGCCGAGGTGCGCAAGCACTTCTTCACCCCCTTCGTCGATCGCTTCACGATCGACGTCCCTGGCCCGGACGACCTGGAGCTGCGAGGCAGCCTCCTGGACCACGAGTTCACCATCCGCCGGGGCGACCGGACGGTGGCCACCGTCTCCAAGCGATGGCTGACGCTCCGAGACACCTACGGCGTGGAGATCGCCGAAGGCGAGGACTGGCTGCTCCTGCTGGCCTGCGTCCTGGCCCTCGACCTGGCAGAGGACCGGGAGCGGCGCCAGGATCGGGAGCGGGACTGAGCCCCACCCCGGGAGCGCTCCCGGCCCGCTTACCGATCGCCGCCCCGATTCCTCACGGCGGCGACGTCTGCGGTCTCCTGATGGCACGGTTCGCCATCCCGGCACTGGCCAGTAGAACACCCCCACCGCGCGACGCAGCCGGAGTCGGGGAGCCGGGACTGGACGCCTGAGCGGATCTTCTGTCCCGGCGCTGGCCAGGCCTTGCCTTATGCGGGGCCCAACCGGCATCCCGCTCGTATATTCTCGTATACTTTTATCGTCTCATAATGCATCTATTCATTTATGTATCTATACGAATAGTGTGATGTATAATTTGAGCACGATAACGATAAGCGTAAATAGCTCTTGAGTGCAGTGTGTCTTCATTGAAATCGATTGTCCGTCAGCGCGAGGGGCCAGGTCGCCACGATCCGCTTTCCCTGGCACGACCGGATGGAGAGTCGTCTTTGCCAGGGGAGGGCGTCCGGCGGGGCGCTGCCACTGGGACGCCGGTTCATTCGCCGTCCAGGTCGCAGGCCAGCGAAGCCTGGCACCTCGTCCTCGTGCGCCTCGGCGAGCGAACCTTTGCCGTACCGGCCTCGGGGGTTGAACGGATCCTGCGCATGGCCGCCCTGACGCCCCTCCCCGGGGCGCCATCAGGCGTGCTGGGCCTGCTCAACCTGCACGGCACCATGCTGGTGGCCGTAGATCCGCGACCTCGGCTGGGGCTCTCGGCGCCGGCGATGCACGCCCAGCAGCGACTGCTGGTGGTGTCCGCTCGGACGCACTACGTCTTGTGGGTAGACGAGGTTGAGGGCATCGTCTCGGCCCGGGCCCAGGACGTCGATGGGATCGAGATCGCCGCCGGGGGAATGCCGGCGCCGTGGATCGTGCGTCTGGACGGCGAGGTCATCCCGGTACTGTCTCCGGAAGTGCTCGACCCGGGACCGATCGTGCGTCCAGCGTCCGAGCGGGCCCCGTGAGGCCCACCACGGGTAGTCAGCAACGGCCGGCGCTGGATCCCGCTCTGAAGAACTCCTTTCTCTGCCTGATCGAGCGCCGATTCGGCCTCCACCTCAGCGAGCAGCAGGGCCAGGGCCTGGACGAGGCCGTGCAGCGCCTCCTGGCCGGCTCGGCCTACGCCGACCCGGTGGCGCTGTACGGGGCGTTCGCCGCCGGCCGGAGCCTCGACCTGTTCGAGAAGCTGGCGGCCGCGCTGACCATCGGGGAGACGCATTTCTTCCGCGTCGGACCGCAGATGGAGGCCCTACGGCGGGTGGTGCTGCCGGACGTCATCGCCAGGCGGGCGGGGGAGCGCCGGCTGCGCCTCTGGTCGGCCGGGTGTGCCAGCGGCGAGGAGCCCGCCACCCTGGCCATCCTGGTGCGGGAGGGGCTGCCGCTCGCGGACGAGTGGGACGCGCAGATCCTGGCGACTGACATCAGCCATGCGGCCCTGGAAGCTGGGCGGCGGGCGACGTACGGCGAGTGGTCCTTCCGCGACACGCCGGACGAGGTGCGCCGGCGCCACTTCACCCCCGAGGGCACGCGCTGGCGCCTGGTGGAGCCGCTGCGGCGGATGGTGCACTTCGCCCAGCTGAACCTGGCTGCAGACACCTTCCCCAGCGCCGACGTGGCCGGATCGGGGTTCGACGTCATCCTGTGTCGCAACGTAACCATCTACTTCAGCATGGAGGCGACGCAGCGGCTGTACCGGCGCTTCGCCGATGCCCTCGCGCGCGGCGGCTGGCTCGTGCTCGGCCCGTCCGACCCCTCGCCCCAGCTGCCGGGGCCACTGGCGCCGGTCTATCTGCCCGGGGCCGTGCTCTGGCGCCGGCCGGCGGACGCCGCTGTCCGCCCCGCTTCGCCCCACGTCCCCGGGCAGAGGCAGAAATCGCCCCCGCCCGGGCGGCCGTTGGCGCCGGCGGACAGACTGGGGCCGGCGGGGGGGCGCCCCGCGCCCGCCGGCGCACCGGGGGAGGCTTCCGCAGACCTCAAGAGGGTACGCGCCCTGGCCCACGGTGGGAACCGTACGGCGGCCCGTGAGGCGGCCGAACGGCTGGCGCGGGCGCAGCCATTGGTGGCTGAGGCCCATCTCCTGCTGGGGATGCTCTACCTGGATGTGGGGGCCGTGGAGCCGGCGGCGGAGAGCCTGCGCCGGGCGGCCTTCATCGACCCGCACAACCCCCTGACCCAGTTCGGTCTCGCCCGGGCCTGCCTCCGGCGCGGGGACGAAGTACGGGCGCGGACGATGCTCACCCACACTCGGCGTCTACTCGCGCCGGCGCCGGACGATCAGGCCATCGCCGGTGGGGGCGGGCTGCAGGCCGGCGAGCTACGACAGGCCCTGGAGGTCCAGCTGGCGTCGCTCGAGCCGGTCGCCGGCTCGCCGGCGACAAGGTAAGGAGGCGCGTCAATGAGCGCGGGCGTGACCCTGGGGACGGCAACCGGAGGAGCGGACGAGGCGGTGGAGGGGACGTTGCGCCGGCGAGCCCAGGAGTACGCCCGGGCGCCGGCCACGGCCGAAGCAGGGGCAGAGGCTGAGGTGCTGCTGTTCGCCCTCCGTGGCGAGCACTACGCCGCCGAATCCAGACTCCTCGTGACCGTCCACCGAGCGGCGGGTCTGATGGCCGTCCCCTGCACTCCTCCCCATGTCGCCGGCATGCTGAACGTCCGCGGCGAGGTGATCACGGTGCTCGACCTGGCCGTTGGCCTGGGGCTGGCCGGGGCAGCCGAGCCGTCGGAGACGTCGCAGGTGCTGTTGGTGGAGCTCCCCGAGGCCCGCGTCGGGCTCCTGGTGGACGACGTGATCGGCGTGCAGCGGCTGTCCTTGGAGGGGCTCGACCCACCCCTCTCCGGCAGGGAGTTCTCCCGCGGCGTGGCCGGGGCCAGGATCGTCGTCTTGGACCTGGCGCTGCTGCTGTCCGGCGGGCGTTTCGACGTCCTCGAAGAGGTGGGCTAGCTGGTGATGAGATGCCGTGCGCCTCGCAGCGTGGAACGGGGTGACGGCCGCGCGCAGGGTCGTGCCGGGAAACCCCGAGCGAGCGGCCGTGCCGCCAGCGGGCCGCCGCGCCTGGCCGGCGGAGGAGGGTGAACGTGTCCATTGTCAAAGCCGTGCCGGCCCAGAACGGAACGCTGCGAGGGGCGCCGCCCCGGCCGCGCCAGGACCGGGGCATGCCTGCGTCGTACCCGGCGCCGGGCGGTGGAGGGGACGTCTCGCCGCACCGGGAGCCGGCCAGCGGGAGGTGGTCGATCGGCCGCAAGCTCCTGATCGCCTTTCTGGGCTTCTTCCTGCTCCTGGCCGCCCTGGGCCTGCTGTGCCTCTTCCTGCTGCAGCGAGTCAGCCGGTCCACGGAGGCCATTGCCAAGAACGCCCTGCCTTCCACTCAGTTGCTCGGGAGCATCGACGGCCGCACGATCGACTTCCAGGCGGCGCAGTACCGGCATAACCTCGCTACGGGCGACACGGAGATGGCCGTGATCGAGCGGGAGATGCAAGCGCTGCGTCGCACAGTGGCCGATCAGATCAGGGAATACGAGCCCCTGGCGGTTAAGCCAAGGGAGCAGCTGCTCCTGGGGACACTAAAGCAGAAGTGGACCGCCTTTCTGGAGGATAACGACCGCGCGTTCCTGCCCCTCTCCCGGGCCAACCGCAACGAAGAGGCCGCCGACTACCTTAATGGGACCGGGAAACAGCTGTTCGACGCTCACAGTGAAGCCTTGGACGGCCTGGTGAGCTTCAACATCAAGGAAGCCCAAGATGAGGCGGCGCACGCGCGGGACACCTTCGCCAACAGCCAGCGGCTGATCTTCGGCGCCATCGTGCTGACACTGCCCCTCGCTCTCGGCCTGGGTCTCCTGCTGGCGCGTTCGATCAGCGGCGGCATCACGCAGGCGGCCATCGCCGCTCGGGGACTGGCGAAAGGCGACCTCGATCAGCGGATCGAGGTGCGCTCGCGGGACGAGGTGGGCGAGATGGCCCGCGCCTTTCGCCAGATGGTGGCCTACCAGCGGGCCAAGGCAGCCGCGGCCACGGCCATCTCCCAGGGCGATCTCACTCAAGATGTGCAGCCCGAGTCGGAGCGAGACGTCCTGGGCTACGCCTTCCACGACATGGTGGTCAATCTGCGTGCCGTCGCCACCGAGCTGCAGACGGGGACGCGCAGCCTGGCCACGGCCACCCGGGAGATCCAGGCGGCGGTTACCGAGCCATCGGCGGGCACCACCGAGCAGTCGGCGGCCATCGTCCAGACCACGGCGACGGTCGACGAGCTGCGGGCCGCAGCCGAGCAGTCCGCGCAGCTGGCTTCAGCCGTGGCCGAGACGGCCGAGCGCGCCGATCGAGCAGCCGCCGACGGTGTGTCGGCAGTGCGAGGGGCGACCGACGGCATGGCCGAGATCCGCCAGAAGGTGCAATCAATCGCCGAGAACATCCTGGCCCTCTCGGAGCAGAGCCAGCAGATCGGGGAGATCATCACCACCGTCAACGACCTTGCCGATCAATCCAACCTCCTGGCGCTGAACGCCGCCATCGAGGCCAGCCGGGCCGGGGAGCAAGGCAAAGGCTTCGCCGTGGTGGCCGCGGAGATCCGCAGCCTGGCCGACCAGTCCAAGGCGGCCACCGCCCAGGTGCGCACGATCCTCTCAGACGTCCAACGGGCGACGAACGCCGCCGTGATGGCCACCGAGCAGGGAACCAAAGGGGTAGATACCGGCGCAGAGTTGATCGACCAGACCGGTCACACGATCGACGCCCTGGCCCAGGCCAGCCAGCAGACGGCCCAGGCGGCCCAGCAGATCGCCGCTTCGTCACAGCAGCAATCTGTGGCCGTGGAGCAGATTGCCGCCGCCATGGCCGACATCAACCGGGCCACCACCCAGAACCTGGCGGGTACCACCAACACCGAGCGGGCGGCCGGGAATCTCGCCGACCTGGCCACGCGCCTGGATCGGCCCGTGGCGCAGTACCGGCTCTAGGGCAGCGGAGACGTCGCTCATGACCGAGCCAGACCCCCGATCGCAGCAGCTCCAGGCGGCTTTCAGCGCCGAGCTGGAGGAGCGCGTCCAGGCACTCAATCGATTCTTGCTGCGTCTGGAGCGAGAAGACGCTGGCCACGGGGGCGACCAGGCCCGCACCGAGACGTTGGAGGCCCTCTTCCGGGAGGCGCACAGCCTCAAGGGCGCCGCCCGGGCCGTGGAGCTGACGGACGTGGAGCAGGTAACGCATGCCCTGGAGTCGACCCTCGATGCCGCCCGGCAGAGTGGACGGCAGCCGGCCCAGGCGTGGTTTGACGCCGTCTATGGCGCCGTCGATACCCTGGCCGCGCCGGGCCGGCCGGCGCCGGCAGGAAAGGCCTCGCCACCAGAGGATCCTGGCCTCTCTGAGGTTCTCGCCGGACTGCAGGGCCGGGGATCGCCAGCCACTCCGGCATCAACGCCGGCCGCCACCCCCCCCGTCGCGGCGGCCGCCCTGCCGGCGCCCGGCGGCCGCCGGGACACCCCCACCTCAGAGAGCGTGCGGGTGGCAGTGGTCAAGCTCGATGCCCTGCTCTCTCAAGCGGGCGAGCTGTCCGTCACCCGGCTGCGGGTCGAGCAACGCCTGCGCCAGGTGCGTGAGCTGCGGCAGGATGTGGCCCAGTGGCGCCGCGAGTGGCGGGGCTCGCGCGGGCTGCGCGCCGGGGTGCGCCGTGCGGCCGGCGGGCCGGTGGGCACGGAAGCTCAGACCGGCGGCACGCTGCGCCGCGAGCTGGACGGGCTCCTGCGCTTCGTGGAGCGAGCCGAGCGGCGCACGCAGACGGTGCTCGACCAGATCGAAGCGCTGGCGGTGGAGCTGCGCCACGACAGCGCCCAACTGGGACTTGTCACGCGCGCCATCGAGGACGCCGTGATGGGGGTGCGCCTGCTCCCGGTGGCGACGATCTTCGCCCCTTTCGAGCGCATGGTCCGCGACCTGACGCGCGAGAGCGGAAAGGAGGCGCAGCTGGTGCTCACGGGGGGGGAGACGGAGATCGACCGCAAGATCCTGGAGCAGCTCCGCGACCCGCTGGTGCACATGCTCCGCAATGCCGCCGACCATGGCATTGAGCTGCCGGAGAGACGCGCCGCCCTGGGCAAGCCTCCTGCCGGGACGATCCGCCTCGCGGCCACCCAGCGCGGCAGCACCGTGGAGATCGAGCTGACCGACGACGGCGCAGGGATCGATCCTTCCCATCTGCGCCAGAGCGCCGTCAAGAAAGGGCTCCTCTCGGAGGAGCAGGCATCCGGGCTGGACGACCGCGCCGCCCTGGAGCTGATCTTTCGGCCGGGCTTTTCCACCAGCGTCACGGTCACCGACACTTCCGGGCGTGGCGTCGGCATGGACGTGGTGCGCGAGCACCTGGAGCGGCTCAGCGGCCAGGTGGCGGTGAGCAGCGTGCCCGGGCAGGGCACCCGCCTGGCGCTCACCGTGCCGCTCACGCTCGCCACCAGCCGGGCCATCCTGGTGGAGCAGACCGGGCAGCTCTTCGCCGTCCCCTCGGCGATGGTGGAGCGCACCGCCCGCGTGCAGGAGCGGCAGCTGGTGCGTCTGGAAGGGCGCGTCGCGGTGGAGATCGGCGGTCACCCGGTGCCGGTCGTGGAGCTGGGCGCACTCCTCGAGCACCCAACGGCCGGCAGCAAGGGAGCAGGGAGGGGCGGCTGGCGGCCGTTCTTCGTCCTGCGCCAGGGGGAGCGCCGCGTCGCGTTGCTGGCCGACCGGCTGGTGGGAGAGCAGGAGATCGTGGTCAAGCGCTTGAGTTGGCCGTTGCGCCGCGTGGGCAACGTGGCGGGGGCCACCGTCCTCGGCTCAGGCCAGGTAGTGCCAATCCTGAACCCGTCTGATCTGCTGAAGACGGCGACGCGCCTCCAGCACGCCTCAGGCGTGGTGGCCATGACGGCGGCCCAGCCCGAGCCGGTTCGCCCCCGCCTGTTGGTGGTGGACGACTCGTTGACCACCCGCACGCTGGAGCGGAGCATCTTGGAAGCCGCCGGCTACGAGGTGACGGGGGCCGCCGACGGGCTAGAGGCCCTGGCCGTGCTCCGCGGCGGCCCTATCGATCTGGTGGTCTCTGACGTCAACATGCCGGGTCTGGACGGCTTTGGTCTCACGGCAGAGATCCGGCGCGACGCCGCGCTGCGGCAAATCCCAGTGGTGCTGGTGACCTCGCTCGATGCCCGGGAACACCGCGAACGGGGCGTTGCCGCCGGCGCCGACGCCTACATTGTCAAGGGCCGCTTCGATCAGACACAGCTCCTGGAAACGATTGGACGGCTGTTATGACCATTACCGACCGAGAGCACCGCCAGGCCCCCCGCGCGGCGAAGGCGTTGCGCGTGCTGGTGGTCGAGGACTCGGCGGTGCAGCGGGGGATGCTCATGGCCCTCTTGAAAGGCGATCCCGGCCTGGAAGTGGTGGGCTGGGCGGGCAACGGGGCGGACAGCGTTGGCGCAGCCGCGAGCCTCAAGCCAGACGTGATCACCATGGACCTGCGCATGCCGGTAATGGACGGGCTGGAAGCCACCCGCCGCATCATGCAGGAGACGCCGACGCCGATCGTCATCGTCACGGCGAGCGTCTCGCGCGAAGACCGACGTCTGGCGGTGGAGGCATTCCGGGCCGGGGCCCTGGCCCTGGTGGCCAAGCCGGCGGCCGGTCCGGCCGGGGCGGCGGGAGCCCGAGAGCTGCTCCGGACGATCAAGGGCATGGCCGGGCTGAAGGTGATTCGGCGGCTGTCAGCGGAAGGGCTGCCAGGGCCGATGGCGCCGCCAGGAACGCCGCACGAGGCGCCGCGGGGGATGCGTGTGCCGGAGATCGTGGCCATCGGGGCGTCCACCGGTGGCCCTCAGGCCCTCCTGGAGATGCTGGCCCTGCTGCCGGCCGACTTCGCGCTCCCGATCCTGGTGGTACAACACATCGCACCAGGCTTTGTCGGCGCCATGGTGGACTGGCTCAAGCCCCAGTGCCCCGTGCCCCTGCAGCTGGCGGTGGCCGGCCGGCGCCTGGATGCGCTAGGCATTCACATCGCCCCCTCCGGTCACCATCTGGTGGTCAACGGCCGGGCGCTGGCCTTGAGCGGCGCTCCGCCCCTCTCGGGGCACCGGCCGTCGGCCACCGTGCTCTTCCAATCGGTGGCCCGGGTGTACGGCGCGGCCGCCATCGGCGTCGTGCTCAGTGGCATGGCCGAGGACGGTGTGGCCGGGCTAGGCGACTTGAAGCGGGCCGGCGCGACGACCATCTCCCAGGACGAGGCCAGCTCGGCCGTCTTTGGCATGCCGGCAGCCGCCATCGATGCCGGGGTGGTGGACTATGTCCTGCCGCCGGCGAAGATCACCCCCTTACTGGTTGAGCTGGCCCAGCGGGCCAGCCAGAATGAGCGAGGCAGCCGATGACCTTTGATCCCGCGGCGTTCGTCGACGAGTTTCGCGTCGAGGCGGCAGACCACCTGCGCCTCCTGGGGGCCGAGCTCCTTTCGCTGGAACGCCAGCCGTCCGACGCGGTGCCCATCCGCCGCATGTTCCTCTCGGCCCACACGATCAAGAGCGCGGCCGCCATGCTGGGGCTGGCGTCTGTACGGGAGCTGTCCCACGCCATGGAAGACGTGCTGGCCTACCTGCGCGACACTCGCGTTCCGCTGGACCGGGCGACGGCTGACCTCCTGTTCCGTAGCCTGGATGCCCTACAGGACATGGTGGAGCGGGCAACACCGGGCGATGTCCGCGCCGGCGCCGCCTCGGCCGAGCTGGTAGACGCCTTGCGACAGCGCGCCACGGGCCGGCCCACGCCGCCCCCTCCCGTGGCCCGGCCATCACCGCGCGCCCTCCAGGTGGAGGACTCGCCGACGGTACGTCTCCTGGCGACGATGGTGCTGTCCGATGCCGGCTTCCAAGTGGACGCGGTAGCCGACGGCCAGCAGGCCCTCGCCCAGGCCCAGGCCCAGCCGTACGAGCTGCTGGTTGCCAGTACGCAGAACCACGGCTTGCCTGGCCTGGACCTGGCGGCTGCGCTGCGCGCCTCACCCGCCGGTCGTAACCTGCCCATCATCCTCATGAGCAGCGACGACAACCCGGAGCACCGCCGGCGCGGGGCCGAGATCGGCATCCAGGCCTACATCCGCAAAGGATCGTCCGACCGGGAGCGGCTGGCGGAGACGGCGCGGCAGCTCCTGGCTGGGGCCGCCGTCCCCGGTGCCCAGGAATCGGCGCCGGCAGGCGGGCCATGAGTGACCGGCTGACACCACTGATCCTGGTGGTGGACGATACGCGGATGTATCGACGGATCGCCGCCGATCTCCTGGGACAGGTGGGGTTCCGCGTTGTTGAAGCTGCCTGTGGCGAGGACGGATTAGCCGTCGCCACGGCCGAGGTACCCGACCTGGTCTTGCTGGACATCACCATGCCGGGCATCGATGGCATCGAGACCTGCCGGCGCCTCAAGGCGCTGCCGGCGACGGCAGACATCCCGGTCATCTTCTGCTCGGCGCTGGACGACCTTGACCAGGTGGTCACCGGCCTGGAGGCGGGGGCCTCAGACTACGTTACCAAGCCATTCCGGCCGGCCGAGCTCCTGGCCCGCATTCGCACCCACGTCCGTCTCAAGCTCCTTCAGGACGAGCAGACGCGTCTGTATCGCCAGCTAGACGAGAAGCGCCGCCAGCTGGAGGCGGAGCTAGCACGCGCCGGGCGGGTGCAGGCGGAGCTGCTCCCCCGAGACGCCCCGCTCCTACCGGGCTTCGAGCCGGCGGCGCGGTGTGTGCCGGCACGAGAGGTAGGGGGCGACTACTACTGCTGGCAGGAGCCGGCTTCAGGCGTCCTCACGTTGACCGTCGCCGATGTCATGGGCAAGGGCATGCCGGCGGCCCTACTGATGGCCACCGTCCGCGCCGCCGTCCGCGCGGCCGCGCGCCACCAGCTCCCGGCCCCCGCCGTGGACCTGGCCGCCACGGCCCTGGAGGACGACCTGGAGCGATCCGGGAGCTTCGTGACGCTCTTCCACGCCCAGCTCGACGTAGCCGCCCGATCCCTGGCCTACGTCGACGCCGGACATGGACACGCCTTTGTGCGGCGCGCCGGCGGCCGGCCACAGTGCTTGGAGGCGGGGGGCCTACCCCTGGGTGTCTTGCGTGGCGAGACCTACCACCAGGCCTCCATCACCCTCGGGGTGGGTGACGCCCTGGTGGTCTACAGCGACGGGCTGGTCGACGCCCGTCCGGACCTGACGCTGGACGTCCAGGCAATCGCCTCACGCCTGGCGGACGCGGGGAGCGCCGCGGAGATGGTCGACCGGCTCGTGGAGCTGGCCGACCTCTCGCGCCCGCCGCCGGACGACCTCACCGTGGTCGTGTTGCGGTGCCGGGCAGAGGCCTGAGCGGCTCAGGACTGATTGCCTGCCAGGGCCCGATCTCCGCGCTCAGGCAGGTTGCTGGCCCGGCCGCCCCTGAACGGCTCGGGACTGACTCCCGGCCAACGTACGGGCTGAACATTGGGCGCCAACTGTGGTAGAGTGCCCTTGCCTTGACAGAAGGCAGCCCGCGGGTGCGGATGGGCAGCCCGCTCGCGGGGAGACGGGGAGTCATGGGCTCGACCGATCCCTCTGCGCTGCCCTCCCGGCCCACGGCCGCCCCCCCGCGGCGCCGCGGGCTCACGCCCCAGGCGCTGGACGCGCTCCTGGCCGGGGCGACGATCGTGACCCACGGCGCTCCGGCGGGAGCGCCGCCGGCCGGGGCCAAGGACACCCCCGCTGTCCCCCCCGGCGCGAGCCCACCAGCCCTGAGCGGAGAGTGGCACCGCCTGCGCCTGTACGCCGGCGGGGCGCTGCTGGCCCTTTGCTTCGCCCTCTTTGGCTGGCAGGTCTGGCGGGGACGTGACCCGGCGCCGGTGACCCTTCAGCCCCTGGTGCCGGCCTCGGGGGCAGAGATCTGGGTGCAGGTGGCTGGAGAGGTGGCGCACCCGGGGGTCTACCGCCTCGCTCAGGGGGATCGCGTGGAGAACGCGGTGCAAGCCGCCGGGGGCTTCACGGCGGCGGCCGACGCCGGGCGGGTGAACCTGGCCCAGCGCGTGCGCGACGAGCAGCGTATCGACATCCCGGCCCTGGGTGGGCCGAGCTCCGGTACGACGGCCGGCGCCGCAGACGGCGCCGGCGCGGCGCGGGGCGAGCAGGCGATAGTGGGGTCGTCGAGCGGCCCGCCGCGGGGCGGCGCCACCCCCGCAGCTCCCGGCGGGCCCGTCCCGGGGAGTGCGGGCGCCGGGCGGGCGTCGCAAGATACCGCCCATCAGGGGCAGAAGGTAAACGTCAACACGGCCTCGGCCGCGGAGCTTGAAGAGCTCCCCGGGATCGGCGAGGTGACGGCGCGGCGCATCGTGGAGTACCGCTCGACCAACGGGCCAATTCGATCCCTGGAGCAGCTCCGCGCCGCCGGGATCTCGGACACGCTCCTGCGCCGGGCCGCCGAGCGCCTGGCGTTCGAGTAAGGGGGTCATGTGATCCTCCTGGCGCCGCTGGCCTTCCTGGGCACATTGTGGGGGCTGGCGCCGGCTGCCTCCGCCGGCGCTCCCTGGTGGGTCGCCGCCGCTCCCTGCGCCCTTGGAGGCGCCGCCTTGGTTGTGGCCCGACGACCAGCGCACGTCGCCGGGGGGCTGGCGCTACTCGCCGTTGCCCTGGCCTTGCTCCATCCCACAACGGCCGGCGGGCCCCCTCCAGGAACGGCCCTGGCGCGTCAGGTGGGCGAGGGCCAGGTGGCCGCCCTGCGGGGCGTGGTGGTCGACCAGCCCGTGCCACGTGAGCGGGCGCAGCGCCTGCGGCTGCGGGTAGACGCCGTGCGCTCGCGCGAGGGGGAGTGGTGGCCCGCCTCCGGCTACGCCCAGGTGACCGCACGACCGGTTCCCCCGCTGCACTATGGGGAGATCCTGGAGCTGCGAGGAAAGGTGGAGACGCCGGAGGCGGGTGCCGGCCTGTCCTACGGCGCCTACTTACGCAGACAGGGCATCGTCGCCGTCGTGGCATTTCCGCGCGTGGCACGGTTAGGCCAGGCTCAGGGAGAGGCCCCCTGGCGCAACACCCTCTTCGCCCTGCGTGACCGCCTGGCCAGCGGGATCGAAGCCCTGCTCCCGGAGCCGCAGGCCGCCCTGGTGCAGGGCATCTTGATTGGGCGCCGGACGACGCTCCCGGCGACGCTCCAGGAGCAGCTCAGCCGCTCGGGGACGAGCCACTTGATCGCCGTCTCGGGGTACAACGTCAGCCTGGTGGTCGGACTGGCCCTGGCTGTGGCCGGCGGGCGCGCCCGCCGGCGAGGACGCCTCCCGGTCGTGCTCCTGGCATCGGGCACGCTGTGGGCCTTCGTCCTCCTGGTAGGTCCATCGGGGAGCGTGCTCCGCGCGGCGGCCATGGCGCAGCTGGCGCTCGTCGGGCAGGCGTTCGGACGACAGGGGGCCGCCGGCGGTCTACTCCTGTGGGGAGGGGCCTTTCTCGCCGCCCTGCACCCGGGGCTCGTCCACGACGTGGGCTGGCAGCTCAGCTTCCTGGGGACGGCAGGCCTCATCTGGCTCGCCCCGACCATCAGCGCCGCGCTGGGCCGGCTACCCCCGCTCGTGCGCGACGGTCTGGCCGGGAGCGTGGCCGCCCAGGTGGCGGTCTTGCCGGTGCTGGCCGGGACGTTCGGACGCATCTCCCTCGTCGCCCCGCTGGCCAACGTCCTGGCCCTGCCCCTGGTGCCCCCGATCATGGTCCTGGGGGCCGGGGCCGTTCTGGCCGATGCCGTTCTTCCTCCGACCGCTCCCCTCCTCGCCGCGCTGACGTGGGTGCCGGCCACGGCCCTGATCCGCATCGTGGAGGGGGCGGCCGCCCTCCCTGGGGCCGAGCGGACGCTACCCCCGTGGAGCCCACTGCTGACGGGGGCATACCTGGCCGCCCTGGCAGGGCTGTGCGCCGCCCTCCAGTGGCGAGCGCAGCGCGGCGACCAGGCAGGTGGGCTGGCCGCCTCCGGAGCCGCGACGCCCCAGCCGCTGCCCCAATCGGTCGCCGGGGTGCCGGCGGGTGGCGCGTCCCTGCCCGTGGCCCTGTTGGGTGTTCTCCTGGCCCTGGCCGTCGTCGGCTGGCAGATGGTTGATCCGGGAGCGGCCCTGGCGGCCCGCCCCACGCTGCTCTTCTCCGTCCCGGCGGTCGCCGACGGCACGCTGGCCCTGCTACGAGCCCCGGACGGCGCCCGCGTGCTGGTGAACGGTGGACCGGGCGCCGGCAGCGCCACCAGCCTCCTCGGCGAGCAGCTGCGCCCGTGGGATCGCACGGTGGACACCCTGGTGCTGGCCGACCCTGGGGAAGCCTCGCTCCTGGGGTTGCCGCGGGTGCTGGAGCGCTACCGGGTTGGCGTCCTGATGGACGCCGCTCCTGGTTATCCGTCGGGGGAGCCCTCGGCGTCCTACCGCCAGGTGCTGGAGACCGCCCGGCGGCGCGGCGTCCCTCGCCTGCGGGTAGCCCCCGGCAGCGCCTTTGCCGTGGGAGCCGCCGTGCGCCTGGAAGTCCTGGACGTATCGCCGCCGCCGGGGACGCCCGCAGGGCCGCTGGGGGCAGTCACCGAGGGCCGAGCCGCCGGGGACACAAACCGTGCTTACCTCCCCGCCTGGCGTTTGTGTTGGGGAGACTTCACCGTCCTCATCCCCGGAGACGGCCGGCCAGGAGCAGAGACAGCCGGTGGCCCAGCAGACCGCTGGGCGGCGCTGCCCGGCGCCGCCCGTCCCAGGCAAAGCACCGTCTTGCTCCTCACCGAACGCACTGCCTACGATCCGGCAGTGGCTCGCCTGGTGGGAGACGTTCGCCCTGAGGTGGTAGTGGTGCAGGGAGAGCCCCGCGCCGGGAGCATGCCGGCCAGATCAGCCACCAAGGAGATCGTCCGGCCGCCGGACAGTGGGGCGCCGTACTGGCACTTTACCGCCTCTGATGGCCCGCTACGTCTCGAGGCCCGCCCCGGCGCCATCAGGGTCGTCGGGCGGGAGTGGCGCCGGCTCACGCGGGGGTAAATCGTCGAGCAGCTGGCCCAGGAAAATATGAGAGCAAGGTGTGGTGCCCGCTCACGCGGGGGTAAATTCGAAAACGGTAAGTCCGAGGTCTCAGGTCCGCCGTCTTAGGGGGCCGGGAGATGATCGGCCGGGTTGCGCCAGGAGCGCTGAGGGTTCCAGCCCAGGAGTCGCCGCGCCAGGGCGTTGGAGACGCCGGATTGTGTCCCGTCGAGCTTGTCTAACCCGGGCAGCCCTTCGGTACCGGGGAATGCCAGGGGCATCACCTCCCGCACCGGGCGATCAGTCCAGGAGTCGTCCTGCACGGCGTACATGGCGGTGCAGGCCGCCTCCGGGTTGCGGCTCTCGATCGCCAGCCGAAACAGCACGGCCAGGTCGCGAGGATCGGTGTAGGAGAAAATGCTGCGTCCGCCGGCGGTGGGATTCTGGCGGAAGCGCTCTGCCTGGCCGGCGTACTGCCAGGGCCGGACGACTCCGGCAGGGCGGATCGAGACGACACGCAGCCCCTCTGCCGTGCGCCGATGGATGGCCGCGGCGATCTCTTCCCCCACCAGCTTGGAGAGCCCGTAGGGATCCTGGGGGATGTTGGGGTGAGTCTCGTCCACCGGCATGAACTGCGGGGGAAAGTCGTGCGTCCGGTAGCCAAAGCCAAGGGTGTTGATGCTGCTGGCCATGGCCAAGGCCCGCAGCCCGGCCATGGCAGCGGCCTCGCAGGCGTTGAACGTCCCCATCACGTTGGTCTGGAACACCGTGGGATTGGGATACGTCCCCGGAGAAGGGATGGCCGAGAGGTGAACGGCGAGGTCGCAGCCGTGGAACACCTCTAGGACGTCGGCCAGGCGCTCGTGGTCCCCTATGCGGTAGCGTACGCCGGGGACGCGGGGCTGCACGCCGCGACGGTTGGTCTCATCCGGGGGCGGGGTGCGGTCGAGCACCACCACGTCATAGTCGTGCTCCTTGAGCTCGCGTACCACCCAGCTACCGATCCATCCGGCTCCACCGGTCACGGCCACTCGATCAGCCATTCGCTCCCCTTACCCCTTTAGGCGCGTGGCCCGGGATTTCCCAGCCCCGCGTCAGCCAATGGTAGACGCCCGGCGCCGGGCGAGCCAGGCACGCGCCGCCTGCACTTTCCCTTGGCGACTGGGACGCAGCCGGTAGCGGGTGGCCAGGGCGCCGGCGAGGCGGTCAAGGGCCCCCGCCGTGCCCCGCTTCAGCTCGATCTCCACGTAGCGACGGCGGTATGGCTGCCCCTCGATGCGCACCTCGTCAAGAGATAAGACACACTGCTGCCCGTCCTTCTCCAGCACCAGCTCACGTCGGGGGTTGAGCAGGACGACGTCTGGACGCAGTCCCGCCCCCTCCGGGCCCTGCCCGTGGTGGTCAGGCCCTCCTACCTCGATCCCCAGGTGCCGCAAGGCGGCCACTACCGGCCCGGCGCCCGGGAGGCGGGCCCAGTCTAGGGGGCCCGAGCCGGCGGGGCCCGCCACCGTCAGCTCGGTGCGGCTCCAGCCCAGTGCGCCGGGCGCCGGCGCCCGGCGGGGTAGTGGCCCTTTGAGGGTCAGCTCAGCCGGCAGATCCTTCCCCTGCTCGCGGACGCGCAGGGTACACTGCGCCTGGGCCAGGCGCCGGTCAGGCGTGTCCCAGTAGGTGTCGCGTAGCGTCACATCGCGCCGCTCGACGACGCGCCAGATCCCCTCAGGAGAGTCCCCCTCTGGGGACTCTCCCAGCACCTCCTGCGCCGCCAGGGCCCGGAAGGCTCGCTGGGAGGCCAGGAGCTTCGCTTCGGTCTCTACCGGGATTTCCGGCGCGGTCGACTCTCCCGGCGCCACCGGCTGCGGGGCTGCCCCAGAGGCGGAGCCGAGGGGCGCAGGCTTGCCGGGGACGACGACCATGGTGCAACAACCCTACCATGCCCCTGCATGTACAGTTTCTCCGGCCTCGGTTTGTACAGTGTCCTGATGATCTTCGAGCACCGTTTTCGGGTGCGCTACGCCGAGACGGATGCCATGGGCGTGGCCCACCACGCCGCCTACCTTGTCTGGTTTGAGGCCGCCCGCGTGGAGTGGATTCGGACGCTGGGCTTCCCCTTCGCCACGGTGGAGGGCTCCGGCTACCTGCACGCCGTGCGCCAGGTCTCGGTGCAGTATCACCGCCCGGCGCGCTTCGATCAGCTCCTGGCCCTGCGGCTGGCCCTGGTGGGCGCCGCCGGGGCGCGGCTCACGTTCGGCTACCGCCTGTACGACGCTGCTGAACTCGACGCCGGGCCGGGGGCCGCGCCCCTGACCGTGGGCAAGACGGAGCTGGTCTGGGTCACGCCTGCCGGGCGCCCCACCCGCCTCCCCGCAGGGCACCCGTTGAGCCCCGTCCTTGCCGGCATCGCGCGACATCCGGAGTGGGGGGAGTGGTGAGGACGTATAGAATACCGGCGCGAGGAGCAGGCCATGACTGAGTCACACGTCGGCACGGCATGCGGGCTGCGCAAGCTGGCCGTCATCGGGGGCGGCAAGATGGGCGCCCCGATCGTCCGGCGAGTAATCGAGGCCGGCCTCCTCCCACCGCGGCAGATCGTCGTCTGCGAGCCGGTGGAGGCCACCCGTGCCGATCTAGCGGCGCGCCTGGGGGTGGTTACGGCCACGGATAGCGCCGCCGCCGTGGAGGGGGCCGACGCCGTTCTCCTGGCGGTGACGCCCCAGGTGATGCCGGCCGTGCTAGAGAACCTGCGTGGAAGCCTGGGACCGGCGCAACTGGTGATCTCAATCGCCGCCGGGGTGACCCTGGAGACGCTGGCGGAGGGTCTGCGCCACCCGGCCGTCGTTCGGGTGATGCCCAATGCCCCGGCTCAGGTGGGACAGAGCATCTCTGCCTGGGTCGCCACCCCAGAAATGACGCCGGCACAGAAGGGCGTGGTGCGGGCCGTGCTGCGCAGTTTTGGGAGGGAGTTCGAGGTCGACCGCGAGCGCTACCTGGATATGGTCACCGCCGTCTCCGGCAGCGGGCCGGCCTGGGTGATGCTGATGGTGGAGGCGATGATCGACGCCGGGGTGCAGATCGGCCTGCGGCCGGAATGGGCCCGAGAGCTGGTGCTGCAGACGATGAGCGGATCGGTCGAGCTGGCCCGGCAGACGGGCAAGCACCCGGCGGAGCTACGCAACCTGGTCACCACCCCGGGGGGCACGACGGCGGCCGGCCTGTACGCCATGGAGCGGGCCGGCCTGCGCGGCGCCATTGCCGGCGGGATCGTGGCCGCCTACGAGCGCTCCCTGGCCCTGGGCCAGGCGGCCCGGGGGCAGTAGCCGGCCGCCGGCTATGTTGCAGTCATGTCGCTCGTCCCGCCCAGGGCGACCACACCACCTACGATGGCACCGGGTACCGAGCCGTTGCACGCGCCGGTGCACGCCTGAGCCCTCCTACAGGACGCCCTCCGCATCCAGGGCGGCCAGGGCGTTGGCAAAGGCCTCGATCGTCAAATCGACGTCTTCGTCGGTATGGGCCAGGGAGAGCATGCCCCCGGCGCCCATCAAGTCCACTCCCTGTACCAGCATGGCCTTGCGCAGCTTGGCAATGCGGCCGTCCTTGGACTTCACGTAGCGCGGGCCACCCTGGGCCTGGAGCAGGGTACGGTCGAGGGTAAGGTGCACCATGGAAAAGGTGCCATAGGCGCAGCCCTGCAGACCGTACCGCGCCCCGGCGGCGTTACAGCCGGCGCGGAGCCGTTCGGCCAGGCGATTGACGTAAGGGTGCACCTCCCCCTTGGCGACGATCTCCAGGCAGGCGATCCCGGCGACGGCGGAGAGGGGATTGGCATTAAAGGTGCCGGGGTGGGCGATGCGCCCGCCCCGGTTCCAGCCCGGCTCGTCGCCAAAGCGCAGGATGTCCATGACATCCACCCGCCCCGTGACCGCCCCACCGGGAAGACCGCCGGCCAGCACCTTGGCCAGGGTGGTCAGGTCCGGGGTGATGCCGAAGGCACCCTGGACACCGCCGGGGGCGCAGCGGAAGCCGGTGATCACCTCGTCGAAGATCAGGAGCACACCTCGTTCCTGCGTCAGCCGGCGCAGGCCGTGCAGGAAGGACTGCTCCAGGGGCATAGAGCCCCAGGAGGCCCCGGTCGGCTCCACGATCACGGCGGCGACGTCCCCCGGCTCCAGGGCCTGCTGCACTCGCTCCAGGTCGGCGGGCAGGACACGCATCGTGGCTAGGACGTTGCTGGGGACGCCACTTGAGGAAGGGACGTCATAAGGGGGCTCGACGGCCGCCGTCATAGAGTCGTGCCAGCCGTGGAAGTGCCCCTCGAACTTGACGATCACATCCTTGCCGGTAAAGGAGCGGGCCAGTCGCACCGCCAGGTGGGTGGCCTCGGTGCCCGAGGCGACGAACTTCACCCGTCCGGCCGAGGGGATCAGGCGCTGAACCAGCTGCCCCCACCGAATCTCCAGTTCGTGGGAGGCCCCATAGTGGGTGCCTCGCGGGAGCTGCTCTGCCAGCGCCCGCACGACGTCCGGGTGCGAGTGGCCCAGGAGCAGGGCGCCGTGCCCCACCAGGTAGTCGATATACCGGTGTCCGTCAACGTCCCACTTGTAGGCCCCGGCGGCCCGGTTGCAGTACACCGGGAAGGGCTGCAGGTAGCGGTTGTCGTGGGTCACGCCGCTAGGGAAGACCCCCGTGGCTTCTTCGTAGAGGCGTTGGGAGCCGGGGCGCGTCTCGGCGTACGTGCGCTCGTAGTCCATGACCTCGGACGGGACGGTGCTTGAGGCGGTGGTTGGCGCGGCCATCACTGCGCTCCTTTAGGTGGCGTGTCTTGTATAAACCTATCTACCGCGTCCATCAGCGTGGCCACGCCAAAGCGGACGGGGTCGGTGGCGGGGAGGCCGGTCTCCTGCGCCGCCCGATCCACCGCCTCCTCCGCGGCGGCCCCGTCCAGCCCGAAGGTGTTGAGGGCAACGCCAAGCACCCGAGCCGGCTTGACCGGTGCAGTGATGTCTTCGTGCAATCGGATCAGGTGGCGGAGGCTGGGGATGGGGACGCTATAGCGCCGGATCTCCCGGCGTGTTGCCTGGTGGCAAAGGATCAGGGCGTCCGGGGCAGAGCCGTGGATCAGGGACAGGGTCACCCCGGAGTAGCCGGGGTGGACAAGCGAGCCTTGCCCTTCCACGACGATCATGTCGCCCGGGTGGGCGCAGTCCCGGGCGGCCTCCATCACCAGGTCCTCGGCCGCCCCGGCGGTGAAATCAGAGATCACCTCGTCGATGGCCACGCCCCAGCCGGCGATGATGATGCCGGTCTGGCCGGTGGGGACGAAGGCGGCCTTGCGCCCCCGGCGGCGGGCCTCGGCCTCCAGCTCCAGAGACGTGGACATCTTGCCCACGTTGCAGTCCGATCCCACGGTGAGGATGACGGTCGCCGGCAGGGCCTGGGCCCGGGTATCTGCCACGCGGTGCGTCTGCGGGGGGCGGCGCACGTCCCAGATCTCCACCCCGGCGCTGCGTGCCGCCGGTCCCAGCTGGGGGTCATCGGCCAGGAAATAGTGGAGGCCACTCATCACGTCCAGGCCCGCCCCCATGGCCGTGATGATCTGAGAGCGCCAGGATTCTGGCAATGCGCCCCCGCGGGGGGCGGTGCCCAGCAGGAGGGTGTTCGCGTCCGGCGCGCATCGCAGGGCTGCGGCGACATCCACCACCACGGGGATGCCATCCCCCACGCCCACCACCTCGGCGGCCGTCTTACCGGCTGCCGTGTGGTCGACGACGGCGACCACGCGGTCGCGTCCGTACCGGATAACGCCGACGGCGGTCTTGGCCTCCAGGAGGTCGAACGCCCCGGCGGCCATGGCCACGATCTTCCGCTCGCCACGCGGTCGCATGCCCCTCTTCCTTCTCCCCCGATCACGCTGCGTGCCCCCCGCGGCACACCGTCTACTCGCAGCGGCCGGGCCCCGGCAGCACCCAGTCCCGATTCGCTGCCCACCGTTCTCCGCCTCTCGTTCTGTTCCCCGGTCCGTCCGTCGAACCCCTTGCTACCCGATTCCCGGCTGCGCACGGTGCCCGCCGGGCGAGTAATGCCGGTGGGCCCGCTGGATGATGATAGGGTCTCCGCCGGGCGGACGGCGCACGGTCGTGCGTCGCCGCTTCCCGGTGCGCTACGCTCTCCACCGGACTGAGAGGGCGAGTGAAAGAGCCGGTGACTCGCTCGGTGTCGGGCGCGGGCTGAGCGTGCGCCCCCGATGAAGTGAGGTGGCGATGCAGATTGGGGCGGTGTTTCCGCAGACAGAGAGCGGCACGGACGTGGGGGCTATCCGCGAGTACGCCCAGGCCGTGGAAGAGCTGGGCTACACGCACCTCCTGGCCTATGACCACGTCCTGGGCGCAAATACGGCGACACCGGAGCGCCAGGGGGGGCGCTGGCCCTACAGCGCGGCGGACACATTCTACGAGCCCTTATCGCTGTTCGCCTTCTTGAGTGGGGTGACCCGCCGGATCGGCCTTGCCACCGGGGTGATCGTCCTCCCCCAGCGCCAGACGGCGCTGGTCGCCAAGCAAGCGGCCGTGGTTGACCTATTGAGTGCCGGACGGCTGCGCCTGGGCGTGGGGATCGGGTGGAACCAGGTGGAGTACGAGGCCCTGGGCGAGCAGTTCGACAACCGGGGGGCCCGCATCGCCGAGCAGGTGGCCGTCCTGCGGTCCCTGTGGACGCAGCCACTGGTCACCTTCCATGGACGCTGGCACCACATCAGCGATGCCGGGATCAACCCCCTCCCTGTGCAGCGCCCCATCCCCGTCTGGATGGGGGGCTATGCCGAGCCGGTGCTGCGTCGCATCGGCCGGGTGGCGGACGGGTGGGTGCTGGTCGGCGGGCCGCGTCAAGGACTGGCCGAGGACCTGGAAAAGGTGCGCCAGGCGGCACGGGAGGCGGGTCGTGACCCGGCCCAGATCGGGCTAGAAGGGGGCATCCGCGTGCAGGACGGCGGGCCCGACCGCTGGCGGCAAGATCTGGACACCTGGCGCGGCCTGGGGGCGACGCACGTCAACGTGAATACCATGGGCGCCAGCCTGGCATTTCCCGCCGCTCACGTGGAGACCCTGCGGCGGGTCAAGGGCGAGCTCGACTGACCGGCTCAGGGGCCGTCGTCCGTCAAACGTTGACCTCGTCGCCCGTCACCGCCACTGCGTGCACCCGCAGCGCCACCTCGGCGGCCGAGCGGTGCACCGCCGGCCCCCACAGCCCCACGTCGAGCCAGGCATAGGCCGGCAGGGCGTCCGCCTGCAGGCGCTCGGCGACGGCCGCGGCCAGCTGTTCCGGCGCCTCCGCGTCCCCAGCCAGGCGGGCGCGGAGGGTGCAGCCGGCGCACAGGAAGCGCAAAGCGCGCCCGACCAGTGGATCGAACATCGTGCTCATCTCCTCGCCTGGTGAACTTTCCCTGCCTCGTGCTACCGCTCCCCGTTAGGGCTGTGGCTCCCCCGTTGGGGCTGTGGCTCCCGCCCTGTGGGGTCGCTACACGCCGACGGCGACGCTCTCCACGGCCACCCCGTCCGGGGAGAAGCGCAACGTGATCTCGCAGGCGTCGGTGCCGATAGCCAGCAGGTGCGTCCCGGGGATTCGGGTGATCACCCGTAGGGACTCGATCGCTTGTCCATCCAGCCGCCCCAAGGCGGCATTGACCTCCGCCGTGGCCGTGGCCTGGGCCTGCCCGGCGGGGGTCTGTCCGAAGAGGCGGAGTAGGGCCTGCTCTCCGGAGGCGCGGTGGAGCTTGCGGATGTGGCCCGTCTGCAGACCCACTTCCAGCAAGGCCCCCAGGGGCTCGAGCACCGCGTCCGGCAGCTCCCCCGCGTCGACGGCGGCACGCAGCGTGGCATGTCCCGGGGGCACCTCCCCTTGCGGCAGGGCAGCGCCAAAGGCGGCCAGCTCCTCCCGCAGCAGCTCCTGCAGCTCAGGCGTCAGTTGAATCGACATCGCCCCTCACCCCCGTTCACTGCTCGCCGTGGGCCTCGCCGATGATGGCCTCCAGCTCGTGCTCGAAGCCCCCCGTTTCCAAGGAGCAATGCATGCCGCACTCCTTGGGGGCGTTGATCTCCCACCACCAGCGACCGCTGCGGGCATCCGCGCCGGGCGCCACGGGACGGGTGCAGGGGGCGCAGGAGATAGTGGGATAGCCCTGGGCATAGAGGGGATGCAAGGGGACGTCGTGCTCCCGCAAGTAGTCCTGCACCTCCTCCTCCGTCCAGTCCGCCAGCGGGTTGATCTTCATCAGCCCGCCGTGGTCGTGGTCGATCTCTACCTTGCGGATGTTGGCCCGGCTGGCCCACTGATCGCGACGCAGCCCGGTGATCCAGGCGTCCAGGTCGGCCAGGGCGCGCCGTAGGGGGCGCACCTTGCGCACGTCGCAGCAGGTCAGACGCAGGGGCACAGCCTGGTAGAAGAGGTTCACGCCGTGGCGCTTGACCATCACCTCTACCTCTCGCGTGTCCGGGAGATAGACGTCGATGGGGACGTTGTAGCGCTGGCGCACCTCGTCGACATAGGTATAGGTCTCCTGGGGCAGCCGGCCGGTGTCCACGGTGAAGACCCGCACCTGCGGGTCGATGCGCCAGGCCATGTCCAGGATGGCCATGCCGTCGGCCTGGAAGCTGGTGCAGATGGACACCCGCCGGCCGAACGTCTCCAGCGCCCAGGCCAGGATCTCCGGCGGCTCCTTGTCGTCCAGCTCCACGGCCAGCTGACCGGCCTCGAAGTCGTCATAGACGACGCGCCTCTCTTGCGGTAGTGCGATGGCCACGTGGTGCTGTCTCCCCTTTGTCTAGCGCTGTCGTTAGCCGGTCTTCGGTCGGCCTACGAAGGGATATGCGTTCAGCTGAGTCTTTTGGGCCCCGCGGGGCACCGGCACTGCGCACAATCGGATCGCCGTCCCGCCCGGCCGGTGGCACGATAGAGCGTGTGCTGGCCAGATCTGCTGAGTTTGTAGTCGGCTGGTGTGTCCAGGGGCCGTTCGGCCGGGCCCTAGCGGTGCAGGGGGCGAGCCGGCGTTACCCGGCCGCACTCAGGTCGGCGGCGAGCTCCCGCGGGGCGTGCTCCGCGGTGGCCCCGGAAAAGGCGAACAGCTGGGCGTCGGTGTGGGCGTCGCAAAAGGCCTTGAAGTCACCCCGAGCGCCACCCGTGCCTATGGAAGTATTGGCGCCACGGTCTGTAGCGTCGTCTTGACCGCGCCACTGGAGGTAGGCACGGTAAAGGTGCTCCACGTGGACCTGCAGGGCCTCCGACGGGACGCGACGGATCAGCGGCGTGCCGATGGTGGCGCGCGCCCCGATGCCCCCACGGAGATAGATGTCGTAGGCTTGCTGCTTCGCCCCATCGACCCCCCGCTCGCGGGCGGTGGTACCCTGCACGCCGATGTCGCCCAGCCAGTGCTGTCCGCAGGAGTGCGGGCAGCCATCCAGCTGCAGGCGCAGCCCCTCTACGTCCCGGCCGAACACCCCCTCCAGGTGCTCCACCAGGGCTTTCAAGCGGTATTTCGTCTCGGTGACGGCGTAGTTGCAGTAGGGCTCCCCAGTACAGCCGATGGACGACCCCCGCAGACCGTTCACGTCCAGGGAGTAGCCAATCTCCTTGACCATCCCCACCACCTCGTCCAGGCGCGCGTCGGGGATCCCGCTGAGGATGAAGTTCTGCTGGCGGGTGATGCGCAGCTGGCCGTTGAAGGGGGTGATGACGTCCGCCAGGCGGCGCATCTGCGCCCCGTTCATCCAGCCCAGGGAGACGGGGAAGCCGACGTACGCCTGGCCCGGCTGGCGCTGCCGGTGGATGCCCAGGTGGTCGGCATAGCCGGCGGCCACCGGGGCGGGGATACGAGGCAGGGAGCGACCCAGCTTCTCCTCCACCAGCTCCCTGATCCGCTCCGGGCCATAGTCGTCGACCATGAACTTGAAGCGGGCCTTGACGCGAGAGAGGCGATAGCGCGTGTCGGCCTTCCAGAGATCCACGATGGCCCGGAGCAGGGCAACAGAGTCCTCCCGCGGGATGAACACCTCCAGGTCGCGGGAGATGCGCGGGGCGGTGGAGAGGCCACCCCCGACGCGCACGGCGAAGCCTTCTTGTCCTTGGTACAGGGTGCCGACAAGGGCGATGCAGTGCATCTCCGGGAGATTGCACTGCGCCGGACAACAGGCCACGGTGATCTTGTGCTTACGTGGCAGGTCGCAGTACTCACGATTGCCGTAGAAGAAGGCGGCTACCTGGCGCGTGGTGACCGAGGCGTCGAACAGCTCATCGGCGTCGATGCCGGACACGGGGCAGGCGGTGATGTTGCGCACGGTGTCACCGCAGCCCCCGGCGGTGGACAGGCCATGGCGCTCCAGGGTGGCAAACACGTCTGGGAGGTGCTTGAGCTCCAGGTGGTGGAGCTGGATGTTCTGGCGCGTGGAGAGCTCGCCATAGCCCTTGCCGTAGCGGTCGGCCAGCTCCCCGATGGCCCGCAGCTGGGTGGGCTCGAGGACCCCCCCGGCGATCTTGATGCGCATCATGAAGGTGCCGACCTTGGGCTTGTCGTGGTACAGCCCCCACCACTGAAGGCGCACCACGTCCTCCTCGGCGACTCGCTCGTACCCTTCCTCGATCAAGCGGGGGAGCTCGTCGCGGACGCCCAGGGGGGCCTTTTCTTGCTTCAGACGCTCCACGAAGTTACGCTTCAGCACCAGGTCCCAGGCAGGGGCCTCCTTGAGTGGCGCACGGGGCGACTGTTCGGTTGCCGTCATGGGCTGCGTTCTCCTCTTCGAGCCACTGTGCGGTCCGGGCTATGCCATGACCGGCTGGCGGGCGGCCCCCGTCAGCACGGCGGCCACTTCCGGCCGGGTGAACTCCGGCGGCAGCGGCTCCCCGGCGCGCAGCAGCTCCCGCACCCGCGTCCCGCTGAGCGTGAGGTGCACTTCTTCACCGTGGGGGCAGGTCTTGGCCGAGGCCATCCCGGCGCAAGCGGTGCAGTAGAACGTGTGCTCGTAAAACAGGGGCCGGATACCCAGCTCCACTTCGGTGAAGCCCTCGAAGATGCGTTGGGCATCGTAGGTGCCGTAGTAGTCGCCCACCCCGGCATGGTCGCGCCCGACGATAAAGTGAGTGCAGCCGTAGTTCTTGCGCATCAGGGCATGGAAGATGGCCTCCCGCGGCCCGGCGTAGCGCATCGCCGCCGGGAGTGCGGAGAGGAGGACGCGTTCGGCGGGGAAGTACTCGGCCAGCAGGGCCTCGTAGCAGCGCAGACGGACGTCGGCCGGGATGTCGTCCGATTTGGTCTCCCCCACCAGCGGGTGGAGCAGGAGCCCGTCCACCCCCTCCAGGGCCGTCTTGAGCAGGAACTCGTGGGCCCGGTGCACCGGGTTGCGGGTCTGAAAGGCCACCACCGAGCGCCAGCCGCGGGTGGCGAACTCATGGCGTGTTTGCGCCGGACCGAGGAGATAGGGCCGGAGGCTGGCCGGGCGTGCCGGGGCCTGGAGCACCGTGACGCGCCCGCCGAGGAGCACCGGCCCGCGGGCATAGACGGCAGCCACCCCCGGGTGGGCGTCCTCCGTCGTGCGATACACCTCCAGGGCCTCGCTGCGGGGCTCCGCCAGGTACTTTTCCCGCAGATGGAGCACCGCCAGCGGGACACCATGGGGCGAGATCAGGGCCACGTCTTGCCCCTCACGCAGGCCGGCGGCCTCGCTCTCGGTCGCCCCGAGCACTACCGGGATGGGCCACAGCAGACCGCCGGCTAGGCGCAGGTCGCGGACGACGGCGCGGTAGTCGGCCGGCCCGAGAAAGCCTTCCAGGGGGCTGAGGGCCCCGTTACCCAGGAGCTCCAGGTCGCAGGCCTCGCGCGGGGACACGCTCAGACGCGGGAGGGCGTCACGCTCCAGGCGCGCCCGCCAGGCGGCGACCTCCTCCGCTGGGGCCTGGCGCAGGGTCAGCCGACCCCCATGGGGCTGCCCGAGATGCCCCCACAGTCCCGGCGCCCCGGCTGAGGTCGGGAGGGCGGCTCCCTCAGGCCCGGGCAGGGGCGTCCCGTCACCCGCGCTACCCCTGGCCTGGCCATTGGCGTGGGCTGCGGGGTGTCTATTGGGACTCCCCGAGAGGGGGACGGCCCCAGCTGGCCCGCGTTCGCCGCCGGCCCCAGCCAGGTGGCTGGAGCCTCCAGACGGTGGACGCACGACTTGATCGATATATCCACGAGACTGGAGGCAGGCCAGCACTTTGGCCACGCCCTCCGCCACCGACTCGCGGTCGGTGTGCACCGTGACCTCCGGGCGCAGGGGAGGCTCGTAGGGATCGGAGACACCGGTAAAGTTGGCGATCTCCCCGCGCAGGGCCTTGGCGTAGAGCCCCTTTACGTCCCGCCGCACCAGCTCTTCCAGGGGGCAGGCGACGTACACCTCTACGAAGTCCCCGATCAGGGCGCGGGCGGCGTCACGCGTCTCCCGATAGGGCGAGATCGCCGCCACGATCACGGCGCCCCCCTGGCGCGTGACCAGCTGACTGACAAAGGCGATGCGCCGGATGTTGGTATCCCGGTCTTCGCGGGAGAAGCCCAGCCCTTTGCTCAAGTGCGTGCGCACAACGTCGCCGTCCAGCACCTCCGGCCGGCGGCCCTGGGCCGCCAGGGCGGCCGTCAGGGCCTCGGCCAGGGTGGTCTTGCCGGCCCCGGACAGGCCGGTCAGCCAGACGGTGAACCCGGGCCGCACCCCACCCGGAACAGAACGGGTATTGTTGACAAAATCGCTAGACATATCTCGCACTATCCTAAGGGGCGATGGGCCAGATCGCAGACGGCGTTTGGCCCCTGCGATGTAGCCCAGTAGAAGGACGGCTGATAGAGAGCGATCTAGACAGCGCAGCTTCCCTGGAGTGGCGCGGCCATAGTAGTGTCCCTGCTAGCCTGGGCGATGCGGCAGTAGAAGGACCTGGGCAGGAGGGGGGCGCACCGCTGGCATCCACCGAGTGTCCGGCGTACACTTCCACGGGCAGAAGTCAAGTAAATTGCTTGACTTAATAGAGAATTGCCGTGAATGGGATAACGCTACAGCAGCTGCGAGTGCTGGCGGCCGTGGTGGAGGAGCAAAGCTATACCCGTGGGGCGCGGGCGGTGTACATGACTCAATCGGCCGCCAGCCAGCACGTGCGCTCGCTCGAGCAGGCCCTGGGCGTGCCCCTGGTGGAGCGTACGGGAGGCAGCGTTATCGCCACGCCGGCGGGCGAGGGGCTGCTGCGCTACGCCAGGGAGATGCTCCGCGTCGCCGCCGACGCCGAGCGCTTCGTCAACTCCTTACGTCAGGGGCGGGCCGGGCGGCTCGTCCTCGGCGTCGGCGGGAGCGCCGTCTACCTTGTCCCGGCGCTCGTCTCCGGCCTTCGCCTGGCCGCCCCGGAGGTAGAGCTTTCCCTGCAGGTGGCCTCCCGCCCCGACCTGGAAGAGGCCCTCACCCGCGGCACGGTGGACGTGGCCGTGATGAGTGGGCCGGTGCAGCTCAGCGGGCTTTCGACGGAGGCCCTCTGCCCCGACCGGCTCGTCCTGGCCGCCGCGCCGGCTTCCCCCCTCCTCCCGGCGGCTGCGCTGGCCCCGATGTCCCTCGCTCGAGTCGCGGCGGAGCCGATCATCGCCCCCGCCGAGGGCACCGCCTCATGGCGCCTGGTCTCCCGCTGGGCGGAGGCGCAGGGGGTCGACCTCCGCCCCGCTCTGCGCCTGGACAGCCCCGAGGCCATCAAGAAGGCCGTCGAGGCCGGCCTTGGGGTAGCGTTCCTCTCGGCCTGGGTGGTGGAGCGCGAGGTGACACTCGGCACGCTGCGAGTCGTCCCTCTGACACCCTCCCCACCCCGCCGCCCCTACGAACTGGTGCGGCGCGCCGGGAGACCAGCCGACGAGCCCCTGGCCACCTTGCTGCGCTTCGCCCCGGACTACCTCCAACGCCGCTCGCCCACCTACCTGGTAGACGGCCTGGACGGCCTTCTTGATGGGGTGGACGGCCCCCGGCGCTCGATCCCCTCCGGAACGCCTCCCGGCGCCGAAGGGCAGGCAGAGGCTCAGGCGGGCGTCCCGGCACGAGTGGCATGAGGTCGTCGCTCGCCCCCTTCCATTCACGACACCATCCGGCGGCGCTCACCCGCCGGGGCGTCCTCTCCCGGCTGGCCCCTGGTGGGTTTTCCGCCCTGGCCCTGGCCTGCGGCGGGCGCGGCGAACCGCAGCCGGCGGATGGGGGGGGCGCGACGCACCGTCCGGGCGTCCCGTCCCCGGTGCGCCTCACCTACTGGAAGTCGCTCGTCGGCCCGCGCCATGACGCCCAGGTGGCCCTGGTCGAGTCGTTCAACGCCGCCCGTCCGGACGTACAGGCCACCCTGGAGCATGCCGGAGAGTATGGGGCGGCGGCGGACAAGCTGCGCATCGCCCTGGCCTCCGGGTCGCCGCCGCAAGTAGCCATGCTGGCCGTCAACACTGATCTGCCGGCCTTTGCCCGCAGCGGGGCGCTACAGCCCCTCGACCCCTTTGTCGGCAGGGCGCAGGGGACGGCTGTGGGGCGGTCGAGCCCCCGGCTCGGTGGCCCTCCTGCCGGTGGTCCTCCTACAGGCAGCGCCGGCCGCGAGGACGATGGAAGCGTAGACGGCTTTTTCCCGGGGTTCATCCGCGACAGCCGCATCGACGGGCACCTGTACGGGCTCCCCTTCGCCCGTAGCACGCCCCTCCTCTATGCCAACGCCGACCATTTGCGTGCCGCCGGGCTGCCCGAGACGCCCCCCTCTACCTGGCCAGACCTCCTGGAAACCTCCCGGCGCCTCCTCCGCGCCCAGGCGAACGGGGGCCCCGCCGGTACCGGCAACGCGGACGAGCCCCCGGCCCCGGTCCCCTATGGCGTGGGCACCAGCTGGTGGGAGTTCCAGTCCATGCTGTGGGCTTTCGGCGGGGCCTTCTCGGACGACCAAATGCGGGTGCGCATCGACGAGTCCCCCTCGGTCGAGGCGGTGCAGTTCCTGGCCGACCTGGTGCACCGTCACCGCGTGGCCCTGGCCACGAAGGTAGCGCAGCAGGAGTTCCTCAAGGGACGGATCACCTTTCTCACCGTCTCCAGCGCCAGCCTGACGCAGATAGAGGGGGATGCCTTGTTCCGTGTCCGGGCGGCCCCCCCGCCCGGCTACCGCTACCACGCCGTCCCCGGAGGGGGCTCCGGCCTGTCCCTGCTCAAGGACACCACCCCGCGAGAGCAGGCCGCCGGCTGGGCCTTTCTGACCTTTATGACCAGCGCCGGCAGCACAGCTGCCTTTGCTCGGGCCACCGGCTACACCCCGGTGCGACCGGCGGCCCTGCGTGATCCGGCCCTCCGGCACTTCCTGGAGACTCACCCTAACGCCGGCACCGCCCTGGCCCAGGCCGCTGCCGTGCGCCCGACCGATGCCATCCTGGCAGCGCCCTTCGTCAACCGGCACATCGAAGGGGCCCTCAGCCGCGTCCTCTTCGAAGGCGCCGCCGTGAGCCAGACTTGCGCCGACCTGGCCCGAAGTCTCACGTTACAGGTCTCCAGTCCCCAGCCGCCCCCAACCAACGACCGCCGGACCTGACCGCCGCTCCGCTTCCTAGATGCGTCGCCTGCTCTGGCTGCGCCACCTTGCGCCCGCTTGAGCACCACCGAAAGTCTGATCACGAGCTGCTATCCACGTGACCCGCGAGACTGAAACGCTATCAGCTACCGGCCCTGGCCGGCCCGGGAGAATGCCCCCCGGGTGGGTCAAACCGCATAGAAACGGTGTCCTCAGCAGATCAGATTATGGCCAGTTACTTGCAGCATGACCCGCTAACGCCGTCCTTTGCCCCGCCGTCCGTGGCCCTGAAGGAATGGGCCGTCGTCTGCGACCTCCTGCTCGCCGGCCGTCAGGTGGTGCTGCTGCGCAAGGGGGGGATCCACGAGCCCCGCCGGGGCTTCGCCGTCGAGCACCAGGACTTCTTCCTGTACCCCAACACGGAGCACCAGCGGCCGGAGCACCTCCAGCCGGCATATCACTCCTGGGTCGCCGCTGGAGAGCCAGCGGCGCGTGAGACGGGGACCGTCACCCTCCCCGGGTTCGCCCGCGTCGTGGACGTGATCCCGGTGACCGAACCCGGGCGGCTGCGGGCCCTGGAAGGGGAGACCTGCTGGACGCATCAGCTATTTGACCTGCGCCTGAGCTACAAGCCCGAGCGCCCGCTGTACGTCATCACCGTACGGGCGTACCGCCTGCCCCAGCCGCTCGTCCTGCCGTACCACAAGCTGTACGCCGGCTGCCGGTCCTGGGTGCCCTTGCGGGAGACCATCCCCTCCCGGGCCGTGGCCGGCGCTCAGCCGGCCCTGGAGGACGCCCCCTTCGAGGGACGCCGCCGCGCCGTGCGGGAGACGCTCCAGTAGCGCCGGCTCAGGACTCCCGCTCGATCATGCCGATGACGCCGCGCATCCAACCAAGGGCGTAGGCCATCCCGGCGTGCCACGGCGCGGCGCACTCCAGCCCCGGGGTGTGGTCGGGGATGAGTACCCCGTCGAACCCGTGGCGATGGTAGAGGCGCAGGGCCTTCACCATGTCCACCTCCCCGTCGTCGACGAACATCTCGTAGTAGTTGGGGACCTTGCCCTTGACGTTGCGGAAGTGCACGTAGGCGATCTTCTGCTGCCCGGCGTAGGCCTCGATGGCGTCGTACACATCCATCTCCCCCACCATCTCCGAGATCGTCCCCTGGCAGAACTCACAGGCGTTAGCGTGGCTCGGCACCAGGTCTAGCACGCGCTGGTAAAGCTCCGGCTTATAGACGAGGCGCGCCGTCTGGCGCAGCTCCGGCAACGGTGGGTCATCCGGGTGCAGGGCAAGGCGCACGTTGGCCTCCTCGGCCACCGGCACGAGCTCCTTGAGAAAGTACTCCAGCCGGCTCCACAGCTGCTCCTGAGTCACCCGCCCGATGTTGCCTGCCGGGGCCTGGGGATCGTAGACGGTGTTCCAGACCATCCCGTTGGGGATGGGATCCTGAGCCGGGGCCAGCTCCTCGATGTAGCCGACCGACTTCGCCCCGCCCCGCGCCCATGGCCCCTGCGCCCGCCCCCACACCCCGGCCAGGGAGAAGTTGTAGCCCATCACCGGGATGCCGGCGCGCCCCATATTACGGATGATCGTCTTCAGCCCCTCCATCTGAGCTTCCCGGCGCGGCCCGTCCAGCAGGACGTCGTACCAATGCTCCGGCTCGAAGTTCTCGATGGCGGCGACCTCCAGCCCCTCCGCGTTGACCGCGCTCCGGAGATCACGCAGCTCCTCGTACGTCCATACCTCTTCCGCCGGTACGGGGCGGGTGACCGTCTTGGAGTACCCCGGCAAGTGGAGAACGATGTGCGACGCCCCCGCCTGCTTGGCAAAGCGAAAGTTCTCCGCCGTCAGGAGCCGCGGGTACAGCCCCAGCCCCAGCTTCATGCCCATGTCTCTCGCCTCCTGCCCCTTCGTCTTCCGGCTTCGTCCCGCCACGGGAGTAGCCCCCCGGCTCGTTCCGGCGCTGCTTTGTGGCGTCCTGTGGCGCCGGGTATTCTCGCACACGCTATGCGATGCACCGCGCTCCACGCCAGGCACGGCGCTGCCCTCTGTTCCAGGCAAACGCGCCGGCAGCGGCCCGCGCGCGGGGGCGGTGGATGTGGCACCATGCAGCGATACGTTCCCCCTGGCCGGGCGACGGCCGCGCGGGCGACGGACGACGGTACGGGCGATCATCAGGCGGGCGGCAACGGCCCAGGTGATCATGGCGCGGGTAATCACGGTAGGTGAGGAGGAGGAGAGGGCATGTTCCTAGGCCATCAGATGGGCGACGTCTCCGACCGCAAGCTGCAATGGGCAGCGCAGCTTGGGGTGGAGCACATCGCCTGCGAGAATCGCACCGGGATCGAAAACGAGGATGGTACGTGGAACGTCCAGGGGATCAAGGACCTACAGACGCGCCTGGCCAACTGGGGGATCACGCTGGACGTCCTGGCGCTGAACCTGCCCAGCCAGTACATCACCCGCCAGCGCTTCCCCGGGATCATGCGCGGGCTGCCCAGCCGCGACGGGGAGATCGAGGTGATCAAGCAGAATGTCCGCGCGGCGGCGGAGGCCGGGGTGCCGGCGCTGAAGTACAACCTGAACCTCCTGGGAGTGCCGCGCACCGGGCGCTCCAAGGGGCGGGGTGGGGCGATGTACAGTCACTTCGATATTGACGAGTGGACGGACCACTCCCTTACCGAGGCCGGACCGATGCCGGCAGCAAAGGTGTGGGACAACATCACCTACTTCTTGGAGCGAGTGGTGCCCGTGGCGGACGAGGCCAGGGTGCGTCTGGCCTGCCACCCGCACGATCCAGCCGTCCCCCACGACACGGGGCTACGGGGAGTGCACTGCGTCCTGGGGAGCGTGGAAGGGCTGCAGCGATTCGTGTCCATCTGCGAGAGCCCCTACCACGGGCTGAACTTCTGCCAGGGGACAGTGGCCGAGATGTGCGCCGACCCCGCCACCGAGGTGCTCGATGCCATCCGTCGCTTTGGGGAACAGAAGAAGATCTTCATGGTCCACTTCCGCAACATCAAGGGCAGGTTCCTGCACTTCGACGAGGTGTACCCGGACATCGGCGACGTGGACATGTTCCAGGCGCTGAAGACGTACCGGGCCGCGGGAGTGAACGCCATGCTGTGTCCGGACCACATCCCGCAGTCGGCCGCTGATCCCGACGGGGAGCGGCAGTTCTCCTATTGCCTGGGGTACACGCGGGCCCTGCTGCAGGCCGCGGAGGCCGCGCCGGCCAGCTGAGGCGCCTGCTCACACGCACAAGGTCATCCGGTGACGCCCGGGGGTATAAGCGCCAGGTGGGGGCGCGGCGTGGTCTGGGCCAGGGATGATCCCCGGCCCTTGCGCGGCACTCCGTTGTGTGCGTTGATGCAGGTAGGGGGGTGTCCATGATCGTCGAGATCGTCGAGCGACCGGCGCCGGAGGGTAGCTGGAGACGGCAGCGGAATCGGTCGGGGGGGACGCGGCGACGCTTCCTCGGGGTCAGCGGGGCGCTGGCAAAGGCCGGCGGGAGTGGGGCGTTGCTGGCCGGCTGTGGCGCGGCTACAAGCGAAGCAGAGCGCCCCGCGGCGACGCAAGGGCCGGTGACGATCACCGTCTTGACGCGAGCCGGCCCCTTCGGCCATACCGGCTGGTACAAGGACGTGACGCCCCGCGTGTTCGAGCAGCAGCTCCCCCACGTGAAGGTGGAATGGGACGAGGTCACCGGCGCGACGGTGGCGCAGAAGCTCCTTACCCACGCCGCCGGGGGGACGCTGCCGGAGGTGTCCTGGATCAACGCCGTGGGCGACGGGGGCCATGGGGGTATCGCCCGGGGGCTGTTTCGACCCCTCGACCCACTGATCAAGCGGGACAGGTTCGACAAGGGCGTGTTCTGGAAAACGGCCCTGGACGTGATGTCTGCCAACGGCCGGCAATTCGGACTGCCGACCCACGGGCACTTCGGGGCCTGCATCTTCTACGTCAACCTCCAGCTCACCCGGCGCTCGGGGATCGAGGTACCCCTGGCGGACGCCGACTGGACGACCGATCAGCTCGTGGACATGGCCCGACGCGTCACCCGTCCGGAGGCGGAGGAATGGGGATTCTGGCCCGGCACGGACATCGGCCAGAACAGGGTAATGTACCTGCGCACGTTCGGCGCCGAGTTCCTGACGCCGGACGGGAAGCGCTGCTTGCTGGACACGGGAGAGGCCCAGGGGGGCCTGGAATGGCTGTGGGCCACGCAGCACCGCTTCCGCGTCATCGATAACCTCCGCGGGGCCGGGGGCAGCACGGCGAGGTTCGAGAGCGGCAAGCTGGCGTTCATCAACCAGACCCCCGGGCTGGTGGCGGAGTGGAAGAAGCCCGGCCAGGAGCGGATCAAGCATGAGCTGGGCATCACCGTGGCGCCACGTCACGCCTCTACCGGCCGGCGGGGCACCCAGGTGAACGCCCCCTCTATGGGATTGACCAGCGGGGCGAAGCAGGCTGACGCCGGCTGGGAGTGGATCAAGTTCATCACCAACCGGGAGAACGGCGTGAACCAGGTACAGGGGGGCGCCGGCAGCCCCGGGGCGCGTAACGACGTCTGGACCGACGAGCGGCTGCACAAGTTCGACCCCGTCTACCGCCTCATCGAGCGCCTCTATCGCCAGCCCGGGCCGGTGCATCTGCCACACAACGCCACCTGGTTCGAGACTACGGCCGAGGTGGACAAGACGCTGACCCAGCTGTGGGAGGGGAAGATCGGCGTGCGCGAGGCCTCCCAACAGGCCACGCAGCAGGTGCAGGCCATCCTCGACCGTGGCCCGGCCTGACCGACCATCTGCGGTGAGGCACCGCCGGCAGAGGAATGACGGTTGACGACGCGGCCCGCCCCTCTGCCACGATGATGCGTACGTTCCTCTTGATCAGCGTCGGCGGCCTGGTGGGGGCCAACGCCCGCTTCCTCGTCGCCCTGTGGGCGGTGGCGCGCTGGCCGCATGGCTTCCCGTACGGCACGCTGATGGTCAACGTCAGCGGCTGCTTTGCCATCGGCTTCTTCTTGACCTTCGTCTCCGCTCGGCTAGACAACAACGCCGACGCGCGGCTGCTTATCGCCACCGGCTTTCTGGGGGCCTTCACCACCTTCTCCACCTTCGGCTATGAGACGGTGGCGCTGGCGCGAGGCGGGGCTCCCCTGGCCGCCGTAACCTACGTTGCGGCCAGCGTGGGGCTAGGGCTGGCCGCCGTCGTCGCCGGCATCGCCATCGCCCGCTTGTTCTAGCGGGCGCCCCAACCCCGTCCCCGTGATGGCCCCCGTTTCTGGCGCGGCGTGAGGCGGGCTGGCGGAGCTGTGTCGCTGTACCCCAAGGGCCTGAGCCATGCCCTGGACACGGTGGCACAGGGCTGGGTCAAGCCGCTGGCCACGGGGCGTCCAGGGCAGGAGGGAAGGAGTCTACCCCTGGAGCCTGGGCTGGGTTACGGCCCCCTGGGAGGCCGAGCCCACCAGGGCCATGTACTTGGCGAAGACGCCGGAGGTGTAGTGTGGCGCCGGCTCCCTCCACGTGGCCATGCGCCGGTTGAGCGTCTCCTCGGAGAGCTCCACCGCGAGACTGCGCCGCTCGATATCGAAGACGATCATGTCCCCTTCTTCGATGGCGGCGATGGGCCCACCGAGCGCGGCCTCCGGGGCGACGTGCCCGGCCATCAGCCCATGCGTCCCGCCGCTGAAGCGCCCGTCGGTGAGTAGGGCGACGCTCTCGCCCAGGCCGGCGCCGACGACGGCGCCGGTGACGCCCAGCATCTCGCGCATGCCGGGTCCCCCTCGGGGCCCCTCGTAGCGGATGACGATCACGTCGCCGGGGTTGATCTGCCCGCCGGTAACGGCGGCCATGCTGTCCTCCTCGCGGTCGAAGACCCGCGCCGGACCGCGGTGGTAGGTGCGCTCGTAGCCGGCGACCTTGACGACGCAGCCCTCTGGGGCGATGTTCCCTTTGAGAATGACCAGGCCGCCGTGAGGCTTGATGGGATTGGCGAGCGGGAGCACCACCTCCTGCCCCGGCGTTTCCTGGACCCCGGCAGACTCCTCGGCCAGGGTGCGCCCGGTAGGAGTGAGGCAAGAGCCATCCAGCAGGCCCCCCTCGATCAGGCGGCGGGCGACGAGCTCAGTGCCCCCGGCGTGGGAAAGGTCGACGGCGACAAAGCGTCCGCCCGGCTTGAGGTCGCAGATGAGGGGCGTAGCCCGGCTGATGCGGTCGAAGTCGTCGATGGAGAGGTCGACGCCGGCGTCGCGGGCCATGGCCAGGAGATGCAACACGGCATTGGTAGAGCCCCCAGAAGCCACCACTCCGGCGATGGCGTTCTCGAAGGCCCGGCGGGTGGCGAGGTCCCGCGGGCGCAGGCCCCGGCGGAGCATGTCCATCACCAGCTCGCCGGTGCGCTCGCCGACGGCGTCCTTGTGCAGGTCGGTGGCTGGGACGCCGGCCGTACCCAGGGGGGAGAGGCCCAGGAACTCCAGGGCCATGGCCATGGTGTTGGCGGTGTACTGCCCGGCGCAGGCCCCGGCTGAGGGACAGGCAGAGTCTTCCAGCTCCTTGAGCTCCGCATCCGTCATCTTGCCGGCGGCGTTGGCCCCCACGCCCTCGAAGACGTCCACGATGGTCACGTCACGCCCCTGGAACCTCCCGGGGAGGATGGAGCCCCCATAGAGGACGACGCCGGGGACGTTCAGGCGCAGGAGGGCCATGGCGCCGGCGGGGATGGTCTTGTCACAGCCGACGACGATGGCCATGGCGTCGAACAGGTAGCCGCGTCCGACGAGCTCGATGGAGTCGGCTACCACCTCCCGGCTGATCAGGGACGCCTTCATGCCCTCGGTGCCCATGGTGACGCCGTCGCTGATGGCCACGGTGTTGATCTCCATGGGGGTGCCGCCGGCCCGCCGGATGCCCTCCTTTACGCGGGCGGCCAGGCGGCGCTGATTAAAGTTGCAGGGCATGGTCTCGATCCAGCAGTGGGCGACGCCGACAATGGGGCGGCGCAGGTCATCGTCGCCGAAGCCGATGGCCTTGAGCATGGCCCGCGCCGGGGCGCGGTCTCGCCCCTCCAGCAGCGGGCGGCTCATGTGCCGCAGATCGCGCCCCTCGCTGGTGCTCCCCGACGGCGGGTTGGTCGTCCCCATTGTGTCCCTGCCTCCTGTGGCCCCTTGTGCAGCTCGCAGCATTGTACGAGTTGCCGGCTGGACCAGCTTAGGCCGGCCCCAACAAGCGGTCGACCTCAGCGCGCTCCTCCACCGTCAGGCGCCATTCGGCGGCCCGCACGTGGTCGTCCACCTGCTGGGGGGTCTTGGCCCCGCACAGGCAGACGGTGACGGCCGGGTGGGAAAGCACCCAGGCGATAGCCAGCTCCACCAGGGTGTGGCCGCGGGCCTGCGCCCATTGCTGAACCCTGACCGCCGTCGTCAGGTGGCGGCGCAGCTCTTCCCCGCTGAAGCGGGCCATGCGGGAGCGCTCGTCATCCGGCGGGAACACGGTGTCCGGGTTGTACTTGCCGGTAAGCAGGCCCTTGGCCAGAGGACTGTGGGCCAGGACGCCAATCCCTTGCTGGAGGCAATAGGGGAGGATTTGCCCCTCGATCTGGCGGTCGAGCAGGTTGTAGCGGGGCTGCAGGGAGTGGAAAGGGCGCACCGTCCAGGCGGCCCGCATCTGCGACACGTCGAAGTTGGAGACCCCGACATAACGCACTTTGCCGGCCTGAGTCAGGTCGTCAAAGGCCCGCATCGTCTCCTCAATGGGGTGCCGGGAGTCCCAGGAATGGGCCTGCAGCAGGTCGACGTACTCGGTACGTAAGTGGCGCAGGCTCTGCTCGATGGCCTCCATGATGTGGGCCCGGCTCAGGTCGCTGCCGCGCACCTTGGTGGCGAGAAACACCTGCTCGCGTTTCCCCGTCCACTCCTGGAGCGCCCGGCCAATGGTCTCTTCCGAGCTACGGTACGCCTCGGCGGTATCTACCAGGGTGACGCCGCGGTCGAGGGCGTGGTGCAGGGTGCGGATGGCGTCGTTCGTCTCGACAGTGCCCATGCCCCCGCCGATGGGCCAGGCTCCGAAGCCGATCACCGGCACCGATGGCCCGTCTTTCCCCAGGATACTCGTCCTCAAGATGGTCTCCTCCTCCCCATGGTGGGCGTGTCAGTCGGGCTCAGCGGCCAGCAACGCGTCCAGGTCGTCCCACAGCTCTTGTGGGTACTCGGTGGTGGCGTGGCGAACGTTCCCTTCTACCTCGTCGGCGGTGCGGGGCCCGGCCAGAGTGACGGCAATGCCCGGGTGGCGCAGGCTGTACTGCATGGCCAGCGCCCCCAGGTCAGCCCCCCGCTCCCGGCACCAGCGCCAAAGGCGCCGGGCGCGGATCAGATCTTCCGGGGACACCGGGCGGCGGCGTCGGGCGGCGGCGTCCGGGTCGATCCCGGCCAGGAGCCCGGCGTCATACGGTGAGCCGTTGATGACGCCCACGTCGTGCGCCCCCGCCAGCTCGATGAGCGGGGTGGCCGTGGCGCGAACCAGGGTGTAGTCATAGGGGGTCAAGATCACGTCGAAGCGCCGGCTCTCAATCGCCCGGTGCAAGAAGGCGTGCTCCCGCACACCCATGCCGATGGCGCCGATTACACCCTCCCCCTTGAGCCCCTCCAGGGCCTCCAGCGCCCCGCCGGGGCCCATCACGGCGTCCATGTCTCCCCCGTCGCGAGGGTCGTGGACGAGGAGGACGTCAAGGCGGTCGGCGGCCAGGAGGCGCAGGCTCTCATCCACCGACCAGCGGATGGAGTCGCCATCGTAGCGGTGACGTCGCTGGGGGTGCGTCCCGGCCTTGCTAGCCAGGCGCAGACGCCGGCGGTCGGCCGGCGTGAGGGCCTGCAGGCCCAGCCCCAGGATTCGCTCGGCGTCGCCGTAGGCCGGCGAGGTATCGAAGTAGGTAACGCCCAGCTCCACCGCCCGGCGCACGGCCTCGATCCCGGACGCCTCCCGCTCGGCCAGGGTAGCGTCGGAGTCGTCGAGCGCTCCCAGCCAGCCACCAATGCCCAGGGCGGTGACTCTATAGCCGGTGCGGCCCAGGCGCCGGATGGGGAGCGGGGCGGGGACTGCAAAGGGGGTCATCGCTATGCCGATGAGGATCAGCTGAGGGTGAAGTGCAGCTCAGGCGGGGATCATGGCCCCGGCTCGGTGATGGTACCGCCCGGCAACGCCGGGTTGCGTCCCTTGAACACGGTGAAGAGGAGCCACAGGGAGGGCAGAAGCAGCCCCAGGCCAAACGGGAGCGTAAAGGCGACGGCTCTCAGGGTAGCCTCGGGGGCGGCTGCTCCATGCAGCGAGACGTCAGGGTAGATGATGTATGGCCACTGGGCCAGCGCCCAGCCGGCCAGGAGGACGACCACCTGGCCCACGGCCAGTACGCGAGCAATGCCGTAGCGGCGGCGCCACATGGCCGCGGCCGAAGCCGGCGCCAGCAGCGCGCCAAAGACCAGGGCCGTCCCCGCCGGGGCGGCCGTGAGCTCCCCCCACAAACGTGGGGCTTCGACAGCCGCCAGCAGGAGGGCGGCGACAGAGAGGGCACCGGCGATGCACCATACCCGCAGCGCCCGCCGGCGGAAGTCCTCCTGCACCTCCCGCTCTCCCTCTGTCTCGATGGTCAGATACACGGCGGCGAGATAGGCACACACCGCCAGCGCCAGCAGTCCGGTGACCAGGGGGAAGGGCCGCAGCCAGGCCAGCGTCGAGCCCGCCGAAACCACCCCTCCCTGGACGCGAATGTTGCCGGTGGAGATGGCCCCCAGGCAGGCCCCCAGGAGCACCGGCGTGATCGTGCTGGCGATCCCAAAGACGCGGCCCCAGCTCGATGGCGTGGCCACAGCCTCCCGCCCGTGGGCTCGGAAGACGAAAGACGCCCCGCGCAGGACGACGCCGGCGAGGATGAGATGAAACGGCACGAAGAAGGCCACGCTCAAGGCGGCGTAAGCCCCCGGGAAGCAGGTGAAGAGGAGGACTATGACGAAGATCAGCCAGACGTGATTCGCCTCCCACACCGGCCCCATCGCTTCGGCGATCGCCCGCCGGTGGGCATCCGCCCGCCGGCCGGTGGCCAGGAGGTCCCAGACGCCACCACCGAAGTCGGCCCCCGCCAGGATGGCATACGCCAGCACGGCGACCAGGCCGACGGCGCCGATCAGCTCCGGCCACAACTCAGACATCGGCATACACCCTTTGCGCCATTGCCGGGGCCAGTGCGCCGGCCGGTCTGTCAGGCCACATCGGCCTCCCCCGGGGGAGGCCGGGCACCTCTACGTCTTGGCCGGGATACTCATGCATTGACGTACCGAGGGCGGCCGATAAGGGGCGTCCGTGAACCTGCCGGGTCACCTTTAGGCCCGCACGGGAATGCCCGCAGCTCCCTCTTTCGTCGCCGGTCGACCGGCTTCTGGCGAACCGGCTTCTGGCGAATCGGTGGTGCGGGCCAAGCGCCGGAGCAGGGCGACCAAAGCCACCGTCAGTCCGGTATAGAGCAGCACAAAGGCGGCCAGCGAGCTTCCTACCTCCGCAGCCGGCGTGACCGCCTCGCTCGTGCGCATGACGCGGTAGATGATCCAGGGCTGCCGGCCGACCTCGGTCACGATCCAACCGGCCTGCAGGGCCAGGAATCCCAGGGGGGAGGCCAGGACGAGCCCCCACAGGAGCCATCGGCGGGAGGCCCAGTCCACGCCCGCCCCGGCCAGAAGCCCCCTCCCAGCGCCGGAGGTGGTAGCGCGCGCTGGCCGGCCACGCCACCAGGCCCACAGGAACCACAGCCCGACGCCGATCATGGCCACGCCGGCCCCCACCATGACCTGGAAGGCCAGGTGGGTGATGACCACGTTGGGCCACTGATCGCGCGGGAAGGCCTCCAGGCCCTGCACCTCCCCCTGGGGGTCGCCGGTGGCGAGGATGCTCAGGGCCCTAGGGATCTCTATCGCCCAGCGGGTCTCCCCCGTGGCCGGGTCGGGCAGGCCCCCGAGGCGCAGGGGCGCCCCCCTCTCGGTCCGGAACTGCCCCTCCATGGCCGCCAGCTTGGCCGGCTGCGCCAGGTGCGCCCGCTTGGCCAGCAGGTCACCTACAAAAGGCTGCAGCAGGGCGGCCACGAGCCCCAGGGACATGGAGATCAGCACGGCCAGGCGGTTGTAATGCCGGCGCCACGGGGCACGGTTGCGCAGCAGGGCCCAGGCGTATACCCCGGCGGCGGCGAAGCCGACGGCCTGGTAGGTAGAGATGGTGGAGTGGGCGGCCATGTAAGGCCATGCCGGGTTGAACAGGGCGGCCACGGGGTCGACGTCCACCGGCATCCCGTCCGGGCCCAGCTTGAAGCCGACAGGGCTTTGCATCCAGGCATTGGCGGAGACTACCAGGATGCCGGAAAGGGCCCCGCTGACGGCGACGGGGACGCCGCACAGCCAGTGGGCCCGCGGGCTCAAGCGCTTCCAGCCGTAGAGGTACAGGCCCAGAAAGATGGCCTCGATAAAGAAGGCGTACCCTTCCAGGGCGAAGGCCGTGCCGATCAGCGGGCCGGCGAAGGCCATGAAGCGGGGCCACAGCAGCCCGAGCTCGAAGGAGAGGGCGGTGCCGGAGACGGCGCCTATGGCGAACAGGACGGCCGTCACCTTGGCCCAGGTCTGGGCCAGGCGCAGGGCCTCGGTATCTCCCGTACGCAGGTAGCGCCCCTCGGCGATGAGCATCATCAGGGGCATGGCCATGCCCACGGCGGCGAAGATCATGTGGAAGCCGAGCGAGACTTCCATCTGCAGCCGGGCGGCGGTTAGGGTGTCCATTCAGGCTCCCGTGCCCCCCGGTGCCCGCGCCTCATGGGCCGTTCCCCTCACAGGTCGTTCCCCTCACAGGCCATCACGCGGGGCGCACGTCCAAATCTTTGCACTCCGGCACGTGTTGCGCATGGGGCAACATCCCTGGAGCCGTGGGGTGCGTGTCCCGAGGCGAGGGCCTGGATAGATCCCCTCTGTCCCGGCCTACGCCCGCCAACCGTCAAGCATCAAGCGGCGCCGAGCGGCGCCGTCAGACCCAAGACGTGACGCGCCGGCTGGGGGAGAGGACGCCGAGCTTCCGCCCCGGCGTAGCCAAAGCCGGCCCCGTGCACGCTGGAGAGGTCAACCTGGCCGGCGCGGCGGGTGTAGAGCCCGGGGTGCACGGCTGCTTCGAGGCGCGACGCCTCGGGGTAGAACTGCATCCCGTTCGTCTCCACCCCCATGATCGTCCCAGCGTGGGCGGCGAGCAGGACGTGGGGCACCTGGGCAAGCATGGGGTTCGTCAGGTCTTGCACCATCAAGGTCATGCCGTGCGCCTTGGCCCAGCACAGGCTGAGCAGGGCCCCCGTCTGCGTCTTGCAGGTCTTGAGGGCCACGCCCGTCCAACCCAGCTCGCGCCCGCGGCGCACGAGACGCCAGTCGTGGGCGCTCTCATCCATGAACAGGGGCTTGCGAGCGGCCACGCTGTGGACGTCGATCGGATGCTCGTCCAGCTCATAGGGGAAGGGCTGCTCGACGTAGAGGAGCATGCCGTAGATGCGGGGCTGCTCCAGCACCAGGCGGTCGAGGATGTCGTTGACGTACGCCGGGTCGGTCACGGTGCAGTTGAAGTCGCTGGAGAGCCACTGCGCCCCCTCCTCGGCGGCCATCTGCCCCACTGTGACCAGGCGGTCATAGTCCCAGCCGGCGTCGTTCCCCCGCAGCTTCACCTTGAGGCAGGTAAGGCCGTCGCGGCGAATCCACTCCCGTAGGAGCACGGGATACCCATCCGCCGGCTCGCTGCCGTCCAGCTCGGCGGGATGCACCGGGTCCTTGCCCCCCACCAGGTGCCAGGCGGGGAGCCGCTGCGGCGGGGAGACCAGGAAGTCTGCGGGATACTTGCCGGCGAAGGAGATGTCGGGGCGGGCGGGAGTGAGGTACTCGGCCAGGTCGGTACGCAGAAACGGCGGGGCGTAGGTGCGGTACACGGGAACGTCGTGCCGCGCGCCGTAGGCGTCGTGCAGGGCCAGATCAAAGGCGGAGCAGCAGATCAGAGCCGCCAGCCAGGGCATGGGCTCGCTGTGGGCGCGGCGGGCGTTGAATCCCTCCAGCAGGGCCGGCAGGCGCCCGGTCAAGAAGGCGTGGCCGACTTCCAGCGGATGGCCCCAGCGGTCAAAGGTGGCCCAGGCGTCTACCAGCTCGACGCAAAAGGCCATCAGCGCCGCCTGGCGGACGTCATAGGGGAGGGCGCTGGGCCAGGCCCATTGGACGCTCAGGGGGGTCTCACCCCAGCCCCGGGCGCGCCGTCCGTCGGGGGTCTCCACCTCCAGGCAGACGCGGGCGCAGGTGACGGAAGTCAGGGTCTCGGCGCCGAACTTCAGAGGCACCCGCGTCTCTACGGGGAGAAAGTAGAGCGTGGTCTGGCCCGGTCTGACGTCGGTTGGGGCCGGGCGCGTTGGGGATGCGGGCATCACACGTCTCTCCGAATGCTCATGCGCGCGACTTGGTGGGCGCCGGAATGGAACGGCGCGGGGGGCCGCGGGATCGTGCAGACAATGCACCCGCAGGGACGTCTCACCGACCAAGAGGATACGGCGGCGCGGTTCCTGCCGACGGCTCCGAGCAGGCGCGTCGAGCATGTAGTCACCGGTTTGGCGCCAGGAGCAGCGCTAGGATGGACAGGCGAATGGTAGCGCCACGGACGGCTGATGTGCCGGGCAGGGAAGCCGGCACGCTGCGGTGGATCGGCGTCATCCTCGGCGTCGGGGTGATCGGCACCCTGGATCAAGTGGTGCTGCACGAGATGCTGCAGTGGCACCACTTCTATGTACATACCACGCTGGACTGGCGCCTGTTCATCGACGGCATCTTTCACGCCGTGACGGCGGGGCTGCTCCTTCTTGGGGCGCTGCTCCTCTGGCTACGACGTCACCGGATCAGCCGGGCCGGGGCGACGGGGCGCGCCCTGGGAGCCGGAATTCTCCTCGGTATGGGCGGCTTCAACCTATACGACGGGACGGTGCAGCACAAGCTGCTACAGCTCCATCCGGTGCGCGAGGGGGTAGACAACATCTGGCCCTACGATCTGGCCTTTAACGGCGTGGCCGTCCTTCTCCTGGTAGCCGGATGGCTCCTGTGGCGCGGCGTCGGCGAGGGCCGCACGGCACGGCGTCCCCCCGCCGGCGGCCGGGCTAAGTAGGCCCGGCTACGCAGCCACCACGGCTCCCCACCTCCGTTCCCTGCCCCTGATGGAGCCGCGTGTGAATAACCGCTCCAGGGCGCACCAGATCGGCGCGGGCGCATATCGGCCGTCAAGCAGGGTCCTTGGCCAGGACCTCCTGACTCAGGCGCTGGATCTCGTTCGCGGCTTCCAGGACGGGGACCTCACCGCGCTCCAGGCGGGCCCAACTGGCGGCTCTATCGAACTCCTCGCCACGGAAATTGGCCACGACGTAGTCGGGCTCGATGCCCTCCATCACCGGGCGCAGCTTCTTGTAGGTCGGCCACTTGTCGGCAATGCGCGGGTCGGCCCAGACGTCGGGGCGGGCGATGGGCCCTTTGAATGCCTGGGCCAGTCCCTGGACGTTCATCTCCTTGCCGGAGATCCAGCTCAGGAAGGCGAAGGCTTCTTCTGGAGTCTTGCTGGCGGTGGTAATGCCGAAGACATGCTCGTTGAGCATGCTGCGACGCCGCTCGCCCTTCTTCACCGTGGGGGTGAGGACGAAGTCCGTCTCAAACTCGGTGTAATCCTTGGGGTAGAGCTGGATGCGAAACGGCCACACTTCAGCGGCCAGGAGGCGCTGCTCTTTGCCGAAGAGGTCGCCCTGGTTGATGGCCCCGTCCCTGGGGTTGGGGGACACCTTCCAGACGTTCATCAAGTTATGACGGTAGGTCAGGGCCTGCACAAAGGCCTCCCGCGTGTCCAGGAACGTCGCCTTTTTCCCGGTAGCATCCACCGGCTCGACGCCCCACTGGCGGAGATACGGCCCGCTCGCAAAGGGGGCGGCCCCCGAATCCCCGCGGTAGTATCCGAAGGTAGTGGCGGTCGTCCCCCGCTTGGCCCACTCTGCTAGGTCGTCAAACGTCCAGTCGTCTTTGGGGAGGCCCAGGCCGAGCTGCTGCACCTTGGTCTTGTTGTAAGCCATCAGCGGGACGATCGGCTCGGAAATGTAAGAAAGCCAGTACTGTTTGCCTTCCGCCGTGTTCTGCTCGGTGGCTCCCTTATAGAACTGACCCATGTCATACTTAGCCGCCTTGGCTATGGGGTTGAGGTCGCGAACGATGCCGTACTTGGTGCCCCAGGCGATATGCGAGCGATGCCGGGGCGGGTACCACACCAGGTCGCCGAGCTGACCGCTGGCGCTGATGGCGATCACTTGTGGAAAGTACGTGTCCGTCCAGGTGCCGTGCAGCTCCAAGGTGACGTTAAGATTGGGGTGCTTGGTCTTCCAATCGTCGATGTTCTGCTGCAGGCCCTGCTCGATCCAATCAGAGACATCGGTCTTCTTCACCACGTGGACGCGCAAGTCAGCCCGCCGGCCGGTGGGGGCCGCTGGCGCCGGCTCGCCACCGGGAGCGGCGCAGGCCATGCCGGCGGCGCCCCCCAGGGTGGCGGCCGCACCCCCGAGGCGGACCAGGACACGACGCCGGGTGTGCGCAGGTGCAAGGGTCGCTGGCGCGCTTCTCGCAAGAGACATGGTTCCCCCTCCGGTCGCCTCGGGTTGTGCCACGCCAGGGCCATCGACACACGTCGGGTACCCCTGGTGGGACTGTAGCGAACTATAGTAGACGACATGATTGGACTGCTGTTTCGCTGGCTCGTCCCCTTTCTCGCCCTCTTGCTGGCGGCATACCTCCTCCCTGAAGGGATCATCGTCTCCGATTATGGGGCGGCCGCGGCGTTCGCCTTTGTGCTGGCCGTGCTGAACGCCTTTGTGCGCCCGGTGGTAAGGCTCCTGACCCTGCCACTGACGTGCCTCACTCTGGGCCTGTTCCACTTCGTGATCAACGCCATCATGTTCGGCCTGGCGGCTACGCTGGTGCCGGGCGTGCAGGTGGTCGGCGTGGTGCCGGCCGTCGTTGGGGCCTTGCTGGTCTCGGCCCTAGGCGTCCTGATGAGCTGGTTTATTGGCGGGGGGCGGGGCCGCTAGCGCCCCCTGGCTCCACCCTCGCGGAGGCATCTCCGCCGGACGCCGGCGCCGCCGGCCTGGCGGGGTGGGGTACTATCCTCCCGAATGATCTCCGTTACTACACGGTACCGGCATCTGACCGAGCTGGCCATCGACTATCTAGAGCAGACGGGGGAGCCCCAGCCTCCCCAGGCCCTCGCCGCCCGCTTGCTCGGTCAATCAGCCGTGTCGTTGAGCGCTCGGGGACCGTCGCCGGGGCCCAACCAGTCCCGCGGTCTTGCGGGCGCTGCGGCCCCGGCGTCACGGTCTCCCTTCATCCGCCTGGTGGAAGAGCTCCTGGAGGGGGACACCCGCTTTGCGCGTGATGACTCCGGCAACTGGGGCCTGGCGGAGTGGGAGCGCGCCGGGGGCTTGCGTGGGGCCGAGACCCGCCTGGCAGAGGCCCTTTTTGCCGTGCTGGACGTGGAGACCACGGGGGGCCGCAGGGAGCAGCATCGCATCGTTGATGTGGCCGTAGTGACGGTTCAGGGCGGGGAGATCACCGGGTACTACGAGTCCCTGGTCAACCCGCAACGGGCCCTCCCTGCCTTCATCACCGAGCGGACCGGCATCACCCAGGAGATGGTGGAGAGCGCGCCGGGGGCGCAGGCCGTGCTGCCGGAAGTGCGGGCCATGATTGGCGACGGCGTGGTGGTCGGCCACAACATCGGCAGCGAGCTGAGCTTTCTGAACTACGAGGCCCTCTGGCATGGTCTCCCGCCGTTTGGCAGTCCGGCGCTGGATACCGAGGAAGTGGCCTTGCGCCTCCTGCCCCACTTGCGCCGGCCGAGCCTGAGCCGGGTAGCGTCGGCCCTCGGTTTGACCCCTCCGCTGCGCCACCGGGCCCTGGCGGGCGCCCGGCTCACGGCCCAGGTGCTACAAAGGCTCCTGGGCCGCCTGTTGGAAACCGGGGATGGGGAGATCACCACGGTCGGCCAGCTCCAGGACTGGCTGTCCAGCCGGGTGACCGGGCGCCAGGAGCGTGTGCGCCAGGTGCGCACCGCCCTGGCGCCGGGCATGCTAGGCTCCCTCCCCGAGGCACCGGGGGTCTACACGTTTAGCGACGCCGCCGGGCAGGCGCTCTACGTCGGCAAGGCCGCCTCTCTGCGCCAGCGGGTGGCGCAGCACTTCTCCGGGACGGCCCGCGCCCTGCGCCGCCACGACGGGCTACTGGAGCGCACGGCGTCCATCGCCCATGAGGTGGCCGGCTGCGAGCTGGACGCCCTGCTCCTGGAGTCGGCACGCATCCGGTCCCTGCAGCCCCCCTACAACGTGCAGGCCCGTAGCCGGCAGGGCTGCCCATTCCTGCGCCTCGATCTGGGCCCCTTTCCCAGGGCGGGCGCCGCCCAGCACATTCAGAGCGCCGCCGGGGATCCCCACTCCCCCGGCGACGCCCAGTCCAGCGGGGTGCGCTATGCCGGTCCCTACCGCACGACTCAGGAGGTGCGCCACACGATAGGGACGTTGCGACGCGTCTTTCAGCTCCGCTCCTGCCGCCGGGTTCTGCCGGCGAAACGCCCGGAGATGCGCCGGCCCTGCTTGCGGCTGGGCCAGGGGCTGTGCCCGGCGCCCTGCGCGGAGCTGATCACACGCCAGCAGTACGCCGTCCTGCTGGAGTACGCCTGGCACTTTGTCACCCATGGGCGCGTGGCCACGCTCGATGCCCTGGACGCCCGCCTGGCCCAGATCGAGATCGAAGCGGGCGGCGCGGCGCCGGGTTGGGAGCAGCTCATGCTGCGGGAGTGCCGCTCCCGCCTGCGGCGCGTGCGCCGGGAGTACCGGCCGGTGGAGGGAGGGCTCGGCGGCGACGACCTGATGATGGCCTACCGTGATGCCGGCGGGGGGGCGATCCTCTTTTTCGTCTACGACGGTCAGCTGCGCCGCCGCCTGCACGTCCCGCCCGAGGCCCTGGAACCCAGAGATGGGAAAGACGGCCATACCCCCTCGGCGCTGGTGGCGCTGATCGAGGCCGGCCGGCAGAGCACCCTGGCACCGCCCGCCGGCCCCCTACCCGCGGACGGCGCGCTGGACGCCCACCAGGGGCACATCCTGATGCGCTGGATCTACCGGCACAGCGGCGACCCCGAATGCATCCCCGTGACGCCGGACATGCCGGCCACTGAAATCGCTCGCGCCGCTGCCCTGGCCCTCTCTTAGACCTGGCGGAGGACAGTCAGGTTCCCTCCGCATCGAAGACCAGGAGGGAAAGCCCCAGCACATCGAAGACCAGGAGGGAAAGCCCCAGCACATCGAAGACCAGGAGGGAAAGCCC
>JAUJOR010000002.1:31706-33830 GCA_030447525.1 Chloroflexota bacterium | reverse complement strand
CAGCATAGGCTAGTCCCTCGAACTGGGAGTGATCAAGATCCCCGGTCAGCGGAGGGCGTCCAGCAGGCGGACGTAGAAGCGGAGGTTATGGAGGGTGGCGAGGCGTTCGGCGGTTACGTCCTCCACCCGGAACAGGTGGCGCAAGTACGCTCGGGAGTAGTGGGAGCACAGGGGGCAGTCGCAGCTAGGATCGACCGGGCCGAAGTCGTTGGCGTGCTGCTGGTCGAGGATGTAGACCGTCTCGTAGAAGGGCTCTCCGGGGACGAATGGTCCTCGATCCCGGCCGGGGTGGAACGTGTACAGGCGGTGGTGCCGGGCGTCGCGCGTCGGCAGGCTGCAGTCGAACATGGTATAGCCCAGGGCGGCGGCGCGAACGACGTGATCCGGGCGCCCGACGCCGAGGGCGTGGCGGGGCGACGTGGCCGGCGTCGCCTCGGCCACCATCTGCAGGAGATCGCTGAGGAGACCGCCATCGGCGCCAATAGGCCAGCCCCCGAAGCCGTAGCCGTCGAACCCGATGGCGGTCAAGGCGCCGGCGCACTCCCGTCGTAGGGCCTCGGAGGCGCCGCCCTGCACCACGGCGAACAGGAGGGGCCGCGTTTCCCCGCGCGCTGCGCCGGCGCAGAGCTTGTCGAACTCCGCCCGGCAGCGCCGCGCCCAGCGCACAGTGCGCTCCACCGACTGGGCCTGCTCGTCAGGCGGGTCTTCAGCGCTGGTGCAATCGTCCAGGCACATGATCACGTCACTGCCGAGCTGGAACTGGGCCTGGATGCAGCGCTCCGGTGACAGCGTCCACTTCTCCCCCGTGGTCGGCTCGCGGAATAGGACCTCGTTGGGCCGGATGACTCCACTGGACGGGTTCTGCCGAATCAGGGAGTACACCTGGAAACCACCAGAGTCGCTGAGCACCGGGGCGTCCCAGGCCATGAAGCGGTGCACGCCCCCGGCCAGCTTGATCAGGCGCGTCCCCGGCGTGCGCATCAAATGAAATGTGTTCACCACGACGCCGGGGACGCCGATGGCCCGCAGGTCGGCCGCGTCGACGGCGCGGACGCCGGCCCGCGTTGCGTCGGGCAGGAAAGCCGGCAGGGGTAGCGGGCCGTGGCGCGTCTGAAGAAAGGAAGTCCCGGGGCTCACGTCTTGAGTCTCACACCTCGAACGTCTGATGGGGAGGGGGCTGCCGACGGCGGCTTGGTCAGGACGAAGACCAGCTCGGGGGGGAAGCGCAGCTCTTGGATCTGCCACTCCATCCCGGCGACGATCTCGTCCAGCAGCGCGCGATAGTGGGCGGACATCCCTTTGCAGGCGCCACCCAGGGAGCGAGTGGGAAACGTAAGGACCACGTGACGCGCCTCCAGGGCGCAGACGAGACGACGGGTGCTGCCGGGGGCCTGCTGCTCCAGGCAGGGGGCGGTCTTGAGCAGGAGGGCCACGTCCGCCGGGCCCGGCGGGGGCGTGGCGACCACGTCCCTCAAGGTGGCCACGTGGGGCACGTCAAGGAGGGTCAGGAAGCCGTCCACGAGGTGGACGAGACGCCGGTCAATGTCGCAGGCGAGGTACTTGGTGCCGGGCGGAAGCCCCATCCATGGCAGGGCCAGGGGCCCCAGGCCGCAGGCGATGTCCATCAGGACGGCGGGTGGGCCGGTAAGGGCGAAGATGGCGCGGTAGAGCTCATCCAGCACCGGGAGCCGCTCGCGCGTCGAGGCGTGCCGGCCGAGCAAGGCGCGGCAGGCGGTGCGGACCCCTTCGGCGCCCCCGGTCTCCAGGGCGGTGCGGAGCTGCGTCAGGGCCACGTCCGGGCGCACGTCCCAGACGTAGGCGCCGAAGATCTGGTGCAGGCGCCGCTTGGTGCGCTTCACGGCGTCGGCTTCGTTGCGCGCCCCCACCAGGGCGTCCCCGGCGAGTCGCTGCACCAGATCTGGGGCGATCCAGCGGTAGCGGCGCGACCCCAGCACCTCGGCGGCAAGGCGAGTCGAAACCTCCACCGAGGCAGGGGATCGGGAGGCGGAGCGCCCCCTCTCAGCGGCCCTCCCCTGCGAGCTTCCCTGCTCTGAGGACGCTGCTTGAGGGGACGCTGCTTGAGGGGACGCTGCTTGAGGGGACGCTGCTTGAGGGGACGCTGCT
>JAUJOR010000002.1:0-31606 GCA_030447525.1 Chloroflexota bacterium | reverse complement strand
TGAGGGGCGGCGGCGCGGGCCCTCATCTCACCGGACACGGGCGCCCCGGCCGGCGCGGCGCTGCACCGCGAACAGGGTGGCGCTGAGCAACCCCAAGGCGGCCGCCAGGGCCAGCCAGCGGGCAGCGCTCCACTCCCCGCCCGGGATCGTGCGCGTCTGCGGCGCAGCCGGCCGGGCGGCCTGGGCGCCCTCGGCAGGGGCTGGGGCCGAGGCCGGCGCAGGCCCTGGTGGCGCTGATTGCGAGGGGTACGGGGGAGCCACCCCGGCGGCCGGGGCGATGCGCTGGCTGGCGTCCCTCGCGGCCAGCGCGGCCGGCGGCGCGGGCGCTCCCTCTTGCCCCTGCGCCACCTGGCTGTCGACCTGACTGGACGACCGCGCCGCGCCGGAGGAGGGGACCGGGGCCATGGGGACGGTAATGCTGGTGATGAGGGCGATCAGGAAACACATCGCCGCCCCCAGCGTGCCCAAACGCCAGGCCCAGGTCAGCGGCGCCATCCAGCGAGCGGCACCCTGGTAGGGGTCGTTACCCCCAGACCGCAGCCCCGCCACGTCCCGGCCCGGCGTCAAGGGCAGCGGCAAGGTGAACGCGCGTGGCGCCCGCAGGGGCGGGAGCGCACGCACCGCGTCACGCGTCGTGCCTAGCTCTACGAGCTCCTGGCGACACACGTCACAGGTGGAGAGGTGCGCCGCCAGCCGGCGGCGCACAGGCTCGTCCAAGGCGCCGTCGAGATAGGCGTTGAGGTGCTCGTTGAGGCCGGCGTGCTCAGGGGCGAGGGTCATCCGTTGACGAGGCTCTCTCAGTAAGACGGTACCGGGACGGCAACAGTTCCCGATGCTCTAGCAGGTAGTCACGCAGCCGGCGCCGCCCGCGGTTGATGCGTGACTTGACCGTTCCCAGCTCTACCCCGGTGGTGGCGGCAATGGCGGCGTAGTCAAACTCGTACAGGTCACAGAGCACAACGGCCAGGCGCTGGTCTTCCGGCAGCTCCAGCAAGCCGGCCTGGATCAGGTCTTCCACCTCCCGTCGCAGGGCGGCGCCCTCGGGACCGGTTCCCGGGTCGGGGAGCTCCAGCGCCGGAGTAGCGGCCTCGACCTCAACGCCCGGGCGGCGCCCGGTACCGTCCAGGGAGTCCGCAGGGCGGCGCCGGCGCACGCGCAGGGCGTCATAGCAGCAGTTCGCGGCGATGCGAAACAGCCACGAGCGGAAGATCCCCCCGCGGAAGCTGCCCAGGTGCCGGTAGGCGGCAAGAAAGGCCTCTTGGGCCGCGTCCGCGCCGTCCTCGGCGTTGCCGGTGAGGCGGACGCAGAGGGTGTACACGGCATCCTGATACCGCAGCACCAGGCGGTTAAAGGCAGCCGTGTCCCCGGCACGGGCCGCCGTCAGGGTGGCGCCGTCTTCGTCCACGCACCTAATGATGCCTCCGCACCCCTGCGCCGCCCCCCACTCGGGGCGGCCGCCTCACGGCCAGCGCTCAGGATTGAGGGTCTAGTAGGCCACCAGCACCGGCTCGTCCTGCTCCTTCCAGCCCATCACCTTGGTGTCGTGGAACCAGAAGAGGGGGCCCTTCCCTTCATCGCTTTCGCTGGCATCCCGCTCGACCACGGGTCGAACTCCGGAGATTAGGGCCTCCAGCTCGGCGTCCTCCAGGGGGCGGAAGGCGGCTGCCTGGGCGACGTTCTCGTCCACCTGGCGGGGATCGTTCATGCCCAGGATGGCCAGGGAGACCCCCGGAAGGCCCAGGGAGTAGCGTAGCGCCAGGTGCCGATCGGGGTACTCACCATGGCCGAACACCTTCATGGCGATGACGCCGGCGTTGCGCTCCACCGCCCGCGGCAGCATGAACGTTTCCGGGCTGGTCACCAGGCGGTCGCCCACGCCCAGGGCGCAGAGCACCGTATCAAAGGGATACTCGGTCAGGGCGTGCCCCAGAATCTCTGGGCGGGCGTGGCCGGTGATGCCGATAAAGCGCACCAGCCCCTGGCGCCGGGCCTCTTCCAGGGCGGCGACGGCGCCGTCCGGGGCCTGGGCCTCCTGCAGATCGGCCCAGGCGTTGACCGCATGCACCTGGATCAAGTCGACGTGGTCGGTCTGCAAGCGGCTCAGAGACTCCTTGAGCTCCTCCAGGACGCCCTCACGGCTGCGCCGGTTGACCTTGGTGGCCAGGAACACCTCCTGGCGGCGCGTGAGCATCACCTCCCCGACGTGTGGCTCGCTCCCATAGTCCGGCGAGGTATCCAGGTACGTGACGCCGCAGTCGATGGCGTGATTCAGACAGCGCACGGCATGCTCGCGGGAGATGGATTCCTTCCCCAGCGGGGCCGTGCCGTAACCGATTAGGGGCACGGCGACGCCGGTGGAGCCGAGCTGGCGCGAGGGACTGAGCGTAACGGGCATGCGGCAACCTCTCTAGCCTTTCCAGAATGCCCCCGTCCCAGCGTGGGGGTATGCCCATCGTGGCAAGTTACAGGCCATAGCATGCAACCATGCCGGCGCAGCATTAAGGATGCACCCCGTGCCGGGTGGGTCACCCTCGTAGGTCATCCCGCTCAGACGTGGCGTTGACCCCAGGTGCAGGATCGCCTGGAGGAGGGTCGCTCCTCAGCTCGGCCTGGCCTGGGCTACTAGAGGTGCGGCGCCAGGAGGGCCAACTGCGTCCAGGTCAGGACGGAGCCGAGCAGGGCGCCGGCGCAGACCTGGGCAACGGAGTGCATCTGGGACTTGACCCGCGCCCAGCAGACCATGGGAACGATGACGGCCAGCGGGAGGACCGGCGTCCCAAAGGCGTTGAGCAGGGCGGTGAGGGGCATGGCCGCCCCGGCGGCGTGGGCGGAGATCTTCCAGCGCTGCGTGATCAGGGCCAACACCAGGGCGTTCGTGGCGTAAGACAGGGCCAGCGCCGTCACCGAGCGCGGGGCCGAGAGGCGTACCAGCACCAGCAGGCCCAGGGCGCAGCTCGCGGCGCCGGCGAGATAGACGCGCAGGCGCTCCTCCTTGAGCTCCAAGTCCACGCCCCCGCTGATCTTGTGATTCTTGAGCAGATAGGCGACGTAAGCCGAGGGGCCAACGGCGATAAAGAAGGAGCTGACCAGGGCCACCCGCGCCGCCTCAGCCGGATCGGGGATGGCGTGCGAGCAGAGGGCCACCAGCGTGGCCATGGCCAGCAGGGGTGGCAGGCATACCAGGGAGATGATGTGTGCCAGGCGCAGGGCCCGGGGCGCGCCGCTCACCGCGTCTGCCGGAGGGAGGGGCTCCCGGACCGGTGCCGCGGCACTACTCAGCCTCAAACGTCCCACTCTGCCCCCCCGTCTTCCGCACCAACCGGATGGCCTCGACGCGCATCCCGCGATCCACCGCCTTGCACATGTCGTACACCGTTAACGCGGCGACGGCCACGGCCGTGAGGGCCTCCATCTCCACGCCGGTCTTTCCCACCGTGCGGGCCGCCCCCTCAACGAGCAACCGGCCGCGATCCTCGTCCCAGGTGAACGATACCTCTGCGCCGGTGAGTGACAGGCCATGGCACAAGGGAATGAGATCAGGCGTCCGCTTGGCGCCCATGATCCCGGCGACGCGCGCCGTGGCCAGGACATCTCCCTTGGGCATCCCGCCGCTCTGTATACGGGCGGCCGTCTCCGGACGCATCACAACCTCGCCCCGGGCCACCGCTTCACGCACCGTGTCCGGCTTGTCCGCTACATCCACCATGCGGGCCTGCCCGGCTGAGTCCAGGTGCGTCAGTGGAGTATCCATCACAGTCAATCTTACTGGCCGGTGCCTGGATCGCCACACGTCCCAGCGGGACGCCGCAGACGTGGCTCTGGTGAGGAATCTAGAGCAGAGCCGAGGTGAGCGCCCTATATCAGCTACAAAGCACCGATGTGGGTCCCACCGGGACGTAGGTACCCACTGGGACGTAGGTATGGGTAGCGACGCGTAATCTCGTCTAGGGCCGCCGGCCACAGGCCGGCACTCACTGGGCGAAACGCCATGGCGGGGATGGCAATGCAGACTCCTGCGCCATCGCCGGAGGCCCCGGCCATGCTAGAGTGTGGTCAGGAAACGGCGCTCTCTACCTCACCAGTCAGGCGCCGGCGCGGCCGATGTGAACGGGTCCGGTGGAGCCATGGCATGACCTCAACCCTGCGCTGGACCTCGGCCGACCTGGAGGCGCTCCCACATGACGGCAAGCGCTACGAGATCATCGGCGGGGATCTGTACGTGTCCCGGCAGCCCAGCTGGCAGCACCAGTACGCCAGTGGCGAGGTCTATGCCTCCCTGCAGACCTGGAGTCGCCGCTCCTGCCGGGCTTTGCCTGCCCGGTGGATCAACTGTTCTTCCCGCCGGCCACGGCACTGTAGGTGTCACGCGGTCGAAAGGGCGCCGCCGGCGCCGCGCCTGCCGGTTCGCCCGGCGGGCTCTGACGGCAGGACGGACGACATCCTCGACCCGGCGCACCTCAGCCCCCCGGGCATCAGCCTCCCTCGACTGACGCGCCCCGGGAGATGAGGTCAGAAAACCTTAGCGCACGGCGCTGGGGGACGGGGCTGGGGCAGACCGAGCCACCCGCGGCGCCGCCGGCGCTGGCTCGGTATCCACCTGGGGCGGATGGGGTATCACCACCCAGAACAGGGAGCGGTAGGTGGGCCACCGGCCAAGGATGTCCTGCGCCCGGCGGCTGCGGGTGAGCTGGGCGTGACGCTCGATCAGCTCGCGCAGCGAGCGCTCCGCATCGGGGTCCTCCAGGCGCTCCACGCTGACCAGCTCGCGATTGACGCGCTGGGGAAACGTGCCCCCTTCGTCCAGGACGAAGGACTGGCCGTGTGACATCCCGGCGGCGAAGTTCCGCCCCGTCTCCCCCAGGACGACCACCGTCCCCCCGGTCATGTACTCGCAGCAGTGGTCCCCGGTGCCCTCGACCACGGCCGTCGCCCCGCTGTTGCGCACGGCGAAGCGCTCCCCGGCACGGCCGGCGACGAAGAGGCTCCCGCCGGTGGCCCCGTAGAGGACGGTATTGCCGGCGATGGTGTTGTGGTGGGGGGAGAAGGTGGCCAAGGCGGAAGGGGTAATGGCGATCTCGCCCCCGTGCATCCCCTTGCCGACGTAGTCGTTGGCCTCACCTTCCAGCACCAGCTGTACCCCCGGGGCGAGAAAGGCCCCAAAGCTCTGCCCGGCGCTGCCGTGGAAGCGCAGGCTGACCGTCCCGGCGGGGAGGCCGGTGTCGCGGTAGCGCCGGGCGATCTCCCCAGACAGGCGGGCCCCCACCGTGCGCTGGCTGTTGCGGATGGGGAAGGTCAGGGATACCGGCTCGCCCCGCTCCAGGGCCGGCTGGGCCTGGGCGATGATCGTGTCATCCAGGGGGGCGTCGCCGGCGCGATCGTTGCGTGGCTGCATCGAGCGTCGCGGGCGCCGGCCTTCGGGGTCGACCTGGGCCAGCACGGCGGAGAGATCGAGCAGGCGGGATTTCGGCTGCCCCTCGACGACGCGCTGGCGGAGGCGGTCCGAGCGCCCGATGACCTCGTCCAGCGTGCGGGCGCCGAGGGAGGCCAGGATCTCGCGCACGTCCTGGGCGACATGGGCAAAGAAGTGGATCACCATCTCGGGCGTGCCGGTGAACTTGGCGCGCAGGTCCTCGCGCTGCGTGGCGATGCCGGTGGGGCAGGTGTTCAGGTGGCACTGGCGGGCCATGTCGCAGCCAATGGCGATGATGGCCGCTGTGCCGAAGCCGAATTCCTCGGCCCCCAGGAGGGCAGCCGCCAGGACGTCGCGACCGGTCTTGAGGCCTCCGTCGGCGCGAACCCGGATGCGCCCGCGGAGGTCGTTCATGACCAGGACCTGTTGGGTCTCGGCCAGGCCGATCTCCCAGGGGCAGCCGGCGTTCTTGATGGAAGACAGGGGACTGGCCCCGGTGCCGCCGTCGTGACCCGAGATCAGGACGTAGTCGGCATAGGCCTTGGCCACTCCGGCGGCGATCGTACCCACGCCGCTCTCGGCCACGAGCTTGACACCCACCTTGGCCCGGGGGTTGGCCGCCTTGAGATCGTAGATCAGCTGGGCCAGGTCCTCGATGGAGTAGATGTCATGGTGGGGGGGCGGGGAGATCAGCGGGATCCCCGGCATGGCGTGGCGCAGGCGGGCGATCAGGGCGGTGACCTTATGGGCCGGGAGCTGCCCCCCCTCGCCGGGCTTAGAGCCCTGGGCCATCTTGATCTCCAGCTCCTCGGCGTGCTGGAGGTACTCTGGGGTGACGCCGAACCGGGCGCTGGCCACCTGCTTGATCTTGCTGTTCGCAAACTCCCCGGCGAAAGGCCCCTCGGCAAATGGCTGCCACCAGGCCGGGTCCTCCCCTCCCTCGCCGGTATTGCTGCGCGCCCCAATGCGGTTCATGGCCACGGCCAGGGTGGCGTGGGCCTCCGGGGACAGGGCGCCAAGGGACATGGCCTGGGTGGAGAAGCGCCGGATGATCCCCTCCACCGGCTCCACCTCGTCCAGCGACACGGCCGGGCCGAGGGGGACGAGGTCGAGCATGTCCCGCAGGGCCCGCGGCGGCCCGCCGGCGACCAGGTCACGGTAGGCGGCGTAGTCGGCGTATGCCCCGCTGCGGGACGCCTTTTGCATCCCCACGACGGTCAAGCGGTTGTAGCCGTGGAACTCGCCATCCTTCTTGTAGCGCACAAAGCCAAGGTCGGGGAGGCGGGCGCCCAGGGGGGCCTGCGGCTCAAAGGCCTCCCGGTAGCGACGCACGGCGTCGGCGGCCACTTCCGCGAGGCCGATGCCCCCAATACGAGAAGGCGTGCCGGTAAAGCAGCGGTCGATCAGGCCCTGGCTCACGCCTACGGCCTCGAAGATCTGCGCCCCCCGGTAGCTGCTGACGGCGGAGATACCCATCTTGGACATGATCCGCAACAAGCCCTTGTTGGCCGCCGTTCGGTATCGCCCCTCCAACTCCGCCTCCGAGGTGTTTTCGAACCCCCGCTGACCGGCCAGCGACCGGCTAGAGGCCAGGGCCAGGTAGGGGTGAATGGCACCGGCGCCATAGCCCAGCAGGCAGGCCAGATGATGGATGTCCCAGGCCTCGCCGGTCTGGACGATCAGGTCGGCGCGCATCCGCTTGCCCTCGCGAATGAGGTGGTGATGGACGGCACCGATAGCCAGGAGCGCCGGGATGGGGGCCAGCCCTTCCCCGATCCCCTGGTCGGTTAGCAGGAGCAAGGGATGGCCGGCGTCGGCGGCGTCTGACGCCCGCCGGCACAGGTCGTCCAGGGCTGTGTGCAGCCCCGCTTCGCCGGCCGCAGGGTCGAACAAGGCCGGCAGGACGGCGGCGTTGAACTCCGGACGGAGCAACGCCCCCAGCTCGTCATCCAAGAGCACCGGGCTGGGTACGTGCACCAGGGCGGCGTGATCCTCGGTGGCCTCGAACAGGTTGCGCCGCCGGCCCAGGTACGTATTGAGTGACATCACCAGCCCCTCCAGGAGGGGATCGATGGGCGGGTTGGTCACCTGGGCGAAGCGCTGGCGAAAGTAGGTGTACAGCGGACGGGGCATGCTGGAGAGGACGGCGATGGGGGCGTCGTCTCCCATCGACCACTTCTGGTCCTGCCCTTCGGCCGCCATTGGCGTGACGACGTCTCGCAGGTCCTCCTGCGTCCAGCCGAACGCCCGCCACAGCTGGGGCAGGCGGTCCCTGGCCAGGGCCTCGGACGCCTGGCCGTTGGACAGCGCCGGCCCGCCGTCTGGCGAGACCGCCGTCCCGTCGGCCGGGACGGGGACGCCATTCATGGATGCGGAGGAATCGTGAGACACGATGGCCACGTCCACGGACGCCACGGGCCCAACAGGGGAGGGCTTCGTCGAGCCCGTGCCGGCGGGGTGGTGGCCGTTTTCCTGAGGGTTCGCCTGGGGGCTGTTCGCCTGGGGGCTCCCCGGGGAGGCCCCCCCGGCTCCCTCCCCGAGACGCGTCTCCAGGCGCACCAGTCGCCGCTCCAGCCACTCGCCGTACGGCCGGCTGGCGGCGATCTCGCGCTTGATCTCGGCGTCATGCAGCAAGCGCTGCCCCGCGGTGTCGACGGCGATCATCTCCCCTGGTCCGAGGCGCCCCTTTGCCACCACCTCGGCGTCGTCGATCTTCGCGACGCCCACCTCCGAGGCCATCACCACCAGGCCGTCGCGGGTGACCTTGTAGCGCGCCGGGCGCAGGCCATTGCGATCGAGAGCAGCGCCGACGACGCGCCCGTCGCTAAAGGCCAGGGCCGCCGGGCCGTCCCACGGCTCGCTGAGACAGGCGTTGTACTCGTAAAAGGCCCGGCGGGCCGGATCCATGTCCGGCATGTGCTCCCAGGCCTCCGGGACGAGCATCATCATCGCGTGCAAGACATCACGCCCGGAGCGCTCGATCGCCTCCAGGGCGTTGTCCAGCGCGGCCGAGTCCGAACTCCCGCTGACGCAGATAGGCTTGAGCCACTCGACGTCGCTCCCCCACGCCGGCGAGGCCAGCTCCGGCTCGCGGGCTGCCATCCAGTTGCGGTTGCCCCACTCAGTGTTGATCTCCCCGTTGTGGGCCAGCATGCGAAAAGGCTGGGCCAGGAACCAGGTAGGGAAGGTGTTGGTGCTGTAGCGCTGGTGGAAGACGCACAGGGCCGTCTCGTAAGCCGGGTCGGCCAGGTCGTGGAAAAAGCCGGCCAACTGCGGGGCGACGAACAGGCCCTTGTAGACGATGGTGTGCCGGGACATGGAGGGGATATAGAAGCTTCCGATCCCCTCGTTGGCCACCCGCCGCTCGATCTCCTTGCGGGCCAGGAAGAGCAGGCGCTCGAAGTCGGCGTCGTCCCGCCCCGGGGGCCTTCCCAGGATGAGCTGCTGGATATGAGGCTGCGTCGCCCGGGCCTTGCCCCCCAGGACACTGGCGTCAACCGGGACGTCTCGCCAGGCCAAGGGGCGCAGGCCATGGCGGGTGCAGGTGCGCTCTACGATGCCGGCGCAGCGCCCCTTGACCAGGGCATCGGCGGGAAAGAAGATCATGGCCACGGCGATGTCCGCCGCGTCCACCCCGCCCACCCCGAGTCGCTCCAGCTCCCGGGCAAAAAATCGCCGCGGGAGCTGGGTCAGTACGCCCGCGCCATCGCCCGTCTTGGCGTCCGCCCCGACGGCCCCGCGGTGGGTGACGTTGGCCACGGACTCCAGCCCCAGGGCCAGGACGCGGTGGCTAGGCTGCCCGTTGATCTGGGCGACAAACCCCACGCCGCAGGCGTCGTGCTCGAACCGGGGGTCATACAGTCCGGTGATCGGTGGGAGAGAGGGTGCAAGTTGCGCGCGCGACATCGTTTGTGACCAACCTCTTCCCGGCTCGCTATGCGGGCGCGAAATGCTGCGTCGATCTCCACCGTTCGGCCGTGGGGCGGGAACTGCTCGGTTCATCTGCTATGGCGATGGCGCCGCTGGGGCACGGTGTACTGAGATAACGGGCCCTGCGCCGTCCCAACTGAGGGCGGGAACGGGCCCCCTTCCGGCACGGCGTACCTCCTGCCACGTAACAAAAAAGCCCTACCGCACCCCGCGCCGCAACGCTGCGGGGGCAGAGGACTCCAGTGGCCGGCCCGGGAACCGTCCAATCCGACGTCGTTGCCGAATGGTGGTGGGGACTAAGTATACAGGAGTAAAGACGGCTTTGAGTGCTGTCGGCCCCGGGCTGGTGGTGGGGACTAAGTATACAGGAGTAAAGACGGCTTTGAGTGCTGTCGGCCCAGGGGGTGCGCCCGGGGCCGCGGCCGGGCCCGGCAGGGGCTGCGGCCGCGGCCCCGGGCACGAAGACTAAGCTTCTTGCGCCTCGTACTGCTCCTTGATCTGTGCCACCACCCCCGCATCCAGGAGGGTGCTCGTATCGCCTAGGATGCGCCCCTCGGCGATATCCCGCAGCAGGCGGCGCATGATCTTGCCGGAGCGTGTCTTCGGCAGCTCGCTGGTGAAGCGAATCAGCTTGGGCCGGGCGATGGGCCCGATCTTCTGGGCCACGTGCTGGCGCAGGGTGTGGTTGAGGGCCTCGTCGGCGTTGACACCCATCTTGGGCGTTACAAAGGCGGCGATGGCCTGGCCGGTGATCTCATCCGGGATGCCGATCACGGCGGCCTCGGCGACGCTGGGATGGCTGACCAGGGCGCTTTCCAGCTCCATAGTGCCGATGCGGTGGGCGGAGACGTTGAGCACGTCGTCCACCCGCCCCAAGAACCAGTAGTAGCCTTCTTCGTCACGCCGGCAGCCATCTCCGGCAAAGTACATCCCGGGATACTTGCTCCAGTAGGTCTGGATGTAGCGCTCGTCGTCGCCCCACAGGGTGCGCAGCATCGCCGGCCAGGGGCGCCGCACGACGAGGTAGCCCCCGCGACCGAGTGGGACAGGATCTCCTCGCTCATCCACCACGTCCACATCGATCCCGGGGAAGGGGAGGGTGGCCGAGCCTGGCTTGGTGGTGGTCAGGCCCGGTAGGGGGCTGATCATGATCGCCCCGGTCTCGGTCTGCCACCAGGTGTCCACGATGGGGCAGCGCCCGCCCCCGATGTGCTCCCGGTACCACATCCAGGCCTCCGGGTTGATCGGCTCGCCGACGGTACCGAGCAGGCGCAAGCTAGACATGTCATGGCGCCGCGGGTACGCCTCACCCCAGCGCATGAACGAGCGGATGGCCGTAGGCGCGGTGTAGAGGATGGTGACCTTGTGCCGGGCTACCAGGGCCCAGAAGCGGTCCTTGTCCGGGTAATCCGGGGTACCCTCGAACATGACGCAGGTAGCGCCGTTGCACAGGGGGCCGTAGACGACGTAGCTGTGTCCGGTGACCCACCCAACGTCGGCGGTACACCAGAAGACGTCATCCTCCTTGAGATCAAAGATCCACTTATGAGTCAAGGACGTGCCGACGAGGTAACCCCCGGTGGTGTGCAAGATACCTTTGGGCTTCCCGGTGGAGCCGCTGGTATAGAGGATGAACAAGGGGTGCTCGGCGTCCAGGCGCTCCGGGGGACACTCCGTCTGGCCGCTCTCTGTGGTCTGCTCCAGGGCCTCGTGCCACCAGACGTCCCGCCCTTCTTTCATGCTGACGCCGGCGGCGTCGCCGACGCGCCTGACGACGACGCAGGTCTTGACCGTGCTGGTGCGCTCCAGGGCGGCGTCGGTGTTGGCTTTCAGGGGCACGACGGCCCCCCGGCGCCAGCCCCCGTCGGACGTGACGACATAGCTCGCCTGGCAGTCGTTGATGCGGTCGGCCAGGGACTCCGGGGAGAACCCCCCGAAGACGACGGTGTGCGGGGCGCCGAGGCGGGCGCAGGCCAGCATCACCACGGCCGCCTCGGGAATCATGGGGAGGTAGATGGCCACTTTGTCGCCCTTCTTCACCCCCAGGCGGCGCAGGGTAGCGGCGGCCAGGTTGACCTGCGCGTACAGGTCGCGGTAGGTGATAGTGCGGGTGTCTCCCGGCTCGCCCTCGAACACGATGGCCGGCTTGTCGGCGCGGGGGCCCTGCAGGTGACGGTCAACGCAGTTGTAGCTGGCGTTGACCTCCGCCCCGACGAACCATTTGGCGAACGGAGCCTTCCACTCCAGCACCTGCTCCCAGGGCCTGAACCAGGAGACCTGCTCTTCGGCCCGGGCGGCCCAGTATGCCTCTGGATCGCGCCCGGCCGCGGCGTAGATCTGCGGGTCGCGGACGCTGGCGTTGGCCGCGAGCTCTGCCGGGGGCGGGAAGCGCCGGTCTTCCTGCAGCAAAGCCTCGAGAGCGCCAGAGCCGGCTTGCGCTTGGGTCATGGGGTCACGTCTCCCTCTCCATTAGCTCGTAGACAACGCTAGCTCGCAGACAACGCCCAGCCCGTAGACAAGAGCACCGGACAACTCGTGACGATAGTGAGCCGTTGCACCGGTGTCAAATGCGCGTCCGTGCGGGCTTGCCGGAACCCCCTGCCCGGCGCCGCACCCGGGGCGCGGCCGGCGCGGCGACGCTGCCGGCCGGTGGCCATCGGCACCCCAGAGGGGCTGTACAATAACAGGGGCGGCGGATGCAAGGACAGGTACAGGTGGCCCCGGCGCGCTGGTGGCACGTGCCGGGCCTGGCACGGCTGATCCGGGAGACACGTCGCCACAGGTCAGACGGGGGGACCGTCCTGTGGGCGCCGCACTGGTCGCCCTGGCTGGGCCTGCTGCAGTCGGTCTGGACGGCCCATGTCCCGGGCGTCGCTGGGCCGCGGAGCTACGTGGCCGAGCACAACGCCGGCGCCGTGGGCCTGGCGCAGATGCGCCCGCAGTGCGAGCCCCACCAGTGGGAGGTGGTCTACCTCGCCGTCGAGCAGCCCCGGGCCTCGCAGGCTCCCCGCTCCCCAGGGCGCGGCGTGGATGGGGCGCCGGAGACGCTGATGTTGGTCCCCCACCGGCGGGCGGCGCGACTCCTGGGGGAGCTATGTGATGCTGCGGTGCTGTTGGGGGCGGAGCGGATCATGGCCCTGATCTCCGAGGAGGGCGGACACTACGAGCTGTTCAAACAGATCGGCTTTTCCCCGGTGGTGCGAGAGTTCAGCTACTTCCGTCAGGGAGGCACCGACGCCGACCGGCCGAGGGACAATGGGCAAGCGTCGGAGCCAGTCCAGCCAACGGCCATCGCCGGCCTGCGCCGGCAACGGCGGGCGGACGCCTTCGGCCTGTTGCAGCTGTATCAGGAATGCACGCCGAAGATCGTGCAGATGGCAGAAGGGAAACGCAGCCGCAGCTGGGATCTCCCGGTGGAGGGCTTCACGCGGCGCTTGGTGAGGCGCCGGGAGGACGACCGCTGGGTGGTGGAGCGGGACGCCCGTAAGGTGGCCTGGCTGCACCTCAGCCGGGCGGGGCGAGGGCCACACACGGCGCAGCTGATGGTTGCCCCGGGGGCCGGCGACCTGATCGATCCACTCCTGCAGCTCGCCCTGGCGGGGGCTTCGGGACAGCCCGCACCGGGAATGCTGGTGCGCGCGCGAGAGCACCAGCCGGAGCTGATGACGGCGCTCGAGGGGCAGGGCTTCCAACCGGTGGAGAGCCGCTTGCTGATGGTGAAGCTCCTGGCGGCTCCGGTGCGGCACCAATTCGTGCCGGCCCTGGAGAAGGTGGTCTAAAACCAGTTGCCGGGTGCCGAGTTCTGGGTGTTGAAGAGGATGGTGACGCGCCGGCGCCCTGGAGACGCCTGGCACCGGCTCACGGGGCTCAGCGCCCGACCCGCGGCGCTCCCTACAGATGCGCGTGACAACTACAAATGGCAGACCGGCGTAAGAGGTGCGCGTGACAACTACAAATGGTAGACCGGCCTACGAGCATCCCTCAACCGACGACCTGGAGCTTTTACTCTCTGCCGTCCCACCACGCGTGCGTCAGCCACTCGATACGATCGATGGCCGTGACGCGCTCCTGGAGATCGTCCTGGACCTGGGGCGTGAGCCAGAAGCCCGCTTCCCCGGGCGTGAGGTGCTCCTGAGCGACCGCGAGGTGACCCCGGAGGACCTGGACTACGTCGTCGCCCGCATCGGGGCCTTCGGCGACGACAACCGCGCCGGGATCCCCGTACCCTGCACCGCATCTCCGCCATCCGCAACCGCAAGGCGCATGGTTGTAGGGCTGACCTGCCGCGTCGGGCGCTCGGTGCGCGGGACGATGGAGATCATCCGGGACTTCGTGGAAAGTGGCAAGAGCATCCTCATCCTCGGCAAGCCGGGGGTGGGGAAGACGACGCTCCTGCGCGAGGTGGCCCGCGTCCTGGCGGATGACTTCAAGAAGCGGGTGATCGTGGTGGACACGTCCAACGAGATCGCCGGGGATGGGGACATCCCCCACCCGGGGATCGGGCGGGCGCGACGCATGCAGGTGCCCACCCCCGCCCAGCAGCACGCCGTGATGATCGAGGCGGTGGAGAACCACATGCCGGAGGTGATCGTCATCGACGAGATCGGCACGGAGCCTGGAGGCCGAAGCCGCCCGCACCATCGCCGAGCGGGGGTGCAGCTGGTGGGCACCGCCCACGGCAACTCCCTGGACAACTTGATGCTCAATCCCACCCTCTCCGACCTGGTGGGAGGCATCCAGACCGTCACCCTGGGGGATGAGGAGGCGCGCCGGCGGGGGACGCAGAAGACGGTGCTGGAGCGCAAGGGCCCCCCCACGTTCGACGTCCTGGTGGAGATGCAGGAGCGCCAGCGGGTGATCGTCCACCGTGACGTGGCCGAGACGGTGGACGCCATCTTGCGGGGCCTGCCGGCGGCGGTGGAGCAGCGCTGGCGGCGCCCGGAGGGGCAGGTAGAGCGGCGCCTGCAGGTCCCCGACCGCTTTGGCAGCGGCGACCTACGCGGCCGGCGCCAGGTCGGCCGGGCCCGCGGCTTTGACCAGGAGCCTGACGGTGCGCGCTTCGATCGTGGCGGACGCGAGGGCCTATCCGAGCGCGGTGACTGGGCCGGGCGCGTCGACTTTGACGACCGCGGGGGCAGACGGCGCCTGCACCGCAGTCCCTGGGGGGAACGCCCCCGGGTGGCCGAAGGGGGCGGCTACGGCGGGGGGGAAGCCGGCGGCCAGCTGGCCTGGGGGCCGGCGGAGCCGGCGGGGCCGGTGGGGTCGACCGCCGTTGAGGACAGCCCCGCCGTGACACCGCCGCTGCCGGGGTGGAGCGCTGGCCGGCCGGGGTCGCACGCGCCTGGGTTAGGGCCAGCCATGACCGGCGCCACGACGGCTGCAGCCGGCGACCTGGAGCCCCTGGGCCGGGGCGATGGCCCCGGCACTGCCCTGGCCCCTGCCGAGGGGCGCTTCCGGCACACCGGCGCCACGCTGCGCCCGGTAAAGATCTACTCCTACGGAGTCAATCGTGACCGCCTGGAGGACGCCATCGCCACGCTGCGCCTACCGGTGACCATCTCCAAGGACATGCGCGAGGCGGATGTGGTGATGACCCTGAAGAACTACTACCGGCGCAGTCAGGGTCCGGTGCGGGAGGCGGAGGAGGCCGGCAAGCCCGTCTTCATCCTCAAGAGCAACACCACGACGCAAATCCAGCAGTCCTTGGAGACCCTCTACGCCCTGGAAACGGTCGATCCGCCACGGGACCTGGAAGACCTGGTGATGCGGGAAACACAAGACGCCATCAATAAGGTGCTGCAGTCGGCGCAGGCGGTAGAGCTGCCCCCACAGAACGCCTATATCCGGCGCTTGCAGCACCAGCTGGCGGAGCGCTCTGATGTGGGCTCACGCAGCACCGGGCGCGAGCCGCACCGGAGGGTCAAGCTGTACAAGCTAGGGCAGGAGCGTGACCGCTGGTCCTAGCGAGCCCCAGGGTGTGGACCGCTCTACCGGCTCGCAGTTCGGCACAGGGAGTGCTTCGCCCGTTGTAGCGTCGGAGGTGCCGCGGAATGAGTGAGCGTGGACGCTTCATCACCTTCGAGGGACCGGATGGGGGTGGCAAGTCCACCCAGCTGGAACACCTCTGCCGGCGTCTGGAGCACGCCGGGGTGGTCGTCTTACCGACGCGTGAGCCCGGGGGCACCCCCGTGGGCCGGGAGCTGCGGGCGATGCTCCTCGTCCCCGACCGCGCACCACTCGCCCCGGAAGCAGAGGCCCTGCTGATGTGCGCCGATCGGGCGCAGCACGTCGCCGAGGTGATCCGCCCGGCCCTGTCCGCGGGCATGGTGGTGCTGTGTGATCGATACACTGAGTCCACGCTGGCCTATCAGGGCTTCGGGGGGGGTGTCGATCTGGCCTCACTCCAGGCCGTCGCCGAGTTTGCCACCGGCGGTCTGACGCCCGACTTGACTGTGCTCATCGACGTGGACGTGCGCCTGGGGCTAGAGCGGCGCCGCAAGGCCTTCCGGGCCGGCGAAGGCGAGTTTAACCGCATCGATCGCCGGCGCCTGGACTACCACCAGCGGGTACGCAATGGCTTTCTCTCCCTGGCCCTCCGGGAGCCGGAGCGATTTCTGGTGGTGGACGGGGCGCTGGCCCCGGAGGTCATCTCCGACCAGCTGTGGGAGCGCGTCGCCGCGCTGGTGGGAGTCAGGGCGGAGATCCCGCGCTTGCTCTAGTGGGTCAGTTGTCCTGGGCATCGCCTGTGGCGGGTCATCCCTCCGCTTCGCTCCGGGCAGGCTCCTTCGCTTCGCTCCAGGCAAGCGCTGAGCGCCGCGCAGGATTCGTTGCTCCCGGAGCCGGAAGCGTCACCATCGTGGCAAACGAGCCACCAGCAGGCGTCACAGGCCCCGGCAGCCGGCGCTGATACCGGTCACTCCAGAGAAAAGGCCTCCAGATCTTGAGGCACGGCGACGGCTCCGTGGAAGTGCAGCCGTGCCTCCGCCAGCATGGCCGGGATGACGCCGTCCTGCGGGACGTGGCAGAGGTACAGCCGCCGGACGCCGGCGGCGGTGGCCAGGCGGGCAGCCTCGCCGGCCGTGGTGTGTCCGGAGCGGTACACCGGGGCGGACTGGGCGTCGACGCCCCCCGCTTCATGGATCAAGGCCTCTGCCCCCAAGGCGTGACGGCCAATGGCAGCCGTGGGACGGGAGTCGCCGCTATAGACGATGCGCCGGGGCCCATTGGGGCCGGCAAAGGACACAACGCAGCCGAGGCAGGAGCCGTCGTCTGGAATGTGGTCGGCGGCGAAGGCGGTGAGGTGCACGTCCGGCCAGACCTCCACGGCAGCGCCGTCAGCGAGGACGGGCTGCCAGCGCAGCTGCGCCCCGGCGGCGGCCAGGAGCTCAATTGCGCCGGAGGCCATGGTCTCGATCATGGTCTGGCAGGCGGCGAGCACCTCGGGGTGGGCGTAGACGTGCACGTCGGCAGCGGTGCGTTGCCCCCACATCGCCTGCAGCCCGATGTGCAGGAGCAACGGTTCCAGCCCGGTGATGTGGTCGGAGTGCCGGTGGCTGAGAAAGATGCGCGTTACACCGCGTAGATCGATCTCCGCTCGCTTGAGCTGACGCACGACCTCGAAGCCCCCCCCGGTGTCCAGAAGCAGGACACGCCCGGGGGCCGGCTGGAAGACGATAGCGGCGTGGCAACGCTCGCTGTGCGCCCCGCCCCCGGTGCCGAGAAACACCAGCCTCGGGCGATCGGTCTCAGGTCTCACTTCTCTGGACTCAGGTGAGTGGTGGTCGGCGAGCAGGTCAAGCGAGCAGGCTCGGGGGCACCACCGGGGTATCGGCGGCCACGCCGTCTTCGACCAGGAGCAGAGGGTCGCCGCCGATGAAAAAGAAGCCTTCCGGGTCAAGCGGGCTGTGCGCCGTGGCCCCGGGCAGCGTCAAGCGCCAGCGGTCGCCATCCGGCTCCAGGGGTAGAACGCGGCCGTACTTATCCACCAGCGCGGCGCGCTCGGCCAGCCGGGGAACGCTCACCTGCAGCGGGTCGGCATCGCCGTTCCACAGGACGCTGACGCGCTGGCGCCCCTGGGCCGTGGCCGGCCCGGGCGCCGTCCCCTCGGCGCCGGACGGCGGAGAGGGGGGTGCCGGCGCACCGGCATCACGCTCCAGCACCACGAGGTAGACCTGCCAGTTAGGCGGGAAACCGCCGGCGGGCCAGCGCCACAGGGGGCGCTCGCGGCCGGCGAACACGACGCGGTTGGCCCCCCCGAAGTAGCGCGTTGCCGTCTGATAGGCGACAAAGGCCGGGCGTAGCGTGCCGTCGTTTCGCACCAACCCCCACAGCTCGTCCCCCGTGTCTCGATCCACCAGCGAGTGGAACGCCAGGCGCTCGTAGCCGGCGGCCAGGCCCATGGCAAAGGCCTGCACAACGTAGGAGGCCTGCTGGTCGAGGGTAACGCGGAAGCCGTTCTGCTCCCGGGCTAATCCTCGGCCCGGATCGTCGTAGGGGACGGCGTTGGTCTCCGTGAGCCACAGGGTGGCCGGGGAGCCGAAGCGATCCAGCACGGCGCGATAAATCCCGGCGACTCGACGCAGGTCATCCGGTGAGGTATAGAGGTTCAGACCAACGGTGTCGAAGCCGAAGCCACGGGCTTGCACCTGCGGGTCCTCGGCCAGCACGCCGAGCACCCGCTCGAGAAAGAGGGGCCGGCCGGCGTTCTGGTCGGCCCAGTAGGTAGTGCTGGCGAACACGATACGGGCCTTGGGGTTGACCTGCTTGGCGGCGAGCGAGGCCACCGTGAGCAAGCGGGCGTAGTCACGCTCGTCGCCAGCCCATGAGTGGTACTGGGCGTTCGGATCACCGGGCCGGATGTCCGGCTCGTTCCAGATGATCCAGGTATCGATCCGGCCGCGATAGTCCCTGGCCATGTGGCGCACAAAGGCGGCCCAGAGGTTCTGGGGATCGTCCACCGGCCGGTACAGGCCCGATGGCACCGCCCGCCCGCCTTCCCCCGGGCGCACAGCGGCCCACGCCGGGGTGCTCATCAACAAGCCGACCAGCTCGACGCCGTTGTCGCGCTCGCGGCGGATGATGTCGTCACGCATGTAGTGCCCGGCCCGCCAGTCCCGCGGGCCGCCGGGCTGGATGTCTGCCCAGGAGAAGACAACGCGCGACCAGCGGGCGCCGGAGAGCTTGCCCCGGCGCGACTGCCACAACGTCTCGGTGGTGCCGAAGACGCGGCGCTCGTCCACCGACGTCCAAGCCGGGAGGGGGACGAGCCCGGCGCTGCTGCCATCTGCCGTGCGCACCGTATCCACCAGATCTCGGCGCTCGGCGAGCCACTCCCTCAGCCGTTCCAGGAGGGCGGTAATGGGGTTAGCCGGGCCGCTCTGCACCCCCCGCTGGGCCCCCTGTAGGGTCGACCTCGGGTCGCGGAACAGCGCCCGGCTCGACTCCGGGAGCGCCTGCCAGGCGCCCCATCCCAGCCCCGCGAGGACGGCCACCAGGACGGCCGCGGCCACCAGATTAGACAGGAGGAGGAAAAATGATCGCATCCGGGGCATGGAGGGTTATCAGTTGCCGCCGCGTGGACTGCTCAACATCCCGTCCGGTGACCGAATCCCAACGGCACATTCCCCTACGACGTCGACGCCACGTAGGGCGGACTGCGCAGCGGCCAACACCTACATCGTATCGGTTCCGCAAGGGCATCGATGCCCGGGCGCAGGGAAACCCGGGGATAGCGTGCGCTACCATCTGCCACGTGAGTGAAGCACGTGGCAACGTCCGAGCCGGGGCAACAGCCGAGTCCCGCGAGCAGCGTCTGCAGACGCTCTACGCCAGGTGGGAGCAGTTCGCCGGAGAGTACGAGCAGGCGCAGAGACGGAACGACCAGGAGCTGATGACCAACCTGCGCGGGCTGATGCTGGTGATCAAGCGGGAGATCCAACGACTCGGGGGGCGGATCCCAGTCTTCCCCTACTCGGACGCCCACCACCTGGCCGACCTCTGAGCGCCAGACCTTGCCCGCCGGGGCACTCACCCTTCAAGGTATAGCGAGCCTGGAAGCAAGCGAGCGCCCGGAGGGCAGAGAGGCGCCCGGCCGATACAGTTTCACGGAAGTCCTGCGGCAGATCCCGACCTGAGAGACCTACCAAGCGACTTCAGCCCAGGTGGACTGGCGTGGGGGAAGACGGGAAGGCGACAGCGCCGGCCCGGGACTCAGGCCCGCGGGCCGGGCTGATCCGGCTGCTGTGGAGGAGTGTCGTTGATCTCCAGCGTCTCTTCCTCCAATGGATACTCCCGCAGCTCCCACTTCCCCAGGGAATACTGACGCAACGCCAGGGGCACGAGGCGTAAAGCGGCCTCTCGCGTGGGGAAATACGGCAGGCGCGTCCCCGGGTTGAACCATTCTCCCATGGTCTCGTTCCATAACCCGTATACGGGCGGCTGACGCTCCTCTGCCATCCTCGCTCGCGACCCGTCGGGAGTATAGCCCATCCACCTTCCGCCGCCCGGCGCGCTACGCGCTGCGCGCAGCGCCCCGAGCGTTCATCGCTGTGCTCAGCTACAACGCGCCCGCTCGGGTCAGCTTCCCGTCACCCCGGCCATTGCGTCTATCGTCCGTTCTACGATGGACACCGCGGGCGGCAGTGGGGCGACGGCGCCATGAGCCAGGCGTTGACGTTTCGTTAAGATAGCAGGCAGGGCTTTCGCTATGGTCGGTGTTGGGCCCGCGGAAGGGGAAGGGGAGACGGTGGACGCATTCCTTGGCCAGGTGGCAGACCTGCGCTGCGAGGCGCCCCTGCCTCGTATGGTGCGCGTTCGCCAGCGCTTCGACGCCCCGGCCCTGGACGACGTCGAGGGGGCCGTGGCCGGCGAGCTGCGCCGGCTGGAGGGGCAGATCTGGCCGGGGATGCGGGTGGGGATCACCGCCGGCAGCCGAGGGGTGGCCAACATCGCCGCCATCCTGCGTGCAACCGGCGAGACGGTGCGCCGGCTCGGGGGCCAGCCCTTCATCATCCCGGCCATGGGCTCGCACGGCGGCGCCACGGCCGAGGGGCAGGTAGAAGTGCTGGCCGGGTACGGGGTTACCGAAGCCTCCACGGGCATGCCCATCGTCTCCTCCATGGCCGTGCACCACATCGGCGACCTGGCCGATGCCACTGGCCCCGGTCCCGCGGTGTACATGAGCGAGACGGCGCTGCAGGCCGATGGGCTGATCATCTGCAACCGAGTCAAGCCGCACACCGATTTTCGCTCCGGCATCGAGAGCGGCCTGGCCAAGATCACGGCCATTGGCCTGGGCAAGCACGAGGGAGCGAAGACCATCCATTCCTTCGGCACGCGGGGCCTGGCTCACTGGCTCCCGCTGGCGGCGCAGTTGATGGTGCGCTCGGCCAACGTCCTCTGCGGGCTGGCCGTACTGGAAAACGCCTACGACCAGACCGCCCGCGTCTTCGCCGCGGCGGCGGACGGGATCGGCGGCCCGGCCGAGGCCGGCGCCCTGGAAGAGGCCAAGGGGCTGATGGCCTCGCTGCCGTTCCAGGACATCGACGTCCTGATCGTGGACGAGATGGGCAAGAACGTGAGCGGCACGGGCATGGACACCAACATCATCGGGCGGATGATGATCCGGGGTGTGCCGGAGTTCCAGCGCCCCAATGTGCGCATCGTGGTCGCGCTCGACCTGACTGAGGAATCGCACGGCAATGGGGCCGGGATCGGCCTGGCGGACATCCTGACGTTGCGGGCGGTGCGTAAGCTCGACCTGCGGGCCACCTATATCAACGGTCTCACCTCCGGCATCGGGGGGGTGCAACGGGTCAAGCTGCCCTTGTTCCTGCCGTCAGACGTGGATGCCATCTGCGCCGGCATCCTGTGTTGCGGACGAGGTGACCCGGTCAACGCGCGGGTAGTGCGGATCAAGAATACCCTGGACATTGCCGAGCTGGAGGTGTCCGAGTCGCTCTTGGACGAGGTGCGGGCTCACCCGCGGCTGGAAGTCCTGGGCCGGCCCGGGCGTCTGGCCATTGACGCCCAAGGGAACTTGCCGCGAGACGCCGGCGTGGCTGCGGGGCACTGAGGGGCGCGGTCGCGTCATAGATGGGTGAGGCGGAGGCCCTGGCGGACGGCGCCGGGGCGCACGGGACGCCGGCAGGCGAGACCGTGACTGGGGAGGCCCGCTTCCGGGCGCTGGCCGACGCCGCGCCGGTGATGATGTGGACGGCCGGCCCGGATCAGGGCTGCACCTTTCTCAATCGTTCCTGGCTGGAGTTCACCGGCCGCACCCTGGAAGAAGAGCTCGGCCATGGCTGGGCCAGCGGGGTGCACCCAGAAGACCGCCAGCGCTGCCTGGCGACGTACGCCATCGCTTTCGAGGCCCGCGAACCGTTCGCCACGGAGTACCGGCTGCGCCGCGCGGACGGTGAGTACCGCTGGATCCTGGACCGCGGGCGGCCGCTCTACGAGCCATCTGGCGCCTTTAGCGGCTACGTCGGCACCTGCACGGACATCACCGAGCGCATCGAGACGGAGTCCCGCCTGCGGCGCCAGACGGCCCGCCTGCAGGCCCTGGCCGATGCCTCGCAGGCCTTTGCCGCCGCCCATCACGACCTGCCGGCCCTGCTGACGATGGTAGCACGGCGCATCTGCGAGGCCATCGGGGAGTACGCCACCATCAGCCTCGTCTCCGACGACGGAGAGTGGTTGGACGTCCTGGCGAACTATCACCGCGATCCCGAGGTCATGGCCGCCTACGACTCCCTGCAGCCGACATCCCGGTTGCGCGTCGGCGAGGGGATCACCGGGCATGCCGTTCAGACGGGTCAGCCGGTGCGCCTCCGGGCAGTGGATCCGGGTGCCCTCCGTGACCTGGTGCGGCCGCAACACCGGCCCTTTGTGGAACGCTTCACGATCCATAGCCTGATGTGCCAGCCGCTGCGCGCCCAGGGCCAGGTAATTGGGGCCATCACCGTCGCCCGCGGGGCGCAGGGGCAGCCATACAGTGAAGACGACCAGGCGTTTCTCTCCGATCTCACCGACCGTGCCGCGCTGTCTATCGCCAACGCCCGCCTGTACCAGCAGGCCCAGCAGGCCCTCCGGGCGCGAGAGGAGTTCTTCGCCATCGCCGCCCACGAGCTACGGACGCCCGTGACCAGCATCCGTGGCTTTACCCAGCTCGAGCTGCGCCGCTGGCAGCGCACCGAGACGCTCGACCTGCCACGGGCGCGGCACGCCCTGGAGACGATCGACCGGCAGTCCCGGCGCCTGGTGGCCCTCGTCTCCCGCCTGTTCGACATCGCTCGCCTGGAGCAGGGCCGGCTGGCGCTGGAGCCGGCGGAGACAAATCTGGTGGGGATCGTGGCCGACGTGGTGCAGGGGATGCGCTCCACCGCCACGGCACACAGCTTCAGCCTCCAGGCACCACCGGCACTCGCCGCCCGTGTCGACGCCATGCGTTTCGAGCAGGTGGTGACGAACCTCCTGGACAACGCCGTCAAGTTCAGCCCGGATGGGGGGGCCATCGAGGTGTCACTCGAGCCTCTCGAGCCTCTCGAGGCGACCTCGGTGCGCCTGACGGTGCGCGATCACGGCGTCGGCGTCCCCCTGGAGCACCGCCAGCGGCTCTTCGAGCGCCAGGCGCGGCTGGAACGGGAAGACGCCGAACCCGCCGGCGGCAGTCGGTCCGGCCTGGGCTTAGGTCTGGTCATCAGTCGCCAGATCGTGGAGCAACACGGGGGCCGGATCGAGGCGGAGTTCCCTGAGGACGGCGGGACGCGCATCGTCGTCAGCCTGCCCCGCGGCGGCCCCTGAGGCCCACCGTCCGGGGCCTCAGGGGCGGGGCAGCCCCTGCAGCCAGACCCCTCCAGCCCGGCGTGGGAGGCGCAGAGGGGCCCCAAACCCGGGCTCGTCCTCGTGGCCGCACCTCCTTTCACCGGCTTACCGTGGCGTTGTCCTGACCTGCTAGCTTCTCTAGTAGAGCACGCTTGTGAAAGCCATCACGATCACCCCGCGCCCCGAGAGCGAAGACCGGGCCGCCAGGCCATCGGCGGCCAAGCCAGGGGACGGCGGCCATGGTGGGTCATTGGCGCCCCGGCCGGGTGGGCCCTTCGCCTGGTGGGGCCGAGCGGTGTACCGCTGGCGCTGGCCGGTGGTGTGTGCCTGGGCCGTCGCCCTGCTGGTGGCCATCCCCATCCTCCCGCAGGTGCCGGGACGGCTGAGCGCCGGGGGGTTCGCCGATGACCGACTCCCGTCGGCGCAGGCCGAGCGGACGCTCCAGCAGGAGCTTGGCCTGCCGGTAAACACGATGGCCGTCTTCTACGTCAGCCGCGACCGGCCCTATGCCGATCCGGCGGTGCGGGGGGCGGTGGACGCCTCCCTGCAGCGCCTCCAGGCGCTGCCGGAGGTGGTCGGCGTCGTCCCACCGGACTTGAACAGCCGGCAGATTGGGAAGTCCGGAAGCACGGCCTATGCCCTGGTCAGCCTGGCGGGGCAGCCAGAGGGCACGCTCGATCTCCTACCGGAGCTGGAGCGGCGGGCAGCCGTGCCCGATCTACCAGACGGGGGACAGGTGGAGGCCATCGTGGCCGGGGGCTCCACGTTCTTCCGTGACCTGCAGCAGGCCACAGAGCGTGACCTCCGCAAGGCCGAGCTGGTGACCCTGCCGGTGGCCGCCGTCGTCTTGGCCCTGGTCTTCGGCTCGCTCGCGGCCGCCGCCGTGACAGTAGTGGTAGGAGCGGCGACCATCGTGCTTGGCCTGGCCGCCATCTTCGCCCTCACCTTTTCCCTTGATCTCTCGATCTTTGCCCTCAACCTGGCCAGCATGCTGGCCCTGGGCCTGGGCACGGACTACGCCCTATTCCTGGTGAGCCGGTTCCGGGAGGAGCTGCGCCGGGAGGGCTGGGAGGGCCAGGACAGAAACGAGCGACACGAGAGACGTACGGGGCAGAGGGCCTCGGGGGAGGCCCTCGACGGCGGCACGGCCCGGGCGGTAGAGGTCTCCATGGCCACGGCCGGCCGAGCGGTGTTCTTTTCCGCCGGTACCGTGCTCATCGGCCTCGCCGGGCTGGTGGGATTCCGCTTCATGCTCCTGCGCTCGCTGGGCATCGCCGGGATGGTGGCAGTGGCCGCCGCCCTCACGGCGGCCCTGACGCTCCTCCCAGCCCTGCTGGCCGTCCTCGGGCCCCGGGTCAACGCCCTGCCCCTGTGGCGCCGGTCGGGGGCTGACCGTGGCGCCGGTTCCCGGGCGGCGTCCCCCAGCCGGGAGGATGAGGCGGGATTCTGGAGCCGCGTGGCCTGGTTCGTGTTGCGCCACCCCTGGCGCGTGCTGATCCCCACTCTGGCGATCCTGGTGGTGCTGGGCTCGCCGTTCCTCGGCGCCCGCCTGAGCACGCCGGACGCACGGATCCTCCCCCCGGACACGCAGTCCCGCCGCGCCACTGACCTCCTGGCGAGGGAGTTCGACGCCGGTGCCGGGGCCCCCCTGCTGCTGGCGGTGACAGCCCCGGGCCGGATTACGGCGCCGGAGCAGCTCAATACCTTGATCGACTTCACACGCTCCCTGGCCCAGGACCCGCGAGTCCAGCGCGTGGACAGCATCGTGGATCTGGATGCCCGCCTCACCCGTGAGCAGTACACCCTCCTCTATGCCAACCCTGAGCTGAGCCCGGACCTGTGGGCCCGCGGGGCGTCCCAGGCGCTGGCCCGGGGGAACATCACCCTGGTCAGCGTCGTCCCCAGGCTCGACCCCCTGGGCCCGGAGACCAAGGCCCTAGTCAAGGCCCTGCGCGCTACCGTCCCCGCGCCCGGCTGGCGGGTGCAGGTCACGGGGGCCACCGCCGGGGCGCTCGACCTGACGGAGTACCTCTACCGCGACTTTCCCGTGGTCGTCGCCGCGGTGGTGTTGATCACCTATCTCCTGCTGCTGGTCACCTTCCGCTCGGCGGCGCTCCCCCTCAAGGCGGTGGTGATGAACGTCCTGTCCCTCTTCGCCAGCTACGGGGCGCTGGCCGCCGTGTTCCAGGACGGCCTGTTTGCCGGCCTGCCGGGGCCGTTCGCCGTCCCACCGCTGGGCTACGTGGAGGCCACCCTGCCCATCCTCCTGTTCTGCACCTTGTTCGGCCTGTCCATGGACTACGAAGTGTTCCTGCTCAGCCGGATGCGCGAGGTCTACCTGGCCACCGGCGACAACGGACGTGCCGTGGCCGCCGGGTTGCAGGGCAGCGGGCGGGTAATCACCGGAGCGGCGGCCATCGTCGTGGCCGTGGCCGGGAGCTTTGCCGTGACGGCGGACGTGGTGCAGATCAAGGCCCTGGCCCTGGGCATCGCCATCGCCGTGTTGGTAGACGCGACGATCGTCCGTGCCCTCGTCGTGCCGGCCACGATGCGCCTTCTGGGGGACTGGAACTGGTGGCTCCCCGCCCCGCTGCGCCGGCTCCTCCCCCCTGAAGTCTCCGGCCTGGAGTCTGCGGTCTCCAGCTCCCCATCCGCCACGGCAGGGGCAGTGTTGGACGATCAATGACAGCCTCACGTCTGCGGTCTCAGGTCTCCGCTCTCCAATCAGCTTGGGCAAGGGCAGTGTTGGGCAATGAATGACACGACACCGTTACCTCATCGGCGGCGCCGGGTCCTAACGCTGATCGGCGCCGGCGGGTTGGCCCTGGCCGGCTGCGGCGCCCGGACAATCGATACCTCCCTGGTCAGCGAGGCCCCCATCCCCGTACGGCCGGCGCCGACCCAGACGCCGACCACGTTCGCGCCGGTGCGACTCCCGGAGGACGAGGCCCCCCACGACGTCCTGGCCGAGTGGTGGTATTACACCGGCCATCTCTACACCCGGGGTTCAGGCGGTGCCGAGCGAGCGGGCCGGGGCGAAGACGTCAGGGAGGAGTACGGCTTCGAGCTGGTGTTCTTCCGGGGCGTGCGAGGGGATCGTCCCCCCGGCTACGCCGCCCACTTCGCCATAACCGACCTCCCCAGGCAGCGCTTCCGCTACGACCAGCGTGTGGACGTCGCGCTCAACGAGGCGGCGCGACCCATCGCGGCGGCAGGGCCGGAGCCGGACGGCGGGCGCCTCGTGGGTACGGTGGCCCTGCCCCAGCCGGGGGGTGGCTTTGACCTGGCCCTGGGAAATTGGCGCATGCGCGGGCGCGGGGGGCGCGACCACCTGGCGGCGACCATGCCCGGCTACGGCATGGAGGTAGACCTCGCCGCCCTGCGCCCGCCTGCCCTCCACCTTGGCGAACCGCCGGTCTTCCCCGGGCTGATCACCTTCGGCCCGGCCGGCTACTCGTATTACTACTCCCGCACGCGCATGGCTTTGAGCGGCACCCTGGAAGTGGAGGGGGCGCGGCGCTCGGTAGAGGGTGAGGCATGGATGGATCACCAGTGGGGTGACTTCCTCGTGCTCGGGGGCGGGGGTTGGGACTGGTTCGCCGCCAATCTGCGCGACGGGCGCGACCTGACCCTCTCCTTGGTGCGCGACGAGTGGGGGACGATCCTCCTGGCCTACGGCACCCTGGTGGAAGCCAGTGGCGAGGCCCGCCATCTCCCGCGCAGCGGCTTTCAGATCAACCCCATCGGGACGTGGACAAGCCCGCACACGGGCATCCGCTATCCATCCGGCTGGAGCGTGCAGGTGCCCGAGGCCGGGCTCGACCTGCAATGGATACCGCTCCTTGCCGACCAGGAGCTGGACTCGCGCCCCTCTACCGGCGTCGTCTATTGGGAGGGGGCGGTGCGCCTGCAGGACGCGGCGACTCAGGCCGACGCCGGCCGGGGGTACGTCGAGCTGACCGGCTACACCCTCCCCAAGTAGGCCCCTGTCTCAGGGCCTGCCGGGTGCACCTTCGCTCATCGCCCATCTGGAGCACCTGCGTAGGACGTCCCTGAGCGTGCGTTGGGAGGGCGTCACCCCGCGCCCGGCGTGCGCCGCCGCCCAGGACGAGGCGTCTGCGCGCCCTGCGTGCGCGCAGACGCACATGCGACTGCATGCCGTCTCCATGGTGCTGCATACTCACGCCATGCGCTACGTCATGTTCACCAAGCACCTACAGTCCATGTCCGTGGTGGAAGCGGGCCAGACGATCAATTCGCTCGGCTTCCAGGGGGTAGAGCTCACCGTCCGCCCCGGCGGACACGTCCTGCCGGAGAAGGTGGACGAAGACCTCCCGCGGGCGGTCGAGGCGCTGCGGGAGATGGGGCTGGAGGTACCGGCGCTGGTGGTGGAGATCCACAACCGGCGCCAGGAGTTCTCGGCCGCCGTGTGCCGGGCCGCGGGCAAAGTGGGGGCCACGGTGCTACGCACCTCTAGCCACCGCTACCGTGCCTTCGGCACCATCCGCGAGCAGATACAGGACGCCGGCCGAGACGCCAAAGATCTGGAGGCCCTGGGCGCGGAGTTCGGCGTGCGCCTGTGCATCCACTGCCACTCCGGAGACTTCCTGAGCGGGACGGGGGGCATACTGGACATGGTGCTCGACCGCACCGATCCGCGCCATGTCGGCGTCTCCCTCGACCTTGGACACCTGACCACCGAGGGGGGTAAGTCCGGCTGGCGCCAGAGTATTGACCTCCTCCAGCAACGCGTAGGCATCGTGGCGGTAAAAAGCTTCGGCTGGTTCCGCGAGCCCGATCCCAAGACCGGGGAGCTGATCTGGAACGCCAAACTGGTGCCGCTGGCAGATGGGAACGTGCAGTGGCGCCGGGCATTCGAGCTCCTGCGCCAGGTGGGCTGGGATGCCGACGGACGGGCGCTGGTCTCCATCCACAGCGAGTATCAGGGAGCGGGGAGCTGGCGCAGCCTGGACGTGCCCGAGCTGATCGAGCAGACAGGCCAGGACTTCACCTACTTACAACAGCAGGCGGCCATCCCAGCCCCGGCGTAGCTCGTCCAGTGCGTTGTGTTTATCGCCGTCCCTGGGGATGGGGGCAAGAAGGCGATCGCTCTGGCATGATCTGCGCGGGGAGCTATGGATCGTCCGGCCAGCGGCGAAGCAACGTACCGCCGGCTGCTCGTCCCGCTTGACGGCTCGGCGGACGCTGAGCTGTCGTTGCCCCATGCGGTGGCCCATGCCAGGGCCTACATGGCCAGGCTGCTCCTCATCCGCGTGGTCTCATCCCTGAGCGCGGCCGGCTCGGTGGCGGTAGAGCTTTCTGGTGAAGGGGGCGTGCAGGCGGCCTTGGGTGCCCTGGCCACCCAGGAGCCCGATCCTCAAGTGATCGCCGCCGCCATCTACCTGGAAGAGGTCGCTCAACGCCTGCGGGCGGAAGGGCTGACGGTAGAGGCCGTGGTACGGGAAGGACCGGTGGCCGCTACGATCCTGGCCGAGGCAGACGCGGCGCTGACCGACCTGATCATCATCGCCATCGCCGTGCGCGACGGCCTGGCCCGCCTCGTCCTCGGAGACGTGGCCGACGAGCTCCTGCGCCGGACCTCCTGCCCCATCCTCTATGTCCGCACGGAGCCGTCCCAGGATGGGGCCATCAAGCGCCTGCGCAGCTTTGCCGAAGACCTGGCCCAGGCGGGGGCCGTCACGGCCGTCCCCCTGGGACTGCGCGAGGTGCCCATGGACCGCATCGTAGGGAGCGTCGGCCGGGCGCACGACCTGGGCCCGGATTTCGTGCCCCTCAGTCCCCAGCGTCGCCAGGACGACCGCCTCAAGCGCGTGATGGACGCCATGAGTAGCGGGCAGCCCTTGCCCCCGCTCCAGCTGCACAAGCTGGGCTACAACTACTACGTCCTAGACGGCCATCACCGCGTCGCCGCGGCCCGAGCGTTGGGCATACGCGAGCTGGAAGCGGAGGTCACGGAGTTCCTGTCCTCGTCCAACACCGAGCAGCAGCAGGTCTTCGCCGAGCGCCGGGAGTTCGAGCGCCGCACGGGGCTGACGCGGGTGGGGGCGACGCGCCCCGGCACCTATCCCCGCCTGCTGGAGATGATTCGGGAGCACGCCGAAGCCGAGCCCCGCGCCCACCCGGCGGATCACAGCCCTACCGCACAGACGGACGCCCAGAGGGCGGCTACAACGTTTCAGGACGTCGCCCGGCAGTGGTACTACGCCTTTTTTCAGCCCATGGCCCGGCGCATCCGTGAACGACGCCTGGGCCTGGCCTTTCCCGGCGAGCGGACGGCGGACATCCTCGTCCGCCTGCGAGACTTCCGTGCCGAGGAGGCCCGGCTGGGGCACGAGGTGAGCTGGGAGGCGGCCCTCGACCACTTCGCCATCGCCTACGGGCGCAGTCCGGCCCGCCGGGGGTGGAACCTGCGCCGCTTCGTGCGCCTGCCCCGGCGATAACCTCCCCCGCCTCAAGCTGGACCGGCCGATGCGCCAATCGCGCCACGGGCCATCCCCGGGGCCGAAGCGGTGGGCGCCTTGAAGAACCGCGGGAGTGATCTGTGGTTGGCAAACGATTGGTGCGACGTTGTCGGCCCGCTCTTGAGACCAGAACCCTCACCAAGCGTCCTCTCCACCTCTGGAGCAGTCCTTCTCTGGAACAGTCCTTGCTAGACCTGTCAGATTAGAGCGGCGCCAGGGGGCACCCAGGGCCTGTTTAGCCTGGTAAGTCCGCTCCAAGGTAGGCGTTGACCATGCGCGGGTCGCCGGCCAGGGTCCGGGCCGGGCCCTGGAGCACGATCTCTCCCAGCTCCAGGACGTAGGCGTAGTCGGCTGCCCGGCGTTGTCCAGGGCAGTCATAGACCGGCGCCGCACCCGGCCAGCAGCCCACCACCGGAGGCCAGGAGACCCCCACTCCCCACCCGTGCGATGACGCTCCGTCGCGTGTGCCCCATGGCAGCCCCCTCTCTCTCGGACTCCGGCTGGTGCGGTGGCCCACCGCCGACCCCGCATCCCAGCGCCCCGCTCGCACGTCCACAACTAATAGGAGGCACCTCCCGTGCGTCCCAGACGCACAAGCTCGTCCTGGACGCACGTGGAGGACCTGGCGGCCTGGGCCGCACCCCAGGCGTCGCCCGAGCGCTCCCCGGCCACCGCAGGAGATCGGCACCTCACGCGCAAAGAAAGCGAGACGCGCCCATGGCCCGACGCGCCAATCATGCATTCGACCCCCGGCTCCTGTCCCACCATCCGGCAGGAAAAGCCTGCCTCGCGGCCTGCCTGGCGAACGGCTGGCAGCCCAAGAATGGGGACGTCCTTCGCCTCATCCGCCTGTGGGACGAGGTGCGCCAGGGGCGGCGCAGTGAGGTGCCCCTCTCCCCTACCAGGCTGGCGTTCGCCCGCTGGCTGGTCGAGCACGGGCGCTTAGGGGAGCGCTGAGCGCCGGTCGGAACACCTCCACCAGCCCGCTGGCGGTGAGACCGGCCAGGCGTCCCCCGGCGAGGACGTAGATCTCCCCTCCGCGACTGGCGGCGCCCAGGCCATGGCGTGCCGTGGGGAGGGCTGGCCCGGAGAGCCAGGCGCCGGCCTGCGGGTCATAGACCTCGAGCTGGGAGAAGGTGACCCGCGACGCGTCGAGCACTTCGCCCCCGGTGACATACAGCCGGCCGTGCAATGCGGCCGCCGCCAGGCCGCCCCGGGCCGTGGGCATGGGGGGCAAAGTCCCCCAGCTGTCGCTCGCCGGGTCGTACGCTTCAAGCAGGTCGACGTTGCCGACGTCGCCCCAGCGCCCGCCGACGACGTAGAGCTTCCCGGCGATACCGGCGGCCGCCAGGTGCTCACGTGGACGGCTCATCGGCGCCCTGGCCCTCCAGGCGTTGGAAAGGGGATCGTAGACCAGGAGACGCTGCGGCTCCGGTCCCAGCCCCCCGGCGACGTACAGCTTCCCATCTACCACGGCGGCAGCGTGGGCCGATCGGCCGAGGGGGAGGGGGGCACGCTCCTCCCAGGCGTCTCGCTCGGCGTCGTAGCGCCAGAGGCTGGTGCTGGTCTGCTGGTCAAACCAGCCCGGCGAGCCCCCCACGACGTAGAGGCGCCCGTCGAGGTCGACGGCCGCCAGGTGATCGCGAGGCTGGGGCAGAGGGGCCCGTGGCTGCCAGGAATCACCGTCCGTCGGCAGGGCCTCGACGGTGGTCAGCGACCTCCCATCGGGCGCCAGCCCCCCGAGGACGTACACCGTCCCGTCCACGGCGGCGGCCCCCACCGCGGCGCCCGCGGTGGGGAGTGGCGGGGCGGCCCCCCACACCCCCCCCCCCAGCGCCCTGGCGGCGAGCGCGCACCGCGAGGCCCGCGCGCGGCCCCGCCCGCCGCGGCTCGTGCCCCGCTCGCTCGCCAGACTCACTAAACCCACCCCCAAAGTCCACAAACCGCACCACGCCCCCCC
>JAUJOR010000032.1:6903-16923 GCA_030447525.1 Chloroflexota bacterium | reverse complement strand
GCGTGGGTTTGGGGTTTTTGGTCCGGGCGGGTGGGGGGGGGTGTGGGGGTGGTGGGGGGGGGGGGGTGGGTGGGTGGGGTCTCGGGGCGGGGCGGCCCGGCGGGGGGGGCGTGCCCCCGGCGCGCGGGGGGGGGGGGGGGGTGGGGGTTGGGGTGGGGGGGGGGGGGGCACGGGGGGGGGGGGGGGGGGGGCCCCCCCCCCACCCCGGAGACGTCAGCAGCCACTTACCGCGTCAAGCGTGGGGACAATCTATGGGATATCGCCCGCCTGTTCTACGGCCAGGGTGAGGCCTTTACCCGGATCGTCGAGGCCAACGAAGGGCGCTTGATGGCCGATGGCCTTACGTTTACCCGCAGTGGCGTCATCCAGCCCGGATGGGAGCTGCGCATCCCCCTGCCGGACACTGCCGTGGCTACGTCCAGCGAGGTCACGTACGTCGTCCAGCCAGGAGACACCTTGAGTGGCATCGCCGGCCGGCTGCTCGGTCGGCCGGATGCGTGGCCAGCCATCTTCGCCGCGAACCGGGACGTGGCCGGTTTGCCTGACGGACGGGTGCTTACCCGCCCCGACCTCATCTGGCCGGGGCTGCGCCTGAGCGTTCCAGCGTTGACCGCCGGGCCGGTCGCCGGGCCAGCAGGGGAAAACGGGCAGACGGTAGCCGGCGGCACGGGCACAGACAGGGGCATGGACGCCGGCGGCGCCATGGCCGAGAGCGGCGCCCCGGTTGTCGTGACGGATGGTCCCCGGGCCCCAGAGGGGACTGGAGGGGTAGGGGAGACGGCGAGCTCGCCGCAGAGCACCGCTGCCGCGGCGAACCCCGCCGGGAATCTCCAGGGGCATGCGGCAGCGCCAGAGGGATCACCGGAGGGGCAGGTTCCGCCGGTCCCCTCGGGTGAAGAAGAAGGGCCCGCCGGCGAGGCCGTATCGGCTCCACAGGAGGCTTCGAGCTCGCCCCAGGCGCTGGCGGAACAAGAGGCGCCGGCGTCTCCAGAAAGTCAGTCATCGGTCGAGGCGCCTGTGCCGGGAGCCACTCCTACAGCCGTGCCCCTGGAGGCGCCGGCCACGACGGGGGCGCATGGAGTGGCGGAGGACGTTCATTCCCCGGCTCGTTCGTCTACTGGGGACGGCGAGCGCGGGCGGGGCATGACCTCGCGCGGTGGGGGAGAGGGGCTCGTGGCCACCGGGGCGGTGGCGGTGGCGGCCGCTGCCGGCCTGGCCGTCCTCAGGCGCCGTGCCCGGCGCAGCCTGGGACAGGTGCCGGTCACCGCCCCGGTGTCGCCGGCGGCCCCTCGTCGAGAAGGGGCGGAGATCACGTTCGACGGGGGCTTCGCCGAAGCGGAGGTGACACGCGCCCTCGTCCACCGCCTGCACGGCGGCACCGCCGACCCGGCGACGGCCGCGGCCGGGCAGATCCGGCGGTACCTGAGCGAGCACGGCCTTCCCGGCGTCGCCGTGCTGACCCTGCAGCAAGGCCGGGAGACCACCGGCCTGAGCCTGGACGTCACGCTGCGGGCCACCGTGGCCGAGCAAGCCAGCGTCATCTCCCTGGCGGCGGCACTCGGCGCCCGGCTCGGCGGTGCCGGCAGGGCCACGCCGACAGACGACGGCGACGTCCTCCTTTCACTTTCCGAGGTTCGCTCTATCGGCCTGTTCGACCCCGTCGGCCCCGGCCGCGGTCAATCCCCTGACGGGGGCGCCCCGCCGATGGCTGGTCTGCCGGGAGGTGAGCTGCCCGGTGCAACCCTCCTCCCGATGGGGGCAGCATCGCGCCGTCATATCCTCTACGCCGCCTGGGATGAGCTGCAGCACGTCCTGATCGCCGGCACCCTGGGCGGCGGGGCCATGACGGTCTTGGCCAGCACTGTGTCCGCCATCGCCGGGCGTTTCCGGCCGGATGAGCTGCGCCTGTGGACAATCGGCAGCCCGCGGCTCCTGCCACCCGAGCTGCTCGCCCTGCCGCATCAGCTCGGCCACCCGGTAGATCCGGCCGACACTTCGGGCATGGAGGAGGTGGTACGCGCCGTCCGCGCCGAGCTCGTGCGCCGTATCCGGCGCGCGGGATCGGCCGGCGCAGGATGGGCCTGGCCGGACATCGTGCTGGTCGTCCCCGAGCTGACCCGGGCCCAAGGGGCCGGTGCCGCCGGTGCCTCTAGCGAGCCTGGCGCGCTGGTAGAGCTCCTGCATACCCTCGCCGTCGATGGACCGGCCCATGGGATCCGCGTGCTGGCGGCGACGAGCCACGCGGAGTCTCTCGACCCTGAGATCATCGCCCTCTTCCCCACGCGTCTCGTACTGCAGCTGCCGGACGCCGCGCCGAGCATCAAACTGCTCGGCCGGCCTGATGCAGCCGGCCTGCAAGGGGGCGGCCACCTCCTCTTCAGCATCGGCGGCCGCGCCCCCGTCCCGCTGCGGGGATTCCGTGTGCCCCACGAGCGCCTGGTCGAGCTCGTGCGCCTGCTCAACACACGGTTCAGAGGGGCTGCCCTTGAGCCCCCCGGTAACCCTCTAACGTCTGGCCCGCCCGCCGCCCCTCCGCCCCCGCAGGGAGAGCGCGGGGACCTGGCGTCCGCGGTGGCATCCACAACGGCGTCTGCAGCGACGACTCCGGGCGTAGACGCCGCCACGCCGCTCACCCCGGACGTCCCTGTGAGCGCCGCCGTAACGGCCGCCGTCATGGAGGCCCTGCCCAGCCTGCAGACGGAGGCACAGCCAGAGGCGTCACGCCTCACGGCCGCGGGCCACGAGCCGGCTGCAAGGCACCAAAGCCCTGGACACCAGGCCCCTGGACACCAGGCCCCTGAACACCAGAGCCCCGGGAGGGAGACCGAGCAAGCCGGCAAGGGCGAGTCTCCCCAGGGGGATGCGCCAGACGCACGCCAGCGCGCTCCCGCGGGGGAGCCACAAGACGCACGCAACGGGACGTCCGTCGCTGGCGTGTCAGGGACACCAAACGCACCAGACGCACCAGGGGAACAAGAAGCGCCAGACGCCTCAGGTACGTCAGCCGGAGGAGCGCCTGCCGGCGAAGCGCCTGTTGAGGGAGCACCCCCCGCGGGGTGCTCCCCCGGGGAAGAGCCTGTCGAGGGGACGCCCAGCGGCCCGACCGAGCCGTACGTCGCCGCGCGGGAGGCAGAAGGCCGTGACACGCCCGTCCCCCGGCTGGAGGTCCGCTGCTTTGGGGGCTTCGAGGTCCTGTGGGGCCAGCGCCGGCTCTCGGCGGTCGGCCAGGCCGGGCCACGCCACCGCTCGTGGGAGATCCTGGCCTATCTCGCCGCGCAGCCGGCCGAGCTGGTGTCGACAGAGAAGCTTCTCACCGCCATGTGGCCGGATTCCGATCCGGAGAAAGCCACCAGCGCCTTCGGTGCGGCCTTGAGCCGGCTACGCACCGTGCTGGCCGACCAGGTGCCCGGTCTACCCGGCCCCCTGGTCACCCGCGATCGCATCGGCCGCACGTGCCACCTGGATACCCAGGTCTTCTCCAGCGACGTGCACGAGTTCGTTCGCCTGTGCCGCGAGGCGCGACGTCTCCCGCCGGCGCAGGCGATGGCGACGTACCAGCTGGCACGGACGCTGTATACGGGTGACCTGCTCAAAGATAAGCCCTACGTCTGGCTCCACGAGCGGGATGACGACGGCTTGACCCTGCCGGAACGCTACCGCGAGACGTACCGGCTGATCACCAACGAGCTGGCCGGGCTCTACGTGCAGGCGGGCCAGCCGGGACAGGCCGTGCCCCTCTACCGGGAGCTCCTGAGGGCCGAGCCGACCCTCGAGGACGTGGCCCGGCGCCTGTACCGCTGTTTCGAGCGCCTCGGCGACCGCGTGTCCCTCGTGCGTGAGCACCACCGGCTGCAGCAAGCCCTGCAAGAGGTCTACGGTGGACCCGACGCCCTGGAGGACGATCCCGCGCTCGCCACTCCCGAGCCGGAGACGATAAAGGTGTTTGAGGAGGTGCTGGCGACGCTCGAGGCGCAGAAAGCCCCTCGCCAGGGACAGGACGAACCGGGGCGCAGCGCGGGGGACGAAGAGGAAGAGGGCTGCGCCGCGTGATTCCGCTCCTGCCGGGCTGTACGCCACCACCGGCGGCGCCGGGCCCACCGAGACGGCCACCACGATGACCACCGACGCGCTGTACACCAACGTCGCCCTCTTGAGCGTCCTGGGGCTGGCCACGGTGTGCGATATCCGCACCCGCCGCGTCCCGGCCTGGCTGTCGGCCGGGGGGATCGCCGCCGGCCTGCTGGTGGCCGCCCTCTCCGGCTCCGGGGCGCTGCGCCTCAGCCTGCTCGGCACGATGGCCGGGGGGCTGGTATTCCTCCCCTTCGTCCTGCGGGGCTGGCTCGGCGGGGCGGACGCCCTCCTCCTTGCCACCGTCGGGGCCTGGCAAGGCTGGCACATCGCCCTCTGGGCGGCCTGGTGGACGGCCCTTGCCGGTGGGCTGGTGGCCGCCGGCGTGTGGCTCTGGCGCCGCCGCCAGGTCAACGCTACCCGCGACCAGCCGTTCCCCTACGTCCCGGCTATCCTGGCCGGCACCGTCATGGCCCTCTGGCTGGCCCCCTGACAGACCCGGATCATGCACCCGCCGTGACGGTGGGTGGCCGGGCCGAGCGCGCAGGGGCGTGAAGTGGGTTGTCCCGGTCCCAACTGGGCCGGGCTGTTCCCAGCGCCAGGGGAGCCGGGCGCCCGCCTTAAGATTACCTGGACGCGTGGCTGAACCCATAGCAGGCCCCTCAGGAGGACGTCCCGTGCCTGTATCCCCGGCCATCGACGTGGCCGACCTACACAAGGCCTACACCTACCACCACAAGGCCCCCGGACTGCGAGGGTCGCTGCAGAGCCTTTTCCGCCGCCAGACGCTCCAACGCCAGGCGGTGGACGGCGTGACGTTCGCCGTGGGCGAAGGGGAGATCGTCGGCTTCCTGGGACCCAACGGGGCCGGAAAGACGACGACGCTCAAGATGCTCTGCGGACTACTCTACCCCAGCGCCGGCCGGGCGACGGTGCTCGGCTTTACCCCATCCCGGCGCGAGCACCCCTTTTTGCGGCGCATCGCCCTGGTGATGGGGCAGAAGAGCCTGCTCTGGAATGACCTGCCGGCGATGGAGATGCTCCTCGTGCACAAAGAGATGTACTCCCTCGCCGATGCCCCTTTTCGGCGCAACGTCGCGGAGCTGGCGGCGCTCCTGTCCGTGGAGCACCTGCTGGACGTACAGGTGCGCAAGCTCTCCCTCGGCGAGCGCATGAAGATGGAGCTGATGACGGCGCTGGTACACAAGCCCGAGGTGCTGTTCCTGGACGAGCCGACGATCGGGCTGGACGTCGTGTCGCAGCAACGCGTGCGGGATTTTCTGCGCCGGCTGAACCGCGAGCTGGGCACCACCATCTTGCTTACCAGCCATTACATGGACGACATTCAGGAGCTGTGTCCGCGCGTGCTGGTCATCGACGGCGGCCGCCTGCGCTTCGACGGCCCGCTGGGCGCGCTGGCGGAGCAGGCAGCCCCGGACAAGCTGGTCAGGGCCGTCTTTTCCGAGCCCAGGGCGGCCCTGGCGGCCGTGGCCGCGCTGGGCGATCTGCCCCTGCGGAGGACGGACGACCCGCTGGAAGTGCGCCTCACCGTGCCACGAGGCCGGGTGGCGGAGGTCGCCTCCCGCCTGCTGGCGATGGGGCACGTCGCCGACCTCGGCGTGGAGGACGTGCCGGTCGAGGAGATCATCCGCGCCGTCTTCACCCGCTCGGCCGGAGCCCCGAGCGCCCAGAATGGCCCGAGCGACCCGAGCGACCCAGGCGCCGGGGGGGCATCGGCGCATTCCGAGGCCACGGCGCTGGAGGCCAGGCCATGAGCCCTCTCGGGACGCTGCGCGTGGTCGCCCGGCTGGTGAAGATGAACGTGATGCTGACCCTGGAGTACCGCGTTGCCTTTTTCATCTCCATGGTCAACCTGGTGCTGACCCCGACCATCGCCCTGCTGGTGTGGCTGACGGTAAGCGAGGCCGGGGTGCCCCTCCCGTACGACCGCGGCCAGTTCGTCACCTACTTCATCCTCATGGGGTTGGTCTCCATGGCGACGCAAACCTGGACGGCAGAGTACGTCCAGGAGGACATTCGCTACGGAGACCTGAACAAGAGCCTGCTGCGCCCGGCGCCCAACGTCCTCCACTACATCACCAACAACGTCGGGGAAAAGGTCATCAAGCTGGGCCTGCTGCTCCCCCCGCTGATCCTCCTGGGGCTGGTGTTTCGCGACGCCCTCCAGCTACCCACGGCCCCGGGTCGCTGGCTCCTCTTCGGGCTCGCCGTGGTGTTGGCGGCGGCCCTGAACTTCCTGCTGGACTACTCCATCGGGTCGCTGGCGTTCTGGCTGCAAGACGTCAGCGGGGTGCGCTCGCTGGAGCGCCTCCTCTACGGGCTGCTGGCCGGACGGTTCGTACCCCTGGCGTTCTTTCCACCGGAGCTGGCGGGGCTGCTCCAGGCCCTGCCGTTCCGCTACCTGCTCTCCTTTCCGCTGGAGCTGCTCACGGCCGATCTCCCGCCGTCGGCCCTGGCCGGCGGCTTCGCCTGGCAGGGGGTGTACCTCCTGGGCTTCCTGGCGGCGTATCGGGTGGTGTGGCGCTATGGGCTGCGGGCGTATGCGGCCAGCGGGGCGTAACGTGCGGGCCATGCGGGGGCCGGCGTGACGCCCTGGCTGCGGTACTGGCGAATCTGGCGGCGCTTCGTGGCCATGGCCCTGGCGCAGTTGCTGGAGTACCGGGCCAACGCCCTCCTCTCCGTGCTGGACAACGCGGCCCAGCTGGGGCTGCTGGCGGTGGTGTACCTCGTCGTCTACCGCTTCACCGACGACGTGGCCGGGTGGTCACAGGCTCAGGCCCTAGTGCTGCTGGGGGTCTTCTGGATCTTCGACGGCATCTGGAGCTTCCAGTTCTCCCGCAGCCTGTCCGGCCTCTCGGCCCTGATCAGGCGAGGGGACCTGGATTTCGTGCTCCTGCGACCGGCGTCCTCACAGTTCCTGGTCACTTGCTGGCGGGGCGTGAACGTCAAGGAGGCGACAAAGGTCGTGCAGGGGCTGCTCCTGACGGCGTACGCCGCGCGGGCGGCAGGGGCAGAGTGGAGCGCCACCGGGGTGCTGTCGGCCACCCTCTTCGGGCTCTGCGGGCTGGCCTTGCTCTACGCCCTGCGCTTCGCTATCGCCACCTGCACTTTCTGGGTTCTGCAAGTGAGTGAGCTGTACGAGCTGTTTGACGCCCTCTTCAGCACGGCGCGCTTCCCGGTGACGTACTTCCGGGAGCCGGTGCGGGGCATGCTGACGTACGTCGTGCCCGTGGCCTTCGCCACGACGTTCCCGGCGCAGGCCCTGCTGGGCACGGCCGATCTACGCTTCCTTCCGGTGGGGGCGCTCCTGGCGCTGGCTTCGCTGGCGGCGACCAACCGCTTCTGGAACTACGCCATACGCTACTACAGCAGTGCCAGCAGCTGATCGATCGCCCCCGGCGCTACGCCCGGGCCGAAGCCGATCCGCGGCCGGTGCGCCTCACAGCCAGCGCGCCACACCCCGACGGTAGCGCCGGTAGGCCTCCCCAAACCGCCGTTCCAGGTACCGCTCTTCGCGCGCCACGACGCCGCGTTGGAGCGCGGCCAGGACTCCCGGCAGCAGCGCCAGAACCCATAGCCGGTCCAGCAGCAAGGCGACGCCGGTGTAGCACAAGGTCATTCCCAGATAGACGGGATTACGCGTGAAACGGAACGGCCCCTCGACCACCAGGACTACCGACGCCCGGGTAGGGGGCACCGGCGTGCCCGCCCGGTGCATCGCGTGCGCCGCCCAGCCTACCAGCAAGAGGCCGGCGGCGAGCAAGGGCAGTCCTCCTGCCACGCGCCACGCGGCGCTCGGTAGGCGAGGGGCCGGCTTGGCCACATCAGCCAGCAGCCCGGCGGCCAGGCCGGCGGCGAAGAGCAACGGCGGGGGGGCGATCACACCCGCCGTGTCCGGCGCTGCCTCATCCATCGCCACTCGATGATACCCCTTCAGTGGCGCCCGTCCCTGGGCGCCCCACCCGATGGGGGCCCGCGCCCGATGGGGCCCGCGCCCGCCCCTGGGCGCTTTTCGCTACGCCCTCCCGACGGGGACTCCGGCGCGCCCCTCAGTCTCGGTACGACGGTCGAGCCACTCCAAGAGGAAGGCGATCACCTCCCCCTGCTCCGGCTCGTTGAACACCTCATGGCGGCAGCCCGGCCACAGCTTGAGCGTCTTGTCCGCGCTGCGCGCCCGCCGGAAGAGCTCGCTAGACCCGCTAGGGAGGACGAACCGGTCATCCTCCCCATGCATCACCAGGAGCGGGAGCGTCAGCTCCTCGAGGCGTCTGCGGGCGTCGCCCGCCGCCTGGAGCAGCTGGTGGGCCATCCACAGGCGCAAGGGCCCCGTATAGCACAGCGGGTCGGCGGCGAAGCGCTCCTGGACGCGCGGATCGCGGCTCAGCAGACTCTCCCCTGTAGGGCCGCTGACAACGATGGGGAAGTTGGGGGCCAGGCGGGCCAGCAGGCCACTCAGCCGGCGCGCTATGGCCGGCGTGTCCTCGCCGAAGCGCAGGGCCGCCCCGCTGACAATCAGCCCCTGGAGCTCCGGCTGGTGGCGCAGGGCGTACCGCAACGCGATCAGCCCACCCATCGAGTGGCCGACGAGGCACAGGGGGGCCGCGCGATACGCCGTCTTGGCCCTGCCGGCCAGGACGTGCAGATCCTCGACGAAGTCGTCGAAGCGGTCGACCACTGCCCGGGGGCCGCCGCTCCCCCCGTGTCCGCGATGGTCTAGGGCGTAGACGGCGTAGCCCCGGGCCGCCAGGGCGGCGACGACGTGAGCGTAGCGCCCGCGATGTTCCCCATAGCCGTGGGCCAGCAGGACCACCGCCCGCACCGCCCCGGCCGGGACGTGGCTCGAGTAGACCAGGCGTACCCCTCTCCGGCCGGTCAGCGTCCCCGTCGTCTCCACCACCCCAGCTCCGACTACCGCCCCCGGCCGTGGGGAAGGGGCATCCTGGAGCACCACCCTACCGCCCCTATCGCCCGTAGCCACCCTATACCACCTATGGAGACGTCCTTTGTAGATGCATCAGGGGAGCGATGCGCCAAGGAGCGCCCTGAGCCCCCTTAGACCGTGATCACCGCCTTGCGCAGGCCCCGCTCCCTGCGATCCAGGGCAGCGAACGCCGCCGGCAGCTCTTCCAGGGAGTAGCGATGGCTGACCAGGGGAGACAGATCGACCAGCCCGGCCTCCACCAGCGCCAGGGCCCGCCGGTAGACGTGCTTCATCCGCCGGCAGAACTTGATCGTCACCCCCTTGCGGCGGGCCTTGGCCGCCCCAAACGCCACGCCATCGTCCGGCGGGATGCCCACCAGGACGACGCTGCCGCCGGGACGCACGACGTCGATGGCCTGCGCCACTGCCGCCGGCGCCCCGGCGCACTCGATGGCCACGTCCACCCCCCGCCCGGCGGTGCGCCCGCGCACCCAGGATCCAGGATCGGCGTCCGCAACCCGGATCGCCTCCTGGGCCCCGAACGCCACGGCGGCTTCCACCCGATCCGCCCGCACGTCCGTGGCGAAGACGCGCACCGCGCCGGAGAGCGCCGCCAGGCGAATCACCAGCAGACCGATAGGACCGGCGCCCAGCACGGCGACGGTGTCGGCCAGGCGGATCTTGGCCAGGTCTACGGCGTGGATGGCGACGCCGAGGGGCTCCAGCAGGGCCCCCGTCTCGTAGCTCATCCCCGCCGGCAGGGGGTGCAGCAGGTGCGCCGGCCAGGCCAGGTACTCCTGCAGCCCCCCGTCGGTCGGCGGCGTCCCGGCAAAGCGCACCTGGGGGCACAGGTTGGGATTCCCGGCCAGGCAGTGCTCGCAGAATTCGCAGGGGATGGCCGGGTCGATGGCCACCGCCATTCCCGGCCGGAGCAGCTCCCGACCCACCGCCCCGGGACCCACCGCCCCGGGACCCACCGCCCCGGGACCCACCGCCCCGGGACCCACCGC
>JAUJOR010000032.1:0-6803 GCA_030447525.1 Chloroflexota bacterium | reverse complement strand
CCCGGGACCGAGCCTGCCCGGTGGCGTCGTCCCCCAGGGGAGCGCCGGTCCATCTCGTTCCGCCCCCGGCTCCACGGCGACGATCTCGCCGGCCAGCTCATGGCCCAGCACCAGGGGCTGTGCCGCCAGGCTGTCGCCGATGCGCCCGTCCTGGTAGTAGTGCAGGTCGGAGCCACAGATGCTGACGGCACGGGAGCGCACCAGGGCTAGGCCCGGCTGTAGCCCGGGCGGGGGTAGGTCCTCGATCCGCACGTCGCGCGCCCCGTAGAGCCGGGCCGCTTTCATCGTTTCGCCTCCTGGAGCGTATCGGCGAGAGACTGCCCGGGCGAGAGACCACCGGTCGCAGGTCACCAGGGGCCCGGCGCCTGGCCCTCCCACCCTTGATCATACTCAGCCCGGGCCGTCCCCCGGGCCACGCCAACTCCCTCCCCCCAAGTAACGGCAGTGTAAGGGGCATGTAGCGCAGGTGTAGTGGGCATCTCCGATGCTGGGCGGCGCCGGGCGTGCCGTCGGGTCGCCTGCTGCCCGGCGGCCCGGCGGGACGCCCGGCACCGTCCCACTCCCAACCGATGCTCGAGGAGCTCCGCAGATGCGACTGCCCTTCTCCACCCCCGCCGCGGCACCGCCCGATCGCGCCCTCTGGCCCCGGGTGGGGCAGGGCCGGCGCCACCGCATCCGGACGGCTCTGCTGGCCCTGCTGGCCTTGCTCTCCCTCGGCTTGGTTCTGGCCGGCAGCGGCGCCGTGACGGGGATCCCGCTCACCGCCGGCGGCCGAGAACGCCCCCTGCACGGTATCCCCCCAGGAAGTACGGACGTCACGCCCGCTCCCCTTGTGGAGCAGTGGCTGCGCACACCGCACCTCCAGCGGGTGCAGCCCCCGTTCCCCGGGGCGGTGATCGACGACGCCCACTTCCTGGCCGGCGGGGCCGTCGTCTTGACCGTCCGCTTCCCGCCCGAGCCCTTGCGCGAGGCCTGGCTGTTCGACGTCCCGGCCCCCCGACAAGCCGGCGCTGCCGGCGCTGCCGGCGCTGCCGGCGTCCGAGACGACCGTGGCCGAGACGTGCCCGCCGGGCCGGGGGGCAGCCGTCCAGGATGGAGCGGGACACTGCGCCGCCTCGGCCCGCCGGAGGGGCAGCGAGCCCTGGCCGTGGCCCCGGAGGGGGGCCGCGTGGCGTATCTCACCGCCGGCCCCCCTGCCGGCACGGGGGCGCCGGGGTTTGCCGCCCCGCCCCGCGGTCTTGCCGGCGAGGGGGGACCACCGGGCGACGTGCGCCTGGACGAAGTCTGGGTCTCGCCACACTCCGGAGACTACGGCATTCGGCGCTTCGCCCTGCCGGCGGACGCCGGCGCCGAGCGGCTGGTCGACCTGACCTGGGCGCCCGACGGCCGGCACCTCCTCGTCCTCAGCCGGCGGCCCGTCCCCGGGGGCGGCCTGCGCTCGCGCCTCCTGTGGCTGGACGCCGGGCCGGCCGGGGTCTCTCCCGCAACCGCCACGCCAGCGCCGTCCGGGGCGCCGGAGGCATCGGGGACGCCCCGGGGGGTGGATGACCGGAACGGGGATACCGGCCGGACGGACGGGACGGGCACGGCGCGCGAGCTGGTCAGTCTCCCCAGCGAGGTCGTGCCGGGGAGCTACACCTGGGCGCCGGCGGGCGACCGCGTGGCCCTGCTGACACGGTCGGCCGGACAGCTCACCTCCCTCGGCATCGTCGGCATCCCCGCCGAGGCCAACGCCGAGGCCGGGCCTGGCTTCACGTACGTTGCCGACCTCGGGCGCGCCGACGGAGCGGGCCGGCCGGTTGGCGTCGGCGCCCTCCCCCCGGTGTCCTGGTCACCCGACGGGCGGCGGCTGGTCTTCGCCTCCCGGACACCGGAGCGCCAGGCCGATCCCTCCGGCTGGTCCTTCCGCCCGCCGGGGAAAGGTGCTGGCACGCTATTCCTCGCCGACCTCCCCTCGCCGGGTGGACCGTTCGTCCCCGTACGCCCGCTCGGCGCCGCCGGCCCCCGTGGTGGAGCGGCACAGGCCCCCGGCTGGCGGCGCGACGGAAGCATCGTCGCCCTGGCCCCGGCCAAGGGCGACGCCCCACCCGTGCTGCAACAAGTGGACGCCACCGGGCGCCAGAGCGATGTCGCCGTCCTCGACGGCCTCCCCACGTCCGGGGCGGTGTACAGCGCCCGTTGGGACGCCCCTCGCGCCCAGGCCCTGATCGCCGTAACCCGTTCCGCCGGCGTCCCCAGTGGGACAGACTACTGGCTCGTCCGCTTCGGCGCCGGCGGCACCTCCACCCCCACCGCAACCGTAGGGGCGGGCCGGGCGGCCGGCCTCAGCGGGGCGGCGAGTGGGGGAGACCCCGAGGCGTCCATCGTGGGTCTTGATGACCCCTTCAGCCACCACGCCCCACCAACGCAGGGGAGCTGAGACGAACGACCATGACACACGGGTTCATGCCCCCACCATTCCCGCCCCCACCGGCCGTGGGGCAGGCGTCTCTGCCCCGGCCGCAACCAACAGGCGCCGCGACATGGCTGGCAGCGTCCTGGATCGCTTCCTGGCCCCGGCCGCAACCAACAGGCGCCGCCCTACCGGCCCCCGCCGCTCGATCCGTACTCGTACCCCGCCGAGAGCCCCCTGGCCCTAGCCGGACTCCCTACCCCGTGCCCCCAGCCCCCCGGCCGGGCGCCTCGTCTTCAGGACTGCGCCCTTCATCAGGCGGCTCCAGAGGAGGCTCCAGCCCGGCACTGGTGGCGCTCGTCGCCGCCCTGTGCCTGATCGCGTCGCTCGCCGCGTCCCTGCTCCCCGTGGCGCCGGCGCAGGCCCAGGCTTTCCCCACACCGCCGGCGGCCGAGTGGGGCTCCCTTCCGGGCTCGGGCGCAGCCCCGGCCAGCGCGAGCGCAGATCAGGCGATGAATCGCAGCCCCGGCGGTGCTCAGGAGGTGGGTGGCCCGCCGGGGCTGCCAGACATCGGGCGGGGCATCCGGGAACTCTTCGCCTCCACCATCTCCGTGGCCGAGTTCACCATCCGGCTCAGGGAGATGGAGTGGCAGGAGGTCGCCTGGGAGGTGTTCAAGCTTGTCCTACTCGAGATCTGCCGCGTCTTCGTGGAGCACATGCGACAGGTGATCAACCAGTTTCTCACCAGCAAGGTCAACGTCGTTACTGAGACCCCAGCCGAGATGTCGTACAGGAGCCAGACGGTGCAGGGCCTGTGGGTCAAGGCGCGGAATATCGCCAACGCCGGCATCTTCTTCGTCGCCGTGTGGGGTGGCGTCAACGTGATGGTGCAGCACCAGCTGGGGTCTCCTTACCACACAACCCTGGAGTTCCTGCCCCGGCTCGCCGTGGGGGCGGTTCTGGCCAACACCAGCCTGGGCTGGACCAGCCTGCTCGTCGAGCTCAACAATCTCTTCTGTAGGTTCATCGGCGGGGCCGGCCTCCCGGGCCTGGAGCGCCTCGCCGAGCTGCAGCGGTTCGATATCGAGCTCTTCCTCGCCGTCGTCTACTACGTCGTCGGCCTGTTGCTCCTGGCGCAGATGCTCTTGCGCCTGGCGCTGGTCAATCTCCTCATCGTCGTCTCCCCCCTGGCCATGCTCATGTGGGTGCTCCCCCAGACCCAGGGCTGGTCGCGCCAGTGGTCGAGCACCTTCACCGGCACCGTCTTCACCCAGTTCGTCCAGGTGACGTCCCTGCACCTGGGGGGCTCGCTCCTGGCTGAGTTGCAGTCCGCTACGGCCGACGCCAAGGTGGTCACCATCTTGGCCGGGATCGCCACGATCTGCCTCACCTTCAAGGTGCCAGGGCTGATGAACGCCTACGTCGGCGACGGCCTGGGCTTCGTGCGCTATCTCACCTTCCAAGCCGCGACCCGGGCGCTCCTCCCGCGGCGCTAGTCAGGCAGGCAGGCCCCGTGTATGGCAGCGGTAACGCACAGGTAAAGGGCGTCCTTCAGGCTGGGGGGCACCGCACCCACCGCACCCAAGAAGACATCGCCCAGAGGAGCGCAGCACGGTGGAAAACTCGATCGGCGGACTCTTCACCAACCTCTTGAACATCGGCGTCGGCGTGGCCGTCACGGTGTCGGCCTTCTTCCTCATGTGGGGGGCCTTCATCTACATGAGCGCCGGGGGCAGCCCGCGCCAGATGGAGAGCGGCAAATCGGCCATGCTCAACGCCCTGGTGGGGCTGGGCATCGCCCTCTCCGCCCGGGTCATCGCCGGCTTGATCCAGGGCGCCCTGGCGGGCGGGGCCTGAACCAGAGCGAAGCGGTGACTCACAGCGCCGATAGGGAGTGCGGTTGTGGGTCTGATCATGGAACTGGTTACAGGAGGCGTCTATGGCTACGACATTCACCGGCGGGCCCGCCGCCCCGGACTCGGACGCCGGGGGCCGGAGCGCGCCGGGAACTACCGGTGCCCGGGCGCGGCACGAGGTGCCGACGCATCTCAACGTCGAGGACCGCCTCTTCTTCGGTCTCTCGCTCCGTCAGGTGATGTACTTGATGATCGGCTTGACCGGGAGCTATGCCCTGTGGAGCCAGTGGCCTCAGCTCCCTTCCGGACTGCGCCTGGGGGCGGCCCTGGCCTGCTTCAGCGCGGCGGCGGCCCTCGCCCTGGTGCGCTGGGGCGGGCACGGGCCGGAAAAGTGGGCCATCATCGGCCTGCGCTACGCCACCCTGCCGAAGCGGGCCGTCTGGCGCGTCACGCCCCCGGCGGGGGCGCAGGGCGCAGCCGGGGGTCAAGGCCCCGAGGGCAGCGCACCGGCACGTGATTGCGGGCCCGGCCCCCGCCGGGCCGGCGCCCAAGCCGCCTTTGTCGGGCTGGAGGCCATCGACGGCGGCATGGTGCGCGTCAGCGGCGGACGGTACCGCGCCGTCCTCGAGGTCGGCGGGGTGGACTTCGGGATGCGCAGCGACGCCGAGCAGGAAACCCTCGTCGCCGCCTACGCCGCCTTTCTGAACGGGCTCACCTTCCCGGTGCAGATCGTCGTCCGCGTGCAGCCCGTCGATCTCGAAGACTACCTCCAGCGGCTGGAGCAGCGGTCGCGCCTGGCCCTCACCGAAGACGTCGCCATCCTGGCGCACGACCACGTCACGTTCCTGCGCCGGCTGGCCAGCCGGCAAGCCCTGCTGGAGCGACGCTTCTACGTCGTCGTCCCGGCGGACGCCGTCCCCCGAGGCGGCGCCGGGGCTGAGGGGCGCACCCGGGGGGGCGCGCCGGACGCCTGGGGGGACGGGCCCACTGAGGGGCGCGCCGTTGCGCCCCCGCTCGGCGGCCGCCTGCGCCGCGCCCTGGATATCCCCCTGGCTGCGCTGCGTGCCCGGCGGCCAGGCGCGGCCGTCCCCGCCGAAGATCCCGGCGCAAGAGACGACGCCGTGGCCGCCACCGCCCGGCAGCAGCTCTCTTTCCGCTGCGACGAGCTGGCCCGCCAGCTAGGACGCTGCGGCCTCTCCGCCCGGCGCCTGGACACAGACGAGCTCGCCCGGCTCTTCTATGCCGCCTGGTGCCCTGACCTAGCCGGCGTGCAGCGCCTGCGTCATCGCCTGGCCGACTACACCACCCCGGTCGTTCGGGGAACGATCAGGCGCCCCGGGGGGCAGTCCGGTGGCCCCTCCGGGGCACCGGCAGGGACACCCCACGGACGAGACGGGCGGCACCCTCCGGACGATGCCCCGGGGCACACCCCCCTCGACGGGCCAGGCCAGGGACAAGCCAGTCCCCCGGGCGCCGGCGCGGCCGATGCCTGGCGCTTCGCCTTGGGGACGAGATCGGTCGCCGATCTCATCGCCCCGGCCACCGTCGAGCTCGCCCGCGACCACGTGCGGGTCGACCGGCACTACCTCCGTACCCTGGCCATCACCGGCTACCCGCGCACCGTCGGTCCCGGCTGGCTGGCCCCGCTGGTGTACGCCCCGGAGCCCCTGGAGATCAGCCTGCACGTCCAGCCCCTGGCCACGGGGGAGATGGTCAAGGTCCTCAGCCACAAGCTGGTGCAGCTCCATTCATCACGCCTCCTCGACGCCCGCGGCGGGCGCCTGGCCGACCCGGAGCGGGAGGTGGCCTACGACGACGTCGAGCGCCTGCGGGACGCCTTGCAGCGGGGGGAGGAGCGCGTCTTCGCCGTCGGCTTCTACCTCCTCCTGCGCGCCCCCACCCTGGCTCAGCTCGACGAGCTCACCCGGCGCACCGAGGCCGTCCTCGACGGGATGCTGGCCCAGTCCCGCGTCGCCCTCCTGGAGCAGGATAGCGCCCTGCGGTCGTGCCTGCCCTTGGGGGAAGATCGCCTGTTGGTCTACCGCAACCTGGACACCAGCTCCCTGGCCACCACCTTCCCCTTCTGCTCGGACACCCTCTCCACCGAGCGGGGGGTGTTCTACGGCGTCGCCCGGCGCAGCCACACCCCGGTGATCGTCGACCCCTTCGACCCCGGCCTGGAGAACGCCAACCTGGCCGTCATCGCCACCTCGGGCGCCGGCAAGAGCTACTTCACCAAGCTGATGGCCCTGCGCAACACCCTCCTGGGCGTGGACTTCCTGGTCATCGACCCGGAGGACGAGTACCGGCCCCTGTGCGCCGCCGTCCAGGGGCAGTACATCCGCCTGGCCAGCACCTCACGGGAGCGCCTCAACCCCTTCGACCTCCCGCCACCGCCCTCGGGCCTGCCCCCGGAGCGCGTCATGGGGACCCCCAGAGGGAGCCCCTCTGAGGGCCGCCCGGACGGGGCGCCGGCCACCCCGTCCGGCGCGCGCGAGGAGGCCTCGGACGCCGACGAGGATGACGCCCAGGACGTCCTGGCCGAGCAGGTGACG
>JAUJOR010000031.1 GCA_030447525.1 Chloroflexota bacterium | reverse complement strand
AGGAAGAAAGGTGTCGAAGACCCCCGCCCGTGCCGCTATAGCGAGACAAGTATCTAGGGGCTGCCGAGGCGGACGCATCATCAGGGCCGCGGGGGTTGAGCGATTGGCCTTGGCTCCCAGTGCCCCTCCCGCGACGCCCACCGCCGGAGGGCACAGCGGCACCTGCTGCGGGGGTCGCCGGCGCCAGCTCCCCGGCGGCCCCGCTGCCACCCGGGGGGCGGGGCGCACTTGCGCCCCGCCACCCCTTCTGGTGACGCCGTGTACCTGACCCCGCGCGCGTCGTCGCTGGCGCTTCTCCAGGGGAGGAAAGTCACACTTGGAGCCGAGCGCTCAGCGCTGGCTCGCCGTCACTTGCTCCGAGATGGTCTTCATGATGGAGATGGAGGTGTCGCCCTCCCGGTAGAGCTTGTTCAGGGCCGGGACGATGATGTCTTTGGCCTCCACCTGCTTCTTGAAGAACTGCCGATCCTGCGGATAGCCCATCTCCATCGCTTCCGGTCCGATGTCCAGGTTGGACTCGGCGAGGCGGGGATAGTTCTTGACCACGATCTTCTTCCAGTCCGCCAGGATAGAGTGGCGCACCGGGAGACTGCCGGCGAACTCCGTCTGCACCGTTTGGAAGTCTCTCCCGGACAGCCATTTCACCAGCTTCCAGGTCGCGTCCGGGTACTTGGTGTCCTTCCAGACGGTGAAGCCGTCGCTCGTGCCCAACACTTTACGCGTCACCGGCCCCTTGGGGACGTGCATCCACATGAACTTGAACTTGTCCTCTACATTGCGAGCGACGGTGTAGGGATAGAAGCCGTCCTCGATCATGGCGATCTTCTGGTTGTAGAAGTTCGTGCTGATGCTGTCCGAGTCCCACATCCGCTTCAGTTCGAGGGGCTGCGCCAGCACCCGCCGGTCCCACTGTAAGTTCCGGGCCCATTCCAGGGCGTCCAAGGCCGGCTTCTCATGGAGTAAGCACTTGGTGTTGTCCTTGGGGTCGACCACGCTGCCGCCCCACATGTCCACGCGGTACCAGAAGCGGGCCCAGCTCCACATGGGGATGCCTCCGCCCCAGACGGCGACATCGCGCCCGTCGGTCTTGGTCAGCCGGACCATGGCGTCAGCGTAGTCGTTATGCGTCCAGTCCTTGGTGGGGAGCTTCACGCCGGCCTTCTCGAACATGTCCTTGTTGATCCACGTGGTCATGACGTTGACGTACTTAGGCATGCCCCAGCGGATGTTGTAGAGCCGGAAGGCGTTCCACTGCCAGGCGAAGAAGTCCTTGATGTCCTCCGGCTTCATGTCCACCTTGGTGTAGCGCTCCAGGTCGAGCACACCCCCCCGCTCAGCGAAGCCCTCAACGATGTCCGCCCAGGTCTCGAAGACGTCCCAGGCCGTGCCGGCGGCCATGGCCGCCACCTGCACCGCCGGATAGGCCTGCCCCGGTGGCACCGGCTCGAGCACCACCTTGATGTTGGGGTTTTCGGCGCGGAAGCGCTTCTCCAAGGCCTCGCCCGCGGCGTCACGGAGGATCTGGTCGTTGCGGTTCATCCACTTGATCTCGGCCGGCGCCGTGACTTTCAGGCCGTCAGGCGTCTGCCCGGCCTGGCTGCCGGTGGGGCCGCAAGCCACCAGCACCACCCCTCCGGCCGCTCCCCCCGCAACCGTCCTCAGCACCCGACGCCGAGTCACTTGCTTCGTCATCTTCGCCTCCTTCATGTCTGCGCCGCCCATGTCCCACCCTCCCGCACGCGTCGATCGTCCGTCTGGACCTATCTGGCTTGACACGTGGCGGTCCCTAACTGCCGGCGGTCAGGCCCGCCGCTCGGCCATCGTACTATAGGTTCCACAATCATACTGTTGTTCTACGGCTGCCGTTCTATCGCCGTGTGGGGGAGCAATCACTGCCGGGCCATGACCTACTTCGCCATGCAGGCCCTGCCTGCTGCACGCCTGCCGGCCGGCCCCCGGCGAGCTGGAGCTCAATACAGCGGCTCGTTACGGGCACGACGGCATCCCCTGGAACGCGGGAACCCTCGCCGACCTCGAACGTGTGGCGCAGGCGCACGATCTCGACGACCGGGTCCTGCTGCCAGTGGATGCCTGAGCACCACCCCGGAGGAAGCCGCAGGTAGCATGTACTGGCCGCGGCCTGGACCACTACCCCTGGCGAAGCCGATGCCCCCTGGGCCGTGTGCCGCCTGCCGCCATCCAGGTGACGATCAGCTAGGTGAGGCCGAGCGTCTGCAACCCTGCCCGGGCCCCGGCGAGCATGAAGCCGGCATCGCTGCCGGCGGTGAGAAACTGGAAGCCCTGCTCGGCGCGGCGCCTGGCCTCCTCGGGGCTGGGGCAGGCCAGGCCGGGGATCTTTCCGGTGTTGCGGCAGGCCTGGACGATCCGCTCCAGGGCACGGGCGTGGCGGTCGTCGTTGCCCATGTCACGCGGGTGGATGCCCATGGATAGGGCCAGGTCGGCCGGGCCGGCCCAGCAGCCATCCACTCCGGGGGTGGCCATGATCGCCTCGGCGTTGTCCACCGCCTGGATGCTCTCCAGCTGCACGCCGACGAAGAGCTGGTCGTCGATCCAGTCGCCGTAGTCGTCGCCGAAGACGCGGGCGCGGCCGACGCCCCATGACCTGGTGCCCCGCGGCGGGAGGCGGCAGGCGTCGGCCGCTGCCTTGGCCTGCTCGGGGGTGTCCACCATGGGGACGATCACCCCCAGCGTCCCCTGGTCCAGGAGCTTCCCGATCAGGAAGTACTCGTTCGTCACCACACGGGCCATGGGGATAGCCGTCCCCCCGGCCATCGCCATCAAGGCGGCGATGGCCGAGTCATGCCCCCAGGAGCCGTGCTGCGTCTCTAGGAGCAGGAAGTCGATCCCGCACCGCGACAGGGCCTCGGCGGCCAGCGGCGACCCCATCCCCAAGGAGTACCCGAACGCCGGCTTCCCCTCCAGCATCTTTTGCTTCGCCGTGTTGCGCTCCATCCGTCCCCTCCTGCCTGCCGTGCCCCTCGCTGTGCGCCCTGCGGGCCAGGGGCGGGCCTAAGGATAGCGCCTGGCGCCCGCCCCTGCACCGTCATCTTGCTAGTGACGCTATAAGAGACTATGAGTGTGATATTCGGTGGGGAGGGAGCCGGCGTGAAGCTGGGCTCGCCGGCGGGGGGAGACGGGGTGGTGGACAGGACGTGGGTCGCCGGGGGGCCGGGCGTTGCCGCCATGGGCAGCGCAGGGGTCGGGGGTGACGTGGGCGTAGGGGCGTTCCCCTCCCCACCGCCTGAGGGGGAGTCTGAGGACGATGTCCTGGACGCCTACTCCCGCGCCGTCAGCGGGGCGGCCGCCCGGGTGGGGCCGTCGGTCGTGAATCTCTCCGTCGTCGGAGAGGTGCGGACGCAGCGCGGGCCGTTCGAGGTGCGTGGCGCCGGCTCCGGCTTCTTTCTTACCCCGGACGGCTACATCTTGACCAACAACCACGTCGTCGAAAAGGCCCGTCAGCTGGAGGCGTCGCTCCCAGACGGGCGCACGTTCCCCGTAGAGGTAGTGGGGACAGACCCGTTTACGGACCTGGCGGTGGCACGCGTGCAGGGGGCGTACGCCGGGACGTTCCCCGCCGTGGCGGTGGGGGACTCGGAGCGGGTCAAGGTCGGGCAGCTGGCCATCGCCATCGGGAACCCGCACGGCCTGCAGACGACGGTCACCGCCGGGGTGATCAGCGCCCTGGGGCGCACCCTTCCGGCCCCCAATGGACGCCGGCTGATCGAGAACGTGATCCAGACGGACGCCCCGCTGAACCCAGGGAACTCCGGGGGCCCGCTGGTGGACGCCCGGGGGCGCGTGATCGGCGTGAACACCGCCATTGCCCCGGGGGCACAGGGCATCTGCTTCGCCATCCCCATGGCCACCGGGCGGTGGGTCGCCGGTCTCCTGATCCGCGAGGGACGGGTGCGCCGCGCCTACCTGGGGGTGGCGACACAGCCCCGCCCTATCCCCGCCGGCTGGCGCCGGCGTCACGAGCTGGAGCAGACCTCTGGCCTGGAGGTGGTGCGAGTGGAGGACGGCCGGCCGGCCGCCCAGGCGGGGCTGCGCCAGGGGGACATCATCGTCTCCGTCGGCGGGCGCCCGGTGCACAAAGTGACCGACCTGCATGCCTCCCTGCAGGGCCCGGACGTCGGGCGCCTGATGCCGGTCGTCGCCCTGCGCGAGGGCGAGCGTCGCACCTTTACCGTCGTCCCCGTCGAGGCGCCCTAGGCCAGGGCGCAGGTGGAGCAGGCGTGTGGGTCACCAGGGGACTCACTGGTCGCTGCCTGGACGGCGATGGCCGGCCCGGTGGCCCAGCGGAGGCGGTACACTCGCACTCGACCGATCAGCTCTCGCCGGCAGAGGGCGAGGGAGGGTGAGAGAGGGCGAGGCGACGGACGATGATGGGGTCAGGCGAGCTCCAAGCGGTGATCCTGGCGGGAGGCAAAGGCGAGCGGCTGCGCCCGTTTACCGACGATCGGCCGAAGCCGATGGTGCCCATTCTGGAGAAGCCCATCCTGGAGTACCAGGTGCGCTGGCTGGCCGCGCAGGGCGTGAAGCGGGTGGTCATGTCTTGCGGATACCGTCACGAGGTCATCCAGGACTACTTCGGCGGGGGCGAACGCTTCGGCGTCGATATCCGCTACGCGGTGGAGGACGAGCCCCTGGGGCGGGGAGGTGGGATCAAGCTGGCCTGGAACGAGCTGGCCCACAGCGATGCCCCGGTGATCGCGACTAATGGGGACATCATGACCAGCTTCGACCTGGGGGCGATGCTGGAGACGCACCGCCGGGGCAACGCCCTGGCCAGCATGCTGATCGTCCCCTTCGTCAGCCAGTACGGGATCGTCGACCTGGCTTCAGAAGACGATGGCCGCGTGACCGGCTTTCGCTCTGAGCCGGTGCTCCCTTACTGGGTCAACGGGGGCGTCTACGTCCTCGACCAGGCCGTCCACGCCATGCTCCCCGACCGGGGAGACCATGAGGAAAGCACCTTTCCGCAGCTGGCGCAGCAGGGCAAGCTCCTGGGGTTCAAGAGCCACACCTTCTGGCGAGCGGTGGATACCATCAAAGACCTGACCGTGGTCAAGGAGTACCTCTCCAAGCAGCTCCTGAATGCGTTCTTGAATGGGGCGGCCGTCGGGAGCCGGTAAGCGGTACTCTAACGACGACAGCGCTCGGCGCCATCCACTCCTGGGGTGCGGCGACGACGTCTCGCTGAGCTGGTCTGAACTGGCCACATTCCCGCGTGGCGTGGCCAGTTTTCCTGCCTTGGTGGCGCCCCTACGGACAGGGAACGCTTAACCAAAGCCACGAAACCCGCACACCGCCCAAGGAGCGCCCAGGGGTCTTCTCCCTTAGCGTAGGTAGAGGGGATTGCGGGGGGTCAGTAGGGATCTTGTGCCGGTTTGCCGGTGTAGTCCACTATCGCCTGGCGCAGCGCCGCGTCGGCTTCCAGCTGGCGATCGATCTCGGCGTTGACAATGGCCAGCAGCTCCGGGTGGCGAATCCGGCCGCGCGCCTCCCGCAAGGTAGTGAGGAGGTCGCCCAGCTTCTCGTAGACTGCTTGGAGGGCCGCTGCTTCGGCCCCGGTCGCCTGGTTCGGCTCAGCCTCAGCCATCTCAGCCCTCTGCGTTCCACATACCCGCCGGCGCGAGAGGCCGGGTCCCCACTTACCCCCCCGCCTAGCAACGCCCCCGCCTAGCAACGCCCCCGGCCCTAGGCGTAGCCGGCGGCGAACTCGGCCAGCAGGCGCACGCCGTACCCGGTGGCCCCCTTAGGGGTATAGGGGGCGTCTGATTCTGCCCAGCTCATGCCGGCGATGTCCACGTGCGCCCAGGGCACCTGCTTGGCGAACTGCTTGAGGAGCATCCCCCCGGCGATGGCGCTGGCCGCGCGTCCGCCGCTGTTCTTCATGTCGGCAATGTCGCTGCGGATGGCCTTCTTGTACGCATCCTCCCAGAGAGGGAGCTCCCAGACGCGCTCGTCCGTGGTCTCGGCGGCCCGCTGCAGGCGGGCGATCACGTCCGGGTTATTGCCCATGATCCCGGCCGCGCCGTGCCCCAGGGCGGTGACCACCCCGCCGGTCAGGGTGGCCACGTCCACCATCCCCGCCGGGGAATAGCGGTGGCCGTAGGCAATGGCATCGGCCAGGACGAGACGCCCTTCGGCGTCCGTGCTGATGATCTCGATGGTCTGGCCGTCCATCGCCCGCAGGACGTCGCCCGGGCGGATGGCCCTGCCGCTGGGCATGTTCTCCGTGGCTGGGACGAGGCCGATCGTCCGTTGCGGCACGCCGAGCTGGGCCAGGGCGCGGAGGGCGCCGAGCACGGCCGCCCCCCCGGCCATGTCGTCCTTCATCGCCCACATGCCCTCAGAGGGCTTGATGGAGATCCCCCCGCTATCGAAGGTAATAGCCTTGCCGCAGAGCACTACCGGGGGCTGGTCGCCGGTTCCCGGTGGGGAGTGCTCTACGATGATGAAGCGGGCAGGCTCATCCGAGCCCTGGGCCACGCCCATCAAGGCCCCCATCTTCAGCTCGGCGATCTGCGCCGGCTCCAGAATCTGGCAACGCAGCCCTACGCCCCCGGCCATCTCCTGGGCCGCCGTGGCCAGGGCCCGCGGCGTCAGGATGTTCCCCGGCTTGGTCACCAGGTCTCGAGCAAAGACGGTGCTCTCGGCCATGATGCGCCCCCGCGCCAGGCCGGCCTCGATCTCGGGGAGCTTGGCCTCGTCCAGCTCCACCACCGTCACTCGCTGAAGGTGACGCGGCGGCTCGTCTGCCTCTTCCCGTCCCGCCGCCGTCTTGAGCTCCTCGAAGCGGTGGACGGCCAGCCGGCTGCCCTCCGCTACCGCCTGGGCCGCCTGGCGAGGGGGGAGGCCGCCGGCGCCGGCCCCGTGGAGCACGGTGGCGACGGTACGCGCCCCTAGATCGCGAGCCCTCCGCGCCGCCGTCCCGGCCGCCTGGCGTGCCCGGTCAAGGGTGAACGCCTCTCGTTTCCCTAGCCCTACCAAGACAACCCGCGTCGCCGTGACGTCACCGCCACCGGTCCCGCCCCCCGGAGGGGGGTACAGCACCGCCGTCTCGTTGAGCTTGCCGCCAAAGTCCGCCGTGGCGATGAGGCGGCTGATCGCCCCACCCAGGGCCGCGTCCACTGCCCCGGTCGCACCGTCGGTCTGCTTGACACCCTGGAAGAGGTTGACGACGATCGTGTCGGCAGCGGCTTCAGGCAGTCGCCCGGCCAGCGCTGTGACTTCCATAAGACGATGTGACTTCCTAGGAGATGATTTGTATCCATGGATGAACGCGTATCCATGGCCGGGGGGGACGGGGTCTCACCTTGGGACTAAACCCTGGAACGACGACGCCGGGCGGGGACTGCGCGCCGGATAGAGCTGTAGATGGGCTGAAGATAACTGGAGCTAGATTGTACGGGACCGGGGTGACCGGCCCAGTCCAGCTAGGACTATTGGCTCGGCAACGAGGGTCTCCCGATCACCGGCCATCACCCTGTACCAGGCTAGAGTCTCGTTGCCGTGGTAAGGCTGGGCGGCTGGGTGTGGTATCACGGTGGCTCGAAACAGGGTGCACACAGGAGTACGTCAGATGGCAACAATTGGCGATAGCATGCCCGGCGCGCCCGCCTCTGAGGCCCCGAAGTACCTCTGGATGGACGGGGAGCTGGTGCCGTGGGGCCAGGCCACCATCCACGCCAGCCGGCTGGGCTGGTCGACGATGGGGGCGGTATTCGAGGGCATCAAGGCCTACTGGAGCGAGGCGGAGGGGGAGCTGTACGGCTGGCAGTTCGCCGAGCACTACCGGCGCTTCGCCGACTCCATGCGCCTGCAGCGCATGCGTCCGGCGTTCACCCCAGAGCAACTCGTCGCCGCCTCCGCCGACCTGCTCCGCGCCAACGACTGCCGGGAGGACACCTACGTCCGTCCCCTGGCCTGGCACGCCGACGCCACCTGGTTTGGCCACCTGGAGGACAGCCGCACGGGCATCGTCATCACCACGGCCCCCTTTACCTCCGTCCTGGGGAGCGGGAAGGTTGTGCGGGCCTGCGTCAGCTCCTGGACGCGCGTGGGCGACAACCAGCTCTCGCCCCGGATCAAGTGCATCTCCAACTACCAGAACAGCCGCATGGCCCTGCTAGAGGCCACCCTGGACGGCTACGATCAGCCGATACTCCTCAACAGCGCCGGCAGGGTCACCGAAGGGCCGGCGTCCTGCCTCTTTATCGTCCGCGACGGCGTGGCCATCACCCCCAGCCTCACCAGCGGGGTGCTGGAGAGCATCACCCGCACCGCTGTGCTGCGCTTCTGCCACGATGAGCTGGGCGTCCCCACCCAAGAGCGGGAGGTCGACCGCACCGAGCTCTACATCGCCGACGAGATCTTCTTCTGCGGCACCGGCGCCGAGATCACGCCCGTGGCCGCCGTCGACCATTACCGCGTCGGCACCGGGGGCGTCGGCCCGCTCACCGGGCGCATCGAGCGTCTCTTCCACGACGTCGTGCGCGGGCGTCACGCCGGCTACGCCTTTTGGCGCCGCCCGATCTACACCACCGCCCGCGCCCGCGCCGCCCTGTAAACCGCTGGAGAGGACCGCTGGAGAGGCCGACGGCCCGTCGCGGCACCGCCGGCGGCGGGCGCCGCCATGGGGGCAGGGAAGAGTGACCGGGGGGAGGGGCTTATACTGTAAGGAGAGATGCTTGCGCTCCTGGTCTTTGTCTCGGGGATGACCGTCCTGGGGGCTGAGCTGGCCGGCTCCCGCCTCCTGGCCCCGTACTTCGGCACCTCCCTGCTGATCTGGGCCAACGTTATCGGACTCATCCTGCTCTACCTCACGGTGGGCTACTGGCTGGGCGGCCGGCTGGCCGACCGCCACCCCAACCGAGAGTCCCTCTATCACGTCACGGCCATCGCCGCTGTCTTCGTCGGCCTGATCCCCGTCCTGGCCAAGCCGATCCTCTACGTCTCGTCTATCGGCTTCGCCACCTACTCGCTGGGCATCTTCCTGGGCTCGCTCTTCGGCGTGCTGGGCCTCTTCCTCGTCCCCATCACCCTCCTGGGCTGCGTCTCCCCGTGGGCCATCCGCCTCGCCGTGCACGGCGTGGGTGATGCCGGACGCACCGCCGGGAAGCTGTACGCCCTCTCCACCCTGGGGAGCCTGGCCGGGGCCTACCTGCCGGTGCTGGTGCTCATCCCCACCATCGGCACCGACCGGACGTTCGTCACCCTCTCCGTCATCCTCCTGCTCGTCTCGCTCGCCGGGCTGCTCCAGGAGCGGGCCCGGGCCGGCGCGGTGGCGCCCGCCGCACCGGGAGCTGGGGCGGGGGCGCCCGGCGGGGCCCAACCGGCCTCGCTGGTCGGGGTGTCCCGGCGCAGCGGGGCCTTGATGGTGGCGTACGTCGCCGCCCTGATTGTCATCGTCGGCCTGGCCGTGCTCCCGCGGGGCGTCATTCGCGCCCAGCCCTACGGCGAGCTGCTCTACGAGACCGAGTCGGCCTACAACTACATCCAGGTGGTGCGCAACGGCACCCGCACCGACCTCGTCCTCAACGAGGGCCAGGCGGTGCACTCCATCTACGACCCCACCCAGCTGCTTACCCGCGGGCCGTGGGACTACTTCCTCGTCGCCCCCTTCTTCCAGCCGGGGACGCGGGAGCAGGACGTGGACAGCCTGCTCCTCCTAGGGAGCGCCGCCGGGACGACGGCGCGCCAGTACACCGAGGTCTTCGGCCCCATACCGATCGACGGCGTAGAGATCGATCCCAAGATCATCGAGGTCGGGCGGCGCTTCTTCGCCATGACCATGCCCAACCTCAACGCCATCCCCCAGGATGCCCGTTATTACCTACGGAACACGTCCAAGCGCTACCGTGTCGTGGCCATCGACGCCTACCGTCAGCCCTACATCCCCTTCCACCTCACGACGCGGGAGTTTTTCGAGGAGGTGAAAGGACACCTGGAGCCCGGCGGCGTCGTGGCCATCAACACCGGGCGCACGGAAGACGACTACCGCCTGGTCAACGTCCTGGCCGGGACGATGAAGGCCGTCTACCCCCACGTCTTCGTGATCAACATCCCAACGGCGATCAACAGCATTGTCGTCGGCACGACCACGCCCAGCACCCTGGAAGACTTCCACACCAACTTGTCGAGGATCGACCACCCCATCCTCCGCCAGGTGGCCGGGGTGGCGGCCATTAACAGTTGTGAGTACGTCCCCCCGGCCGCGGAGACCCGAGGGCCGCAGGGGCAAGGGGGTACAGGGACGCAAGGGGCTACAGGGACGCAGGGAGAGACCTGCCTCTTTGCCGATGCCCTGGGTCGCTCCGTCTTCACCGACGATCTGGCGCCCGTGGAGCAGGTGATCGACCAGATAATCCTCGGCTTTATCCAGGGCAATAGCTGAGCGCTCGGGCCGTCCTACCCTTACCATCTCCCCGGGCCTGGGCAAAGGGCCATCCTACCGACGTCGCAACGTTACGGGCGCCAGACTCCCACGCCCGGCAATGTGGCGGAGGTGCCGGTGCCCGCACTGCCCAAGCCCCCCTGCACTCAGGCGATCACAGCGCGCATAGAGGAACCACACCAGGTGTGCCGGCGGACGCACTCCCCATGACCCAGCGATCCGATGAACCAGATGATCCAGCTCCTGAGCCTCTCGCGGGCGATCGGCGTGATGGTGTGGGGACGGGCGGACGAGCTGGTCGGCCGGCTAGAAGACGCCGTCGCCCGGGTGCTCGAGCCGGGGGACGAGCGGTTCCCGCCCCTTACCGGCCTGGTGGTGCGCGTCGGCGGGCTGCGCGGCCATCAGGTCTTCGTCCCCTGGGAAAGCGTGCGCGTCCTGAGCCCGGAGCGGGTCAGCCTGGCCAGCTCCCGGCTCGACCTGCGCCCGTTCGCCCGGCGTGACGGCGAGCTGCTTGTGGCGCACGACGTCCTCGACCGGCAGGTGGTGGACGTCGCCGGGCGCCGCGTCGTGCGGGTCAACGACGTCCAGCTGGCCCCCGATCCCCGCTCGCCGGGAGGCTGGCGGGTGGCGGCGGCCGACGTCAGCCTGGGGAGCTTCGTCGCCCGTGTCGTCCCCAAGGCCTTTGCCGACGCCGTGCTGCGGCGCCTCCCCCCTTCCGCCATCCCCTGGGACCAGGTGGAGTTCTTCGCCAGCGACGTCCCAGGGGTCAAGCTGCGAGTGGAGCACAGCGCCCTGGCCCGCATGCACCCGGTGGACATCGCCGCCCTGATAGAAGACCTCTCCTACCGTCAGGGCGAGGAGGTGCTGGAGGCGCTGGACGACCCGACGGCCGCGGACGTGGTGGAGTATCTCCCCAGTCAGCTCCAGTCGGCCGTCCTGACCACCCTCTCCGACGAGCGGGCCGGCGACATCCTGGACGAGATGGAGCCTGACGACGCCGCCGACATCCTCGCCGAGCTGCCGGAAGAGGAGGCCCAAGGCTTGCTCGAGGCCATGGAGCCGGACGAAGCGGCCGACGTCTCCCGCCTCCTGGACTTTGCCCCCGACACGGCCGGTGGCCTGATGACCACCGACTTCGTCGCCCTTCCGGAGGGGCTGACGGTACGTCAGGCCGTCGACCGGCTGCGGGAGGCAGAGACGCTGCCGGACGTGATCCCCTACGTCTATACCGTCGACGCCGCCGGCGGGGTGGAGTCCGCCCGCTCCACCTCCACGGCGATCACCGAGCTCCCGGGCGCTCATGACGGGGCCACCGCTGAGGCCGGCGGGCGACGCGGACGGCTGACCGGCATGGTTACGCTACGTGATCTGTTGCTCGCCCGCCCAGACCAGGCGCTGGCCGAGCTGATCAACCGTGACGTACTCTCCGTCTCCGCCGACGAGCCGGCGCGCAGCGCGGCCGAGACGCTGGCCGAGTACGACTTGATCGTCCTACCGGTGGTCGACGGGGCGGGGCGCGTGCTGGGCGTCATCACGGTGGACGACGCCATGGACGTCCTCCTGCCTGCAGAGTCGAAGCCCCGCCTGCCCCGGATTCTGCGATGAGCGCACGCCGGCAGGTCGCCGCCCGCGGGCCACGGGACGCCTGGACTCGCCTCCGGCAATGGGGACACGACTGGCGCGCCCGGGCCGCCGGACGACGCCGCACGTGGCTGCTCTATGTCTCCGTGCTCGTTCCCGGCCTGGTGGCTGCCAGCGCCGGGAACGACGCCGGTGGCATCGCCACCTACGCTTCGGTGGGCGCCCGCTATGGCTACGACCTGATCTGGGTCATGGTAGCCACCCTGTTCGGGATGATCATCGTCCAGGAGCAGTGCGCCCGCATGGGGGCGGTCACCGGCAAGGGTCTCTCGGACTTGATCCGAGAGCAATACGGGCCCCGCTGGACGGTGGTGGCCATGCTCTGCCTCCTGGTGGCCAACGCCGGCTCGATCTGCGAGGCGTTCGGCTGGGAGCGAGGGGTGGATCTGGAGCCTCGCCAGGCCCCGGTCTTCTACGGCCTGCTCACCTTCCTCATCGCCGCCGGGGCGCTGGTGGCCCTCGTCCCCGGCGTCCCGGTGATCCGCCTGCTGATCGCCGTCCAGGTGGTCAATGCCTTGCTCCTGCCCGTCTTGCTGGTGTTCATTGCCCGCATGGCCGGCGACCGCGGGCTGATGGGGGCGTACGCCAACGGCCATACCCTCCGCCCCATCGCCTGGCTGGTCACCACCCTGGTGGCCTCGCTGGCCTTGCTCCTGGTGGTCACCACCATCGTTCTCCCCCTCCTGGGGATCTCCTTGGGGGCGTAACGGCGGACGCCACGGGCGGGTAATGCCTCAGGGGCCGGGTCCCGGCCTGGATCGGCAGGTGCGGCTCAGACCCGCAGGAGCATGCGGGCGATCTGGAGGTAGATGAACAGTCCCGTGCCATCGACGAGCGTGGTGATCAGGGGGGCCGAGACGACGGCAGGGTCCACCCGCAGGCGATGCAAGATGAGGGGCAGGATGGCGGCCACCGTCGCCGCCCAGACGACGATGGCCGCGGCGGCGATGGCGACGGCAATCCCTACTTCCGGGCCCACCCCTAGCAGCACGGCGCGCAGCAAGGTCACCACCCCCATTGTGGCCCCCAGTATCAAGCCCACCGTAGCCTCTTTCAGCCAGACGCGGAACAGGTCATGGAAGGCGATCTCCCCCACCGACAGGGCCCGGATCACGGTCATGACCGTCTGCGAGCCGACGTTCCCCCCCGTGCCGATCAATAGGGGGATAAAGAACGCCAGGGCCACCACCGCGTCGAGCTGCTCCTGAAAGAACTGCAGCACGGTGCTGGTATACGTTGCGCCGAGAAACAGCAAGAGGAGCCACACGACGCGCTTGCGCGCCAAGGTCAGGGGACCGGCCCGGAGGTAGGGCTCCTCCAAAGGCTGTGAGCCACCCAGGCGCTCGATGTCCTCCGTCGTCTCCTCCTCCACGACGTCGGCCACGTCGTCGGCCGTGACGATGCCCAAGAGCCGGCCGGCGTCGTCGACGACAGGAACGGCCAGGAGGCGGTGCTCGCGCACGACGCGGGCAACGGTCTCCTGGTCGGCGTCGGCCGGCACGCTGACAGTGAGGGGCGAGACCAGGGCGCGCACCGGGACGCGCGCCCCGGCGCGCACCAGCCGGTGCCAGGGCACCACCCCTACCAGGGTGCCGGCCGGCTCGGTGACGTAGACGTACGAGCCGGACTCCTCCGGGATCTCGTCCGCGTCAGGGGCGCGTACGCGGCGCGTCACCGCCTCCACGGTGTCCGTCGCCGGCACGGCGAGGAAGTCGGTGGTCATGATCCCACCGGCGGTGTCCTCGGGGTAAGACAAGAGCTGGCGGACGTCTTCCGCTTCCTCCGTCTCCATCTCCTGGAGCAGCCGCTCGGCGGCGGGGGCGTCCTCGTCGCGCAGCTCCCCCACGACATCGGCCGCGTCGTCCGGGTCCATCGCCTCCAGGACGTCGGCGGCCTGGGAATGCGGCAGCCCCTGCAAGACGTCCACGGCCGTGGCCAGGTCGGCTTCGGAGACCACGTCGGCAACGCGCTCGGCGCCAAGTGCGGCCAGCACCTGGCGCATCGGCTGCAGCGGCAGGCCGGCGATGGCGTCGGCCAGCACCCCGGGGGGGGTGCTATCGGCCACCGCTCTAATCTGGGCCGCGTTCTCTCCGGGGTCTTCGACGGCGGCGAGTAGGGCGTCCCGCACGGCCGCCGGGGAGGGGGCGTCCAGCAGGGCCGCCCCGGCGGCCGGCGAGGCGACGGAGACGCGGGCGCCTTCCGCTGTTACCACCGCGGCCGGATCAGGGGGAGAACCGTTGTCCGGGGTGCCGTCTGTCATGGCTCTCCTTCTCGCTCGTCTCGTGCCCGCCCGGCTCGTGCCCGGCGCGCCAGCGTGGAACGTGGTCAGGGGCGGGTCAGGATCGCACCGTGCTCCGGACACAAGAGCGCCCGCCGGTAAGTCAGGCGGGCGCCCACAGCGTGCCCGAAGGGGGACAGGGGATCGCCCCGGCCTATCACCGCCGGATGACGCCCTTATCGTGTCAATGATCCCGCGGGTACGCCCGCGGGCGCAAGGCATGAAAATACCCCCTCTCCCGAGGGGGCGCGATGCGGGGGCGGGCTGGAAGGGTGAGAGTCGCCCTACCTGAGCTTACTCACAGGACCTACGCGGCGCCGGATGGGGCCTTGTTCCTGCCGCCAGATTGAACGGCATAGGTCCTGTAACTCAGGGTGCGTCCGGATGCCGGGGAGGTGGTGCCCCAGGCAGCGTCTTCCCACCGTGCCGACCACGCCCAACATGCCCCAACACGGTAGCGCCGGGTCACTGGGACACCGATCCCGGGCTGGCAAGGGACATGACGGTGCCGGCGTTGTAGTGCGTCCCCAGGGGGAGAACGTCCACCGCTGGGGCACCGTATGGCGTCATGGCCGTGGCATTCAACGCCGTGGAATAGAAGTTGAGGTACTCCGGGAGATAGTACCCCCAGTACCAGCCCTCGTGCTCCCCTTCCAACACCGTGTAGGTGACGGGGGCGTTCTTAGCCCTCATGGTGTCAGCCACAGCCTGGGCCCCGAGCTGCCACTTATCGTCATGGCCGGCGTCGATCCACGTCGTGATCCGCAGGGCCGCGTCGGTGCTCCGGGCCAGGGTTAGCGGATCATACCTGGCGAACCATTGCTGATCGCCGAAGAACTCAGGGGAGTCCTCGAAGGGGCGCAGCGTCGGGCTGTGCGCCCCGGCCACGCTGAACACGTCCGCATGGTTGAGGGCCAGCTGGAGCGCCCCATGCGCCCCCATGGACAACCCGCCGATGGCCCGTTTCTCACGCCGGGGGTCTGTATGTAACGTTGCGTCCACGTGCTTGACGAGGTCGTCGGCGACGAAGTCTGCCCACCTCGGCCCGCCCTCGGCGTGGTTCATCCAGTAGCCCTGCTCACCATGGGGGAGAATGACGATCATCGGCTGAATCAGCCCTAGGGCCAGCATGCGGTCGAGATCCTCAGTCAGGGCGTACCCCAGCCACTCCTCGACCCCGAATCCATCCGGGCCACCGACACCGTGGAGGAGGTACAGGGTGGGGTACGCCTGCCCACTCGCGGCATAGCCCGGCGGAAGCCAGGCCATATAGCCTACCTCACGCCCCAGCGAGCGGCTCAGAAAGCGCAGCTCGTGCCAGTTGCCACGGACGTCAGGGAGCATCCCACCGAACGCCCTCTCCAGGCGCTCGGCGGTGAACATGTGGCTCGAGGGGACATACGGGAGGGTATCCGGGGCGACCGCCGGCCAGCTCCCGGCCGGCGGGACCGGGATGGGGAGGGCGCCGCCGAGCGCCGGTGCAACCCGCAGGGGGGGTAACATCGGGGACTGCGGGACACCGTCCGTCGCCGGCTGCCCTGGACGCAGGCCTTGAGTCGCCACCGGCGAAGGCTGCCAGGCGTCCCGGTTGCGCACGCTCGGCGGGCTGGAGATCTGAATCGTCTCGCCCGCACGGTCTACCCCAGCGGCTGCCACCGTTTGCGCTTCGCCCGGTACCGCTACACGCACGCCAAACCAGCCGGCGGCGGCGGCGGTGCATACCCCGGTGAGCACGATGCGCGACAGCAACGACGAAGCCATACCCGACCAACCTCTCTGGATGAGCAAACCCACTTCCTAAAGTGTAGTTGTCCCCCGTTGCAAGGCCGTTCCAGGTGAGGTCTCGACCAGGTTACAACCGCGGCCCGGGGTTGCAATGCGGTTCGCTTCCCGGCGTCATCACGGGGCCCAGGCAGGTCCAGGGCGCTCCTGGGAGCATGGCTGACCTGGAACATCGAGCTGGATCATCGACGCTGGACTGCGCCATAGGTGTGGCGGCGCCAGGCGCCGCCACGCCGGCTTAGCCGGCCCGCAGGGCGGCGACGAGGAAGATCAGCAGGGCATACCCGATGCGGTAGGCCACGAACACGTCCAGGTTGCGGTGGCGGACGTACCCCATCAGGCCACGGATGGCCAGGACGCCGACCACCAGCGAGGCCAGGATGCCCAGGGCAAAGGCCCCCCGCTCGTCCGGCGGGATGCCGTCACGCAGGAGGTGGCGCAGCTTGAACACCCCCGCCCCGGCGGTGACCGGAATACCCAGCAGGAAGGCGTACCGCGCCCCGGACTCCCGCGTCAGGCCCAGGAACAAGGCCGTGGTCAGGGTAATCCCGGAGCGGGAGACGCCCGGGGCCAGGGCCAGGGCCTGCGCCAGGCCGATGATCAGGGCCCGGGTGATGCCCACAGAATCCAGTCCCAGGCGCCGGACACCGGCGCGATCGGCCGCCGCCAGGAGCGCGGCGCCGGCCAGGAGCAGCATGGCGATCAACACCGGGGAGCGGAGATTCTCCTCGATACGGTCGGCGTAGAGGGCCCCTATCACCGCCGCCGGGATGCTGCCGACCACCAGGCCCACCCCCAGGCGGCGCTTTTCTTCGCGCTCAGGATGGAGCACGTCGGCGACGACCTCGGTAGCCGGCGCGCCTTGTACGACGCCCAGGGACGGGGTGCGCTGGGGTAGCCAGGCGGCCGCCAGGAGCCACAGGTCGCGCCAGAAGTACAGCAAGAGGGCCGCGAGCGTCCCCATGTGCAGGGCGACGTCGAAGGTCAGGCTGTGCTCTGACCACCCCAGGAGCCACGGCACCGTCACCAGGTGAGCTGAACTGGAGATAGGCAGGGGCTCGGTCAGCCCCTGGATGATTCCCAACACCGCCCCGTGTACCGGATTCACGCCTTAGATCCATCCTTTACGACGGAAGACGAGGAACAGGAGGATCGCCGACGCGGCCATGACCCCCAAGGTCAGCGGATAGCCGTACACCCAGCGCAGCTCCGGCATGTGCTCGAAGTTCATGCCGTAGACGCCGGCGATAAGGGTCGGCACCATCAAGATCACCGTTAAGGCGGTGAGGGTCTTCATCACCTGGTTGAGGTTGTTGGAGACAATGGCCAGGTACGAATCAAGGGCGTTGGTGAGGAGGTCCTGGTAGACGTCGATGGTGTCGGTCAGGCGCACCACGTGATCGTAGACGTCCTGGAAGTACAGTGTCACCCGGCGGTCGAAGAGGTGGGCCTCCTGCCGGGTGAGCACGAGGAGTGCATCACGCTCCGGGGCAATCACCCGGCGCATCTGAATCAAGTCTTTCTTGAGCCGAAACAGGTTGCGCACGTCAGACGGCTGGGCGATCTTACCCTGCTCCTCGTCGCTGGTGAACAGGGCCTCCTCCAGGTCTTCGATGCGGTCGACGATATCGTCCAGGATGGGGAAATAGGCGTCCACGATCCCATCCAGCATGGTGTAGACCAGGACGCCGATCCCCTCGTTGAGCACGCGCTGGTTCTGACGCCAGCGATCGGCCATCTGCTCGAAAAAGGGCAGGCCGGCTTCGTGCACGCTGATCAGGTACCGCTCGCCAATGAACAGGTCGATCTCGTGGAGCGTCACGCTGACCCCAGCCAGCTGCCCGGCCGTGGCCGGTGAGTCCGTGGTCGTCGCCCCCTGGGCCTGGGTGATGGCGAACACCACCATGAGGTAGAAGCCGTCGTACTGCTCGATCTTCGGGCGCTGGCTCTGCTTAGCCGCGTCTTCTACCGCCAGGGGGTGGAGCGAGAACTCCTCGGCGATCAGGCGCAGCTCGTCCGGGCTCGGCGCCGTCAGGTCGAGCCACAGGAGACGATCTGGCGTCGCCAGCAGGTCGCTGATCCGCTTGGGATCGTCCAGCTCCTGACAGGAGACGCCGGCGTCGACCGTGCCGGCGGCCTGGCCGTTCCCCGCCATGCCAGCCTTCTGCGGCCCAGCGGCGTCCCAAACCAGCGTCCTGAGCATCCTCTGTTCATCCCCCTGCTACGTAGCTGGACTGCGCTCCCCGGCTGTCGGCCCCGGCGGCGAGGCCCCTTGAGGATGCTAGCATGCCCCAGACGATGCTCCGCGTCCTCCTGCTGTACCCCGCGCCCCCTCCACCGGCCCCGGCGCCCCGGCCCGGCCCGTCCCAGCCGCCAGGGCAGCCCGGCGGCGCGCCGACCCCCGGCAGGATCCCTGGGGGTGCCTGGGCGCCACAACCAGGAGACCGGGCGGCTCTCGGTGACTCAGTGGAGGGGGCGCTGGACGCCTGGCGCACGGCCGGGGCCACCGTCTGGCTGGACGTGGCCGGGTCGGTCGGCGACGAGCTGGATCACCAGCTCGACCATGAGCTGCATCACGAGCTGGAGTACCTGGCGCGGGTATTTGGCCTCCACGCCGTGGCCATAGCGTCCGCCCTCAGGCCGGGCAGGCGCGCGCGGGTGCAGCACCACGACCACGGCATCGCCCTCACGCTCTCCGTCCCCCGCATCGGGTCGCCATCCCAGGCCGGCAGGCTGACTCACGTAGAGAAGGTCGAGATCATCTTTGGGGATCGATTCTTGATCACCGCACACGCCGATCGTATGCCCTTGCTGGAGCGCCTCGTCTCGCCGCAGCGCGGCGCCACCCTCGTCGCGGCCAAGGGGATCGGCGGCCTCGTCCACCAGCTGATCGATGGGATCCTCGGCACGTACTTCCCGGTGGTCGACCACCTCGTGGACGTCGCCGAATCAAGGGACGGCGCGGCGTTCTCCGGCGGCGCGGCGGCGCCACGCGCCTTGCGCACCGTGTCTCGGGTGCGCCGGGAACTCTTCGCCCTGCGGCGCGTCGTGGCGCCGCAGCGTAGCGCCCTGATGCTCCTCGCCCGCGACCGATCGCCGTTCCCCGCTGCCCCGGAGCCGGTCTCCCTGCAAGACATCCTGGATCAGGCCGTGCGCCTGGAACAAGCCTTGAGCGTGCATCACGAAGTCCTCAGCGGCGCCCGAACGGCCTACCACTCCTGGATCGCCACCTCTGTGGCCCGGGCCTCCCAGATCCTGCTCGTCGGCACCTGCTTGCTGGTCGTCCCCACGCTGGTGACCAGCCTGTACGGCATGAACTTTGCCCATTTCCCGGAGCTCGGCTGGCCCCTGGGGCAGCTGTGGGCGCTCCTGCTGATCCTGGCTATCGACGGCGCCCTATGGCGGGCCTTCCGGCGTCGAGGCTGGGTATAGAGACAGGTGGCCCGGGGGAATCCCCTTACCGCTGGACGCGCAAAGCCGGGGCCTCGATCTCCTGGCGCACCTCAGCGGCCGTGAGCAGGGGAAAGTCACCCCGGATGGTGTGCTTGAGCGCGGCGCAGGCCCCACCGTAGGCCGTCGCCCGCTCCCAGTCCGGTGGGGCATCGGCCGCGACCACGCCCCCGCCGGGGCCGGTGAGCAGGCCGAAGAGGAACCCGGCCAGAAAGGCGTCGCCGGCGCCAAGGCGGTCGACGATCTCCACCTCCCGCTCGCGGTCGGTGTACGTCCGCACCACCCCGCCGGCATCCCGGGCCACCACCGTCGCCCCGACGCGGTTGCGCCACATCCCCAGCTCCGTCCGAGTGGTCATGATCACTGCCTGCAGATCGAAGCGCGAGAGGGCCTCTGCCGCCGGGGCGTCGCTGGGGAGGCCGTAGAACGTGCGCAGCCCCTCCGGCGGGCAGGAAAGGATGTCCACCAGCGGGACGAGCTCCTGGTACACCGCGCGGGCCTGCTCTGCCGTCCACAGCTTGCTGCGGAAATTGGGGTCGAAAACCACCCGCGCCCCGGCCGCGCGCGCGGCCCGCATCCCCCGTCGCGTCGCCTCCAGACACCCCGGACTGACGGCCGGCGTGATCCCGGTGACGAGAAAGAACCGTGCCCCACCGACGACCGCCGGCCAGTCGATCTCCTCCGGCTGGAGGCGGGCGCAGGCGGAGTTGGCGCGGTCGTACAGCACGGCCGACGCCCGGGGCGCCCCCCCCTCCTCCAGAAAGTACGTCCCGCACCTCGCGTCCGGGCTATCGTCCCAGACGATGTGGTCGGTGAGCACGCCGTGCTCGCGGGCCTTTGCGGCCAGGTATCGCCCCAGGGGGTTGCGGGGCAGGCGCGAGACCCAGACCGCCCGCAGCCCCTGCTCGGCCCCCAGGCGGGCCACCCCCACGGCGGTATTCAGTTCCGCCCCCCCGGGCTGCATCTCCAGCTCAGTCGCCACTTCCAGCCGGCCGAAGCCCGGGGGACAGAGACGCACCATGGCCTCGCCGAAGCTCACCAGGTGGAATGGGTCACTCATCGGCCGGGCAGTGTACACCACGCCACCCGCGGGGCCAGCGCTATGCTGTAGCCTGCTCCTGTGCAACGCCCACCCGTCCTCCCGGCCGGCGGGCCACTCGGCAGGCCACTCGGCGGGCGCGATGTCCGGCTGCAAGGCGTCAACCTCGGCGACTGGCTCGTCGGCGGCGCTCCCCCGTCCCACTTGCGCGCTTTCGTCGTTGAGGGGGACTTCGCCCGCATAGCCAGCTGGCGCTTCTCCCACGTCCGGCTGCCGGTAGACATCCCCCTGCTGGACACCCCCCGGGGGTGGGCGGCCCTCGACGGGGCGCTCGTCGCCGCCGTCCGCCACGGCCTGCGCTGCGTCCTGGCCTTGCGCCTGGATCCGGCCGCGCAGCCGGCCCTCTTCGCCGCCCCGGAGGCCTGGCAGGGACTGATCGAGCGCTGGGCGGCTCTGGCCCGGCGCTACCACGACGCCCCTGAGCTCCTGTACTACGATCTGCTCGACTACCCGACGGCCCCCGATACGCTCCCCCCGGAGACCCTGGCGGCGCTGGGCGCCGCCCGCCCCTCCCCGGCGGCGGCCCGGCGCGCCGGGGCGCGGGGGGGCGCCGGGGCGCGGGGGGGGGCGGGCCGGGGCGGCGAGATCACCGACCCCATCCGCGCCCACGACGGTCGCCCCACCCTCGGCGTCCCGTCGCACCGGGCCAGCCCGGTGGCCGTTCGCCACCTCCGCCCCACGGGTGACGCCACCACCCGGGTCAGCGTGCCCTGCTTCGAGCGCCCGCCC
>JAUJOR010000013.1 GCA_030447525.1 Chloroflexota bacterium | reverse complement strand
CCCGGGTGAGGGTCTTGCGGAGGGGGAGGGCGGCCGTCGCCGTGCCCAACACTACCAAAAACCGCCCCCCCGCCTTTCTCGTGTAGGTCGCCGGGGGGGGGACGTGGGGGGGCGCGGGGGGGCTGGTTTGGGGGGGGGCCCCGCCCCGCGCCCCCACCGCCGGTCTGCTGATGGCCGGCGTGCTGATGGTGAGTGAGGCCCTGGCGCCGGCCCCCGAGCGCGGCGCCGGCTTGCTCCTCTACCTGTTGGTCAGCGGCGGGGCCGCCGGGCTGGTGTATCTCGGCGCCCTGGCCGGCTTGCGCAGCGAGGAGCTGGCGTACACCCGCCGGCTAGTCTGGGAACGCCTGGGAGGCGGCGCCCGCGGCGCCGGGGCGCCCCGCAGATGACGGTCCACGCGGCCGCCGGGGGCGCGGCCGTACGGCCCAGGGGTTTGTCGGAGACCGCCAGGGGTCTCCTTCGAGGGATGCGCCCGCGGCAGTGGCCCAAGAACGCCGTCGTCCTGGTCGGCCTGGTGTTCGCCCGCGAGCTAGACGAGCCACTTCAGGTAGTGCGCGCCGTCCTGGCGACGCTCCTGTTTTGTCTCCTTTCTGGGGCGGTGTACCTGGTCAACGACCTGCTGGACGTGGAGAAGGACCGCCTCCATCCGGTCAAGCGCTCCCGCCCGCTGGCCTGTGGCCAGCTCACCTCCACCGCGGCGACCATTGCCGTCGTGGTCATGCTCAGCGGGTGTCTCGTGGCCGCCTTGGTTCTATCACCCCCCTTCGCCGCCGTCGCGGCCGGTTACCTCACGTTGCAGGCTATCTACGTCACCGTCCTCAAGCACGCCGTCATCCTGGACGTGCTGGCTCTGGCCGGGGGATTTGTCCTGCGCGCCGTGGCCGGCGCCGTGGTGATCGACGTCCCCATCTCCCCCTGGCTCTACGTCTGCACGATGCTCCTGGCCCTTTTCCTGGCCCTGGGGAAGCGCCGGCAGGAGCTGATCTTCCTGCATGCCGGGGCCGCAAACCACCGGCCGGCGCTCGATCACTACACCATCGGCCTGGTAGACAGCCTGCTGCAAGTCGTCACCACCTCCCTCCTCGTGGCCTACATGCTGTACACCTTTTTTGCGGAGAACCTCCCCCGCAACTCGTCGATGATGCTGACCATCCCATTCGTGCTCTATGGCCTCTTCCGCTACCTCTACCTGATCCACGCCCGCGGTGAGGGGGGCTCCCCGGAGGAAGTGCTCCTGCGCGACCGGGCCATGGCCGCTTGCGTCATCCTCTGGGCCCTTACGTCCGCTGCCATCCTCTACTTCATCCCTCGCGGATGAACCGGCCAGGCGTGGGGCACGGGGGGCAGCCAGCCCCGCATCGCCGGCCGGGGCAGGCACGGCATAGTGCATACTGGGAGCTGCGTACGGATCGCCATGCGTATCGTCATCACCGGTGGGGCTGGGTTCCTGGGCTACCACCTGGCGGCGTTGTGCGCCGCGCGTGACGCCACGCCGGTGATTGTGGACGTGGCTACGGCCGACACAAGTGAGTACCCCCCCGGGACGGAGTTCCACGTCGGCGACGTCCGTGACCCCGGGGTCGTGGCCCGAATCCTCCGTCCCAGGGACGGTCTAGCGGTGGACGTGGTTGTCCACGCCGCCGCCGCGCTGCCCCTGTGGAAGACGAGGGACATCCGCAGCACCAACGTCGTCGGCACGCGCACGGTGCTCCAGGAGGCCCGCGCCGCCGGTGTCCCCCGCACCGTCTACATCTCCTCCACGGCGGTGTATGGCGTCCCGGATAAGCATCCCCTCGAGGAAGACGACCCCCTGGTCGGCGTCGGCCCGTACGGGACAAGCAAGATCACCGCTGAGCGCATCTGCACCGAGTTCCGCGCCGCCGGCTACTGTGTCCCCGTGCTGCGCCCCAAGACCTTCCTGGGCACGGGACGGCTGGGCGTCTTCCAGATCCTCTACGACTGGGTGCACGACGGCAAGCGCATCCCCATTCTCGGCTCCGGCGATAACCGCTACCAGCTCCTGGAAGTGGACGACCTCTGCGACGCCATCTGGCGGGCGGCCACCGCGCCTGCCGGCCTGGCCAACTCGTCCTTCAACGTCGGGGCGACGCGCTACGGGACGGTGCGCGAGGACGTGGGCCGGCTTTGCCGGCATGCCGCGTCAGGGGCGGCTGTCCTTCCCGTCCCGGCCCTCCCGGCCAAGGCGGCCCTGCGGGCGCTGGAGATGCTCAACCTCTCACCCCTCTACCGCTGGGTCTACGGCACGGCGGACAAGGACAGCTATGTCTCCACCAGGCGCATCGAGCGCTTCCTCGGCTGGCAACCACGCTACAGCAACGCCGAGGCCCTTATACGGGCCTACGACTGGTACCTCGCCAATCGCGAGAGCCTGGGCAACGCCACCGGCATCACCCACCGCGTTGCCTGGGACCAGGGCGCGCTCAAGCTCCTCAAGCGCTGGCTCTAGAGACGTCTCGGACCCCAGGTCCGGGGCTGCAGGTCTCAAGTTGCCGGCCGGGGCGTTTACTACGGCAACGAGGGTTTCCAGATCGCCGGCCGGCGCACCGCACCAGGTAGAAGCCCGTTACCGTCTTGAGGAGATGTGCCGGTACCCCCATGCCACAGCCAGAATACGTAGAGTTCTCCTACCATAGCGCTTGACGTCGGTCACTGATGACGGAATGGGTGCGCCTGGCGACCCCGGCCGCAGGCCGCAGAGCTGAGACTTCGATGGCGTATAGAGTGGATTTCCATTCACATACCGGCCACTCCCGGGACAGCCTGTGCCCTGCCGGGACGCTGCTGGACGCCGCCCGCCGGCGGGGCCTGGCGGCCCTGGCCGTGACCGACCATAACACCCTGGGCGGGGCGCTGCAGGCCCAGGCCCTCGTGGCCCGCGACCCAGAACGCTACGGGAGTCTGGCCATCCTCCCGGGGGAGGAGGTCAAGACCACAAGTGGGGAGCTGATTGGCTTGTTTCTCCACACTGCCATCCCCCGCGGTCTGTCGCCGGAAGAGACGATCGAGCGCATCCGCGACCAGGGCGGCCTGGTCCTCGTCCCCCACCCTTGCGACCGCCTGCGCGGCTCGCGCATCCGGCCGGACGCCCTTGAACGCCTGGCGGGATTGGTGGACGCCGTCGAGGTGTTCAACGCCCGCACCATGTTCCCCGCGGACAACCGGCAGGCGGCGGCCTTCGCCCTCAAATACGACCTGCCGATGGTCGCCGGGAGCGACGCCCACGTCCCCTGGGAGGTGGGGTACGGCTACGTAGAACTGGACGCGCTACCGGCCACCAAGCCCAAGGAGCTACTGGCCCAGCTGCGCGCCGGACGAGTCGGCGGGCGGTCGAGCTTCCCCCTCGTCCATGCCGGCAGCACCCTGGCGAAGTGGCGCAAGCGGCTGGGCTTGGCCCCCACGGTGCAGCTGTAGGTCGTGATGGAGCCCCTGCGGGCGGTGGCCCTGACCGGCCTGCTCGTGACCTGCGCCGTGCCGGCGGGTGCCGCCGTGCTGCGTGGCTGCGGCTTCAAGGGCAGTGACTTCGCCAACGGGCCCGAGCGCTGGCTCCTGGCCACCGCGTCCGGCCTGGGGCTGCTGGCCTTGCTTTATACCCTGGCGGGGCTGGGCGGGCTGCTGGCCCCGGTAGTGGTGCTGGCGCTGCCGTTGGTCCTGGCCGCCGTGGCCCTCCCTATCGGCCGAGGACTGCTGGGGGTGAAGGCGGCAGCCCCTACAGGGACGTCCGCCAGCCACGATCCCCTGTGGCGGGCGGCCTCCGGCGCGACCGGCGGCGCCTTGTTCGTCCTAGCCCTGGCGGTCCTGGTGCAGGACCTGGCCCCGCCAACCGACTACGACGGACTGCTGTACCACCTGGTGGCGCCCCAGGCGTTCCTGGCCGCCCAGGGGATTGTCTACATCCCAGACAACTTCTCGGCCAATCTCCCGGCCCTGGGGGAGATGCTGTTCGTCTTTGGGCTGGCCGGTGGGAGCGATCGCGCCCCGCAGCTCCTGCACGGCGTCGCCGGGGGGTTGGCCTGCGGCCTGACCTACACCTTTGGCGCCCGCCTCTTTGGCCCGCGCCCGGCCGCCTGGGGGGCCGCCGGGCTGGCCGCTACGCCCCTGGTCTCCTTTCTGGCGACGCGGGCCTACATCGATCTATTCACCGTCCTCTTCGGGCTCGTCGCCCTGTTCGGTGTCGTCCTCTACCTCGGCGCCCGGGAGCCGGCCTGGCTGCGCCTGGCCGGGGCCGGCGCCGGGCTGGCCCTGGCCACCAAGTACTCGGCGCTGACGCTGGTGGCGGTGCTGGGCGCCACCCTGCTGACCTTCGCCTGGAAGGGAGGAAGTGCAGTCCGGCCGGGCGCCGCTGGACGGCTGCGAGCGGCCCTGCAGGCCGGGGGAGTTTTCGGGGCCACCACCGGATTAGTCGCCGCCCCGTGGTACGCCCGCCAGGCCCTCGTCCTGGGCAACCCGGTGTGGCCGATGTATTTGGGGGGACGGGACTGGGACGCCACGAGAGTGGAGCAGCTCACCTACTTCGTCGCCCAGTACGGTACAGGACACGGCTGGGCAGATTGGCTGCTCCTGCCCTGGAACGTCTACGCCCACGCCTGGCGCTTCGGTCACGTCCCAGGGGCCTATCCGCCGGTGCTGGCCCTGGCTGCCCCACTTGCCCTGCTGGTGCCTCGCTCGGCCGGCGCGGCGAGCCGCTGGCTGCTCCTGATAGTGGCCGGCGCGGCCGTCCTGTGGGCGCGGGGCTGGCAGGATCTACGCTTCCTGCTCACCATCTATCCCGCCCTGGCCCTCCTGGGCGCCGCCGGCGTGGACGCCGCCCTGGGGCGGGTGGTCGAGCAAGGCAGGTGGGGGGGGCCAGTCCCCGAAGCGGGGGGGAGGCGAGCCGGCCGGCGGCGGAGCTGGGGACGACTGGCGCGGAGCTGGGGGGCTGTGGCCCCTGGCGTCGTGGCCATGCTCGTCGCCGCCCTGTGCCTGGCCACGGCCGCCTGGCAGGTGGGGCGCGCCTGGGACACCGCCGGCGTCGTCTTCGGGCGCGAGCCGGTGGACGCCTTTCTGGGCCGGCGCCTGCCGGACTTTGGGGCCATCACCAAACTCAACCGCGAGGTGCCCGCCGGCCGATCGGCGCTCTTTCTGGGCGGGGGCCAGATCTGGTATTGCCGGCCCCGCTGTATCCCTGATCCGGCACACGACAACCTCCTGCAGTGGTTCGTCCGGCCCGGGGCCGCCGGCGAGTCCCTGGCCCGGCTGCAACACGCGGGGGTGTCCCATATCCTGCTCAGCAAGGTGGACTTCTGGTACCTGGAGCACCAGGACCCGGAGGACCGTCTGCGACGCCAGCTAGGGCACTTCTACCTCTTCAAGGCTGACCATCTCGACCTGGTGTACGAGGACGCCTGGACGGAGGTATACCGCGGACGATGGTGAGTCGCGGATCGCTTTTCCTGGTCGTCGCCATTGGCGGGGTATGCTCGGTCACCTGGGTGCTCCTGGCCGAGGCCGGCCTCGTCTGGCAGCAGGCTCGCGCCGCTGTCCCATGGCTTGCCCTGCCGGCGGTGGCCTTGACCCTGGCCAACGTCCTGTTGCGCCTGATCCGCTGGCAGTTTTTTCTGCGCCGCAGCGGGATACGCCTGCCGATGCGCCAGAGCGCCGGGATCTTCGTCGCCGGCCTGGCCATGCTGTTGACCCCCGCCTATGCCGGCGAAGGGGTGAAGACGTGGCTGGTGGGTCGGGCGCAGCCCGACGCGACCGGGTCAACGGGGCGACGGGACCGCAGCGGGAACGGGGAAGCACCCTTCAAAGGCTCGCCCTTGAAGGGCTCCCGCATGAAGGGTTGGGCGCGGGCCACCGGTACCGTTCTCGCCGAGCGCCTCTTTGACGCCATTGCCCTGTGCCTGGTGGGGAGTAGTGCCTTCTTCCTGGCCGGGGAGACGGCCTGGGGAGGGACGTTAGGGGTTGCCGGGCTGCTAGGGGCCGGGACGATGTGGATCGTCCTGCCCCGGCAGTCATGGGGCCACCTGGCGGTGGCCCTGCTCATTTCCGTGCTGGCCTGGCTCTGCGGCTCCCTCACCCTCTACGCCGTGTGCCGCGGGATGCGCCTGGACGTCACGCCGCTGCAGGCCATTGGCACCTACAGCGCGTCCACCTTGCTCGGGGGCCTGACCCTCCTGCCGGCCGGTGTGGGGGTGGTGGGCACGGCCATGTTGATCAAGCTCCAGGGGTACGGCGTCCCCCTCCAGCAAGCCGTGCTGGTAGCCGTCCTGGTGCGCCTCCTCACCGTCTGGCTGACGGCGGCTCTCGGCGTCGCCGGCTGCTGGCGCCTGTGGTGGGGACAGCGCCTCGCCGCCCCCGTGACCGGCAGCCACTTCGACGCCCTGGCCGCGGACTACGCCGAGCAGTTGTCGGCCACGGCGCGCGAGCGAGTCGTCGGCCGCAAGGTAGCGCTGATGCTGAGGGCCTTGCGGGAGGGGGCCATCGCCCCTGGCGCGCGCCTGCTGGACGCCGGTTGCGGCCACGGCTGGTACGTCACTGCCCTGGCCGGCGCCGGCTACCGCGTCACGGGGATCGATCTGGCCCCGGGGCAGCTCGCCGCCGCCAGGGCCCTGAGTCGCGGCCATGCCGGAGGTAGCCCCCCGTGCCCCTTTGCCACCGCCTCGGTGCTGGCCCTGCCCTTTGCCCCCGGGACGTTCGACGCCGCCTTTGCGGTCAACCTCCTGCACCACGCCGGCAATCGCGCCGCCCAAGACGTCGCCCTGGCCGAGCTGGCCCGCGCCGTTCGCCCCGGGGGCCTGATCTTCGTGCACGAGATCAGCACTGTGAATCCCCTTTACCGGTTATACATGGCTTACCTCTTCCCGCTGTGGAAGCGGATCGACCTGGGGACGGAGTTCTGGCTCGACCCCCGCCGGCCGCCCCGGGCGCCTGGCGTTGCGCTCGACCAGGTGCTGTACTACACCTTTCTCCCAGACTTCACCCCCCGAGGGTTATACCGGCCTCTCGGCCCGCTGGAGGCATGGTTGGAGCGCTCGCGCTGGGCGCCTTATGCCGCCCACTTCACCGCCGTCTACCGCCGCCGGCCGGAACCACCGCCCGCCGGCAGGTCCGCCCCGAGCGGGGCCTTGTCCCCCCGCCTGCCCGTGGTGGCCAAGGCTATGGGGGCCAAAGCCGTGGGGGCCAGGGCATGAGGCGCGGCGCCCGGCTGCCCTTCCCCTGGCTGCCACTGCTGTGGGCCCTCTCCTGGGCGGTTTACGCCTTGTACTTCCAGGGACAGTGGGTCTACGGCGCCCGTCCCATCGTCCACATCACCGGCGACGAGCCCCACTACCTGGTCATCGCCACCAGTCTCATGCGTGACGGCGATCTGGACGTGCTGAACAACTACCGCCAAAAGGACTACCAGGCCTTCTACCCCTATCACCTGGGCGATGCCCGTAGCCCGGAGGACATGCATGCCGTCTACGGACGTAACGGTGGCCTGTACTCCAAGCACGGCCTGGGCTTGCCCCTGGCCCTCCTCCCTGCCATGCGCCTGGGGGGCCACGGGTTGGCCATCGTGTTCATGATGGGAATTGCGGCCACCCTCTCCCTGCAGACGTACCTCTTGGCCCGAGACGTGACCGAGCGCCGCCTGCCGGCGCTGGCCGCCTGGGTGGCCGTTGCCTTTACGTCGCCCCTGTTGCTGTACGCCGATCAGATCTACCCCGAGATCCCCGGGGCGCTGCTCACCGTGATCGGCGTGCGCGCCGTTCTGCGGGGGGCCGGCGCATCGACCCTCGGCGAGGGGGGCGAGTCACACCGTGGGGCAGCCTTGCACCTGGGTGTCGCCGTCGGACTGCTCCCCTGGCTGCACCTGCGCTACATCCCCCTCGCCGCCGCCCTGGCCGTGGCCGGGCTGGCCGTCTTCCTCCTGCCCGCCGGCCGTCCGACGTCCGAGCGGCTGCGCCGCCTGGCGCCGCCCCTGCTCGGGCCGCCGGGGATCGCCGGCATGGCGTTGTTGCTGCTGAACTGGCGCCTGTTCGGCGGCACCCTGACCGTGGACGAGTACGGCGCATTGGGGGTGCAAAATCTCCTTGCCGGCCTCCCCGGCCTGCTGGTCGACCGGCAGTTCGGGCTGCTGGTGTACGCCCCCATCTATCTCGTCGCCCTCTACGGACTGCCGCTCATCCGGCGGCGCCTGCCCGGCCGGCAGGGCGGGACGATCATGGGCGCGCTCGGCCTGTACGTCCTCTTTATCGCCGCCTTTAGCGAGTGGTACGGGGCCTACAGCCCCCCCTCGCGCATGCTGGTGCCGGTCGTCCCGCTGCTGGTGGTGCCCCTGGCGCTGGCTCTCGAGCGGTGGACGGCGCTGCGCTTCCGCCTCGTATTCATCGCGCTCCTGTTCCTCAGCTGGTCGGTCGCCCGCCTCCTGCTGGACGTTCCCCGCTTACGCTACAACCAGCCTACTGGAAGGAGCGAGCTGCTCGGCTACCTCTCCGCCGTCTGGGGCCGCGACCTGACGGGGCTGTTCCCCTCGTTTATCCACCCCACTGCAGGGACGTACATCTGGCTAGGCGTGGCCGCCCTGCTGACCTGGGCCCTGGGTCGTGCCCTGACCGCGGAGCGCCACCGGCCCCTGGCCCGCTCGACCCTGCGCCACCGGTCGGCGGGGCCGGTGGAACGGCGCCCTCTCGTCCGGACATGACCTCTCGTCTGGACATGGCTCGCCTGGCGAGCGCCCGGCTCGGCGGCGGTGTCGCCCTGGGCGCGGCCGTGGGACTAGACGTGTGGGCCACGGCCGCCCTGGCCGGGGCCATGGGGACGTCTAACGATCTCTTCCCACGCTGGTACGGCGCCCGCGCCTGGCTCCTCGACGGGCTCGACCCCTACTCCGCGGTCGTGAGCGAGGGCATCCGCCATTCCATGGGCGGGGCCCCGGGCGAGTCCCTGGGGGCCTTCGTCTTCGGCTTCGTCTACCCAGGGTACGTCGCGCTCTTGCTTGCCCCACTGGCCCTGCTCCCTTTCCCCTGGGCGGCCGCGCTGTGGCTGCTGATGGCCCAGGCCGCCACCGGCGCCGGGGCGTGGCTCGGCTGGCGGGCCGCCGGCACGGAGCGGCGCAGCGCCCGTGTGACGAGCGAGACCCCACCCAACCCTGGACAAGGCCGAGACCGGGCGCGCGCCACACCGGGCCTGCTGGTCGCCTTTCTCTTTCCGGCCAGTCTGCTCAACCTCACGTTCGGCCAGTTCGCCGCCCTGGTATTCCTTTGCCTGGCAGGGGCTTGGTACCTCCTCGTGCGGCCGGCCACTCTACCGGGGGACCGGCCGGTCTGGGATGGCCGGGCGGGGGTGCTCCTGGCCCTGGCCCTGGTCAAGCCATCGGTTGCCCTCCTCCCGGTGAGCGCGCTGCTCCTGTGGGCTGCCCGGCAGCGCCGGTACCGGGTCGTCACCGCTTGCCTGCTGACCTGGGGCGTCATGGTGGGGCTCAGTCTCCTGGCCCTCCCCGGCTGGCCGGAGTCGTTCTGGCGATCCACCGCCGACTACGCCCGCGTCGCCCGGGCCACGAGCGCCGCCGCCCTGGCCGCTGACCTCCTGGCCGGCCCGCCGGGCCTGGCCGGGGGCTTCCCCGTGCCGGCGCTGACGGTGGCCGTGGCCGCCGCTGCCGCCGCGGCCACGGCGGCCGGGTGGCGGGCATCGTCACGCCGCGCCGGCGATGCCCTGTCTGCCGGTGTCCTGCTCGGTGCCTGGCTCGTCCCCCCCCTCTACGAGTGGAACTCCGTGCTCCTACTCGTCCCGCTGCTGACCTGGCTGCGGCGTCAACCGGCCGGCACGCCAGCGGCCGCTGAGGTGGATCCATGGCCGGCCGGAGTGGCGGCAAAGACGGCCGCCCTGGCCCTGGCCAGCGCGTTGACGCTCCCCTTGATCGCCCGCTGGCCGTCCGAGAGCCGGGCCTTGTGGCCCTCGGTCGTCCTCCTGGGCTGGGGCGCTCAAGGCGCCTTAGCGTCCCGGGGGACAAGAAAGGTCACCCGGCGGTCGGAGACATCCCCGTCATCCGCCACCTGAACGTAGCCCTGCGCCAGGGCTGGCGCCACTCCCGGGATATAGCTGAGGCGAAAGTCGGCGACCACCAGGGACATGGCCTCGCCCTCTAAGTCTCCCACCAGCTCCTTAGCCAGGGCCTGCTCGCGGGCCCTCCCGGACGCAGCCCGCATCCCCAGTACCGTCCAGTCGGCGTAGTCGAACCACATGCGGCGCCCGGCCAGGGCGGCATAGTAGGGCGGGGCCAGCACGTCCCCAGGAGGGGCCGCCGCCAGACGGGCAACCGCCGGCTGGGGATCCACGGCCGGGCGCGCCGTCAGGGAGCGCAGATCGTGCCATAGGGGCATGGCCAGGGCGATGCCCAGGGCGCCCGGCAGGACGAACCGGCGCCACCAGCCGGTGCCAAGGCCAGACGTGCGGGCCGGACCCCTGAGGCGCTCGGCCAGCGTCACCAGGGCCACGGCGGCGTAGACGGCGACGAACGGCTCGGCCGGCCGGGCCACGCCGACGAACGTCCCTTGATGGATAGCCAGCAGGGGCATCACGCCGGCGGCCAGCCCGCACCACCACATCACAGCGGAGGCCGGGGCATGACGCCCCCGCCACCAGGCCCAGGCGGCCAGGGCCAGGGCGGCACCCTCCAGCTGGACGAGCTGTAGCAGGGCCAGCACCGCCCCGGCGGGGAGCAACGGGCTCTCCAGCTCCCCGAAGATGCCGTCCAGGGCCGGCAGACCGGAGACCGCCAGCCACAGCGCCAGATGAGCGCCCGCCGCCAGGCTCAGGACGGCCAGGTAGACCAGCAGCCACCGCACCTGTCCCCGTGAGCGTGGCCGGCGCGCCAGGCCGGCGACCACGGCCGCCACCGGCGCCAGGGCGAAGCCCAGCGCCGTGAGCTTGATGGAAAGGGCGGCGCCGGCGACCAGCCCGGCCGTCAGGGCCAAGAGCAGCGGTCGAGCTCCCCACCGGCGGGCATCGGGAGATGGGCCCTCGCCCCCTCGAACTGCACCAGCCACGGGGTTTGGGGACTGCGCCGGGAGTAGACGGGACAACGAGAGGAGTGGGGCAGCGCCCGACCCACCGAAGCCCCGTCCACCGGAGGGACAAGCGTCCCCCTTCTGCCTTGTGGAGAAGGGGGGAGGGGCCTTGAGCCACAACAGGGCCAGGGCCAGGACCAGGGGGGCCAGGGCATTGTTGGCCTCCAGCACCTGCACCGTCCCCGCTCCCAGCGGGAGGAGCCCGGCCAGGAGGGTCGCAATTGGGCCCACCGAGCGATGGGGCATCAGCCGGGTGGCCAGGCGGCCGGCGAGCAGGGCGGTGAGGACGTAGAGGCCGACGGCCACCAGGCGAGGGAGGTACACGCCCGGCGAGAGGGACCACAGGCCGGCCACGAGCAGGGGAAGGAGCGGTGGCTGCGTGCTCGCCGTCTCGGCGTAGAGGCGCGCCCCAGCCGCCAGGCGGGTGCCCAGATAAAGGTAATATCCCTCGCTGTACTCCAGATAGGATGGGTGCAGGGTGGCCAGGGCCAGCGCGGCCCACAGCGAGGTCACCAGCCAGCCGGCGGCGCGGCACCAGCCGGTAGCCCAGGCGCCGGCGAGGAGCACGGCCAGCAGCAATGGCACGACGCCCCGGCCGGCGGCCAGCCCCACCACCTGGCCCCAGTTGTTCGTCACCGCCCCGGCCAGGACGCGGGGCAGCAGCTGGTCGCGCAGAGGTACGGCAACGTCCGGCTCCGGGAGGGTGCGCGTCGCCACGCCGGCAGCCGTGAGCAAGATGCTGCCGCCGATCAACGCCCAGGATGCCGCGGGCCAGCGCACCGCGGCCGGCAGGGCCAGTACAGTCAGGAAGGGTAGGGCGGGGATGAGGTGGCGCGGGCCCCACGAGGCCCCGCCGTCCCAAAAGACGTACCCGCTGTTGACGGCCAGCAGGACGAGGAACACGGCTACGGCCGTCGCCGCCACCGGCAGCGTCTCTCGACCGCCGGCCAGGGCCGGGCCGTGGAACTGCCTTCGCCAGAGGAGGAGCGTTCCCGGCAGGACGAGCGCCAGCCAGGGGGCATAGACGACCAGGCCGCGGCGCAGCCCGGCCAGGAGAGCCAGGGCCGTTCCCGGCGTCGGCCAGCCCACCCCAAACAGGGCGCTTGACTGCCCGGCGGCATAGGGCGAAGTCGGATCGAGGTGGCCGTAGCCGACCGACCAGGGGAGGCCGAACGCGGCCCAGTGATACCCCCCCAGGATGCCCAGGGGGAGCGCGGCCCCTGCCAGGAGCCATCCGGCGACCGCCGGCCGCCGAGGCGCTGTCGCCCGCCACACCCCGTAGACCGCCACCGGCAGGCCGGCAAGGGCGGCGGGATACTCGAAGGCCGTCCCCAGCCCGAGCAAGCACCCGGCCCCCAGGGCCCGCCGGCGCCGCCTGGCGCAGTCCCAGGGCCGGCCGGCCGGCCCGCCGCCGGAGAGTAGGGCGAAGGACAAGAAGAGGCACATCCCTGCCGGGACGTGGCCGAAGGCCGAGACGACAAACGGGTACACCGGGGAGCCCAGGGCATACCCGGCGGCGACGGCCAGTCGCGGTGCGGGGCGGGGCTCCACCCGCCCCAGCCAGGAGAACAGAAAAGGGGCAAAGAGGGCCGCCGGGACGCCCAGGCCGAAGAAGGTCAGCAGGTAGCGGGCGACGAACCGGTCGGCGGGCGCGGCTGGGCCACCGGGGAGCGTCAGGTCAGGGAGTACCAGGCGCAGTCCGGCGTACAGGGGGACGAGGAGGAGCGAGAGACCCGGCGCCTTGTCCGTATAGTAGTGCCCCCCGACGTACGACCGGTCCCGGGTGGCCGGTGCGTCGGTGTCGATGTCCAGCGCCCGGCGCTCGACGATGGCGTACGTCAGGGCCAGGCGGCTGTCCGGGTTGTGGTGTCCCCCACGATAGATAAAGTAGCCGTAGGCGGCGAGGCAGGCGCAGAACAGAGCCAGGGCCAGGCGCCGGGGGCGATGCGGTTCCACGGAGGGGCCACTATAATGCCTGGCGGAGCCCCCAGCTGCCACCGACCGTCACTCCGGCGCTCAGCGCTGACGACGCCCCGCCGCCGTCTGCCGGGTACCGCCGGCGCGATACCCCCGCGGCCGGCCAGCCCGGCCGCTCCCGGGACCTGGGCTATGGGCGTTGGGACGCCGGCGCCGCCGGCGCCCTGGTAGGGCTGGCCCTGCTCCTGAGGCTCCCTCGCCTGACGCAGACGCCCGGCTGGGACGGCGACGAGGGCTATAACCTGGACATCGCCTGGCATCTGCTGCACGGAAGGGCGCAGTCCTTTGCCCTCGACTACGCCTTTGTGCAGCACCCCATCCTCGCCTACGCCCTGCTGGCCCCCCTCCTGGGCCTCTTCGGCAGGGAGCTTTGGGTGCTACGCGCCGTCACCGGCGCCGCCGGGGCGCTCTCCGTCGGAGTGCTGTACCTGACGGTGGTGGCCACGGGGCAGCGCCGGGTGGCCGTCCTGGCCGCGCTGTCCCTCGCCGGGGCGTCTTTTGTCGTGGCCTATAACCGGCTCGGGTACACTTACAACCTGCTCCTGCTCTGGTCGGCGGTGACTCTCCTGGCCATCGTCCACTGGGAGCGGGACGGGCCCGGCGGGGGCCGGTCGGCGCGATGGCTGTGGGGTGCGGTCGCCGGCGCCGCCCTGGGCTTCCTGACCGATCAAGTGGGGATCGTCCTGCCGTTGTTCGTCGCCCTGCGGGTGTGGCCCCGGCGCCACCTGGCTGCAGCGGCGCTCGTCGCCGGCCTCCTCCCGGCCGTCCTTGCGGCGGGCGTCGCCCTGGCCTGGCATCCAGAGGCATCGCTCACGGATTGGCGCCACACCCTCACTCGCCTCTCGGCGCCGGCCGCCCCTGGGGCAGGCCCCGGATGGGGCGCCCTGCTCCCCGCGCCACCCGCCACTCCAGCCACCGGCCTGGCCCGCTGGGTGCTGAACTACTTCCATCTCCTGCGTGCCGAGTGGTGGTGGCCGGGGGCCGTCGCCGGCCTCTTCTGCATTCGTCCCCTGCCGGACCGCCGGCGCCTGCTCACCCTGGCCGGCCTGCTGGCCCTGCCCGTCTTCGCCGTGCGGGAGCTGGCCCCGTTTTTCCGCACCGGCATCCCCCTGCTGTTACCGGCTGCCTGGGGTCTGGGCGCCCTGCTCGACGCCGGGATGAGGGCGGCCTACGAAACCGCCGCTTGCGGCACGCTTGGGCGGCGAGACGGCCGGCCGCCCTCTCCCGCCCAGCGCCTGGCCGGCGCTGGCCTCGCGGCGCTGGTGGTGCTCCTCCCGCTGGGCCTGGAGCTCGGGCGCACCGCCGGGGGGCTCGTCGCCGGGTTCTCCTTGCCGATCGACTGGGCCTTGCTGGACGACGAGCGGGGGGGGCAAGCCATCGCCCGCCGGGCCGCCGATCACGTGAATGCCCGCTCCCGTCCGGCGGACGTCGTCGTCGTCTCGCCCCACGTCGCCTGGCTGTACCGCGCCCAGGTAGCGGACTTCCTGCAGTCGGTCGCCGCCGGGGGTAATGCCATCGCCTTTTATCCCGCCGGCCTCCCGGCGCGTCGCTTCCGCTTCGACCCCTCGCTCGGTGGCCAGGACCTGACTCTGGGCGCCCCTGGAGACGGCTCCCCGGGGGGCGGGGTCCGTTACGCCGTCCTGGACGGCTACTGGGACCGCTGGGCAGCCGAGTCGCCCCTGGTAGCTGGCCTCGTCGCCGAGGTGGGGGAATGGCCTCTGGAGTGGCAGAGCGGCGACGTGCGCGTCCATCGCCGCCCCGGCCTGCCGGAAACCGGCTCTGGGCCGACCGGGGCGCTGGAAGCCGGCTCCGGTCGGGAAGGCTCCCCTCCCGGCTGATGTGGCGTGGCCCGGCCCTGTGGTTTTGCGCTGCCCTGCTGGTGCGGGCGCTGACGGCCGCCGCCGTCACCCACCCCGGCTACATCGACGCCTACTACTCGTTTCACGTCGCGGCCAACCTCCTGGAGGGACGGGGCCTGGTGGAAGACGTGCTCTGGAACTACCTCTCCCCACCCCTATCCTTGCCTCGACCGAGCAACGCCTATTGGCCCCCGGGGGGCGCCCTCTTTGCGGCCGCCGGCGGGCTGGCCCTGCCAGAGACCTGGCCCCTGTGGCGCCGGATGCAGGGTGCCCCGGTGCTTGGCGCCGCCCTGGTGGTCGCCAGGGCCTACGTCGTCGCCCGCCATGCTCCGGCCGAGGCAGAAGAGCGTCCCTCCGGCACCCGGCTCGCCGGTACCCGCCGTCCTGCGAGCCCGCCTCCTGAGGACCGACTCTCGGCCGTCCGGCGGGCCAACGCCGTGGCCGGTTTGACGCTCTTCAGCGGCATCTACTTTCCTTATTGGGTCACGACGGACGTCTTCACGCCCTATGCCCTTGTCGGGGGAGGCGCCCTGTGGCTGGCGGTGACGGCCGCGCAGCCGCGGGGGCCCGGCTCCCGTCCCTACGTGACAACGCCTGAAGCGCGGAACTCCGTGGCGTCCGTCGAGCCCCAGCGACACTACGCCGGCCCGGCCGGTGGCCACGCCTGGCTCCTGCTCGCCTCCGGGCTCCTGGCCGGTCTGGCGCAGGGCATTCGGGCAGACGGCCTGCTCCTGCTCGTCGCACCCCTCACCGCGGCCGTGGCGGCGGGGCGGCAGCGCCGGGGCGCCCTCTTGCCTGGGGTGGCCCTTACCCTCGCCGGGGGGCTGGCGGGGAGCTTCCCGCTGCTCCTGCGCACCTGGCTGACCTATGGGACGCTGGCGCCCCCGGGGGTCGGCGGCGCCTTGTGGCTGCGGGAGTACGACGACCTGTTTCTCTACGCCGAGACGCTGACCATGGAGCGCTGGCGCGCGGCTGGGATCGACGCGGCCCTGTCGCTGCGCGTCGGGTCGCTCCCGGCGGGCCTGGCCGTGCTGGGGCATCCCTTACTGTACTACGCCGTCCCCCTGACGCTCCTGGGCCTGTGGCGCACCCGCCGGGCGATCGCCACCTGGATTCCCCTGGCCTACGTGATGGCCCTGTACGCCCTGATGACCCTCGTCTTTCCCCTGCAGGGGGTGCGCGGCGGGCTGTTCCACTCCCTCATCGCCGCCCTACCGTGGCTCTATGGGTGGACGGTACAGGGGCTGGAGACGGTGGTTGCCCGGGGCGCCCGACGGCGGGGCTGGCCGGAACGTCAGGCGCAGGCGGTCTTCTGCGCCGCCCTGGTCGCCTTTGGCGCGCTGGCCAGCGTCTACTTCGCCGGCCAATTGACCGGCCGCTGGAACCGGCGCCTGGCGGCCTACGGGGCGGCCGCCACGTGGCTGGACGCCCGCACCCAGGGCGATGGGCGGGTGATGGCCGTCGACCCGCCCGGCTTCTGGTACGTGTCCCGGCGTTCCACGGTGATGACGCCGAGCGATGGGCCGGCCGCCCTGACGGCAGCGGCCGTCGCGCTAGACGTGGACTACGTCCTGGTAGAGCCGGCCGCCCCGGCATACCTGGCGCCGGTCTATCGCGGTGAACAGGCCGCCCCAGATCTCCACATCGTTGCCGTAATCGGGCCGATCCAGATCTACCGCGTCGCCCCCGCCGTCCCCGGTCTGGCGCGCCAGGGGACGACAGGGGCCGTTTCTTCCCCTGGGAGGGCGGCGAGGAGCTCCGCCGCCGTCTTTCCCAGCCCTGGATGACGCCATTCAGGGGCGATCTCAGCCAGGGGCACCAGGACGAAGCCCCGCTGATGCATGCGCGGGTGCGGCACCTCGATCTCTCCATCGGCAAACGCTGCCTCCCCGTATGCCAGCACGTCCACGTCCAGGACGCGAGGACCCCAGCGGCGCGTCGGCACCCGTCCTATGGCTCTCTCCACCGCCTGGACCAGGCGGAGCAAGGCGCGCGGGCCGAGGCGAGTCTCTCCCCGGACGACGAGATTTAGAAACGCCGGCTGGTCGAGATCGCCCCAGGGCGGGGTCTCGAAGATCGACGACCGCAGTAGCGGGCCGCAGGGGGCCTCCAGCCGAGCCAGCCCCTGGTCGAGGCTGGCCGCTCGGTCGCCGACGTTAGCCCCCAGGCCCAGATAGACGGTGACCGGCGCGCCCGGAGGTGCGTCCATCCCCGCGATCACAACTCGGCTCCTGTGGCCGAGGACGACCCGGCCGGCGCCGGGGAAGCGAGGGGCACGAGCCGGCGCCGGAAGCCTATAATCTCCCCTGGGACCAGCCCCCTGCCTTTAGCTTCGAGGCCTACCATGCCCGTCTACGAGTACCGCTGCGCCGCCTGCCGGCGCCGCTCCAGCCATCTCTTCCGCACCTTCGCCGCCGGCGCCGCCACCCCGACCTGCCCGCATTGTGGCGCCGCACCGGAGCAGATGACCAAGCTGATCTCCCGCGTCGCCGTGATGAAGAGCGAGGACTCCCGCCTCGAGGACCTGGCCGATCCAAGCATGTTCGGTGACGTGAACGAGAACGACCCCCGGAGCGTCGCCCGCTGGGCCCGCAAGCTGGGACAGCAGCTTGGCGAAGATCTCCCGGATGACTATCAGGAGATGGTCGAGCAGCTGGAGAGCGGCGAGACCCCGGAGACAGCAGAGGGAGCCGTTGACGACGGCTCCCCCACGGGTGCGCTCGACGACTGACCGCCCTCAGGGCGCCCCTTCGTCGGCAGCGCATCCGGCGCTGCGACGAAGGAGCCCCCTGGCGTCGCACAGGTAGCCGTCCCCTAGGCAGTTGCGCCCACGACGCTATCGATCGTGCGCTTGAGCGCCGCCTTTGGCTGCACCCCGGTGATACGAGCCACCTCGTTCCCACCGCGGAACATGAGGAGCGTGGGGATGGCCATGATCCCATACTTCATGGCCGTCTGCTGATTGTCGTCCGTGTTGAGCTTGGCGAAGTGCACCTTGCCCTCATATTCCTGGGCCAGCTGCTCGACCACCGGGGCCACCGCCCGGCACGGCCCGCACCAGGGCGCCCAGAAATCGACCAGCACCGGCTGATCTGCCTGCAGCACTCGGGTCTCGAAGTCCTTGTCGGACACGTCGAACGGATGCGTTGCCATGACTCTTGCTCAGCTTTCCTCTCTTGGACGAGGGGGCACGCACCGTCGCGCCGTCGCATCCCGCAACGGCCGGCCCGTCGCCGCCCCGCTCGCCTAAGATCGTAGCAAAGCTGTCCATCTCATACCTGCGGAGCCGCAGCCGCCGGCGGTGGAAGGCTCTCCATCGGCAGCCTGTCCGGCTCATCGCTCCGGGGCCCATCGCGCCGGAGGCGAGGATAAGGGTGCAAGCCTCAGTCCGGCGCGCCCGCCAACGCCTGAGCCACGGCGTGTACCGCCTGCCGGGCGTCGCCCGGGCCCAGCGGCCCGTCCGGCAGGGGCAGGTACACCGCCCGCCGGCCGCGGCGCGCCAGCCATTCGGCGACGACGTGCATCTGGTCAAGCTCGTCATGGTCGATTGCCAGGGGGCGCTGCGTCGGGTAATGAGTAAGGACGAACCGCTCCAGGGATGCCCGGTCACCCCCTTCCAGGCAGGCCGAGACATTCACCTGCCCCTGGAGGCGGGCGGCCGAGAAAGCCAGCACCTCGGCGCGCCCGCCGTCGCCCTGGCGCACCACCACCAGGAAGTTGAGCGTGCCGGCGGCGGAGCGGAGATGACCCCGCTTGCTTCGGAGCGACTGCAGGGCCTGGACGATCTGGTGCAGCTCGCCGGCCTGCTCGAAGCGCAGCCCCTCGGCGGCGACATCCCGCTCGCGCTCCAGGCGCGAGATCAGCCGGCCAATGTCACCCCGCAGGAGCTCGTCGGCGGATTGCATGCCGTGGCCGTACGCCTCCCGTGTGACCCGGCCGAGGCAGGGGGCGCTGCACCGCCGCACCTGGGCGTAAAAGCATGCGGCGCCGGCGGCCGGCGCCGGCAAAGGCCCGCTGCAGCGGCGCAGGTGGAACAGCCGGTTCACGAACTCCAGGGTCTGCTCGGCCGACCTTCGCCCCCAGAATGGGCCATAGTAGACCGCCCCATCGGCGTCCACCACATCGCAGACTTCCAGGTACGGAAAGCCATCGACGGCCGTGAAGCGGATAAACGTGTAGTGCGGGTACTCGCGGCCCTGGACGTTGTACGGCGGCAGGTGAGCCTTGATCAGCTGTGACTCCAGGATCAGGGCCTCTACCTCGGAGCCCACAGTGTGCCACTCCACCTCGCGGGCGTGCCCGACCATGGCCCGCGTTTTTCGATCCAGCTTTCCGGGGCTGGCGAAGTAAGAAGCCAGGCGCTGCCGCAGGGCGATGGACTTGCCGATGTACAGCACGGCCCCCTCGGCGTCACGGAACACGTAGCAGCCCGGCGCCAGCGGCGCGCGGCGCACACCAGATCTGGAGGCCTGGCCCCGGCCAGTGGCCAGGATCGTCACCGCGGGTGGGGCGAGAAAGCCCTGCTGCTGGACCATGCGTGCCTCGCGTACCTCTGGGGAGCCGGCGCGACGCGGGCAGGATTGAAGGGGAGCGTGGGTCGCCGGGCCGGTCGGCGCGCCGAGTGTACGCCCCGTGACAGAGGGAGACAAGGGCTTTCGCTCCCGCTCCCGGGCCATTTCATCAGCGGCCGCTCCCGGTGGCAGTCCTGCTCCCGGGTTCGGCCCTTCGCTCCGCTCAGGGGCGGCCCCTGCCGACAATCGCCTGCTACCGAATGGCCGTGCCCACCCCACCGCCAGGTAGCAGATCGGTAACGGAGTGGCTAGAGCACGGCCCTCTGACTCGCCCCCCTCTCCAGAACCGCTGCGACATCCCCGCTTGACAGGAGATATATGCTTGTCCGCGGAGTGGCATAGTGATTGGCGACGTGCACGGCCAGGGCGATGACGCCTTGATGCGCCTAGCCCTGGAGGAGGCGCAGGCCGCGGCCGAGGCGGGTGACATCCCGGTCGGGGCTGTGGCCGTCCTCGCCGGCGCCGTCGTCGGGCGCCAGCACAACCGCAAAGAGGACCTGGCTGACCCCACAGCCCACGCCGAGCTGCTGGTGCTCCGTGAGGTCGCCAGCCGCCTAGGTCGCTGGCGCCTGCCGGACGTCACCCTCTACTGCACCATGGAGCCTTGCTCGATGTGCGCCGGGGCCATGGTCCAGGCCCGTATTGGCCGCCTGGTCTACGCCGTGGACGACCCGCGCGCCGGGGCCGCCGGCTCTGTCTTCAACATCGTGGAGTCCCCGGCCTTGAACCACCAGGTACAAGTCACGCGGGGCGTCCTGGCGGGCGAGGCCCAGGCGCAGCTGGCGGAGTTCTTCGCCGAACTGCGCCAGCGCCGCCGGGAGAAGGGGCTCGCCGTCGCGCTCCCCTCCGGAAACCTCTAGGCATCCAGGTGAGGGGGCAGGGTAGTACGGCAGGGACAGCCCGCATCACGCCCGGGCCCGACGCCTGGGCCATTCGGGTACACTGGTGAGAAGACGCTGCATCGTGCCACCTGCCCGGCAGGGCGCCGGGCCGAGCTCATGTGGTGTCGGCGTCCCGCCGGGCATAAAAGGCTCTACACTTAACAGGGGTCTCCGCCGGACGTACGGGCATCGCGCCGGGGAGGGGTGTCCGAGTGGTTGAAGGAGCTCGTCTCGAAAACGAGTGGGCGTCACAAGCGTCTCGTGGGTTCGAATCCCACCCCCTCCGCCCCCAGGTCAGGCTAGAGGGAGAAGTCTCTCGTCACCCCGGCGTGGTAGCCTGATTTGAGACGCCGGACGTTCAGACCGCACCCGCCAGGGTGCTCCGGAGGGGTCGCATAGCTGGTCTAGTGCGCACGCTTGGAAAGCGTGTATGTCGCAAGGCATCGTGGGTTCGAATCCCACCCCCTCCGCCATGTCAGTACAAAGCTGGGCACCCCGGCTGCCGCCGACCACACGCCACCGGCCGTTGCCGGGGCGCGCAGTAGAGCCCTCCGCCGGCCCCTGATCCTCATCTCGCCGTCCGCGAGCTCCGCCCGCCACAGGGCGCGCGTTGGTCGCTGCATCCGTCGTAGGGCGCTGCATCCGTCAACGAATTGAAGCGGCCGTTCGGCGCCAGGGGCCCCCTACGACAACCGCGCCGCAACAGCGCCGCTCGCTTGCAGTTAGCCCCCGGCGTGGTTAGACTTTGAAGTGGTCGTGCTAGGCGGGGAGCTAGCGGTGCCCTCTACCCGCGATCCGCTATAGCGGGGCTGAATTCCTTCTCCCGGCTCACCGCTACCGAGCCTGCCATGGACGAGCGGCGTTGAGGATTTGGGTCTTGCGCGGCAGAGCCCTATGAACCCCGTCAGGTCCGGAAGGAAGCAGCGGTAAATAGTGCGCTCTGGGTGCCGCAGGGTCGCCCGGTCTGAGCTAGCTGTTCGAGGCAAGTCGGCAAGTATGGGTCAAAAGAGGGTGCACGACCGCCCTTTCTCCTTATGTAGACAGCGCCGTCTGGTGCCGCCGGCCGCTCGGTCAGAAGTCTGCGTTCCCGGCCGGCGGGGGTAGGTCCATTGCCGATACCTGCGGGCGGAGGCGCCGGCCCACTCGTAGATCGGCGCCGGCTGAGCGCTATCCGCGGCGCTGTGCTACCCGGCTCCGGTAGATCGGCAGGTTCTGCCCTCCGCAGCGCGCGCCGGTCGTGACTGTGGCAGAGGGTAACGGAGTAACACCTCCAGACGTGATACACGTTAGGGCAGCCGTACCAGGCTGCCCTTTCTCGTCGGCGGCCGCGGCAACACAGGAGTTGCTCCCGATGGCGTCCATCACCCTCTACAACAAGTGGCGGCCCCAGACCTTCGCCGAGCCCGACCGGCACCCGTTGATCGGCCAGGAGCACGTCACCCGCACGCTGCGTAACGCCGTCGCCCGCAACCAGATCGCCCACGCCTACCTGTTCTGTGGCCCGCGGGGCACCGGTAAGACCTCAGCCGCGCGCATCCTCGCCCGGGCCGTCAACTGCCGGCGGGGGCTGCAGGGAGAACCCTGCAACGCCTGCGAGAACTGCCAGGCCCTGCTCAGCGGACGTCAGCTCGACCTCTTGATCGAGATCGACGGGGCCTCCAACCGCGGCGTCGACGACGTCCGCCAGCTCCGCGAGCGGCTGATGCAGCGTCCCGGTGGCGCCGACCTGACGGGGCGCTTCAAGGTCTACATCATCGACGAGGTGCACATGCTCACCCAGGAGGCCTTTAACGCCCTCCTGAAGAGCCTGGAAGAGCCACCGGCCCACGTCATCTTCATCCTGGCCACCACCGACCCTCAGAAAGTCCCGGCCACGGTGGCCTCCCGCTGCCAGCGCTTCGACTTCAAGCCCATCTCCCTAGAGACCCTGGTCAGCCATCTGATGCACGTCGCCGCCGCCGAGGGGGTGCGCCTGGAGGAGGGGGCGTCCGAGCTCCTGGCCCAGGCCGCCGCCGGTGGGGCGCGCGACGCCATCAGCCTGCTCGACCAGGCCCTGGCGTACGCCGGGGCAACGCGGGAAGTCACCGGGATCACCGCCGACCCTCGCCTAACCCTCGGCGCCCCCACTATCACCGCGGCCCACGTGCAGGGGATGCTGGGCCTCACCGGGTTCGACGCCGTCTGCCGCCTGGCCGACAGCGTGATCGAGCGTGACCTCCCCGCCGGCCTTCGCCTCGTCCACGACGTGGCCAGCCAGGGCGTCGACCTACGCCAATTCACACGCCAGATCCTGGAGTTTCTCCGTGCCCTGCTCCTCGCCCACAGCGACGCCGCCACCTTGCTCCGCCTGGACGAAGAACGGCGCGAGGCGGTGCAGCAGCGCGCCCGGCGCCTGTCCCTCGCCGATCTCGTCCGTCTGATCAAGCTGTTCGCGCAGGCCGAGCAAGGGCTCAAAGCCCCTTCGGCGCAGCCGCAGCTCCCTCTGGAGCTGGCCATCGTCGAGGCCTCTCTGCCGGCGCCGACGATGACTCTCCCCCTCCCGGTGGGGAGCGACGGCCCCGGCGCCCCCCAGCCCCAACAGGCCATCCCCCCTGCCCTTGCGGCTGCGCCCCCGCCCCCGGCCTCCGGCCCGGCCCTCCAATCCCAGCCCCTACAGCCGCCGGACGCCCCGAACGCTACTCCGCCAGAACCCTCCACCGCTCCCGTAGCGCCGCCCGGCGAGGCCCCGCCGGCCTGGCCGGCCGCCCTGGCGCAGGATGCAGCGGCCGACCAGCCCCCCTGGCCGGCGCCCGACGACGGCCAGGAGGCCTTGCCACCTGATCCCTCTCCGGACATGCCGGCGATCGCGCTGCCGGCCCCAACACGCTCGGACCCATCAGCCACCGGCATAGGGATCGATTTGGTGCGCGAGCGCTGGCCGGCGGTCCTGGAAGCCGTTCGCCACGCCAACCGCTCGGTGGAGGCCCTGCTCAAGGATGCCAACCCCATGCAGGTCGAAGACGGGAACGTCGTCGTCCTGGAGTTCCGCTTCGCCTTCCACTGCAACAAGATCCTCGACCCGGCCAACCGCATCGCCGTGGAGAAGGCCCTGCGACGTGTCCTGGGGGCGCACTGCAAGGTACGATGCGTCCTGACGGAGAACGCCGGCCTCCCTTTCGACCGTCCACGGAGCCAAACGGCGCAGGATGACCCCGTGGTGGCCAAGGCCCTGCGCATTTGGCGGGCGCACATTCTCTCGCCGGCCGAACTCGCCGCCGTGGAGGCCCTGCCGGCCGTGGCCGACCTCTCTACCCTGTAGCGCGGTCCTGCGAGACCGTGTCAGAGGGCCATCCTCAAAGGTGTGGCCCGCCGTTTGCTTGAAGCCGTATACCCCAATCTACGAAGCGAGTAGCGCAGACCCGCGAGGAGACATTCCCATGGGCATGGCAGCGATCCAGAAGATGCAGCAGCAGATGCTCAAGATCCAGGAAGACCTAGGCAAGGAGACCGTCGAGGCCACGGCCGGCGGTGGGGCGGTCAAGGCGACCATGACCGGTCAACAGAAGCTGGTCAGCGTCATTATCGATCCCGAGGTAGTGGATCCAGAGGACGTTGAGATGCTGCAGGACCTGATCGTGGCCGCCGTGGGGGACGCGCTGACTAAGAGCCAGGAGCTGCAGGCGAAGCGCTTGAGCGTCCTCACCGGCGGGATGAAGATCCCTGGCCTGATGTAGGGGCACCGGCGAAGCCTCCCGCATCTGCTATGCTGTCCCTTGCCTAGAACAGATGTCCCAGATACTCGCCGAGCCGATCGCCCGCTTGATCGAAGAGTTCGGCAAGCTCCCCGGGGTCGGCCCCAAGACGGCGCAGCGCCTGACCTTCTATCTCCTCCGCCGGCCGGCGGAGGAGGCGCACGCCCTGGCTCAGGCCATCGTGGACGTCAAAGAGCAGATCATCTTCTGTCACGTCTGCTTCAATCTCAGCGCCACGGACCCCTGTCAGTTCTGCGCCGACACCAACCGTGACCATACCCGCATCTGCGTCGTCGAGGAGCCGCTGGATATCCTGGCGCTCGATCGCACGGGGAGCTACAAGGGCGTCTACCACGTCCTGCACGGCTCCTTCTCGCCGATGGAAGGCGTGCTGGAGGACGACCTCAAGATCCGCGAGCTCGCGGAACGCGTCGGCCAGGGGGGGGTGCAGGAGGTGATCCTGGCCACCAACGCCACGGTGGAGGGCGAGGCGACGGCCAATCTGGTCAAGATGCGCTTGCAAGACTCGGGGGTGCACGTCACCCGCCTGGCCCAGGGTCTGCCTATCGGCTCAGACCTGGAGTATGCCGACGACTACACCCTCAGCCGGGCCCTCGAAGGCCGGCGAGACTACTAGACTGGTATACTTGCGCCCGCGGGCCTTTAGCTCAGTTGGTTAGAGCGCAGTCCTGATAAGACTGAGGTCTCTGGTTCGAATCCAGAAAGGCCCACCCCGCCACCAGGCCCTGACGGACGGACACACTATCCCAGACGCCTCAGGGGAGGGTGCATCAGGGTCGGATCGCTGCCGGTGGCGCGCATCATGCTCCGGGGAGCGTTATGGCGCCTAGGCCGGGGTCCTCATGTACTTGTACTTGTGGGGCGCCGCCCGACGTTGGGGATGTAGCTCAGCTGGGAGAGCACCTGCTTTGCAAGCAGGGGGTCAGGGGTTCGAATCCCCTCATCTCCACCCGCCGCGTCAGCGTAACACTCTAGCCGCGATATGCTGCCTCGGCTGTGTTCCACTTCCGTGATGCATCACGGAAGGGCCGGCACCGTGACAGTGTAGCCGCCCTCGTCGCGGTCGGGCGTCAGCACCACCGTGTAGGGCCGTACTCTACGCCTGGCAGCCGCGCGCTCCGCGCTCATCCCAGTCTCCGAACGTCGTCCGGCGTCAGGCCCGCCTGCGCCAGAATACTGGCCGTCGTCCCCACCTTGAGCGTACCCCGATGAACAGGCACAATCACGCGGCCGGGCTTGGTCGGGTGGCGCAGCACGACGTGCGATCCGGACTGGCGGCTGACCGTCCATCCGTCCCGCAACAGCACCCGCAGCACCTCATAGAGTTAGGGCCCTCTTGGGCGGTCGAGGCTTGGACGTCGCTCGTGGTGCGCACGGCGCCCCCATGATGGGGGCTTGACAAGCGCCCTGGGGCTGCCCGTGCAACGCCGAAGAGGGGGACGGCGCCGGTTCATTGCACGGGCAGGGCGCCGGGTCTATACTTGCCCGGAACGTTCCCGCGCGGCCGGGCGTCCTGGAGTCTTGCCCGGCGCTGCCTGACGCCGGAGCCCGATTGGGCCTCTGCCAGTCCCTGAAACGGTAACGGTCAGAGTGGACCATCGGATGCAGGCGGCGCTGGTAGGGACTGGGGAGGCTGCGGCGCGGGGAAGATCTCGCACCGCCGTCAACCGCTGCGGAGTGGGTGGGAACGTGGGGTCTGGGCCGGCCCGTGGCCACAGGTGCGTGGACGGGAACGGGCGGGTGGCGGGAGCGGATCTGGCCGGTGGCCCAAATGCCTTCTGACGGGGTGTAGATGGACGAACAGCAGCGGTCGGGGGGACCGACGCAAGGACGGGACACTCGCGAGCCGAGTCCGGCGGAGAGCGACGAGGATTCGTTGAGCATGCAGGAGCTGCTCGAGTCGGAGGACGCCTCGGTACGCGACGTGCGGCGCGGCTCTGTCGTCGAGGGGACGGTGGTGCGCACAGACCCCGACGAGGTCTTGGTGGACATCGGCCTCAAGTCGGAGGGCGTCATTCCCGGTCGGGAACAGTCCAGCATCGAGGAGGAGTTGGGCCACGCCCCGCGCGTGGGTGACCGCATCCTGGTCTATGTCGTGACCACGGAAACACCGGAGGGGCACGCCCTGCTCTCCTTCCGCCGCGCCGGGACCGAGCGGTTCTGGCGCCGGGCCCAGGTGCAGGTGGAGACCGGGGAGGTGGTCGAGGCCAAGGTGCTGGAGGTCAATCGCGGGGGCGTGGTCGTCGACTTCGGCACGCGAGCCTTTGTCCCTATCTCGCAGCTAGTCAACGTCCAGCGGGCGGGCGAGACCGAGGCCGAGCAGGAGCAGGTGGCCGAGCAGCTGCGCGGGCTGGTGGGGCAGACCCTCAAGCTGAAGGTGATCGAGGCCGACCGCAAGCGCAATCGGTTGATCCTGTCCGAGCGCCAGGCCAACCGCGAGCTCCGCTCGCTGCGCCGCGACACCCTGTTACAAGAACTGGAGCCGGGGCAGGTGCGCACCGGCCGGGTCAGCAACGTGGCCAGCTTCGGGGCCTTCGTCGATCTCGGCGGCGCCGACGGCCTGGTGCATATCTCGGAGCTGTCTTGGAGCCGGGTCAAGCACCCCAGCGAGGTGGTCAAGCCGGGACAGGAGGTGCAGGTCTACGTCATCTCCGTCGACAGGGATACCAAGAAGATCGCCCTTTCCCTACGCCGGGCCCAGGAAGACCCCTGGCTGTCCATCGAGGATCGCTACCCGCTGGAGTCGATCGTCTTCGGCGAGGTGATCAAGCAGGCCCAGTTCGGGGTCTTCGTCCGCCTGGATGAGGGCATCGAGGGGCTGGTACACAATTCCGAGATCGCCGCTGCCGACCGGCGCCTCCTGCAGGAGGGTCAGCGCCTTACCTTTCGGGTCATCTCTATAGACCAGGAGCGCCGGCGCCTGCGCCTCAGCCCGGCCCCGGATGCCATGCCTGAAGAGGAGGACTTCGTCCCCCTGGGTGAGGGCAACGCCGCTACCGACGGCGAGGCGGCACTGGACGAGCAGTCCCTGCCGGCCCCCGAGGGCGAGGACGCCGCCGGCGGGGTCAGGGAAGAGTCTCCCATAGGGCAACAGGGCACCGGCGGCCTCGTGGAGGGGAACAACCTCGTGGAGGGGAACAACCTCGTGGAGGGGAACAACCTCGTGGAGGCGAACGGCGTCGCCCCCGCCGGCGAGGCGGCCCGGGAGGGCGACTCAGCCCGCCCGGCGGGCGAAGCCACCCCGGCGTCCGGCAGGCGCTCGGACGACGCAGCCTGATCTGAGGCCGGCAAGACCCGGCCGGGTGGTTGCATCAGGGCCAGGTACGCGGTAGCGGCTGGCCTCGTTTGTCCCTGGAGCTGCCGAGCGCCGGCACCTGCTCCAGGGGCAGTGGCGTTCTGATCCCCCGATACGGTGGTGGGACCGTCCCGACGCCGGCGCGGCCGGTCGCTCTCCCTGCCCTTCCTGGGGCACGATCCTAGGTCCTGGGGCCACCATCACTCGGCCGCCACCGAAGGTGGCAGGGGGTACGATGCTATACTTCAGGTCGAGAGGACGTGCGCGTTCTCGCCTAAGTGAGGAGCCACCATGAGCGACCGGTTCGACAAGTTCACTGAGCGGGCGAAGAAAGTGCTCGTTCTGGCGCAGGAGGAGGCCCAGCGCTTCAATCACAACTACATCGGCACAGAGCACCTCCTGCTGGGCCTCGTCCGCGAGGGGGAGGGGATCGCCGCCAAGGTGCTCAGTAACCTGGGCGTCGAGCTCAACAAGGTGCGCAGCGCCGTGGAGTTCATCATCGGGCGGGGCGACCGGATGGTCATCGGGGACATCTCGCTGACCCCACGGGCCAAGAAGGTGATCGAGCTCTCGGTAGAAGAGGCCCGGCGCCTGAACCACAACCACATCGGCACGGAGCACCTCCTGCTGGGGCTGGTGCGGGAGGGGGAGGGGATCGCCGCCGGCGTGCTGGAGAGCCTGGGCGTCAATCTAGAGAAAGTACGCTCGCAGGTGATCCAGGTGGTCAGCCAGTCCGGGCCCGGGGCCGGTGGGGAAGGCAAGCAGCAGTCCCGCACGCCGACCATCGATCAGATGGGCGTTGACCTGACCGCTAACGCCCGCGCCGGCAAGCTCGATCCCATCATCGGCCGGGAGACCGAGATCGAGCGGGTGATCCAGATCCTCTCCCGACGTACGAAGAATAACCCTGCCTTGATCGGCGAGCCCGGCGTGGGGAAGACGGCCATTGCCGAAGGGCTGGCGCAGCGGATCATCTCCGGCGACGTGCCCGAGACGCTGCAGGGTAAGCGCCTGCTGACCCTGGACATCGGCTCGCTGGTGGCCGGCACGAAGTACCGGGGTGAGTTCGAGGAGCGCCTGAAGAAGGTGGTGGAGGAGATCCGCAACTCCGGGGACTGCATGCTCTTTATCGACGAGCTGCACACCCTGGTGGGGGCGGGCGCGGCCGAGGGGGCGGTGGACGCGGCCAACATCCTCAAACCGTCCCTCTCCCGTGGCGAGCTCCAGGTGATAGGGGCGACGACCCTGGACGAGTATCGCAAGTACATCGAGCGAGACGCCGCCCTAGAGCGGCGCTTCCAGCCGGTGCAGGTACGTGAGGCGACCATCGAGGAGTCTATCCAGATCCTGACCGGCATCCGCGAGAAGTACGAGCAGCACCATCGCGTCACCATCACCGACGACGCCCTCAAGGCGGCGGCCGAGATGGCCGGGCGGTACGTGAGCGATCGCTTCCTCCCGGACAAGGCCATCGACCTGATCGACGAGGCCGGGTCGCGGGTGCGCATCCAGCGGGCCACCGCCCCCAACAGCCTCAAGGAGGCGATGCGGGAGTTGGACAGCGTCATCAAGGACAAGGAAGGGGCCATCGAGGGCCAGAACTACGAGCGGGCAGCCGCCCTGCGGGACAGCGAGTCCAAGGTGCGGGAAAAGATCCAGCGTCTGGAGTCTGGGTTCCACAAGCAGGACGACATCGCCCGGCCCAAGGTCACTGAAGAGGACGTGGCGCAGATCGTCTCCATGTGGACGGGCATCCCGGTGACGCGGATCGCCCAGGAAGAGTCCGAGCGCCTCCTGCACATGGAGGAAAACCTCCACCAGCACGTCGTCAGCCAGAACGAGGCCGTCGAGGCCGTAGCCAAGGCCGTGCGCCGGGCCCGCGCCGGGCTCAAGGATCCCAAGCGCCCGATCGGGTCGTTCATCTTCTTGGGGCCCACCGGGGTGGGCAAGACCCTCCTGGCGCGCAAGCTGGCGGAGTTCATGTTCGGGTCAGAAGAGGCCATGATTCGCCTGGACATGAGCGAGTACATGGAGCGCCATTCCGTCGCCCGCCTGACCGGTGCCCCTCCTGGCTACGTCGGCTATGAAGAGGGGGGCCAGCTTACCGAGGCCGTCCGCCGGCGCAGCTACGCCGTCATCCTGCTGGACGAGATCGAGAAGGCCCATCCAGAGGTCTTCAACGTCCTGCTCCAGATCATGGAAGACGGGCGCCTGACGGACTCCAAGGGCCGCACGGTGGACTTCCGGAACACGATCATCATCATGTCCGGTAACGTCGGGGCGCAGATGATCAAGCGCGAGGCGCAGATCGGCTTCCGCAGCGGCGGGGCAGACGAGCGCAGCGAGCAGCAGGCTTACGACCGGATGCGGGAGAAGGTCCTCGGCGAGGTCAAGAACGTGTTCCGGCCCGAGTTCCTCAACCGGGTGGACATGATCGTCGTGTTCCGCGCCCTGGCGCAGGCAGATGTCCTGAACATCGTGGACATTGAGCTGGTGCGGATCAAGAAGCAGCTCCTGGCGCAGAACCTAGAGCTGGAGGTCACCGAGCCGGCCAAGGCCCTGCTGGCGGAGAAGGGCTTCGATCCAGACTTCGGCGCCCGGCCCCTCCGCCGGGTGATCCAGAACACCATCGAGGACGAGCTGGCCGAGCGTCTCCTGTCTGGACAGCTCAAGTCCGGCGGGAACGTCAAGGTCGACCGCGACGGCAACGAAGTCAAGATCGAGACCACGGAAGCCCCGCCGGCGGCCCTGGCGGAGCCACCCGCCGAGCCGCAGCCGGAGCTGGCCGGCTCGGCCTCCTAAGGGCGCCGGCGGTAGGCAGTCGAGAGCTCCACCACGGAGCGACAGCTGCCTACCGCCTCCGTGTCCCATGGTGAAGTCGCGCGTCCTCTATACGTGCCAGCAGTGCGCCGCCGAATCGGCCAGGTGGGTAGGACGCTGCCCAGAGTGCGGGGCGTGGAACAGCTACGTCGAAGGTGTGCGGTCCACGCCCGCACGAGCCGGCGCCGGACCTGACACGCGCGTCAGGCCCGGCGCCGCGCGCCCGGAGCGCCTGGCGGACGTCTCGCTCGACGCCCTGGAGCGCGTCACCAGCGGCCTGCAGGAGTTCGACCGCGTCCTCGGCGATGGGATCGTCCCCGGATCTCTCGTCCTCGTCGGGGGCGACCCGGGGATCGGGAAGTCTACGCTCCTCCTCCAGGTGGCGAGCAACGTGGCCGGCGCCGGTCGCCGGGTGTTGTACGTCTCCGGGGAGGAGTCTGCTCGCCAGGTGCGCCTGCATGCCGAGCGCCTGGGGGCGGTGAACGGTGACCTCTACGTCCTGGCCGAAACCAGCCTGGACGCCGTCCTGGCGCAGGTAGAGGCGATCGACCCTGATCTCCTGATCGTGGACTCCATCCAGACGGTGTACCTGGAAGGGCTGTCGTCGTCGCCGGGGAACGTCAGCCAGCTCCGCGAGTGTGCCCTGCGCCTGATGGGCGTGGCCAAGACGCGCCACCTCCCCGTCTTCCTGGTGGGTCACGTCACCAAGGAAGGGAACATCGCCGGACCGCGCTCGCTGGAGCACATCGTGGATTGCGTCTTGTACCTGGAAGGGGAGCGCTTCTACGCCTACCGCTTGCTGCGGGCGGAGAAGAACCGCTTCGGTTCCACCAACGAGATCGGCGTCTTCGAGATGGAGGCGGACGGGCTACGGCAAGTATCCAATCCGTCGGCCGCCTTTCTCAGCGAGCGCCAGACGGCCAACGCCGGCTCGGCCGTGACCGTCCCGCTGGAAGGATCGCGGGCCATCCTGGTAGAGGTGCAGTCGCTGGTGGCCGGCACGGGCCTGGCCATGCCCCGGCGCACGGCCATCGGCGTCGATCTCAACCGCCTGCTCCTCCTCCTGGCCGTGCTGAGCAAGCGCGTCGGGCTGCCGTTGGGCTCCCAGGACGTGTACGTCAACGTCGTGGCCGGAATCAAGATTGCCGAGCCGGCGGCCGATCTGGGACTGGCCCTGGCAATCGCCTCCAGCTGGCGCGACGCCCCCATCGACCCGGGCCTGGTGGTCGTAGGCGAGGTAGGGCTGCTGGGGGAGCTGCGGCCGGTGCGTCAGCTGGAGCGTCGCCTGGCCGAGGCCGGCCGCCTGGGCTTCGAGCGGTGCATCGTCCCCGCCGGAGATCTGCGCCGTCTGATCGGCACTTCGTCGGGGGGCGAAAAAGGGACCGGAACCCGCGGGGGGATTGCCGGCAGACCAGGCGCCCGGGAGGTGCGGCGTGACGGCCTGCTGATACAAGGGGCCCAGACGGTAGGGGAGGCCGTGGTTCTCGCCCTCGGTCCCCTGGCCCCCACCGGCGGCGGGCGCCGCCGGTCACGGGATGGGGTGCCGGCGGGCGCCGCGCGATCAGACGGCGCCGGCGAGCTGGGATTCGAGCGCCCCACGGGGGACGATGATGCGGGGATCGCCGGCGGCGCCGGCGAGGTTTTGGAGACGGTGGAGTAGAAGGAGTCAGGCTGCCATCCGTAAGCAGCGCGCCCTCCTCCTGGCAGTGCGGCTGATCGGTCTGGGCGCGGGTGGGGCGGCCGGCTGGCAGCTGGGACTGGCTTTGGCTGGCTTCCCGTCCGGCACAGAGGCCGCAGGGGAGGCGTTGCGTTACGTCCTGGTGCTCGCCGTGGCCGGGGCGGCCCTGGGGCTGCTGGTGATGCCTCACGTCACCGTCGCCCCCCTGCGCCGGCTGTGGGGGCTGGCCCGCGGCGCGGACGCCCGTTACTTGAGCGGGGCCAGCCTGGGGCTGCTGGTCGGCTTGCTGGCCGCCGCCCTGGCCGCTTTTCCGGTCTCGTTGCTCCCCGACCCCTTCGGGCGCTGGCTCCCGGCCGCCCTGGCCGTCCTGCTGGCCTGGCTGGGCCTGACCATCGGCGCGCTGCGCAAGGATGAGGTGTTGCGCGCCCTGGGCCTGCCCCGCCGGCCAAGCGGGGGAGACGCGACGGGCGACGACGCCGGCAAGGCGTGGGGCACCCAGGGTGGGGGCGTTCTGTTGGACACTAGCGCCGTCATCGACGGACGAATCGTCGCCATCCGAGTGAGTGGCTTTCTCAGTGGCGACCTGACCGTTCCCCACTTCGTCCTGGAGGAGCTGCAGCACCTGGCGGACTCGGCCGATCCGGCCCGGCGCCAACGGGGACGGCGGGGGCTCGAGGCCCTGGAGCGCCTCAAGCGGGAGGCCGAGCTGGCCGTCCTGGACGTCGACTACCCGGACGTGCGGGGCGTGGACAGTAAGCTGATCCGTCTCGCCCGCCAGCGCAGGGCGGCCATCGTGACCACGGACTCCAACCTGCAACGCGTCGCCGGTCTGCAGGGGATCGCCGTCCTCAACGTCAACGACCTGGGCAACGCCCTCCGTGCCGTGGTCGTCACCGGCGAAGACCTGACCCTGGAGATTGTGCAGCCGGGGCGGGAGCGTGGTCAGGGCATTGGTTTTCTGGAGGACGGTACCATGGTCATCGTCGAAGGGGGGCGGCGCTATCTCGGCGGGCAGGCGGAGGTGGAAGTCACGCGCGTGCTCCCCACCGCCGGCGGGCGCATCGTCTTTAGCCGTCTCAAGCAGCCGCTGCCGGACGCCGAGGGCCTGGAGGATCCCCCGGCGGGGATTCCCGCCCTGCGCGTCGTTCCTGACCGGCGCCCCGACCGCCATGAGGGCGCCGCGCGGGAAGTGCGCCTGGAGCCGGAGGTGCAGGCCGGCACGCGCCCCGGCGCAAACGGGGAAGCGGAGGGCCGATCGGGGAGTCAGACCGGTTGGGCGGGCAGGGCGCCGGCGGACGATGGGGTCTAGATCTGGGCTCACGTCTCCGCTGCGCCGGCGGAAAGGACGGTGAGGCATGCCTGATGGGGCCTGAGCCGGGCGACCTCAGCGGGGCAATCGTCGTCGGGGCCGGGACGGGCCAGCGCTTCGGCAACGTGGAAAAGGCCTTCTACCCCGTCTTTGGGCGCCCGCTCTTGTGCTGGGCGGTAGAGGTCTTCGAGCGCGCCCAGGAGATTGATCGGGTGTGCCTCGTCCTCGCCGCCGGGAGCGTGGAGCGCGGGCGGGCCTTGGCATGGGACTGCGGCTGGAAAAAGGTGACCGACGTCGTCCCGGGAGGACGGGAGCGCCAGGACTCCGTGCGTGCCGGGCTAAAGGCCCTCCCAGGATGCGCCTTGATGCTGGTGCACGACGCCGCTCGACCGTTGGTCAGCGTGGCGATGATCCGAGCCGGGCTGCAGGCCGCCCGCAGGCACGGTGCGGCCATTGCGGCCATACCGGTGCGGGACACGCTCAAGCGAGTGGACGAGACGAGCGCCCTGGTGCAAGGCACGGTCGACCGCACCGGGCTGTGGTCGGCGCAGACGCCGCAGGTCTTCCAGGCCGGTATCTTGCAGGCGGCCTTTGCCGCCGCCGGAGATCAGGCCGGGGCTTACACCGACGACGCCGCCATCGTGGAGGCGGCCGGCTACCCCGTGACCGTTTTTCCAGGGGAGCTGGAAAACATCAAGCTGACCTTGCCGGGAGACGTGGCCCTGGTAGAGGCCCTGCTGCGGACGCGCCACGCCGGGACCGTCCGGTGACGCCTTCGAGGAGGCTTGGCCCGGGGCAGGAATGATTATCACTAGCGGACCTGCACGCGCTCTACGGGGCCCGTCCGGTGACGCCCCGCTACGTGACACCCGGGTGCGTCACGCCGGGCTGCTCCGTCGACGGCTCCAAGCGTCAGGGTAAACCCGCCGTGTCCACACCTGGAGGCTGAGTCGTGAGACTCGAGACCAACCCGGCGCTGCGTGCCGGCACGGGCTACGACATTCACCGGCTGGTGCCCGGGCGCCGGCTCGTGCTCGGTGGTGTGACCATCCCCTCCCAGGTGGGGCTGGCCGGCCACTCCGACGGCGACGCCCTGGTCCACGCCGTGATCGACGCCCTGCTGGGCGCCTGCGCCCTGGGCGACATCGGCCACCACTTCCCCGCCGGCGATCCGGCCTGGCGTGACGCAGACAGCCTCGGACTGCTCGTGACCGCCTGCCGGCGGGCGGGCGACGCCGGCTGGAGGGTGTGCAATGTAGACGCCACGGTGCTCTGCGAGCGGCCCCGCCTGGCGCCCTTCCTGCCGGCGATGCAGGGAAGATTGGCCACTGCCCTGGGGATTGCGGAATCGTGTGTTAGCGTTAAGGCAAAGACGAATGAAGGGCTGGACGCCGTGGGGCGTGGGGAAGCTATTGCCGCACAGGCGATAATGCTAGTCGTGGGCGGGGAGAGATGACCCTCCACCTTGCGACGTGTCGGCGGACCGCGGTGCGCAGTCTGCGGACAGCGAGTAGATGAGGAGAGGGAAGAGCCAGGTGTTGCGCTCACTCCAGACCCTTCGCGATGACCTCCTGGCCGTGTTCGACCGCGATCCGGCGGCCCGTAACGTCTTCGAAGTGCTCCTCGCCTACCCCGGCCTGCACGCCATCTGGCTGCACCGGCTGGCGCACCGGCTGCACCGCGCCGGCGTTCCCGTCCTCCCTCGGCTGGTATCCCACTTCACTCGCTGGATCACGGGGATCGAGATCCACCCGGGGGCGAGCATCGGACGAGGGTTCTTTATCGACCACGGTATGGGCGTGGTCATTGGAGAGACGGCCGAGATCGGCGACAACGTCACCCTGTACCAGGGTGTCACCCTGGGGATCTACCACGCCCTGGAGGCCCGCCGGCTGCGGGGTACAAAGCGCCATCCAACGCTTGGAGACGGGGTCATTGCCGGTGTGGGGGCCAAGATTCTAGGGGCCATCACCGTGGGCCAGGGGGCCATCATCGCCCCCGGGGCGGTGGTGACGCGCGACGTCCCGGACTTCGCTACCGTGATGGGCATCCCGGCCCGCGTCGTCACCGTGCGCGATCCAGAAACGGGGGAGAAGCGCCGGGTGGACGTCGCCCAGCCCCGCCTGGCCGATCTCCCGGACCCGCAGCTGGAGCTGATTCGCTGCATGCAAGAGCAGATCGCCAATCTGGAGGCCCGCCTGGCTGGACTGGAGGCAGGGGCGGCGCCGGCACGCATCCCGATAAGCGCCGGGGCCTCCCATAGCACCCGCGAGTCCCCCGCCCACGCTCGATCGAACGGCGTCAAGCGCCCCTGCGGCGACCAGCTCGAGCGGGCCCTGCGCGCCGCCGTTGCCGAGCGCGAGGGGCGCGCTGCGGAGGAGTAGACTGGTCCGTCCACGCCCCTGGCCGGGGGCGCGCCGGGCGGCGCGCCCGGCGGACCCCGAGGGCGACTCGCCCCCGGGCCGCCGCCCGGCGCCGCCGTATCCCGGGGGCGTTGAGGGGGCGGGTGGGGACGCGGACGAGGGGGTTCGCGTGGGCCTCCACGCCGTGGCCCACGCCCTCCGCGGCGGGCGGGTCCCAACGCGTCTTCCTGGAGGACGCCTCAGGGCACACCCCGGCTGGCCGCCTCCCGGCGCGGCTGGCCTCCCTGGCCGATCTGGCCCGGCAGTCCGGCGCTCGCGTGACGTACGTCCCCGCCGACATACTCACGGCCCGTGCCGGCACCTCCCGTCACCAGGGGGCCGTCGCCGAGACGCGCCCCTTCCACTACGCCACCCTGCATGACCTCCTCGCCCGAGGCCGAGACGAGCCCCCTTCTTCCTGGTGCTGGATGGAATCGAAGATCCGCAGAACTTGGGGGCGATCCTCCGCTCGGCCGACGCGCCGGCGTGCACGGGGTGATCCTGCCCCAGCGGCGGGCCGCCGCTGTGACGGCGGCGGTCGGCCGGGCCTCGGCGGGGCCGTCGACCACGTCCCGGTTGCCCGGGTGGTGAACCTGGCCCGTAGCATCGAAGAGCCTCAAGGGGGCCGGCCTGTGGATCTACGGGCTGGACGCCGAGGGCGACACCGTCTACGACGGCGTGGATTACGTTCGCCCGCTGGCGCTGATTGCCGGGGCCGAGGGGAAGGGGCTCAGCCGCCTGGTACGTGAGCGCTGCGATGTCCTCCTGCGCATCCCCCTATACGGACACGTCGCCTCCTTGAACGTCTCCGTTGCCACCTCCCTGGCCCTGTTCGCCGCCCGGCGCCAACGGGGCGCGGAGCGCTAAGGTCGACCGGCACACGCCGTTCAATACGAACGTCCGGGGTATAGCCGGCGGCCGGCCACCGGAGGGCGCAGCAGCGGGCACGACTTACCTGGGCCCGGGGCAGGAAAGGCCCGGCGCCCAGGGCTTGTCCTGGTGTGGTACGTTCTCTATACTTCGAGCTTGAGACGCCGACGTAGCTCAATTGGTAGAGCAGCGGTTTTGTAAACCGCAGGTTATGGGTTCAAGTCCCTTCGTCGGCTCCGGCCCGCGTCCGACCGAGACCCAAGGGCAGATGCGCTCCGGTGGATTGGGGGCGCGCCGGAAGCGGAGCGCAGGGGAGTGGTGGCGGTGACGGCGGGCTTCTGTCCCCGCGGGCGGCACCGTCGAGGCAGCGTACCGGAAACCACGCGCCCACATAGCTCAGTAGGTAGAGCACAGTCTTGGTAAGACTGAGGTCTCCGGTTCGATCCCGGATGTGGGCTCCGCCTCCCGTCAGCGCGCTCCCTGCCACCGCCGGCCGGACGTGGGGGCGGCGCTGTCACGTCTTACACGCCCCCGTGAGTCGCGCACGTCTAAGCAGGTCATAGAGCGGAGTAAAGGTAGATGGCCAAGCAGAAGTTCGAGCGGACGAAGCGCACGTGAACGTGGGGACGATCGGGCACGTGGACCACGGGAAGACGACGCTGACGGCGGCGATCACGAAGGTGCTGGGGCTGCAGGGGCGGGCGAAGTACACGTCCTTTGCGGAGATCGACAAGGCGCCGGAGGAGCGGGAGCGGGGGATCACGATCGCGATTGCCCATGTGGAGTACGAGACGGAGGCGCGCACTACGCGCACGTGGACTGCCCGGGGCACGCGGACTACATCAAGAACATGATCACCGGGGCGGCGCAGATGGATGGGGCGATCCTGGTGGTGTCGGCGCCGGACGGGCCGATGCCCCAGACACGGGAGCACATCCTGCTGGCGCGCAGGTGGAAGTGCCGAGCATGGTGGTGTTCTTGAACAAGGTCGACATGCTGGACGACGAGGAGCCTCCTGGAGCCTGGTGGAGCCTGGAGGTGCGGGAGCCTGCTGAGCAAGTATGGGTTTCCAGGGGACGAGACGCCGGTGGTGCGGGGCTCGGCGCTGCGGGCCCTGGAGAGCGGGTCGGCCGATCCACAGGCCCCGGAGTACGCCGCCATCCTGGAGCCTGATGCAGGCGGTGGACCGCTACATCCCCACGCCGGAGCGGGCGGTGGCGCGCCCGTTCTTGATGCCGATCGAGGACGTGTTCGGGATCAAGGGGCGGGGGACGGTGGTGACGGGGCGGATCGAGCGGGGGGTGATCAAGCCCGGGGAAGAGGTGGAGATCGTGGGGCTGGGGGGCCCGACGCGGCGGACGGTGGTCACGGGGGTGGAGATGTTCCGACGCCTGCTCGACCAGGGGGAGGCGGGGACAATGTGGGCTGCCTGCTGCGGGGGATCGAGCGGGAGGACGTGGAGCGGGGGCAGGTGCTGGCCAAGCCGGGGGCCATCAAGCCCCACACCCGCTTTCGGGGCACGGTGTATGTCCTGACGACGGAGGAGGGGGGCGCCACAGCCCCTTCTTCAAGGGCTACCGGCCCCAGTTCTTCATCCGCACGACGGACGTGACGGGGGCGGTGGAGCCTCCCGGCGGGGGTGGAGATGGTCATGCCGGGGGACAACGTGGAGCTGGCGGTGGAGCTAATCACCCCGGTGGCGATCGAGGAGGGCTTGCGCTTCGCCATCCGTGAGGGGGGCAAGACCGTCGGCGCCGGGGTCGTCACCGCCGTCGAGCAGTAGGCCGGCCGTCCCGGCGCCGGGCTGCGAGGACTTTGTGTCCCGTGCCGTCCCGGCGCGGCGGGACAGTATCCTACGCTTCTCGCAGCTCAGACGGCACACTGCGAATGGCGTACTTGCCCACTGAGGAGCGAGAGCGTGGCGAAGAAAGAGGACCGGATCTTCTTGCGCCTGGAATGTTCAGAGTGCAAGAGCCCGAACTACACGACGACAAAGAACAAGCGGAACACCCCGGATCGGCTAGAGTTAAAGAAGTTCTGTCCGCGTTGCCGGGCGCAGCAGGTTCACCGCGAGACGAAGATCAGCTAAGACAGCCGGGGGCGGTTCGGGAACCGGCAGGGGAGAGAGGCAGGGGCGAGCGATGGCCATGAGCAGACGGGCGCCACGTGGCGGACCGGTACCGCGCGCCGGCGCCGGGGCGTCGGCCGCGGGCTCCCGCGTCGTCACCCCCGCCCCATCCCCCGTTGCGGCCGAGCGCGCCGAGCGCATGCGCCAGATGATGGCGCCCGGTCGTCCGGGGCGGGTGCGCTTCCTCGGCGAGCGTCTCAACGTCCAGTTCTTCCGGGAGGCGTGGTCAGAGCTGCAGAAGGTAGTCTGGCCGACGCCCCTGCAGGCCCGCAACCTCACGGCCATGGTCGTCTCGGTTGCCTTTGTGGTTGGTATGATCCTAGGTGGGATGGACTTTCTGTTCTCCCGGTTGTTTGAGCTCATCCTACGGATCGGATAAGCGAGCGTCTACGTGGTAACGCAACAAACGGTCTCTCAGCCGACTGACACCTCGACCACCCCGCCGTCGGGGGGCGCACCGGAAGGCCAAAAGAGTGACGCCCAGAAGTGGTACGTGATTCATACCTACTCCGGGTACGAGAACAAAGTCAAGACAAATTTAGAGCACCGCATCGCGTCCATGGACATGGCCGACAAGATCTTCCGAGTGGTCGTCCCCACCGAAGAGGAAGTGGAGATCAAGAACGGCCAGCGCCGCACGGTGCAGAAGAAGATCTTCCCTGGGTACGTCCTCGTGGAGATGATGCTGGAGGACGATTCGTGGTACGTCGTGCGCAATACCCCGGGCGTGACCAGCTTCGTCGGCTCCGGGACGACGCCGACGCCGCTCCCAGAGAACGAGGTACAGGCGATCCTCAAGCAGATGCGCGAGGAGAAGCCCCAGGTACGTGTGACGTACCAGAAGGGCAACCGGGTCAAGATCATCGACGGCCCCTTTGCCGAGTTCATGGGGAGCATCGACGAGGTCAATACAGAAAAGAACAAGCTGCGGGTGCTGGTCTCCATGTTCGGGCGCGAGACGCCGGTGGAGCTAGACTTCCTGCAGGTGGAAAAGGCATAGCCTGATGGCGAAGAAGATTCGTGCCGTGGTGAAGGTGCAGGCCCAGGCGGGGAAGGCTACCCCGGCCCCACCGATCGGTCCGGCCCTTGGCCAGCACGGCATCAACATCATGGCCTTCGTCAAGGAGTTCAACGAGCGCACGGCGCCTCAGACCGGGATGGTGATCCCGGCCGAGATCACGGTGTTCGAAGACCGGAGCTTCACCTTCATCACCAAGACCCCTCCAGCCGCCGACCTCCTCAAGCGGGAGTCCGGCGTGGCCAAGGGCTCAGGGACGCCAAACCGCGCTACCGTAGGAACCGTCTCCCGAGCCAAGATCCGGGCCATTGCCGAGCTGAAGATGCAGGACCTTAACGCCAAGGATCTGGAGGGGGCCGAGAAGATGATCGAGGGTACCGCTCGGAGCATGGGGCTGGAGGTCACGGCCTGATCACCCGGCACCGGGCGGGGCTGTGGGCGTCATCCGCCCAGTCCTGCGACGTGAGGTGCCGCTGCCGTTCATCGCTAGCAGGGGATGCTCTGGCGTCGGTCCAGGATTGAGGCGCGTCCGGCTGAGGACGTAAGAAGGGCAGGAGCGCTCGCCGGCGCGATGGCACTGCCAGGGGAACAGACGATGGCAAGAAAACGCGGCAAGAAGTACCTGGAGGTGGCCAAGCTCATTGACCGCGCCCGAGCCTACCGGCCGGACGAGGCGCTCAAGCTGGTCAAGGAGACCTCACCGACCAGGTTCGACGCCACCGTGGAGGCGCATATGCGCCTGGGCATCGACCCCCGCCACGCCGACCAGCAGGTGCGTGGGACGGTAGTGCTCCCCGCCGGTACCGGCCGCCAGGTACGCGTTGTGGCCTTCGCCCAGGGGGACCAGGCCCGCGCCGCCGAGGCGGCCGGGGCCGACCGCGTGGGGGCCGAAGAGCTGGTCAACGAGATCCAGGGTGGCTGGCTGGACTTCGACGCCGCCGTGGCCGCCCCGGACATGGTGCCCCTGATCAGCCGGACATTGGGGCGTGTCCTGGGACCGCGGGGCTTGATGCCGAACGCCCGCACCGGGACGGTGACGCCCGATCTCGGGCGGGCCATTCGCGAGATCAAGGGGGGCCGTGTGGAGTTCCGCGCCGACCGCGCCGGCTTGCTCCACGTCCCCATCGGCAAGGTCTCCTTTAACGAGCAGCAGCTGATGGATAACTTTCGGGCCCTAGTCTCGGCCGTCGTCGCCGCCCGGCCCAGCGGGGCCAAGGGACAGTACGTTCAGACGGTGACGCTCGCCAGCACCATGGGGCCCGGTATTCCGCTCGACCTGCCGGCGACGAACACACTGGCTGCCTAGAGGCCTCCATCGCTCCAGACCCCGATCACGCGGCGCCGACGACCGGGATACGGTAGGGAGGTACGCCCTTTCGCTCTCGCCTCGCGTCCACGTCGGCTGGTACACTCTTTCGCCCGATCTCCTCTAGCCGCGCCGGCGCGTGGGGCGTTCGGTCTAGCGCCTAGGTAGCGCGACCACGGGCCACGGACATGGAACCCTAACTGAATAGACGTGCACCGAGCCGTAGACAGCGGGTGCGCCTGGCGAGACCAGGACGCGTAAGGGCTGGAAAAGCCACCCGCCGAGGCAGGGGAGCCGGTGCTTGCTTCTGGAGTAGGAGGAGGCGCCGGCGGTGATGGGTGTGCTCCGCCGCCGGCCGGCTCTCGCTGAGCAGGTACGTTGCGAGCGGCGGATGGCTGGGGCGATAGTCGCTCCAGCACCGCCGGAGCACACCCGTCCATGGAACGCCCTTGCGTCGCCGGCGCAGGGGCGTTTTTTCTTGCCTCCAGGAGGTGAATCGATGCCGACACCGCAGAAGGAAGCGACCGTAGGCCAGCTGACCGAGAAGATGCAGCGGGCCAGGCTGGCCGTGCTTACCGACTACCGCGGACTCTCTGTACGCGACCTGGCCAACTTGCGCGGGCAGCTGCGTGAAGCTCAGGTGGAGTACACCGTGGCCAAGAACACCCTCCTGCGCCTGGCGGCGCACAACAGCGGTGTTGGTGGCGCGGACGACCTGTTCACCGGGCCGATGGCGGTGGCCTTTTGCTACGACGACATCGTCGCCCCGGCCAGGACGCTGACCGACTTCGCGCGCACCAGCCGCATCCTCAACGTCCGCGGCGCCGTGCTCGACGGCCGGGTGATAAGCGCTGAGGACGTCACCCGCCTGGCCACCCTGCCACCGGTGGAACAGCTCCGCGCCGAGGCCGTCGGCGTGATAAGCGGGCCGCTGGCGGGGTTCGTCGGCGTGCTCGACGGGCTGCTGCAAACCCTCGTCGGCACACTCGAGGCCCGCAGCGAGCAGATGGAGGCGGCGAGCGCCTAACGCCCTGCCAAGCCTGGCGAGCGCTTGATAACCCGAACTAAGGAGAGGAACCGATGCCCAGCGAGAAAGTACAGACGATCATCGAGCAGCTAAACACCTTCACCGTGTTGGAGATCTCTGAGCTCTCCAAGGCCCTCCAGGATGCCTGGGGCGTGAGCGCCGCCGTGGCGGCGGCCCCGGCGCCGACTGGGGCTGGTGGGGGCGCCGCCCCGGCGGCCCCGGTTCAGGAGGAGCAGACCGAGTTTTCTGTCGTCTTGACCAACGCCGGCGCCAACCGCATCCCGGTGATCAAGGTGGTGCGCGAGATCACCGGCCTGGGCCTCAAGGAGGCCAAGGACCTCACCGACAGCCTCCCCAAGGCGGTAAAGGAAGGGGTGAGCAAGGAAGAGGCCGAGCAGGTCCGGGGCCGGCTGACCGAGGTCGGCGCTACCGTGGAGGTCAAGTAAGGCCACTCGAGGGGCTCCCCCGGTTTCCTCTCCTGTCCGCAGTAGGGGACGGCAAGCCCCGGGAGCCAGCCCTCACCTGGCGGCTACGTCGCGCGCGTCGGACTGTAGCTCAGCCGCGGATGTCATCCGTTTCGCCGGGCGCTACGCCGGCGTGCTCCATCCTGGCTGCTCATTGGCGGTGGACAGCGCCCACTTCGCGGGACGGGCATGCCGCGGGCGCCAAGCCGGCCTGGTCAAGCCCTGCTCGCGGAGGGGGCAAAGTCGTGGCGGGTGAAAATCGAGCGGACGTCGTACCCTTTGCCCCGCAGCATCTCCGCGCCCCCCTCCAGGCGGTCGACGATGACCAGGGCGCGGGCGACGCGGGCCTGCGTCTCTGTCTCCACCGCCTCGATCGCCTGGAGCACTGAACCCCCCGCGGTGATGACGTCGTCCACGATCACTACCGGGGCGCCGGGCTGCTGGGGAAAGGCCCCCTCGATGCGCCGGCGCAGGCCGTGTCCCTTGGGTTCTTTGCGCACCATGAACATCGGCACTTCCCGGCCACTATCCAGGCTGGAGATGGCCACGGCGGCGGCGATGGGATCCGCGCCGATGGCCAGGCCGCCGACGCCCCGCACGTCCGGTAGATCGCTCAAGAGATCGAGCATCAAGGCGCCGATGCAGCGCATCGCCCGGGGCATGGTGGCCACCACCCGGCAGTCGACGTACAGGTCGCTGACCGCGCCGGAGGTGAGGGTGAACGTCCCGTGGCGCACGGCGTGCTGGGCCAGCAGCCGGCGCAGCTCGTCGCGCAAGGCGCTGAGATCGCCCAGGGGCAGCCCAGCACGCGGCGAGGGGCCCCGCAGCGGCCCCTCTCTGGGGGGTTCTCCGGCCGGCGGGCCCTGGGTAGATAGGCCGTCAGTGGGTAGACCCACGGTGACTGTCTCCGGTCGGTGCGGCCCGGCTTGCGGCGAGGGCGCTTCTGCCACTGCAGACTCCTCCTGATCTGTCACCGGCTGTAGACCTCCGCATCTGGAAGGTGGCGCATCGCCTCCAGGGACTCGGCGATGGCCTGGCCCGCTGCCTCGAGGTAGGCCCGCGCGGCCGGAACGTCGTGCCCTCTCGGCGTGGGGATGTGCTGGGAGAGGTCGGTGAAGTAGAACCCTGCCCCGCTGGCGCGTAAGGGCTCCTTCAGGGCCTGAGGGAGGGGGACACCCTCTCCCGCAGGCGACGCGCGATCGACCAGCTCGGCCGGGAGCCCCAGGATCTCCATGGCCGCCAGGAGGCGTGACGTCTCACCCTGACCGGGGTCATCGCCCTCCCGCAGGGCGGCGGCGGCGGCCAGCTCACGCTCCTGCGGCGTCGTCCCCCTCCCCGGCACGGCGTGATGGACGGCCACGGGTCTCCCAAAGCGCTCGAAGGCGTGGCGCGCGGCGAGGGTGGCAGTGTGGACATCTGGTCCATGGGCGCAGACGAGAGCCAGGCGCCGGAACCCCTGGGCCATGGCCCCCTCCAGGATGGCCAGCAGCACCTGTTGAACGAGATCCGGCGGCAGGCGGAGCGTCCCCGGGAGTCTCGCCGTCGCCCCGGGCCAGCTATAGGGGAATGGGGGCAGCACCAGGGCATTTGCCCGGCGCGCCGCCAGCTCCGCCGTAGCCAGGGCGATGAGGTAATCACACCCCAGGGGGAGGTGCCGGCCGTGCGCCTCGGTCGGCCCCAGGGGCAAGATAGCGGCGGCGTCTCCCTGGAGATAGGACGCCACCGCCGGCGCGGTGAGGAGATCGAGACGGCGCACGTCCCCTAGCTGCACAGGTGCGGCCGCGTTACCGGGCAAAGCCACGCCCCGCATGATACGCTCCCGCCGCGTCAAAGGGGAGGAATGATGGCCACGCGCATTAACCGCGTCCTGGAACTGCTGGAGCAGGGGCAGCCGGTTTACTACACCGGACCCAAGGAGCGCAGCTACGAGGGCGGCAAGGCCGATGCCCAGACCTGGGCGGATTACATCAACTACGACTTCGAGCACAACCCGTTCGACATGGTGGTGCTCCGCGAGTACCTACGGGGGCTGGTGGACGGGGGACCGACGAGGAGCGGGCACCGCAGCCCCGCGGTAGTGGTCACGCTCCCCGTAACCGGGACGAGCGAGATGGCCATCCGGGCAAACTCCTGGCAGATCGCCCACGTCCTTTCCGCGGGGGTACACGGCATTCTCCTGTGCCACGCCGAGGAGCCGGGGGCGGTGCGGGCCTTTGTGGAGTCCACAAGGTACGCCTTCCAGACGGCGGGGGTAGGCGAGGGGGGCCTCGGCCCCGGGCGCATGGGAAATGGGGGGCAAGGCTACGCCTCCCGCATCTGGGGCCTGTCCCCCAGGGACTACATGCACCGGGCCGATCCGTGGCCCCTTAACTCCCAGGGAGAGCTATTCCTGGGACTGAAGATCGAGAACAAGCGGGCCCTGGCGAACGTCGAGGAGAGCCTGAAGGTACCCGGGATCGCCTTTGCCGAGTGGGGCCCCGGGGATATGGGTCTGTCCCTTGGATTTGTCGACCGCCACGACCCACCCTATCCGCCGGAGATGGAGCAGGCCCGCGCCCGTGTCCTTGCCGCCTGTAAGGCGAACAACATTGCCTTTCTCAACCAGGTGCGACCCCCCGATGTGACACAGATGATCGAGGAGGGGGTGCGCGTCGGCGCCGGCGGGCAGGAAGCGGCCGAGATCGGGCGCCGCCATACGGGGCGGACGATCCCCTGGTAGCGCCCCCGCCTGGCCCCATTGCCCGCCGAAGGCGCCGCTCCATAGCCTGCCTTAATCACGGCGTGTGGAGGCAGTCCACTGCTCTGGGGGGGAGCGGTGGCAGGCAGGGCGCAGCCCGTACGTCAGGGGGGAAGGGGCGGCGTCTTCACTCCAGCCCTCTCCCGGCGGGAGAGGAAGCCCAAGGCAGCCGCACAGGAATCATCCAAGATGGCGGAGTCCGGCGTGGCAGGACAGGACGAAAGCGCGGCCGGCTATGCCCGGCTCGTCGGGGGCCAGCCGGACCCCCTTACGGGAGTGTCCCTGACCGGAACGAGGGGAGCGCGCGCAGGAGCTGTTCCAGACGGCAGCGGGGGGCGGCCAGCTCCGGAATAGTGGATATGCCGCGGACGGCGAGGTCGGAGGCAACTGTGTCTGAGGCCACGGTCCCCACGGTCGAGTGATCAGCGGCTGAGACGCTGGAGAGGCCGGCGTCTTGCCCCGCTCCCGGGCCGAACGACCGCGCCACCGTAGCCCCCTCGCCGGTAGCGGACTCGCCGTAGCAGGAGCCGCTCCCCTGCCCCGTGGGGCCGTAGGAGGTCAGCCCCCTGCGGTCGTCGGAGTAGGTAGCCTCCGTGACCCGGGGGCTGATCCCGTTCCACACCCCGACTGCCCGCACGGCGGGATGCCCCAGGACGAAGCGGAGCTGGTGTTGCTCTAGCTGCAGCCTGGCCTCCTCATCCTCCGCCCCGTAGAAGCCGGGCAGGGCGCGTGAGGTGCCGAGCTCCTCCACTACCACCGGCAGGCGCCGGCCGCTGGGGCAGGGCTGAGAGACGATGTTGTCCAGGTCCCAATGGATGGGCATGTCCCCGGGGTAGTCGCCGCTCAACCAGTCATAGGCGTGGAGGGTGTAGGCATCCACCGGGGCCTCGCAATACAGCCAGCGGGCCACCGGGGAGCGGGGATCCCAGGGCTGCAGATGGTTGGCCCCCATCGTCCCGGGCCAGATCGGCGTCGACTCGTCCAGACGGCGCACCTCGGCCACGACAGCGCTGACGAAGACGGGGAACAGGCCCGGCGACTGCTGCGTATGCAGCTCGTTCCCCAGCTCCCAGGCGGCGATGACGTCCAGGGCGTTCTGATCACGTACGGTGGTGATCACGTCACGCGTGAACCGGAGGTAGGCCTGGCGCCAGGTGCCGCGGTAAAACGGCAAGAGGAGCTGGTAGTACCCGTCCATCCACCCGGCGCTCTCCGCAGCCTCCCCCGGCACCGGCCGGTGGTTGTTCACCAGGGCCACTACCAGGCGCAGGCGATGGGCACGGAGGCGGGGGGCCCATTCGACGATGCGCTGACCTACCCGCCGGCCATCCCAGGCCTGCAAGGCGTTGTTGTCGGTGGCGAAGACGCGGATGGCCCCGGCACCCAGCCAGGCGGCGTAGGCCGCGTTCTCCGCGAGGTCGGCGTCTGCCTGGTGGAAGAGCCCCCCATGCTGGTTGACAATCAAGAAGCGGCCTCCCAGCGCCGGGAGCCCCACGGCCGTCGGGGAGGCGAGTGGATGGGGAGGAGGTACGGACGCGTCAGTTTCTCCAGCAGGCTCTCCCACGGCACGCTGGCCCGCAGAGTCAAGCTCTGGAAGGGTGACCTGGGGCGGCGAGACGGGGCCTGCCAAGGTCAGCGAGGGATCGATGCACGACTTGTCTGGAGCGCCCGACAGAGGGCCGTCTGCCGGGGCTTCCGGGCAGGGCGGGGCGGCGCGCGCCACCACGGCCCCGGGCGTGGGCAGCACGATCACCGCCAGCACCGTCAGCACCGTCAGCCGGGCCAGGCGGTGCAGGGCGCAAGCGGGGGATCGGGCGCCTCTCATGACGATACGAACAATGCCGATAACCAATGCGCGCGACGCAGGCGACCGCGGGCATTTCGGCCGGCGGGCCCGAGGGCTCCCTGACGATCCTGCGCCGGCCATGCTGTGGGGCCCGGCAGGCCGGCTCGGCTATGTTCCCGATGTCCCGGCCGCCCGGCGCGGCGCGATGCTAGGATACGGTTTAGGCCCTGCGACGGGAGTCAGGCACATGACGCTGGACTACGAGCTGTTGAAACGGCTATCGGAGACGCCGGGGGTGCCCTCACGGGAGGAGCGCATCCGCAGCGTGGTCGTGGAGGCGGCGCGCCCCCTGGTGGACGAGGTGCGCACCGACGCCCTGGGCAACGCCGTGTTCCTGAAGCAGGGAGAGGACGGTGGGGGCCGGGCACCGCGGGTGATGATCGCGGCCCACATGGACGAGATCGGCTTTCTCGTCCGCCACGTGGACAAGGATGGCTTCCTGCGCCTGCAGCCGGTGGGAGGCTTCGACCCGCGCACGCTGATCGCTCAGCGCGTGGTCGTCCACGGCGCCGGGGGCGAGGCCCTGCGCGGGGTGGTCATGCCCTCCGGGGGAAAGCCACCCCACCTGATGACCGGCGAGGAGCCCAAGCCACCGAAGATCGACGACCTGTTCGTCGACGTCGGCCTGGCCGGGGAGCGGGCGCGTGAAGCCGTGGAAGTGGGTGACATGGTGACGCTCGACCGCACGCTGGAGCGCGCCGGGGGCAACGTCATCGGCAAGTCCCTGGACGACCGCGTGGGCCTCTATGTCATGATCGAGGCCCTGCGGGCGGTGCGCTCGCACCGGGTAGACATCGTGGCCGTGGCCACGGTGCAAGAGGAGGTCGGCCTGCGCGGCGCCGGCACGGCGGCGTACGGGCTCCAGCCGGACATCGGTATCGCCCTGGACGGCACCCTGGCGGTGGACATCCCTGGGGCGAGCGAAGCGGACGTAGTGACGCGCCTTGGCCAGGGCGTGGGGATCAAGGTGATGGACTCTGCCTCCATCAGTGACCCCCGCCTGGTGCGCCAGATGCGCGACGTCGCCCGCCGGGAGCAGCTCCCGTTCCAGATGGAGGTCCTGCCGCGAGGGGGTACCGACGCCGGGGCGATGCAGCGCAGTCGAGCCGGCATCCCGGCGATCACCCTCTCGGTTCCCCTGCGGTACGTCCACACCGTCAACGAAATGGCCAGCGAGGTGGACATCGAGGCGGCCGTTACCCTCCTGGCCCGGTACCTGGAAGAGGGGCACACTTTCGACTACGCCCACCCCTTGTAGGCCCGCGAGAGCGCTCGGTCGCACGTCCCCAGTCTGGGGCGCGCTGTCCTCAACTCCGGGGGCCCAGGAGCGAAAACTCAAGACCGAGGGCCGGTGCATGGCCAGGGAGAAGACGTGCTGGAGCTGACGGTACACGCAGGCGACGTGGAGCGCATCTCCCCGCTGGTGGTTGCCCCCGTCCCGGCGGCAGCCCTGCTGACCGGGGCGGGCGCGGCCGGGGACATGGCCCTGGGGAGCGGCCCGGTGGGCGGGCAATCCGAGGGCGGGGCCTGCCTCCTTCGGCAGGGGGGTGCCGGCACAGGTGCAGGGGCCACCTCGGAGACAGGGACGGTAGTGGCGCAATACGATCCCTTTCGAGAGGAGCTGAGCTTCGTCCTGCCGGGGACGCTGGCGCCGGGGAGCAGCCGGCAGTTCACCGTGGTGGAGGACGCCGGTTCCTCGCTCCCGGCGGCCCCTTTCCCGGTGGCCCTGGTCCAGAAGCTGGACCGGGTGGAGTTCCGCGTCGATGGGGAGGCCTTCGCCACCTACAACGTTCTGGGGGCGCGCCGCCCATACTTCTGGCCGGTGTTGGGACCTTCGGGCGCGAGCGTGATCCGCGGTCAGGGAACGGGCGAGCACCCTCACCACACGGGGATGGGCCTCAGCTACGGCGGGCACAGCGAAGGGGGATCGAGCAACATCTGGTCCGACTGGGACGAGCCCCCCTACGGGCCGGGCGGGCGGATGCTCCACCGGGGCTTCCGGCGCCTGACCAGCGGGCCGGTGTATGGCGAGGTGGTGCAGGACCTCACTTACGTCAACGCCTATGGCCACCCCATCGTCGACGAGGTACGCACCATCCGCTGCTGGTGGACGTCGCGCTCGGCGCGCTACCTGGACTTCCACTTTCACGTCCTCAACGCCCGTGACCGCGGGCCACAGCCGTTCCTGTTCATGATGCGTCTCCCCGGGTCTTTCGACGTCCCCAACACCGGGCGGGTAACCAACGCCATCAACCGTCCGGTGCCCCTGCCGGACCGTCATGACCGCTACTACCGCGCGGCCTGGGTAGACGGGTCCGGCCCCACGGGTGATCCGCCATTCCCGCCCCCGGCGGCCCCGCCGGAGACCCTGGTCGACCAGCCGGGGGCCCCCCGCCCCGCGAGCGGTCCCGGCAGCGGACCCTGGAACGGCATTGCCCTCTTCGACCACCCGGAGAATGACGGCTTTCCCGGGACGATCGGCAAGTACGCCGTGGTGCAACAGGTGACGCAGGTCCACTATCCGCCGCCGCGGGCGCCGCAGGGTCCGTTCGCCTTTCGTCACTGCGTCTACGTTCACGACGGGGATGCGGCCACGGCCGGAGTGGCCAGTCGCGCCGCCGAGTACGCCCAGCCGTGCCGCGTGGACGTCAAGACCACTCCAGAGGTGGTCTAGAGGAGACACGACGGCTGTGGCGGGGAAGTGGGACAAAAGGGAGGAACGATTATGGCCCGCTATCGCGTGGGGTGTAACACGGTGCTGTTCGGCATGACCGACGTGGGGACGGCGCTGCAGCACATTGCCTGGACCGGCTATGACGGCGCCGAGCTGGCGGCGCTGCCCCAGATGGCTGACCACCTGCAGACCGGCCAGGGGCGGGACTATGCCCTGAGCCTGCGACGCCAGGCGGCCGATCTCGGTCTCGACCTCTTTGCCATCGAGGCCGCTACCGCCGAGCCGGCGCGCCTGGAAGGCGTGCTCCAGGCCGCTGCCGAGCTGGAGATCCCGGTGGTGGCCATCGGCTCTGGCGGCAAGACGGGCGACGACGCCTCCTTCCGCGAGGCAATCGACCTCAACGGGCGGCTGGCCGAGCTAGCCGGGCGCTACGGCGTGCGGCTGGCGATGAAGCCCCACGTCGGCGCCGCCGTCTACAACACCGAGACCGCCCTTCGCGCCTGGGGCGAGATCAACTCACCACACCTGGGCCTGAACTTCGACCCCAGCCACCTGCACCGGGCGGGGGAGGACGTCGCCGACGCCGCCCGCCGGCTGGGCCAGGCCGGGGCCCTCTTTCACAGCCACTTCCGGGACTGCCCCAATCGCACCGAGCGCGGCCCCGGTACCCCGGAGGGGCAGATCCCGGGACGGGGTGAGGTGGACATCCCCGGCGTCCTGCGGGCCCTCAGCGATGCCGGCTATGGCGGCGTCCTGGACCTGGAAGTAATCGGGGCCAGGGCCTACTGCCCGTCCCGCGCCATGGGTATCGCCGCCGAGACGCGGGGCTATCTGCGCCGCTGCCTGCAGGAGCTGGCCTGAGCGCGCAGGCCCCGGGGCTCAGGCCGCCTTGCGAGTGCGTTGTCTCAACGCCCGGCCGGGGGCGACTTCGACCGTGGGGCGGACGCTGGTCACCAGGGCACGGGGACGCCGAACTCGGACGCCACCTGACTCAGCTCCTCCCGGTGGCGGCTCCCCACCGGCACGCCCGTCTCGGCCCACTGGCGCTCCCGCTCCCACTCCAGGCGCCCCGGCAGGGTCGCCCGATCTCCCGTCCCTGGGAAGGGCTTCAGCTGGGCCACGATGCGGTGGTAGGCGTCCATCTCGTGGGTCAGGACCTGGGGGTCGATAAAGCGGGCGGGATCGATGAAGACGAACAGGGCCCCCTGGTTAGCCCCGGGGTAGCGCCGCACGGCGCGAGATTCCTCCAGGGGGACGCCGGCCAGGAACCCGCCGAGCACCTGGCACAGAGTCCCCAGGCCGAAGCTGCGCATGAGCGTGCTGGGGAGGTGCTCCATCATGTACGCCAGGCGCTCCTCGTCGGCGTTGTAGAGGTCGTGGATGGCCCCGAAGTCCAGCACCAGCGGTGGCTCGGCCGGGACGGCGAAGCTCATCGGCGACCCGCCGGCGGCCGCCAGCAGGGGTTGCCCGGGAGCCAGCTTGAGCTGCACCCCTGAGGTGTCGTACCCGATCAAGCCGGCGGCGGCCGCCACGCGCGTGTACAGCCCGGCGGCCCCGAAGTGCCCGTGGTGCCGCGTCACGCCGGCCGCCACGCCAGCCGCCCTGGCTTTGTCCACCAGGGCATGTGCCGCCTGCCAGGACGGGAAGTAGCCCAACCCGCCGTCGCCGTCCAGCAGGAGCGTGGCCATGCTCTCGTCCACCACGGATACTTGTGGCCGCGGGTTCAGCTTGCCATCGCGCATCAGGCGGGCATAGGCGGCGATCTGCCGCGACCCGTGGCTAAAGACGCCCCGTAAGTCGTTTCTTACCAGGAGCTCGGCCAGCAGCTCGGCCTGCCCCTCCGGCAGACCGGCGCCCCCGGCGAGGGCGCGCACGAGGTCGCGCAGGGCCGGCGCCGGGATGGGGATGCCGTCGGGGGGGAGTCGGTTCATCGCTGGACAGGTCCTTTCCGGCCCCATGGTAGCGCCGCCCGCCCCGAGACACAGCGCCGCCTCTCCCGAGAAATACCGCGGGTGACGGCGCAGCCCCTCGGCCGTCTGCGGCGGCCAGACGGCCTATCCCTTGTTGATCTGGTTCACCTGTTCAGCGGCGGCGCGCATGGCCGCTCCCACCTCTTCCTCGCCGTCGCGCACGGACTTGTTGTAGGCATCCGTGTAGATCTTCTTGGAGTCCGCGTCCTTGCGCCAGAACTCGATGGGGCGGGCGTAGTTCTTCTCGATGGCGTCGGCGCACCACTTCAGGGCCTTGCCGGCCAGCTTGGGATTGGTCTCCGCAAAGGCCTTTACCCACTGCTGCTGATGGCTCTTGCGTGCGCTCTGCTGCCCGGCGTAGCGCGTGGCTATGTCGGTGTGCTCATCGCTTTGTAAGTACTTGAGGAACTCCCAGGCGGCGTCCTTGTTCTTGGTGCCGCTCCAGATACTCCAGCCGTCGCTGGTGGCCAGCGTAGCGCGCCCGGCCGGGCCTTTGGGCAGCGGGGCAATATCCCAGTCCACCTCGTCCTCAACAAATCGGAGGTACTGGATGATCGTGTACGAGCCCCCTTCCCACATGGCGATGCGCCCCAGCCGGATGGCGGCGTGACCACCAAACTGCCCGGTGAGGCTCTTAAACGCGTCCGGCTCCTTCGGGCCGCCGCTGGGCGCCACGACGCCGTCTTTGTGCACCACATCGCGCTCGTACGTCAGAGCGGCGATAGCCTTGTCCGTGGCAAAGGCCGCCTTGGTGTCGTCCTTCGGATCCACGATGTTGGCGCCGTTCTGATGTGCGCGCCAGTACATGCTCCCGGCGCCGACCTCGCGGCGCGCCCAGACGTCGCTCGGCACGTCCGCCACCCTGAGCGACACCTCGCGGTACTTGTTCCAGTCCCAGGTCTCGTCGGGGAACGGCAGTCCCTTGTTCTTGAAGAGGTCCTTGTTGTAGAAGAGTGCCACCGTGCCGGTGTACATCGGCAGCGCCCACTGGCCCCGCTCGGCCGGCGTGGAGAACAGCTTGAGGAGCCATTCCACGTAGTCGGCGGTAGGAATGGCCTTCGAGTCCCGCTTGATGTAGGGGTCCAGACTCAGGAACATCCCCTGGCGGCCCCAGTCGGGGCCAGTGGCGCAGCAGTGGCCCGAGAGGTCGGGGCCGGTGCCGGCGACCCACTCCGAGGTGTTCTTCTCCGTCCACGCGCCGTTTTGGGGCTCGACCTCCACCCTGATGTTCGGGTACCTGTTGTTAAACAGGGCCAGCGTCTTGGGCGCGGCGTCGGTGTTGAAGGGGTGGGCATCTCCGCCCCAGGTGCTCTAGCGGAGCGTCACTGGCGCCTGGCTCTGCGCTGCTGGGGCTTCACTGCCCGCGGGGCCGGCGCAGGCCGCCAGCAGGCCGGCGACGCCTGACATCCCTCCAGCCAGCATGCCGCGTCGCGTCCTAGATGAGCCGTAACCACCGTGTGCCCCTGCTCCGGCCATGGTAAGTCTCCCTTCGTCCGGCTTCTGCCAGTCCTTGGGCGTGAACCGCCCTGAAGGGGCATCATACTCGCTGCAGGTAACGAGGCAAGGGGCGCCACGCACAAGATCGCGCCGCCCGCTGTGGGTGGGGCCCGCATGCGGGAAGGGCGTCCCAGGGTCGGTCCATCTTGTAGCCTGGTGGGAAGCAAAGGAGGCGGTGAGAGAGGCGATGAACGGGGACGGCAGCACAGGCGGGCAAGGCAGGGACGGGCAGGGCGATGACCTGGCGAGCAAGGACGGGCAGAGCAAGAACGCGGACTTAGCGCAGTTCCGGGAGAGCCCCCAGGGCGAGTTCCTGACCTCGAATCATGGCCTGCGCATCAACCACACCGACGACTCCCTGAAGGCAGGGGACCGCGGCCCGACCCTGATGGAGGATTTCCACTTCCGCGAGAAGCTCACTCACTTTGACCACGAGCGCATCCCGGAGCGGGTCGTCCACGCCCGTGGCTCCGGCGCCCACGGCTATTTTCAGGTCTACGAGCCCCTGGCCGAGTACACCAGGGCCAGGTTCCTCCAGGATCCTTCCCAGAAGACGCCGGTCTTCGTGCGCTTCTCGACTGTCGTCGGGTCGCGGGGGTCGGCGGACACGGTGCGAGACGTGCGGGGTTTCGCCGTCAAGTTCTACACCGAGGACGGCAACTTTGACCTGGTAGGAAACAACATCCCGGTGTTCTTTATCCAGGACGCCATCAAGTTCCCGGACGTCGTCCACGCCATCAAGCCGGAGCCGCACCACGAGATGCCGGGGGCCTCCTCGGCCCACGACACCTTCTGGGACTTCATCTCCCTGACGCCCGAGTCCATGCACATGATCATGTGGTTGCTCTCCGACCGGGCCATCCCCCGGAGCTACCGCATGATGCAGGGCTTTGGGGTGCATTCCTTCCGCTTTGTCAACGCCCAGGGCAAGGCCCGTTTCGTCAAGTTCCATTGGAAGCCTCTGCTCGGCACGCATGCCCTGGTGCTCGACGAGGCGCTCAAGATCGCCGGCAAGGACCCCGACTTCCACCGGCGTGACCTGTGGGAGGCGATTGAACGGGGCGACTACCCGGAGTTCGAGCTGGGGGTACAGCTCGTCGAGGAAGCCGACGAGTTCAAGTTCGACTTCGACCTTCTGGACGCGACGAAGATCATTCCGGAAGAGGTCGTGCCGGTGCGCCCCATCGGCAAGTTGACCCTGGACCGCAACCCGGACAGCTTTTTCGCCGAGACCGAGCAGGTCGCCTTTCACGTCGGGCACGTCGTCCCGGGGATCGATTTCAGCAACGACCCGTTGCTCCAGGGGCGCTTGTTTTCTTACCTGGACACGCAGCTCCTCCGTCTCGGTGGCCCCAACTTCCAGCAAATCCCCATCAACCGGCCGGTCGTCCCGGTGCGCAACAACCAGCGCGACGGGTTCCACCAGCACAAGATCGTCAAGGGGCGCGTCGCCTACTCCCCCAACGCCCTGGCCAGTAACTCCCCCATGCCGGCAGCGGAGGAACAGGGGGGCTACGTGCACTACGCCGAGAAGGTGGAAGGGCGCAAGGTGCGCCGGCGCAGTGAGAGCTTCGGGGATCATTTCAGCCAGGCAACGCTCTTCTGGAATAGCCTCTCTCTCCCGGAGAAGGAGCACCTCGTGGAGGCGGCTCACTTCGAGCTGGGGAAGGTGGAGGCCAGAGAGATCCGCATGCGCATGGTGGAGCTGTTCAACCGGGTCGACCACCAGCTGGCCACGCTGATCGCCGAGGGCGCTGGCGTGCCCGCCCCGACCGGGTCGGCGGTGAAGAACCATGGACGGAGCTCTCCGGGCCTGAGCATGGAGAACACCGCCAAGCGCACCATCAAGGGCCGGCGCATCGCCATCCTGGCCGGGGACGGGTACAACAGCGCCGAGCTCCTGGCCGTGCGGGCGGCGCTGCAGGCGGCCGGGGCGGTGACGCACGTGATCAGCAAGTTCCTGGGACCGATCAAGAGCTCCGGCGGTGAGGCGGTGGAGGTGGACAAGAGCGCCATCACCACCGGCTCGATCATGTACGACGCCGTCTATGTCCCCGGGGGCAAGGCCAGCGTGGACACTCTGCTCCTCCAGGGGGACGCCCGCCACTTCGTCAACGAGGCCTTCAAGCACTGTAAGGCCATTGGCGCTACCGGGGAAGGCGTCAACCTCCTGCTGCAGTCCGACATCACCGGCGTGCCCCTGGCCGACCAGGGATCGGACGGGCGGGTGATCGTCGCCAAGGGAGTAGTGGCGGCCCGAGAGGTGTCGAACCCGCAGGCCTTTGCCCAGCGGCTCATCGAGGCCATCGCGCAGCACCGTGACTGGTCGAGAGCCGAGAAGGTGCAGGTCCCGGCCTAGCTCAGGCCTGTTCATCACCCATCCAGCAGCGCCGGGGGCTGGTGAGGACACGTCCGATCGTCCCACCGCCCAGCCGGTACGGGGTTCCGATTGCATTCCGTGCCGGTGCCCCGGCAGGGACAAGAGACGCACCAGAAAAAAGCCAGGAGGAATGGTCTGAGGCCGGCGCTGAGATGACAGCCGGCCTCGACGCCCCGCAGCAGGGGCCGGGAGCCTCCTGGGGGGTGACGGCAGACGGCGGAGGTGGTAGCACGCCTCGGTGCCGCTAGAATCGGTGCCGCCAGAAGATGTAGACCCGTTGCCCGCCCCTATGTCCCTGGGGTGCTTTCCCGCGCGCTGCGCCAGCTGGCGAAGTCCGCCTCGATCTCTTCGGGCCACTTACGATCGATCTGGCCGGGGGTGTAGCGTCCCTCGCGCAGACGCTGGTGGCCGAACGCGTCACGCAGCCGGACGTCCTCTGAGCGCTCCACCACCGCCTGCGCCAGGTGCGGCGGGATAAAGATCACGCCAGTGCGCGTCCCCAGCACCACGTCTCCCGGGAGCACGGTGGCCCCGCCGATGCGGATGGGGACGTTGATCCCCATCAGGGTGACATCGGCGATCGCCGTCGGGTCGATGCCACGGACGAAGATGGCGAAGTCCGGGATGTCGTACAGGCGCTGCACGTCCCGCACGCCCCCGTCGATCACCATTCCCGTCTTGCTCTTGGCATGGATGCTGGTGCCCAGGTTGTCGCCGGCAAACGTCCCGTTCTTGACCTTGCCGAAGAGGTCGATGACGATACAGTCGCCCTCCACGAGCGTGTCGATCACCCAGGAGTTCTGCCCGCCGACCTGTCCCTCGGCCTCGCCACGCGCCTGCACGGCGCCGTGGGCATCCGGGCGCGCGGGCATGAACTGCCCCGTCACGGCACGTCCCACCAGGACGGTACCCGGGTGCAGGTTAAGCCAGTCGCCGGCGAACTGGAAGTGGTAGCCGTGCTGTCGCAGCACGCCCCAGGCCTCCTCGGTGGTCACCAGCTTCATGCGCTCCAGGACATCATCCGGCACGCGAGGCCGCCCGTCCGGGAACCGCTCCCCCTCCCAGGGCTGCGTCAGCGCCAGGATCTGCTCACGCGACGTCAACAGCACGGCATTCCCTCCTTATGATCAGACGAATGATCAGACGATGGCCGTGGCCACCGCCGCGTCCTCTGCCCCAGCCTCAGCTGCGGCAGCGTACCTTCACCCATCTTACCTGTGGCCATCCCTGCCCCCGTGTCCCTCCCTGCCGGGACGACGGTGTCCACCGCCCGGCTGGCCATGGTGGGGCGCCGGAAGGCACATCAGATGGCCAGGCGCAGGGCGAGCCGGCGGGGCTAGACCGCGCCGCCCACGACGAGGTCGGCGGCGGCGAGCGACGCCCAGGCGGTCTCCGGGTCAAAGATGTCGCCGTGGGCGCCGGACGGCGGCCCGCCGGTGGCGATCAACGCGTTCCCGTCCAGGTTCAAGATCGCCCCGGCGGCGAAGGGGTACGCTTGCCCCACCGCGCCCAGCCGGGCGGCGCCCGCCGGGACGGCCTGCGCCCCGTCATAGCCGATGGCGCCCCAGCGGAAGAGCAGGTCGTCGGCCGCCGCCGCGTCGTCCCGGCCGACGAGCGAGGCCAGAGGGTACAGCTCGCCTAGCGCCGTGTCCCGCTGCGAGTGGGTCACGACGACCGGGCCGTCTACTCGCCGCTCCGCTCCGGCCAGCGCCCCCCCGCGGGCGCGGTCGTGGGGCAGGGCGGGGGTGAAGGCGAAGTGGGAGAACGCCCCCTGGAGCAGGATGACCGACTTGACGGGCGATGAGGCCGCCCCGTCTGCGGGCATACCGGTGAGCGAGAAGGAGACCAGGCGCGCCCCGAAGCTGTGTCCCAGCAGGTGCAGGCGGAGGCGGGGTTGGGCGGCGCGCAGCCGCCCCAGCAAGGGGCCGAGGCCGTCTTTCCCCGCCAGGCCGGCGCGCTTCTTCATCTCCCAGTACGTCGCGGCACGTAGGGCCTCCTTGGCGCCATCCCAGAGGGTGGCGAACGGATTGCTGAAGCCGGCCGCGCCCTGGCGGCGCCGGCGTGGCCCGACGGCCGAGAAGTGGGCGAACACCCGCTGGGGGTGGGCCGTCAGCAGGGCTTGCTCGCCATTGTCCTCGACCGCCGGCGCGGCGTCGGCCCCTGCCACCAGCGGGCGGAGGAGCTGCTGGAAGCGAGCCAGCGCTTTGGGATCGGCCGGGCGGGTGGCCAGGAGCCGGGCCAGCTCGTCCAGCGCCCGGCGCTGCTCCGGGGCGGTGAAGACGGCCTTGAGGGCGCGCACCTGCGTTGAGTCCGCCGGTGCCCGCCGGAGGCGGGCGGCTCCCCCGCCGCCGCGCGCCGGCAGGGGCTCGTCCGGCCAGCGCATGGACGGCCAGATCACCCCCACGATGCCGATGGTCGTCCGCGGCGTCTGGCGCACCCCGGGGCGCTCCAGCACCGCCCGCACCTGGGCGAAGAAGCGGCTGTAGAGGTCTCGCGCCGTCTCCCGCGTACTGTTCCAGCCGTGGGCCATCACCAGCAAGTCGGTGACGCCCGCGCTCGGCAGCTCGCCGAGCAGCGCCTCGGCCTCGGCCGGGCGCGCCAGCGCCCCCCGCTCGTCGAACGTCACCTCCCAGAATGGGAACCCCGCCACCTGCTCGGGCATAGCTCGCTCCCTCCGCTCTCGATTTCGCGCCACGCCGGCCCTGCCGGCTCTCTCGTCTAGACGGCCTGGAGGACGCGCATCAGGTCGAGCAGTCCACGCCCCTCGAAGTGCGGGTCGCGCCCCAGGGGAGTGGCATGTTCAAGGAAGAGGCGCTTGATCTCCTCAGGCCGGCCGACGAACTCCCGGCGCACGGACAGAAAGGCGGCCACGGCACCCGAGACGTGGGGCGCTGCCATGCTGGTGCCGCTGTCGTCCAGGTAGGAGGCAGCCCCTTTGGGGGGGCGGGCTCCCCACAGCGTGGCCAGGCGCTGCCCGGCGGCGCAGGAGGTGATGCGCTCCCCCGGCGCCACCAGGTCCGGCTTGCGCCGCCCGTCGCCGGTGGGCCCTTTGGAGGAGAAGTAGGAGACACCGTAGGTCTGGGGGAGGTCGCGATGTGTCGCCCCCACCGTGATGGCCAGCGCGGCGTTGCCGGGGTCGTTGATGGTCAGGTCGAGCGTCGTGTCGGTGAAGCCGTCCGGGGTGGTGAGGCGCCCGTAGCCGGTGTTGCCGGCGGCGGTGACCACGACCACGCCGGAGCGCACCAGGCGGTCGACCTCAGCGCACAGGGGGCTCTGCCCGCAGGCAAACCAGCGGGCGTTGAACTCGTAGCCCAGGCTCAAGTTGACGCCGTGGACGCGCAGCAGCTTGCCGTTGCCGTTGAGCTCCTCGCGGACGTACTGCAAGGCGCGGATCACGTCCGAGGCGCGGCTATTCCCCCCGTCGTCCAGCACCTTGAGGCTGACCAGCTTGCAGGCCGGCGCCACGCCGGTGAGACGCCCCGGCTCGGCCACCTCCCGCTCCTCGACCCGCTCGAACAGCCCCCCGACGTCCCCCTCGTCCTGCCCATCGGCGCCGCGCTCGCCGACGCCGAACAGGTCCTGCGCCGTGTGCTGGCCGACCTTCAGCCGGACGCCGCGCGGCAGCCGGTCCGGCAGCCCGCCGGCGAGGATGCCCGCCACGTGCGTCCCGTGGCCAAAGGCGTCGGTAAGGGGCGCCCCCGCATCAGGCGTCCGGGCAGTGAAGTCGCGGTGCAGGCCGGCCGCCGCGTCCTGCAGCGTGCGGTGCAGCTGGAAGTGCGGGTGGGTTCCATCGATCCCCGAGTCCACAACCGCCCAGACGACTCCCGCCCCGGCAGCGGCAAAGGCGCGCCGCGCCGCGTCGGCCTTGACCGTGGCCACGGAGCGGTCGAGCTGTGCCCGGACTGAGAAGTCCGGCCACACCCGGTAGATCGCCCGCTCGGCGGTGGGGGCCGCGCGGTCGCGGGCGACGACCGCTCGCACCTCCTCCATGCTCAGCTCGCAGCGGTAGTAGGTGTCGCCCACGGTCTCCGGACGCCGCGCCGAGGCCTCGCCCTCACCCCCGGTCCCACCAACCACCTCCCGCCACAGGGCCTCGAACTGCTCCCGGGCACCCGGCAGGCCGCGGGCGTGCCGGACGTTGAGCTCGACCATCACCGGGCCCGGCGTCCGCTCGTCCTCGGGCATGCCGACGCCGGAACGCTGCTTCGGGTCGAGCAGGGGCTCGATCACGGTCGTTGACTCGACCAGGGGGCGCCGCGCGCGCGGCGCCCCGCCGGCGACGGGGACGACCGGCCCAGGCACGGATCGCGGCTTGCGCGCAGCCATTGATACCTCCGGCGCCGTGGTCACGCCTAAGACTAGGCGCGGCCGGCATCGTCTCACACCTGTGGCGCGGGCAATTCCCAGGTCAGGAGGCGTGCCCACGGTCGCCGGTAGCAGTCCGGGGCCGGCGCCCCACCATTGTAACCGCGGTGAAACTCGGCCGCGACCTTGCTTCAACCGCCCTGCGCGCGGCGTATCCGGGCGGCGTCTCGTTGAGCGCCAAGCGCGGGACACGGTTCTGGGCTACGATGTAAAAGGTCTACCATCTGAAGCAGTTCGCCAAGGCGAGTGCCGCGCCAACGTGGTTTCGCTCGTCCCGCCAACCTGGCATCTGGCCCGCAGCGTCAGCGTGGTCAGGTACTAGGACGATAGCACACGATAGCAAAGGAGAGACGGAGGGGAGCAGTTCTGGAACGGTCAGATGAGCGCCGCCCAGGTGGCCAAGGAGATCAAGGATAAGGGCGACCCGTACTTCAAGTAACCGGGCCTCCGTTCCCTCGGCGGGCGCTACGGCTCTCCGGCGCGAAGCCCTGCGGTCCGACCAGGGCTCGGGTCGTGGCAGCGCCGGCAGGGAGACAGACCTCCAGTACCAAGCGGCTGGGGCGGCTCCTACGACGGGGATGATTGCCGATCCGCCAGGGCGGATCATGATACATTCTTCATCCACGGCATCGGCGCGTAACACGGTGCCAGGACGCCCGTCGGGCGCCGCACCTGCGCCCTGGCGACGCGCCGCGCATTCCCAGGAAGAGAGGGTCCCATGACCAGAAGCGCTCAGTCCAGCAAACCTAGCCAAGGCGCGGGGAAGGACGGCCAGAGCGGCCTGCAGGCCGAGAAGATCGAGGGTATTCCCGGCCTCGACGGGGGCCAGGGCGGGGGCATGGAAGCCCCAGGGATGGAAGCGCCAAGCGTGGCGGCGGGCGACGCCATGGCCGGCCCGCCGGCGACGCGCCCCAGCGGCCGGAACGGGGCCGTCGGCGCCCTGGCGCCCCCGGCGCCGCCGGGGGCGGAGGAGAGGCTCTTTGTCGCCCCGTCCGGCGTGGCCGGTGCCGAGGCGCAGCCCGTGGCGCAGGAGTGGCTGCGCCCTGATGGCATCGCGACGGACTTCTCCGGCGAGCGCATCCGCTACGTCGTGTCCGTGGAGGAGTACGTGCGCTTCCACGAGCAGGGCTTCCTCGTGGTCAAGGGGCTCCTCACACAGGACGAGGTGGCGGAGCTCCGGCGGCACTCGGAGGACCTGATGTACGGCCGGGTGAACGTGCCCAAGCTCGAGCCCCCCACGCCCGGCATGTCTATCGAGGAGATTGAGCGGCGTTACCTCCGCATCCACATGCTCCATCGTCACCTGGAGATCGAAGAGCGCTACTTGCTCCACCCCCGCGTCCTGGACGTCCTGGAGGCCCTCATCGGCCCGGACGTGATGGCCATGCAAACGATGTACTTCATCAAGGCGCCTGGGGGCGCGGGGCAGGGATACCACCAGGACTCGTATTACATCCCCATCTACCCGGACACGTTGTGCGGGGCCTGGATGGCCGTCGACCGTGCCGACGAGGAGAACGGCTGCGTCTGGTTCACCCCGGGCACGCAGCATGAGCCGATCTATCCCACCGAGGAGCGGTTGCACCAGAACCACTCCAACATCGGCGACTTGACGGTCGTGGAAAACGTGAGCAACACGGATACCGAGGTCAACACGCTGTCCCGCATCGCCGCCAAGTACCCCGGGAGAGAGGTGCCGGCGGTGGCCGATCCCGGCGACGTGGTGTTCTTCGGGGGGCACATCCTGCACCGCTCGCATACCAACCGGTCCAAGGATCGGATGCGCCGCGCCCTTGTTGGCCATTACGCCAACGCCCGCGCCTTCACCATGTGGGGCGCCCCTGGCCGCACTACCCCGGCCAACCACCTGCACATCCTGGCACGGGGCTGGACGCACCTCCCGTTCGGGCTGCCTCGGTTCGGCACCCCCTGCGCCGCAAACCAGCCCCGCCCGGCCGCTGGGGGAGGGACCGAAGGGGATATGCCCATGGCCATGATGGCCGATGGCGACGAGATGAGGTCCGCGCCGCAGGATCCGCAGCGCAACGACCCCACCATGATGCGCTCCCACGATGCCGGCGCCGTCCACGCCTAGATTGTCGTACGAGGCCCGGATGCGTTTATAGGTAAGGTGATGGATCCGGCTACCGAGGCAAGACGTCTCTTCACCCTCCAGGAGGCCAACGCCCTACTCCCCCGCGTGCGGACGCTGGTCAGCCAGACTCAGGCGCACGCCACTCGGCTGACGGAGCTGCAGCGGCGGCTGCAATCGTTCCGCGAGCAGAAGCGCCAGGGTCAGCATGCGGTGGAGGGAGAGGCGGGGCTGGTGCAGGAGGCGCTGGGGGAAGGCAACCGCATCGGGGCGGAGCTGCGAGAGGCGGTTGAGTCGCTGGTCGCGCTCGGCTGCGAGCTCAAGGACGTGCAAACCGGGCTGGTGGACTTCCCTGCCCTGCGCGAGGGGCGCATCGTGTATCTGTGCTGGCGGCTGGGCGAAGACGATATCCGCTACTGGCACGAGCTGGACTCCGGCTTTGCCGGGCGCCAGCCCCTCTAGCAGATGCAGACGATCCTGACGTACCACGTCGAGGGCGACCTGGAGGCGCCGAGCGCCGCTGTGTACGCCGAGGTGGGGGCGCAGGTGGAGCTGGCGGACGGGCTGGGCTATCACGCCGCCTGGTTCGCCGAGCACCACTTCCATGTCCATCGCGGGCACCTCCCCAACCCACTGCTCCTGGCGCTGCACCTGGCGGGGCGCACGCAGCAGATCCACCTGGGCAGCGCGGTGCTCACCACTGCGCTGCACCACCCGCTGCGCCTGGCGGAGGACCTGCTCACGGCAGACGTCCTCAGCGGTGGCCGGCTCTCCATCGGGTTGGGGAGCGGGAGCACGCCGGCGGAGCTCGCCGCCTTTGGCGTCTCGCCGGAGGGACACGAGGCGCCGGCGCGGCATGCCCGCTTTGCCGAGGGACTGGACGTGCTCGAACAGGCCTGGCGAGGCGATCCCATCTCCGTCCATGGACACTACGTGGACGTGGAGGCGCCGCCCCTCCTGCCGCGGGCCACCCGTCCCCTGGGCGACCTCCTCTGGATTGCCGCCAACAGCGAGGGGCAGTCCCATCTCGCCGGCCGCCGTGGCTACGGCGTTATGCTCTCGCGCGAACGTGCCTCCAGCAGCATGGCCACAATCGTCGAGGCCTACCACCACGGGCGCCGCGTGGCCGGTCGGTCACCGCAGGGCGGGCGCATCGCCGTGAGCCGCCCGGTGTACGTCGGGGCAACGGACGCCCTGGCCCGAGAGGAGGCCGCCGCGGCGGTGGCCATTATGGTCGAGCGCCAGCGACGAGAGCGCCCCCAGTTTGCCGGCCTCCCGGCCCCGGAGAGCTTCGAGGAGGCATGCCATCGCGTCCAATTCGTCGCCGGCGGGCCGGAGACGGTAGCGGAAGAGGTGCGACGCCTCTACTCCGCGGTGTCATTCACCGCCCTGCACGTTCAGCCCCGCTGGCAGGGGCTCCCGCCGGGGCGCGTCCAGGACTCCATCTGCCGTCTACAGCGACAGGTGGTTCCGCTCGCCTTCGGGGCGTGACCGTAGAAGTGGCCAGAGGCGCGCCCCGCCGCCATGTGGCGCGTCGTCTGGACCGGGGTGCGAGCTTACGCCGGGCCGACCGGCAGCGCCCCGGCGACGGCGTTGGCCTCGGTGGCCGAGAGGTAGGTCTGCAGCTCCAGCTGGTCGAACGTGGCCAGGGTGTCGGTCGGGCCGCGATCCTTCCGGCGTGGGGCCATCGAGACGGCCACGAGTGTCACAGACTGCAGCCCCTCCGGCTGTTCGGCGAGCACCCGGCGCAAGGCATCGGTGATGGTGACAATCTTGGTCGCCGGGGTGAGTGGATGCCGGAGTCGCAGGTCGGTGGGATCGCTGGACGGCGCGGGGATGTCGCAGTGGCCGACGTCCCCGTAGCAGCCCCCGTGGCCGAACACGACGAACCGCCCGGCGTAGCCCTGGCCCACCGGATCGCGGGGCGTACCGGCGTCCGCCTGGGGGTTGTTGAGGAACACACGGACCTCGTAGGACAGGTCGCTGTGGCTCACTCCGGTGAACACCAGATCGGCGCGGGTGAACGGGCCGTCCTCCACTGTAAACCGGAGGGGGGCGATCCTCACGCCGGGGGCCGTTGCTTTCTCTAAGGTCACCGCTGCCGGCATCGGCTCACCCCCTTACGAGACCACCTGGACGGCGTAACTGTAGCCCAACCGCCCGATGTCCAGTGTATCAGCAACCGTCATTGGGAACGGGGCCAGCGCCTGGCGCAGCAGGGCCGCCGGCGGTCCTGCCCCCGGGTGCCTGAGCTGCCAGAGGTACCACAGCCGATCGATCATGCAGTGGTGCGCCCAGAAGATGGGGTCGTAGGCGGCCACCGGCACGGCGGACATGGAGCCCCCAACCCAGACGTGGACGGCGTCGTGGACGTTCTCCAGGCGCGTCGTAAAGTCGTCGAACGTAGGGGCCTGGAGGATGCTGTTGATCGTTGCGGCCCGGGGCAGCTCATCCGGCACCTCCGGGTCGCGGAAGGTGCGGGGGCGTGTACCGGAGGTGATCAGGCCATTCGCCGCCAGCTGCCGGCGTTGGGCGGCGGTGAGGACGGTGATGGGGGCGTCCAGGAGGGGGTTAGGCGTCCCGTCCGCCGTCCTGACGGTGTAGGGGGCCGGCATCCCTTCCCGGTGCGCGGCGGCGGAGGTCCAGTCCCACCACGGGAGCGCCACGCTCGCCACCTGATCCTGCAGCGCCCGCTCGAACAAGTAGACATATGCCCGATGCCACGGGAGGAACAAAGGGTGATGGTGCTGGCACGAGGTGGGTAAGGGCAACCCGTGAATGCCGGCCTGGTACTGGTATCCGCGCTCGTCATCGAGCCCCAGGACGCGGCCAAAGGCCTGGCGTAGCGTCGTCGCCTCGGCCGCCGTGAGCAGCCCGGCATTCTTACGTACACCCACGGCCCACCTCCTGCGCCGCCCACGTGCGCGTCACCTGCCGCCCCCCGGATGCCCCATCCTTGCTCACCACTAGCGCCCCCCACCGGCCAGGGCGCGCCCCCGCTGGACTGTCTCCAGATCGCGCGGGTTCAGGGGCATCAACAGCGAGCAGCCGTCCTCCAGGCGCTGGGCCACGTTCTGCGCCTCAACTTGAGGCGAGCCGAAGGGTACACCGCGGCGGCGGCAGATACCCGCCGCCCGCCGCACCGCCTCGGCTACCTCAGGAGTAAACAGGCTGCGGTAGCCCATGGAGACCGAGAGGTCCTTCTCGCTGATCAGGATCACGCCCGGCTTGTTGTCCACGGCATCCAGGATTCGCTCCAGGTTCTCCACGGCCTCGATGTGCTCGCACTGGAGGCAGAGGAGTATCTCTCCCTGGGGGTCGAGGGGCCAGACGTCCGCCTTATCGGTGTAGTCCAGGATAGAGAGCCCCCAATAGCGCGAGGCACCGGCGGGGGAGTGACCGCGCTGCCCCACCGGCTCGCGGTCGGCGGCCCCCAGGGCCTGGGCATAGCGGCAGGCCCGCAGGGCGGCCACAGCATCCTCAGGCGTGTTGATCATAGGAAAGACGATGCCGTAAACGCCCTGGTCCAGCACCTGCTTGGCGATCCACTGCGTCCCTTCCCGCCCATTGACCGGGACGCGGACGAGCGGGGCGACGCGCGGGGCGATGTCGCCGGACTCGGCGATCTCCCGGCGGTCCAACATGAACTGCAGCGAGACCCGCAAGTCGGTGACGTTGAAGGGACCGTGCTCCATCTCGTAGACCACGAAGTCGTAGGGGGAGCCGGCGCCCCACACGGCGTCCGGTACGGAGCCGCCCTGGAGAAAGCAGCCGAAGGCGGGCTCGCCCCGCTCCAGCCGGGCGATAACGGGGTTCAGTCTCATCGATACACCACCTGCAAGAGGGCCTTGATGTAGCCGTTGGCGTAGGCGCGGGCATGCCAGGCGTCGTAGGACGCCGGCATCTCCGGCATGTGGTCCAGGAGATAGGGACCGCGGAAGCCGGCGTCCCGGTACGTCTCCATGGCCAGCAGCATGTCCTCGTCCCCTTCGTCGATGAACACCTCGGCGAAGCGCTGCGGCGTGCCCCGGATGTTGCGGAAGTGGACGAGGGCAATCTTGTCCAGCGCAGCCATCTGGCGGATGGCGTCTCGCACGTCTACCCCCATCTCGGCGACGCAGCCCTGGCAAAAGAGCATCGCGTTGGCCGGGCTGGGGGCCAGGTCAAAGATGCGACGGTAATGCTCCAGGCTGGACACGATGCGCGCCGCGCCCCCGAGAGGTACGGGCGTGGGCGGGTCATCGGGATGCAGGGCCAGGCGGACGCCGGCTTCTTCGGCCGCCGGCACGACGCGCTCCCAGAACCAGGAGAAGTTGTCCCAGAGCTCCTCGGCGGGCATCCCGGACCGGCGGTAGCGCTCCGGCAGGGTAGCCATCTTCAAGAGATTGCTGCCCGGGTCGGCCGTGGCCTGCTCCAGGTCGAAGACCAGGTAGCGCGCCCCCCCGCGCCCCTGGACGCGAGTCGTACGGAAGTGCCCCACGGCGAGAAAGGTAGTCCCGGCAATGGGGATAGCGGCCCGCCCGGCGGCGCGCAGCACGGCGAGCCAGCGCTCCAGCTGCCCCTCCCGGCCCGGCTGGCCGAAGACGATGGCGTCCTTGGGGAGCTGGTGGAGGTGCAGCACGCCCAGCGTCAGCCCGTGGGCTGCCGCCCGCCGCTTCATCTCCCGGAACTCCCCGGTACGGTCAGTGCCGTCCGCCATCTCTGGCGGGAGGTGGAGCAGCAGGCTGTCCACGCCGACGGCACGCAGGAACTGCAGGCGCTCGTCGGTCACCGCATCCCAGCCGAGCTGATCCATCAACTGCACCGGCGACGTCTCCTCAATGTTGGTCCAGCTGGGTGGCGATCACGAGCTGCTCCACCCGGCCGTCAGCCTCACCGGCCGGCTGCCGAGCGGCCAGGTGATGGTGGCGCAACCTCTGACATCCATCCGGCCGTCAGCCTCGCCGGCCGGCAGGGATTCCCTCCGCGGCGCCGGCGAAGACTCAGCCCGGCAAAGACGGCCAGGGATTGCCGGCGGTGAAGCCCCCGTCGACGGCAAACGTCTGACCGGTGCAGTAGTCTGAAGCGCTGCTGGCCAGGTAAAGGGCCATGCCGGCGAGCTCTTCCGGGGAGCCGTAGCGGCCCTGGGGGACGTGCTCCTCCACCCACCGGCGCCGGGAGGCGGTCATGCTGGCGGTGAGGGGTGTGTCGATCCAGCCGGGAGCGATGGCGTTGGCGCGGATGCCATAGGGCGCCCACTCCACGGCCTGCATCTTGGTGAGGTTGACTACGGCCGCTTTCGTCGCCCCGTACACCGAGCTGCCGTCAAAGCCACGGTAGCTGGTCATGCTGGCGATGTTGATGATCTTGCCGTAGCCGGCTTGCCGGTCCACCAGACGCCGGGCGAAGGCCTGCGCGGCGAAGTACACGCTACGGAGGTTCACGTTGAGCAGGCGGTCCCATTCTTCCGGGGTGACCTCCAGGATCGGCTTGCGCAGCGTGGTGCCGGCCACAGTGGCCAGGATGTCCGGCTCGCCGAGCGTCTCGGCGGCACGCGCCACCATACGCTGCAGCTGCGGCGCATCGGCCACGTCGGTGGGCACCACGGCGGCGCGACGCCCAGCGCCGGCGATCCGGCCGGCCACCCGCTGCAGATCATCCTCATTACGCGCGGCGATGGCCACGTCCGCACCTGCCTGGGCGAAGGCCACCGCCATGGCCTCGCCGATACCGTGGCTCGCGCCGGTCACGAGGGCGACCTTGCCGTCGAGGCGAAAGGTGTCTAGAACGGTAGGGGCGATCATCGCCGGCGTGCTCCCCGGCAAGTGCGCGGCAGTTTCTGAGGTTTCACCATACGGCGTCAATGCTCCGGCAGAGGAAAGGGGACACCTGCGCTGCCACGCGGCGCAGCGGCCGTATTCTACACGGCGCGCCACACCCGAGCGCCGCCTTCAGCCGGGGGCAAAGGGGCGTATCGCCCGCGTCCGGCCGGGCTGTCCCGACCCAGCGATGTAGAGGAGACAGAACCCCAACCCGATAAGCAGTCTTAGAGGGCCAGGAACACGATCTCCGAAGGGTTTCCCACGGCGGTGAACTTGCCGGTGAAGTCCAGGTATCCCGTGTCCCGATTCACGCCGAACGAGGTGACGTTGTCACTTCGGGAATGGCAAACGTAGAGAAACCTCCCGGACGGCTCGACGGCGAAGTGGCGCGGATAGCTCCCCCGCGTCCAGACGTGCCCACGAGCGGTGAGTGTGCCTGTTGCCTCGTTGACCGAAAAGATGGCTATCGTGTCGTGGAGCCGGTTGGCTGCATGCACGAAGCGCCCGTCTTGCGAGACGTGAATGGCCGAGGGAAAGTTGGTGCCCGCGTAGCCCTCGGGCAAGGTGGAGAGAGTCTGCTGAATGGTCAGCGAGCCGTCCGGGGCGTTGTAGGCCATGACGTCCAGGGTAGACGCCTCTTCGTTCAGCGAGTAGAGCCAAGGCCCGTGAGGATGGAAGTCGAAGTGGCGCGGCCCCGCTCCTGGAGCGGCCTGCACGAAGGGCTGATCATGAGGCGTCAGCTTGCCCGCCGCGGTATCGAACCTAAAGATGTAGACGCGGTCGGTTCCGAGATCGCTCACCAGGAAATACTTGCCGGCCGGGTCGGTCTGAGCCATGTGGGCGTGGGGCGCGTCGTGGCCGCTGATGGCGAAGCTGCCGGGGGGGGCATCCTGCGCCGGCTGCGGCCCCAGCGGACCGCTGATGGCGTGCACGTCGGTGGCGTCGCCCAGCGACCCGTCTGACTTGATGGGGAGTACGGCCACGCTGCCGCCCCCATAGTTGGCCGCGAAGACATACTTCCCCGCCGGATGGACACTCAGGTGGGCGGGACCGGTGCCCTGGGAGCTGACGACATCAAGGACCTTCAAGTCGCCGGTGGACTGCTCCACGGACATGGCCGTCACCGAGCCGCTCTCTGAGCCATTGAAGCTGTCTATCTCATTCGCCGCGTAGAGATAGCGCTTCGCCGGATCAAACGCCAGAGATGACGGATTGGGGAGGCCTTCTACGGTCTTCCAGGGGATCAGGCTACCGTCCCCCCGGTGGACGTGAAACAGGTGAATGCCCTTGCCCCGGTCGGTGTATGCCCCAACATAGGCCACCGTCTGTCCGCCCTGCCGGGCCTGTACGGCCGGGGCGGTTCTGGGGCCAGCCGTCGCCTGGGCCGAAGCGCCCTGAAGGACGCCACCTTGGGAGATCGCCGCCCGGGGACGGCCCGGCTGATCTACGTATCTCATGTCCATCAAGTCTCCTTTTCTGCTCCTGGCCGGAGCATGGCTTACGTTACCCTGCGCGGTGGGGCCGTCTCAGGCAATGCGGGCCCTGTCGTGGAAGCGATGCCCTGCTATACCCTATGCCCCCGGAGGTACCCACGAGCAATCCATGGATCTCAGCCGCATTTCCGTCTGCTCTATCCCCCTGCGCAAGCGCCCCCTGGGCGAGGCCCTGCGAGTGATCGCCGACGCCGGTTTTGCCAAGGTCGATCTGCTCGGCGCCGAGCCGCACTTTCCACCCGCGCCCGACGATGGTCAAGTACGAGAGATAGAGGCGGCGGCGCATGCCAGCGGCGTGCGCGTCGCCAATCTGGGCACCTACTACGGGCGCCCGTTGCCGGCCACTGAAGAGGAGACGGAGGCGGAACTGGACACGGCGCGGCGCGGTATGGAGGCCGCCGTGCGCCTGGGCGCGCGTTCGCTGCGCATCCATCCCGGGAAGGACCGCAGCCGGGAGACGGGTTTCGCCCTCATCCCGTTCTTCCGCCGAGTGGCCGCCGAGGCCGAGGAGCGCGGCCTGTATCTGGGCATCGAGACGCACGGGGGCCTCTCGTCTGACGCCCCGGCGATGGTGGAGCTCTGTCGGGAGGTCGGCTCCCGGCACTTCGGCGTGCTGTACGACCCCTGCAACTGCGCCCAACACGGCGTGGACTACAAGGCCGCCTGGGAAACGTTAAAGGACCACGTGACCCACGTCCACCTCAAGGATGGGCGGCGGGCGGCGGACGGCTCGTGGCAGCGCGTCCACCTGGGCCAGGGGGAGATCGACGCCCGATGGCTCCTGGACGAGCTTGATCGGGCCGCGTATGGTGGGGACATCGCCCTGGAGTACGAGATAAACGAGACGGAAGCCCCAGAAACGGGCCTGCTGAAGTGGCGCGCCTACTGCGAGACGCTGTGAGCTACGACGGAGCTGCAGAGAGGACATCTGATGACCAGGAAGACGTACGGCTGGGGGATCGTGGGCTGCGGCGTGATCGCCCCCAACCACGCCAAGTCGGTGCTGGCAAACGGGGAGCGGGCGCAGCTGATCGGGGTCTGTGACGTCATCGGGGAACGTGCGGAGAAGCTCGCCGAGCAGTTCGGCGCGGAGCTGGCGACGACGAACCTGGACGAGCTCCTGGGGCGCGAGGACATAGACGTGATCAGCGTCTGTGTCCCCAGCGGCTTGCACTCCGAGATCATCCAGCGTGCGGCCCAGGCAGGCAAGCACGTCCTCTCGGAGAAGCCCCTGGACATCACGCGCCAGAAGATGGATGCCGCCATCGAGGCGACACGCCAGGCGGGCGTAAAGCTAGGCTGCGTCTTCCAGCGACGCACGAGCGTGTTTAACCAGGAAGTGCGCCGCATGATCCACGAGGGGGAGCTGGGGCGCGTGCTCTACGCCGACCTCTCGGGCAAGGAGTACCGCGCGCCGGAGTACTACCTCACCGCCGACTGGAGAGGGACGATCGCCCTCGACCGGGGCTGCCTGATGAACCAGGGCGTGCACGCCATGGATCTCCTTCTCTGGCTGGTGGGCCAGCCGGTGGTGGAGGTCGCCGGCTTCTGGGATCATCTGGCGCGCGATATCGAGGCCGAGGACACCATCGTCGGCTCGCTGCGCTTCGCCAACGGGGCGTTGGGCCAGGTGCTGTTCGCCACCTCTTCGTCGCGCAAGGGGCTCCCGGGTCACATCGGGATTCACGGCACGGAGGGCAACGTCATCCTCGGCGGTGCGCAGCCGCTCATCGAGCGCAACGGCCAGGACGTCGACCTTTCCCACCTGATCGCCCCGCGGGGAACGGATGCGGTCACGGCCGACCAGCTGGCGGCGCCGCAGGGGCACGACTTCCACGCCCGCGACCTGATCGAGGCCATCGACGAGGACCGCGACCCGTTCATCACCGGGGAGTCCGCGCGCACTGCCGTGGACGTGATCCTGGCGCTCTACGAGGCGAGCGACACGCGCAGCGTGGTGAAGCTCCCGACGCCGTAGCGGCGGCCACGGGCCCGGCGTCCCAGTAGAGGCGACGGCGGGCGTCGACGCCGCGTCGGGCCGGGAGACGATCGGCGGCCTTGACCGGCAGGTCTCCTGGAGACCTAGCCCGGGGCTCCGGCCGGCAGGGCAGCCGGCGCTCCCCGGCGCACCGGCTGCCCCGAGCGAGCGGACTCGTAGGCGTCGAATACCAGCCGCAAGGTTTCCAGGTTGTGCTCGCCGGGGGTCTCGAACGGCGCCCCCGACTCCAGGCAGGCCGCGAAGTGGGCCAGGGCGTCACGCCAGCTGCGGCGATAGCCGTCAGTGGTGTCTACCGGCACCACCTCACGCCGGCCGTCGCGGGAGGCGAGGCGGACCTGGCCGTCCTCCGGCACCACCAGGCTGGCCTCGGTGCCTTCCATGAGCAGCTCATCAGGGTGCAGGCGCTTCTCGCGGTCGGCGGTGTAGCCAATGGCGTGCCAGGAGAGCTCCACAATGGCGCTGCGGTCGGGGTACTCCAGCAGGGCCACGGCCACGTCGTCCCCGGCGATATGGGGAGACACCCGCAGCGAGCGGGCGTAGACGCCGCCGGGGTCGCCGAAGAGGTAGCGGACGACGTCGAAGTGGTGGGGGCCGATCTCCATCATGATCAGCGGATCCATCGTGCGCATGAACGGCTGCTGTGCGAAGAGCCGATCGGGCGGCCGATCCGGCGTGGCCACGGCCGCGTCGGTACGCAGGCTCAATCGCAGGGCGAACGGGCGGCCCAGCGCCCCGCGGTCGAGCACCGCGCGGACGGCGCGATACCAGGGGCGCCAGCGCCAGTTCTCGTTCACCATCAGGCGCACGCCGGCCCGCCGGCAGCCGTCGACGATGGCCGCCGCGTCCTCATAGGTGGGCGCCAGGGGCTTCTGACACAGTACGTGCTTGCCGGCCACCGCTCCCTTGAGAGCCAGATCCCGATGCGTCTCGAAGACGGTGGCGACGTCTACCGCGTCCACGTCGGGGCGGGCGATGAGGGCCTCCACGTCCTGGTAGACGGGGACGTCAAACTCCCGGCCCAGGTCGTGGGCCCGCTCCGTGGTGCGATTCCACAGGCCCACCACCTGCACCCCGGGAATGGTCCGCCAGCCCTGGAGCTGGATGCGGCCGGCGTAGCCGGCCCCGAGCAAGGCCAGACGGATCATCGGCGGTCGAGGTACTCCTGCGTCCCCCGTGCGGCGTCGTCCAGGGCCGCCTGGACGCCCTTCTCCTGCTTGATCGCCGCCGCCACTTCCCTGACGATGACCTCGCGGATGTCCGTGTACAAGGCATGGTTGGGGTAGGCCCAGGCGTGCGACACGGCGTCGTAGAAGGTCTTGATCAGCGGATCGGTGACGTAGGGGGAGGTGGCGCCGGATTTGCGCGGGGGTACGGCGTTCTGGACCGACGTGATGTCGTCGGCATGCTTGGCGGCTGTGAGGTAGAGCATCAGGTCTACCGAGCCATTGACGTCCCTGGGCTTGCTGTTCACCATCAGCCACGTCCCGCCCAGGAGCGTCCAGCGCTGGGCCAGCCTGGGGATGGGGGAGCTGCCGATCTGCCCCAGCAGCTCCGGCGCCACGCGCCGGGCGACGTTGACCGGGCCGGCCGACGCCCAGACCACCGCCTGTGTGCCGGCCACGATGCCGTTGCTCCCAGACGGGGGCCTGGGCTGGTCAAAGCCGTCCACCTGGTCCTTGTTCACCAGGTCTACCATCAGCTGGAGGGCCTGGCGACCGGCCGGGCCGGTGAAGGTGGGCCGGGAGAGGTCTTGCGAGAAGACGCGCTCGCCGCCCATCTCGGTCAGGAGCATGAACAGGTCATGGGCGTTCCAGCCGGATTTGGGGACGTCGAACCCGGCGCGCTGGAGCGCCCCGCCGTCACGCTTGGTCAGGCGCCGCGCGGCGTCGCGGAACTGCTCCCAGGTGTCCGGAAAGCGGTCCGGGTCGAGGCCAGCGTCGCGCATGAAGTCCTTGCGATAGATCATCGCCCGCACGTCCAGGATGTACGGCATGGCGATGTGCTTACCCTGGTACTTGCTGGCCTCGATGGTGGCGGGGAAGAAGTCCGGCACTTCCTTCTGCACCGCGGGGTAGCCGCCCAGCTGGAGGGCGGCGCCCTTACTGGCGAAGTTGGGCATCCCGCTCCCCCCCACCGTATAGACGTCCGGCCCGGCGCCCCCGGCAAAGGCGGCGTTGAGCTTATCGATGTACGGGTCGATGGAGGTGCGCTCCACCTTGGTGGGGGCATTGGCGGTCATCCACTCGGCGACGCGCCTGTCCTCAACTTCCGACGTCGGGGGCCCCCACCGGCTCCAGTACTCCAACGTGACGTTGGGGCGCGCCGGACGCCCCGCCTCGGCGGCCGAGTCCCCCGGGGCGCCTCCGGGCCCCTGGGCGCCGGCGCCGCAGGCGGCCAGCGTGCCCCCTGAGACCGCGAGGCCTGCCGGGACGCCCCAGCGAACGATAGTACGGCGGGTGACGTTCATCGGCGTGCTTGCTCCTCCTTAGGTATGTCCGCACGTGCTTGAGGTCTGTCTGCACGCGCTTGCGCCACCGCCTTGAAGTACCAGCGGATCCCGGGATCCTCGGGCGTCCCCTGGCCGCCCAGGTCGAAGCGATTGTCGAACGAGGCATCCCGCGAGGGGCCCTGGTACCAGCCGGGGAAGTGGCCAAAGAGCGAGAAGCCGGGGGTGCGCGCGGCAAACGCCACCTCGGCCAGGAAGTCTTGCTTGCCCTTGTGGGTGCCCTCGATCCGGCCGGGTGGGAAGACGCCCTGTAGCCGCCGCCGGCCCGGGGGGGCCTGTCGCGGGGTGCTTCGGCCCCAGCCGGGCCAGGACAGGTTCTGGCCCGGCGCCGGGCCGTCGTCTACCTCGGCGAACCCCTGCCCCTGGCCGCCGAAGACCTCGACGTTCATCAATGGCTTGTCGCTGCCGGCGGCGCGGTAGGCCGCGACGGCTTCTTCGGACGTGCCGTGCCAGTCAAACAGCACCAGGTCAAGCTCGGGACGCGTGCTGAGGGGCACGTTCCCCGCGTCAAGCGGGCCGCGATGCACGCCGCCCCCTCCCACCAGGCGCCGTGGATCGGCCCGCTTGACGGCAGCGCACAGCTCGGCCACGCCGTCCACGGTGTTGGCCGGGAAGGGGCAGCCTTGCCAGCTCCCCACGTTGAACTCGTTGACGACGTTGACGATCACGTTGTCAAACGGCTGGAGCTGGCGGGTCACCGTTTCAGCCGCTCGTAGATATGCCTCGCGGCTCTCCAGCCAGGGGCCATTCTCCGGGTCGAGGCGCCACGCCTGGGCCTGGTAGAAGATGCCGGCCACCACAATCATCCGTCGCGAGGCCGCTTCCTGGATCAGGCGCTCCATCCGCCGGCGCACACCGGCGTCTACCTCCCGCCCATCCGGCGAAAAGGCCTGCAAGCTCCCGCCGGACGAGCCCTGGTAGAAGACGGTCAGGGCGTTCACCCCATAGCAGTTGTAGCTATCAAGCTGGCCGATCAAGGCGTCCGTCCAGGCATCCCTGGCCGCGGCGCTGGCGACGCGCACGCCCCAGACCTCCAGCGGCTGGCCATTCCAGGAGAGGCCCGAAGGCGTGCCGGGGGTTACAGACAGGGTCACGCCGGCACCTCCACCCGCGCCAGCATGGCGCAGACGGCATCCCCTACCTCGGCGGTGCGGCTGGTGCCACCCAGGTCTGGCGTGCGCACGTCGCCCCGACGCAGGAGCTCCCCCGCCGCCCTCTCGATCTCGTCCCCGGCGGCGCCCTGGCCCAGGTGGCGCAGGAGCATCGCCCCGGCGAGGATGGCCGCCAGCGGGTTGGCGATCCCCTGGCCGGCGATGTCCGGCGCCGAGCCGTGGATGGGCTCGAACATGCTGGGATGCTCGCCCTCCGGGTTGATGTTCCCTCCCGGGGCCAGCCCGACGCCCCCAGCCACGGCGGCAGCCTCGTCGGAGAGGATATCGCCGAAGAGGTTGCTGGCGACGATCACATCCACGTCTGCCGGTCGGTTGATCAAGAACATGGCCGCCGCGTCGACGTTCAGGCGGCGGGTGTGCACGTCCGGGAACTCGGCCGAGACCTGCTCAAAGACGGTGTCCCACAGCACCATGCCGTACGGTAGGGCGTTCGCTTTGCTGATCGAGGTCAGGTGCTTGCGGCGCCCGCGCGCCAGGTGGAACGCGTAGCGCATCAGCCGGGTAACGGCCTGGCGGGTGTAGACGCTGGTCTGTATGGCCAGCTCCTCGTCCTGCTCCGCATACAGCGAGCCGCCGATGTTGCTGTACTCCCCCTCACCGTTCTCACGCACGATCACCATGTCTATGACGCCCGGGGCGGCCAGCGGCGAGCGCGCGCCGGGCCACAGGCGCACCGGACGGAGGTTAATGTACTGCCGGAAGGCGCGACGCACCTTGTGGGTGAAACCCCAGGAGAGGATGCGGTCCGGGACGCGTTGCGGATCGCCCATGGCGCCAAGGAAGATGGCGTCGAACGGACGGAGCTGATCGACGCCATCTTCCGGCATGACCAGCCCGTGATCCAGGTAGTGCTGCGCCCCCCAGGGGAAGGCCTGGAACTCCAGCGTCAGACCTCGCCTCCCGGCGGCGGCCGCCAGCACCTTCTGGGCTTCGGCGGTGACTTCCTTGCCGATGTTGTCGCCGGGGACGAGGGCAATACGGTACTGCGTCACTCTGGCGTCCTTTACACCTTGCGGTTGAGCAGCTCCTGGGAGGCGCGCTGGGCGTCGTCCAGGGCGGCCGGTACCTTCGCGCTGCGGGGGGCCAGAGCACACCGAAAGGGGCACCGTACGGACATACCGGCGCAACGCTAGCGACGCACAGCCGCGGCGATCAGGCGGGCGGCCACGTTGTGCACCGAGCCCATCTTGCCCGGATTGACCTTGTCATCCTCCGGCCAGCTGGCCCCCTGCCAAGACACCACCACATCCAGGCTGGGGATCACCCACAGACCGCGGGTCATCCCCAGCCCGATGGCGACGTAGGCGTCGGTCGGGGCATCAGGGAAGAGCAAGTTGCCGTGCCGGTCCGGGAGGTTGAGCCACCAGTTGAAGCTGTACTGGCCGGGTCCGCGATCGTTGGTGCGCTTGCCGCCCCCGTGCGTCGGCTGCCCCGGCAGCATGGGGGTGTCGATCCCCTCCGTCGCCGATAGATCGGCAGGGACAACGCCGGTCAGCGCGAGATCGATCAGGTCGCGCCGCAGGAGCTGCCGGCCGTGCCAGGCGCCGCCACGGAGATAGAACAGGCCAAAGCGGGCGTTGTCCCGCGGGGACATGGCGATGCGCCCGGGGCGGCGCTCGCGGCCGGCGAGGGCGTTGAAATGCGCCGGGACTTCGAACTGCAGCGGAACGGCCAGCCGGCTCTGGAGCACTGCGGTGGCGTCCTGCTTGAAGACGCCGTGGAACAGGGTGTCGAAGTAGAGGGCCAGGGCGTAGTCGTTGTACGACCAGGCTGCCCCCGGGGCCTCGCTCCACCCATAGCCGCTGGTCTGGGAGGCGAGATGACGCCAGGTGATCCCGGCGTCCTTGCCTCCGTTCAGCTCCCGGAGGCGGGGCGCGAACTCGGCGATGGGGTCTTCGACACTCCCGATCAGCCCGTCTTGCACCGCCATCAGCAGCAGCGTGCTGATGATCGGCTTGCGCGCCGAGGCCAGGTCGCCGCTCTGCGTGTACTCGCCCCAGGTGTAGGCCAGATAGCCGCCGCGGACGAGGCAGCCCCGCCCCCGGACGTGTCCCGCCAGGGCCTCGAGCTGCGTGCGGTCAAGGCCCAGGTCCCGGGGCGATCGCTGCTCCCAGGTGGCGCCGGGACAGGGGCCGTCTTCGATGTACCGGGGGGCCTCAGGCGTTGCACTGGTCACCATGCCGCTCGCGTGATCCACTCTCGGTGCTGTGATGCCGGGCGGGCAGCGCCGCCAGGATCTCGGACTCGGCGGCGTCCACCGCAGCCACGGCGGCGGCGATGGCCGCCGGGGTGTCGCCGTCCCGCAGCGCGGCCACGATCCGCTCGTGGCGGGCGATCGACCTGTCGCTCCAGCCGGGCGTACGGTGGCCATAGCCTCGCGCCTGCAGCGCCCGCCGCCACACTGTCTCCACCAGCTCTTCCAGCACCTGGTTACCGCAGGCGCGCCAGACGGTGGCGTGGAACTCGCGGTCGGCGGTGCGGGTGGCCGCCAGGTCGCCGGCCAGCGAGGCCCCGCGCTGCCGGTCGACGATCTCGTCCAGCGCAGCCACGTCCGAGCGTGACATGCGGGGGCCGGCCAGGCGGGTGATCTCCGTTTCCAGCACCCGCCGGGCGGCGAAGACGTCACGCACGCTCTGCGCCGTGATCGGGCGGACGATCACGCCCTTGCGGGGGACGCGGACGGCGAGGTGCCGCTGCTCCAGGATGGCCAGGGCATCACGTACCGGGACGCGCGAGACGCCAAATGAGGCCGCTAGATCCAGCTGCAGCAAGGGAGTCCCAGGGGCGATGTTCCCGTCGAGGATAGAAGCCTCGATGGCGTCGGCGACAAAGCTCGCCACGCTGGGCGGGAGGTCGTAATGCCCCTGCAGGGCCGAGTTCACGTGGCGTCACCTGACCTGACGACGTCCGCGTACCACATAACTGCATACGGTATACAGCACTGGGTAGGATACCATGCCGGGGCGTCACTGCGTCCCCCCACCACCGGCGGGGGGCGGGGGGCGCAAGGCAGTGCGGAAACGATCGCGGAGGGGATGTGGAACTAGAGGGGGTCGTCGACCTGCACCTGCATACCGCACCGGACGTCCGGCAGCGGAGCGTCGACGACCTGGGCGTGGCGCGCGCGGCCGTGGAGCGGCGCATGGCCGGCGTGTTGCTCAAGAATCACCTCCTCCCCACCGCCGACCGGGCGGCGCTCGTCCGCCTGCATCTCCCCGGGGCGCCGATCTATGGTGGAGTGGTGCTCAACGCCTCCGTCGGGGGGCTCAATCCCCAGGCCGTGGAGGCAGCGGTGGCCTTTGGCGGGCGGGCGGTGTGGCTCCCCACCTACTCGGCCGGCAATCATCTGCGCCACGAGCACGGGGCTCCCGACGCGCGCGGCTCGGACGACGGCATCGCCATGCTGGACGCGCGGGGTCACATCTCGGCCGCCCTGGGCGCGGTGCTGGAGGTAGTGGCCGCGCGCGACCTGCTCCTATGCACCGGCCACATCAGCGCGGCCGAAGTCATGGCGGTGGTGCCGGCGGCGCGAGCCCTGGGGGTGCGGCGAATCCTGGTGCAGCACTGCGAGCACAGCGTCACCGGGCTGTCTCTCGATCAGCAGCGGACGCTGGCCGCCCAGGGGGCCTTCCTGGAGCGGGTCTTTGCCCAGCCGGCAGATGGAAGGTACACGCGCAACGCCCCGGCGAATGCAGCCGCCATCCGCGCCCTGAGCGCCGAAAGCACCGTCGTCGCCTCCGACCTGGGACAGCCGGAGAATCCAACCTGGCCGGACGGCCTGGCGGAATACATGACCGAGCTGGCCGGGGCCGGCATTGGCGAGCCGGAGCTGGACGTCATGTGCCGTCGCAATCCGGCGCTACTCCTGGGGCTAGACGGCTGAACCGGCAGCAGGGGACTCGACGGCAGGGCCGCGGCGGGCAGCACGGCGCTACTCCTGGGGCTAGACGGCTGACGGGACGGTATCCTGTCATCTGGAGTGAAAGACATGAGCCTGCCGGTGCTGGCCTTGACCATGGGCGACCCCGTGGGGATAGGCCCCGAGGTGGTGGCCAGGGCAGTGGCCGCGCCGGAGGTGCGTGCAGTCTGCCGCCCGCTGGTGGTGGGAAGCGCCGCCGTCCTGGATCGGGCCCTCAGGCTGTGTGGCGTGGATCTCCGCACCGTCCCGGTGTCCCACCCCGCCGAGAGACCCTCCCAGACCGGCGCGGTCGGGGTCATGGATCCGGACGAGGCCCTGGGGGCAACGGTCGAGCGCCTGCCCCTGGGGGAGGTCTCGCCGATCGCCGGGCGCGCCGCCGTGGCCTATGTACTGCGAGCCATCGACCTGGCCATGTGCGGCCAGGTGGCCGGAATCGTCACCGCCCCCCTGAACAAAGAGGCGATGAATAGCGCGGGGTTCCACTACGCCGGCCACACCGAGCTGCTCGCCGAGCGGACCGGGTCGCGCGAGGCGGCCATGATGCTGGTGACCGGCAACCTGCGCGTCATTCACGTCACAACGCATGTGGCCCTGGAGCGGGTGCCGGGTCTTGTCACCGCCGCCCGGCTGGCGACGGTGTTCGGCCTGGCGCAGGAGACGCTCTGCCGGCTGGGCCTGCAGCGCCCCCGGATCGCCGTCGCCGGCCTCAATCCCCACGCCGGGGAGCAGGGCCTCTTCGGGAGGCAGGACCGGGAGGTAATCGCCCCGGCGGTGGAGCAGGCCCGGGCCCAGGGCTGGGAGTTCAGCGGCCCCTGGCCCCCGGACACCATCTTCGCCCGCGCCAGCCGCGGGCAATTCGACGGCGTGGTGGCGATGTACCATGACCAGGGCCACATCGCCATCAAGATGGTCGGCTTTGACGAGGGGGTGAACGTCAGCCTGGGGCTGCCTCTCGTGCGGACCTCCGTTGATCACGGCACGGCCTTCGACATCGCCGGGAAAGGGATCGCCCGCCCAATCTCGATGATCCAGGCAACGGTGCTGGCGGCGCAGCTCGCCGGCGCCCGGGCGCCAGGCAGCGATTGACGCCGGCCGGCGGCAGGCCGTGCTACCCTGGGGGCCACCCTATGGATCCCAACGCCGTCGCCACCGCCACGGCACTGGCTGCGCCCGCAGCTGACTCCCTGGTGGTGGCCGTGGCACAGGCCGTGACCTTGATCGCGCAGGTGGTGCAGGTGGTGATGACGGTCGTGCTCCTGGTGGGACTACTGGCCCTCACCCGATCCCTGGGCAAGCGCTGACCGAGTACGTCTCCTGCGCCCGGCCCTGGGTCTAGAGCCTGGGTCTAGCCCGGCACCTGGTTGATGGGCGTCTCGCCCCGCGCCACCCGTCGTAGATTGGCGAACACGGCGCGCATCTTGGTGCGGAAGGCGTCGGCCGTTCCGGCGGAGATGTGCGGCGTGACCACTGTATTCTCCAGGCCCAGGAGCGGGTTGTCCGCGGCCGCTGGCTCCTGCTCGAAGACGTCGAGCCCGGCGCCGGCGATCTTCCCGCTGGTAAGGGCATGCACCAGCGCCGGCTCGTCTACCAGCGGGCCACGGGCGGTGTTGAGCAGGATGGCGCTGGGCTTCATCAGCCTCAGCTCGCGCGCCCCGATGATGTGGCGCGTCTGGGCGCTCAGGGGGAGATGCAGGCTGACGATATCGGCCTCCCGCAGGAGGTCGTCGAGCGTCCGACTAGTGGCGCCGAGGGCCTGCTCCACTTCTGGGGGGGGCGGGAAAGGATCGTAATACAGCACGTCCGCCTCAAAGGGGGCGGCGCGCCTGGCCACCGCCTGCCCAATGCGCCCGAAGCCGATCAGTCCCAGCGTCTTGCCGGAGAGCTCGAAGCTGCGCGAGCGCAGCTCCCACACCGGCCAGCCCCCGGCGCGCAGCTGGGCCTCCGCCCGGCGCAGGTTCTTGTACAGCGCCAGGATGAGCAGGAAGGTGTGCTCGGCCACCCCGGTGGTAGTTCCCTCCGGCGTGAGCGAGACGCTGATCCCGCGCTCCCGGCAGGCCGGCACGTCGATGTTGTCGTAGCCCACCCCCTGGTGCTGCACGTGGCGCAGCCCTGGCGCGGCGGCGAGCACCTCACGATCGATCGGCGTTGTCGCGGCCACGAGGAAGTCGGCGCCACCGGCCAGCTGCAAGAGGGCCTCTCGGTCCCTCGTCGGGACGACGTCCAGCTGCCATTCTTCCGGTAGCTCCTCCCCCACGATGCCTTGAAGATCTTCCGGTAGCGGCTCGGCGTAGAGGACGCGACATGCGACGGTGCCCACTGCGCTCACTCTTCACCCCCGGTGCGTGACCCGGCCGTCCAGGACCGACTTCGACAAGCCCACATGTGGCGGCGCAGGGCCGTCATCCTTCTCGTAGCGCGGCGGCCGCCGTCTGCAAGGCGTCCGGCCCGCCGAAGCCGCCGGACTTGGTGGCGATGGCCAGCTCCCCGTGTGGCAACGCCAGCACCCCCAGAGGGATGCCCGGCGCTGCCTCGCCCGTGACGTGGATGGCAGTCGCTCCCAGGCCCCGGCAGACGTGCAGCGCCGTCTCGCCCCCGGTGACGACCAGCCCCAGGCCGGGTTGCAGCGTGAGCGTCCCGGCCAGGGCGGCGAGGGCCGCTACCACCGCAGAGGGAGACGCCGTGAGCGCCGCGCCCCCGGCGGCACCGCTCTTCCCGTGCATGGTTCCACCCGTGGTTCCAGCGGCAGCGGAGAAGCCGGTGAAGAACGATACAACAACGCCGGCGTGTTGCGAGAGGAGCTGCGCGAGCGCCTGGCGTAGCGGTGCGGATCCGGTCGCATCTGTGGCCGTCTCGTGCTGCAGGAGGAGATGGGGCCAGCCGGACTCCACCAGCACGCCGACCTGGTCCCTGGTAGCCGGGTGGATGGTGCCGGCGATCACCAGGACGCGCTTGGCACGTGGTCGGATCGGCGGCCGGAGGCCGCGCCCGATGAGGCCCAGCGCCCGGGGGGCCTGGGCCGCCAGCCCGGCCGCGCCGCACCAGACGCGATACTGGTCGCCCGCCGCCCCTCCGCCGGCCAGGCGCGCCAGATCCTCGTCCGTCGAGGCATCCCGCACGTCGCTCCAAGGGGCGGCCTCACCCAGGGCGACGGCCACCCGGCCGCCGTAGGCAGTGACCGGCTGCCCGCCCAGGCGCTGGATTCCGTCTACCGTCGTACGCCCCTGCGCCGGAAAGGCCGGGGCAACGAGGGCCCGGCCACCGTAGACCTCCAGGACGGCCGCCAGCTCCGGGCCCGGATGGCCACGCAAGACGCTATCGATCTTCTTGTAGACGCGCGGGATACCGGCCGCCCGCAGCGCCCCAGCCGCGGCCCCCGCGGCCCCCCGCGCCGTGGGGGCGTCCAGCTCACGCGTCTCCGTGTTGATCAGGATGACGTCGGCTTCGCCGGCGTCGGCGGGACGGCCAGAGAATGGGAGGGACGTCCGCAGGCCGGCGCGGGCAAAGCCGGCCCCGGCGTCCAGCGCCCCGGTCAAGTCGTCGGCAATCAGGGCGTACTGCGGGGAGTGTGACCGCGGGGAACTGATGTCACCCGGTCCACTCACGGCTGTCCCTCGGCGATGGTCGTTGCTCCAGGGTGGTGCCCCCGCCGGCAGCGGTCCCCCCGATCACCGGCTTGTTCCAGCGCGCGATGAGCGACGCCACCTGCTCGGGGGCCACCTCCCAGAACGGGCGCTCCGCGCTGCGGCGCACGGTGTGGGGCGTGAGTAGATCCATGGCGGCGTTGTGCTCGTCGCTACCGAGGACGTTGGCCACGCCGGGGGAGCTGGTGACGCGGCGCTGCGGGTCGGTCCCGTTGACGGCCCGGAGCAGGCCCTCCCACTCGGTGGAGACCTCATTCCACAGCTGCACGACGACGTTGCGGTAGGGCGCCAGGCGCTCGGCCACGCCGACGACGTGCCTCGTTATCTGCTCCCCTGCCGGTTCTGCCTGCCTCTCCTGCATCACCTGTCTCTCTCGGCCTCCCTGAGTGCTGTGGCGGAGCGATGGGCCGGCTTATAACACACCGCGCCCACCCCACGATCTCCCATCGCCGCGCGTTGGTATATTGACAGACGTCAATATAACGGCTAGCTTGGCATTGTCAACTTATCGCTGCTGGCGGCGGCGAGTAGCCGTTGAGGGCGTGGCCTTCCGGCCCGCCGGTGCTCACGCGGCGGCCGGAAGGCCCGCGACCTCACGCCACGTGGCGAAGCGGGTCTGCAGCAGCTGGTGGTACTCGGGGGCAGGGAGGCGGTGCCGGCGGGGGCGGAAGTGGTCGGAGATCGGGCCGAAGGGAGCGAGGAACTGCTGGGCGTGCGCCGGTGATTTGAAGCGCTGGAGCGCTCGCTCTCGTCGGCGGGTGGGCCGGTGGGAGTTCTCCGCCCGATTGTTCAGTCCCTTGTGCCGGTGCTCCACTCCTGGTAGCACGCGCGCAGGGCAGGAGGGTAGCTGGCCAGTTTGTCGGTGATGACGACCCGTGGCTGGTACCCGTGCCCGTCGACCACGCGCCGGAGGAAGGTCTCGGCCGCCTCCTGATTGCGACGCTCCTGCACCAGGATGTCAAGGACGACGCCCTCCTGGTCGACCGCCCGCCACAGCCAGTGCTTGCGGCCGTTGATCTTGAGCTGCACCTCATCCAGGTGCCACTTGTCGCCGGGGCGGGGACGGCGCCGGCGCACCCCGTCGGCGAAGGGCCGCCCGAACTTCTGACACCACTGCCGGATCGTCTCATAGCTCACGGCGATCCCGCGCTCGGCCAGCAGCCTCTTCGACATCCCGGTAGCTTACGAGGAAGCGGTAGTAGAGCCACACCGCGTGGCTGATGAGCTCCCTGGGAAAGCGATGACGTTTGTAGAGGGCGGACGGCTCGTGCATCGCCGAGTCCTACGGCACACCCGCGCTCCCGCGCCAACCAGTTACCTTGACAATCCCCCTCCTGGTTCGGTTGATAGGAACCGGGAGGGGCTGTGAGGGGTCATGCCCGGGGGCTTACTTGGGGCGCTCCTGGGGAGGAATGTCGAAGTACTCCCAGAGGTTGGCGTGTGGGGGCGTCCGGTCGGCCGGCGTGTCCCCTGCCTTCTGGAAGACGACGGCCATGGGGGCCGGCGAGAGATCGTCGAAGCGGGCGTTGTGCTCGGTTCCGCCCCAGCGCTCCCCGATGGCCACCAGGTCGAAGCGCTCGAATGCGCCGCTCTCGGTGTTGTAGGTCAGCTGGCCGAGGAGCCGGCAGTCATACCCGCGCGTCATCCCCTCCTTCCGGTCCTGGAAGGGGCGAATGGCCCACGTCCCGCTCTGGCTGCAGCGTACGGCCCCGTCCAGTCGCAGGTGCACGCGCGAGCCGTCGATGCCGGCGATCTCCGCGCCCATCTGCGCCGACTTGACGTCCTCATCGCGCCAGGGGGGCGTCTCGCCCCGCACGCTGTCCAGGAGGTGGAAGCGCGCCAGCCGGCGCACGATCCCCGGCGGTAGCTCCCGCTTCTGTCCCACTTCCAGGGGCTGGGGCAGGAATCCCTGCACCTCGTCGGCGCGGAACCAGGCGTAGTCGAAGTTGATCGCCTGTGGCCTTGTCTGGGGGCTGGGGTGCCCCTCCGGGCGGGGCAGGTCACGCAGCGTCTGCTTCAAGACCAGGCCACCCTGGGGGTAGAACGAGGGGTGGCGCGGATCGCGCTCGTAGTCCCCCGGTCCGCTGTCCGAGGACTCGCCCGCGGCGCCGGCGCCGGTCAGATCCTGCCACCGAGCCAGCGCCCGGCTGAGCATGCCCACCATCGGCTCCGCCTCGCGCGTGTTGATGGAGGCGAGGAGCCGCCCGTCTGCCGTAAAGGCATACTGTCCCTGCCGCGTCGCGCTGGGCGCGGCGCGCCCGGCGTAATGCCCCTGCTCCGCCACCAGGCGGAAGAACTCCCCCTTGGCGTCGCGCTGGGTCTGGAGCGGGGAGCAGTTCTCCGCCAGCGGGACGAACGCCTCCGAGGCCAGGCGGATCACCTCTGGGTCGGCGAAGGCGAGCGCACGGCTCGCCACTCCGTTATTTCAAACGCATCCCAGGGGATTCCCATTCATGGCCCAGAGGAAGATGGGCCTTCCCTGCTCCGCCGCCAGGCGCCGCGCTTCCCAGAGGTCGGTCTGCCAGGCGATGGAGGCCCAGCTCATCTCTTCGGGGCGGGGCTGCACGTATGCCATGACCTCGCGGAAGGTGTCGTCGTCTACCACAGGACTGGCGGTTTCGGGGGCAGTGCTCATGCTCATCTCCTCAGCGTGCGTCTGCAGTGGGTCTTTGGCAAAGGGGATTGCCGTTCATGGCGTGATGGCCGGCAGCAAGTCGGGCGCCCTCAACGCCAGCGCCGGCGGGAGCAGACATGGCTTTGCCCTACCATGTGTCAGCTCTCCCCTGCCCGAGTCAGCATACCCGGACGACCGCCGGTCGCGGGAGACCCGGCGATCGTCCGCACCCGCTCCCCTGGCCCAGAGTGAGGATACCCGGGACGGGCCTGGCGGCGCCTGTGGGGATGTCGTCGGGCGGCTGATCAGGCCGGCGGTGGTGCTTGCGGGAGGGGGTCACGTAGGCTGAAACAGGGGGGTGAGCGGCCGCATAATCCGGTGGCGGAGTGAGACGTGGGCGAGGCAAGGGCCCCCGATTATCTGCAGGCGCTGGACACGCCCCGTGTGGCGCAGGCGGCAGAGCGGGCGCTGGGGCGATCCGTCGCCATCGTGCCGGTGTGGTGGGGCGAGGGCCTGGGGGTGACCCTGGGGGTCGCCACGGGCGCCCTGATGCGCCTCCACGGCGTTGCCCGGCTGGGCGGCGGGGGCGAGGCGCCCTGGTCATTGGTGGTCAAGGTGGTGCGCCCGCCCTCCGAGACGCGCTACGCGGGCGCGGCGCGAGACCCACGCCACTGGGCCTACTGGCGGCGCGAGCCCCTGGCGTACGAGAGCGGCCTGCTTGTCGACCTCCCCGGCGGCCTGGCGGCGCCGCGCTGTGTCCTGGCGGAAGAAGCAACCCCCGAGGAGGTGTGGCTGTGGCTGGAGGACGTGCCGGACGAGGCCGGACCGGTCTGGCCGGAGTCGCGCTACGTCCTGGCCGCGCGGCACCTGGGGGAGCTCGGCGGGGCCTATCCCGAGCGGCGACCCCTGCCCGAGGCGCCTTGGCTGGGGCAAGACTTTTTTCGGCGCCGCATTGCCCTGGCCGAGCAAGAGCACAACCTGGCCTTGTTCTGGGACGACGCCACCTGGCGGCACCCCCTCATCGCCGGGCGATTCCCGAATGACCTCCCGGCCAGGTTGCGCCGGCTGTGGGACCGGCGGGCCGCGCTGCTGGACGCGCTGGATCGCACGCCGCAGACGCTCCGCCATGGCGACGCCCACCGCCAGAACCTGAGCGCCCGCCTGGGGCCGGACGGGAACGAGGTGACCGTGGCCTTCGATTGGGCGGCGCTGAGTACCGGCAACGTCGGAGCCGACCTGACCGACCTGGCCCTGGGCATGCTCCTGGGCCCCAGGGGGTACCCCTCGGCCGCCGTCGTCGAGACCCTCTACACCGCCTATGTCGACGGGCTGCGCGCCTCTGATTGGCGGGGCCAGGCCGGCGACGCGCGCCTGGGGTTCACCGCCACGATGGCCCTGGCCGGGGCGACGCGACTGCACTGGGCCCTGACCGCGGCGCAGGATGTCCGGCGGCGTGAGGCCCTCGCCGAGGGCGGACACACGATGGCCAGCGCGCTCGACTCCTGGGGGATCGCAGCCACCGTCTTCGCCGCCATGGCCGACGAAGCGATTGAGCTGGCGCTTTCCTAAACCATACCGCGCCGTGTCCGTCCGGGGGAAGTGACCGTCCTCCACCGCGCCGGTCTGCTGGGGGCGGACTGTGAGTGTTACAGGATCATCCCCGGGGAGGCCGATCCCCCGCTGGGGCCGCTGGGGCCGGCAGAGGGCGTGGTGCCCGGCTGAGCCCGCCCGGCCGTGCCCGTCTCCCGGAGCCGCTGGAACTGGTCGTGGAACCGTGCCAGCTCCAGGCGCAGGGCCTCGCTCTCCCGGCGCACCGTGGCCACCTGCTTCGTCTCCGCGGCCGTCAGACGCCGGGTGGCTTCCACGGCCGCCAGGCGCCGGGTCTCGGCCTGCACCCGCTGTAGCGCCGCCTGCACCCGGCTCACCTCGGCGCGGAGCTGTTGGAGGTGGCGCCGGCGATCGTCCTTGACCCAGCCCGATAGTACGGGGAGGCTGCCGTTGGGACGCGCTGCCGTGGCCGCCGGCCCCGCGGTGCGGGCGACGACCGCCAGCAGGGTATCCAGCTCGAAGGGCTTGGTGACGAAGCCGCTGGCCCCCAGCTGTTCGGCGGACATGGCCGCCTGCAGGCCACCGGCCGCGGTGAAGACGATCAGGGGCGCTGGAGGCCCCGGCAGCCGGCGGTAGCGGGCGGCGAACTCGTGGCCGTCCATACCGGGCATTTTGAGGTCTAGCAAGATCGCCCCGGGCGGCGGCGCCCCCGGGCGTCCCAGCAGGGCCAGGGCCGCCGCCCCGTCGGGCGCGCCGAGGGCCTGATAGCCCTCGTCCCCCAGGGCCTGCGTCACCAGGTCGCGGATGGTGGAGTCGTCCTCCACCACCAGCACACACGCCCCGCTCGCGCTCGCCGTTTTCATGTCATTCCCTGGCCCGCATGGGGTGTCCAGCTGCCCCTGCTGCCGCCCCGCTCCCACTGCATCACACCCCGAACCAGCATCACATATACCCGCTTGCTGGGGCCCCGTCTGTCCCGCAGCGTACACACCCGCCGTCCCCCGGCCGGGCGGGTCACGCGCCACCTGGGCCGGAGCTGCGGCGGCAGGCCGAGATGGCGCTCGGCGGCGTGACCCTTCTGACGTGCCCGGTCAAACGCAGGGTCGGTCCTGCTCGCCACTGCACCAATCGCCGGCTATTCGTCTGAGGGGGACGCAGCGGTCCAGGTCTTGCAATCCCGAGAGCGCGCCTGGGAACGAGACAAGAAGGGAGCTAGAGAGCGCTACGAGAAGACTACCTTTGCTCTCCGCCGGGCCAGGCGAAGGTTTGGCGCCACGCCTCATGGGGAGAGAGTTTCGGGGCACCCACTCCGCGGCGCCGAGGTTCCAGCTACCGGCCGGTGCCTGGATGACGACACCGGCCATGGGGGCCCCAAGACATAGCATCCTTGAGGAGCCAAGGCAGCGCTCGGTAAGTGTAGGATGAACCGTAGAACCAACAGCCAGGTTTGACACTACAAGTGCATGATGGTAATATTTTGGGCCCCCGGACAAGCCGGCTTGTCCGCCCAACGGCGGCCTCCCTGGCGCTGGTTCTATTGGCACCCTGGGGAGCGCGCGGGCGGATGGCGTAAGGCGAGGTGCCCTTCAGTCGATCCGCCCGCGCGCACCATCAATCAATCCAGGTGAGCGAGGCTGCCCAGGGCAGCTGCCCTGGGGGTGGCCGGTGTCCGACCCGGCCCGCGCCGTGGGGAGTGAACCGGCCAACGATCGGACGATCATGGGGCTCTAGCACACCCAAGAATCAACGTAGCAGGAAGGCTCCCTCGTGGCGCTCCACGGACGGCGTTCGATGTGCACAGCCTCAAGGGCGCCGGGCGCTAAGGACGGGAGCAAGAACGAGACGTTTGTGCTCCCCGTCTCGTTGATCATCATCATGGTCAGCGGGATTCTTCACAGTAAAGCAATTCAGTGATAACGCTAACGATCATCAGTTATTGGTGCCGTGCAGACTGGTGTTGAACAGCTGTCAGGGTGCCCCTCACATCGTAATGGGAGTTGTGAACGATGAACGTCAACAAGTACACCGAGAAAGCACAGGAGGCGCTCCTCGGCGCCCAGCGCATCGCCGAAGAGCGAAACCATAGCCAGGTAGACGCGGAGCATCTGCTGGTGGCGCTGCTCCAGCAGGAAGAGGGGGTGGTGCCCCGGGTGCTGGAGCAGCTCGGCGTCTCCGCACCGGCGGTGCTCAACCGGCTGTCCGCCGAGCTCGACCGGCTGCCCAAGATCTACGGGGGCACCCAGGTGAGCATGTCGGCCCGGCTGCGCCGCATCATCCAGGCGGGGTTCGAAGAGGCCAACCGGCTGACGGACGAGTACGTCAGCACGGAGCATCTTTTCCTGGCCATTGTGAACGACCGGGAGCAGGGGCCGGCGCAGACGGTGCTGGCCGGTTTCGGGATCACGCGCGAGAAGGTCTACACCGCCCTCACCGAGGTGCGAGGCGGGCAGCGGGTGACGGACGCCAATCCGGAGAGCAAGTACCAGGCCCTGGAGCGCTACGGGCGCGACCTGACCGAGCACGCCCGCAAGGGGAAGCTCGACCCGGTGATCGGGCGGGACGAGGAGATCCGGCGGGTGGTGCAGGTGCTCTCGCGCCGTACCAAGAACAACCCCGTGCTGATCGGGGAGCCGGGGGTAGGGAAGACAGCCATCGTGGAGGGGCTGGCCCAGCGCATCGTGCGCGGTGACGTCCCGGAGTCGCTCAAGAACCGGCGGGTGGTGGCGCTCGACCTGGCGGGGATGGTGGCCGGGACGAAGTACCGCGGGGAGTTCGAGGAGCGCCTCAAGGCGGTGCTCAAAGAGGTGGCCGACTCCGAAGGGGAGATCGTCCTGTTTATCGACGAGCTGCATACCGTGGTGGGGGCCGGGGCGGCCGAGGGGGCCATGGACGCGGCCAACATGCTCAAGCCCATGCTGGCCCGCGGCGAGCTGCACTGCATCGGCGCCACCACCCTGGACGAGTACCGCAAGCACATCGAAAAGGACGCCGCCCTGGAGCGCCGCTTCCAGCCGGTGTTCGTCGGCGAGCCGACGGTGGAGGACACCATCTCCATCCTCAGAGGGCTCCGGGAGCGGTTCGAGACGCACCACAAGATCCGCATCCGCGACAGCGCCCTGGTGGCGGCGGCCACGCTCTCGCATCGCTACATCAACGACCGCTTCCTGCCGGACAAGGCTATTGACCTGGTAGACGAGGCCGCCTCGCGCCTGCGCATGGAGGCGGAGAGCATGCCTACGGAGCTGGACGAGCTCCGGAGGCGCATCCTCCAGCTGGAGGTGGAGCGGGAGGCCCTGCGGAAAGAAGAGGATCAGGCCTCGCGGGAGCGCCTGGAGCGCCTGGAGGGGGAGCTGGCCTCGCTGCGGGACCAGGCCGACCAGCTGCAGGCGCAGTGGCAGCAGGAGAAGGAGGGGATCGAGCGCGTCAGCGGGCTCAAGGAGCAGCTCGACCAGACGCGCACGCAGATCGAGGAGGCGGAGCGCAACTACGACCTCAACCGGGCGGCGGAGCTGCGCTACGGGCGCCTGGCTGAGCTGGAGCGACAGCTCCGAGCGGCCGAGGCGCAGGCCACCGACGGCGCCACCGGCCCGCGCCTGTTCAAGCAGGAGCTGGACGCCGAGGACATCGCCGAGGTAGTGGCCAAGTGGACCGGCGTACCGGTGACCCGCCTGATGGAGGGCGAGATCGAGAAGCTCCTGCGCATGGAGGAGGCCCTACACCGGCGGGTGGTGGGGCAGGACCTGGCCATCGGCGCCGTGGCCGATGCCGTGCGCCGCGCCCGCGCCGGGCTTAAGGATCCGCGCCGGCCGATTGGCTCGTTCATCTTCCTTGGCCCCACCGGCGTGGGCAAGACGCTCCTGGCCCGCGCCCTGGCGGAGTTCCTCTTCGACGACGAGAACGCCATGACCCGGATCGACATGTCCGAGTACATGGAGAAGCACTCCGTCTCGCGCCTGGTCGGGGCGCCCCCCGGCTACGTGGGCTACGACGAGGGGGGGCAGCTCACCGAGGCGGTGCGCCGGCGGCCCTATCAGGTGGTGCTCTTCGACGAGATCGAGAAGGCCCACCCGGACGTGTTCAACATCTTGCTGCAGATCCTGGAAGACGGCCGGCTGACCGACAACCAGGGCCGCACGGTGGACTTCCGGAACACCCTGCTGATCATGACCTCGAACGCCGGCTCGGCGCAGATCCAGGACTGGGTGGCCGCCGGGACGCCGTGGGAGCAGGTGCAGGGCCATGCCGTCTCCCTCCTGGGGGAGACCTTCCGGCCGGAGTTTCTCAACCGCATCGACGAGATCGTGGTCTTCCACCCGCTCACCCGGGAGCACCTCAAGGGGATCGTGGAGCTGGAGCTGGCGGGCGTGCAGCGCCGCCTGGGCGAGCGCCAGATCGCGCTGCAGGTGTCCGACGAGGCCAAGGCCTATCTCGGTCGGGAGGGCTACGATCCGGTCTTCGGCGCCCGTCCCCTGCGCCGGACGATCCAGCGGGAGATCGAGAACTCGCTCGCCCGCCGGCTGCTGGCCGGCGAGCTACGGGACGGCGATGTGGTGCGCGTCGACGTCGGCGCCACCGGCCTGACCTTCGAACGCCTGGATCCCAGCCGAGACGGTACGGGAGACGGCAGGGCCCGCGAGGGGCAGGTAGGGGCAGCCGTCGCCTGACCGTCGCCGGACCCGGCGTGACGCCCGTCGTCGCCGGTGACTGACGGCGGCGGGCGATAGACGGCGGCGTCAGATCTCGGAGCAACGGGAGCGACAATGCCGGGGCTGGTGGCGGGCTCTCGGGGGGCGCGGGGGCGCGATGCGCCGCTGTGCCCCCCTGGCCGTTTTCGGGGGGTGGCCGGGCTGTAGACGCGCCGGCCGGTGGAGTCGGCTCAGACCTGGCCGGTCAGGTCAACCTCGCTGGCCGAGTTGATCGCCGTCACTGAACATCTCCGCGTGCGCGCCCGGCTGGCAGCACGGCCCGATCGCCCCGGCACATCAAGCCGGCTGGGGGACGCCCCTACGTTGCACGCCCCGTCAGCTTAAGGTAACCTAACTATCCAGATTAGGTGTACCTAATTCAGGTAAGTCCAAGGCGGTGCTGTGCCGTCCTCTGGCGTGGTGGGGGGCAGGGTCGGTGGGGATGGGAGGGAGACGTTGCCGGGAGCCGGAGGGCGGATGACGGCTCAGCTCACGGCCCGAGAACGGGAAGTCACCGCCCTGGTCGCCGGCGGTCGGACGAATCCGGTGATTCCGGCCGCCCTCCACGTCAGTCCCACCACCGCCAAGTGGCACGTCAGCCAGATCCTGCGCAAGCTGGGCCTGCGGCGCCGGACGCAGCTGGCGCTCTACGCGCGAGACCGGGGCATCCTCCCGCCCCCGGCCGGTAAGCCGCAAGAGGGGCCTAGCTGCGATCGGGGCTAGCCGGCGGGCCAGATTCGACCACTGATTGCCACCCTCCGGCCCCTGACCGGCAAGGCGCAGTCGGCGCGGGAGCGTCGGCGGAAGCGCGCAAACGACCCGTTGGCGATGGTGAGCTGCCCAGGCGGGGACACATCGCCCGGTTCGCCCGGGCGCAGCGGGACGACCCCAACGGCGCGGGCGCCATGTGCGCCGGCATGATCGACGGCATGGCCTGTGCCATCCCCGGGCCGGCTGCAGGGGTCCCCAGCGCAGCCAGCACCGTAGTCTCCGCGCCCAGGCTGGGGCGTTGAAAGGACGATACGCAGCCGGAGGTGATCCTGCGATGAACGAGGAAGGCACGGAGAGCGGCGAGGGCGGGTTCGAGAAGCCGGGGGCAATGGACAGCGCCCAGGAGTGGGTCAGCGCCGACTGGGTCCGTCAGGTCAACCACCTCCTCGCCGACCTGGGACGACGCTGTGAGGACCTGGAGGGGCGGGTCGCCGACCTGGGACGACGCTGTGAGGACCTGGAGGGGCGGGTCGCCGACCTGGAGCGGGCGCCCCGCCGGGGGCGTGCGGCAGGGAGGGGAGGCGGTGAGGCAGGTCCGCGTCCCTAGGGGGTGCATGGCTCCGTCCCTGCGGTCGCAAGAACCGTCGCCGAGGTGGTGAGCGCCCCGGCGGCGAGAGGGGAAGCGCAGGGCGGGCGAGGGGCCGCTGACGATGATTGCCCGGCTCCCGACGTGGAGAGGGGCGGGCAGATGTCGTCTCGCTCCCGTTGGGAGCCAGGCGCCGCTGCCGGCTTGCTACCGGGCAGGGGCGGCGGCACACTGGGCGGCGGGCAATGGGTTGGCTCGCCGGCCCCTCCTGCCCTGGGTGTGGCAATGGGCTTGACGATCATTGAGAAGCGGAGCGCAGCGCCGGCAGCAGGCCATCCCAACGGCACCGCGTGCCGAGCAGGGAACGGGGGGACAGCAATGGATCATGGATTGGCGTGGTCGGGGGCCAGGACGGTGCGGCGAGGGCTACTGTCTGCCGGCGTCGGTATGAGCGGGGCGGTCGCGGCCGCCTGTGTGCCGGGGACCGGGAGGCCGGGGGGCCCGGAGACGGGTGAGACCGCGATCAAGACGAAGGAGCCGGTCACGCTCACCTGGTGGGCCGGGAGTGGCCTGGACGCCGGCTTCATCGCCATCAAGGACGCCTTCATGCAGCGCTTCCCCAACGTCACCATCCAGTACGAGAAGGAAGCGGACCACCTCAAGCCGGAGGGACTGGCCGCTGCCGTGCTCGCCGGCAGCGGTCCGGACGTTACCCGGTTCGCCGACGTTGGTCTGGGCAACTGGGCCTCCAAAGGCGGGGTGCTGGCCCTGGACGACTTCCTGAAGCGCTCGCAGTTCTTCAAGAAGGAGGATTTCATCCCCCGCCTGCTTGACTCCGGAAAGTGGGCCGGCAGGTTCTACGCCATCCCCTTCGTGACCGACACGCGTCCCCTGTTCTGGAACGCCGAGGTGTTCAAGCAGGAAGGTCTGGATCCGGCCAAGGGTCCGGCCGATTGGGACCAGCTCAAGGAGCTCACCCTGCGCCTTACGCGGCGGCAGGGGCCCAGCTTCGACCGCGTGGGGTTTGTGCCCCTGTTTGGCAATTCCTGGCTGTACCTCTTTGGCTGGCTCAACGGGGGCGAATCGGTGCAGTTCAGCCCGGACGGCAAGAAGGTGCGCTGCACGATCAACGACGCCGCCTGGGTGCAGGCCTTGGAGTACATCACCGACCTCTACCGCGTGGTCGGAGGCAAGGACACCATGGACGCCTGGCTCAAGGAGGCCAGCGGCCCGCAGGCGCAGCACGCCCTGCTGACCGGGAAAGTGGGCCTGATGATCGCCACGGATAACTTTGGGGGCACCTTTGGCGCCTACGCGCCGGATCTGGAGTACGGCTTCTCGCTGCCCCCAGCGCCCAAGGGGAAGCAACCGCTGACCTGGTCGGGTATCTGGAACATGGTGGTGATGAAGGACTCCAAGCGCCCGCCGGAGGCGGTAGAGTTCATTACCTTCGTGACCTCGGTAGAGGGGATGAGGGCGTGGGCCGAAGGCGGGCTGAACGACTTTCGCTCCAGGAGTAGCGGCGTTGGCTACTGGTATCCCCCGGTGTCCACCAATCGCCGCGGGGGCGAGGCCATCCTCGACGTGGCGAAGGGGCAGATGCCGGAGCGGGGCCAGGCGCTGCGCCGCTTCAGCCAGGACGCGCTACAGAGCTCTCGCCACCGGCCGGTGATGCCTGCCGGCCTGGAGGTATGGGACGCCCTGGCCGGCGCCACGAACGACGCCCTAGCCGGCAAGAACACGCCCAAGTCGGCATTGGACGGCTACGCCCAGCAGACCAACGCCAAGTTCCAGGAGCTGGGGATGTCCTTTTGACCCGCCAGGCAGCTCTGGTGTGGCCGATCATCTCGGCGCGCCGGTCGTAGCGCTGCGCTACCGGGAGGGTCGGGGGTCGCGGGCGGCTGCAGGCTCGGGCTCCTGGAGCTGAAGACGAAGAGGGGCAGCGGCCAGGCCGGTGGGCGGCGGGCGCCACCCGGCCCCCTGCGCTATTGCTGGTCCTGAACGGGCCACAGCGAAGCCGCCGTGGCGCCCAGGATGAGCGCCTGGTCGGCGGCGCTCAGCTCCAAGAAGGCCGGGAGATGCCGGCGCACCGCGTCCAGTCGCTCCCGGTAGCCCAGCTGCGGGGCCTGCATCGGCCAGTTGGAGCCCCACATCAGGCGCCGCGGTCCAAAGGAGTCGATCACCCGGCGCTGGTAGCCGTGCAGGTCGCTCCAGGGGAACGGCCGGCGCGAGAAGGCGTGGTGCATGGAGACCTTGACGTACACGTTGGGGCGCTGGGCGAGCGAGAAGAAGGTCTCTGAGGAAGGGAATTCCGGCACCTCCGCCGGATCCGGGTGGCCCAGGTGGTCGACCACCAGAGGGAGATCCGGGAACCGATCCGCAACGGCGGCGATCACCTCGTGGCTGGCGCGGCGGTTGAGGAGCTGCACCGGCACCCCGGCCGCCCGGGCCCAGCGTAAGACGTGGTCGGCGTCCCCGGCGCGCAGGCCCTCCATGACCCGCGGGTCGCTCAGGTGCAGCCGCAGGCCGCGGAAACCGTCCTGGTGGTACTGGCGCCGCAGGCGCTCGGGGGCGTCCGGCACCAGTGGGTCCTCCAGCCAGCCGATGGCCGCGAAGCGCCCCGGGAAGCGGCGCATCGAGTCCACCAGGTAGCGGTTGTCCTCGCCGAGCCAGGGCGTCTGCACCAACAGGGCCTGCCCCACTCCGGCGCCGGCCATGGCCTCGAGCAGCGCCTCAGCCGCACCGCTCGGCTCCAGCGGGCGCTCGCGCCCGGGAACCTGCGGGTACCGCTCCCGATCTTCGGCGTAGACGTGTACGTGCGCGTCGTAGACCAGCGAGGCGCTCACCGGTCGCAGCTCAACGCTGAGGGCCCGGACGCCGGCCCGTTCCGCCAATAGCCCACCAGTACCCCACTTCCCTGGTCCCCTCCTGTCACGCCCTGGGCCCGGTCAGGGACCCCGGCCAGCCCGTTCTCCCGAAGGAACGCCGTGCACGGCCTGCCCCGGCATCGAAGGGCCGGCGGCCACAGAGTATGTAGCCGGATGCGGCGGGCGGCAATCCGCTGACCTGGCCGGCAGCGCGCCGGGCACAGGCCCGGCCATGCACGAGGCACGCCGGGGCGCCGGCGCGCGGTTGACAGCCCGGTGCGGGCGGGCAGATACTACCCCGGAACGGCTCCCAGGGCGGGGCGATGAGGCACGGCAAGGGATGAAGATCAAGCAGGTCCGCGCCGTCTCCGTGCGCCTGCCGCCGGTCACCCCCCGGACGCCGGCTCGACGCCCTTCCTGGGCCAGCCACACCCCGCGGGGCCTGCCGATGGGTAAGTACCCCGAATTTCCCCGCCTACCGGGTCGGTCCCCAGGCATCGGGACGCCCCTGGGGGGCGGTACGGTGTGGGTCCAGGTCATAGCCGAGGACGGCACCTGGGGACTCGGCCACGGCGGCGCCGGCCTGCCCGTGGCCGCCCTTGTGGACCATCACTTCGCCCCCCTCCTGGAAGGGCGCGACTCCTTTGCCCACGAGTACCTCAACGACCTCATGTGGCGCTCCTCCCTGCGACACGGGGCGCAGGGCCTCAACGCCGTCGCCCAGTCCGCCGTCGACCTGGCCCTGTGGGACCTCAAGGGCAAGCTCCTCGGTCAGCCCGTCTATCGCCTCCTGGGTGGCCCGGCGCGGGACAAGATCCGCTGCTACTGCACGGGAGATGACCTCGATTGGTCGATGGAGCTCGGCTTCAAGGCCTTCAAGGTCACCAACCCGGCCCACTACGAGGACGGCATCGAGGGCATCAACCTGGTCGAAGACAAGATCGCCAGGGCGCGGGAGACCGTGGGGCGTAACGCCGAGCTGATGTGGAACCCGGTGATGTCCTTTGACGTGGAGTACGCCATCCGCCTGGCCGAGCGCCTGCGACCGTACGAGCTGCGCTGGCTCGAGGAGCCCCTCATCCCCGATGACCTGGACGGCCACGTCCAGCTGGCCCGCGCCGTCACCTGGATCCCCATCGCCACCGGGGAGGACCACCACACCCGCTACGCCTTCCGCGAGCTGATCGAGCGGCGCTGCGCCGCCGTCGTCCAACCGGACCTCCACTGGTGCGGTGGCCTGACCGAAGCCGTCCGCATCTACCACATCGCCGAGGCCGCCGGGTTGAAGACCATCCTCCACGGGGGCGCCATGTCCCCTGAAGGGCAGCACTTCTCCTTCGCCATGCCCGAGACGCCCATCGCCGAGTTCCACCTCAGTACGCCCGTGGGCGTCCCCCTGGCGGAAGTCGTGCGCCTCCCCGGGCTCCCCGTCCCCAAGGACGGCTGCCTCGTCCCCTCGGACGCCCCCGGATTTGGCCTGCAGATCGAGGAAGAGTGGATCCTCCCCTGGGACGCCGGGCGCCCGGTGGGCGGAGCATGACGCCAGCCGGCGACGCCTCAGTCCATCGGCCTGGCCAACGACGGGGGCGCACACTGGAGGGGCCCATGGCCACGAAGGGCACGGCGCAAGGGCATCTGAAATCTCCCGGCCGGTTCACACGCCGGGGGGTGCTGGCCAGGGGTATTGGGGCCGCGCTCGGTGGGGTCGCCGGGGCGGCATGCGCCCCGCGGCCGGAAGCAGGGGGCGAGACGAAGCCGGGCGCACTCCGGAGCGGCGTCACGTTGACGCTGACGCACTTCTACCCGGCGGCGCAGCAGGACAACGTCAAGCGGCGCATCGCCCTGTTCCAGCAAGAGACGCCGGGTGTGCAGGTGAATGAAGTAGCGCTCCCAGGGGGCGCGGCGTACCGCGAGCGGTTGACGGCGCTCTTTGCCGGCGACGCGCCGCCGGATGTGATGCACGTATCGGCGGCGCCGGGATCGGGATACAGCTTTGGTGTCTTCGCGCCGGCGGGGCGGTTTTTCGAGCTGGGCCCGCTGGCCAGGCGGGACAAGCTCGACCTGGATGACTATTACAACGTGGCCCTGGACTTCAACAGCTTTGGGGGCAAGCTCCTGGTCATGCCCAATGACCTGAACGTCTTCGCCACCTACTGGAGCGAGGAGCTCTTCCGCCAGACCGGTGCGACCTCGCCGCCCGCCGACTGGCGGAGCTCCGGCTTTGACCACAGCGCCCTACTGGACACAGCCAGGCGACTGACCGACCGTGGCCCGACAGGCAATGAGCGCTATGGCCTGCTGGTGCAGGCGAACACCAACTGGACGCTGCCGTTCCTGTGGTCTAACGGCGCGGACGTGGTCAGCCGGGACCTGCGCCGGATCACGCTGGACGAGCCGGCGGCGCTCGACACGCTCCAGTTCCTGGCGGACGCGGTGCTCAAGCACCAGGTCTCGCCGACGAACGACGAGCTCACGGCCGCCGGGGGGGCGAACAACCTCTTCTTCAAGGCCCGCCTGGGGATGCACCATACGGGGAGCAACTTCGTCAACCAGCTGCGGTCCTCGGCAAGGGACCTGGCTTTCGACGTCGGCGCCAGCCCTCGGGGCAAGACGCGCCGCCACAGCGTGGCCGGCGGCGCCGGGTTCGCCGGGGCGGCGCCGGCCAGGAACCGGGAGGAGGCCTGGGCGCTGCTCAAACACCTGGGGGGCAAGGCGTCCCTGGAGATCGGGGCACGCGAGGGGCAGATGCCCACCCGGCGCTCCGTAGCGCGCTCCGAGGCGTTTCTCGATCCGACGCAGCCACCGCGCAACCGGCGCGTCTTCCTCGACGCCGCCGACAACGCCAGTCCAGCCCCCATGGTCAGCAACTGGTTCGAGGTGGAAGCCGTGCTCAACCGGGCGATCGAGTCGATCATGGCCGGCAAGGCCGGCGTACGCGAGGCGGTCTCCGAAGCAAAGCGGCTGGGCGACCCGCTGCTGGCCTCGGGGCAGTCCTTCGGCAAGGACGGCAAATAGGTGACGCAAGAGACACGGGAGCCACACCGGACAAGGGAAGCGCGCCACCTCCGGGTAGGCGTCATCGGGGCAGGGCATTACGCCTCCTCCTATCACGTGCCGCACCTGCTGGCCAACGCCAGCGCACGCATCCAGGCCATCTGCGACGCCTCGCCCGAACGCCTGGATGCCGTGGCGGAGGCCACGGGCGTGGGACGGGAGCACACCTTCCGCGATCACCGCGCCATGCTGGACGCCGAGGAGCTGGACGCGGTCACCGTCAGCAGCCCGCACGCGCTGCACGCCACCCACGTGCGCGACGCGCTGGAGAGGGGCCTGCACGTCCTGGTAGATAAGCCGTTCGTGCTACGCAGCGCGGAGGCGCGCGATCTGATCCGGCTGGCGGAGGAACGCGGGCGTGTCTTGCTGGTGGCGCTCAACCGGCACCTCGATTCGGCCAATCTCTACGCCCGCGACCTGATCCGTTCCGGCGCCTTGGGCCAGCCGCTGTTCGGGCGTAGCCTCCAGGTCGGTTACGCCACGGGTGGCTTCTACGCCGACCCGGCGCTGAGCGGGGGCGGGCCCCTCGTCGGGCGCGGCACCCATATGGCCGCCCTGATGCCCTGGCTGACAGGCTGGCGCCCGGCCACCGTCGCGGCAGTCCTCACCGGCGGGGCCGGTCCGGTTGACGACGGGGCCACGGTGTCCATCGCCTTCGCCGGTGGGGCCCTGGGTCAGATGGCCGCCCTGCGCCACGGCAGCCCCCCGGTGGACGAGATGGCCGTCCACGGCAGCGAGGGGCGCGTGCTGGTGGAGCGCATTCGCGGCCGGCGCGGCTGGGTAGTACGCCATAACCGGCAAGGGGGGGCCGCTGAAGTCGTTGACGACGAAGCGCTACCCGCAGGCCAGACCACCACCGACCACTTCGTCGACGTGATCCTCGGACGCACGGCACCGCGCATTCCGCTGGTGGACGCCCTGTTCTCCGTCCAGATCGTGGAGGCGGCCTACGAATCCGCCCGCACGAGGCGCAGCGTCCCCATTGAGCGAGTCACCACCTCATAGACCGCTACCCGCACGGGCGTCGATGGCCTCTGCAACGTTGATAGCTCCGGGTCGCCGAGCACCAGAAAGCCGCCCGATGCATTGGGAGTGCCGAAGGGGACCCGCTGGCGATCTCTCTGCCTTCAGGGCCCCTTCCACAGGTGTCCCCTGGAGTCATGCTGAGGGGAGCGAAGCATCCGTTTGCTCGGCCGGCGGAATGGCACCTTCGCCGCGCTCAGCGCTTGCGCTGACGTCTCGTTGCTGTAGTAGTGGTAAGGGAGGGTAAGAAGGAGTATCCGGAGCGCAGGTCGATTAGCCGCCGGGATGGGGCTGGAAGGTGATAGGCGCGGGGGTGTACGGGATCTTGACGCCCCCGGCCAGCACGGCCCCCACGCCACCCGCCGCCTCGATCCGCCGGCGCTGGTCGGCCTTGGCTCGGGCGTCGACCCCTTCCGGCGTCTGGGGGGCCAGCACGCGGCGCAGGGCGGCGGCGCAGGCGGCGATGGTCGTGCCGTGCCCGGGGTCGGCCGCCAGGTCGCACAGCTCGTCCGGGTCCGCCTCCAGGTCGAAGAGCTGCGGGGGGTACCCGACGTACTCGACGTATTTGTAGCGCCCCTGGCGCAGCATGAACATGGCGCTGGGGGAGAAGATGGCATGGTACTCGCTCAGCACGGTGCGGTCGGCGTCCGGTTGCCGGGCGATGTGGAGCAGTGAGGTCCCGTCCAGGTCCCTGTCTTCCGGGGCCAAGTCCGCCCCCACCGCCTCGACGATGGTGGGGAAGCAGTCCACCAGGCTGACCAGCGTCGTCACCGCCTTCCCGGCGGGCACGTCGGGCCCGGCAAGCAGGAGCGGCAGGGCGCAGGCGCCCTCGTACATGACGCTCTTCCACCACAGCCCCTGCTCCCCCATCATGTCCCCGTGGTCGGTGGTGTAGATGACGCGCGTCGTGTCTTCGAGCCCCGCCTCTCGTAGCGCCGTCAGGACTTTGCCGATCTGGTCGTCCAGGAACGTGACCATGGCGCAGTAGGTCGACAGGGCCCGGCGCACCGACGCCTCGTCGATCGGCTCGTCCAGGGCCTGCTGCCGGCGCTTGGCCTCGATCACCGGATGGCGAGGCCAGTCCTCCGGCCGCCAGTTCAGCGGCAGGGGCAGGGACTGCGGCGGGTACAGCTGGATGTACTCGGCGGGGGCCTGGAGGGGGAAGTGCGGCTCCACGAATGAGACGAACAAGGCCCAGGGCTTGCCCTGCGCTCCGGGCCCCCCCTGCGCCCCTCGTCCTTCCCGGCCGGAGCCCGCCTGGCGCAGCCAGCGCACCGCTTCGTCGGCGATGGCCACGTCATAGCGCGTGTACTCGGACTCGCCGGGCGCGGCCTCGGTCACATGGTGGCGACTCTGGGGGCGCACCGGCATCTCCCCCCGCAGCAGGCCGTACAGGTCCCCGACGCCCCCGAGGACGTGCATCGGCAGGCGCTGATCGGGAAAGCCGGAGGGGTCGTCCGCGCGGCGGTAGTGGAGCTTGCCGATGGTGGTCACGCCATGCCCCTGCCCCGTCAGGCGGTGGCCCCAGCTGGGGGCCTCGGTGCCGACGTACGGCGTGGCGTTGTCCCAGGAACCGATGCGGTGGGCGTAGCGTCCGGTGGCCAGGCAGGCGCGCGCCGGGACGCAGATGGGGGTATTGGTGTAGGCGTTCAGAAAGCGGGTGCCGCGCGCCGCGAGGGCATCCAGGTGCGGCGTGCGCACCAGCGCATTGCCGTAGCAGCCCAGATAGCGGCGCGAGTGCTCGTCCGAGCAGATGAACAGCAGGTTGGTGGGGCGCGTCTCGCGCCTCTCGCTCGTGTTCCCCGGCTCAGACATCGTGTCCTTCAGGGTCAGTCGCTGTGCCGCTACACCGCGTGTGTCTGCGGCCACTCCAGCTCCAGGCCCTGGGCGACGCAGAGGGCCTGGAAGTCCTTGAGCCTGGCCGGGTCCTCGCGCACCTGGTGGGGCTCCAGGCCCTGCTGCAGGCAGTGCCCCGCCAGGAGCCCGGCTGCCTCGCCGATGTTCCACTCCACCGGGTGCAGCCGGTAGCAGCCGTTGGTGATGTGGGTCACGCCCAGATTCTTGCAGGCCGGCAGGAGATTGCGCAGGCGTACCGGGAGCAAGGCCCCCAGCGGGATGCGGAACGGCAGCGAGTCGATATCAATGTAGTTGTCGTGGGCGGTAGAGGGATGGAGGTCGATGCGGTAGCACCCCAGGCCGACACTGTCCGGGAAGGGCTCGCCCTCGCCAGGCTGCCCGCGTCCAATCCCCCTCGCGGCGGCGCCGACGTGGTTCTCGGTCACGGTAAAGGCGGCCCTGATTCGCCGGCTCTCACGGATATACGGGTACTTGGCCAGCCCGTCTTCCGTACCCACCAGGTCTGGACGGAGATACAGGCCGGGATAGCCTGTGCCGCCGTCCGGACGCGGGGCGTCCGTCTGCAGCCAGTACAGCAGGCTGAGCGAGAGCTGGCGCGCCTCCTGGAGCGAGCGGCGCGCTTCATCCTTGGGGCAGTCGATCAGGGTGCCCTCGAAGTAGTCGTTCTGCGGCCAGTTGACCAGGGTCACCTCGTGGGGCGCCAGCTCCGCCGGGTAGTGGTCCCGGCAGATGATCCGCCGGTAGAGCCATAGCGCCTGGCCGGGTGCCTCCTCCTCGTGAGGGAAGAGGACGCGCCGGCGCGGCCGGCGCGTGATGTGGTGGGGGTGCGTCCAGTCCAGCAGGCGCCCGGGCAGCGGCGGGCGGGTCTGGGGGTGGTAGTCGCGCCAGCGCTCGTACTGCGCCGGCTTCTCGATGACGTGGTCTGCGCCCGGTGCGGGATCGTAGGCCATGGGGAAGCACCAGGCAATGCCCTGCACGTTCTCCGGCTGAGCGGGTCCCTCTACCGCATGCGGCTCGCCGGTCTCGGCCTGGCTCTCCGCGCCGGACACATATTCCGCCCCTACCAGGGGCAGCAGATCGCCCAGCTCGGTCGCATCCAGGACGTAGCGGGCGGTGACGACCGTCTCGGCGCCGGTTTCCAGGCTGCGCAAGCGCACCGCCCGCACCCAGTCGCCGTCTACCTCGGCACCAACGGCCCTGGTCTTCAGTCGCACCTCCACGGTGCCCCGGGCGCGAGCGTAGGCAAGCTGCTGTTCGATGGCCGCCAGGCCGACACGGAACTCATGGCACAACCGGGAGACGCCGCCGAGCCCCGGGTTGAGCGTGGGGTTCGCTCGGGCGTGGGGGGTGAGGGGATAATGCTGCCGGTAGTACTCGCGCACCAGGTCGCGGTATCGGCGATAGCGGCGCGTGCAGCCGTGGCTCTCTATCCAGCGATGCTCGTCCGGTGGCACCGCCTGCGCCGTCAGCTGGCCACCGATCCAGTCAGTCTCCTCGGTCATGACCACGCGCCGGCCGAGCGAGGCAGCCCCCATGGCGGCGGCGCAGCCGCCGGTGCCACCGCCGACAATCAGGATGTCCGTGTCCAGCTCTTGTTTCATCAGGGAGACCGTCCGCAGAGCAGCGCGCGCCGTCTTCGTACCCTGTCCGCGTCAGGCTCCACCATGCATCCGTACACGCCGTCCGGGCCCGCTCGGGATCGTCATCCGCCGGCGCTCAGGATGGCGTTCACCTTGCGGGCGACCTCGGCCATGGCCGTGCGGGCGGGCTGCTGGCCGCTGTAGACCAGAGCCAGGCCGGCGTTGATCTCCCTGGCCATCTCGTCGTAGCCGGCGACGTAGGGCATGGGACGGGCGATTGCAGCGACGTCGAGGAGCACCTCCTTGCTGAAGCCTTGCACCGTCTCCAGATAGGCCTTCAAGCCGCTGTGCCGGGCGGTCAAGGACAGCGTCTCAACAGCCCGGTAGCGCTGCATCTCCGGGCCCATGAAGTGGGCCACCCAGGCCCAGGCGGTGTCTCGCTCCTTGCCCTCGGAGGCCAGGGAGACGCTGGGCCCTTTGACCGTGCTCACGCGGGCGGCATCCCCTCTGGGAAGGGTGGCGATGTCCCAGGCAAAGTTCACCTGCTGGCGCTGCGTGGTGCTGAGGAAGCCGGGATCGGCGACGTGAACGACCAGCCGCCCGGTGTCGAACAGCTGGCGAACGGCTTGCCCGCCCATCTCCTCCGGACCGGGGACGACACGGTGCCGCTGGCGGAGGTCCCCCAGCCATTGGATGGCCTCCACGGCCGCCGGTTGATCCAGGAGGCACCGCTTTTCATCCTTGCTCAAGATATCCCCGCCGTTGGCCCGCACCGGGAGCTCGTAGGGGGGCATACTCATGCCCAGGACGTTGGTATCACGTGCCATGCTCTGGCGCACCACGTCGACGAGCCGGTCCCACGTCCAGGAGGCGTCGGGCGGGCCGGCCCCCACCTGCTGGAAGGCGCTGGTATTGTAGATCAGGAACCAGAGGCCCAGGTTCTCTGGGATGGCGTGCCATCTGCCTCCGCGCATGGCGCGGACCAGCGTCGCCTCGACGAAGTCCTCCGGCCGAAACGTCTTCGCGTCGCGCTGAACGTAGGGGGTCAGGTCGGCGAGCATGCCCCGGGCGCGGAGCGGCTCGACGAACTGGGGGTTCAGCACCACCACGTCCGGGGTCGTCCCGGCAGCAGAGAGAGCCAGAAACTTCTCCATCACCGATCCGGGGGCGGAGTTGGGGACGTACTCCACGCCCACCTGGGGGTATTGCTGCTGGAATACGCCGACGGCGTACTCGAAGAAGGTCCCCGCCGGTCCCGTCCCCTGATTGAGATGGGTCAGCACCACTGCCCGGTCAGGGACGCCTCCGGGCGCCCCCGGGCCGGTCGCCGAGCCCTGGGCAGGGACGCAGGCGCTCGCGGCCGCGTAGCCGCCGGCGGCGCCGGCAGCCAGCATCGCCCTGCGCGTCATCAGATACTTCATCGCGTTGCCCCTCCCTTGGACGCATTCCGCCAGTCCACATGTACCGCGTGGGACGCTCAGCGTCGCCCCCCTGCGGCCGGTAACGCAGCCCCCTGGCACATTGTTGCGCAGGGCGGGTCCCGGGTCAACGCCCCTGGCACGGCATGGCACCCCGCCGGCGAAGAAGTCCGCTGGCGAGGCTGCGGGACAGGAGGGGCCGTGGGCCATGGAACGACTGCGAGAGCACGACGTCAGCCCCGCCGGCCAGCCGGTAGCGCTCCGTCCGCCGACCGAGCACGATTGGGCGCCGAGCGAGGCGATCGACAACGCCCCCGGGCCGGCTCATTCACCGAGGAAGTCGAGTTGACCCCCCTGTACGCTGCAGCAGCTGGAGCGGATGTACGGCTCCCCGGCTTCATGGCGGGCGGTGGTAGCATCTCGCCGGTGACGCTTCGCGAGGCCAGCAGCTCCCCCGCCGCACTCGCACAGCTCTACCAGGGCTATCGGGCGCTGCTCTTCTCCATCGCCTACCGCATGACGGGGAGCGCCACCGAGGCGGAGGACATCCTCCAGGATGGCTACCTGCGCCTCCACGCGGCCGACGCCGCCGGGGCGGCGCCCATGGAGTCGCCCCGCTCGTACCTGAGCACCATCATCGTGCGGCTCAGCCTGGACCACCTCAAGAAGGCTCGCGCTCGGCGCGAGCGCTACGACGGTCCCTGGCTACCCGAGCCTATCCTGGTGGCACCAGATCCAGATCCCGCCGAGCGGCGAGAGCGACGCGAGACCATCTCGCTCGCCTTCCTCACACTGCTGGAATCGCTCACTCCCGGGGAGCGCGCCGCCTTTCTGCTGCACGAGGTCTTCGACTACCCCCACGAGGAGATCGCGTCCATCCTCGGCAAGTCCCCAGCAGCCAGCCGCCAGCTGCTGCGCCGGGCACGTCTGCGCCTGGACGAGCGCCGCGCCCGGCGCAGCGGGGAGCCCCGCTTTCGCCCTTCGCCCGACGAGCACCATCGCCTGGTGAGCCGCTTCCTGGACGCCGCCGAGCGCGGCGACGTTCAGGCCCTTGCCCAGACGCTGGCCCAGGACGTGGTGAGCGTTTCCGATGGGGGCGGCAAGGTCCCGGCCGCCGGCCGCCCGATCGTCGGCCGCGATGCCGTGCTGCGCCTCTTCGCCGGCCTGCTACGCCACGCCCCGCCGGAGACCCACTTTTCGGTCGCCCAGGTCAACGGGGAGCCTGCCCTGCTCACGTGGGTGGGGCAGACGCTCTTCAGCGTGCTGACGTTCGAGGCCGCCGGCGGCGCCCTTCACGCCATCCGCGTCGTCGTCAACCCCGACAAGCTCGCCTACCTGGCGCAACAGTTGCGTGAATCCAGGGCCGCCAGGCCCTGAGCGGCTCGCGGTAGCTCCAACGAAAGGGCTGTCACATTTCGCTGCGCCGCGTCGTCCCAGGGCCAGAACCTGAAAGGAGGCCCTGGAGCAATGAACGTCCTGGTCACCGGCGGCACGGGAGATCTCGGCCGCGTGCTCGTCCCCAAGCTGGGCGCCGCCGGCCACACCGTGCGCAGCGCCAGCCGCCATGCCCCCCGCAGTCCCAACCCACCGAACGTCACCTGGCGGCGCCTGGACCTGGCCATCGGCGAAGGGCTTGACGAAGCGCTGGACGGGATCGACGTGGTGATTCACGCCGCCAGCAGCCCCTTGTACAAGGTGCGGGAGACCGACCAGCACGGCTCGCGCCGCTTGTTGGAGCGCGCCCGCGCCACCGGCGTCAAGCACGCCATCTTTGTCTCCATCGTCGGCGTCGACCGCATGCCCGTGGTCTCGTACTTTCCTTACTATGGGATCAAGGTGCAGGTCGAGCGGCTATTCGCCGAATCCGGCGTGCCCTACTCCATCCTGCGCGCGGCCCAGTTTCCGACGTTGTTCGAACGCATATTTGAGCCCCTGTCACGCTCTCCGATCATGCCCCTGGCGCTGCACTTCCGCTTTCAGCCGGTGGACAACGACGTCGTCGCCGACCGGCTCGTCCAGGCAGTCGCCGACGGCCCGCGCGGCCGTCTGCCCGATCTGGCCGGGCCAGAGGTGCTCACCGTCCGCCAGGTCATCCGGGCGTGGCTGTACGCGCGAGGGCTTCGGCGCTGGGTGGTGCCCCTGCCCCTCTTCGGCAAGCTTGCCGCCGGCTTTCGCGCCGGCGCCGTCACCATCCCCGAGGCGCCCACGCCGGGGCCCACCTACTACGATTGGCTCGAGCGCACCTATGGCCGGCGCCCGCCCCACCTTCCACCGCGCAACTCCTGAGGGCGCGCGCTTGCCTGGCTCCGGCCACAGGCGTTCCTGCCGGCGTATGCCAGACCGGCGGGCAACCGGCGATCGTGGCGCCACGCCCCCGGCCTTTCAGCGGTGGCTACGATCAAGCGGCGGCTCTCTGCGTTGCGTGCAGGCACCTTGCACAGCGCGCATCCGCGTTGTAGAGTGTGCCGGGTGGCCGGCCTGGTACGTATCGGCGGGCCAGCCGCGCGTCAGCCGGACCGGACGGAGAAGCTGAAGGCCCTGCCTACCTCGTGCTACGGGAAGAACACCTCATGGGCAAAGCCATCAAGCTGGGCGTCATCGGTGCCGGGAGCGCGCAGTTCTCACTGGGGCTGGTACGCGACCTGTGCCTCCAGGAGAGCCTGTCTGGCTCAACCGTCACCTTCATGGACGTGGAGGAGGGACGCCTGGACGTCATCACGCGCCTGGCCGAGCGCTACGTCGAGGAACTGGGCATCGACCTGCGCTTCGAGAAGACGCTGGAGCGCGAGCGCGCTCTGAGAGATGCCGACTTCGTCCTTAACACCGCACTGATCGGCGGCCACGAGCCTGAGGAGGCCGGCCGGCGCCTCGCGGCCGAGCACGGCTACTACCGCGGCGTGCGGCTGCAGACCAACTTCAAGCAGTACGCCATGATGCTCAGCGTGGCCCAGGACATGGAGCGCCTGTGCCCCAACGCCTGGCTGATCCAGTCCAGCAACCCGGTCTACGAGGGCTGCACCCTCATGACCCGTGAGACCTCGACCAAGGTCATCGGCCTGTGCCACGGCTTCTACGGCTACCAGGCACTCGCCAGGGCCATCGGCGTCAACCCGGACGAGGTGGAGTGGGAGATCCCCGGCGTCAACCATTGGGTCTACCTCACCCAGTTCCGTCACCAGGGCCAGGACCTCTACCCGCGCGTCGACAAGTGGATCGAGCACGAGGCGAGCCGCTACTGGTCCGAGTTCAAGGGCCGCTTCGGCGAGACCCAGCTCTCGCGCGCCGCCATTGACCACTACCGGCGCGTCGGTCTGATGCCCATCGGCGACGCCTCGCGTACTTTCAGCGAGTGGTACTACCACACCGATCTCGAGACCAAGCGCCGCTGGTACGGCCATCTGGGCGGTTTCGACAGCGAGATCGGGTGGGCCCAGTACCTCGAAGGCCTGGGGTGAAACATCAAGCGCATCTACGACGCCGCCTCGGACGAGTCGCTCAGGGTGACCGAGGTGATCAAGCCTGAGCGGACGCGCGAGATCCAGGTGCCCATCATCGACGCCATCGCCAACGACAGCCCTGGCATCTTCCAGGTGAACGTCCCCAACCACGGGGCCATCAAGGGAATAGCCGACGGCGTCGTCGTGGAGGGCAAGGCGCTCGTCGACGCCTCCGGCGCCAAGCTGCTGCAGGTCGGCAAGCTCCCCGACAAGCTGATGCACCTCGTGCTGGGACCGCGCGTCGCCAAGGCCGAGCGCGAGCTGGCCGCCTTTGTCACGGGCGATTACGACCTGTTGGTAGGCACGCTGCTGATCGACGACCACCGCACGCGCAGCCTCGAGCAGGCCGAGCGCTACGTCGACGCCATGTTGGCGCTGCCATGGAATGAGGACCTGCGCCTGCGCTTCTCGAAGCCGCAGCGCCGGCCCCTGGGCGAGTACCGCCTGGACGACACACCCGCGCCGGAGGGGGTTGCCGGCGCCTCGCCCGTGGGGGCCCAGGCGTAGGACACGGCACCCATAGCCACCCAGGGAGGGCACAAGACGATGCAGGCACGGCCGCCCACTCAGGGACAGATGCAGTCAGTCACACGCCGGGCGTTCCTCGGCAGCGCGGTGGCCGGGAGCGCCGTCTTGGCAGCGGCGTGCGGCGCCGGCGGCGGGGCGTCCGAGAAGAGCCCCATCGGGGACGCCAAGCCCGGGGGCCAGATCACCTGGTCCTTCTGGACCGTGAGCCAGGAGCAGGCGGATAACGCGCTGGCGCGGCTCAAGGAGTTCCATGCGCAGAACCCCACCATCAAAGTGGAGGCGCTCTGGACGCCCTTCGGCGAGTACCGCGCCAAGGTGGTCTCACTCGTCAGCGCCGGCACGCCGCCCGAGCTGATGCAGGTGGACGCCACTGGATGCCGGACTTCGACTACGGCGTCGCGCCACTGCCCAAGAGCCCCAAGGGCCTGCGCAAGACGGTAGTCAAGCCCAACTCCTCCACCATTCCCACCGGCGTCACCGGACAGCCCGCCACCACCGCCTGGGAAGTGAACAAGTACATCACCAGCGCCGCCTTTCAGAAGGGGCAGGAGGACTACAACGCCATGGTCAACGAGGAGCTGACCAGGGTGCGCCGGGGCGAGATCAACGTGCCGGCGGCGCTCACGGCCATCAAAACGCGCGCGAACGACCTGCTCAAGGCGTAGCGCTTGGGCGGTGCCCTCATGGGAGTGCTCAGGCAATGTGGGGCGATACCCGTATCGTCTTTTCCGATGGAGGCGCGTCGCTATCGTTAGGTAGCAAGCATGGCGACAACACGCCTCATCCAGCGGCTGGCCGCTCCCCCATCCAGGGTCTATCGCGCATTTACCGATGCGCGAGACGTGGCGATTTGGATGGTCCCCGCGAGGATGACGAGCCAAGTCCATGAGTTCGAGCCGCGCATCGGAGGGGCGTTCCGGATATCGCTTACCTACGAGGCGCCGACGGCAATGGGCAAGACCTCTGCGCATACCGACACCTACCACGGTCGTTTCATCGACCTGGTGCCGAACGAGCGAGTCGTTCAGGTCATGGAATTCGAGACCGCCGACGCGTCCATGCGTGGCGAGATGACCGTGACGTTCATGCTAAGCGAGGCTGATCTCGAGACAAATATGGTGGCGATTCATGAAAACGTTCCGCCCGGCGTGTCGCCTGCCGACAACGAGACGGGCTGGCGCATGTCCCTGGAAAAGCTCGCGGCTCTTGTAGAGCGGGACGAGGTCTGAAGTCGGCCGCTGAAGGCCCTGCAGGCGTTCCGGGCCGGGGTGTACGTCTGCCTGGGGCGCCGCGGCCGCGGGGCCGCGGGCGCCTGGTGCGGAGGTGCCGTGGTGAGTACCCCAGGGAGCGCAAGGTGAAGGTGGCGTCAAGTCGCCGCGGGGCCACCGCGGCGTGAGGTCGAACGCTCAGCCCCAGTACGACGCGACGCCGGGGTAGGCGCGCAGGCGCCCGCCCTCGGTCACCAGCGTCGCCCCCAGCCGCTCGGCGCTGGCCACGATCAAGCGGTCGCCGGTTCCGGGTGCAGGTCAGGCAACTCAACCGCGCGGATGGCGATCCCGGTGTCCACCGGCAGGAACCAAAGACCAGCGAGCACTTCGGCGCGGGCGATCCATTCGCGCACGGGGTAGCGCAGCACGAGACGTCCGCGCTGGCCGCGCAGCGAGGCGAGCACTGCGTCGTCCTCGCCGAGGTCCGGCTCCGGGCGCAGCACCGGCCGCCCGCGATCGGTGATGATGAGCGGCCCACCCGTGGCCTGGACACGGCGCAAGATCTCGAGCGCGCGGGCATTGAACGCCGCTCTGGAGACGGTATTAGATGAGGTACAGGATCCAACAATGGAACTCATGACTATAGTCATTGTACCTGGTCATATTGACTGAGAGAGCGGAAAACTCGGCTGTAAGGGGGGCAAAAGGCGAGCCGACTCAGGCGGCGCGCTCGTAGACGTGGTGCAAGCCACCCAGGGCCCGTACCAGATCAGGAGCCGGCGTTGCCCACCGGCCGGGGACGGTCGTCCGGGGCTGGCGCCGCCGGTGGAGCCGGCCCGCCAACGCGGCGGGCCGCATGAGGCGAGCCACGCGCCGGCGCCCGCAGCACACGCCGGCGGCGCACAACTCCGCATGGACGCGAGGGCTACCGTAGGTGCCCCGGCTGGCGGCGTGGATGTGCTGGATGTGCTGCGTCAGTTCGGCATCGCCCCGTGTCCGGAGTGATGAGCGCCGCCGGACTCGTTGGGGGAGTCGCCCCTCCAGCGACACCACGAGCGCCCGAGACGGGCGCGGTACTCGGGCGCTCTTCTATCTGAAAACCGGGCGGAGGGGGAGGGATTCGAACCCTCGATGGAGGTTACCCTCCATAGCGGTTTAGCAAATCGAGTGCCGCGTCCTGTGGCGTCCGGCCGCGCCCGGTCCAATCTGGAAACCGTCCACATAGTGCCGGCTGTTCCGGTCGCGTCCGGTCGAAGTTGCTACAGAAACTGCTACAGCCCTGACCTGCCAGTCGTGCGCTTGGACCTCGGCCCGGTCGTGGCCTTCACGGCCTAGACCCCGGCTGGCCGAGGATCCGCCGGCGCACGACCTCGACGAAGCGGCGCGTCTCCGCGTCGGCTGGCGCGTCAGGGACCTCCTCGGGCAACTCGCGCCAGGCGATCGCGCGGCCGATCAGGTCGGCCCACTCGGGCAGCTCGCCCTGCGCCCAGCGGCCCGCCGCCCGCTTCGAGAACTGGTCGCCGCGGGCCGTCGCGGGCAGGGCGCGGCACATCAAGAGGATCGCGTGGTCCTGGCCCCGCCGGCCACGCACCTGGTCGATCCACCACCAATGTCGCGAACTCTTCCGGTCGGCCCGAATTGCGGAGCGATCCTGGGACCACCTCGCAGCGCCACGAAGGGAGGGCGGAGGGCCCGGATCGGCTGACGGCGACCCCCACGAGGGCGGCGCCGTGATGCCGTTCCTGGATCAGCTCGGAGTGCCGGCGGACGTGCGGACGGACCTCTCCATCCTGCTTCGACTCGTGGTGGCGTGCCTCGCCGGCGGCGTCATTGGCTGGGAGCGGGAGTCTGTGGGGAAAGCGGCCGGCGTCCGGACGCACATGCTGGTGGCGGTCGGAGCCGCGCTGTTCATAGCGCTCGCCGACGCGGTGCTGGAGCGATTCGCCGGGGAGCGGGGAGCTCCGCTCGGATCCGCTGCACATCATCGAGGCGGTGGTGACGGGAGTCAGCTTCCTGGGGGTGGGAACCATCTTCGTGAGTCACGGGCGGGAGCGCGTGGAGGGCCTGACCACCGCGGCCGCGATCTGGGCCACCGCGGCGGTCGGAATCGCCGTCGGGCTGGAGCGATTCGCGCTGGCGCTGGGCAGCACCGCGCTCGTATTTGTTGTGATGCGGGTGGTGTGGCACCTGCCGTTCGAAGGTGACCAGCAGGCGCGGCGGCCAGGGCAGGACGGCTCCGGCAGTTCGCGGTGAGCTCCGGGTGTCCGCGTGGACCCCGGACCACCGGGCCGGCCGGCTGCCTCGCGCGGTATGGACTACCTGAGGCGCCGAGCGGAGCGCTCGCCGGCACGCATCCCACTGCGGACGGACCGGTGTGGTAGGGGGATGCGCGGCACGCCACCAGTGTCGCCCAGGGGACTGGAAGCGGCCCAGGCAGATACGAGCGCGCGTGCGGCTGTTGAGGCGCGCGGCGTGCCGCTGCGCGGCAGCCACGCCGGGGACCGCCGGATGCGGCTGGGCCGCGTACCCGCGCAGCAGGAGGTGCGGCTGCCCCTGGCGGCCCGTCGCCGACGCCCGCCCAACCCGGCTCTCGTCATTGTCGCCGGCTTCGCCGGCTTCATCGTCGCGGGCACGCTCCTGCTCCTCCTGCCCATCTCGAACGTGGGGGGCACGTGGGCGCCGGTGACGACGGCGCTCTTCACCGCCGCCTCCGCTGTGTGCGTCACCGGTCTGGTGGTGGTGGACACCGGCACGTACTGGTCCGGGTTCGGGCAGTGGGTGATCCTGCTGCTCATCAAGGTGGGGGGGGTTCGGATTCATGACCAGCTCCACCCTCCTGCTCCTCCTGATGGGACGCGAGGCGACGCTCCGGGAGCGGATTCTCGTTAAGGAAGCGCTGGGCGCCGGCGGACTGGCCTCGGTGCGCCACCTCGCCCGACGCGTCATCGCCTTCACGCTGTTCGCCGAGGCAGCCGGCGCGCTGGTGCTGGGGCTGTGGTTCGTGCGCTACGTCGATCCGGCGACCGCGACCTGGTGGGGCGTCTTCCACGCGATCTCCGCGTTCAACAACGCCGGCTTCGATGTCATAGGCGGATATCGCGGCCTCACGCCGTTTGCCGGCGACGCGGTGGTGGTGATGGCGGTGGCGGCGCTGCTGGTACTGGGCGGAATCTCCTACACGGTGGTGGAGGACCTGGTGCGTCACCGGTCGTTCCGCCGGCTCACGCTCGACACCAAGCTCGTCCTGGTCACCACCGCCGCGCTCGTCGGCGCGGGCATTGCCGGAATCCTGTTCACGGAGTGGGGCAATCCCGGCACGCTCGGCGGGCTCGAGGCCGGGCCGCAGCTGCTGAATGGGTTTTTCCACGCGGTGACGCCGCGCACCGCCGGCTTCAACACGGTTGACATGGGCAAGCTCTCAGACGCGGGCCTCCTGGTCACCATGGGGCTGATGTTCGTCGGAGGCGCGTCTGGCTCCACCGCCGGTGGCGTGAAGGTGCAGACGTTCAGCCTGCTCTTCTTTGCCATCCTCTCGGCCGTGCGGGGCACCGACGACGTCGAGGCCTTCCGCCGCCGGGTGCCGCTGGCGATGGTGCTGCGCGCGCTCGCGGTCGCCCTGATCTCCGTGGCGGTGGTGTTTGCCGTTGCCCTGGCGCTGAGCGTGACGGAGGAGGGGCCGTTCGTCGGGCTGCTCTTCGAGGTGTTCTCGGCATTCGCCACCGTGGGGCTTTCCACCGGGGTGACGCCCAAAGCGAGCGAGTGGGGGCGCCTGGTGCTGATCGCCACGATGTTCGCGGGTAGGGTCGGTCCGCTCACGCTCGTGTTCGCGCTGGCGTCCCGCGAGAGGCGGACGGCCTACCGCTGGTCTGAGGAGGGCGTGCGCATTGGCTAAAGCAGGACCGGATAGACCGCCACGAGCGCTCACAGGCAAGCGCGGCCGAGGGAACGCAAAACCAGAATGAAAAAGCGGCAGGTGGCGGTGCTCGGCCTCGGCCGGTTTGGGCAGGCGGTGGCGACCGAACTCACCCGGCTGGGGCACGAGGTATTGGCGGTCGACAGCAGCGGCCGCGCGGTGCAAGAAGTAGCGAACGATGTGACGCACTCGGCGCAGGCGGACGTCACCGACGCGGACGCACTCCGCGAGCTGGGCGTGGGCGACATGGACGCGGCGATCGTGGCCGTCTCCAGCAACCTGGAGGCGAGCATCCTGTGCACGGTGCAGGTCCAGCGCCTGGGCGTGCCGCGCATCATCGCCAAGGCGGCCAACGCGCTGCACGGCTCCATCCTGGAGCGGGTGGGAGCGAACCGAGTGGTGTACCCGGAGCGGGAAACCGGCCTGCGTGTGGCGCACAGCTTCGCTGCGCCGAGCGTGCGCGACTACCTGGACGTCGCCCCCGGCTACGGAATCGCCCGGGTGCCCGTGGCGGGGACCCTGGCGGGCAGGAGTCTGGGCAACCTGGACTTGAAGCGCGCATCGGGTGTGACGGTGCTCGCGCTGCACCGTCACGAGCGCGTGATGCTCCACCCCGCGCCTGCGGAAGTGCTTCGGGAGGGCGACGATCTCATCGTCGCCGGCCTGGATGAGGATCTGGAGCGGCTGCCGAGCACCGGAACCGCTGGAACGTGAGTGCCGCGATGCCCGCGAAGGGGTTCGCGACGTTGGCGGGTGCTGGTAGAGTCCGCGCCTAATGACCACCTGTCCGTTTTGTCAGCAGCCTGCCTCCAAGCGCGACGGCGACGATCCGGCGGGCCGCCAACGCTACGCCTGCCGCCCCTGTGGCCGGGACTTCACGGCGCATTCGGCCTCGGCGTTCGCCGGCTACCGCTGGCCGCCAGAGGTGATCTTGCTGGCGGTGCGCTGGTCGCTGAGCCACCCACTCTCGGCCACCAGCGTGATGGAGCTCCTGGCCGAACGTGGCATCGATGTGTCCCAGCGGACGGTGCTGCGCTGGGTGCAAACCTTCGGTCCCCTACTTGCCGCCGAAGTGCGTAAGCACCGTCGGCCGTTGGGCACGAAGTGCTACGTGGACGAGGTGTTCTTCTTCCGAGGGAAGGAGAAGCACTACCTCTATCGGGCGGTCGATGAGCATGGCCAGGTGGTAGACGTCTTCTTCCGTGAGCACCGGGACACCGAATCCGCCACTGCATTCTTCCGGCAGGCGCTCGGGCGTACCGGGTGGCAGCCGACCCAGGTGATGAGCGATCACCATCGGCCGTACGTCAGGGCCGTCCAGGAGGTGCTGCCACAGGCCGAGCACATCCAGACTGGGCTGCACCGTGTCCGTGGCGAGACGACCAAGCCCATCGAGCGCAGCCACGTCCCGATCCGGGATCGGCTCCGCTCGTCGCGAGGGGTGAAGACGCTGCTCACGGGGCAACGCTTCTTCGAGGGCTTCGAAGCCCTCACACGCTACGTCGAGGGCACACCCGCCTCACCGTTCGGGTCCCAGGCTTTGATCCCACCCACACCACGGCGCACGACCGGGTCAGCGCGGTCGCCCACGCGGTGACCGCGCTCGGGTCGCGTCTGACCAAGGCAGTGCTCCTGGCGGCCTGATCGGCGGCTCAACCGGCGCTCCGGCGCCCGGGCGCCGGAGCAGTGGCCCCAGCCGCCCTACTGTATCCCCACCTTCAGGCCCCTTGGCCCACCACAGCACCCACCAACGTCGCGAACTCGTCCACACCGGCCGCGTCCGGGCGCCATTGCTGTACGAATCGCGGTACTGCGGATGCCCGTCTAGACCTTCTGGCCAGTAGTGGCGGCCGGCTTGGGTTGCTCCGGACGCCTCTCCGGCCATTCCTGCCGCACTGCCGCCAACTCCACCATGGTGTCGGCGTACTCCATCAGCGCGTCCAGCAGCGTGCGCTGGGGCTCGGATAGATGGGCGAGCACAGTCGCAGCGTGCCGTTCGAAGAAGGCCACCGCGGCTTCCGCGCGTCCCCGCCGCACCAGCCTGGTCATTTCGGCGATGAATCCATCCGGCGTGATCGGGGGCTTGGCTATCGTTCGTCCGGCCAAAGGAAATGCTGTCATCGAAACACCGTTGCCCACAGGTGGACCAGCACGGACGGATCCGGCCGGTCCGTGAAGTGATCTCTTGCAAACACTCTATCAGCCACGAGCATGAGCCGGGAAGCCCGGCTCGGGCGGAGCGGCGAGAGGCCATGCCCTTGAAGGGTGGCGGCGAAATGCTCCCGGCACCCGGCCTACTTGACAACCGGCGCTTACACCCCGTGCTTCTGGTCGTGGGCGCTCGCGCGGTGTGGGCCCCGCAAGCAACGGTGAGGTGATCGCACGCTGGGTAGACCAGGCTGACGCACCGGTCGCCCCCGGGAGTACACTCCATCGTGAGAAGGGGCAAGACGACGATGAGCGTCGAGGAACTGCTGGCTGAGCTTCGTAGGCTCGACCGGGTCGATAAGCTGCGCGCGATGCAGTTGTTGGTGATGGAGCTCGCGTCTGAGGAGCAAGCGCTGCTGCTCCCGGGCGCGCACTATGAGGTCTGGTCGCCCTACGACGCGCCAGCCGCCGCGCAGACGCTCACCCAGATGCTTGAGGCGGACCGCGCTGGCACCGCTGATCGAACCAGCGGGCATGCTTGACGGGCTCCGGTTCCCTTACAGTGTGGCACGGACGGGGTACGGCGAGACACTCCTCCGCCCGCGGTTGCCCTTCGTGCTCGCCTACGGAGGCAGGTCTGTCCAGACGATGGGACTGCTGGACTCGGGCGCCGACGTCAATGTGCTGCCCTACCGGCTCGGCACCGACATTGGCGCTCTCTGGACAGAGCACCTGCCTCTTGTCCGGCTGTCTGGCAACCTGGCGCAGATCGAGGCACGCGGGATCATCCTCGATGCCACCATCGGGCACCTCGCACCGGTGCGTTTAGCATTTGCCTGGACGCGTGCCGAGGACGTACCGCTCATCCTGGGGCAAGTCAACTTCTTCGCCGAGTTCGACGTGTGCTTTTATCGCGCACAAGGCTACTTTGAACTGCGTCCCAAGGTGCTCGCCCCGTAAGTGCGAGTCGCACCAACCGCTTGCGCCACACGGCGGCCACACTGATGCTGGCCAGCGGCGTGGACATTCCCACGATGGCAGCCGTCCTCGGCCACTCGCGCAATAGCACCACCTTCGACATCTACGCCCACGCCGTGCCGCAGAACCTCAACCACGCGGTTGATGCCATCCAGCGGGTGCTACGCGGGACGAGCAGCACTTAAATAGCTGTCCTTCGCCGGGATGATACAGCGGTGCCTGCCTGACTACGCGAGTTGTGCGAGCGATCCTTGGGCGCTGTGGTCGTCAGGAGGTACGGTCACTATCGCCGTTTGCGCTATCTCCTCGTGCAGCACGTAGCTTGGACGATCTCTTCTTTCTCCGTAGACCTCCGCTCCTCACCTGAGAGGATGTCCACCAGCACGTACTCGACTTGCTCGTCCTGGATCTCGTTTCCTTCGGGCTCATCGACCACGAATATGTTCCCCCATGCACTCGGTCGGACGAGAGCAAAACGAAGGCCCGTTGGGAACCGCCAACGGGCCTTCTCTATCTGGAACTTGGCGGAGGGGGAGGGATTCGAACCCTCGATGGAGGTTACCCCCCATAGCGGTTTAGCAAACCGCCGCACTAGGCCTACTATGCGACCCCTCCGGGAACCCCAAAGGCTCCAGATCTCAGGTCTGGCGACCCCAGGGACAGGGAAAGTATACCCGTCACCGGGGCGGGACGTAGTCGCCAGCCCTGAGGCTGGGGAGGTGAGACGTCAGACGTAAGGCGGTAGGGGCGGAGGGAGAGGGATTCGAACCCCCGGACCTTGCGGTCTTCCGTTTTCAAGACGGATGCCTTCAACCACTCGGCCATCCCTCCCCCGTCGACGGCGCCGGACGTCCGTGGGGAATCCTAACACTCGGGAGCGCGCCCCAGCAGCCGGGGCAGTCTCCGGCTGGCGCCAAGGCTGTGGCTGTGGGCGCAGCCACGCCTCGGGCGCGTCAAGGCGGGTAGCCCGGCATCGCCAGCGCCCGTTCGTGACCGGGAGGTCAGTCTTCGCCGGCGCGCAGCATGGGAAAGGCGATCACCTCGCGGATGGTAGGGACATCCAGGAGGAACATGGTCAGGCGGTCGATGCCGATGCCGAGGCCCCCGGCGGGGGGCATACCCTGCTGCATCGCCTCCAGGAAGTCGATGTCCATGACCTGGGCTTCTTCGTCCCCGGCCTGCGCCTGGCGCGCTTGCTGGAGAAAGCGCCGGTGCTGCTCGTCGGGGTCGTTCAGCTCGGTAAAGGCGTTGGCCAGCTCGATCCCGGCGGCGAAGGCCTCAAAGCGCTCCACCGTGTCCGTGCTGCCCGGCTTGAGCTTGGCGAAGGGGCTCAGCTCCAGGGGGTAGTCGGTCAGGAACAGGGGCTGGACGATGGCCGGCTCCACGCAGGTGGAGAGGAGCTGGTCGATCAGCTGGGCGCGGGTCTTCTGGGGCTCGACGCGTACCCCGGCGGTGCGCACGGCCCCTTCCAGATCTTCCAGGGTGGGGTGCTGGCTGTAGTCGATCCCCGATCGCTCCAGGATGGCCTGGCGCAGGGTCTGGCGCGGCCAGGGCGGAGTCAGGTCTACCGCCTTGCCCTGCACGGTGATCTGCATCGTCCCCAGGACGCCATGGGCGACTCCCGAGATCATCCGCTCTACCATGCCCATCACGTCCTGGTAATCGGCGTAGGCCTCGTACGACTCCAGCATGGTGAACTCGGGGCTGTGCTTGCGCGAGAGGCCCTCGTTCCGGAAGACGCGCCCGATCTCGTACACCTTGTCCAGCCCGCCGATCAGGAGGCGCTTGAGGTAGAGCTCCAAGGAGATGCGCAGGTACACCTCGCGGTCGAGGGTGTTGAAGTGGGTGACGAAGGGCCGGGCGGCGGCGCCACCGTGTAGGGACTGCAGCACCGGCGTCTCCGCCTCGATGAACCCGCGGGCGTCGAGGAAGCGCCGGATCTCGCGGACGATGGCCGCGCGCTTGGTCAGGAGGTCGCGGGACTTGGGGTTGCTGATCAAGTCGAGGTGGCGCTGGCGCAGGCGCTGCTCGACGTCCCTCAGGCCATGCCACTTCTCCGGCGGCGGGCGCAAGGCCTTGGCCAGCATCGTCCACTCATGGACCTCTACCGACTGCTCCCCGGTGCGGGTGACGAAGAGGGGACCGCGGGCTCCCAGGAGGTCGCCGAGGTCGACCGTCTCGCGGAACTGCTCGTACGCCTCGGCGCCGAGGTGGTCGACGCTGAGGTAGGTCTGGAGGTGGCCGGCGCCGTCGTGTAGCTCGGCGAACGCCGCTTTGCCGAAGATGCGCAGGCGCGTCACCCGTCCGGCCACCGCCACCGTCTCCTGGGCCTGTTGGAGGCGCTCGAAGTCCTGGTGGACTTCGGCCGTATCGTGGGTGCGGGCGTAGCGCGGCGGGAAGGAATCGACGCCCGCCGCGCGCAGGCGCTCTAGCTTGGCGCGGCGGGCGAGGGTAAGCTGGTCCTCGGGCGGTCCGGCAGTCACGAGATAGACTTGATGGTGTAGTCCAGCGTCCCCGACGGTACCTTCACCGAGACCCGGGCGCCGACCTCCTTGCCAATCAAGGCCCGGCCGACGGGACTTTCGTTGGAGATGCGTCCCAGCGTGGGCTGGGCCTCCGGCGAGCCGACGATGGTATACGTCTCCTCTACCCCTTCGTCGTCCACGACGATGACGCTCGACCCCAGGCTGACGTGGACGGAGTCGTGGGTGTTGACGATCACCGCCTCGCGCAGCTGGTTCTCGATGGTCAGGATCTTTCCCTCCACAAAGGCCAGGTCGGTCTTGTCGGCGTCCGGCTCACTGCCCTCGGCGAACGCCCCAAACTCCCGCTCATCCTGGATCCGCCTGCGGAGCTCGATGCGCCGGGCCATGAGCCGTTCCAGCTCCTCCTGCAAGGCGACCTTGCCTTCTGGAGTCAGATACACCGTCTTGGCGACCATAGCTTTCCACCCTCGTGCTGCGTCGTCGTCGCGCTACCTTGCGCGCCGCCACAAAACAAAGAACCGAGAGCCAGGCCCTCAGTTCCACCGGGCGCATAGGGCGGGGGGCAGCGTCCAGGTAGTCCGCAGTCCCCGTGCGCCGCGGCTACAGGGTGCATTATAGCCCCGCAGAGCCCCGGCGTGGAAGCGCCACCGAGGCGGCCGGCAGGTGCAGCTAGTACGGGGGCCGCCCTACGGCGATGCAGGCGTACCAGGGGCGACGGATCAGGGGCTTGTTCTGCCGGCAGCATCTGGCGCCGCCGGTAGCACCGGTGGCACCGGGGCGTGGCGCTTAGACGGCAGCCAGGGCGGCGAGCAGTGGGGCTTCGTCTTCTGGGAGGACGGTGCGGGGGTCGAACAGCAAGCGGTCGGCGGCGATGCGAGCGACGACCGCAGGATGGCCCCGTCGCAGCGCGGCGGCGGCGTCATCGACGGCGGTGCTTGGCTGTAGAGTGACGACGTAGGTAGGGAGGGTGACGCCGGGGAGGGAGCCCCCACCCACGGCGGACTCGGCGCGCTGGACGCCGGCGTCTAACCCTTGGCGGCGCAGGCTCGCCGCCCAGCTCTCGGCCATGGCCTGCAGCTCTTCCAGTGGCCGGGCGATCATGCGCCAGACGGGCACTTCTCGTTCCGCTTCCCGTAGCTGGTAGTGCCGCAGGGTGGCTGCCAGCCCGGCGATGGCCACCTTGTCCAGGCGCAGGGCGCGGGCTAAGGGGTGTTGCTTCAGGCGGGCGATCAGGTCCGCCCGGCCGGCGATGATCCCCGCCTGCGGCCCGCCGAGCAGCTTGTCCCCGGAGAAGCAGACCAGGTCCATGCCGGCGGCGACGTACTCCTGCACCGTCGGCTCCCGCAGCTCCGCGGCGATACCGAAGCGCTCGGTCGGCAGGAGACAGCCGCTGCCCTGGTCGCCCACGGTGGGGACGCCCCGCTCGCGACCCAGTGCCGCCAGCGCCGCCGGCGACACGGCCTCGGTGAAACCGACGACTCGGAAGTTGCTGGTGTGGACGTTCAGGAGGGCACCGGTTTGGGGGCCGATGGCGGCCGCGTAGTCCGCCAGGCGAGTCCGGTTGGTCGTTCCCACCTCCACCAACCGGGCGCCGCTCTGGCGCAAGACGTCCGGGATGCGGAAGCCCCCCCCGATCTCGATCGCCTGCCCGCGGGAGACGACCACCTCGCGCCCGGCGGCCAGCTCAGCCAGGACGAGCAGGACGGCGGCGGCCGTGTTGTTGACCGCCAGGGCGGCCGCGGCCCCGGTGAGGCGGCTGATAAGGCCGTCCAGGTGGCTGTGGCGCGACCCTCGCTCCCCGCCGGCGAGCTCGTACTCGATGTTGGCGTACCCGGAAGCGACCTCCGCCATGGCCCGCGCCGCGGCCGAGCTGAGCGGGGCGCGCCCCAGGTTGGTATGGAGCACGACCCCCGTGGCATTGATCACCCGGCGCAGGCTGGGGACAGCCAGGGCCGATGCCCGCCGGAGCACCCCGGCGACGAGTGCCCCTAGATCCCCGTTCCCCGGCGGCACCCCGGCGGTCGTGCCATCCGGCGCCCGCAGTCGCCCCCGCCGGTCGGCCAGCTCGTCACGCACCAGCCCCGTCACCACCTCCCTGGGGAGGGGCCCGCTGAGGGCGGCCACGTCGGGGTGTCGCAACAGGGCGTCCACGCTGGGGAGGCGGCGCAGCTCGGCCGGAACCGTCATCTGGCGGATACCCGCTCACCCACCTACTACGCACCTACAACGATATAGAAGAAGGCTCGTGACCCCCGTCGTCGACGTCCCGCTACGGCCCTCTCCCGGCGACGCATACAGAGCCTGGTGCCGCGCCCGACGGTCGCCTGTCTCCCAGGCGCTCCCACAGGGGCGAATGGCGGGTCGTGAGGGACAGATGGGGACGCCGGGCTTGAGATCTCGCACTCAAGACCTGCGACTCCACTCACACCGTAGGGCCGATGCGGTGGATACCGAACTCCTGATGGCCGATGGTCTCGGCGTTGGTCAACTGGCCGCCGCAGACGTCGAGGAGGAGCTGCAACAGACGGGGGGCGGCGTCATCAGGGGCCTCCGACCCCTCCATCACCGCCGTAGTGGCGAAGTCCACATTGTCGCCCATGCGCTCGAGAGTCTCAGGATTGCCACACACCTTGATCACCGGGGCAATGGCGTTACCCAGCGGCGACCCACGACCGGTGGTGAAGAGACAAACCTGGGCCCCGGCGGCGGCCATGGCCGAGACGGCCACAGTCTCCTGCGCCGGGCCGTCCATGACGTAGAGGCCCCGGCCGGTCGGGCGGCTGGCAAAGGTCAAGACGCCCTCCACCCGACTTGAACCGGCCTTTTCCAGGCAGCTCAAGCTCGCTTCGGCGGGCGTAGTCGTCCCGTCGAGCCCAAGTGGCGAGAGGTCACCTGCGCCGGTTTGCCCCGCCGGCCCGCCCCGCTGGGCGGCACGGGCGACCTCTCGCCCCGCCCCCTGGAGGACCTGGCGCAGGCGCTGAGCGACCTGTGGGTCGCGCGCCCGACGGGCCAGGACGTCCTCAGCGCCCACCAGCTCCGGCGTCTCCGTCAGGAGCACCGTGCCACCGGCCGCTATAACCCCATCCGAGACCAGCCCCACGGTGGGGTTGGCGGCCAGCATAGAAGAGACGTCCAGCCCACCGCACTCGGTGGCGACGATCAGCTCCGAGAGGGGAATCATCTCTCGCTGCTGGGCGCCGATGCGCTCCATCAGGCGCTTGCCGAGCTCGACACCGTGGGAGATGGCCTTGATCGAGCCGCCGGTTTCCTGAATGTAGAAAGATTCCATTGGGCGCCCTGGGGCCAACCCCTGGGCCAGGTCGGCCACGTGACTGGCCTGGCACGTCTCGCAGCCGAGCCCGATGATTAGGGCCGCCCCCACGTTCGGATTGGCGGCCGTGCCGGCGAGCACTTTCTCCGTTTGCGTAACGTCGTCCCCCACCTGGGCGCAGCCGTGCGGGTGGGGAACAGCAACCGCACCGGGGAGGAGCGCGGCCACACGCTGGGCCACGGTATTGGCGCAGATGACCGATGGAATGACGACCAGGTGGTTACGGATTCCGGCGCTGCCGTCTTCCCGCCGGTATCCCCAGAACATGCCCGGTGCTGCCGTGTTGACCACCCTCGTGCCCGCTCCTCTCTGCGCCACCTGGCTCTAGGGCGCCCCCAAACGCCCGCATCCGGGCAGCCAGGCACTATTGACAGACTACAGAGCGCGACACAGGGGCGTCAACTCCCACGCTCACCGGCCCTGCGTGCTGGTGCGCGTCCCGGCGGGCTGCGCCCGCCTCGGGGCTAGTACCAGTCCCAGCGGAGGACGGGATGGTCTTGCGTCTTCATGTGCTTGCGTGCTCCAGACGGTGACCAGAAGTCCTTGTTGCAGAACGGGCAATGGTATTCCGTGCCTTTGGACCACCCGGTCTTGGCCGCCTGGAACTCCTTGTCCACGTCTTCCCGGCTCGCCAATCCCAGGCGCTGAGCCTTTTCCGAGAGCGTTGAGGCCCTGCTCTGCACAACCGTGGTCATCTATCCTTTGCCTCCCTGAGCCCAAGCCGCCGGACGGCGTTCATCCTCCGGCCTCTATTACTAAGCAAGTGATCGGTCGATTGGTGTCTGGTCTTGGTCCACAGCAGGGCACGGGGGTAGGGATGGATGGTCCGTGGCCTACCGCTCGATAGGAAACCCGCAGGTGAACGAGGAAGGGTTTGCGCCGAAGCTCCGACCTTCTTCAAGGGGGGCCGGCTCTACCTCGCGGGTCGGGCGCAACCGTACCACACCTGCCGGGCCGCCACAAGGCTATTTGGTACCGATTCTGTACCCTACCTTACACGCCCGGGGCGACACCCGGGGGATGGGAGATGGCTTATGAATACGGTGGAGCTGCCCCGTGTCGCCCGAGTGCGTCAGCGCTTCGCAGGTGAACACATCCTGGACGTCCGCGGCGCCGTAGACGCGGCCATGGCCGGCTCGGACGTCGCCCGCCGCCTGCGCCCAGGGGCCCGCATCGCCATCACCGTGGGGAGCCGTGGCATCAGCCAGTTGCCGGCCCTCGTGGGGGCCGCGGTTGATGCACTGCGCCACCTGGGGGCACGACCCTTCATTGTCCCGGCGATGGGGAGTCACGGCGGGGCAACGGTTGAAGGACAGCGGGAGGTACTGGAGGGCTATGGGGTGTGCCAGGCCACCGTCGGCGCCCCGGTCCTGGCCACGATGGATGTTGTGGAGATCGGGCACACGGCGCGGGGCGTGCCGGTGTACATCGATCGCCACGCCTGGGAGGCGGACGGCGTCCTCGTCCTGGGCCGGGTAAAGGCCCACACGGCCTTCAAGGCCCCCATCGAGAGTGGCCTCTGTAAGATGCTGTCCGTCGGACTGGGAAAGCAGCGCGGGGCCGAGACGATGCACGCCGCCGGCCTGGCCCAGACCATCCCCGAGGCCGCCGCCGTTGCCCTGGGGACAGGGAAGGTGATCCTGGGCCTGGCCGTGGTGGAGAACGCCGCCGACGACCCGTTCTGCATCGTCGCCGTGCCCCCAGACCAGTTCCACGCCACCGACGCCGCCCTGTTGAAGCTCAGCAACAGCTTGCTGCCACGGATCCCGTTCCAGCAGTTAGACGTGCTGGTGGTGGACTGGATCGGCAAGAACATCTCCGGCAGCGGGATGGATCCCAACGTCATCGGCATGTGGCGGCGGCTGGGGGGGGAGCGCAGGCCGGACTACCGGCGCATCGTCGTGCGTGACGTGACGCCCGAGTCGCACGGAAACGCCACTGGCATCGGATGGGCGGATTTCACCACCCGCCGCCTGGTAGAGGCGATCGATTACGGGGCCATGTATATGAACTGTCTGACGGCCAACGCCCCGGACATCGCGCGCATCCCCATGACCATGGCCAGCGACCGTGAAGCCATTGAGGCGGCGATCAAGACCTCCGGCGCAACTGGGGAAATCCGTCTTGTTCGGGCGCACAGCACGCTGCGCCTCGAGGAGCTCTACGTCTCCGAGGCCCTCCTGCCGGTGGTAGAGGGGAACGAGGCGATGGAGGTGCTTGCCCCGCCGGCCCTTCTGGCATTCGACGCCGAGGGACGCCTGGGCCCGGCCTTCGTGATCAAGTAGCCGGCCGCATTCCAGCCTCATCCAAGGGATGAGCCAGGTCCCCCCGCCCGCGTTGGGACTCCACATTGTGGACGTGGACGTGCTCTCCGGGCGGTATCTCCTCTGTCGCCAGCCCAATCACCTCTCCGTACTTGACCACCGAGTGGCCACGAGGGATCGCCACCAGGGCCAGCTTGTGCCCGAAGGGGATGGCTGTGCGCACCTGCACACGTATCGGCTCGCCGTCCTGACATACCTCGACGGCCATTCCGGGGGTGAGCTCCACCAGGGCAGTGGCTACGTTGTCCGCCGCATGCAAGACGTGCACCAGGCGACGCTCCGATGTCTCCACTATCCGTCCTCCCCCCATCCCGGCTTGATCGGCGTGGTGCCTCCCGTCGCACCGAGGATGATCATAGCGGCGCGACCCGCGGGTCGCCCGCATCCCTACACCATGGCCGGGGCGCTAGAAGCAGTTCGCCGGCGGAGCGCGCAAAACGCTTGACGGGCAGGGGCGGGCAGGCTATAGTCTTCTCGACAGCCGGCCTGGCGGTACGCGAATTGTAGGGTCGGGGCCGGATACAGTCGGTAGCATCGAACCTAGCAACTGAATAGCGCAGCCGAATCCCGCAGCCGCGGGAACGGGGGACCCAATACCTGGGGTGTATTCCCTCCTAACGGAGGGATAGGGCAGCTCTTTCAGCCCGAACCCGTCAGCTAACTCCGTAGGCATCTGGAAGAGGAGTAGCGTCTTGATGAGACCGAAGGCTATTCCTTCGGCCTTTTTGTTTGTCCGCTGAGGGGCGCTGGGCACTCCCACCAACGGGGTGTAGGGCACTCCCTCGGGGCGGACAGGGGATGGCGTAAGGGACGTGATCGTCCGTCAAGCGGTGGCATCGAGCAGGAGCGCCCTGGGTACGTACGACGGAGTGCGTGACCATGTCCCTGGGGGGGCTACCCTCTCCCAAGCGGCGGTATCCGAGAGGGCGCAGGCCAGGGGGCTGCATACCCTGCATGCCGTGAAGCGGGAGCTACTACAGCAGCGCGCCACGTGGTGGGGGGGAGGCGAGTTTCACTGCCCGCTGTGTAGTGTGGACTTCGCCGAGGCGCAACGGGCCGCCGAGCACGTGGTGCGGGCGCAGCACCCCGTCTTGCGCATGGACTGAGCGCACCAAGGTCATGCAAGCACCGAGAAGTCTGCTACCGAGAGGTCTGTTACCGAGAGGTCTGGCACAGGACTAAACCCCTCTCTCTCCTTCCTTCTCCTCACTCGCCCCGGAGCGACGGCCCGCCACGGCCGTCGCTCCGGTTCTTTCTTGGGTCCGTCGAAGTGTGGCGTATACTCCCCCACCGGCACGCCGGCGCCCGGATTCCAGGGCCCGCGCTGGCTAGAGAGTCACCGACTGCTCCGTCGCTCGCTCAACGTAGCGGTGCCGGCGCTGCAACCCCGCGTCCGCTGTTGGCCATGGCATCAATCGGAGGTAGGCGTGGCAGTTTTGGACAGCTTCTCGCTGGCGGGCAAGACGGCCCTGGTCACCGGCGCCGGCCGGGGGATCGGGCGCCGGCTGGCCCTGGCCTTTGCCGAGGCCGGCGCCGACGTGGCGGTCAACAGCCGCACTTCGAGCGAGCTAGAAGTGGTGGCCGGCCAGGTGCGGGCCATGGGGCGCCGGGCGGTGATCGTGTGCGGGGACGTTACCGGGGCGAGCGGGGCGCATGAGGTCGTCGGCCGGGCGATCGACGACCTGGGTCAGCTCGACGTCTTGTTGACGGCCGCTGGAGTCGCCGTGCGCGTGCCGGCGGAGGATGTCACCGAGGCTCAGTACGATCAGCAGGTGGACCTCAATCTCAACGGGACGTACTTCGCCTGCCAGGGGGCCGGAAGGCATATGCTGGAGCGGGGGACGGGGAGCATCATCACTATCGCCTCCTTGACCACGAGCTTCGGGCTGCCACTACGCAGCGTCTACGCCGCCACCAAAGGGGCCGTCGGGCAGCTGACGAAGACGCTGGCCGTCGAGTGGGCGTCACGCGGGGTACGCGTCAACGCCCTGGCCCCGGGGTGGATCTTGACCCCGCTGACCCGTCCGGTGCACGATGATCCCCAGCAATCGCGCTGGATCGTCGGGCGGACGCCGATGGGCCGCTGGGGGACGCCGGAGGACCTCGCCGGGCCTGCGGTCTACCTGGCCTCTAGCGCCTCGGCGTTCATGACCGGCCAGGTCCTGTACGTCGATGGCGGGTTCATCTCTGCCTGAGGGGCTGCCCGGCGGCAGCCGCAGCGACGAGTGTCCCGGCGGGCGCTGCGCGCCCAGATCCTGGCCCGCCAGCGCTGCGCCGTGGCCCTGCCAGCACAGTTGCGGGGGAGTCCGGCGGCAGAACCCAGCCTGGGAGTCGTACCGAGCGACGTCAGCTCAGGTGTACTGGCGGAATGCGGGTCGATCGAGGACCGGCCAGAAGACGCCGGCCGACAGCCTCTGCCGGCAGGGGGAGCGGCGCGCTGGGACCGGCGGCCCAGGGGCTGTTACCCGCGGGATGGGCGGCCCTGAGGTATCCGGCCCACTGCGAGGGGAGGCCGTCCGTTACTAGCTCAGGACCCCCGATTGAGACCCTTGGTTGGTGCTCGCCTCAGCCGCGCCGGCGTTACCGACGCCGGCGTCTTGCTGGCCCTAGCCGGCTTTTGCGCTGTCCTGCTGCGCCGCACCCTCATCGGTGGGGGGGCGATGCTGGGGTACGACCTCTATACGTATTTCTTTCCCGCCAAGACGTACGCCGCGGCCGCGCTGTGGCGGGGCGAGCTGCCCCTGTGGAATCCCTACCTCTTCTTCGGCGCGCCGTTCCTGGCCAACGTACAGATGGCCGTGCTCTACCCGCCGGACCTCCTCTTCGCCCTGCTCCCCTTTGATCGCGCGGTGGCCATCAGCCAGTGGCTCCACCTGCTGATCGCCGGGTCAGGGATGTACGCCTTGTGCCGCTGGGGCTGGGGGTTGGACGCCCTTGGGGGGGCCATCGGGGCGCTGGCCTTTGCCGGCGGGGGGTTCTTTGGCGCCCACATGGGGCACCTCAACCAGGTCCACGCCGGGGCCTGGCTCCCCTGGATGGCCCTGGCCGTCTTTCGGCTCGCCGCCTCGCTGAGCCCGGCAGGCCACGGTGACACAACGCGCCGGCACTACCCCCGATGGGCGCCGGCCACGCTGCGCCGGGGCCTGCCCTGGCTCGTGGCGGGGGGGGTGGCAGTGGCCCTCCAGCTGACCGCCGGCCACACGCAGGAGGCGTACTACAGCCTGTTCGCCCTGGGTGTCCTCGGCGCCGGCTACACCCTCTGGCCGCCGGCCCGGGCGCCATGGCGCTGGTCGCACCTACCGGCCTATGGGGCGATTGCCTTGAACGGGGCGCTGCTGGCCGGGGGGCAACTCCTGCCGTCGGTGGAGCTCTCGCGCCTCTCTTATCGCCAGGGAGGTATCCCGCTCGCCGAAGCCGTGGCCCTGGGCATGGAGCGGATGTACATCTTGGAGAGTCTCCTCCCCACCTTCTGGTCGCTCCCCAGCCAGGAGGTGACGGGATACGTCGGCGTCACCGCGCTCATCCTGGCCGGCCTGGCCTTCACCCTCTCGCCGGCCCGGCGCACGGTGCTGGCCCTCGGGGGACTGACCCTCCTGGCGATCACGCTGGCGTTGGGAACCTACACCCCGCTGTACGCCTGGCTCTACGCCGGGGCACCCCTGTTCGATTCCTTTCGTGCCCCGGGGCGCTGGCTCCTGATCTCCAGCTTTGCCCTCGCCGGCCTGGCGGCCCACGGGGCAACGGCCCTGCGCCGGGGAAGCAGCGGGCCCGAACGGGAGAGTATGGCCCTGCGCTATGGCCTGGCCCTCACGGGAGCGGCCGGGCTGTTGTTCTTCTCCCTGTGGCGCACAAATGAGGTCGGCGCCATCCAGTGGCTGCCGCACACCCGAGTGGCCGTGCTGTGGGGGGCGGCCGCTCTGGGGGCCATCGCCCTGGGCCTGCTGAGCATCTTTGCCCGCCCGGGCTGGCCGCGCCTGGCCCTGGGCTGCGGGCTGGCGTTGGAGCTGGTCTGGGCAGCCCGGGAGATGGAGTACAACCGGCCTGGCGATCCGCAACTGTACCTTCGGCCCCCGGCGCTGGCCGGCTATCTCGCCGCCCGCCTGGGGGCAACGGATCGCGTGCTCAGTATCGCCGTCGAGGAGCACCTCGACGGCACCCGCCTGCGCCAGGTGGCCCCGGGCGAGGACGGCAACCACCGGCGCTACGTGGCCATGCGGGAGGCGCTTAAGCCGAGCCTGGGCCTGGCCTACGGCCTGCCGACGATCGACGGCTATGACGGCGGGTTGCTGCCCACGCAAGACTATGCCGGGTTCAAGACGCTGCTGGTGACCGGCGAGCCGCCCATCCCCCACTACACCCTGCCGCCGCAGCTAAACGGTCGGGCAGATCGTGAGCTCCTCGGGTGGCTCAACGTCCGCTACGTCCTCACCGACGGGCGAAATGGCGCCCCCGGGCCCGGCTGGGAGCTCCGCCCCGGCGCCCCCGGGGCGGCCTGGCTGTACGAGAACCCGGACGCCGGCCGGCGGGCCCTTCTGGTGCACCGCGTGGCGGCCGCCCCGGGGGAAGCGGGGGCGGCCATCGGCGCGCTGGCCTGGCTTGACCTGGGCCGGGAGGCCATAGTCAAGGCGCCGTCCGCCGAGCTGCCCCCGGTTGATGCCGGCGCCCAGGTCAGGCGAGCCGAAATCGTCCGTTATAGTCCGCAAGAACTGGAGATCGAGACGGAGGCGGACGGCGCGGCCCTGCTGGTGCTGTCGGACAGCTACTACCCCGGATGGCACGCCACCGTCGACGGCCTCCCCGCCCCTATCCTGCAGGCAAACCTCCTGTTCCGTGGCATCCCCGTTCCGGCCGGTCGGCACCGGGTACGCCTGTGGTTCGATCCTCTTTCTGTCAAGCTCGGCCTGGCCCTGTCCGGCGCCGCCGTGCTGGCCAACAGCGCCGGCGCCTTGCTCGCCGGGCGAGTGCGGGTGCGGGGCCATGGAGCGGACTGACCTCCCTGGCCGGCCATTGCGCTGGTGCCTCAGGGCCGCCTGGAACGGCCCCGCCCCTGGCCAGGGGGCGGCGATCTCGGCGGCGGCCGACCGGCGCTGCCTGGTCAGGCTGTGTCTCTTCCTACTCATCGTGTATCTCTTGACCATGGCCGGGCGGGTGATCAGCGGCGATGGGGAGACGATGTACCTCACCACCAAGGCCCTGGTGACCCGGCAGACCCTGGCCATCGAGGCGCGCCCGGAAGCCGCCCCGGGAGCTGACGGGCGGTGGTACGGCAAGTACGGCTTAGGGCAATCAGCCGCGCAGGGGCCATTTTTCGTCGCCGGGCACGTCCTGGGCAAGGTCTTCGGTGCCCCCGACGACCGGCCGGCGCGGTTCGCCGTTGGGATGACCAACGCCTTTGTCACGGCCGCCCTGGCAGGGGTGTTCTGGCTCGTCTTGCGCGCTCTACAGACGGGGCGCGGGCCGGCAACGGCGGCGGCCCTGGTCTTCGGCCTGGCGACGCTGGCCTGGCCGTACGCCCGTGCCGACTTCGCCGAGCCACTGCAGGCCACGGCCCTCCTCCTGGCCTTCTACGCCCTGGTACGCTGGCGCCGCCGTCCAGGCGTGGGCTGGGCCGCGCTGGCCGGAGTGGCCGGCGCCCTGGCCTTGCTGACCAAGGTGGCCTCAGCCGTCCTCCTGCTCCCCCTGGGGCTGTACTTCGCGGTGGCCCTGTGGCAGTGGCGCAGCCGCCGGCGATCACTGGGGGGCGACCTGGTGGCGGCGGCCCTGCCTGTGGGTGCCGCCCTGGTAGTCCAGGCGGGCCTCAACTACGCCCGCTTCGGGAGCGTGACCGAGTTCGGCTACGGAGACGAGCCGGCCATAGGCTTCACCACCCCACTGCTTGCCGGGATAGGGTATCTCCTGCTCAGCCCCGGGAAGGGGTTGCTTTTCTTCGCCCCGCCGGTGGCCGCGGGCCTGGTGGGGCTGGCCTGGATGGGGCGCCGCTTGCCCCTGGAGGCGCTGACGGCGGCGCTGGTTCTTGCGTCCCAGCTGCTCTACTTCGGTCGCTGGTGGGCCTGGCACGGGGACTGGTGCTGGGGCCCGCGCTACCTGGTGGTCACCGTCCCGTTCGTGATGCTCGGATGGGGGGCGGTGTGCTCGGCCTGGAGCGTAATGCCCGTCGTCTTGAGGGGTCTGGCGGTGCTGCTCGTCGCGGCCGGGTGGGGCGTCTCCCTGCTGGGGGTCGTTGTAGACTACGGGGCCTATTACAGCGTGGTCGGGGCGCAGCTCGGACGCGGGGTGGACGTGTATCACGCCCGGCACGTCCCGGCGTTCTCACCCATCCCCGGCCACGCCTGGCTGGCGCAGGCAAGCCTGTTCGAGACCGCCCTCGACCTGACCGCCGGGGGACACGGCCGTGAGGCGCGGCCGGAAAATCCGTATCGCCAGGCCTACCCCTGGCGCCAGGCCTACCCAGACGCGCGGCCGGAGGCCCCGGAGCGGGCCTTCGGCTTTGATCTCTGGTTCGTCGCCCTGGGCGAGCGCTCGGACTTCGTGCGCTACTGGTCAGCCCTTGGCGCCGCCTGGCTGGCCCTGGCCGCCGTGCGCGCCGGGCGCCGTTTGTGGGAGGGCGCCCGCACACCGGCCGCGATCGGCCCGCGTCCGGCGGCGCCGCTCACTCACCGGCCTTCCCGGGCGGAGCGCTATGCCCTCGGCGGCCTGCCTCCAGGGCGATGATGATGACCCGCCCCACAGCCCCGCCGGAAGATAACGACGCCGGGCCGGCGGCTGGCCGGGGTGTGACCGCGCTAAGCGCCGCTCCAGGGGCGCCGGGGGCCGCCGGCCCTGGCCGCCGACCTCCGGCGGCCGTGCGCCTGAGCGTCATCATCCCCGTGTACAACGAGCGCAACACCCTGCGCGACCTGCTCCAGCGGGTGCGATCCCAGCGTCTCACCTGGAACACCATGCCGGTGGCGTTTGAAGTCATCGTGGTGGACGACTGCTCCAACGACGGTGGCGTGGATTTTCTCGACCATCTCGAAGGGCGGGCGGCGTTTCCGGAGATACGTCTGATCCGTCATCCGCAAAACCGGGGCAAGGGGGCGGCCATCCGCAGCGGGCTGGCGGCCGCCACGGGGGAGTTGGTGCTCATCCAGGACGCAGATTTGGAGTACGACCCGGCGGACTATGCCGTCTTGCTGGCCCCAGTGCTGGCGGGCCAGGCGCAGGTGGTCTACGGCTCCCGTTTTCTCGGCCGGGGCATGCTGGCCCGGCCGCCGGGAATGCACCCGGCCAACTGGCTGGCCAACAAGCTCCTGTCTTGGACGGCCACCGCCCTGTTCCAGCGCCGGGTGACCGACGAGGCTACCTGTTACAAAGTGCTGGACCGCGGGCTGATGAGCGGGCTTAACCTGCGCTCGGAGCGCTTTGACATCTGCCCCGAGATCACGGCCAAGGTGCTGCGGCGGGGCCATCGCATCCTCGAGGTCCCCATCGCCTATCGGGGTCGGGGGAGCAACGACGGCAAGAAGATCCGCTGGACGGACGCCTTCCATGCCTGGTTCACCCTTATCCGATACCGAATCTTCGAGTGATATCACCGCCAGTGTCCCCGACCCCATCCCCGCGTCCCGCCGTGGCCGGTCCCTCCGCGGCCGCGCCTCCCGTGCCCGGGCGCCGGCGTCCCTTTCCCGGACCTCGCCCCGGCTGGTGGGTACCCGCCCTCCTGCTGGCCGGCTACCTCATCACCCGCCTGCTCAATCTCGGTGTCCTGCCGATGGTCAGCGACGAGGGGACGTACATCACCTGGGGGGTGCGGGCGCTGCACGCCCGCTCGTTGGAGGACTGGCTGGCCTCACTCGAAGACGGCAAGCAGCCCTTGCTGGCCTGGCTCATGCCCCCCTTCCTGGCCCTGTTCCCGGATCGCCTTGTGGCCGGGCGGCTGGTCTCGGTGCTCTGCGGCCTGGTCAACCTCTCCCTGCTCGTCGTCTTAGGACGCCGGCTCATCTCCCCGGCCGCCGGCTGGATAGCGGCCGGCCTCTACGTCATCGCGCCGATCAGCCTGCTGCACGACCGTATGGCCCTCTACGACAGCCTGGTCTCCAGCGGGGCGCTGCTCGTCCTGTGGGGGGCGATCTCCTGGGCAGAGCGGCCGAGCGCCGGGCGCGCTGCCGCCCTGGGGCTGGCCATGGGCCTGGCGCTGTTGACCAAGCTGTCCGCCCTGTTCTTTCTGGCCCTCGTCCCCCTAGCCGTGGCCCTCTGGCGGCCAGGAGCCCTGCGACGCTGGTGGCCCCTGGCCCAAGCCTACTTTCTGGCGGCGGCCATCTACTCCGTGCTGTACGTCAGCCCGATCGTCGGGAATATCCAGGAAGGAAACTTCCAGCGCTACTCCCTGACGGCAGGGGAAATGCTGCGCTTCCCCGCCGGCCAATGGTGGAGCAACGCCCGCTTCATCGCCGGGGCGGCCGGGACCTACCTTGGCTGGCCCCTGACGGCGACCGCCATTGCCGGGATGATCCTGGCCTTCGGCCGGCGGGGGGACGAGAGGGGAGTGCGGCTGGCGACGCTGTGGACGGTCGCGCCGCTGCTCCTCTTCGTCTTCACGGCCAAGCTGATCTACTCCCGCTACTTCGTCTTCTGCTTCGTTACCTCGTTCTTGCCGGCCGCCTATCTGCTCACCGCCATGGCCAGGCCGCGCCTGCGTCTGATGGCGCCGGGCTTTCCCTGGCCGCGGGGAATCCCGGCGGCCTGGCTGGCCGGGGCCATCATCGCCGCACCGGGTGTGCCATTCGCCGCGCTCCTGCTGACCGATCCACCGCAGGCCCCCTGGATGAACGACCGCCGGTATATCACCGATCGCTTCCAGTACGTTGAGAGCAACTATGCCGGCTACGGCCTGCCGGAGGTGGTGGGCTACTTGCGGCAGCAGGCGACACAACACCCTATCGTGGTGCTGACGCGAAACACCACCGGCATGCCCCGTGACGGTGTCACCGCCTACCTCCAGGCCTGGCCGAACGTAGCGCTGGGCTTCGTTGCCGAGAACGAGTCCATCGAGACCGGATTGCAGGGCCGGCCGGACGCCGCCTACCGGCTAGCCGCTAGCGGGGCCGATCTCTACTACGTCCTCTCGGACGCGCCGAACGGGGAGCAGGAGCGTCGCTTCCGGCGCCTGAACCCCGCGGCTGACCTCATCTTAGAAGTAGTCAAGCCGGGAGGTCACAGCCGCTTCCAGCTGTACCATACCCGCTGGACAGGAGGCGCTGGCGACGTCTTCCTCGACCCCCCCCCAGTGTTTGGCGACCAGATTGCCCTCCGGGGCTACCACCTCTCGGCGACCACAGCCCGCCCGGGTGAGGCGTTGGAGCTGACGCTGTACTGGGAAGCCCTGACGAGACCGGCCAAGAGCTATACCGTGTTCAACCATGTGACCGGGGCGGGCGGCGTCATCTGGGGCCAAAAAGATTCCCCTCCGATGTCCGGTCAGCGCCCCACCAGCCGCTGGCGCCCGGGGGAAGCGGTGGCCGTCCGGTTCGAGGTGGCCCTCAAGCCGGACACCCCTCCCGGGACCTACGACCTGGTGACCGGTCTCTACGAATGGGCCTCCCTCCAGCGCCTCCCTGTCGAGCGGGACATACGTGGGGCCCTCTCCGGAGGTGGGGAGGACACGGCGGGCGATCACGTCACCCTGGCTCGGATCACCGTGCTCGAACCGTAATTCCGGGCCGCTCCCTGATCCCTTTCATCGACCGTCGGGGCCCGTTTGTCAGGAGTCCCCCTGGAGTCATGCTGAGCGGAGCGAAGCATCCGTCTGCTGGGCCGCCTGCTGTCCTCGACAACATCACGCCCCTCGTGTTATGTTCTGGCCCGCTCAGCTAGCAGCCTCTTCGGGAAGGTGGGGTGCCGGCCGGTGGCGCGAGGAGCCTTGGTGCTGACGAATCCATTTCGCAACTAGCGGCGCCGGAACACCGGCGTCGCACCCCCGGTACGTCGGGCGTATCGTCCCGGTACGGGGAGCAAAGACTCCGAGAGAGGATCGGGCGTTGGCCGTCGCCACCCTGCGTACCCCGAGGACGTCCAAAGAACCGCACGACCCATCGCCGAGCGCAGTTGAGGGCAGTCCAGCCGCTGGGCGTCCCGGCCGGCGGACGCTCCGGGCGTCTGGCCGGCCGGCCTGGGCCGACCGCTTCCTGCAAGGCAGCGCCGTCGCCATCGCCACCCTGCTGGCGGTGCGCGCTGATCTCGCCCGTCCCGCGACCTTGCTGGCCCGGCGGCCGGCCCCGCCCCGCCTGGCGTCGCACGCCGTGGTGCTGGCCATCGCGGCCGCGGCCGTGGCCGTGGGGGGCTTTCGCCGTCCCGAGGCTGGCCTGGCCATGCCGCTGGGGACGGAGGCCGGTGCCCTCTCGGCCGACGCCCGACTCTTACTTGGGCCGCGGGCCGGTGAGGTACAGGTGCGAGACGCCCTGGTGCGGCCGGCCTTCTCGGCCACCACCCTGGCGCCGGCGCAGCCCCGCATGGACGTAATCACCTATACCGTCCGCCCCGGCGATACACCATGGGACATCGGAGCCCGATTCAGTGTGGGGGCCTGGAGCGTCCTGTGGTCGAACGATCTGGACGAAGGGAGCATTATCAAGCCCGGGCAGCAGCTCCGCATCCCGCCGGTGCAAGGGGTGGTTCATGCCATCGCCGCCGACGACTCGCTCGACGTCATTTCCAAGAAGTACAACGTCGACCCGGCGGCGATCGTGGACTTCAACGGTCTCAAGCCGGGCGAGTCCCTGCAGCCGGACAAGCTGCTGGTCGTCCCGGGCGGGGCCCTACCCATTACGCCGCGTCAGGTAGAGCTGGCCCCGGCCCTACCGGCCCCGCGAATCCAGGTGCCCAGGCCGCCGCTCCCCGGCATCCCCGTGCGCCCGGCGCCTTCTGCCCCTGCCCAGCAGCGCCCAGCGCCCCCGCTCCCGGCGCCGCCCCCGGCGCCTGCCCCCCCACCGGTCCCCCGTCCCACGGGACGTCTGTCCTGGCCGACGCGGGGGGTGATCACCACCTACTTTTCCGGCTGGCATCCGGGGATCGACGTGGCCGCGCCCTTGGGGACGAGGATCGGCGCCGCCGATGGGGGCACGGTGAGCTCCGCCGGTTGGAACAGCTGGGGCTACGGCTACCGCGTGGTGGTCAATCACGAGAACGGCTATAGCACCACCTATAACCACCTCTCGGTGATCTCCGTGCGCCCCGGACAGGTAGTAGGGAAGGGGCAGCTGGTGGGACTGATGGGGAGCACCGGGCGCTCCACCGGGTCGCACCTGCACTTCGAGATCTTGCGCAACGGGAGCTTCGTCAACCCTCTCGGGGCCCTCAACTAGCGGGTCGAATGTGATCCGGATCGCGTCTGGCAGGAACCAGGCGCGGCCCGAGCCTAGATTGCCCCTGCGCACCCGGGCAGGGTGGGCCGTGCCTCCTGGTACACTTCCCCGGCCATGAAAGTGATTCTCCTTGCCGATGTGGAAAACCTGGGGCGCGTCGGAGACGTGAAGGAAGTGTCCCCCGGGTACGCCCGCAACTTCCTCTTGCGCCGCGGGCTGGTGGTGGAGGCCTCCCCGGGGCAGATGAAGCGCGTGGAAGCGCTGCATCGTCAGCGAGAGAAAGAGGACGCCCGGCGCCTGACGGCGGCGCAACAGCTGGCCGCGCGCCTGGAAGCCCTGGTCGTGACCGTCCCGGCGCGCGTCGGCGAGCAAGGGCGGCTCTTTGGGTCGGTGACGAACCAGGACGTGGCCGCTGCGTTGAAAGAACAGCACGGGATCGAGATCGACCGGCGCGACCTGGAGCTGGCCGACCCCATCCGGACGCTGGGGACGCACCCGGTTTCGGCACGCCTCGGCGGCAACGTCCAGGCCAAGCTCCGGGTCAGCGTAGTTGAAGAGGGCGGGTCGGCGGGGGCCGCCGGCGCCGTGGCCGTGGCCGCAGCAGGGGAGAGCGGCGCTCCGGTGTAGCGACGTCCAGGCAGCCGCTGCGGCCGGCGACAGGGGAGACGATGGCCGAAGAGCGGCTGCCACCGCAGAACGTGGAGGCCGAGCAGTCTGTGCTCGGCAGCATCCTCATCGACCGTGACGCCATCGTGCGCGTGGCGGGTTTCTTACGCCCGGAGGACTTCTACCGCGAGGCGCACCGCACCATCTATCAAGGCACGCTCGACCTCTTCGAGCGTCGCGAGCCGGCGGACTTCGTCCTCTTGTGCGACGAGCTGGAGCGCCGCGGGCGTCTGGAGCAAGTCGGCGGGCCGGCCTATCTCACGTCGCTGATCAACATGGTGCCGACGGCGGTCAACGTCGAGTACTACGGCCACGTCGTGGAGCGCTGCGCCGTCCTGCGGCGCCTGATCAGCGCCGGGGGCCAGATCGCCGGCGTGGCCTATGACCTCCAGCACGACGCCGAACTGGCGGTGGACAAGGCGGAGCAGATCCTGTTTGCCCTGACCCAACGCCGCCGGACGCAGGAGTTCGTCCCCATCTCCCAGGTGCTGGAGAACTACTTCGATCAGATCGATCACATCCACCAGAACAAGGGCAAGACCTTTGGCGTCCCCAGCGGGTTCAAGAAGCTAGACGAGCTGACCGGCGGGCTGCAGCGCTCTGACCTGATCATCCTGGCGGCCCGGCCGGGGATGGGCAAGACCTCGTTCGCCCTCAATATCGCCGCCCACGCCGCGCTCAAGAATCACATCACGGTGGGTATCTTCTCCCTGGAGATGTCGCGCGACCAGCTCGTGCAGCGCCTGATCTGCTCAGAGGCCGGGATCGACTCCCACCGCCTGCGCACCGGCTACATCGAAGACGCCGAGTGGGGCAAGATCGCCCAGGCCATTGGGGAGCTGTCCGAAGCCCCCATCTACATTGACGACACCCCGGGCATCTCCATCATGGAGCTGCGCACCAAGGCCCGCCGCCTGCAGGCCGAGCACGACCTGGGCTTCGTCATTGTGGATTACCTGCAGCTGATGCAGGGACGTAGCACCGAGAACCGGGTGCAGGAGGTGGGCGACATCTCCCGCGGTCTCAAGGCCCTGGCCCGCGAACTGAACGTACCGGTGATGGCCGCTTCCCAGCTCTCGCGCGCCGTGGAACAGCGTCCCGGCAACCGGCCCCAGCTCTCGGACCTGCGAGAATCGGGTTCTATCGAGCAGGACGCCGACATCGTGATGTTCATCTACCGTGAAGAGCAGTACGACCGGGAGTCGACGCGCAAGGGGATCGCCGACGTCATCGTGGCCAAGCACCGGAACGGCCCCCTGGCGGACATCGAGCTCAGGTTCTTCGGGCAGCAGACCAAGTTCGGCGACCTGGAGCAGCGCTACTCGTCGACGCGCTAAGCCAGAAAGTTCGGGGCCCGGGTGAGCGAAGGGCAGGTGGACGTGATCGTCTTTGCCGCACCCGGCGGGGCGTCGGCCCCGGAGCGGCTGATGGCTGGCGCCCAGACGGCCGCCGCCCTTGACCTGGTAGAGATGGCCCTGGAATGCCCGCTGGTGGGGCGGGTCGTGGTGGTCACCGGGGCCCTGGACCTGGCCACTGCGCTGCAAGGCCACCCCGGCGTCAGAGTGGAGCGGGACGAGCCCGGCAAGGCCTTCCACTTCGGCCGGCGCCTGCAGGAGACGGTGGCGCGACATGGGATGCGCCGCCCGTTGTACTTCGGCTCCGGGAGCGCGCCTCTGCTGGGGCAGCGCTCCCTGGAGGGGCTGTGCGGGCGCTTGCTGGCCGCCGAGCGAACGGTGATCGCCAACAACGTCCGCTCGGCGGACTTCTTCGGCGTCACCCCGCCGGAGGCCCTCCTACGCATCGACCTCCCCGGAGACCAGGACAACAGCATTCCTTTTTTGCTGTCACACTTTGGTGGCTTGTCCGCGGAGTCGCTCGAGCCGGCGCTGGAGCACGCCTTCAACCTGGACACTCCTGCCGACCTGGCGATCCTCAAGGTCCTGGGGCAGACCAAGGGGCACGCCCGGCGCTTCCTGGAGGGGACCCCGCTGGACACCGGGCGGCTGGAGGCGGCACTGCCGGTGCTGGTCGGGCGGCGGGACGAGGTGGCCCTGATCGGCCGGGTGGCGACCGACATTTGGGGCAAGGTGCCATCTGACCTGATTCCCGGCCCCAAGCGCCTGTACGTCGAGGAGCGGGGGATGAAAGCCACCGGCCGGGAAGGGCGCGGCGAGGTGCGTTCCCTGGTGGGGTATCTCCTGGAGACGGTCGGGCCGCGGCGCCTCTTCGAGAATCTGGCCGGACTGTCGCAGGCCGTGTTCTTCGACACTCGGGTGGTGTTCCATCACCTGCACCTCCGCCTGAGCGCCGCCGATCGATTCGCCTCCGACCTGGGAGACGTCACGGCCATCGGGCACGCGACGGCACGGTCGTTTACGCAGGCCGCCTTGGACTGTCCCATCCCGGTGATCCTGGGCGGGCATAACGTGGTAGCCGGGGGGCTGTGGGCGCTGGCCCAGGAGGCGTGGAACCGGGCCGACGCCGGGCTGCTGACCGGGCATTGACAGGCTGAACAAAATAGCAGTAGACTGGAGCTGGACGGAGGGCCTTTGCCGGTCTGCCGGCGGCCTTGGCGACTCGTGCCGGGCACGGGCCCGATGAGGGCGCGGCCGGAACGGGCGGGGCGACGCCGTCCCGGCGAGGCAACGACGGCCGGTGCGCTGCGCCGGTCAAGAGAACGCTCCGGGGGGTGCAGCATGGTGGGCGGGGAGCGACCGTTAACCGAGCGTCAGCGCCACGTCCTGGCGGTGATCGGGGCGCGGATCTCGGAGGAGGGGCGCCCGCCGACGCTGCGGGAGATCGGCCAGGAGCTCGGGATCGCCTCCACCAATGGGGTGCGTGACCACCTGCAGGCCTTGATCGACAAGGGGTACATCCAGCGTGACGAGCGGAGCGCGCGGGGCATCCGCGTGCTCCACGCCGGCGATGTGGCGGAGGCGGCGGTGGCGGAAACGCCCGTGGTGCAGCCGCGGGCGGTCAGCCACGTGCCGGTGCTGGGACGGGTGGCCGCCGGCCGGCCGGTGCTGGCGGAGCAGAACATTGACGGACACCTGGCGGTGGACAGCTCGATCATCCGCGAAGGGAACGTGTTTGCCCTCTGTGTCCAGGGCGACAGCATGCGTGACGCCGGGATCCTGGACGGGGACTACGTGTTTGTCCGCCAGCAATCCACGGCGCAGCCCCGGGATATCGTCGTCGCCCTGCTGGACGAAGAGACCACAGTGAAGCGCTTCGTCCCCGCCGGGGACGCTATCCGCCTGGAGGCGGAAAATCCGGCCTACCCCGCCATCGTCGTACGACGGGGCGACCCTCGCCTGGCGATTCTGGGCAAGGTCGCCGCCGTCCTGCGTACTATTAGATAAGCAGTCTCTTGGGCCCGGCGGGGCAGCAGCCCATGAACTCGGAGCACCGTAGCGCCCGGCCGGCGGCACGATGGAGCTGTTCCTAACCGGTAAGGTAGCACGCAAGAGGCAAGCGGTCACGACGCCCACTGGGGGTCGCGGCGACGCCGGGCCATTCGCCGGCGGGAAGACCGGCTGGCTGATGCCGGCGGAAAACTGCCGGCGGCATACTGCCATCTGAGAGCGGACGACATGATTGGCTGGCTGACAAGAGTGATAACGGGCGGTGGCGACCGGGACGTCCGGCGCCTGTGGCCCGTGGTGGAGCGGATCAACGCCCTGGAGCCGGAGTTTCAGCGCCTCGGCGACGACGAGCTGCGGGCCAAGACGGCCGAGTTCCGGCGGCGCCTGGGAGTGGCGGCGGACGGGAGCTCGCCCTACTCTGAGGCCGCGGGGGATGCCGGGGCAGGGGCAAACGGGGTAGGGGTGAACGGGACGGCGTCTCCAGGTGATGGGGCGCTACTGGGGGCGGCAAAGAACGGGCGGGACGTCCCCCAGGAACGCCAGGATGGCTCCCGGCTCGGCTCCCGGCGGGGTAGCCGGGAGAGCCTGGACGACATCCTCCCGGAGGCGTTCGCCGCCGTGCGTGAGGCGTCTCGGCGCACCATCGGGCTGCGCCACTTCGACGTCCAGCTGATCGGCGGCATGGTCTTGCACAGCGGCAAGATTGCCGAGATGAAGACCGGCGAGGGCAAGACCCTGGTGGCCAGCTTGCCCCTGTACCTCAACTCCTTGCTCGGCCGCGGGGCTCACCTGGTGACCCCTAACGACTACCTGTCTCGCGTCGGCGGGGGCTGGATGGGGCCGGTCTACCACGCCCTGGGGGTCAGCGTTGGCGTGATCTGCTCCCATCCCGACCAGTTCGCCGGGATCTACGACCCCGAGTACAGGGAGTCGGTCGACCATGGGGACGAGCGCCTGATGCACTGGCGGCCGGCGACGCGGCAGCAGGCCTACCGCGCCGACATCACCTACGGGACGAACAACGAGTTCGGCTTCGACTATCTGCGTGACAACATGGAGATGGATCTGGCCGGCCTGCGCCAGCGGAAGCCCTACTTCGCCATCGTGGACGAAGTGGACAGCATCCTGATCGACGAAGCTCGCACGCCGCTGATCATCTCCGGGCCGGCAGAGGAGCCCCCGGACACGTACTACAAGTTCGCCGAGATCGTTACCCACCTCGAGGAAGAAGAAGACCACACCGTAGATCTCAAGATGCGTTCGGTCATGCTGACCGACGAGGGCATCGAGAAGGTAGAACGCCTGGCCGGGGTGGACAATATCTACGGCGAGCAGAACTACCACCTCGTCCACTATCTAGAGCAGGCCCTGAAGGCCAAGGTGATCTTCCGGCGAGACCGTGACTACGTCCTGGTCAAGGACGGTCGAGTCCTCTCTGCAGGGGAGTTCGCCCCCGACGCCGACGTGGTGATCGTGGACGAATTCACCGGGCGGCTGATGTTCGGCCGGCGCTACTCGGAAGGGCTGCACCAGGCCATCGAGGCCAAGGAGCGGGTGCGCGTCCAGCGGGAGAACCTGACCTACGCCACCATCACCTTCCAGAATTACTTCCGGCTGTACGAGAAGCTGGCCGGCATGACCGGCACGGCGGCGACCGAGGCGGAGGAGTTCCGCAAGATCTACAACCTGGACGTGGTGGTGGTGCCCACCAACCGGCCCATGGTGCGGCAGGACGCCGCCGACCTGATCTACAAGAACGAGGCGGCCAAGCAGGAGGCCATCGTCGACGAGATCGAGGAGTTGCATGAGGCCGGCCGGCCGGTGCTGGTGGGGACGACCTCGGTGGAGAAGTCCGAGCGACTGAGCACCATGCTGCGCCAGCGGGGCATACCGCACCAGGTACTCAACGCCAAGTACCACGAGCAGGAGGCCTCCATCGTCGCCCAGGCCGGGCGTAAAGGGGCCGTGACCATCGCCACCAACATGGCCGGGCGGGGGACAGACATCATCCTGGGAGGCAGCCCGCCGGTCCCCGAGGAGGCCGATGTTGTCCGTGAGCTCGGCGGGCTGCACATCATCGCCTCCGAGCGCCACGAGTCCCGGCGCATCGATAACCAGCTCCGCGGACGTGCCGGGCGCCAGGGTGACCCGGGGTCATCCCGCTTTTACCTGTCCCTGGAGGACGACCTGATGCGTCGCTTCGGGTCAGACCGCATCGCCGGGCTGATGGACCGGCTGGGGCTGGAGGATGATCAGCCCATCGAGCATGCCATCGTCTCGCGGTCGATCGAGCAGGCCCAGCAGAAAGTAGAGGGCTACAACTTCGACGTGCGCAAGCACACCGTCGAGTACGACGACGTGATGAACAAGCAGCGCGAGGTCATCTACGGCCAGCGGCGCAAGATTATGGAAGCCGAGGACATCAAGCCGATTGTCCTCGACATCGTACGGGGACAGGTGGAGCGGCTGGTGACCCAGCACACGGACGCCCCCCGCCCGGAGGAGTGGGACCTGGACGGGCTCTACGCCGCCGTCACCTCCATGTTCGGCACCGAGCTGGAGCACGGCCCGGAGGAGCTGGACGGGCTGGACCGGGAGGGGCTGCAGGAGACCGTCTACGGCTGGTCGGTGGAGCTGTACGAGGCCAAGGAGCGGGAGTACACGCCGGAGCTGATGCAGTTCGCCGCCCGGGGGACGCTCCTGCGGATCATCGATAGCCTGTGGGTGGAGCACCTCACGGCGATTGACGACATGATCGCCGGGATTGGTCTGCGGGCCGTCGGCCAGCGCGACCCGCTGACGGAGTACAAGGGCGAGGCCTACCGCATGTTCCAGAACCTCCTGGCAGACATCCAGACCAGCCTGGCCAACGCCATCTTCCGCATCCAGTTCATCGCCCAGCCGATGGCGGGCATGCCCCCCATGCCCGCCACATTGGGGGCCCCTGTAGCCGCTACCGCCGAGACGGATGGGGTAGTGGAGGTCGACGGTGCCCTGGCGGGCGCCGCCGGCGCCGGTACAACGCCGGCGCCATCCCCCAGCGCGGCCCAGCCACGACGCCCGGCGGCCCCGGCCCGGCGCCTGTTCACGAATCGACAGACGCAGGGGGAGGCAGACAGCAACGGCGCGGGACGCCCCACGATCCAGGGCGGGCGCGCCGTCAGCCGTGCCGAGCGGCGGCGCCTGGAAAAGGCGACCGCCAAGCGGGCGAAGAACCGCTGAGGGCCACGTCCGGCTCAGGTACGCCTGTAGCTGGGCCAACCACGCCCCGGCGCCGGGAGCGCCCCGCCGGGAGGCCCCTGTCGGGCAGGGGCCGGGCGGTAGCAGGAGCATTGGGGAGGGAAAGGCAACGACCATGGCCGGGAACACCGAAGACCTCAAGGCCCAGCTAGCCGAGCTGACCGAGAAGATCCAGCGCTTCCGAGGGCGTCTTTGACGTCGCCGGCAAGCGAGCGGAGATCGAGCACCTGGAGGGGCTAGCGCAGGCAGGGGATTTTTGGGCCGACCCGCCGGCCGCCCAGGCCGTGGTGCGCCAGCTCAACGGGCTGCGCCGGGTGGTAGACACGTGGGATACCCTTACCCGCGAGGTCGAGGACATCGCCACCCTGCACGAGCTGGCCGAGGCCGAGGGGGACGCGGGGGCGATGTCCGAGGTGGAAGGAGAGTTCCAACGTGCTGTGGCGCACGTCACCGAGCTGGAATTCCAGCTCGCCCTGAGCGGCGGGTACGACGCCAACGACGCCCTGGTGGCCATCCATGCCAGCGAGGGTGGTACGGAGTCCCAGGACTGGGCGGAGATGCTCCTGCGGATGTACCTCCGCTGGGCGGAAAAGCGGGGCTTCAAGTCCGAGGTGCTTGATTTGACGCCGGGGGAAGAGGCGGGTATCAAGAGCGCTACGGTGCAGATCACCGGGGAGTATGCCTACGGCTATCTCAAGAGCGAGCGAGGGGGGCATCGATTGGTGCGCATCTCCCCCTACGACTCGGCCAAACGCCGGCACACCTCCTTCGCCCTGGTAGAGGTGCTGCCGGTGGTGGAGCGGGATATGGACGTAGAAGTCAACCCGGACGACGTGGAGATGGACGTCTACCGCTCCTCCGGCGCCGGGGGCCAGCACGTCAACAAGACGTCCTCCGCCGTGCGCTTGACGCACAAGCCAACGGGAATCGTCGTCACCTGCCAGAACGAGCGATCGCAGTCTCAGAATCGGGAGGTGGCGATGCGTATCCTACGCTCCAAGCTGCTGGAACGGCGCCTGACCGAAGTGGAGACGGAGCAGCGTCGTCTGAAGGGGGAGCACGTCGGCGCCGGGTTCGGCAACTCCATCCGCTCCTACGTCCTGCACCCATACACGATGGTCAAGGACGCCCGCACGGGGTGTGAGACGAGTAACACCCAGGCGGTGCTGGACGGCGCCCTGGACGACTTTATGCGCGCCTGGCTCTACAGCCAGATCGGCTCGTAGACGCCCGCTCCGGCCGCGCCCGCTCGCGCCGGCAGGAGGGGCATCCTGCCGTGCGGCGCCGGCCGCGACCAGACGGGTACAATACGTCCCTCGCGGAACGATGATTGTGCTGCATAACGTCTGCAAGGAATATCCCAATGGCGTGCAGGCGCTGGCGGGCGTCAGCCTTCAGATCCCCGAGCGGGACTTCGTGTTTCTCGTGGGGCCCAGCGGGGCAGGGAAGAGCACGTTTATCCGCCTGCTGATCCGCGAGGAACTTCCTACCAGCGGGCGCGTTTTTGTAGATGGGCAGGACCTGGCCCGCCTACGGCGCCGCGACGTGCCGCAGCTGCGGCGGAAGGTGAGCGTCATCTTCCAGGACTTTAAGCTCTTGCCACAGAAGACCGTTTTTGAGAACGTGGCCTTCGCCCTGGAGGTATCCGGCTACTCGAGACAGGATGTCCAGCAGGTGGTGCCCTCTACCCTGGAGCTGGTGGGGCTGGCGGAGCAGGCCGACCGCTTCCCGGATCGCCTATCGGGCGGGGAGCAGCAGCGCGTGGCGATTGCCCGAGCGCTGGCGCGCCGGCCGGCGGTGATCGTCGCCGACGAGCCGACCGGGAACCTCGACCCGGCCACCGCCGCGCAGACGGTACAGCTCCTGGTGCGGATCAACGCCCTGGGGACGACCATCGTCTTCGCCACACACAATAGCGAACTGGTAAACACCCTGCGCCGTCGCGTCGTCGCTCTCGAGCAGGGGCACATCGTGCGCGATCAGGCCGACGCCGGCTACGAGTGACACCTCCGCCTGGCCCAGGCGGGTGCGGCACCGGTCGAGCAGATCACCGAGAGGCCGATCGACGAGACGAATGGATAGACGAAGACATTCCTCCCACCGGCGCCACGGCGCCCGCTGCAGCTGAGTCATGCGCCAGCACGTGCAGGCCGGGCATGGACAGTGGGGACGCCGGGTAGGGAGCGACACAGGGGTAGCGGCCGGCTGGAGGGCCGGGCTGCAGCGGGAGCTACAGGCCGTCCTACGGACGGTCGAGGTGGCTCGCTACGCCGTCACCTCGGCTGCCGTCAACTTCTGGCGGCACCGGACGATGAGCCTGGCGGCCGTCTTCTCTGCCCTGGTCATGATGTTGATGCTCAACGGCTTCGCCATCGTCGTGACGCACCTCAATACGGCGCTGACGGCGCTCGACCAGAAGGTGAACATGATCGTCTATCTGAAAGATGAGGTGGACGAGCCGGACGCCGGGCGCTTCGCCGAACGTCTGCGCGCGGATGCCAACGTGCTGGAGGTGAGCTATCTCTCCAAGGAGCAGGCCATGTCCCGGCTCAAGACACAGCTGGCGGATCGCGCCGAGCTGCTGGAGATGGTGCAGGGGAATCCGTTGCCGGCGAGCATCGAGGTGCGACTGCGCGATCCGGGGCAGATGATCCGCTTGCGGGACGCCCTGCGCGCCGACCCCCTGGTAGAGGAGATCCCCCTGCAGCAGGATGTGGTCGATAACCTGGTCAGGATCACCCGCTTTTCCCGCGTCGCCGGGGCGCTGATGGTGCTGGCGCTGGTGGGCGTGACCTTGTTCGTGATCATGAACACCATCCGAGTGGCCGTCTACGCCCGGCGCCAGGAGATCGAGATCATGAAGCTGGTGGGGGCGACGGACTGGTTTATCCGCTGGCCGTTTGTCCTGGAGGGCGTGCTCTACGGGCTGATCGGCGCCCTGATTGCCATTGCCCTGCTCGGCGTTGCCTATCGTCCCCTAGAAATGCAGTTCCTGTCCCTGGTGCAGTTCCTCCCGGTGAACCTCGATCCCACGCTTCCGTTGAAACTGGGCGGGCTCACGGTCATCGTGGGGGTGACGGTAGGGGCGGCCGGCAGCTACCTCTCGGTGCGCCGCTTCCTGGACGTCTAATCCCCTGATGAGGCCCGGGCGATGATCGTGCTACGCAACGTGGTCAAGACCTACGCCACCGGCAAGGAGGCCCTTGCCGGTGTCTCGCTCACCGTGCCTCGTGAGGACTTCGTGTTCCTGGTGGGGGCGAACGGGGCGGGTAAGAGCACGCTGCTCAAACTGCTGATCCGGGCGGACGTCGCCACGGCCGGGATCGTCATCGTCGCCGGCCACGACCTGCGACTCCTCCCCGAGCCCCGCGTCCCCCAATACCGCCAGCAGCTGGGGATCGTCTTCCAGGATATCCGCCTCTTCCCAGAGAAGACGGTGTTCGAGAACGTCGCCTTTAGCCTGCAGGTCTCAGGCCTGCCACGGCGCGGCAAGACCAAAGACCTGGTGTGGGAGGCGCTGGCGCTGGTCGGCCTGGAAGGGCACGCCCGCCGCTTCCCAGGGCAGATCAGCGGGGGAGAGCAGCAGCGCGCCGCTATTGCCCGGGCCATCGTACGGTCGCCCCAGCTGCTGATCGCCGACGAGCCCACGGCCAACCTCCCACCGGATGCCTCGTGGGAGATCATCCAGCTCCTGGGGGAGATCAACCGCCGGGGCGTGACTGTGCTGGTGGCGACGCATGACCGAGACGTGGTGGACCGCACCAAGCGCCGGGTGGTAGAGCTGGCCGAAGGGCGCATCGTACGCGACCAGCGCTACGGCCGCTTCACCCCGGTTACACCCCCTGCACCGCGCCCGGGGCAAGAAGCCTCCAGTACGCTGTACCCCGTGCTGCCGGCCACGGGACCCTCTGTTCTGGGCCGCAGCACCGGGCGTCTGGGCGATGACAGCGGGCTGTACCCCGTGCTGCCGGCGATGCCGGCCCTGGTACGGGAAACGCCCGACCGGCGGGCCGGATGAGGCGGACGGCTGGATGAGGCGCGCCGCCTGATGCGTCCGGAGCGTATGCGGCCATCGGCCAGCGCCCTCCTGGCCCTTGTCCTCCTCCTGGCGCCCGGCTGGCCGACCACCCCGATCCGCGCCAGCGCCGTCCGTCCTGAGCCCGGCACCGGTCTGCAATCCCGCATTACCCAAGCGCAAAAGCAGCTTCAGGACCTGGTCAGCCGGCGCAAGTCGCAGCAGTCTGTCGTGGAGCGCCTGCGCGGGCAGACGCAGGGGTTTGCCGTGGAGCTGGGGCGAGTCGAGGAGGCCCTCTTCGCCACGATCAGCCGGCTGCGCCAGGCGGAAGCCGAGCTGTTGGGGGTGGAGGATGAGCTTCAGGCCCTGGAGCTGGAGCTCGCCGAAAAGCAAGACGCGGTCGACGCCCGCTCCGGGGTGTACACGACGCGCCTGCGGGCGTTGTACAAGTTCACCCGCACCTCGCCGCTGGAGCAGCTCCTGGGGGCGCGTGACTTCAGTGACGCCTTGAGACGGGTGTCCACCATGCAGGCGGTCACCCGTGTGGACAACCTCCTCCTGACCCAGCTCCGCGCCGAGCAGGCCGACCTCGTCCAGACGCGCGGGGCCCTGGAGCGCAAGCGCTCAGAGGCCGTGTCCCTGCGGGATGAGATCGACCAGCAACGGGAGACCCTGGCACTGCGCCGCGCTGAGCAGGCCGCCGTGCTGCAGCAGGCGCAGCAGAACCAGGGGCAGGCCGAGGTGGCGCTGACCCAGTTCGACGAGCAGGCCAGGGCGGAGCAGGCCACCATCGCTGCCCTCCAAGGGCAGTACCAGCGCGAGCTGGAGGAGATGGAACGGCGCCGGCAGGAAGAGACACGCCGGCAGGAAGAGACACGCCGGCAGGAAGAGGCGCGCCGCGTCCAAGTGGCGCAGGCGGCCCAGGCGGCGCAAGCGGCTCAGGCGGCGACGGCCACGGCCCGAGCGCAGGCCACGGCCCAAGCGGTGCAAGCCGCCCAGGGGGCGGCCACAGCCACGGCCCGCGCCCAGGTGGCCGCGCGGGCCCCGGGCACGGCGACCCCACTGCCACGCTTGGCCACCGCCGTCCCCTCGCGTCCGATCGCCGTCGCCACGCCCGCGACCATCGTAGCCACGCCCCGATCCACCCCCGTGGCCGTCTCCGGCTCAGTGCTGACCGGCCCCCTGGCCCCATCAGCGGAGGGCTTCCTCTGGCCCGTGACCAACCCGGTGATCACCACGGAGTTCGGCGAGCGCAGCCCAGGCCAGGTGTTCCACACCGGGATTGACCTGGCCCAGACGCTGTACACCCCTATCCGAGCGGCGGCCGACGGCATCGTCATGGAAAGTGGCCTGGCCGTGGCCGGTCAGCGATCGCAGTCCTATGGGATGCGCGTCAGCGTTGCCCACAGCCGGGGCTTTGCCACCTTGTACGCCCACCTGGACGACGAACGCTACAAGCCGGCGGTCAAGGCCGGGGATCGGGTGCAACGGGGTCAGCTGATCGGCTACATCGGCATGACCGGGATCACCACCGGACCGCACCTGCACTTCGAGATCCTGGCCTCCGGAGAGCCGAAGAACCCGCGCTTGTACCTGCCGAAGTAGCCCTGTCGAAGTAGCTCCGCCGGGCACCCCTGCCGGCGCGCCCCCCTCGCGGCCGGCCCGGGATTCTTGATCCACGGCACCGCTAGCCTGGATTATTCATACACGGAAACAGGATGAGAGCAAATGCCCCTGGGAAGCCCCCAAATGGCGGCTGTTTGCCTCCTGGTGATGCGTGCAACCGCCGGGGCCCGTGTGATCTGGCCACTACCGGACCCGTGAATAATGCAGGCTAGACTCCCGCTCCCGCTGGGAGCGGGCTGGGGCGAGGGTCGGACGGCACCCCCTCATCCGCGCGCCGCGCGGCCCCACCCATGGGGAGAGGCGCACCGACGCGCGGTATACGAAGAGTGCAGGTTAGATCATCTTCCTTCCAGGACGGGCGGGCGGCGCCGCCGGTTGGTCAGGGCATCCCGTAGGAAGCTCTGGGCGGCCTGGGTGGCGCAAACACGGCACAGGGCCTCCTTGCGCCGGCTGAGGCGGGGGAGCGGGGCACTGCAGCGCACGCAGGCGGTGGGCCGCGATTCAAGCGGTGCTCTTTCGTTCATCGGTCAGTTTCCACTGACCTAAACGCCACCCCGGCACGAAAGATAGGGCTTTGGCGGCGTCCTTAACCCCTGTGTTACGGTGCGCAGCAGGGGACGGCCGACGGGAGACGTGAAGGTACCGGCCGTAGGGCAACGATGGGGGACGGCGTCGACGGCCGCGACGACGGCGGCGGTCGTCGTTCTGATGTCTCTCGCCTTCGTCTCCGGATTCCTGGTGGCACGGCGGGAATCGCTGCCCCTACGATGGCCGCCGGTGGGGTCGTGGCGCGGCGAGCCGCTCGGGGGCGTGGCCACACCGGGCGGGGGATCGGCTGAAGCCCCGGCGTCGAGCCACACCGGCGTTGGAGCGCCGGGGGCCAACCCAGGCAGGTCCGGTGCCCTGGACTCCCGGCCCCCACCCGACCTAGGCCGGCAGATCGATCCGTTCTGGGAGGCCTGGAACCTCGCCGAGAAGGAGTACTACCGCCAACCCGTCGACCGCGCCGGCCTCGTCCGCGGGGCCATCAAGGGCCTCTTGGGCTCGCTCAACGATCAGCAGGCGGCCTACCTGGATCCGGCGGCCAACCGCGTGGAGAAGGCCAGTCTGGACGGGGTGCTGGAAGGGATCGGCGCCAGCGTAGAGATCAGGGAGCGCCGGCACACCATCGTCGCCCCGGTGGAGGACGGACCGGCCGCTCGGGCGGGCCTGCGCTCGGGTGACGTGATCCTCAAGGTAGACGGGAAAGAGATCGGCCCCCTCAGCCTGGCCGAGGCCGTGGCTCTGATGCGTGGACCGGCCGGTACCAAGGTGCGCTTGACCGTACTCCGCGCGGACGATCCCGAGGCCCAGCCGATGGAGCTGGAGATCACCCGGGCGCGTATTGAGCTCGAAGTGGTCAGCTCCCGGTTGGTGGCCGATGGTATCGGCTACGTGCGCATCCGGGTCTTCGGCAGTCAGACGGTGCCGCAGCTCACCCGGGCCCTGCGAGAGATGCGCGCCCGGCGCGTGCGGGGCCTGATCCTGGACCTGCGCGACAATCCCGGAGGCTACCTCAGCAGCGCGGTGGAAGTGGCTGGGCAGTTCGTCAGGGACGGCAAAGTGATCGTCTTCGAGGAGCGAGACGGGGAGCGGCGTCCGACAATCGCCCGCCCGGGGGGCCTGGCGACCGACCTGACCCTAGCCGTGCTGGTCAATCGCGGCACGGCCAGCGGGGCCGAAATCGTGGCCGGCGCAATTCGCGACCACGAGCGTGGCGTGCTCATCGGCGAGACGACGTTCGGCAAGGGGACGGTGCAGCTGCAGCGCGACCTTTCCGACGGCTCTTCGGTACGCGTCACCACGGGCACCTGGCTCACGCCCAGTGGCAAGATGATCGAGGGCCAGGGCCTGACGCCCAGCCTGCAGGCGAAGCCCACGGCGGACGACGAGCGAGCCAGGCGCGACGTGGCCCTGGAGCGGGCGTTAGAGCTGTTCAAGGGGCCGCCGGCATCCCCCGGTACCCTGCCGGCCCCCGTCCAGGAGATCCCGTCCGGGGCGGCTGGGGGCCCCTGAGACGGGGCCAGCACGCCCGCGGCTCCTGGGCTCTTGGGCTCTTCGCCCCGGCGGCTTCGCCCCTTCAGCTCCTGGCCGTAGGTACGGCCCCCGGACGAGGCGTCCCGTTCGGGCGCGGTGTGGGGCCCCTGCCGGGCGTCGTCGCCGCCGTCGGCGTGCCGTTTGGTCCCTGCGTCGGGCGGGCAGTGGCCGTCGCTGGGATCGCCGTCGGTGAGGGGTCGCGGCGGACGCGGATTTGTACGGGTGAGCCCTTGACTTCGCGCCAGCCTTCAGGCGGATCGACGGCAAAGACCTGCTCAGGCGCCACGCCGCTGTTCGCGTCATAGCTCACCGTCACCTGGAAGCCGGCGTCTTGCAGGGCTTGACGCGCCTCCGCCTCAGTCTTGCCCCGGACTACCGGGATGGCTACCTGCTCCTTCCCCTTGCTGACTCGGATAGTCACCTCGCTGCCAAGGTCTGCCGGGCGCTCCGGCGGTGGGTCCTGGCCGAAGACGACCCCGGCGGCCACCTGGTCATGGAACTCTTCCGCGGTCTTGGCGACAAAGCCGGCGCCTACCAGCTGCTCGACGGCTGCCCCGTTGGTCTTGCCGATGACGCGGGGAACCGGGCCGCGCAGGGGGCCCTTGCTCACTGTGAGCTTGACCTTCTTGCCCTGCTCCAGGGTGGTGTTCGCCCCCGGCTCCTGGGAGATGACGTTGTCGGCGCGCACCTCACGGCTAAACTCTTCGGCCACCTCCACGTCCAGCCCCATGGCCCTCAGGCGCTCCCGGGCCCGGCCCTGGGGCTGGTTGACCACGTCGGGGACGACGACCGTTGGTATGGGCGTCGGCGTCGGGCTCGGCACGGGTGTGGGGGAAAGGCGCGCCGTAGCGGTCGCCCGGACCGGGAGTATTCCGATGCCCGTGGCCTGCCCGGCCAGGGCGGCGCCGACGGCCATGAGGGCGAAAAAGGCCAGCACCGTGCCGGCGACGGCGAGGGGCAGCCGCGAGCGCCGGGCCGGCGCCGCCGGTGACGGCGGTGGGGCGGCCGGGCGGGTGTATCGTGTCGCTTCGGCCGGCCCGACTCGGCCCGGTGGCGACGCCACCGGAGGACGCAGGCCGTCCCCGGCGCGCCGGTCCTGCGTGAGCGCGGCGCCAGCCTGCCCCGGGATGGACGGCCAGACCATCGTGCGGGCGTCCGCCGACGTCAGGAGGTCGGCGAGCGCAGCGGCCAGGGCCTCCATAGACGGGAATCGCTCCGCCGGGTCCTTGGCCAGGGCCTGCTGGAGCAGGCGGTCGACGGCCGCCGGGAGGGTAGGGTTCACCGCCCGCGGCGATGGCGGCGGGTCGTAGACGTGCTTCATCATGATCGCCGCCGGGGTGTCCGCCTCGTAGGGCGGGCGGCCGGTGAGCAGCTCGTAGAACATGGCCCCCAGGGCGTAGATGTCGCTGCGCGGGCCGGCCACCCCGCCCTGCGCCTGTTCCGGCGAAAGGTACTGCACCGTGCCCCACACCGTGCCCGGTTGAGTCAGCTGCGCCGCCTCGCTGCGCATCGCCAGGCCGAAGTCGGCCACCTTGGCCTGTCCATCCTCGGTGATCAGGACGTTCTGCGGCTTGAGGTCGCGGTGGATGAGGCCGCGCTGGTGGGCATAGGCCATGCCCAGAGCCACCTGGCGGGCAAAGGAAACGGCCGCCGGCAAAGGGAGGGGCCCGGCCTCGACAAGGTCTTTCAGCGTCCGGCCCGGCAGGAGCTCCATCACCATGTAGTAGCGCTCGCCGTCCTGGCCGACGTCGTAGATGTTGACCAGGTGGACGTGGGTCAGAGAGGCCGCCAGGCGGGCTTCGCGACGGAAGCGATCACGTAGCTCCGGGGAGGCGGCGTAGTGCGGGCGCAGGATCTTGATCGCCACTGGGCGGTCGAGGAGCCGGTCAAGACCGCGGAACACCTGGGCCATGCCTCCCATGGCAATCAGCGGCCCCAGCTCGTAGCGACCGTTGAGGACGACTGGGGGGGGCTGCAGGGGCGCCGTCGCCGGCTGAAGGGGAGGACTGCCGGTCATGGCTAGGTGGAGCGCCCCACGCTGTGGGCGGACCCGTTCGTCGACCCGGCGCGGTTTCCGACCATCTGCACCGCTTCAGAGAGGCGTAGCGAGAGGACGCGCGAGACGCCGTCCTCTCCCAGCGTTACGCCGTAGAGCGCGCCGGCCCGCTCCATTGTGGCCCGGTTGTGGGTGATGAGGACGAACTGAGTCTGGGCGGAGAGCTCCTCGAGAACGTCGCAGAAGCGCCCCACGTTGGCTTCGTCCAGAGCGGCGTCTACCTCGTCCAGGATACAGAATGGACTGGGACGGGCGCCCAGAAGGGCAAACAGGAGGGCAGCGGCCACCAGGGCGCGTTCCCCGCCGGAGAGGAGGGAGAGCTCCTGGCGGCGCTTCCCGGGCAAGCGGGCGATGATCTCCACTCCCGTCTGGCTTACGTTCCCCGGCTCGGTTAGGCGCAGCTCGGCCTCGCCACCGCCGAAGAGACGGTTGAAGTAGAGCCGGAAGTGCTCGGCCACGGCCTGGAAGGTGCGGCTGAAATCGGCCTGCAGCCCGGCGTCCAGCTCGGCGCGGGCGGCCTCCAGCGTGGCCGCTGCCCGGTGCAGATCGGCGAGCTGGCCCTTGAGGAACTCCAGCCGCTCGCCGGCCTCGGCATGCTCCTGCAAGGCCACCTGATTCACCGGTCCCAGGGCGCGGAGGCGGGACTCGGCGGCCTCCATGACCCGGCGCAAGGCATCGGCGTGCTCGGTTCCAGCCTCTGGCTGGGGGAGATCACCTAGCTCCCGCGCGGCCTGCTCCTGTAGGGCCTGCTCCCGTTCGTCCAGCGCCGCCCGCCGCTCTTGCAGAACGGCGGCCCGGCCCTGGCCGGCGGCGAGAACGTCACGCGCGCGCTGCGCCGCCCGGCGGGCGCTCTCGGCGGCAGCCGATCGTTCGCTCGCCGCGGCACGCAGCCCATGCCCCTCCGCGGCGCGGGAGGCCAGCTCCGCTTCCAGCGCCGCGACCCGTGCCTCCAAGGCCCGCACCGCGACGCGGGCCCGGCTACCCTCCGCCTCCCTTTGCTGCAGCCGGGCCCGCGTCGCCGCGAGATCATCGGCGGCTGCCTGGCCGGCGGCCGCGGCCGCGGCCACCCCCAGCCGCGCCAGGACCCGCCGGGCGTCCGCCGGGCCCCGCGCCCGTCGGGGGTCACC
>JAUJOR010000036.1 GCA_030447525.1 Chloroflexota bacterium | reverse complement strand
ACAGGTTGCAGCACCATGCCCAAGTCTACCCTGCCTGCTAACGAAGTAGTACTAGGGGCACGGCCCGGATCCCCGTCACCCCTTCGCCGTGGGAGCTGGAGCTGATGAGCGGCCCCGGCGTGGTGCCGGCTGCGCCGGCCGAGGAGGGCGCCCTGCAACCTACCGGCTAACTCTGGCCAGACGACGCGCCAGCCCAGCGGGGGCGCCGCGATGACCTGGGATCCGGCGCCCGCCTCGCGTCTCCGGGCAACGTGGGGGGCAGGCGGTGCGCTGGCGAGGAGGGGCGGCACCGACTACGATGGCGCCGGCGCTGGGGGTGACGCGACCAGCCCCGGCGGCACGGTAGATCTCGACGGGCACCCCTCCCGTGGGCTAGGCTTACGGCACCCCCGGCATCGCGTGGCGCTGTTGGTCAGGACGGTCGGAGGGGCAGCGACTGCCGCCGGCCCGGGCCTGACGGGCCGTCCGCACTCCTTGCGTCCGCGTCTCCGCCGTCTACGCCAGGAGTGCCGCCGTGCTCGACGCGTTGCCCATCGACGACCGCCGCCGTCTGCAAGCCCGAGCGCAGCGGGTCCGCCTGGAGTTGCGCCAGGTGCTGTACTGGCCGGACGAGCCCATCACCCAGGTCTACTTCCCCGTCGACGCCGTCACGTCGCTGCTCACGCTGCTGGGCGCCGCCGGCACCGTCGAGGCCGGGCTCGTGGGGCGGGAGGGGCTGGTGGGGCTGCCGCTCTTCCTGGGCGCCGAGGCGACCCACGGCCGGGCGGTGTGCCAGATCGCCGGCGAGGCCTGGCGCCTCCCGGCGGCGATCTTCCGGGAGGAGAGCGGCCGGGACGGCCCGCTGCGCGACCGGCTGCTGCGCTACACCCAGGCGCTGCTGCACCAGGTGAGTCAGTCCTCCGGGTGCAACCGGGCGCACCCCACCGGCGAGCGCTGCGCCCGCTGGCTGCTGATGGTCCACGACCGCGTGCCGGGCGACACCTTCCGCCTGACCCAGGAGTTCCTGGCCCTCAAGCTGGGGACCCGCCGCCCCACCGTCACGGTGGTCATGGGCGCCCTGCAGCAGGCCGGGCTCGTCACCTACCGCCGCGGGACGCTCACCATCCTCGACCGGGAGGGCCTGGAGGCCGCGGCCTGCGAGTGCTACGCCATCATCCGAGACGAGACCGCGCGCCTGCTGGGGCCGGTGCTCGGGCCGTCCGAGCCAGCCCCGGCGGGCGGCGACACACCATTGGCCGAGGTTGATGCGGGCGAGGCCAGCCCGGGCGGCCGCCCCGCCTCCCACAGGCGCGCGAACGCCTCACGGAAGCGCCCCGGCTCCAGGCGCTGACCCGCCAGGCGGCTGGCCTCGCCTCCCCTCGTCCTGGAGTCGGGCCCTCTGGCGTGGCTCCGGGCCTCGGAGGCTAGGAGGCCGCTGGGAGACGGTCGACGGGCAACCAGGGCTCGCCCCCAAGCCGCCGGACGGCGGCGTCCCACGCGGCCGCGTCGCCTGGCCCAAGGTCGGCCGCCGTCCAGGGAGTCGGTTCCTCCGGGGCGCTCCAACGCTGGCGCATGACCCGGCCGGCGCGGTCCAACGTGTGGCGGGGGAGGTCGTCCGTCGCCCACTCCTCCGGGGTGTGGAGGGTCACGCTGACCGACGCCAAGAACGGGGCATCACGCAGATGGACAAAGGCGCGGACCACTCGACCATCGGGCAACTGGTAAGTTGCCCCGTCGAGCACGGTCGCGCCGTCGAAGGTAACACGGGTGCCGTCGCCGCCACCCCGCCCCTTGTCTGTCGCCGGAGACATGGGCGCTTGCTTGCACAGGGCATGCCATCGCCGTCTCCACGACTCACGATGGAGCAGAACGTCCCGCGATGCTGCTCCGGTCATCCGGGGCGGTTGTCGTGTCTCCGAGCAACGTGAGGGGTGCCAATTGGCCCATTCTCACCGAGGCCGCCGCGCGTAGTCTGATAGGTGTGACCATCCGTGTGACCGTCACCCTGCACTGCGAGGCTGCCCGGGCGCGAGGGTGCCACCAGGAGTATTCCGCCCAGGGGGACAGTGTGCCCGCCGCTGTCTTCGCCGTCCAGCGGGAGGCACAGACCGACGGCTGGCGGAAGCAGAAGGGGCGAGCGGGCCTGCTCCTAACGGACGTCTGCCCTGCCTGCGCCAGTCCAGAGCGCGCCCGAACGTCCCCGGCCGCTCAGACAGGGCTCAGAATGGGGTCGTTCTGG
>JAUJOR010000001.1:288999-623666 GCA_030447525.1 Chloroflexota bacterium | reverse complement strand
GCCTTTTCCCCAGAGGAATCGTCAGGACGCGCTCAAAGTAGAAGGTGCTATTCGGAACGGCGTACTCGATTGCGTCACAGGCGAACGAGCCCTCTGGAACATTGCCCGGCAGTTCTTGCAACAGCTCGTTCGTGCGTTCTAGCGTGATGACCTCCACGAGTGTCAGGGGGGGGGCGAGGTGCGCCCACCCCCCTCGCAACCGGCCACACAAACAACAACCACCCCCACCACCACCCACACCCCCGCCCACCCCCCCTCCGCGTTCGGCTCTCATTTAAAATGGGGGGGGCCCGGGGGCGGGGGGGGGCCCCGGCCCCCCACACTTTTTCATGCTCTCGGTCTCAGGTCGGCGGCGGCCGGCCCGCCAGCTCAGCGACCGCCGCCTCCCATGCGACGGCGTCCCCCAGGGCGAGGTCGGTCACCGTCCACGCCGTGGGGATCGGCCGACCCCGAGGGGCATCGTGGGCACGGCGCAGGACGCGGCCGTCCGCGGCCAGCGTGTAGGTGGGTAGATCCCCCGTCGCCTGATCCTCGGGCAGGAACAGCCCCGCCACGTCGAGCCGCCCAGGGGGGCCGGGCACGTCCACCGCGAGCCACACCGGTGAGACGCCCGACGGATCGATGAAGGCGCGCGCGAGTGCCCCGTCAGGGAGAGTGTAGACGGCGCCGTCGGCGACGGTCACGCCGCCGAACCGCGCCGAGGGGCCAGGTGGCCGGCCGCTCCCGGTCACGCGGCGCCCGCTCCGCGTGCCGCTGGCCCGTCTCTGCCGGCGCGCCGGGTGCGCCGGGTACGGGCGCCGGTCAAGAAGAGGCGATCCCCCGTCACCCCCTGCGCGAACTCCTGGAGCGTGCGCGCCGGGATCGCCGCCAACGTCTCCCGCTCGGGCACCGTCAGCCGCACGTGCGCCGGGGCGCACGGCTGGTGCACCGCCGCGTCCAGCGCCCGGTCCCGCTCCTCCAGCAACAGCGCGCAGTAGCGCGCGTCCAGGAGGGCGGCCCCCACGATCAACTGCGCCGCCTCACTACGTTCCTCCACGAGTCGCTCTCCCTGTGGATCCCGCTGTGCCAGCGCGTGTCCAGCACAGTGGCGGCTGCCCACCAGCGTGTTACCACCGTACCACAAGTTTTGGTGACATCAACACTTTAAACAGACGAACGGTAAACGAGCGGCGCCCTGGAGTAGGAGCGGCGCCGCTGGTGGCATCGGTTGCTGGCCTGGGCCTGGCATTGTCACGCTAACCGCTCAGTGCCGCATTTGAGGGGCGAATGGATCGCGTTTCAGGGGTTCGCCCTGGCTGGTCTGATCTGGAAGAGCGGGCCGCCTGCGGACACGTTTCCGCTGCTCCTCGGTCAACGTGACAATGCCGTACCCGGAGTCCGGCAAGCAGTTTCAGTGGGTACCGGGCAAGTTCCGGCGCTTCTACCTGCCGGAGCGGCTGAACGTCGACTACTGGGAAGGCGAGCGGCTCGACGAGCGCCCGCCCGCGGCGGCCACGTAGCGCCAAGCCAGGTGCCGCGTCTCGGCGAACGGCACACCGCGCCTCCGGGGCCATGCGCCGAATGGCGCGTAATGGGGGGTGAGGAACATCCGAGCCGAGCGTAGCGGTAGGTCCACGGCAGGGGTCCGGTCGACCGTCGAGACCCGCGGCGACCGCACCGAGGTGCACCGGCCCAGCCCGCCGGCGCGGGGGTCACCATCAGGTGCGTCGAGAGTCGTGCGCTGGTTAGACGTCCGCGACGAAGCAGCCTGCGTCCTTGGGGACGCGAAACGCCCCCTCCCGGGCGACGATCTCCTTGATCCGCGCTTCGACGGCGGCGAGCAACGCCGGCCGGTGGGCGCCGTCCGGCACCCGCTCCCGGATGCCGTCGACGCGCCCGGAGGCGTAGTAGCGCAGAGCGGGCGCCGCGTCGGGGAAGACGAAGGCGTCGCGGCGGACGTGGCGGTCGGCGCCCGGGAAGACCTCCCGCACCAGCTCGAGGTGGTCGAGCGAGAAGTGGGCCCCCGGCGGCTCGGTGGGGGTGTACCCCAGCGCCCGCGCCGCCGCCGCGTGGAGGGCGTACAGGCGCTGGCTGTGGTCGGCCGCGTTCGTCGTCAGGATGACCCGGCCGCCGGGCCGGAGCACCCGGCGCAGCTCGCGCAGCGCGGCGCGGACGTCCGGGACGTGGTACAGCATGTGGGCGGCCAGGGCGCGGTCGACGCACGCGTTGCCGATGGGCAGGGCCTGGGCGTCCCCCTGCAGGACCGGCGCCGGGGGGCCAGCGGCCTCGGCGATGGCCCGCTGCCGGGCCGCCCGCACCATCCCTGCCGAGCGGTCGAGGCCGACGACGCGCACCCCGCGGCGGCACAGGGGGGCGTGGCAGCCGCCATCGCCGCAGCCGACGTCGAGGAGCCGCTGCCCCGGCCGCAGGGCGGCGTGGCCCAGCGCCCAGTCCACGAAGTCGTCCGGCCGCTCGCTGTAGCGTCGGTGCGTCTCGATGCGGACGCGGAGCCGCTCGTTGTCGCCGTACTGGAACCGCAGGTACTCGGGATCGACCGATGGGGGATGCATCACCCCTCTCAGACGTCCGCGGTCGCCAACGGGTGCCTTTGTGACGGGCGTGCTCGTCCCGCTCATGCTGGCTTCGATGTTCCCCAACCCTCCACTCCGGCGGTGCTGATCGCCGACACTCACCTGCCGAACCCGCGCCGGGCGCTGTCGTCGGCCATCTTCGACGTCTTCCGGAGGGCCGGCCTGATCGTCCATGCCGGCGCCGTGGGGGCGCGCTCGGAAAGGACTTGACAGCTTACGCCCCGCGTAAGATCGTGCTGGCGCCACCGATCATCGCCCCAGGCACCGCTTCCCTGGAGGATACCTGCACGTGGCGCCAGAACTCTTACGCGATGGCCGGTGTGTCTGGTGCCCCCCGCGGGCGGGCCGGCAGCGCCGTCCGAACCGTCTAACCACGGGGGCGAGCCAGACCCGCAGCGTGGCTGTCGCTGCGTCGCGGCTTCACGCCGAGCGGACGAACTGCAGGATCGGGCTCAGCTCGTCGACGTACCAGTCGGAGGTGTCGATCACAAGCGTGGGCACGTCGAGGTCCAGCGGCCGCTCCCAGCGCGACCAACCATCCTCGAAGAGGAGGCCTTGGTGCGCCACGGTCACGGCATCGAGATGGGCCGGGTGTCGTTCCCCCCTCGCAAATCGCTCGCGGAACCGCTTGTCCGTGAGCCGCGACGGAGCGGAGAGATGAATCAGCACTGCCCGCGACCGCGCCACGAGCGGGAGCAACGAGGGTTCTGCCGCACCGCGCGAGAACGCCGCTTCCAGGAGGACGCCGCCGCCGCGGTCCAGTATGTCGGCCGCGAGTCGGTAGCACAGGGCATACGCGGCGCCGCCGAGCGCGCGGGACTCCTGCATCGACTTCGGTGGGAGCCAGTCCCCCATCGTTTCCCGAAGCTCATCCTTACTCAACCGAACGAGCCCCAGCTGTGGAGCGAGGCACTTGGCAAGCGTGGTCTTCCCCGCGGCCGGCGCGCCGGACACGATCACGAGCAGCGGTCTCGGCCGTCCGTCAGCAGTCACAGATCATCCCGCGGCCATGAGTCTAGTGGACGGTCACAGCTGCCGTCGGCGACGTTACCGCGCGGCCACCGGCGCGTCCCACGCCCGCAGCGCCCAGCACGGGCGGCCAGCGGGTCATCCGCGGCGAGGGGCGTTAGCCCGGCCGAAGCCGATCACGAAGCCGTAGCAGGCGCTCCCGCGCCCGGTCGGTGAGGTCCGGGAGCCGCAGCGCCGCCTCCAGCGGGAACCAGGCGAACCCGTCGCCCTCGCCGAGGACGAAGTCCTCGCTACGGGTCGGCCACTCGGCCCAGAAGACATGCACGACCCGCCCCGACGCCACTTCGTCCTGGAAGAGGGGACGCACCAACGCCGCGGGGACGTCGACGCCCAGCTCCTCCCGCAGCTCCCGTCGCCACGTGGCCACCGGGTCGCCCCCGTCCGCGGGCTCGCTGTAGCCGCCGAAGGGGTGCCAGCAGTCGGCGTCGGTGGGCGCGCCCGCGTCCCGGTGGTGCAGCAGAACGCTGTCCGTCTGCGCGTGGTAGAGCACGCCGGCGGCGCCGAGCGCGGGCACCCCGACAGCCTACCACGGCGCCCGCGGGCGCCGTACAGGGATGACCGCCGTGAGCGAGAGATCGGGCGACCAGAGGTGACGGAGCTGGTCGACGGGCTCCGAGCCGCAGCCCATTTCGGTGCGGGTGGACGTGCTTGACCGTTCCGCAAGGCATGCAGGTCCTCCCGCCCGGTTCACCCCCGCCGCTCGTGCTCGTGCATGGCGCGCCCGCGACCGGAAAGTCTACGCTGGCCCGGCGCATTGCCGGGCCGCTGCGCCTGCCGCTGCTCTCGCGCGACGCGCTCAAGGAGGCGATGGCGGACCGCACCCCGTTCGAGAGTCTGGCAGAAAGCGAGCGCTTCGGCCTGGCATCCGTCGGCGTCTTCTACGCGGTCGCGCGCGAACTCCTCGCCGCCGGCACCGGGGTCGTGCTGGACAACGTCTTCTCCCGTGGCGTCGTGGAGGCGGACCTCCGCCCGCTGCTCATCGCCTCCCGTGCCGTCCAGCTGTACTGCACGCTGCCGCTGCCCGAGGTCCAGCGGCGCTACGCCGCGCGGTACGAGCGCGGGGAGCGCCACCCCTGCCACTTCGACGGTGAGCGGCTTGCCCACGTGCGGTCGGGCGAGCGGCGCATCGACTGGTCCCGCTTCGCGCCGCTGGACCTCGACCTGCCCACGCTCCGGGTGGACACGACCGACGGCTACGTCCCCGACCTCGACGCCGTGCTGGCGTTCATTCGCGACGCGCCGGTGCCCCCTCCAGGTCAGCCGGACCCGGCGGTCACGAGCGTGTCACCGGGAGCACAGTAGGCCGGTGCGCCGGCGGGGCCACCGCACCGGCTCCCTTACACGCCTGGTCACCCGATCCCTCGCTCAGGACCAAGCCGGGCACACCGAGAGCGTCGTGCAGCGTAAAGCGGCCCGTCACACCTCGACGAGTGCCGTCGTCAGGGGCGCCTCCTCCACCGGCACCGGCTCGCCATCCGCCTCCAGCCCGGCGATGTGGGCGAGGATGGCCTCCTGCGCCCGCTCCAGGGCTTGCTCCACCGTCGCCCCCTGGGTGAGGCAGCCGGGCAGCACCGGCACCTCCACCGCGTAGCCGCCCTCCTGCGGGATGAGCAGCACCGTGTAGCGGCGTGCCCCGTGCTTGACCGTGGCCGTATCCGTCACGTCCGTGCTGGCCATGCGCCCTCCTTCCCCCTTCCTACAGCCTACAGGAGCGTCCGCAGCTCACCGGCCGTCAGCCCGGCTTGGCGGAGGATGCGCTTGAGCAGCTCCGGGCCGACCATCTCGCCGGCGTGGATCGGCACCGTCACCCGGCCCGGCCGGATGGGGTGCTTGAGCTGCCGGTGGCTGCCCACCTGGCTGTGCTCCGCCCACCCGGCCCGGCGCAGGTCCCCCACCGTGAGCCGGGGCAACCGCTGGCTCATGCCTCCCTGACTTTACCGGGTCGCCCCGCCGCACCGGCGCGTCTCCCGGCGCCGTGCCTCAGCCCCGCCGCCGACGTCGCCAGGCTCGGGGGCGTACAGACCCAGCTCGCGCAGGCTGGCGAACCGGACGGGTTCCGCCAGCGGCCCGCCACCGATCACCACGTGGTCGAGCACCCGGACGCCAAGCAGCGCCCCGGCCCGCCCCGCGTCGGCGGTGAAGCTTACGTCCTGGGGCGAAGGCGCCGGATCGCCGCTCGGGTGGTTATGAACAAAGAGCACGGCGGCGGCGTTGGCTCGCACCGCCTCCCGGAAGGCGTCCGCCAGGCGGCAGGGGGCTCCGTCGATGGTGCCCTGCACCACCAGCACGCAGCCCAGGAGCGTGTTCTTGGTGGTGAGCAGCAGGGCGCGGAGCTGCTCCTGGGGCAGCCCGGCCATCTCGGGGCCGAGGTAGTCGGCCACCTGCCGCGGGCTGCGGAAGGCCAGCGCGTCCGGCAAGCCGGCGGGCGGGTGGCGCGGCGCGTCCAGGTGGCCCACCTCGTAGCGGGCGGTGAGGTCGGCCAGCAGGCGGAGGTTCTCCCGCACCAGGTGCAGCGTCGCCGCCGCGTCGGGCGGTAGGAAGCTGATCGGTGTGGGAAGTTGCACGGAGCGCGTCCGGGCGCGCGCCGTCGAGGACCGGGCGGTCACGGCGTGCCCTTTCCGGCGCTCCGCTCGGCCCGGAAGCAGGCCGCGGCGGCCTCCCCCATCGGCGTGAGCGTCCACCGGGTCTCCTCGTCCCCGATGCCAGGGTCGGCGGGCTCGCCGCGCCGGTGCTTGCGCCCCAGGTCTCGCACGGCCAGGGCCAGCGTCTCGCCCTCGCCCTCCCAGGTGACGCCGTCCTCGCCGGTGACTCGGATCACGGCCCGCCGCTGCGGTACGCTGTGCATGGTCGCTTCACTCCTTTGGTGGTGGTGGTGTGACCTGCCCCGGCTCGGGTGGCCGCCCGGCCGGGGCATCTCTTTGGTCTCGAAGCCCGTTCAGGCGGCGGCGTAGAGGGGGACGCAGAGGATCACCGACTCGCCGCGCCGCGCCGGCACGGGGTCGCCGTCCAGGTATCGGCCGAAGCGGCGGGGGCGGGGCCAGGCGACCGCGGCCACGCGCTGTCGGGTCAGCGTCCCCCAGCGGGAGGCGCGTGGGTTGCACTCGGGGCACAGGTGCGGGCCGTGGGCGTTCTTCAGCCGGCGCTCCATCTGGAGCCGCGCCGCCCTGTCGGCCGGGGCCTCCCAAGTGCGGACGAGCCGCCAGCCGATGCCCAGCCGGCGGGCCACGGCCAGGAGCTTGGCCCCAGCGCCGCGGCGGTGACTGCCGATCCGCCGGGCCAGGTCGTCGGCCTCCCCCAAATAGTGCGCGGCGTGGCCGGCGATCTTGGCGTCCAGGTGCAGCAAGTACAGCGCGGGCGAGTGGGTCAGTTCGGCGGTGATGCGTGGTCGGGCCATCGTGGTCGTGCCTCCTGGTGGTGGTGGTGTGTCTCTACTGGCTCAGGCCGCGCGGGACAGCGCGGGGGCGACGGTGGCCGCCGTCGCCCCCTGTCCCCGCACGCCGCCGGCGGCGGGCGCCGGCCCGGTCACGCGGCCCCCGCTCGCGGCCTCGACCTTGGCGAGGTAGACGGCCGCGGCGTGCCAGCACGGCCGGCCGTGCGCGCCCGCCTCGCAGGAGCAGGCGTACCGCCCCTCGCCGTCGACGGTGACGGTGTGGGCCAGGGCCGGACGGCTGGCGCTGACCACCTGATACACGCCGTAGCGCCGGCGCTGCACCGCGCTTGCCCCGCCGTGCCCTAGGGCCGTGCTGATCGCGTTCCGCTCGCTCGTACTCAAGGCCATCGCTCTACGCTGCCTCCCACCTATATTGTAGCTTTTTCGCTAGAATAAGTCAAGAGGTTTTCCGTTCGTTTCTTTCGAGTATCCGAGCGATTGCGCTGGCCGGTGCCGATAGGCTAGAGTGGGCGATGGAGCACGACGCGACGATGGCCGAGCGGCGGGAGTGGGTCACGCTGGTGGAGGCATCCGGCCATGTGGGGGTGCCGGCGGTCACCCTGCGGGCGGCAGCGCTGGCGGGCCGGCTGGAAGCCGTGCAGAGCGGGAAGGTGTGGCTGACGACGCTGCCGGCCGTGCGCGCCTGGCTCAAGGAAGCGCGGCACCGGCCCGGACCACGACCAGGACGCGGCGGCGGCCGGCCACGAGCGCGCGCCGCGCCTGCGGACGCGCCCGAGCCGGAGGACGGGCACGCCGCTTGACCCGCCCGTCCCTCAATCCAGACTACGCCGAGTCGACACGGCTTCGATGCAAGGCATCGGGGCCGCGACTCCCCTAACTGACTCCCCTAACGACAGCGAAAGCCTGAGTGTGGCGGTGGGCGAAAACGGGAAAGTCCAGGAACGCCGTAAGGAGCGGCGGGGGCCGACGGCACGCCGCGGGAGCCTTGGCCCAGGACTTTTAATCCGTTGGTTGTGGGTTCGAGCCCCACCCGGCTCACCCCTGCCCTAATCTGGACTGGCCCCGGTCGCTGCTCCTCGAAGCTCGTTGAAGGTGGTCTCGGTGCGCAGGGCGCGCCCCTCCTTGAAGTACTGCTTCACAGGGCAGCGCTTGTACTCGTCGTGCAGGCTGGGGGCGACCCCCGGCGTGAGGACCCGCGTGCCGAAGCGGCTGGGCGTGTCCCGCCGCACCCGGCGCTCGAAGAGCAGCTGGATCCGGTCGGGGCGCCCCAGGTCCAAGTTGTCCCGGAGGACCTCCTCGAAGCACTCGCGGCCCCGCAGCGGCCGGTCGAAGACCTGCGTGCGGCTCACCTCCATCTGCAGGAGGGACAGCCGGTAGCCGAACCCGGCGGCCGCGTCGGCGGCGGTCAGGGGCAGCGGCACCCGGGCCAGCCAGCGGCCCAGGCAGGCCTCCACGTCCGCCGCGTCCAGCGACGCGCAGATCGCCTGCAGCGCCGCCGGATCCTCGCAGCGCGAGAACCCGTTGTCCAGCGCGGCGAAAGCGATCCCCTGCTGTGTGAGTTGCTGCTTGGCCCACTCATGGCCGTTGAGGCACCGCTTCATCGTGTAGGGGACAGAGCCACACACCTTCAAGATGCCCGGCCCCCACTCCCGGTCGATGAAGGAGAGGTAGTAGTGGTTCACGTAGACCGTGGTGCGCTGGGAGGTGAAGTGCACCGCACGCCCCGTGACCTGCTCCGTCGCCCGCCAGGTGCTCGCCTTCTCCTGGGCCACCCCCACCAGCACCACCCCCTCCGTGGCCCCGGTAGCGAGGAAGCGGCGCCGGTACGGCTCCACCACGTCATCCTTGCGGTCGCCCTTCCCAAACTCCAGCCAGGGGACGCCTTGCTGCTCGGCCCAGGACCGCAACTCGCGCTTGAAGGCCTCGGTGATCTTGCCGAACAACGCCGGCGAAGGAATGGCTTGGCCACGGTGGGCCAGCAAGCCCACCACGCCACCGGAACTCTGTAACCGGGGCACGTAGGCGTTGAGGTACAGCCGGTCGACGCAGTCCACCGACAGGGTGACGTGATCCTTGATACGCTCCGCCACGTTCGGCATGGTCGTCTCCCCCGGTTTGGTCGCCAGGGCAGACATACCACCCAATGTCGTCTGAGGGAAGCCACCTGGCACCCTCGGACGGTGCTTTTCCCACCACCTACTGGTCGGTTTGAGGCGGAGCTTGGCTAGCTACCTTGGATCGTAGCGATGACCGTAGGGGCGCTGATGTACGCTTGTGGTGAGGGAACCGAGGCATGGCGACGACAGACCGGGCGGAGACGGAGCACCCGTCGCTGGGGGTGAAGACGCCAGCCACGCGGGGGGCGCTTCGCCGCCTGATCGACGCCCTCCCTGACGACGTTCTGCCCCAGGCGGCGCAACTCCTGGACACCCTGGTCGCCCGCACCGACGACTCTGGCGGTCAGGTCTTGATGGCCCGCTGGATCGAGCGCAACCCGCACAAGCCGTGGCTCGACGAGGCCCGCCTTGTGAAGTCTGGCGTGCCGGTGTGGGCGCTGGTCGGCCACCTGCGGAGCGCCGGCGGCGGGGTGGCCGAGGCGGCGCGGGCCTTCGACGTGCCCGAGGAGGCCGTGGCGGCGGCGCTGGCCTTCTACCGCCGCCACCGCGTGGTCATTGACGCCCGGATCGAGGCCAACGCCGCGCAGCTGGAAGACCCGCTGTAAGCAACGCGACGTGGCGTCGTTCTACCTCGACCACGACGTCCCGGCCGACATCGCACTGGAGTTGCGCCGGCTCGGGCAGGAGGCGCGGACGGCGTGCGAGGTGGGGCAGCATCCCCTAAGGGAGGGCAAGGCGAGAGCGCAGGGCGTCAGGGAAGGGCGCGGGCCTGGGGTGAGGTCATCCGGCCCGTGGCTGCTTCGTCACTTCTTCCTGGCCCCGTAGTGCGCCGCTGCTTGCTCGTGCCCGGGCATGGCCAGGAGGTCTTCCAGCACGGCGCAGGCCTGGTCGTACGACCGTGTCTGGTGGTTGTCCAGGATGTTATGCAGCAGGAGCTGCTTGTCTCCCGTCAGATAGGCCAGCAGTCCGCGCTCCATCGCGTTCACCTTCGGCTCGATCTGCCCCAGGAGGATCTTCCTGGGCAGCGGCGTCATCCGCAGGGGGTGGACGCCCGTCTGGTCGATGTAGGCCTGCACCTCCACCGCCACGTCCTGGTCGATCCCCTCCAGCGCGCCTCCCTTGTTGGGTACGTTGACCTGGAACATCCCGCCCACCCCGTTGGCCAGGGCGTCGATGATCGGCACCTGCTGCTCGCGCGTCTTCGTCCGCCCGAACACGTCCGCTACCTTTGCGTCCTGGTCCTTCAGGGTAGCCGCGATCTGCGCCAGCTTGTGTTCCAGGCCCTGCACGTGCACCGGCCGCGCCAGCTCCGTGTCCGGTCCACCCCATGGCTCCCCGAACCAGCGCTTCTTCGTCTCGATGTCCGTGTTCGTCCACCAGGCCGCCTGCCGTGGCGTATCGCCGATGGGCATCAAGCCGTACAGCTGGTACATGCGGATCGTCCCGCGGCTCATCTGGATGTCGTGCGTCCGAGAGGCCACGTGCGTCTCCCAGTACTCCGGCCCCTGCTCGGCGATCCACCGGTCGAGGCGGGGATAGGCGTTCGCCCCTTCATAGAGGAAGTGGGTCAGCCAGATGGCGTGGTTCACACCCGGCGCCTGCCACTTCACCTTCGCCGGCTCCAGCCCCAGCACCTGGCAGATGTGCAGGTAGCCATAGTGGCCGTGGCAGAGGCCGATCACCTTCGTCTTCGTCTGGCGCGTCATCAGCGTCGTGCCGTCGAACACCGGGTTGCCGGACTGGATCAGCCAGGCCTCGGGGCAGATGGCCTCCATGTCCCGCGCCACCGCCAGCATCAGCTCGAAGTTGTAGAAGCTCCCAATCCCGGCCGCGCCGTAGTAGTAGCCGTGCCGCGCGGTGAGGTCCCGCACTGCCCGGGCGTGGTAGTGCCCTTTGGCGTCCGCCGTGTTGATCACGAAGTCCGCGCCCCTGAGCGCCTCCTGCCGGCTGGTCGTCTTCTCGAAGCGCAGGTCGGCGCCCAGCTCGCGGCTGTAGCGCTCCGCCAGCGCCGCGATGTTCTCCAGGCGCTGGGCGTCGATGTCCATGAACGACACCAAGCTGCCCTTGAGGTTCTCCGTGAGGCACAGGTCTTTCACCAGCCCCAGTGAGAACTGCGCGCTGCCGGCGCCGATGACGGTGATCTTCAGGCCCTTCCCCACGGCGAAACTCCCCTTTTCCCCGGTCAGCTGGCGGGCTTTTGCTGCTCCGCCCGCGCGGTGCATGCTACACACTCGAACCGGTGCGCGCCGATGCGCGGCCGCGTCGGGGGGCCGGTCCGTCCCCTTGCTGCCCATCCCCCCGCCAGGCCCGGCAGACGGGCCGCCCGGAGGTGAATGTACCCCCGGCGGCCGGCGACGCGCTGTGGTGTACCCGGCGGCAGACGACGGCGTGGCGGTGGGAGCAGCGCTGACGGACTTGGGGCCGCCGGCGGCGGCCTACTTCGGCACGTTGGCCCAGGCCTCGTCCAGGGCCTTCTGCAAGATGGCCTGGTTGTCTTCCAGCGCCTGCGTGGCGCTCTTGGCCTGGGACACCGCCTCCTTCTGCGAGTTCTTTACGGCATCCCAGAGCACCTGGGCGACGATACTGGGCTCACGCACGCGCGAGTACTGCATCAACGGCACGGCGATCTCGGCCACCTTGTCCACCGCTGCAATGTTGGTCTTGTACTTGGCGTAGCGCTTCTTGTCCATCTCCGGCTGGCCGGACATGCCTGGGACGAAGAAGCCGCTGGACTGCCGGGCGCGCTGGCTGTCGCCTTCGTCACCAATAGCGTAGCCTTCCTCACTGATGAGGAACTTCATGAGTTCCCAGGCCACGTCCTGGTCCCTGGTGCCCTTCACCAGGTTGTAGCTGAAGCCGCCTGACCAGGTGAGTGGCTTATCGCCCGCCTTGCGCAGAGGCGGTTGGGCGGCGCCGAACTTCATGTCCGGCCGGTACCGGGCCACGGTGCCGGCAAAGCCGCCCCCGGAGTAGAGCATCGCCACCTGGCCGGTGAGGAAGGGGTCCTGCGCGTTCGTGCCCCAGCCCTTACGGAACTCCTCCGTCACCTGATAGCCACCCAGATCCTTCATGAGGTCGGCCATCCACTGCAGCGCCTCCTGGTTGACGCCGAGGGGCAAGGTGCCCCGCTTGCCGTCCGGCGACTGGAAGCCGCCACCGTTCTGCCAGGCGAACATATGGTAGTGCGCCTGGCCGTACTCGGTAGAGAAGCCGAGTCGCTCGATGGTCGTCCCGCTGCGCTTGGTGAGACGGATGGCCATCTGACGCAGCTCGTCCCACGTGGCGGGACCCTTCTCGGGGTCCAGGCCCACGTCCTGGAACGCCTCCTTGCTCCAGTAGACGAGTCGGTTGTCGGTGTTCTGGATCAGGGCGTACCACTTGCCGTCGGTGATGCCTCTGGCCTCTGGCACGATGAGGGGGGCGAAGCGGCCCCAGTCGAACTTGTCCGCCTTAGCCAGGTCATCCAGCTGCTGCCACACGCCCTTGGCGGCGAAGGCGGGAGACTGGAAGCGGTCGAACCGTACGAAGTGAGGCGGATTGCCGGCGACGATCGCCGCCGTGATGGCTGTAACGGCCGCCACGCCCTGCCCGTCAGTCTTGGTGGCGCCGTAGGTGACCTTGACGTTAGGGTACTTGGCCTGGAAGGCGTCAAACACGTCCATCTGGAAGTTCTTGCCCTCGGCCGGTGGGGGGTTGCCCCAGTACTCGATGGCCACTGGCTTACGCCCGGCCAGACCGCCCTGCCCACCCTGAGCTCCGGCCGGACCACCACCCTCCCGCGGCCCGCAGGCCACTGCCACGACTGAACCGGCGGCGCTCGCGCCGGCAGACAGTACGACCGTTCTCCGGCGCACCCTCGCACATCCTACTGGCATCGCTTAGAGGCTCCTTTTTCCTGCGGCCCCGCTCCTGCGGCCCCGCTCCTGGCCCGGATCACGGGTGCGTCGCTCCGCGCCAGCGTAGGATGCGCCTCGCAGACTGTCAAATCGGCGCATGGCCCCAAGACTGAGGCATCGTATTCGGCAGTGGCCCGGAGGACGCGCCGGCTCAGCCCCTTCACAGTCAGCATGCGCCGGGGCATCTTCTCGAAGATGGGCATGATTGGCTCACTGAGCATGCCCTCGAGCTAGACCTGGGGTACAGCCCGGCACGGCCCATGACGGCGAGACGTATGTCGGCGGCGGTGAGGCAGTGCAGGTCGACCGCCGCTCTGTCTGCTGGTAGGCTGGTAGGCGTACCGTCCCGCCGGCGCCCTAGTGGTGTGGCAGGGCCGCCAAGGGTTGGGGCCATGGCGTGCCCGTTGACACCCCGGCATAGGGGAGGAGTCGAGTCTGATGAGCGATCTGGTAGTGATGACGTTCGACGACGAGCGGCAGGCGGGGGAAGCCTTGCAGAGCCTGCGGCGGCTGGAGCGGCAGGACTTGGTGCAGCTCGACGACACGGCGGTGGTGGTCAAGGACCAGGGTGGCAAGGTCCACACCAGGAACGAGGTCTCCAGCGCGACGGAGGTCGGGGCGGTAGTCGGAGCCGTTTTGGGCGGCATTCTGACGTTCATGTTCCCGCCGCTCGGCGCGGTGATCGGGGCGGCCGGCGGGGCCGGGGTCGGGGCGCTGCTCGATAGGGGAGTCGACGGAGGGTTCGTGCGTGAGGTGCAGGAGTCCCTGCGGCCCGGTACCTCGGCCCTGTTCCTCGTCGTCCGCGAGGGCAACCTCGAGGCGGCCATTCCGGCCCTGGAGCCGTTCCGCGGTACGCTGCGCCAGACAACCCTCCCTACCGGGGTAGAGGAGTCCCTGCGCCGGGCCCTGCAGTGAGGCGGGCCGGGACCTACGCTGGGGCCAGCTGGGGACGACACTGGGGCGGCGCGCCGGCGCCTTACTTCGACACATGGGCTACCCCAGACGACGCTGAGGAGACCCGATGACAGATCGCGCCGCGACTCCGAAATGTGTGCTGGTGACGGGCTCCACCGGGGCCATCGGCGAGCCCCTGTGCCGCTATCTGGTTCGGCGCGGACACGCCGTCCGCGGATTCGCCCGCCGGCCCGCGCCCGGCCTGGACGATTACGTCACGGGCGACCTGAGCGACCGGGAGGCGGTGCGTCGGGCGGTGAACGGCGTGGATACCGTCGTCCATCTCGGCGCTTACCCCAACCCCGCCGACTTCATCGACGTCCTGTTGCAACCCAACGTCGCGGGCCTCTACCACGTCTGCGAGGCCGCCGTGGAGTTTGACGTCGAGCGCCTCGTTCTGGCCAGTAGCGTCCAGGTCATCTCCGGCCACCGCTTCCACGACCGGCCCGTGGCCGTGGAGGACGGGCCAGCGCCCACCAACCACTACGCCCTGACCAAGGCCTGGGCGGAGCTGGCCGGCGACATGTACGCCCGCGTCCACCAGCTCTCGGTCATCAGCGTGCGGATCGGCTGGCTGCCGCGCAACCCCGAGGAGGCCCGCCGCCTGGCCGCCAGCGCGACCGGCCCGGACATCTTCCTTAGCCACGGCGACTCAGACCGCTTCCTGGCGCGGTGCGTCGAGTCGCCGAACCCGCCGCGAGGCACGTCGGTGATCTTGCACGCCAGCAGCCGCCCGGCCGGGAGGCCGCGGATGGACCTGGAGCCCGCCAGGCGCGTCATCGGCTACGTCCCTCAGGACACGTGGCCGGAAGGTCTGCCCTTCGCCGTAGCCTAGCCGCGCCGGCGTCCGGGCCGCCGGCCAGGGGCCCTGGCCGGCCTCGACCGGCCAAGGCCTTGCAACCGGGGCATAGATGGCGGGCGGGCGGCGGGCTATACAGCGCAGGAGCGTTCTTTCCTGGACCCGTCAGATCAGCGATGCTTCATCGAGCGCCCTGGACGCGCTCAGGCGGCCGGCGCCGCCTAGCCGGTGTGCCGCGCCAGGGCCGCCAGGAGGGCCGCCTTCTTGAGTGGCTTGGCCAGATGGGCGTTGCAGCCCGCGTGCAGCGCTTCCCGCACGTCATCGGCCATGGCGCTGGCGGTCAGGGCCAGTACGGGAGTCGGCGTGCGGCCCTGCTGGAGCTCCCAGACACGAAGGGCCCGCGTCGCCGCCAGGCCATCCATGACCGGCATGTGCACGTCCATCAGCACCAGGTCGTAGTCGCCGGCCTGGAAGGCGGCCAGTCCGGCCTGTCCGTCAGGCGCCAGCTCCAGGACGTAGGGCAGCCGGCTGAGGTACAGCTCGACCAGCCGGCGGTTGTCGGCCGAGTCGTCCACCAGCAGGAGCCGTAGCCGCTGGGGGGTCGCCGACGCGGGCGCCGGGCCCGTGCCTGGCGACGCGGCCATAACGCCCGGCGGCGGGGCTACGGCTCCGGTGGGCACCGCCGTGTCTGGCACGGAGACCTCGGGAAGGGCGGCCTGGCGACGCAGGGTGGTGGCGATAGTGGCCAGCAGGGCGGCCCGCTTGATTGGCTTGACCAGGTAGTGGGTAATGCCCAGGGCCCGCGCGCGCGTCGCGTCGCCGACGCGCTGATCCGAGCTGAGCATGAGGATGGCCCGCGCCACGGCCTCGCCGGCCGTGCCATTCGGGGCCTCGGCCCGCACCCGGGTGAGGAGCTGGAAGCCATCCAGATCGGGCATCTGCTGGTCCAGCAGCAGGAGGTCGTATGGGACGCCGGTCAACCGCGCGGCGCGCAGGGCGGCCAGGCCGGCCTCGCCGCCGTCTGCTTCCGTCACCCTCACCCCCTGCCACTCCAACAGGCGGCGCAGGACGAGTCGATTGGTGGCATTGTCGTCCACCACCAGCACGCCTGCCCCCACAAGCTCAGCCACCGGACTGGCAGGTGGCTCCGCCGGCCCTGCCGCCGTCACGGGCTCGAGCGACAGGCCGAAGGAGAAGGTGGTACCTTGCCCGGGGAGGCTCTCCACCTCGATTCGTCCGCCCATCAGGACTACCAGGCGCTCGACGATGGCCAGGCCCAGGCCGGTGCCCCCAAAGCGCCGGGTGGTAGAGGCGTCCACCTGGGTGAAGGCGCCGAAGACCGCCCCCAGCTGCTCCGGGGGGATACCGATCCCCGTGTCCCGCACGACGAACCGCAGCGCCACCGGTGCGGCGAGGAGCGTCTCGGCCGGGGGCCCCTGGTCCTCAGGTGTATTCGGGGCCAGGCCCTGACGCTCCAGGCGCAGGTTGACTTCCCCACGCGCCGTGAACTTGACGGCGTTGCCAAGTAAATTCAGCAGCACCTGGCGCAGGCGCTGCGGATCGCCCACGACGCGGGGCGGGACGTCAGGGGCAATCTCGCAGGTCAGCTCCAGCCCCTTGGCGTGGGCCCGCGCCGCCAGCACTTCCACCGTGTCCTCCACCAGCTCTCGTATGGCGAACTCGGTCGCCTCCAGCGTGAGCTGGCCGGCCTCCACCTTGGACAGATCGAGAATGTCGTCGATCAGCGAGAGCAAGGTGTCCCCGGCGCGGCGGAAGATGCCCACATATTCCTGCTGCTCTTCCGTCAGGGGCGTCTCGGCCAGCAGGTCGGCCATGCCCAGGATGGCGTTCATGGGGGTGCGGATCTCGTGGCTCATGTTGGCCAGGAACTCGGACTTGGCCTGCGAGGCGGCGAGCGCCACGTCCCGCGCCGCCCCCAGCTCGGCCTCGAAGCGCTTGCGGTCGGTCAGGTCAAGCGATACCCCAATCAGGCCCACGGTCTGCCCGTGCTCATCGCGCACCGGCGTGCACGTCACCAGGACAAAGAAGGTCGTGCCATCGCGCCGCCGCCCCGAAACCTCCCGCGTACGCGCCTCGCCGCGCTGCAGGTCGGCCATGGTGGCCAGCCCACGGGCTTGATCAGCCGGGGCGAAGATCACGTCGACGAGGTGCCTCCCCACAACCGCGCTGGCGGCCCAGCCGTAGAGGCCCTCGGCGGCGCGGTTCCAGTACGTGATCCGCCCGTCCAGGCCGGTGGCGATCACCGGCTGGCCCACGGCGTCCAGGAGCTGAGCCTGGAAGCGCAGGGCATCGTGCCCCTGCTTGCGTGTGGTCACGTCACGGAAGTTGATCACGAAGGCGCCGACGTCCGGGTCCTGTAGCCGGTTAGTCGTGGTGTACTCGATCCAGCGCCAGGCGCCGTCCGCGTGCCGCATGCGGCAGACGCGGGTGATGCTGCCGCCGGGGACGCGCTGCACGTCGGCGCGGGCTTCCAGCGCGGCCGGGACGTCGTCGGGGTGCATGTAGTCGGTCGTGCGCTGGTTCTTTACCGCCTGTGGGTCATAACCAAGCACGCTGTGGACAGACGAGCTGACATACGACAGCGTGCCGTCAGCCATCCCCAGGAGGATGGCTTCGTGGCTTCGCTCGAGCAGCGCCCGGAACCGCCGCTCGGCCCGCAGGGCCCGCTCGGCCCGCGCCCCCCGCCGCACGACGTAGGCCCCGCCCCCCAGCGTCAGGAGCGCGCCGGCGGTGGTGGCGGCGGCCACGATCCAGACGAGGACCCAGGCCTCGTCGAGCAGCTCGCGGTACAGGGGGGTGTACTCCAGGACGACGGCGCCGGGCGCGGTCCCCGCGCTGCGACGCAGCGGTACAACCACCTTCCTGATCCCGGCGGGGTAGTCCACGCTACGTTCGACGAAGGTGCGTGTCCGGCCATCGGCGATGGTGTGACCAACCTCATTGGCCGTGTCCCGGTCGAACACCGTGCCGATGGCCCCGGGGGCGGCGCCGGCCAGGATCCGCTTGTCCTGGTCGGTGATGATGACGTCCCAGCGCAGGCCGTCGCGGAGCAGCGCCATGATCCGCTCCAGGGAGGGCGGGCCCCCGCCGGCAATCGGCGCACCGCCTCCGTCGCCGACGGAAGGCACGATCTGCGCAATCACCTGGGCCACGTGCTCGGCCTGGGCGATCGTCGTCCGCTCGGCCGCCGCGAGCTGCATGCCGATGGCCACGGCCCCGCCGGTGACCACCAGGACGGTGACGGCGACGAACGACGCCATCAGCCCCACCCAGCGCCGGCCCCCAGCCGCCGGGACGCGGCTCGATTGTTCCTCAATCCCGGTGTCCATCGCCCGCCCCTGACAAATATAGAGCTAGCTAACTAGCACTCAGATACTACCACCGACTGGTCTTCGGGGGGGCGGTGGCGGGGTGGCCCTCGCCCAGCTCCGTGGGGGGCTACGCCGGTTCGGCTTCTGGTGTGGAGGAGTCCCTCCGGCCGGCGGCGATCTCCCGGGCGCGCTGCAGGTCTTCTGGGGTATTGATGTTGAAAAAGGACAGGCCTGGTGGATCGTGGGCCGCGAGCGTGTCTGTAGAGACGTACTGCACGCGCACGTCCTCAAAGAACCCGGTGATCTTAAGTCGCCCGCTGTCCAGGCGCCGGCGCATGGGCTCGAGGCAGCTCCGGGCATAGATGGCGTGCAGTGGCTCCGGCTCGGCGCGGACGGGGACCAGGGCATCGTACGTCCGCGGCTGGGACAGCATCCAGCGCAAGAGTGGCAGGCTTAGAAAGGGCATGTCCGTTGCCACCGCCAGGGCATACTCGTAGGCGGCCGCTGCCAGGCCAGAGTAGATGCCGCCGAGACTGCCCCCGGCTTCGAAGAGGTCGGGGACAATCCGGTACGGCAGCGGGCGATTGCCCCGATAGGCAACCACCAGCACCTCATCACATACCTGCTCCAGCCGGGCCCCCGTCACCTCCAGCAGCGTTCGCTGGGGACCCTCGGGGGCCGCACTGCCTGGCATGGCCGGCGGCCAAACCATGGTGGACTTGTCCAGGCCCAGCCGGCGGCTCTTCCCGCCGGCCAGGATCAGGCCGCTGACGTTGCCCCGTGGGTGGATCATGGCTTGTCCGGCAGACCGGGCGCTGGAGGGGCGTGGGGGGCCGCCGGCGGGAGTGCGGCGAGGGCCAGGGGGCCATCATCCAGGCTGAGCTCCCGCAGCTTGGAGGCCGGTATGAGGCCATCGGCCGTCCAGCCACGTGCGGCGTAATAGCCGGCGATCATGACGTCTAGCTCGGCGCGGGTCAGGCCTTCCCCGGCCCCGGGGCCATCGGACAGCCGCTCCACCAGGATGCGCGGGGGCAGGGTGTCCTCCCCCCGCGACCACCCTTGCCGCAGATTGAAGCGCTTCTTGAGGGCGCTGATCCGCTCGCCGGCCAGGCGCAGATCGGCCCCCGTCGTTTCCCACCCTGTGACGTAGGTGTAGAGCGCCGCGCAGTCCGCATAGAGATCGTCAAAGCACCGGCGAATGAACTTGCAGACAATCAGCGAGTCCAGCACGGCAGCCTGGTCCTCGGCGTCGGCCGCCAGCCGGCCACGCCCCAACTCGGCGGCAAAGCGATCCACCTGGCCGGAGAAGTCGTGCTCGTAGGCAGCGCTGCGGTTGTGGCAGGCCCCACGTGGCGAGACGGCAAAGCCCAGCGCCAGCGTCTGCAAGCCCCGCGGCTCGTATCCCGGCAGCTCCAGCCCTTTGACGTGCATCGCCCACGCCTCACTCCCTCCACCCAGCCGAGCGGCTCCCCGGCGGCTCCCCTCGGCCAGGAGATCGCCCAGGCCGGGGCGACGGTGGGCCAGGGCGTCGAGCGCCGCCGGCAGCACGTCCACAACGCCGAAGCCCAGGGGCTCACGTAGCCCGGGCAGGTCCCCCGAAAGGAGACCACGCTGGACGCATTCCATGGCCCAGGCAATCGTCCCCCCGGCGCTGATGGTGTCGATACCCAGCTCATCGCATTGCCGGGCCAGGCGGATCACGGCGTTGGCGTCACCGACCCCGAGCAGGGGCCCCAGGGCGAAGAGACTCTCGTACTCCAGCCGGGACGTCACCTCCGGTCCGCTCCCCAGCGTCTTGTACAGGTGCTCGCAGCCCACAGTGCAGCTGGCGCAGCCGACGGTCTGCGCGTGATGCACCCGGAGCAGCTCTTCGCCGCTGACTCGTTCCGCGTCCACAAAGGTAGATGCTTGAAAGTTACGCGTGGGGAGAATGCCCAGGCGGTCGAATACCAGGACGTTGGCCGGAGTGCCCAGCTGGCGGTATTTGGCTGTGGCTGGGCCGGTGCTGCGCTCGATCAGGCGGGCGTTCGCCTCCCGGAGCCGGAGGGGGTCGGCGACCTGTACCTGTCCCCGGCCGCGCAGGGCCAGGGCCTTGAGGCGCTTGCTGCCCATGACCGCGCCACCCCCGCAGCGGCCGGCATGCCGGCCATCGTTGGAAATGGTGGCATACAACACCTGGTGCTCACCCGCCGGTCCGATCACCGCCGTACGCGCCCCCGCAAGCCCCCGGTCGGCCAGCTCCTGCCGCACCGCCTTTTCGGTTTGCCAGGTGCCCAGGCCGGCGAGATGCCCGGCCCGGTGTAGCGCCACCGGCCGCAGCGGGTCGTCGGTGACCACCAGGTAGCTCCACTCCCGGCAGGCCCCGGTAATGACCACGGCGTCGTAGCCCGTCCGCTTCAGCTCCAGCGCCAGGTGGCTGGAAGAGAGCGAGTCGCCGATATACCCGGTCAGCGGCGACTTTGCCAGTACGGCGTACTTGGCAGTAGTGGTCACCGCCGTCCCCACCAGCGGGCTGGAGACAAACAGTAGGGGCGCTTCTGGGGCCAGCGGATCGACACCCGGGGGGCAATAGGTGGCCAGGAGGTACGTACCGAGCCCGACGCCGCCGATGGTGAGGCGCAGCACCTCGGAGTCGACGGCTTCAGCCCAGGCCTGGCCACTAGAGAGGTCGACCCGCAGCACCCGGCCGGCGTAGCCGCACAAGGCCATCCCCGTCGTCGTCCTATCCCCCGCCGGCGGCCGTGATCAGCAAGACCGTATCGCCGGGCTGGAGCTGGGTGTCAAGGTGGGGCACGAAGTCGCGTCCGTTGAGGTTGAAGATGCAGCCTTCCACCAGCCCTCGCCCGCCGGCCGCAATCGCCGTCCCCACCAGCGCCGGATAGCGCGCCGCCAGAGCGCCGACCACAGCGGCAAGGGAACCGGCGACGTCGTACGGCAGCACGGCAGTCTTCTGGCCTACCGCCAGGCGCGCCGGGCCAAAGAACTCGATCTGCACGCCCCCCGTGGGGGTAGGGGGAGACGGCGCCATACCCCGGCAGTGTACATCCCCCGCCGGGCGCCGGGCGCCGGGCGCCCGGCGGGGACCCGGCACGTTGGGCAGCCTTGATACAGTCCTTGGCTATGGGCTTCGATCTACGTGACATCCGGCGGGCGATGGATGTATACACACTGGACAACGCCTACCTGGGGACGGTGCAGGGAGTCATCCCCGGCCCTTCGACGCCTCCTGCCGTCGAGCCCCACGCCGGGCGCCCGGCGGCGGTCGAAGACGGTGGATGGAGTGAGCTCGACGGCGAGCGACTGGGGCCGGTGCCGACGCAGCCCCTGGGCAACAGCGGGCCGCTGCGGCAGTCGGCTCGCGCGCGCTACGCCACGGCGCCGGATGGGGCCCCTCCAATCGGCCGGGGGCTCCTGCAGGTCGGAGGCCGGTGGGGTCTCGCCGGGCGCCGCACCATCCCCCTGGAGTTGGTACAGACGGTCTCGCTGGAGCGGGTGGTGCTACGGCTGACGAAGGCTGCCATCAGCTCCCTTTCGTCAGCTCAAACGTCGCCTGTGGGTCGTCGGCCGACTGGCGCCCGGCCATAACTATGACGTAGCGGAACAAGAAGCCGCCGCCGAGGACAAGCAGCGAAGCGAGCGCCGTCGCCAGTCGTGAGGTGCCGCCTCCCCCCATCTGGCTACGGTTGTATCGCTGACTCACCAGCTGGAGCGCCAGGGGCAAGCCCAGTCCCAGGCCCAGCACGCCGAAGCGATGCATGCCCCCTACGCGACCCTCACGTAGTGGCCGTGCAATCACCCCTCCTAGGTGGGCGCGAGCCGCCAGGAGCAGACCCGCCTCGGCCAGAAGAAAGACGCTGTCCAGCCGTTCCAGGCGCGCCAGCGTCCGGTGGCTCGTGCCCCTGGCCAGGGCCAGCGCCAGGGCAATGGCCGCCGTGGCGTTGGAGAGCGCGGAAGCGAGGAACAGGGGCCCCATCAAGAGGTAACTCTTCGTCCACAGGGGGACGGCCGTCGCGGCCAGCAGCACACCCGTATACCCGGCGAGAAAGAATGCCGGCACGATTCCCAGCAGGCCCACCCACCGGGAAGGGAGCGTCACCAGGAGGCGCGCCGGGCCAGACCTGCGCCCGAGCACCCCATCCTGCGCCGCCTGGATCAGGGCAGATAGCGAGCACAGCCCGCCGAATATGGTCAGCGTCCATGTACCCACGGACATGGGGGAGCGAAGCTTGAAGACGCGCAGCATGTGATGGAACCGCTGCGGGCGTCCCAGGTCCAGGATGAGTAGGAGCGGCGTTGGAGCCAGCGCTGCCAGGGAGATGTAGCGCCCGGCGCGCGTGATGCTCCCGTATGCTGGGACACGCGTCAGCTCGGCGATGCTGGCCAGGGCGTAGCTCCCGCCGGCGATGCCGCCGAGATAGAAATAGGTGATGACCAGCCACTTCCAGGGCGGCTTGTGGATTGGGGCGATGCCGTAGTAGCTGGTGCGGGACTGGTCTGCCACCGAGCGACCCCGGCCCCGTCGCCCCTCACCCCTGGTCTCCCAGCGGCGCTGATACCCCCCGCTCAATCCTTCCCCGACTGACCCGGCCGGGCCCCCGGCCGGGCCCCCAGACGCGGCGCCAGCTAGGGCGCGGCGCGCCCACGCCATCATGTCTCTTAGGTATGGGCGGCGCGGGCCTGCCTCGCCGGCCGCGCCCGGCGGCACGCCTGACGCGTCACCCGGCGATCCTGGCCCCGGCTGTGGCCCCAAAGACGGGAGGATCATCTCTCGCGCAACGAGAAAAAGGCGGCGGCGCCAAAGATCACCGCGGCCCCGGCGGTGGCGAGATAGCCTCGCACCGACTTGCGCTGGGGCAGCTCCGGCCGGCGGGGCAAGTTGTACACCTCCGGCGGGGCGGTGAGGACGAAAAAGGCGTTCAGCCCGCCGATACCCCCGCTGCCACCGACGTCCTGGTCGCCATAGACGTGGGCCCCTTCGACGCCTCGCTCACGCAGGGACGCGACGCGCTCTGTAGCCCGTTCCCCCAGGTCGTCGATGCGCCCGAACTGGATCGAGTCGGTCGGACAGGCCTTGGCGCAGGCCGGCTCCAGCCCGTCGGTCAGACGGTCGTAGCACAGCGTGCACTTGTGCGCCTTCCCATCGGTGTCGCTTATCTCCGGCACGCCGAAGGGGCAGGCCGGCAGGCAGTAGCCGCAGCCGTTGCAGACATCCTGCTGGATGACGACGCTCTCGAACTCCGTGCGCACGATGGCGCCGGTAGGGCAAGCCTCCATGCACCCGGCGTGGGCGCAGTGCTTGCAGATGTCGCTCATCATCAGCCAGTTGCTCTGGAACGGCTGCAGAGTGGCCGGCCGCCGGCCGGCCTGATCGGCAATGCGCTCGACGAAGGTCACGTGGCGCCAGGTGGTGGCCCCCAGGTCGCCGGTATTGTCGTAGCTGTTCCCGGTCCAACCGATGTTGTCCATCGGCAATCCGTTCCACTGCTTACAGGCCACCTCGCAAGCCTTGCAGCCGATGCACAGGGTGGTATCGGTGAGGAACCCCAGCGCCCCCGGACGCTGGGCCGGCTGGCCCTTCGGGCCCGCCGGGGACGCGCCCCCCCTGGTCGCAGTCATCGCCGCAGTGCTCCTGTCTGCGCTCCTGCCTGCGCTCTTGTCTGGACGAGGCGACCGGGACGGAGATTGCAGGTGAAGGACTTCGCTTCGTGGATCAAGGAGTTGGGGTCCTCCACCAACAGGCTCAGATCGTTGGCAATGGCCCCGCGGGCCAGGCCGCCGAAGCCGAAGTGCCAGGGCATCCCTATCTGGTGCAGGGCCTGGCCGTCGATGGTCAGTGGCTGCAGGCGCTCCGTCACCATGGCCCGCGCCTCTACCTCGCCGCGCAAGGTAGAAAGGGTCACCCAGCCGCCGTTGTCGACGCCGGCGATGGCGGCGAGCTCCGGGCTAATTTCCACGAAGCCTTCTGGCTGCAGCTCGGCCAGCCAGGGTACCCAGCGGCTCATGCCGCCGGCGGTGTGGTGCTCGGTGAGACGGTAGGTGGTGATGACGTAGGGGAACCGCGCGTCCCCCACCTCGTGGTACCGGTTGTCTGGCCGGGGGAAGTGCCGGGCCGCGGGGTTTCGCGGCTGCTGCGGGTAGAGCAGGTTGTGTACGGGGGTCTCGAAGGGCTCGTAATGGGTGGGGAGGGGACCGTCGCGCAGCCCCGAGGCGGCGAAGAGCCAGCCTTTGCCATCCGCCATGTTCACGAACGGCGAGTCCCCGGCGTGCGCGTCGAGCCCCTTGGCCCCCGGCGCCGGTCTGTACCCCGGCGGCTTCGTCAGCGGGAAATCCGGCACGTCATAGCCCGTCCAGCGACCCTCCTGAGCATCCCACCAGACCCACTTCTTGCGCTCGCTCCAGGGGTTCCCCTGTGGATCGGCTGAGGCCCGGTTGTACAGCAGGCGCCGGTTGGCCGGCCACGAGAAGCCCCACTCCAGTGACGCCCTGCCGTCGCCCTTGCGGCTGCGCGCCAGATTGCGCCCGGCCTGGGGCATGATCCCGGAGTAGATCCAGCAACCGCCGGCGGTCGTCCCATCGTCTCGCAGGGCGGTGAAGTCCCTGACCGGCTGACCATCGGCGACGGTATAGCCGTTGATCTCCTTGAGCACCTCCTGGAGATCCGGGTCGCCGCTGGAGCTGCCGTCAAGCGTTGGATAGTCCCAGGCGAGCGCGGCGATCTGCCGGCCCTGCGGGCTGTCGTCTCCGGCATACAGCTCCTTAAGGCGCTTGCCCAGCTGGTAGAGGAACCAGGCCTCGGAGCGGGCGTCGCCGGGAGGCTCCACCGCTTTGTCATGCCACTGCACCAGGCGCTGCGTGTTGGTGTACGACCCTTCCTTCTCGGCGGCAATCGCCGCCGGCAGCAAGAAGACTTCCGTCTTGATGTCCTGGGGGCGCACCTCGCCGTCCCGCACTTCTGGGGCGTCATACCAGAACGCGGCCGTCTCCACCTCGTGGACGTCACGCACCACCAGCCAGTCCAGTGTAGCCAGCGCCCGGCGGGCCAGCACCGTGTTCTGGCCCCCCACGGCCGGGTTCTGGCCCATGCAGAAGAGCCCCTTCATGATCCCCTGCCTCATCATCAGGAGCATGGGCTGGAAGGAGTAGTCGTCCTCGATCTTGGGTACCAGATGGTAGGCGAACTCGTTAGCCGGTGTCGCCGCCGTGCCGTACCAGGCCTTGAGCAGGCTGACCACGTAGTTGGGCATGGCGTGCCAGGCGCCGGTCTCCGGCCGGTAGTGCCGCAGGTAGTCTTCCAGCGATCTATCGCCCTCGCCGGCGGAGCTGGGCATGGGCAGGTAGCCCGGGAGTAAGTTGTACAGCGTGGGGATATCGGTGCTCCCCTGGATGGTGGAGTGCCCGCGCAGGGCCAGGATGCCGCCCCCCGGCCGGCCGATATTCCCCAGGAGCAGCTGGAGCAGGGCGCAGCAGCTGATGATCTGCGTCCCTATCGTATGCTGCGTCCAGGCCACGGCGTAGCAAAAGGCGGTCGTCCGATCTACGCCGTCAGGGCCGATCCCGGAGTTGCGTGTGATCGCCTCCGCTACCTCCAGGAACAGCGTGCGGGGCACCCCGCAGGCCCGCTCGACCAGCTCCGGCGTGTAGCGCGCGAAGTGCCGCTTGACCAGCTGGAACACGCAGTGAGGGTCTTCGAGCGACGGGTCGGTCTGCGGCGGATCGCTGATCTGCCCCACCACTTGCGGACGTGGCTCCGCGCTCTGGGCGGGATCCTCCTCCGGCGCCGGCTTCGTCTGCTGCCCGGCGTACTGCCAGGTGTCGGGATCGTAGCGCCGCTCAGCCGCGTTGTAGCCGGAGAAGAGCCCCTCCAGGTCCTCAGTGTCTTTGAACTCAGGGTTGATGATCACGGAGGCATTGGTGTAGTGGACAACGTACTCCCGAAAGTACTTCTGGTGCTGAATGACGTGGTTGACGAGGGCGCCGAGAAAGACGAGATCGCTCCCGGCTCGCAGGGGGACGTGAACGTCGCACAGGGCGGAGGTGCGTGAGAAGCGGGGATCGACGTGGATGACACGGGCGCCGCGCTCCCTGGCCTTCATCACGAACCGAAAGCCCACCGGGTGGTTCTCGGCCATGTTGGCGCCCATGATGACGATGCAGTCGCTCTCCGCGAGGCTCTGCTGGGTGGTAGTGGCCGCGCCCCTCCCGAGCCTGGCACCCAGACCGGGCACCGAGGAGGAGTGTCAGATACGGGCCTGATTCTCCACCGCGACGATGCCCAGGCCGGCGCTGAAGAGCTTCTTGATCAGGTAGTTCTCTTCGTTGTCCAGCGTGGCGCCACCTAAGTGGCCGATGCCCAGGGTGCGGTTGACCGGCACAGACTGCTGATTGCGCGCCTCGTAGGTGACATCACGCGTCTCTTTGACCAGCTGCGCGATTCGCCCCATCGCCCAGTCGAGCGTCCGATCTTCCCAGTGGTCGCTGTGGGGGGCGCGGTACTTGACGGTGGTCACGCGCAACGGGCTGCCCATCAGCCCGGCGGTGGCGGCCCCTTTGGGGCACAGCGTGCCGCCATTGATGGGGCTCTCGTAGTTCCCCTCGACGTCGATTACCCGCTCGTCCTTGGTATAAACCACTTGCGAACAACCGACAGCGCAGTAGGGGCAGACGCTGACCGTCGCCGAGGCCCCCCGCAGCCGGGAGCGCGCCTCCCGCGTCCGCTGACTTACAGGGTTCGGCACCATGCCCACGTGCGTCCCGAGTAGCTTGCCTAGCTTGCCGAGGCCCATCAGCGTCACTCCCCTGCGGCGCTCCCGTTTCTCAGGCCGCCCCCATCGGCCCCTGCCGTTCACCTCTCGCCGGCAGGCTGTGCCGTCACAGGACGTGGGGGCGCCGCCGTGAGCATACCTGGCCGCCGGGCCGCGCGGCAGCGGGGGGACCGGCGAGGGCGCGCCGCCACGTTGAGCGGTCTAGCGGTCTACAGGGCCATCAGTCGCCGGTGTTGCCCTGGGGTCAGCCGAGCGTCTGCTCGAGGTACCGTCTGGTGCGCAGCAGGCCATCGCGCATGCGATCCACGTCTCTGGTAAAGCCCCACGCCTGGTCCTCGTGCTCGATGTTCAGGGGACCCTCGTAGCCGGCCTCGCCGAGGACGTCGGCGAACTTGCGCCAGTCCACGACGCCAAAGCCCGGCAGGCGGTAGCGCCACCAGATGCCCCCGCCGGGGCCGCCGGACTCGATGAATGGCCCGTAGGTGCCGTAGCGGTTCAGCTTTTCCGGGAACAACTCGGTGTCCTTGCCGTGGGCGTAGACGATGCGGTCCTTGAAAGCGCGCATCGCCCACAGCCAGTCGATGTGCAGCACCACGAGGTGCGAGGGATCGAAGGTCAGGCCCAGGGCGGGGGAGGGGACGGCATTGAAGGCGGCGTCCCATAGTTCTGGGGAATGCATCAGATTACGGCCGCGGTTGGGCCAGTTCTCGAAGGCCAGCTTGACCCCAGCCGCTTCGGCGTGCGCCGCCACGGGGCCAAAGCCGTGCTTGAAGAAGGTGATCTGCTCGGCGGCGGGATGGCCCTCCACCATGGCGTGCCCGCAGCCCACCACCCTCACTCCCTGCCGGGCGGCCGAGTCGACGGCCTCCTTGGCCTGGTCAATCGCCGCCTCGCGTTCGGAGTCGGCGTCGGTGAGGAGGCGGACGCGCCCCATGTTGGCGCACCAGGCGGTGAGCCCGTGGGCGCCGAGCTGCTCGACGAGGCGCTCCTGGAGGCCGGTCTCAATATCGGCGAAGCCGTGCTCCGCCGCCCAGCGGGCGTTCTCTTCCAGGGGCAGCCGGCTCATCTCGCCGGTGAGGCGGATGCCAATCTTCATGACGCGCGCCTCGTCAGCTTGGGGGCGGGGCGTTGGGACCAGTAGTCGTCGATGTCGCGCTGCCAGCCGTGGTAGGTCTGGCCGGAGAGGACGTCGGCGACCTTGACGGCCTGACCGGAGTAGGCAGATTCGTAGATCGACTCGACGAGGGCAGTGGTGGCCAGGCCGCCCCAGCCGTCTACCTCCGGCTTGCGGTTGTGCTCCACGGCGTCCAGGAAGTCCCAAAGCTCGGTGGCGAAATGGTCGGTGACCCCGTTGGGGAAGAGACGTTGGACGCGGTCTGGGCCGATCTCCCGGCGCATGCGGCCCTCCAGCTCCCCCAGGGACAGGATCGTCCCGTCGAGACGGCGCAGCTCGCCGACGTGCATGAAGAGGTGGTACACGGAGAAGCGGTCGGAGTAGCCGGTGTCTTCGATAGACCCCTCGCTGCCGTAGATGACGGAGTTGCGTGTCTCCTTGCCGGGGATCTGGAAAGACCAGCACCAGGTGCCGGCAACGCCGTTCTCGAAGGAGATCATGATCACGGCGGCGTTCTCGCGCTCTTCGGCGATCTGGGCCCCGCGCATCGCCGGGCCGTCCGGGCCAAAGGCCCGCAGCTCGGCATAGACGGTCTCGGGCTGACCGTAGAAGTAGCGGATAGTGTCCAGGAAGTGGAAGCCGGAATCGATCACGCCGGCCCCGCCCCCCATCATGCGGTCGTGTCGCCAGTTGGTGCGGGCCGGTCCGGCCGGCGCTCCGGACTGGGCGCCGGTCTGCGACGGGGCCCGGGCGGACGGCGGCGCCGGCGGCGGGCGCCACTGCGTGTACTCGGTGAAGAACATGCGCGGCTGACCGATGAGCCGGCCCTCATTGATAGCCCAGTGGACGGCGCGCTGGCCAGGCATGCGGCGGTGGGGGACGGCAGTGGCGAGCACCTTGCCGGTGCGGTCGGCGGTCTCTGCCAGCTGCCGGCCGGTCTTGACGGTGACCGTGTAGGGCTTCTCCACCACGACGTGCAGCCCCGCCTCCAGGGCGGCGATGCCGACGACGTGGTGGAGGCCATGGGGGAGGCAGATGTCCACCGCGTCCACGGGGGCGCGGGTGAGACACTCCTGCCAGTCCGAGAAGGGCTCGGGGTTGGCGCCCTGCTCACGCTGCAGATACTGCGCCGCGGCTGAGACGTTCTCCTCCACCGTATCGCACACGGCGGTGACCTCGAAGTTATCCAGCCCGGCGCGCTTGAGCTGGGTCAGGCCGGTGATGTGGCGACCCCGGGCAATGCCGCCACATCCGATGATGCCGAGCCTGATCTTGTCTCTGGTCATGGGTGCGGGCGTGGGCCGACAGCCTCGCTGCCGGCGGCGGCCCAGCCCTCCTCGAACGTCTTGCTCACGTACTTCTCGGCCCCGTTGAGGATGTCGTGGAGGCTCATCGTACCCGCTAGGGATCAGCTCCCGGCGCGGGCCCAGGCCTCGTCCAGCGTCTGGTTGACGTGCTTCTCGGTCTCGTTGAGGATGTCCGAGATGCTCATTGTGCCCTCGTAGAGGCGATCAGCTAGGCCGAAGATGGCAAATCGCCGGTCGGCGGTGGTGAACCAGACCTCGTCGCCGGCCGGGGTGACGTCGCGGATCTTGGCGTGCTTCATGACGTCGACAAACACCGGCATGTGCGGGTCGGACTCCCTGAACGCTCGGTCCTCCGCCGCGTCCAGGAGGGCCGGCATCTGTCCGGTGCGGGAGCCGAACAGCAGCTGGGCGTCCTTGCCGTAGCAATAAAACTTGAGGAACTCCCAGGCGGCAGCGGCTTGCTCCGCCTTGAGGCCGGTGGGGATGGCCAGGGCGAAGCCGCCGGCCCAGGTCACCGGCGTCCCTTCCAGGCCCCTGGGGCGCGGCGCCGGGGCGACGCCGTAGTCAACGGAGGGGCCGAACTTCTTGAAGTTACCCAGCTCCCAGACGCCGGTGACGCCCATGGAGATGCCGTCATTGAACCAGGCCCCCTTTTCATTGGAGCCGAAGCGTTGGCGCCAGGCATTGTACGCCGGGAGGCCGCCGAGGACGCGCTCCATGTTGTCCTTGACGTACTCCAGCACCCGGCGGGCTTTGTCGTCGTTGAAGGCGGCCTTGCGGTTGGGCTTGCCGTCCGGCCCAGGCTTGAGGAACTGACCCCCGGCCGACCAGTGCCAGCCGATCGACCAGTTGGTGTTGGCGCCCCAGGCGACGAAGCCGGCGCGGATGAGGTTGTCCCCCTCGCGCTTGGTCAGCTTGATCCCCGTCTCCTGCGCCTCTTCCCACGTCTTGGGAGGCTTGTTGGGGTCCAGCCCCACCTCGAGGAAATGCTGCTTGTTGTAGAATAGGGCGCGGTCGTCGGTGTTCCACGGTAGGGCCGTGACCTTGCCGCCCGTGCCGGGCGGGTAGAGCACCTCCTCCACCGTCGCCGGGTAGAACTTCTTCATGTCGATCTTGTCGCGCTTGATCAGGTCGTCCAGAATGGCCGTCGTCCGCCGGGCGCCGTGGCTGCCCATCTTGAAGCGATCGATCTTGATTACGTCAGGCGGCGTATTGGCCGCCAGGGCGGCGTAGAACTTCTCCCGGTCGAGCGCCCCCTCGCCGCCGACCTGGTTGCTCTCCAGCGCCTCGACCGTGATGTGCGGGAACTTCGCCTGGAAGTCCGCAATCACGGCCTCTTCTGGCTCCTGGCTGGTGCCGCCCCACTTACCCCAATAGGCGATCTTCACCGGATTCTTGGTGCCAGCGGCGCCCTGGCCGCCACCGGGTGCAGTCCCCGGCCCACAGGCGGCGAGGACGGCGGGGAGCGCCACGGCGGCCGCGCCGGCCGCCGTGGCTGAGACGAGCGTGCGGCGCGTTGCCTTGTGGTGCCCAAGATTGCTCACCTTGTCCCTCCTTGCTCAAATGGCGAGTTGCCCCGCGGACACCATACTGCGCTTTGGGCGGTCGGTCAAACGCGAAGCAAGCCGTCCCTATCCCCCACTCTGCCCGCCCGGAGCGGCCGTCAATGGCCCATTGCCCACACCCATGGGCCGGTCCAGGCGGAGTGTGCGCCGAGCCAGGCAGTTATGGAGCAGTCCTTCGTAGACCCGCGTAGACCCGTCAGATCAGGGATGCGCCAAGGAGGACCCTGGACTCGCTCAGGCCGGGAGGCGGGCCAGGATCATGTCCATGATCTTGACGGCCAGCTCGGTCCGCCCCCCGCCTCCGTGTGGGGCAGGGCCAGGTCGTACCCGGCGTCCTTACGGATCACGGTGGCGTCGGCCCGGGTGCCATCATGCAGCGTGAGGCGTACCTTCGTGGCCTCACGCACAACGTGGGCGTTGGTGACCACGCCCGCGCCCACTCGGACGCCAGTGCCACCGGAGTCGTCGTCTAGCAGGATGTCTACGACGGAGGGTCGGGCCAGGGCCGCGACGTCTGCGATGCTCAGCTCGCCGTTTGCGGCCGGGGCAGGGGGCGACTGCACCAGGGGCAGGGCCGCGTGTGCGGGGGGGATGGCGGCGCAGGACGCGACCATCGCCGAGGGGGCCATGCCGGCTTCGATAGGGGCGCCGGCTGACAAGCGGTCGGCACAGGGGGCCTGGGCCCCTGCCGGCGCTGCGGGAGGGCCAACCATCAGCCCGATCAGCGCCAGCACGGCCGCAGCCGTGGGAGCCACCGTCTTCGTTCTCACCTGTCTCGCCTCATTTCCCCCGTCGCAGGGCCCTGGTCGCAGATCCCTCGTCGCGGGTCCCTCGTCCCAGGCTGCCGCAGCTATCGGTCTACCATACCCCTGCGCCGGGAACGCCGCGCTCTCCACGTCGAGTCGGCGAGCCCGCCGGCGAGCCGCCGCCGAGCCCGCACTTCGGACCGCTCCATTCAGTGTGCTGCCCGACGGCAGGGGCAGGGTTCATCGACGGTCGAGTCCCCGTTGAGGCCCCGGGTGAGGCTAGGTCATGCCCAGGATGATGCCGGCTGCCACGCTGACGTCAGCCCACCAGCAGATGGATCCAGGTGAGCATCGCCGGCGCCGGCGGCCTTCACTCCGGTGGGTGCGGTGGTGATTCTACGTCCGGTTAGCGGGAAGTGGCCGCTGCCATAGGGCTGTGGATCGTGGTCTGCCCGGCGCTGCAGCTCGATCTCCAAGCGGGCGCCGCTCGGGAGCGGCCCGCGCTTAGCCGATCCAGCCGGGGGTGTAGATGGTGTCCGCCACGGCCAGCGCCCGCTCCAGCTCAGGACCCTCGATCGGCGGCACGTCGCAGGCAGCGGCGTTGTCCTCAACCTGGCGCTCGTTCTTGGCACCGGCGATGACACACGAGACGCCGGGATGCTGCAACACGAACCGCAGGGCGGCCTGGGGCATGGTGCGCCCCGTGCCTTGGGTCAAGAAATCGAGACCCTGGAGCTTCTGCAGGGCATCCTGCATCTCCGGACGCTGGAAGCGGTCGTAGCGCAGGTCGTCGGCCGGAAGGGCCTCCGCGGCCACCTTGCCGGCGTAGGTGCCGGTGAGCATGCCCTTGGCCAGGGGCACCCGGATGAGGGTGCCAATACGCTCCTCCCGCGCCCAGTGGAGGAGCTCGTCCGCCGTACGCTCAAGCAAGTTGTAGCCCACCTGCAACACGTCTATGGGGCCGGAGCGCCGCAGGCGGACGATGGCCTGATGGTCGTTGGTGGAGATGCCGTAGAAGCGCACCTTCCCCTGCGCCTTGAGCGTGGCCAGGGCCTCCATCACGGTCTCAGAGGCCCAGTCGTAGGGGATAGCGTGCAGCTGGTAGAGATCGATCGTCTCCATCTGCAAGCGTTTCAGGCTGTGATCACACGCCTCGACGATACGCCGGCGGGCGGCGCCGGTGTCTGGACGCTCAGCTTCCAGGCCCTGGTTGGGCTGCACCTTCGTGGCCACCACCCACTTCTGGCGCCGTCCACAGAGGGCGTTCCCCACCAGCGTCTCGCTGTGGCCGGCGCCGTACCCTTCGGCGGTATCGATGACGTTGATGCCGAGCGCTTCCGCTCGATGGATCATGGCGATGGAGGCGGCATCATCCGTGCCGGACCATCCGTGCCGGGTGCCGTCCGGGCGCCGCTGCATACCAGAGATCGGATAGGCCCCGACGCCGATCTCCGAGACGCGCAGGCCGGTGGCGCCAAAGTCGCAGTAGCGCATGCTCATATCCCTTCAAGAGCATCTGCTCAAGAGCGCCTAATCAGGTGCGCCCGGCAGGCTGTGCCCTGGCGGGCATGATACCGAGGCCAGGGGGGCATCCGGCGAACGCCGCCCCCGGACCGGCCCCATCACCAGCGGCACCGGCGGGCAGCTTGCCCGTAGACTCCCCATGCGGGCTACGTTGCCACGATTTCTGCCGGCCCGGCGGGTGAAATGCGCCACCGCTTGGGGGCGGCACCGACTCCATCGGCAAGCAGGGCCTTTTCATCAGGGGTAGGCGGTGGTTGCGGGTCATCCCGAGGGCAGCGAGGGAGCAGCGAGTCGTCCCACTGTCCGTGGACCGACGGCCCCGGGTGCCTCACCGGGCTCGCCATGACCGCGCCGCGGGCGGTGCCCCAGGAGCGGCTCTGATGGAACGGCCCTGATGGGCAAGGGCAACGGCCGGCGGCGACGTGCCCAGATGATACGCTGGGGTAGCCGCCGCGCCGGGCCCATGCCCCTGCATGGCCACACCTTTCAGAAGTTCAGCCGGTTGGCAGGACCGGCGGCCAGGAGATTATGTGACTACCGAGCTTGAGCAGACCTCCCGCCCCGTCCGCCTCGGCGCCATCGGCACGGGCCTGGCCATGGAGAAGCTCCACTGGCCGGCCCTGCGTCAGCTGACGCAGCGCTTCACGGTCGCCGCCTTTGCCGAACCCGACCGCGCCACCGCCGAGCGCTTCGCCGGCTACAGCGGCACGCCCATGAGCGAGCACTACGCGGAGTACGGCGACCTTCTGGCGCGGGAGGACCTAAGGGCCGCGGTCATCCTGCTTCCTATCCCCTTGCTCTACGAGGCCGCCCGCGCCGCGCTCCAGGCCGGCAAGGACGTGTTGTGCGAGAAGCCACCCGGCGTCGACCTCGACCAGGGGCGCGCCTTTCTGCAGCTGGAACGGGAGTTTCCTGCACAGAAGCTCCTGATCGCCGAGAACTTCTTCTACCGTGACGACCTGCGTCTCGCGCGGTCGTTGTTGGACGAGGGGACCATCGGCCGGGTCAACGTCATGGCCTGGCGGCAGGCCGGGCAGTACGTCCCCCGTGCGGAGGGCTTTTCCAGCACCCCCTGGCGCCAGCGCCCTCAGTACCGCGGCGGCCCGCACCTGGATGGGGGCGTGCACATGATCGCCCAGCTCCGCCTGCTCCTGGGCGACGTCCGGCGTGTCCAGGGCCTGGCCTTACACGCCAACACCAAGATGGGGGGACCATCGGACCTGACCTTGAACCTGGCCTTCGTCTCCGGGGTGATCGGCAACTACACCTCCATCCACGCCGAGATCCCCGTCCCGCCAGAGGAGCGCGGCCTGTGCCTCTACGGGAGCGAGGGGGTCATGGTCTTCGGCCAAGCCTCCGGCGAGGGCACGCGCGCCTTCACCATCTACCGCCCGGACAACTCCGTGGAAGAGCATCGCGTGACGGGGTCGGACGGGGGCTACTACAACGAGTGGCTCAACTTCTACGATGCTCTGACCGCCGGCGAGCCTATCGTCGGCACCGTGGCCCAGAGCTTCCGTAACATGCTGATTGTCCTGCGCGGACTGGACTCCGCCGAAGGCGCCGGCGAGGTCGACCTGGCGCCAGACGCGCCGGATGGCCTCTCCGCGCGGCCCCTGCCCCTCTGGAAGCCCCGCAATGCCTCGGACCTCTTCGATGGCCTCCCTTGCCGCATCGCCAAGGAGGTGCGCCAGGGGTGATCGAAGTACCCTGAGATGCCGAGACGGGGGTAAGATCGACCGCTGAGGGCCTGGCCACAGTCGCGGGTGCCGGGCGTTGGGGGGGCTATAGCGCGGGCGAGGTTGCACACGTCCTGGGGAGTGGGGGCCAGGAGCACGTGCAGCTCGGTGGAGGGACGGTCAGGCGACGAGTCCGAGCTCCACGTCCAGCTCCCGCTGCCACTGTGAAACCTCCGGCTCCGCCCGCTCCACGGCGGCAATGGAGACGGGACGGTTGAGCCGTGAGGCCTCGAAGAGGCCATTACACACGGCCACGGCGTGGCGCCCTTCAACGCCGCCCACCTCTGGTGGCCGACCCGTGGCGATGGCGCGGGCAAAGTCCATCAGGACGGTAGCGGTGATCTTGCGGTCGATCGCGGGATAGTCAAAGGAATAGCGGGTCAGGCGCTCGCCGCCGAAGAGGCGGGCGGTGCCCTCGTCCACGGCAAAGTCCGGGACGAGAGCCAGGAGCTCGTCGTCGGAGGCGGGCTCGCGCCGGCCGTCCAGGTACAGGCGGGGGCCGTTACCTGAGCGCGGCGCCCCCGGCTCGAGGCTGCCCCGGCTGCCGTAGATGGCCTTCTTGCCGAAGCCCTGGCCGTGGCCGGAGGCGCTGAGCGTCCACTGGCCCAGCATGCCCCGCGCAAAGCGTAGCGTGGCAAAGGCGGTGTCTTCCACATCCGCCTCGACGACGTCAGGCGCGCTCGCAGCCGTGGCGGCGTAAAAGGCGCTGATGTTAGACGCCCCCTCCGCTCGGTGGCGGATGCGGTCGAAGAGGGCCACCTGGGCGAACACCTGGTCTATAGGTCCCACTTCATAGAGCAGGAGGTCGACGTTGTGCACCCCAACGTCCAGAACAGAGTTACCGTAGGCCTTCTTGTGACGCCAGGGGGTGATGATCATGCGCCCGGCGCCTCCAATGCTGGCGTCCACCGCCATCCACGGCTCCCCGATGGCGCCGGCTTCCAGCAAGGCGCGGACAAGGCGGATCAGCGGGTCGCGCCGGTAGTTCTCGGCCACGGCGAGGACGCGCCTGGCGGCTGCGGCCGCATCCATCATGCGGTTGCAGGCAGTCACGGTGAGGGCCATCGGCTTTTCCACTTGCACGTGCTTGCCGGCCTGGAGGGCCTGCAGGGCCAGGGTGTGGTGGGGCCGGGTGTCCGTCGTGACGTCCACGGCCGCGAGGTCCGGGTGGGCATCCAGCAGGACTTCCAGGCTCTCGTACGTCTGGGGGCGGTGGCCCATCTCCCGCTCGGCCAGGTCGGCCAGGATGCCGCGGTGACGGGCGTCGCGGTCACACAGGGCCGCCAGGCGAAAGGCAGGGACGTCTCCTAGACCGCCCTCCACCAGGCCGGCCAGCTCCTTTACCCCATACATGTGGCGCGTGCCCATGCCACCGCAGCCGACGATCGCCAGGTCAAGTGCGTCTGTCACCGCTCAGCCCCCCCTCAAGATGTAGGCGGCCCACTATACCGCCGCACCGGGGCATAGACTGGGCGCCAGGCCGGCGGCGCGAGAGCGGCGATGGGGCTGCATCCATCGCCGGTCACCGCCTCCCCCCATCGCCAGCCGCAGCAAGGCGCAGGCTGATCGACTGCGCCCGATGATGGCCTGCACCGCCGCGCCTGGCAAGGAACTTGCCTGGGCCTGGGCATGAGTGCACGCGAACGATCGGCCTCCCCTGACTCGACTTTGCCTGATGCCCCACCGGCAGATCCGGACATCCTCCCTAACGCCCCACATCCCGGCGAGAGCGTGGACGACGACCCCCTGCCCGTCCCCAGCAGTGGGAGCGAGGCAACCAGCACCGTCACCGGAGGTACGGCCCGGGAGACGGGTGAAGCCGCCGCCCATCGTGGCGACACGCTGGACGGGAGCGAGGGGAGCGCCACGGGTAGCCGCACCAGTCGTTAGTCCCCCTGCCTTCTCTGTTTCGCCCCTGCTCCCACTGGGTGCCTCTGCCGGGTGGAGAGGGGCCATTTCCTCCCCCGGGCTGGCTGGAAGGGACAGAGGGGGTAAAGGACGGCGCCGCGAGCGCCCCGCGATGTGGCACGATACCGCCTGTAGCATGGCTGCTGATCCCGCGCCGGGACCGGCCGCCTGGATGGTGGGCCAGTACCTGGATGCAGGGCGTTCGACATCAGACAGGTGCGCCCGTCAGGGCTGCAGGAGGTGAATGGGCGATGAAGTTTTCGCAGATCGAGTGGACGCCGGTTGGAAAGGCGGTCGTCAAGGAGTACAGCAAGGACGATGTCCCCGGCCTGGCGGCGGAAATGGCCTACCACTTCATCTTCGCCATCTTCCCCTTCGTCATTTTCGTCACCACCATCGCCGGGATCGTGGGGCGCTTCCTGAGCCAGGACCGGCTGATCGACCGGATCATGGCCGCGCTCTACTCACAGCTCCCGCCGGCGACGGCCGAGGCGCTCCGCCAGCCCCTGGAGGAGGTGCTCGGACAGCGGGCCGGGCAGGCCCTGTCTATCGGCGCGGCCGTCGGTATCGTCCTGGCCCTGTACTCCGCGTCCAACGGGGTGGCCACAATCATGAAGGCCTTTAACCGGGCCTACGGCGTGCAGGAGACGCGGGGCTTTCTCAAGACCAAGGGCATCGCGCTGGGCCTCACAATCGTCCTCAGCTTGCTCCTGATCATCGGCTTTATCAGCCTCACCGTCGGCAACGACCTGGTCGACCTGGTCGCCGGCTGGCTCGGCCTCGGCCGGTTCGCCGAGGCGTTTCTTACCGTAGCCCAGTACGTGGTGGGCTTGCTGGGCATCACCCTGGCTTTTGCCCTCCTCTACTGGCAGGGACCGAACGTCGACCAGCAGTTCCGCTGGCTGACTCCGGGCTCGGTGATCGCGACCCTGGCGATGGTGCTGTTGACCGTGGCCTTCGGACTGTACGTCAACTTGATCGGTGCCTCGTCCTACGCCAAGACCTACGGCACCGCCTTTGGCCTGGTGCTCTTCCTGCTCTACCTGTACCTGGCCAGCCAGGTGATCCTGCTGGGCGCCGAGTTCAACGCCGAGACCACCAAGCGCTATGACCCGGACACCATCCGGGATAAGATCACCGACCCGCGCAAGCAGCTCCCCGGCGAGCAGCCCGCCCCGCACCCGCAGGCAGCGGCTGAAGCCGGCGTGACCCCGGAGCAGGTGGTGGCGACGAACGAGCAGGCGGCCAAGAAAGTGGCGGCCGGAGCGGGCGGCCCGGAGACGGCGACGGCCGGGGGCAAGACCAGCAGCGCCGGGAGCTCCGGCAAGCAAGACGGCCCCGGCGTTGCCTCCACAGACGCCGCCCGGCAGGGTGCTTCCGAGACGAACGGCGTAGCCAGGGAGACGCGGCCGCCGGCGGGGACGGCACCAGGGGCCAAGGGGCCTCAGGGGCACGGCGTCCTCGAGGCGCTCACCGGGAGGGGCCGGGGCCATGGCGCCCTAGCAGCCGTGACCGGGAAGGGGCGGGGCAACGGCGTCACGTTGGCCAGCTCGCCGGGGGCGCCGAGCCGGACGCAGCTGGCCACGCTGGCCGTCTCCGGCGCCGCCATCGCCGGAGCCGTTGCCCTAGGCCTGCTCCAGCGCGATCGGCCCGGCAGATAGGGCCGCTGAGCCGGGTATCTGCCGGGCACCCCCGGCGCTCCAAATAGGGCGCCGGGAGTATCCTCTACCTAGTGGGGCAAGCGCCCCGTCGTGGCCCCGTCCACTGCGGGGCGGTCTGCTGCGGTCAGCGTAGTACGTTACGTAGTACGTCACAAGTCGGCGACTCGCAGCTCCTCGACCACGTCCTGGACGCCGGGGACGCGACTGGCCACCTCCTGCGCGTTCTCTGTGTCGTCCAGGTCACGAACCGTTCCGCGTAAATGTACCACCGCGTTGCGCACCTGCACATCGATGTGCAGGTCCGTGGTGGCGGCGTCCTCCCGCAGCTCCCGGCGCACGGCATCGGCGATAGCTTCGTCCCCGTACTGCCCGTCTAGCGCCGAACGTTCCACCTCCACGGAGGAGTCCGAGGAGGGCGAGAAACCGCCGAGTACCTGCACCTCACCCCGGTCGCCCGTAGTGATGACGGGGTCGGTGGGAGGAAAGTAGACGTTGTCCTCCTCCTCCATCGTGTCCACGCCGCTGGTGGCCAGGCCACTGGTGCTCAGTGGCTGGTCGGTAAAGTCCGGCTCGATCTCCGCCTCCTGGTCGGCCAGGGCCTCCAGGCTGACCGGCGTGGCCGCCGAAGGTGCCTCACCGGCATAGAAGTTGGACACCTCCGTCGGCGTGACTTGCTCCACCTCCAGGTCGTTGGTCAGGCGTTTGCCCGGGGCCAGCTCGGCGACGATGTCGTCCGCCGCCTGGCGGGCCTCGACGGTGTCTACGCGTCCGCTCAGGACGACCTCCTCACCTCGAACCTCGACAACGGCATTGACGCCGGCCCGGCCCTCCAGCTCCTGCTCAATCCGCCGGGCCAACGACCCTTCCCGAGTATCGCTCACGTTCCCATGCCTCCTGTTCTTCCTGTCTCCGGCCATGGCCAGTAACGAGCGCCGGTTGCCACCGGCGGGGGTGTATTTCGGCAGCGCATTGCAAGGGAGATGCCACGTGTTCCTGGCACGCTACTTGCAGCCCGAATCTCGGTGCAGGTACCAGACGCCGAGGCACTCGTTCCGATGCCCAAAGGGAGGTAGGCCATGGCCATGGAAAGATGGAACCCGTTCCGGGAGATGCTGGCCCTGCGCGATATGATGGATCGCGTGTTCGAAGACAGCTTTGCCCGCGGCACGCTGCCGGCGGCCGCTGGGAGCCGCATCAACTCCTTCCCTATGGACCTGGTGGAGACCGATCAAGGGTACGTGTTGCGGGCCTCCCTGCCGGGGGTCAAGCCGGAGGATGTCCAGGTCACCATCCACGGCGATACCTTGACCATTCGGGGCCAGACCTCGGGCCAGGAAGAGCGAAAAGAGCAGAACTACATTATCCGGGAGCAGCGCTCCGGCAGCTTCCAGCGCATGGTCTCCTTGCCCGCCCCGATCAACCCCGACCAGGCGGAGGCGCGCTTCGAGAACGGGGTCTTGCAGCTGACCCTGCCCCGCGCCGAGGCGGCGCAGCCGCGCCAGATCAAGGTCGGCGGTGGGGCATCCGGGCAGATAGGGGCAGGCCCGGGCAGCCAGGGGCAGGCGCCGACCGCAGGGGGCGGATCTTCGTCCTCCGGGCAGACCACAGGTCAACCCACGGCCCAGAAGATGGAAGGGTCGAGCTCAGCTTCCGGCCAGTCGGCCTCCGGCCCTACAAGTGGGGGCCCCGCCGGGGGCGGCTCGGGGTAGCCTGAGCCTGCAGCGCCTCGTGGTCCGGCCGCCGGGGAGCGCACGTTGACCGAGGTGCCTGTGACGCTCCCCAGGCAGTTCACGACGATCCTGGGGAGCGTCACAGTCGGGCTGTGTCCTGCCCCTGTTAGTACGACCACGAGACCATGTTATCCCTTCGCGGCGCTCAGGGTGGGGTCCCAGGGCAGCGCAGAATCCGTCGCCAGCTCGTGGAGGGCCCGTCTGGTGCGCTGTTTTCCGCTGCCCTCAGCCGGAGTTCCCTAGCGGGTCGATTATCACGATCGTGACGCTTCCTGGTCCGGATGAGACGGATCCTTCGCTGCGCTCAGGATGACAGGCGTCGCAGAGCACCGCGGAGGATGACCCAGCAACGGGGATGCGCATGACAACGGACCCATAGCGGGTCAAACCGCAGATACATGGTTTGCTCACCAGGTGAGATTGTGGCCAGTTAACTGCAGCGTGACCCGCTAGCGTACCGGCCTGAGCCGGAATCTCTCGTGGTCGTGTTAACGCTTGGAATCGGAGTCGGCCGGCTTGGAAACCTCTTCCAGCACCTGGCTTTTCATCTTGTCGTCCTTTATATCCACAGCCAGGTCACCGAGGGAAACAATCCCCACCAGCTTCTTCTCCCGATCGAGCACCACTAGCCGGCGTACCTGGCGCTCTTGCATCAGCTTAGCGGCGTCCTTGACGTCTTCGTCGTCATAGGTGAACACGACTTCGGGGGTCATCACCTCGGAGACCTTTGTCGTCACCGGGTCGCGCCCTTCGGCCGTGGCGCGCACGGTGATGTCGCGGTCGGTGACCATTCCCACTAGCCTGTCCCCGTCCACGACCGGGAGCACGCCGGAGTCCAGCTGTCGCATCCGCTCGGCGGCTTCGAGCAGCCGGGCGTCAGCGTGGGCAACGTCAACCGACCGGGTCATCACTTCGGCTACCTTCATTGTCACAGCACTCCTTGATCACCCAACTTGGCGGCCCGTATCCGGGGCCCCGCCAAGGCTATCGTTGCACCAGTATGGCGACCGGACGCGTGCCCCTAGCGACGTCTCCCCCGGCCCACCCAAGTAGGGGGCAGGCCCACGTGATACGCCTCTCTCAATAGCCAAGGGCAGCAGGTTGCGTGCCAAGGGGTGTTACGCCGTGGCCGGGGCCCGCGGGACGATGAGCCGGCGACGGAAGAACAACAGGCCCAGGGAGAGGAGGCAGCCTAGCACGCCAAGGGCGGTAAAGGCCTCTACCGGGCCGGTGGCATCGATCATCCGACCGACGACGGGCGTGGTCAGTCCAGAGCTCTCCTGGCCGATAAAGTAGTACAGCCCCAGGACGGTGGAACGGCGGGCCGCCGGCACGGCGTCGGCGAAGAGCGACTCCAGTACGGGGAGGCGCGTGTTCATCGACAGCCCGTAAAGGGCCATGACAAGATAGATCGGCCAGCCGTAGGGGACGTGGGCCAGCAGGAGGATGAGCGGGCCGACGGAGGCGGTGACGGTCACCAGCACCGGGGCCCGGCCGAAGCGGTCGGAGAGGGCCCCGCCCAGGGGCGCAGCCACAATGCCGATACCGGTGATCAGGGCGATAAACAGTCCGGCGCGAGTCTCGGGGATATTATGCCGGTCGACCATGAACAGGGGGATGTAGGCGAACATGCTGGCGGTCAGGAGCTGCTCCGCCAGGGCGATACCCACCAGAGGTCCAATCGCCCGCAGGGCGGCCAGGGCGCTCAGCTGGCTCGACTGCTCCGCCGTGGAGGGACGCGCCAGGCGCTGTCCCCGCGCCCGCCAGCTCAGGATCAGCATCAGCGTCCCGGCCACCAGGGGGGCGATTGACAGGGCCAGGAAGGCGCTCCGCCAGCTCCCCGTGAGCTGCACCACGGCAATGGCAATGGCCGGCGTGGCGGCGAAGGCCAGCGACCCGCCGATGACGTGCGTCCCGAGGGCACGTCCCCGTCCCACGGCACTGTAGGTCTCGGCCAGAAACGAGGCCGCCGGGGCGTGGTACGTCGCGGCCATCAGGCCCATGAGCACCAGCAAGGGGATCAGTTGCACGAAGCTGGTGCTGAGGCTGACGGCGATGCCGGCCAGGCCGACGCCGACCAGTCCGGCGGCGATCATCACCCGCTTGCTCACCTGGTCGGCCAGGGCCGAGATGGGGAGCTGCCCGAGGCCCAGGGCCAGGCCCTGCGCCGAGAGGAGCAGCCCGGAGCGGGCATAGTCCAGGGCGAAGGCCTCCCGGATGAGGGGCAATAGGGGAGAGAGGCCCCCGGTGCCCACGTGATGAGCGAAATGGGCGAAGATGAAGAGCGGGAGCACGACGCGTGGCGCCGGCCGGCTGATAGAAGACGGCGAGGGGCCATCGCCGGTCCAGGGGACAGCAGGAGTGGGCGCGGCCACATCGGCCATAGCTGATTCTACTCTCCGGATCCCTGGCACTACTGCCCCGGGGAGGTCAAGTCGATCGCATCAGCGTCCACGGCACTGATGCATTGACGAGGGTATGGCGGGTGGGTACTCCCCGGCCAGGGTGTGCCGGTCTCGGGCCGAGCTGCGGCCATGGGTATACTCGGACGATGGACTCCGGGAGCAAACGGGCGGTGCTGGCGGTCACGGCCGGGTACTTCATGGTCATGTTCGCCGTCTCGCCGGTCTCGGTCATCCTCCCGGCGCTGGCAGAGTCGCTCCACGTGGACGTAGACGCCGCCAGCTGGGTGATGACGGCCTTTCTCCTGCCTCTGACGGCATGTCTGCTCCCGGCCGGGCGCCTGGGCGACATCTTCGGCCACCGGCACGTCTTTCTGACCGGGCTTGGCTTGACGGTGGCCGGCGCCGTGGGGGCGGGGTTGGCCGGGGGCCTATGGCACCTGCTCGGCGCGCGGGCCTTCCAGGGCCTGGGCGCGGCCCTGGTCTCCGCCACCAGCCTGCCGATCATCACCGGGGCGGTGGGGACAGAGCGCCGCGCCAGGTCGATTGGCCTGGCCACTATGGCCTCGTCGCTGGGGGCAATGGCCGGCACAGCCCTGGCCCCGCTGATCCTGCAATACCTCACCTGGCGCTGGGCCTTCTTGGGAGGGGCGATGGCCGGCCTGGTTGCTCTGGCCCTGGCTCTGCGCATGGGCCTGGGGCCGCGCCCGGTGTCCGGCGTGCGATTTGATTGGCCCGGGGCAACGCTCCTCTTGCTTACCCTGGGGGTGGCCTCGCTCTCCCTGAATCACTTCCATGATGGGCCGGAAAGCTTCGCCGCCGGATGGCATTGGCACCTCCCGATGCATCTGGTGGCCTTGCTGCTCTTGGCTATGTTCGTCGCCGTGGAGTCCCGCGTCCGGGCGCCATTGATCCGGCTCGACCAGCTCGGTAACGGCGTCTTCACCACGGCCATTGGGGCCAACGGCATCTTGCATATGACCATGATGATGGCCAGCTTCTCCATCCCCTTCCTGATCCAGCGTGGCTTGCGCCTGGGGGCCATGGAGACGGGGGCGCTGCTGGTGGCGATGCAGGCCTGTACCACCATCATGACCCTTGTCGCCGGGTGGCTCTATGATCGCACCCGCTGGTCGTGGCTTTGCCCGATGGCCCTGGCCATGGTGGCCAGTGGCCTCACCTGGCTGGGATTCGCCGCGCCGAGTCTGACGTACGCCCAGGCGTTGGGCGCTGTGGTCTGGCTGGGGACCGGCTCGGGGATGTTCATGACCACGAACAACACCCGCATCATGGGCACACTGGATGTCACCTACCGGGGCTTCGCCTCGGGCATGTTGGAGACCACTCGGCAGTACGGACACACCCTGGGCGTGGCTGTGGCCCTGGTGGGACTGGCGGCTGCGCTGGCTGGTGATGCGGTGGCCGGATCGGAGGCGGTGCGGGCCGGGTTCGGGCAGTCTGCCCTGTTGATGGGGGTCATCGCCTGGCTCGGCGTTGCCCTGGCGGCCTACCCGATGTACGCCGGGCGAGCCGGCCGCATTTGGGCCTTGGATCAAGGGGCGAGCAGCGAGGCGGGGTCGAGGCTCGGCGTCCAGCCGGCGGCGGCCGCCAGCTCCAGGTAGCGCTCCAGGGCGGTCAACGGCAGGCGCCCGTCGACGGCGTAGATCCCCTGGGCCGCCGAGGGGGCCGCTGGCGGAGACTCCGCCGCCGGCTGGAGCGGTGGCGAGACGTCCAGGCGCAGGGCCTGGCGCAGTACCAGTGGGTCACGCTCGCGCAGCGCGTGTGTGACCAGCGCCGGCCCGGCATCTCCGGACAGGGCCGCCCCTGCCCGGGCGCAGGCCGCCCGCAGAGCCGCCAGCTCAGACTGGCGCTCCACCAGCCGTTCACGCCGCGTCGCCAGCACGGCCGGCAGGGCGGCGCTGACGGCCCCCGCCGTGCTCCCATCGGAAAAGTTTGCCACTACCTCGCCCAGGCCCAGGATCATTGCCTGAGCCGCGGCCCAGGAGGGGCCGATAAAGGCGGCGATGCGTCCATCCTTGAGGGCCGCGACCAGGCCCTCTCCGGTGCTATAGCCGATCCACCGTGGCTCGCCGGCCCAGGGGTCGCGCGTCAGGTGCGCCGAGGGCGAGCCGCTGCCGGCGAGGGCGCCGGCGGCGTCCCCCCCCTCCGCCAGTAGCCACAGGCGCACCAGGCGCTCGCTCCCTGTGCTCCCCGTCTGCAGTCCCACTCGAAGGGCGCTCCACGCCCCCTGCAGAAGAGCGTCCGCCCGGGGCGTGACCGGCGCCTGGCGAGCAACGACGAGCTGCCCGCCGTGCCGCCGGGTAAGGGCCCCGAAGACCACCAGAGGCACCCCCGCCTGAACGGCGGCCACAACGTCCGCCAGGGGGAGCGCCCCGGCCAGGGCGTCGCCGCTGGCCACGGCCTCGGCCACCCGCGGGCCCCCGGAGCGCAATAAGGGGACGAGATGCAGGGGCGGCTCGGAGGGCGGGGCATCCCCTGCTCTCCCGAGGGCGAGGAGGAGCGGAACGTAGGTCAGACTGCGCTCGGGAAAGGCCACCGCCTGGGGCACCGGCCGACGGCCGGGCATGGACCTAACTCCCTCCCTCGCGCGTCTGCATGACCCGCTGCTTGGCGGGGCTCTTGGCCTGGGCAACGATCCGCTCCACCTCGTCCAGAAACGCTCGGGCAAAGGTCGGGTCGTCCACCACCACCATGTTCTCGTCGTTGCTATTGGCGGCGTTGTCGCTAAAGTTGAACGACCCGAACACGGTGATGCGCTCGTCGATGACAAACACCTTGTGGTGCATGACGTAAGGGTTGCCGTCCTGGTAGACCTCCAGGCCGGCTCGCTTCAACATGCCAAACTCGCTGAAGCGCGTTTCTGAGCCGGTGGTCTCGAAGACGCCCCGCACCTTGATCCCGGCGCGGGCCCGCTCCAACACAGCCGCCCCGGCGGCCTCATGGGTAAAGGAGAAGGCCAGGAAATCGATCTTCGAGCGCGCACCACGGATCAGCTCAACCAGGCGCACCGAAGGGTCATCCGCGGAGGCGAAGTGCGTCTCCACGTGGGCATCCCCGATGCGCGTCCGAGGGTGAGGGACGCCCTTGGGCTTGTTCGGGCCGAACTGGCGCTGCACAAACATCTTCTCAAACTCGGCGACGAAGTTCGCCGCCACCTCGGGGGAGCGCAGGATCACGGCGTTATTGTTCAGCCGGTAGGTGTCGCCATCGGTGAAGTTCCAGGAGCCGGTGAGGACGGCCTCGCCGTCCACGACGGCGAACTTGTGGTGCATGATCGGCCGGCGCTGATCGTCCACGATAGGGATGGCTGCCCCCTTGACCGTAGCCACGGCACGCATGATCTCCCGGTTCTTGTTCTGCAACGTATCCGTGTCCGTGACCATCCGCACGCCCACACCCCGCCCCTTGGCCCGAGCCATCGCCGCGGCCACGTTCTGCAGATCGAAGTCGTAGATGGCGACGTCGACGTTCTGACGGGCAGAGTCGATCAAGGCGACGAGCTTCTCGTCGATCCCGCCGCGGTGGTACTCGGGGCGATCAGGGTAGCGAGGCTGGGTAAAGAAGACCTCGTACCAGTCCCTGGCGGCCGTCCTCACCGGCCCCTCGCCGGCCGGCAGGCCAACGGCGGCCGGGTGCGACCCATTCAGCTGCGGCCCCAAGCAGGCAGCCCCGGCAGCCAGCAGGGCCAGGACGACGGCCGCGATCACCACCAGGCCGGCCGAAAGGCGGACCGGCAGAAGGGGCATCAGCGGGACGCCGGCGCCCGCCCATCCGACGGGCGGGCCTGTGGGCGATCCTGCTGGCGGTCTTGCCGGCTGTCCACGGCGCTGGCCCCTGGCTGGTCTTCTGGCGCGTCCGGCGCCGCGCTCGCTCCACCGTGCTCGGCAACGGCGGCCGGCTCAGTCAGGGCCACCTGGATGGCCCTTTGCCCGTCGTCAAATGACTCGAACAATGGGGGTCCGAGCAGTGAAGCGACGGCGGCCGCAACGTCTTCCGGCCCCTGACCGCGCCACCGACCGGCGACGGCGTCAAGCAACCGGCGCGCCTGATCGGCCACCGCATAGGCGTCCGGCGCCGTGCAGGCGCCACGCTGCGCCTCGGCCGGCGGGCCGGCATCGAGCACCTTACTCTCCGGGAGACCGACACGGCGGGCGAGGCTGGCGTCGGTCAGGCCGAGGGCCCAGTCCAGGAGCCGAGAGGCCGTCTCATCCTCAAGCCCGTCCCGCCAGGCCTCATCTTCCATGAGACACTCGGCGGCGACTCGTTGGAGATGCTCCAGATCCACCCCATCTACTCCGCTTCCCACGGGCCGGCCGCGTCCCGCGCCTCACTCCCGGAGGTGCGGGCCCTCCAGGAGGGTCGGAGCGCCCCCGGCGATGGGGGGCAAAAAAGTCACAGTGTCACCTTCATGGAGCGCGGCCCCGCGGTGGTGCTGCTCCTCGTTGAGCATCACGACACACGCCTCGTTGCCGATGCCGAGCTGCTCCGCCAGGGAGTCGATGGTGGCCCCCTCAGGCACGTCCACCGTTCCCCGGCGGCGCTCCCACTCCGCCGGCTTAAACCGGGCCAAGTCACCGAAAAAGATGACGTTAACCTTCATGTCGCTCTGGGACCAAGCCCCCAGGCCTGGATCGGGCCCCGCGATCAGCGGGGGCCTGCCTCGATCTGGCCTGGTTTGATCTCCACCGGTAAGGAGAGGCCCCCGGCGGGGCGAGCTCGGCTCCCCCCGCCGGGGGCTTGGGACTTACGATGCCTTGGACTTGATCGCCGCCAGGACGCGTTCCGGCGTGAACGGGGCCTCGTTGATCCACACCCCGGTGGCGTCGGCGATGGCGCTGGAGATCACGGCAATCCCCGGGGCAATGGGGGGCTCCCCGATACCCTTGACGCCGAACGGGCCGTTCTTGGTCGGCTGCTCGACCATCACCGTCTCCAGATCGGGAAAGTCCAGCGAGGTAGGGACACGGTAATCCAGCAGCCCGGGATTCCAGTTACGCCCGTCTTCCCGCCACTGCATCTGCTCCATCATCCCCCAGGAAAAGCCCTGGACGAGCCCCCCTTCCATCTGACCTTCACAGGCCATGGGGTTGATCGACTTGCCGACGTCAAGCGACCCGTAGGCCCCCAGCAGGCGCAGCTGGCCCGTCTCCGGATCCAGCTTCACCCTGGCGATCTGGGCGGCGATGGTCGTCGCGCTCGGCTCGCTGGAGAAGGAGCCCCGACCTACGATGGGGCCGTTGCGCGACCGCAGGGACATCTGTCCCAGCTGGGCCAGGGTGACGCTCGCCTCCGGGTTCCCCTTCACCGTCACCTTGCCATCGGACACCTCTAGATCCTCTACTGAGGCTTCCAGGTGCTCGGCGGCGAGCTCGAGAATGCGGTCGCGGGCGTCCTCGGCGGCCCGCTTTACCGCGTTCCCGTAAGAGAAGGTGACGACGCTCCCGCCGCTAGCCGTCCCAAAGGGGGCGGAGTCGGTGTCTCCTCGAGACACGGTAACGTCTTCGTACTTGATGCCCAGTACCTCGGCGGCGATCTGGGCCATGGCCGTGTCTGTCCCGGTGATGTCCATCAGGCCATAGAAGACGCGGGCCTTGCCATCCTCGTGCACGGAGACCAGGGCGCCGGCCGGGCCGGCCCCGTTCGTCCACTCCCCGACGGCGACGCCCCAGCCCTCGTGCGCCCCTTTGGTGCGCTGCGCCCAGCCGGCGCGCTCGGCCACGGCGGACAGGGTCTCCTTAAAGGCAATCTGCTCGCCCTCGCGCATGTTCCGCAGGCGGAGCTCTACCGGATCGATGCGCAACTCGTGGGCGATGCGGTTGATCTGGGCCTCGCCGGCGAAGGTGGCCTGGGGCGCGCCGGGGGCACGATAGGCCCCGGGGGCCGGCTTGTTGGTGTTCACGTCGTAGGCGTCGAGCTTGAAATGCTCGATCTTGTACACCCCCTTGACGCGGCTGGTGGCATAGCAGCCCCCGGAGCCGGAGCCGGTGTCCCACAGGGCCCAGGCCTGGCGGGCGACGATGGTGCCGTCGTTCTTGACCCCGGTCTTGACCGTGATCACGGCCCCGGGGGCCGGACGGGCGTCCAGGAACTCCTCCGCCCGGGTGTAGACGATCTTGACCGGGCGGTGGGCCTTCATCGCCAGCAGGACGCAGTAGGTGTCTACGATGCCCCCGAACTTGGCGCCGAAGCCCCCGCCGATGGTCATGCCGTGCACGTTGATCCGGCTGGCCGGGATGCGCAAGGAGTTGGCCAGGTTGGAGCGGGTGGCGAAGTGCCCCTGGGTGCTCGTCCAGACGTTCACCTTCCCATCCGGTGCGCAGTCGGCCACCGTGGTCTGGGGCTCGATGTACGTCTGGTGGGCGCGGGGGATGACGTAGGTGTCCTCGAAGATGCGGTCGGCTGCCTTGAACCCTGCCTCCACGTCCCCTTCGGCACGGTGGTTCTGTCCGGCTACGTTGTAGATGGGGTGGCCGGCGAAGGGGCCATCCGGCAAGGCATCGGCCGGCTGGCTGTCTTCGTTGATCTGCGACGCGCCTTCCTTGATCGCCTCGCGTACATCCGTCACCGGTGGCAGGACTTCGTACTCCACCTTGATCCGCTCGCTGGCCTCAAAGGCGATCTCCCGCGACACGGCGGCCACGGCGGCCACCTTGGCCCCCTCGTACTTCACCTTCTCGCCAATGTTCGGAAAGAGGCTCACCACCTTGCGCGTGGCGTGCATCTCTTCCTCCACCACGCTGGCCATGTCCTTGGACAGGGTCATAGCCGTGATGACGGCGACGACGCCGGGCATCTTCTCCGCCTCGGAGGTGTCGATGCTGACGATCCGGGCGTGGGCGTGGGGGCTGCGCTTAAAGACGCCGTAGCACATGCCGGGCAGGAACAGGTCGGCGGCGTACTGCGCCCGCCCGGTCACTTTTTCCAGGGCGTCGATGCGCGTCACGGAGCGCCCGATCTGGTGTGTCCCGTTGCTCTGGCCGTTCGTCTGGCCGTTCGTCTGGGCCGTCGTCGGCTTGGCGGACTCCGTTGCGGTCATCGTCTAGGACTCTCTTTCATTCACTAGGGCACTAGGGTTTGCAGCGCTACGGTCTCGAGCCCATTTCGCTTTCGAGCCATCCCGGCCCCAGGCGTCAGGGCCCTGGTGAGTCAACCCGCATATACATGGTGTCCTGACTAGGTCAGATCATTGCCAGTTCCGTGCAGTGTGTCCCACTAGGCATCACGTCTGCCGTCTCACGGCGATGTTTGTCCGCCCCCTGAGCATGTAGTAGATGCAGAGAATAGCGACATGGGGGGCTTACTTGCCGTCTTACCTGCCCTTCTCGCCGGGGGCCTGGCCCCCGGTGGCGTCTGCCTGGGCCGGTCCGGCCATGGCCGGGTTGGTGTCCGGCTCGGTCTTGACTTCCATGTGGTGGCCGTTCTCACGGGTGGCCATGTCTTTGGCGGCCACCTCCACGGCGTCCACGATCTTACCGTAGCCGGTGCAGCGGCAAAGATTGCCCTGCAGACCGAAGCGGATCTGGTCGCGGGTGGGGTTACGGTTCTCGTTTAGCAAGGCAATGGAGGTCAGGATCATCCCCGGGGTGCAGATGCCACACTGCAGGCCCCCGGCGCTCATGAAGGCCTGCTGCACCGGGTGCAGCACCTCTCCGGCGCTGACTCCCTCTATGGTGGTGATCTCCTTGCCGGCGGCGCTGCTGGCCAGCACGAGGCAGGAAGTCACCGGCTGGCCGTCCAGGAGGACGGTGCAGGCGCCGCAGTCACCGGTGGAGCAGCCCTCCTTGGCGCCGGTGAGAAAGCACTTCTCACGCAGGGCGTCCAGGAGCCGAGTGCGCCCTTCTACGTCGATGGGGTAGGGCTGGCCGTTGACGGTGAGTTCGATCAGTGTGCGCACGCATCTCCTCCCGAGTTCTGTAACTCTGCCCCTGGGGCCGCTCGCCGGACGTGCACCTCTGGATGTCTACCGCTGAGCGGCGAGGGTAGCCGCCTGGCGCACGGCGCGCCTGGTCAAGACGCTGACCATCTCTTTGCGATAGGCCACCGAGGCCCGCACGTCCATGATCGGCTGCGCGCTCTCGGCCGCCACACGCCCGACCTGTTCCAGGATATCGTCGCTCAGCGGCCGGCCACGCAGCGCGGCTTCGGCCGCAGGGGCCCGGATCGGCGTCGGGGCCACCGCCCCCAGGGCGATGCGCGCGTCGCGGATCACCCCATCCCCCGGCTCCAGCTCCACGCTGGCGGCGACGCCGACAAAGGCGATGTCCATCTTCTGGCGTTCTTTGAGCTTGATGTAGTGACTGGCAGCGCGGGCCCCCGGCGGGGGCACCTGGATCTCGATCACCAACTCGTCCGGCTGCAAGGCCGTGCGCCGGACGCCGGTGATGAACTCCTGGATAGGGATCGTCCGCTGCCCGCGGGGCCCCGTCACCTGCAGCTGCGCGTCCAGGGCGTACATGATGGGGCCGATCTCGCACGCCGGCGAGGCGGTGCAGAGGTTGCCGGCCGGCGTGGCCTGGTTGCGGATCTGCCAGGAGCCCACCTCGGACGCCGCCTCGTACACCCCTGGGTAGTGCTGTTGCACCTCCGGCGAGATCTCAAGCTTGCGGAAGGGCACCGCTGCCCCGATGGTCAGGCCCCGCTCGGGGTTCCACTCGAACCGGCTGAGCTCTGGAATTCCCTTGACGTCGATGACGTGCTCCGGCGCCACCATATGGTCGTTGAGCATGATGACGAGATCTGTCCCGCCAGCCAGCAACTTGGCGCTCGTTCCGTAACGCTCCAGCAAGGCAACGGCTTCATCCAGCGTCTTGGGGGCGTGGTACTCGAAGTCCCGCAACTCGACTTCTCCCCTCTCGTGAGGTCTTCGGTCTCCAGGCCCGCGTCCCAGGCGGGACTGGAGCCGTCACTCTGGTCATTGTACCGTGACCCGGGATCGGCAGGCAGGCCGAGCCCTCAACACAGCAACGCACGCGGTGTATCCTGTCAGACGGACGCGGGTGGGGGCGTACACCCCGTCCCTGTAGTCCGTTAGCGGGTCACCCCGCCGGTGCCGGTAGACGCCCAGCAGAGTTGGGTCCACCGATAAGGGTCTGTCCAACGCGCAGATGTCCAAGCTGATGACCAAGAGGAGGAGTCAGGCCAATGGCAGATTTGCTCGACCTGAGCATCGAATACTGCACGGCTTGAGGGTATGACAAGCGGGCCGCCAGTCTGGCGGCCGAGCTGCGACGGGCGCTGCCTGACCGGGTGCCGGACGTGCGCCTGATCCCCAGCGGGGGCGGTGTCTTTGAGGTGCGCAACGGGGAGCGGCTGGTGTTCTCTAAACGGCAGACCGGGCGCTTTCCCAATGAGGGGGAAGTCCTCTCCAGGCTCCAATCCCAGGGGTAAGCTGCACCACGTGGTGATCACGCCACCGACAGGGGTACCCCTCGCCGGGCCCTACACCGACCGCCGGGCCTACGACGACGGGGGCGATGAACCCGCCGCCAGCCGGCTCCAGCCGGGCGGTGGTGAGCGATTGTTGGCGGCCGCCCCGGCGGCCCTGCTACCCCTACGGGAGGGGTGACATGCGTCTGGCTGCCCTGGGGCTTTCCCACGAAACCAACACCTTCTCCCGCGTCCCCGCCGACTATGCCCAGTTCGAGGCCAGCGGCATCCTGCGTGGCGAGGAGGTGGCGCAGCGCCACGGCACGGCCCAGAGCACCATGGCCGGCTACCTGGAGGCCGGCGAGCGGCTGGGGGTGGAGGTGGTGCCCCTGCTGTTCGCCAGCACCGGTCCCTGCGGGACGATCACGCGGGACGCCTTTGAGCGCATTGTGGGAGAGATGCTGGAGCGCCTGGGGCAGGCCGGCCCCTGGGACGGGGTGCTCCTGGCTCAGCACGGCGCCGCCGTTGCCGATGGCTTTCCCGATGCCGACGGGGAGGTGGCCGCCCGCGTCCGCCGGGCGGTGGGACCGGACGTCCCGGTGGGGATGTCGTTAGACATGCACGGCAACCTGTCTGAGCGGATGGTCGCCAATACCACCGTGACCAACGTCTACCTGACCAACCCGCACCTGGACGCCCGTGCGCGAGGGCTAGACTGCGCCGGTCTCATCGTCCGTGCCGTACGGCAGGAGATCCGGCCGGTACAGGCCCTGGAAACGCCCCCCGTGGTGATCAACATTGTCAAGCAGTTTACTGGGGAAGAGCCGATGAAGGGGCTGATGACGGACGCCATGGCCGCAGCCGCCCGGCCCGGCATGCTGTCCGCCAGCGTGGCCGAGGGCTATCCCTACGCCGACGTCGCGGAGATGGGTATGGCCTGCCTCGCGGTGCACGACGGCGACGCGGCCCAGGCCCGCGCGGCCGCTCGCTGGCTGGCCGGACGGGCCTGGGAGCGCCGGGATGCCTTCGTCGGCGACGTCCTCTCAGTGGAGGAGGCCCTGCAACGGGCAGCGGCCGCCCCGCGGGGTCCCGTGGTCTTGATGGACGTAGGCGACAACGTCGGGGGCGGGAGCCCGGCCGACTCTACCTTCCTGCTCGCCGCCGCCCAGGCCATGGAGGTGCGTCGCTATCTTCAGACGCTCTACGATCCGGCGGCGGTACAAGCCTGCGTCGCGGCCGGCGTGGGGGAAACGCTCTCCCTCGCCGTCGGGGCCAAGACCGACGACATGCACGGTCGACCCGTCTCCGTCACCGGGCGCGTACGCTTGCTCGCCGACGGGAAGTTCGAGGACCCGCGCCCTACCCACGGGGGACAGCGCTTTTTCAACGCCGGCACGTCCGCCGTGCTGGAGACCACGGATGGCCACACCCTCGTCCTCACCTCCAGACGCCTGGGCAACACCAGTATCGAGCAGATGTATTCCCTAGGGATCTGGCCGGAGCGCTATGGCGTGGTAGTGGCCAAGGGCGTGGTCTCACCCCGGCCGGCCTACGAGCCCATCGCCGCCGAGATCATCCTGGTCAACACCCCGGGGGTGACTACGGCCGATCTGGGCTTCTTCACCTACCGCCACCGGCGCCGTCCCCTGTACCCCTTTGAGCCGGAGGCGACCTACCCGTGACGTTCCAGGCTGGAGCCGCCGTGGTAGAAGGCTGGTCAGAAACGCACCCCCTACCGCGTAGACGGCGCTTTTGATCGTCTGATCGTCCGTGGCGCCCCTACGGACATGGAACACCAATCTGGAAGGCTAATCCTTCCACCAGCGAGCGTGTAGATCGATCTCCGTATCCTTGGAAACCGACCGCAGGACGTCCTGCTGCAGCGCGCCATAGCCGGCGATGAGGGCCCGGCGCAGCACCAGGCGCCCCCCTGGATGGACGCTGATCTCCAACACCGTTTCGCTCTGCAGGAGGCCGTGGGGGAGGTACGGTCCCGGGAGCAGGCCACGTAGCGAGAGCTGATAGGCGGGACCACGCATCTCCCGCACCCGCTCTACGTCGGCCCATTCCAGCTGCTGGGGCGGGCCTTCGCCGGTCAAGGTAAGCGTCTCCGCCGTTATGACGACGCGCAGGCGCCCCCAGCGCACGAAGAGCAGCACGGCCACAGCGGCGCACAGGGTTGCCAGGATGCCAAGAAAGAGCCCGGAGACGGCGCGATCGGTGCGTAGCCGCGCGACGGCTTCCAGCATCAGGACAAGGGCGTCAAGGGCGAGAAAGGCGATGTAGAAATACAGGCCGTTCGACGCCCGGTAGCTACGCTCCATTACCCGTCGGAGGCGCCCCCGGCACGTCCACGAATCGCTTCCTGCTCTCGAAGATCGACGGCCGCCTCGTCGGTGAGCGCCCGCAGGCGCTCGAACGTGTACAGGCCGGTGTCATGGCCATCGGCCCACGTCGGTCGGACGGCGTAGAGGCCCACGAGCTCGATAGACTGCAGCTGGTATTGCTCGGGCCGCAGGTACTCGACATCCTGCAGCTGGCCCGGCAGGCCCATCTCACCGGCGCAGGCGGCGCAGGGACACCTCCAGCGTAGGAACTCGTAGCCGTAGGCGCTCTCTACCCCATCTGCCCAGCTGACTTCCAGGCGGCCGCGGGCGTTGTCGTAGCGGATGTCCACCGGCTCGTTGACGTCTGCGCCCCTCATCCCCCTCGTGGCACCCTCGGACGGCATTATACGCCTCGCCCGGGGACCGGGCGCGAAGGGGCTTCCCGGCCGGAGCCCCCAGGTCACAGACGTCTCTTAGAGTCTTCTCTACGGAGCGGCCACTTGAGACGTGAGACTTGCCACCCGGGACTTCTTCTGGGGAGCCGCCTCGGGCTGGGCACGAAAGAACGCCCAATAGAGCAAGGCGCTGGCAACGTAGAGGGCCGCCGCCAGGGCGCAGGCCAGGGAGTAACGTCCACCTTCCAGGAGACGTGCCCCGAGGGGAAGCGTGACCACGGCGAGGGCCTGCCCCACCAGCGTGATGGCCGCGTTACCGGTGGCCCGCACCCGTTCCGGCACCACCTCCATCAGGAAACTATCGCGGATGGGGACGGTCATCTCCATCAACGCCCCACGGCCAAGGAATACGGCCGCGGCCAGGCCGAGCGTCTGGGCGCTGCCGAAGGCCAGGAGCAGCGGTACAGACAAGAGCTGCGTCCAGGTGATCGTCACCACCGGACCGAAGCGCACCGCGATGGGGGCGGCTAGCAGCGTGGCGATGACCACGGCAAAGCGGTCGAACGAGCGCAGCGTGCCGTACCAGCCCGTGGAGGCCCCCAGATGCTCCACGAAGTAGACGTTGAAGAAGGGGACGAAGAGGTTACCGCCAATGCGAATAAAGCTGTCCGCCAGGACGAACTGGGCGATGATGAGAATTCCACGACGCTGCGCCCGTACCTGGGCGGGCAGGGCTCGCAAGCGGCCGGCCAGGCTTTGTTGCGGGTATGACGGGTCAATCGAGGGCCCCTCAGCGCCGCCGGGGAGGGTGGCCGGCTCGCGCACGAGCATCAGCAGCGGTATGCCCAGGGACGAGAGGATGGCGCCGGCAAACAGGGAGAGGCGGTAGGTATCGGCCAGGGTAGGGGTGGCGAAGAGGCGTGTCATCAGGTCGGGGAGGAAACCCCCAATGGCGCTCCCGGCGGCCGTGCTGATCACGTAGGCGGCCGCCGTCACCGCGAACAGGTGCTTGCGCTCCACCGGTGACGAGTGGCGCACGAGGAGCGGCGGGGCGGCGATGTACACCACGACGCTCCCCGCGCTGGCCAGGGCCAGACCGATCCGCAGCCCCCATAACGTGGAGGAGACCAGCAGGAGGAGGGCCCCGGCGCCGGCAATGGCCGTCCCCAGGAGCATCGACCGCTTGGCGCCCCACCGGTCAATCAAGGGACCGGCGATAATGCCGGAGACGATGGCCCCGGCTGGACCGGCCCGCAAGACCTGGCCCAGCGTGACCTCGGCGCTCCCCAGGGAGCGGATGTAAAGATTCAAGAGCACCGAGGTCACCCCGGCGTTCAGCCCCGCCAGCGTGGCCGCGGCCAGGAATAGTCGGGCGCCGGGGCTGAACTGCCGCACCCGAGCGGCGTAGTCTTGCCCTACCGACCGGATCCGTTCCTCCAGAGTGATGGCCATGGCTCGGAGGCACTCTACCCCATGGCATCCGGCCCCTTCAACGCACCGCGCACCCCCCGGGGGCACGGGCCGCCGGCCGGCGATCTAGCCGAGCGTGGCCAGGGCGTGATGGGCGGGAGCGAAGCGGGCGTTGCTCCGTACGGCCGCCTGATAGGCGCCGCGGGCAGCCGCCGCCTCACCCTGGGCCTGCAGGGCCCGCCCACGGTAGTAGTGAGACTCTTCCAGGTCGCTGGCCTGCTGGAGATTGGATGCCGTGAGGGTCAGGACGTCGGCCAGGCGCCCGGCGGACAGGTACGCCTCGAAAGGCTGGAACTGGTACCAGAGCATCCTCCAGGGGAGACGCAGCGAGCGGGACCGGTCAAAGGCCCCCACGGCCTCCTCCGCCCGGCCCAGGGCCAGCAGGCTGGCACCGGTGTTAAACCAGGAGAAGGCGTCATTGGGGCGGGCGGCCGTTTCCTGCTGGGCCACACTCAGCGAACGCTCCCACATCGCCTGGTCGTCCTTGTCCGCGGCGAGGATGGCGGCCACCAGCGACGCCTTTTCGGACGCGTAGACGGGGATGTAGGTCCGGTTGAACACTCGCCAATCGGCGTCCAAGCGCTCGTAGGGGAGGGACAGGTTCACTCCCGGGCCGTCGTAGCTATCGTAGGCGGTAAACCGCCCGCTGGCGTCGTCGTACCCCACCAGCAGCCGGTAGTGGCCCATGCCGTCATTTGGCTCCGGCGTGAACCACGTCTCGACAACCACCGGGATGCCGTTGGCCAGCAAGACCTTGAGGCGGTCGATGTCTCCGGCCACCCGGAAGTCTGCCTCCAGCCCAACCGACCGGACAAAGGCGACGAGCTCCTGCGGGCTGACGTTCTTGTCGTTGGCGTTGGGCTTGACAAAGGCGGCTGCCTGCACCTGCGTCTCGGGGCGACCGTAGTGACTCGTGGCCATGGTGATCGTTGCCGGGCCACAGTTATTCCAGGTCTGCCACTGGTGCCGGAAACCCTCCAGGCGAACGGCGCTCGGCGCGGGGGCGATGGCTACAGCCGCCGGCGCATCATCGGACCGGGCTACGTCCGGCAACGCCACCGGGGCGCCGGCCGGTGGCGCTGCCGGCGTGGCGGTGGGCGCCGGCGCGGGCGTAACCTGGGCCAGCACGGCGGCGGGGGCGGCCGTTTCCGGGACCGGGACATACTCTGGCCGAGGGGCCTTCCACGGTAGGGGCAGGCGGTTCACCAGGGCCTGCGCCCGACGCATCCCGGGGAGCGACGCCCCGGCCAGGGGCAACGTCACCACCAGGGCCAGGGCCCCCAGCAAGGCGAGCACCAGGGGCAGGCGCGCCGGGAGCTCGCCTCTGCGCCGGCCATACGTGCGGGGTGGTGAGTACGGCGTCACGTTGCGTCTCCCCTCCAGACGGTTCTCAGGGGCGGAAGGCAAGGCAGGGCCCGACCGCTCGGCACCCACAAGCCTACCACGTGGCACCCAGGGGCGAACGCCAGGGCGCGGGGGGAGGCTGCGGCGCCTACTCCCCGGCCATGGCATGGCCGGCCAGGGGACCGCCGGTGGCGCCTGCTCCCTCGCCGTAGGCCCCTCGCAGGAGGGCAAGGACGTACGCCAGGACGGGGAGCAGCACGTTGGGCAGGGAGGCGAAGACAGTCGCCGCCGGGCTGGCGCTGCCGATCACCTTGTACAGCGAGACGTCGTTGAGGGCGATGGCGGCATAGCCGGTCACTGCCAGCGCGGCCACCCAGCGAGCGACGACTGGGGAAAGCGGGGCCCACAGGCGAGGATCGGCCAGGGGGACCAGGGCCAGGATGAGCCATGTGACGTAGCTTTGCCAGGCATGGCCGACCAGGGAGAGGGAGAGCACCAGGGCGATGGCGAACTCCACGTGCCTCCCCAGCCGGCCCGCAAGCGACGGGCGTCCCGCCCCACAGTCGATGATGCGCCACAGGGCCAGGGCGCCCAGGAGCTGCGCCACACGGGTGAGGGTCTGGGCAATGGGCAGGTAAGGCATGGCGTCGAAGCTGGAGAGGGCCTCCGGTGGCAGGAACAGCCGGGCGTGCAGGGCCAGCAAGGCGACGTTGGATTGCTGAGGGGTGCCGGCCAGGATCTGGGGGGCCTTTTCCAGGAGGTAGTAGCGCCAGGGCTCCCAACCCGTCCAGGGGAGCGCCATGAGGCAGGCCAGCAACCCCCCGACGGCGCAGGCGACCACGGCCCGCCGGCGTCGCGCCGCCAAGAAGTAGAAGCCGAGGAGGGCCGAGGACGGCTTGCCGATCAAGGCAGCGGCCAGCGCGACGCCGGCGAGGACGTCCCGCCCGGCGAGGAGCGCCGCCAGGGAGACGGCTAGGCAGAAGAAGACGATCCCGTTCTGCTGGCCCAGGCGCAGGGAGTCGTGCCACGGCTCGAACGTCAATGCCAGGGCCACCACGCCGCTGACCCACAGGAGCGGGCTCTTTGTCCGCGCCGGGGCAGGCGGCGGGATGGGCGTTGAGTTGCAGGCGGGTTCGGGCGGGGGGGACGGGCGCGCGGCGTGCAGCAAGATCGCCAGCCCGGCGGCTAAGGCCAGGTGGTTGACCAGGAAGTAGGCCAGCTTGCCCCCCAGCTCGGAAAAGGCCGTAAACGGGGCGAACAGGAACAGCAAGGTCACCGGCGGGAGGTTCACGTCTGCCCAGACGCGGAGCTGCGGGTCATAGGGGAGCTGGCCGGCGAGCAGCCGGCGGGCGCCCCCCAGCTGGGTGACGTAGTCTGGGAAGCCCCGATACTGCAGGGGGTCGAGGATGGCCCCATTCCAGTAGGCCACGGCGGCCAGGGCCAGCAGAGGGACCGCCAGCCACCCCAGACGGGCGGGCGGCCCCCCGGGGGCAACGCCACCGGCTGGCGCACGGCGCGGCGCCCCGGGGGCATCGGGGGCCGCGGGCGGGACGGTATGGAGCCATAGGGCCAGGGCGGCCATTCCGGCAACCGTCCAAGCGGCGAGATACGCGACCACCACCCCACGCGCCCCGAGGAGCTGCGCGCGGGCGGCCGGATCGACCCCCGCCTGCCACACCAGCGGCCAGCCGGCCACCCAGGGAAAGAGTGGGGCGCACCCCAGGCCCCAGGCCGCCCCCGGGAGGCGACCGGCGCGAGCGCAACACCCGGCGGCCATCCATCCACAGATGGCCGTCAGCGCCGCGGCGCAGAGGCCGGCCAGGAGGGCCGCGGCGTTAAGCCTGCCATCACCGGCGAGAAGCCCCAGGAGGAGCCCGGCGCCGGCAGGGGCGGCCGCCGCCAGGGTTAGCTCCATGGTGGGAGACAGCCTCGGGCGCGGGCCCCGAGTCACCATCAGTGGCGTCGACCTTAGCCGGGGACTTCGATCCGGGGAAAGATCGGTCGGGCGCGCTCAACCCGCGTCCCCGGCGCCAGCCCGCCCCAGGCTGTCTCGCCCCCCTCGGGGCGCCAGGCGCCGGGTGCCAGTGGGGGCAGACCGAGCTGCGCTCGTAGCTGGCCGGCCGCCGTGGGGATGAAGGGGGTGAGATAGATCCCCAGGAGCCGCAGGGCCTCGGCGGCGTGATACATCACCGTGGCCAGGCGCGGCCGGAGGGCCGGGTCGCGGGCCAGCCTCCAGGGCTCGTTCTCGTCGATGTATTGGTTGGCCCGCCGGACGAGCTGCCACGCCCCGTCGAGCGCCGCGTCGAAGTCCCAGCGCTCCAGCCCGGCCGCCGTCAGCCGACCGGCGGCGCCGGCGAGGCGCTGCACGTCGGCGTCAGGGCCGGTAAGCTCCCCCGCAGGGGCCGGGACCGTCCCTTCAAAGTAGCGGGAGATCATGCTCACGGTGCGGTTAAGGAGATTCCCCAGGTCGTTGGCCAGGTCGGCGTTATAGCGCTGGATCAGGTTGGCACGGGTAAAGTCGCCGTCACGCTCAAAGGAGATGTCCCTCATGAGATAAAAACGCAGGGCATCGGCACCATAGGCGTCCACGAGCTCCACCGGATCGATGGTGTTGCCGGTGGTCTTGGAGATGCGCTGCCCCTCGAGGGTCATGAAGCCATGGACGGCCACGCTGCGAGGGAGGGGCAGGCCGGCCGAGAGGAGCATCGCCGGCCAGTAGAGACAGTGAAAGCGGGTGATGTCCTTACCGATGACGTGGGCGTCGGCCGGCCAGGTGTCCTGGAATCGCCCCGGCTCGTCGGGGAAGCCGGCCGCCGTGAGGTAGTTGGTCAAGGCATCGAACCAGACGTAGATGACGTGCTCCGGGTCATCCGGGACGGGGACACCCCAGGGTTGCCCCTCCACCAGCTTCTGGTTCCGCACCGGCCGGGACACGGAAAAGTCACGCAGCCCCGAGCGGAGGGTAGACAAGATCTCGGCACGCCAGGTGGCAGGGACGATGAAGTCCGGGTGCGCCTCGACGTGGCGCGTGAGGCGCTCGGTGTAGCGGGAGAGGGCAAAAAAATAGTTCTCCTCCTCCAGCCAGTCCGGCTTGACCGTGGGGTGGTTAGGGCAGGTGCCATGGGGAGTTAGCTCTTCGGCGGTGTAAAACGTGTTGCAGTTGGGGCAGTAGTACCCGGAATAGTTGCCCTTGTAGATGTCCCCGGCGGCCTGGGCGCGGCGGAACAGCTCCTGGGAGGCGCGGAAATGGGCCGGCTCAGTCGTGCGGATAAAACGGTCGTAGGAGCACTCCACCTTGCGCCAGGCCAGGCGGAAGGCCTCGTCCATACGGTCGACCCACACCCGCGCCGAGACGCCGCTGGCTTCGGCGGCAGCGATCACATTCTGGCTGTTCTCATCCAGGCCCATGCAGAAGAAGGTATTGTCTCCCCGCAGGCGGTGGTATCGCGCCACGACGTCGGCGGCGATCTTCTCCAAGGAGTGGCCGATATGCGGCGGTCCATTGGGGTAGTCGATGGCCGTGGTGATATAGACGTTGGTCACAATCCCCGCTCTCTCCAGGTGCGGTCGTCATCCCCGCGCCGCGCCGCGCACGCTCCGACCTGTCTGCTCCACCGGCGGCTGCGGTCATCATCCCCGCGTTGGGAAGCGTACGTATACAGCATAGCCTTCACATAGGCCCCACCCCTCAGCGATGGACTCCGGCGCTTCCCGTCCGTCTGACCTGTATCTGCGAGGGGAGATCCTCCCGCCGGCCGCTGTGCGGGTGGCAGACGAGCTGCTGCGTCGCTACGACCTGGGCAGCCCCTTAGAAGTCAACCCCGCTCCTGGGGGAATGCTGAATCAGAACCTCGTCGCCGTGACGGCCGGCGGGGGCTACTTTCTCAAGGGCTACCGTTACGTCGAGACCGAGCCGGTGGCGCGCGAGCACCGGGTGATCGCCTACGCCGCCGGGTGCGGGCTGCCGGTGCCGGCCCCGCTGTCGGCTCCCGGTGGCCAGAGCTATCGGCGCGTCGGGGGTCGCCTGTGGGCCGTCTTCCCCCTACTCCAGGACCAACAGATACCGGCCGCGGAGCTTACCACGGGGCACGCCGGGGAGATGGGGCGGACGCTGGGGCGCATCCACGAAGCCCTCTCCCGTTTTCCGGCCCCGGAGGGCGCCCGCTACCCGGCCAAGCTCCTCTGGGACTCCACCCGGGCCGGGCAGGAGATGGCAGAGTACGAAGCGGCCATCCTTCGCTTCCCCTCCCCTGATCCGTTCGACCAGCACGCCCTGGCCAGCTTCGCCTACCGGCGCACCCTGCTCGCCGCCGGCGTGCCTCCCCTGAGCGCCTTTGCCGACCTCCCCTCGCAGATGCTGCACGGAGACTACCACGAAGGCAACCTGTTCTTCGGCCCGGACGGGCGCGTCACGGGGGTCATCGACTGGGAGCTGGCGTCGGTGGGTCCGCGGGCATTGGAGATCATCCGCACCCTGGACGTCTCCCTACAGGCGACGCAGGAAGACCCACAGGCGGAGGAACGGCTGCGGGCCTTCCTCCACGGCTACCTTGCCCATGCCCCCCTCACCCGCGACGAGTGCCTGGCCATGCCAGAACTCTACTGGGCGTACCGGGTGCACAGCCTGTGGGTCTACGAGGAGCACTACCGTAAAGGCAGCGCCCGTACCGACCACCTGGCGATGAAGGACATCGCCGGCCTGGAGTGGTGGCTGCGTCACCGCCACGAGGTGGGGCGACGGCTGGCCACCCACTTTGACGACGCCCCCCGGGGCGCCATCCTTACTTCCAGGTCCTGAGGGGCGTGACGCGGGTGGTGCCGGCGCAGCTTCGTTCAGCCATCGGGGTCTTCAGCCCGCGGCGCCCAGCGCTACCTGGCGTGCGAGGCGCGGACGACGGTGCGGATGCCCCCCCGCACGTTAAACACCCCTTCGATGGTGATACGGCGCGGATCCACGGCGGCGATAATGTCGTTCAGGATGATGTTCGTCACGTCCTCGTGGAAGTGCCCCTCGGCGCGGAACGACCAGAGGTAAAGCTTGAGGGACTTGAGCTCAACGCAGCGGGCGTCCGGAACGTACATGATGGTAAAGGTGGCAAAGTCCGGCTGGCCGGTCATGGGGCAGACGCAGGTGAACTCCGGACAGGTGAACTCCACCTCGTAGTCCCGCTCCGGGTGAGGATTGGAAAAGGTATCCAGGTGCTTACTTGGCCGGGTGGGCATACTGAAAGTGTAGAGGAACTTAAGTTGCGAATGAGCAGGCACCTTGCACGCGCCCTGAGCCTCGGCGCCTTGACCACCCTCTTGCTTGCCTGCGGCAGCGGCCAGGCCGCCCCGGAGGCGGCCTCCCCGGGAGCGCCGGGCAGCGCCGCCCCGGGGGCCGCACCCGCCGCCGGCAGCCAGGGGACGCGCCCGGTGGCTCAAACCGCCCCCCCTTCCCAGGCCCCTGCGGTCGCTGAGGCCCCCCAGGCCCCCGCCGCCCGCCCCCGGGCCATGGCGTCCACTACCCTGCAAGTACCTGGGGCCTTCCGGCAGGGGGTCTTCAGCCAGGACCGGCAGCTCCGGGTCCCTGAGGGCTTCGCTATCTCGGTATACGCCCTGGCGCCTGGGGCCCGCTCACTCACCACCGCCCCCTGGGGCGAGCTCCTGATCAGCCAGCCCGGTGCAGGGCGCATTACGGGGGTACGGGATGCCGACGGAGACGCCGTCGCCGAGAGCCAGCGCACCATCCTGGCCGGGCTGCAGTGCCCCTACGGCATGGCCTTCCGTGACGGCTATCTGTACGTGGCACAAAGCACCAAGGTAGAGCGCTTTCGTCACAATGGGGGCGAGACGTTTGGCCCGGCCGAGGTCGTGGTAGACGGCTTGCCTCAGTCTGGGTGCGCCCCACACCATTACCGCCCCTTGACGTTCGACGCCACAGGGGCCTTCTACGTCGCCTTTGGCTCCAGCTGCAACGTCTGCGTCGAGCCCGACGCCCGGCGGGGAACGGTGTGGCAGTTCACGCCCCAGGGCGGGGGGCGGGAGTTCGCCCGCGGCCTGCGCAACGTCGTCGACCTGACCATCAACCCGGTGACCGGGGAGTTGTGGGGGGCGACGAACGAGCGTGACCACCTGGGGGACGACGTCCCCCCGGAGCCGGTCACGGCCATCGCCGACGGGGCAGACTACGGCTGGCCCTACTGCTTCTGGAACAACGGGTCGTGGGCGGTGGACGCCCGCGTCCCGGCGCGGAACCCCGGCTGTGGCGGGCTCACGCCGTACTACGGCTTGCCGGCCCATACGGCCCCCCTGGGAGTGACCTTCAGCCCCCAGGGCGCCCTCCCCAGTGACATGGCCGGGAGCGCCTTTGTCGCCGAGCACGGCTCATGGAATCACAGCCGGGGCGTGGGCTACAAAGTGAGCCGCATCCCCTTCGCCGATAACGTCCCTCAGCCGGCCCAGGACTTCGTCACCGGGTGGATGACGGGGCGTCCGCAGGAGGCCTGGGGCCGGCCGGTGGACATAGAGGATGGGCCGGACGGGGCGCTCTACGTCTCCGACGACCGAGCCGGGGCCATCTACCGGATCACCTTTACCGGTCCCTAAACCAGTTCCATGATCAGACCCAAAACCGCACTCCCTATCGGCTCTGTGAGTCACAGCTTCGCTTTGGTTTAGGTCAGGGCTCGCCTTGGATGAGGGGGCGTAGCGACGTGCGAATTGTCCCCGACCACGTCGCCCCCGGCTCCAGCACCACCAGCCCGGCATCGATCTCCTGGGCCTGCAGATTCACGGCGTTGGTCGTCCCGGTGTACGGCTCCAGGCATACCACCGGCCGCTCAGTGGGGGCAAAGATCACCCACTCCCGGAACTCCGGGCTGGCCTCCACGAGGAGCTGTAAGCCGGCGTTGGGGTAGCGAACGCCCGCCTCGCTCCAGCCGTCCGGCCGGCGTAGCAGGTCGGTGAAGACGTCGTCATAGGAGTTGCCGTCCAGGGCGCGCCAGGTGCGCAGGTCGAACTTCGCCGCCTCGCGCTCGACGGGGAGGGTCTCGCCGGTGGGGACGAGATTCTCCAGGCGCCAGTAGCGGTTGCCGGGGACACGCACCTCGGTAGCCGCGCGCTCCCCACCGGCCAGCGTGGCCGGGAACCAGGGATGGGTGCCAAAGCCCATCGGCAGGCGCCCGGCACCGCAATTCAGGACGGAGATCTCCTGGATCAAGACGCCTTCATGAAGACGGGTCGTCACGGTCAGCCGGCAGGGAAAGGGGTATTGCCCTGCCACCTGCGGGGCGTCTTGCAGGACGATAGAGGCCCGCTGCCAGGCGCCCCGCTGGGGATCGGCCCCGGCCTCCTCCACTGTCCAGGGGAGCTTCGATACCAGCCCGTGGATGTGGTTCCCGCGTGCCGTTTCGTTGATCGCCATCCTGTACTCCTGCCCCTCGAAGGTGAACGTCCCCCCCCGCACCCGGTTGGGGAAGGGGAACAGTATAGGATTGCCGGCGGAGTAGCCGCTGGGGCCGAGCCCGCCCCGACCCGTGGGGCCCAGCAATACGTCCACCGGCTGCCCGGCGCCGGGTGGCGTCACCTGGAACTGGAACACGTTGTTGCCCTCGGCTGGGGCAATACGGGCCCGCGCCGGCAGCGCCTCGTCCACGAGGGTGAAGGTCAGTTTTTCCTGGCTAACGCGGTAGCGCGGCGCCATCGTCTACGTCCTTTGCTCCCACGTCTCAGGTCTCAGGTCAAGGTCGCCCTGGCGTTGCAGGTGCCCCTGCCTGGTGTGATGCCCCCGTCCGGGATGCTAACGCCTTAGCTGCTGGACAGATGGTAGAGCGTGCGCCATACGTCACCGGGGCCGGGACGGCTGGAGGGCTCGGGACGGCGATCACAGGTCTGAGCCTGGCAGCGCCACCTGCGAGGTCTCAAGACCTGCCGCCGGCGGTCTGAGACCGATGACTTCCCCACAGGCGGCCGAGTCGAGCGCCTCCGTCAACAGCCGGATGGACTCCAGGACGCCGGCCGGCTCCACGGCGAGGGCCGCTTCCCCGCGGACAGCGGCGGCGACGTTCTCGTAGTAGGCCAGGTAGTTGCCCGACACTTGCTCCACTGCAACGTCCCGCACCTGGCCCTCCAGGTAGCGGACGACTCGCGGGGCGTGCTCCGCGTCCATCAGGCGCGGCCCCACCTCCCCCCGGTGCAGGGCGGCCTCCTGCCCGTCTCGGCCGTACTGCAGATAAGCCCCTTCCGAGCCCCGGATAAGCCAGCGGGGCTTTGGCAGGGCGGAGATCGACCCCGTCTCGATGCTGTACCGCAGCCCCTCACGCTCCCCCGCACCGGGCGGATAGCGCAGCCAGGCCGTCCCCGCCGTCTCCACGTCCCAATCCCGCCGGTACTGGAGATCGGCGTACACAGACACGGGGTAGGGGCCGGCGAGCTGCACCGCCTGGTCGAAGAGGTGCGCCCCCCAGTCCCGCATCGGCCCCCCCCCGAACTCGGCGTACGTCCGCCAGCCCCGCGGCCGATCGCTGGTGGGATTACGGTACCCGGGTGAGGGACCGAAGCTGGTCACGGCGGACTCGACGACGAACGGCTGCCCCAGCATCCCCGACTGCAAGACGGCCCGCACCGTCAAATAGTCCGAGTCCCAACGCCGGTTCTGGAACACGCTGAAGAGGACCCCAGCCCGGCGGGCGGCTTCGATCATGCGCTCCCCCTCGGCCACGGTGAGGCACATGATCTTGTCCACCACTACGTGCTTGCCGGCCTCCGCCGCCTGGACGACCAGCGCCTCATGGGTGTGGTGCGGGGTGGCTACAACCACAAGATCTACTTGTGAATCGTCCAGCAAGGCCTCGTAGCTATGGTGCAGGGTGATCCCACCGTGCTCCCGGGCCGCCTGCGCCCGGCGCTCCGCCGTGCGCGAGAAGACCGCCCGCAGGCGCAAACCGGGCGTGTGCTCTACCAAAGTGGCGTGGAATACGCGCCCGGCGAGGCCGTAGCCGGCGATCCCCACGCCGATGGGCGGCGGGGGGCGGGGGGAGGCGAGGGGAGCGCTGGTCACGACGGTGGAGTGTACTACAGCCCGAGCTCAGAGATCAGGGACCCGGTCATCCATCCCGCTGGCTCCCCTCCCCAGTAGACGCCTGCAAAGATGGCGGTTTGAGATCTGGGACTTCCGTCACGGCTCGACCACCACCATGGCATGGCCCTGCAGCCGCGGGAGCGTCAGGCGCGCAGCGTGCCCATCCCAGTTGAACGGCAGAGGTGACTCCGTGGGGGCCTCGTACATCCGGGAGGGGCGGAAGCCGGGGCGCAGGGTGAGCGATACCTCCTGCAGCGGGACGACATCCTCGATGACGTCGATCTGTGGCGTACGCCGCTCCGCGGGGTAGTACAGCAGGTGCACGACGAGCCGGTCGCTCGCCTCCGCCTGGCGCAGCACCGTCACCTGCCCCGAAGAGGGGAGGCTGGCCGTGACCATGCGGTCGGGGAGCAGGAGGTCGATGGCGTTGCGCACCAGGGTCTTGTACACCCGGTTGCCATGGCGGCGATAGGCCCGGCAGAAAGGAAAGGCCAGGTACACGGTGTTGCCGTGGCGCACGGCCGCCGCCGGGGCATCAGGCGGAAGGGGCGCCTCGGGGGAGATGGAGGGAGGCGTCTGGGCGTGGGACATGAAATGGACGTGATCGCGGTTGAAGTACGGCACCACCACCCTGGCCAGCCACTCGGCTTCGGCCACAGGCTGCACGGCCCAGCCCCGCTCATAGAGGACGTGATCCAGCGGCTCAACGTCCCGAGCCAGCGGGCCGGCCCCCTCCACTCGGAGGTACGGTGTGTTCCATGGAGACTCCCCCAGGCTATTCAGGCCCAGCTCGCGCAGGGGAAAGGCGCTGCGTCCAGTGTCGAGCCCGGACTCTCCGGTCAGGACGAGCCGCCCCCCCTGGGCCAGGTAGTCGCGGAGCTTCTGGGCCAGAAAGGGGCCCACGCGGATGCAGTCCGGGAGGAGCAAGAGGGGGTACTCGCTCAGGTCGGCCTCGGCATCCAGAAAGTGGAACGTGTAGCCGCTCTCCAGCAGGATGCGCAAGGCACCTTCGTCCGAGTCCTGGGCGGCGCGTGGGTCGACCGCGGGCTGGCCGCTGGCCAGCAAGACGCCAATCTCGGCTACCGATCGCACTCCGCGACACCACGGCTCTTTGGCCTCGACGCTGCGGTAGACGTCCCCGATCCGATCGTAGGCGGCCCGTTCCAGGCGTCCCCGGGGGTGCATCTGATCGCCGATGGAGCACTTGGCGCCACTGGCCAGCATGGCGAAGCACTCGTACTCCAGCGCCGCCCGGTTCTTCAGACCGCCGAAGTCGGCCCACCCCTTGTGGAAGCGGGCGGTCATGCCCATCAAGTCCTTGTTCAAGGTCTGGAAGTGCCGGGCGAACAGGGGATAGTGATTGTAGCCCCAGGCGCCGGAGGGGAGACTCTCGATCTCCACGTGGGTGTAATACGGCAGCTCGTGGCGCACGCCACGTTGCCCGTCGGCGTCCAGGCGCAAGCGGCTGTTGTAGAACACGCTGGCGCCGGGGCGGATGTGATGTACCAGGGAAGTCATGCGGTGCATGAACTCGCGGGCGATCTCCAGACTCTGGGCCTGCAGCGTGCCATCGTCCGTCAAGTCGAGGCCACGATCGTGCAGGCGCTTGCGGCAGGCATCGCAGACGCACCCGGGGGCGGTCTGCTTGACGATGTCGAAAAAGATGCCGTCGACGTCATACCGGCGTAGCACCTCCTCCGTCTGGGCGGCGACGTAGTCGACGTAGGCCGTGTTCATGCACAGCCAGCGCCAGCCATAGACGTCAAGGGGCCCGCGCCCCACCTCGCGCCCCTGCCGGTCGATCTGCAGATACTCCTGGTGCGTGGCCGCGGCGTACTCGTCCCAGACGACGGTGATGTACGCCGGGACACGGATCCCGGCGCGGTGGCAGGCCTCCACCTGCTCTCCAAGGAGGTCGCGCTGGAGGTGCGGATGGGGCACCCCCACGTTGGTGGGGTAGTAGCTGAAGCCATGATGGCACTTGGCAAAGCAGGTGACGGAGTTGACCCGCGCCTCGCGCAGCAGACCCACAAAGGCGTCGGCGTCAAAGTCCTGGCCAACTCCAGGGATTTCCCCGCTGGTATGAAAATCCAGGTGCACCTGGCGGAACATCAACTCTTCCATGACGCCGCATCGTAGCACGACCAGCGGGTCCACCACGGAGACGTAGCCAGGAGTACGGCCTTTTCATCAGAGCCGCTCCTGCGGCACCGCCCGCGGCGCGGTCATGCCGAGCCCGGCGAGGCATCCGGGTCGCCGGTCGAGGGACGGTGGGTCGACTCGCTGATCCCTCGCTGCGCTTGGGCTGACCCGGACCCACCGCCCACCCCCGATGAAAAGACCCTGGCCAGCAGGGAAGCGCCCGCCTTTCGACGCCCCATCGGGAGGTGGCTTGGCCCAAGAATCCACTGTGACGTCAAACGGCTGGCTGCGCCCAGGTAAGCGTTCCTGTCGCCGGTGCTCCACCCATACGCGACCGGGACAGTTTGGGCCAGGGCGCGGGAGGTGGCCCGCCGGAGGATGCCGTAGAATCCCCTGGCTACCCGAGTGGTGTGTACTGCCCGCCGCCCTAGATTCGAGGCCCCATGAACGTCCTCCACCCCGTGTTGGAAGCCGCCGACCGCGAGTTCGTTGTCCAGCTCAGGCGGGAGCTCCACCGCTACCCCGAGCTGGCCTTCGAGGAGCGCGAGACTTCCCGCCGCCTCGCCGGTGTGTTGGGCGAAGCAGGGCTGGAGGTGCGCACCGGGCTGGCTACCACCGGCCTGCTCGGCGTCCTGAGCGGGGCCCGGCCGGGCCGGACGATGCTTATCCGAGCAGACATGGACGCCCTCCCCGTGGAGGAGGCGGCCGGCCGGCCATATGGCTCCCTCGCCCTGGGCAAGATGCACGCCTGCGGGCACGATGGCCACATGGCCATGGCGGCCACCTCGGCGCGCGTCCTGGCCCGCCGGCGCCAGACCTTCTCCGGGAACGTCGTCTTCGCCTTCCAGCCGGCCGAAGAGACGACGGGGGGCGCTGCCCTGATGATCCAGGATGGGGCGCTGGCCGACCCACGCGTGGACGCGGCCATCGGTCTCCACCTGGCCAACACCCTCCCGGTGGGGCAGATCGCCGCCATGCCGGGGCCGGTCACGGCGGCTACCGACAGCTTCGTCCTTACCGTCACCGGCAGAGGGGGGCACGCCGCCCGGCCGCACCTCTCCGTCGACCCGGTGGCCGTCAGCTTCCAGATTGGCAGCGCCTTGCAGACGCTGATGACTCGGGAACGCTCCCCCGCCCAGCCGGCGGTCTTGACGGTAGGGGCGATCCACGGCGGGACGGCGGCCAACGTCATCGCCGATCGCGTGGAGATGCGCGGTACCCTACGCACCTACGACCCGGAGCTACGAAGACACCTCAAGCAGCGGGTCGAAGAGATGGTCGGGGGTGTCGCCGGGGCCATGCGCGCCGGGGCCACCGTCCGGTGGGACGAAGGCTATCCCCCAACGGTGAACAACCCGCGCATCACTACCCTGGTGGCCCAGGCGGCCGCCGAGGTGGTCGGCGAGGCCGGACTGGTCGGGCACGAGCCCAGCCTGGGCGGGGACGATATGGCGTACTTCTGCGCCGCCGTCCCGGGCTGCTATGCCCGCCTGGGGAGCGCCAACGCGGAGCTGGGCCTCGACGCCCCTCACCACTCCCCTCGCTTCGACTTCGACGAGGCGGCCCTGCCCATCGGCGTTGAGGTGCTCGTGCGGGCCACCCTGACCTTCCTCAATGGATAGTCGTCTTAGGATAGTCGTCTTGGGATAGCCGTCCTGCGGCGTGGTCTCGTGGGGTAGTCCTGTAGGGAGATTTCGTGCCCCCCCGCCTGACCCCCGGCCGGCCAGGAACAGGTCAGACCGGCAGTGGTGCGCCGGTCAGCTCGCGGTAAAAGGCGTGCAGGGTGGCCAGGGATCGGGCGCTCAGCCCGCCGTCGTCCAGCTCCAGGGCCAGCGGCTCGGCCAGGCGCCCCAGGGTGGCACGCGCCGTGGGGAGAAAACCGGTGTTCCCTTCGGTGTTGAGGACGCTGCGCATGGCCTCCTCGACCGCCTTGGCCCCCTCGCCGCTCTCTTGGAGGAATGTGCGGGCGGCCCCTCCGCGACGCACCGGGTCGCGCCCGGACGCCGGGCTCAGGCCACAAAAGGAATGTCCCAGGCACAGGGCCTGGAAGGCCACCTCGGAGAGCTTGACCAGGGTGGCGCGATAGGCCTGGGAGTCGTCGAAGACGAGCGGGAGCTGGCCAGGGCGCGAGCCGAGGCCCTGCACGCCATCGCCGGTGAACAGGACCCCGCCGGCGTTGGCCCCGGTGGGGGCGCCGACCTCGACCTCCATGAGGTAGCTCGTGGAGCCCCGGGAATGACCCGGCGTATGGATCGCCCGCAGGCGCACCCCTCCGCCGAGCCGGTAGGTGGCCCCGTCCTCCACGGGGACGTCCATGGGCGTGGGCGTGCCGATGGAGCGCCGTAGGGTGACTGCCATCGCCTCCAGCCCCGCCGCGTCTCCCAGAAGGCGCTGCGGATAGGTGACATATCCATGGACGTGACGTTCGACGTCGTGCAGGAGGTAGGCGTCTTCGGCGTTGACGTAGGTACGCGTCCCGCGGGCGAGAGCCCGCACCGCCTCGTTCCCGCCCATGTGGTCCCAGTGGCCATGGGTGTTCAAGATGTGGCGCACGTCGCCGAGGGCGAATCCGGCGCCGGCCAGGGCGGGGCCGATCACCTCCCCGGGCGACTGCGCCACGCCGGTGTCGATCAGCGCCGGCTCGGGGGCATCCAGGTAGTAGACGTGCACGATCCCCCCGTCGCCAAAGGGACAGGCGACGCGGTAGACGCGGGGGAGCACCTCTTCGGCGGTAGGGGGCGGGGGGGCTGGCGTACCGGGATGGCGCGCCGGTGGCGGTGAAGGCCGGCTGGTCATGGCCGGCAGGATACCACCCCATTCGACGCCATCCAGGCGCGTATAATCTCCCGAGTTGATGCAACCGGGCGGCACGCGTCCTCGGCGGCCAGATCGGCCCCTCCCCGCAGCTCGCGGTCGCACCACGGCCGCCATGGGGGCCGCCGTGAGCCAGCACTGCCAGCGATACGTCCTACCGGGCGGGCTGCGCGTGCTCGTAGCGCCAATGCCCCACACTCGATCGGTCACCGTCGCCCTGTTCTTCGGCACCGGCTCTCGCTACGAAGCGCCCCCTGAGCAGGGCATTGCCCATCTGGTCGAGCACATGCTCTTCAAGGGCTCGCGGCGCTACGCCAGCGCCCAGCGCATCTCCGAGAGCATTGAGGGCGTCGGCGGGATCCTCAACGCCGCCACGGACAAGGAGCTGACGGTCTACTACGCCAAGGTGGCCAGCCGCCACGCCGAGATGGCCCTGGACCTCCTGGCGGACATGGTACAGGCCCCCATCTTCGAGGCCGCGGAGCTGGAGAAAGAGAAGCGCGTGGTACTCGAGGAGCTTGGGCTGGCGCAAGACGCCCCGGGCGAGTGGGTGCATCAGATGCTCGCCGAGCTCCTGTGGCCGGAGCAGCCCCTGGGATGGGAGATCGCCGGGACGCCGGCCACAGTCCACGCCCAGACGCGGGACTCCCTCTTGGACTACGTCCGGCGGGGCTATGGCCCGGCCAACACCGTCTTGATGGTGGCCGGCGACGCCGACCCGCAGCGTGTCGCGGAGCAGGCCGAGGTCCTCTTTCCCCAGGCCGGCGCCCCACCCCCTCCCTGGCTTCCGGCTCGGGTGGCCAACGGCCAGCCCCGCCTGGCCGCACAGGTGCGCGACACCGAGCAGGCCTACCTCTGCCTCGGTGGCCCGGCCCTGTCGCGCGTCGATCCCGACCGCTATGCCCTGCGCCTGGCCAACGCCGTGCTGGGCGACGGGATGAGCTCCCGGCTGTTCCTGGAAGTCCGCGAGCGCCTGGGGCTGGCGTACGACGTGCAGTCCTACGTCAACGCCTTTTTCGATACCGGGGCCCTCGTGGTGACCGCCGGGGTCGAGCCGGAGCAGATGCTCCCGGCCCTGGACGCCCTCCTCGTCCAGGTGGACAAGCTGCGCCAGACGCCGGTCTCTGAGACGGAGCTACGCAAGGTCAAGGAGTACGTCAAAGGGCGCACCGTCCTGGGGCTGGAGGACAGCGCCAGCGTGGCCAGCTGGTACGCCACACAGGAGCTACTCACCCCGGAGCTCCTCTCCCCAGACGAGGTCATGGAGCGCATCGAGGCGGTCACAGCCGAGGACGTCCTAAAGGTTGCCCGGCGGGTCTTCACCCCCCACTGGCTGAACCTGGCCCTGATCGGCCCGCAGGCCGACGAGGCGGCCCTGCAAGCCCGCCTGCGCCTCGCTTAACTCCCCATTAATCTCCCGTTCACGCCGGCCGGCGAGAGTCCCCCCAGGGGCGGCACAGCCGCTCCGGGATCGCCGGCGGCCCGGCTGCGGGCGTCCAGATCACGGTGGGAGAAAGCAATGACCAACGCTGAACGGCCGGGCAGGGGGGCGACGCGACGCACGATTCTGACCGGTGGATCAGTCGCTTTGGCAGGGGTGGGGCTGGCCGCCTGCGGAGCACCGGGGGCGGGGCCGGCACAGGGTGGCGAGAGCCAGCCGCTCAAAGACTGGAAGCCGGTAACGCTGGAGTTCTGGGGTAGCCTGACGGACGATCTCCGTAAGGACCAGATCAACGCCTGGAACGCCCGGTACCCCAACCTCAAGGTGAACTACGGCGCCAGCCAGGCCACCGGCCAGGGTGCCGAGGGACTGCAGAAGCTCATCAGCGCCGTCGCCGCCGGGAGCGCTCCCGATGCCGTGGACTTTGATCGCTTCCAGGTAGCAACCTACGCCAACCGCGGTGTCTTCAGATCGCTGGACGACCTGATCAAGCGTGACAAGTTCGACACCAGGAGGTTTGCGCCGGCCGTGATGGATGAGGCGATGGGCCTGGACAAGAAGCCGTACGGCCTGCCGCGCAGCACGGACAACCGGATGCTCTTCTGGAACAAGGATGCCTTTCAGGATGTGGGGCTCGATCCGGAGAAGCCCCCCACGACGTGGGACGAGCTACGCCAGTTCGCCATCCGGCTGACCAAGCGCGGGGGCGTCAGCGGCTTTGAGCGGGTGGGGTTCCACACCGAGGAAGGGCAGTCCCACCTCCACCTCTTCGCCTGGCAGAACGGGGGCGGCTTCCAGACGCCGGACGGGAAGCGAGCGACCCTACCGACTGCCCCCAACCAGGAGGCGTTGCAGTGGATGGCGGACTTGATGAAGGACGTGGGAGTATGGAGCACGCTGGCAGACTTTCGGGCCACATGGGGGAACAACGCCCAGAACGCCTTTCTCATGGGGCAGGTGGCGATGCACTACCAGACCAATAACTTCCCCGCCGTCGTGGCCCGCTACCGGCCGGAGATGAGGTTCGGGGCGACGCCGCCCCCCGTCAGGAAGGCCGGCGACAAGACGCTCACCTGGTCCGGCGGGGCGGCCTACGTCATGAGTCGCGAGACCAAGGGGGCAGACGCCGCCTGGGAGCTGATGAAGTGGTTGGTCACAGAGGAGGGGTGGACGGTTGGCTGGGAGGGTGAGGTCTCCCGCGTCAAGGCCCTGGGGGGCCATTATCTCCCCTACATGACCGGCCAGCCCGAGCTGGACAAGAAGATGTTCGACAAGTACAAGACCGGCATCCCCTCCGTCGACCGGGTGCCGGAGATGGCCGTGCCCTTGATGGCCAGCTCCCGCTTCCGCGAGCTGTCCATCGCTGCCTCCGACCTCTGGGACGCCGTCAAGGCCGCCCAGCTGCAAGCGGTCTCACAGCAGAAGAGCGCCAAACAAGCGCTGGAGGACAACAACGTCCTGGCCCAGACGGCGCTTGATCAAGCCTGGGCAGCGGCTCCCATGTAGGGAGCGCCGGCCCTAAGGTCGCACTCACCACCCCTTCTCCGGCGGCCACACAGGGAGGTGTGCATTCGATTCCGTGGGAACCGAGGGGGGCAGGCTCTCTACCTCAGGGACGGTGGCACCCACAGGGGTGTTCCGTGCCTCCTATACCACACTCACCCCAGCCCTGCTCCAGGCGCTCCCGCGGCAGGTTCCCTGACCCAGGGCAAGCGCCGACGGGGCGCCCGAGGAGTGATTCTCTAGAGCTTGACGGCTTCGCCGGACTCACCGGAGGCGTAGATGGCGTCCACAATCCGGCTTACCATCAGGGCCTGCTCTGGGAGGACGAGCGGATCGCTGTCTTCCCGGATGGCCTTGATAAAGCCCTGGATCTCCAGGGCATAACTCGGCTCCCCCGCCCGCCCCTGCCCCTCGGTCGCGCGCTCCGGAGGGATGACGTCCAGGATGGTGCCGTGCTTTTCCTGGAAGATCTTGAACGGGTCGAGCTGGGCGCCTCCCTCCGTGCCGCAGAGGATGGTCTGGCTCATGCTCCGCTCGATGTTCAGGACCCAGCTGCACTCCAGCTGTAGCACGGCCCCGTTGCCGAAGCGGATCATGGCGAAGGCGGCATCCTCCACGTCGTAGGTCTGGGGATCCCAAGTCCCCCAGGGGTTGAAGACATTGGGCCGGTTGCCGAACTTGCGATAGGTCACGCCGTAGACGCTGGCCGGCTGCGGATGGCCCATCAGCCAGAGGGCCAGGTCAAGGGCATGGACGCCAATGTCGATCAAGGGGCCCCCGCCGTTCTTGGCCTTGCTGGTGAACACCCCCCACCCGGGGACGCCCCGACGACGCAGGGCTGCCGCGCGGCCGTAGTAGATCTCGCCCAGCTCGCCGGCGGCGATGAAGCGCTTGAGCTGCTGGGCGTTGCGTCCGTAGCGGCTCTGAAAGCCGATACTGAACTTGTTGCCGTACGTGGCTCGCGCCCCATGCCAGGCATCCACCATCGCCTGCGCCTCCAGGCCGTTCAGGGCCATGGGCTTCTCACAAAGGACGTGCTTGCCGGCCTGCAGGGCGGCGATGGTGGCGTCCTTGTGAGCGAAGGGGGGCGTGCAGACGCTGACCACGTCCAGCTCCGGCAGCTTGAGCATCTGCTCGTAGTCGGTGAAGACGTGAGGGATGGCGAACTTCTCCGCCGTGGCCGTCGCCCGCTCCCGGATCACGTCACAGACGGCGTACAACTCCACCCCCGCGGTGGCCTGGTAGCCGGGGATGTGCGCCCCACTGGCGATGCCCCCGGTGCCGATGATGCCGGCGCGTAGGGTGCGTCCGGCGGCCGTGCTCTCTGACATCGCACTCTCCTACAAGGTCAGGTTTGAGGTTAGCGACAGGTTAGGGTACAGGGACACGTTGCCGTCGGTGGCGCTGCGTACGACCGGGGTAGTGTACAACCAGCGTGCCCAGGACAAAGGTCAGCGCCAGGAGGTGCGCCAGCGCGCCCACCGGTGTGTTGATCAGGGCGCCGAAGCCATTCCCCAGGTATGATGGCCCCAGCGCCAGGGCCGAGACACACTGGGCCCCGACGAGGAGCGGCCCCAACGGGACGCGGCCCCGGCCGGTGGCCGGGGCGTGGGGCGGCAGGCGAGACAGCCTCTCTAGCCCTATGCCGGCCAGGAGGCACAGGGGCGGGATGAGGGGCAGATGCCAGCGCTCCCACCAGATGGGTACGCTCAAGGTCAGGACGAGCGCAACGGCGACTACCCAGCTCACGGCGGCGAGATGAGGGAGGCTGGTGGGACGCTGGCCGTCAGGGGCTGACCGCGCCCGGAGCAGCAACGCCACCGTAGCGGCCAGGGCGCCCAGAGCGACCACCGGCGTGCCGTAGGATCCCGGGACGAGGGGCTCCGGCAGGGTCAGGTCGATCACCGGGGGGAAGCGCGTCGGCCAGAACGCCCGGTCTATGATCTCCAGGGCCACCAGGGGAGGGGACTGGAAGACCGGGGAGCGCTGGCGCATCTCCCCCGCCTGCCGGGTCAAGAAGTCTACGCTCGCGCGGATGCCCCCCAGCGGGTGGGCGTACAGCGTGGGGTTCGCCACCCAGAAGGTGCCCCCGGCGACGAGGAGGGCCAGGGCAGTGGCCCCCAGGAGGCGGCCCCGGCTCCCCCTGTCGGCGGCGTACAGGGCGGCCCCCAGGGGGATGACCACCACCGGCACCATCAGCACGGCGACGTACTTGGCACCAACGCCGAGGCCGAGGGTGACCCCGGCAAGGAGGGCCGGGCGCAAGGCAGCGCCCCGCGCCCCGTCCCCGTGGGAGATGCGGGAGAGGGCTCTCAGGGCCAGCCAGGCGGCGACGAGGCCGAGGGCCAGGGCAGGGGCATCCAGGCCGGCCCGCCGGGCATTGGCCAGCCACAGGGGGTGGCTGGCCAGGAGCGTGGCGCCCAGCGGGCCGGCGGCGACCACCCCCAGCTCGCGCGCCAGCCCCCAGAGGGCCAGGCAGCCCACCCAGCCGGCGATCGCCCCGGCGACTCGACCGGCGTGCACCGCAGCGGGCGAGGGGATGCGCCCCAGGGCGCGGTTCTCCCACGGACGGCGCTGCCAGTCGTAGTCATAGATGGAGGTCGGCCCGGCGATCCCGGCCCCGGCCAGGGCGGCCCCGACGAGGAGCTTTCCTACCTGTGGCTGCGAGTAGAGGTAGAACTCCTCACGCCACTGGGGATCGGTCAGCCGGCCCGTGGTAAGCAGGTAGAAAACCTGCTGCCCGCTGGAGATCCAATGGGACTCGTCGCCATGGAACTCCTCGGCGTCCAGGCGCCAGAAAAAGGGGAAGGCCAAGAGCAAGAAGAGGTATATAGACTGCTGCCGGCGCAACCAGTCCACGGCTACGTAGTAAGTATAGGGAGGGTTCGGGGGCGACCGTTGCCGGTCTCCCGTCTTCCGGCGCTAGGGGGGACCGGCGGGGACCGGGGCCAGGACAACGCCGACGCGTTCAGGCGTGACGCGGTCGACGCGGATACCGTCGGGGACGCGCAAGGAGACCGGCACTGACTGCGTCCCCTCGGTTAACCCCTGGACGTCAACCGTGGCCACCAGGTCCTGGACCGTGAGTCGGGCAAGCACCGGCTGCGGCCCGGAAAGGGTGACGGTGACGACGCCCGGCGAGGTCGACGCGGTCACGCCCGGCGGGACGTTCTGCACGGCAATGGCGACGTCCCGGATTTGCTGACCTTGCAGGGGCTGGATGGCGACGCGGACGGTGGCCGCCTGCTCCCCGACGACGGTGACACCGTTTTGGCGCTGCAGGGCCACGCTGCGCACGACGTCGGCTTCGGCCCCGGAGACGTCGATGGGGGCGGTGTTCAGGATCGTGACCTGCTCCAGCAAGCTGGGCTCGGCGATGATCTGTACCGTCACCGGTTCAACGGAGATCCTCCCCTGCCAGTAGCCGGCCGCCGGCTGGCCGCGTACCTGGGGCACGACGGAGACGGCCTTGGAGCCGGCGATCTGCTCCACGCGGAGCGTTACGGTGACCAGCTGGGGCTCCAGGCGAACGCCGGCGACGACCCCATTGGGGCCACGGGGCTCCGGCTTTAGAGAGAGCTCCACCGTCGACTTTGCCTCGTCCAGGCGCACCGGCGCGACGACCTCGGCGACTCGCTCCACCACGCTGGAGGGGCCGCTGACTTGCACGCTGGGCGGGGAAACGGAAGGCTCGCCAACGACGCGAAAACCGAAGGGGACGCTCCCCAGCTGGTTGATCCGCACGGGCACAGTGACGGTGCGTAGCTCTTCGATGCGCACGCTGACCTTGGCCGGGACGATCTCGAGTACCTTGACGTCCGGGTCGGACATCTCCACCTGCACGTTGCGCTGCACCAGGCCGGCCGTGGCCTCGCTCAGATCCACGAAGGCACGGAAGCTGACCCCTGCCTCGATCGTTCGCCAGCTCTCCTGAGGGGCTGAGATGCGCAGTCGCACGGGCTGGATCTCGTTGGCGATCACTAGCCCGGGAGCGAGCCCCCGTGGCTCCACGGTGATCTCCGTGGGGTAGAGGTCACGGCGCTCAGGATTCTGCTCCAGGGTCAGGCGCGCCCATAGGGCGATAGAGAGGAGCAAGGCAAACAAGAAGCGCCAGCGCAATGTCTCCGACAGAATGGTGGTCATCTTGCCGCTCGCCTACGAAGGCCTTCCGGGACGGCCGGCGCGCCAGGTGTGCTCCCAGGCCTGCTCTACCAAGCGCCAGAGGCCGGCCACTGTGGGGCTTCGGCCGCTGACACCGCCGGTGGGCCCGTTCACCCCATTCGGCCCCATAGAGGCGCGCATTGCAACGCCCCGCCCCGCGCCTGCCGGCGCGCCCGTTTGACTCCCCGCCTCCGCGGTGCTGGAGTCCCCTGACACCGCCGCCTCATCGTCATCGCCCTCTTTACCCGTCCCGCCACCGGTGCCGGGATCGGTGCCACCCGGGGGCCGCCCCTCAGGGCCGCCCGGCGGGCGGCTGGGGGCATGTAGGAGCGCCGCCAGGAAGAGGGTCAGCTTCTGGTCGTTGAGATGGCGCACCAGGTGACCGTGATTGGCCAGCGAGATGGCCCCCGTCTCCTCGGAGACGACGACGCAGATGGCATCCGTGTTCTCCGTGACGCCGATGGCCGCTCGGTGGCGCGTCCCCAGCTCCGGGTCGAGGTCCGGCAGGTCGGTCAAGGGGAGCAAACAGCGAGCGGCGATGATGCGGTCGCCACGGATCAGGGCCGCGCCATCGTGCAGTGGCGAGCCCTTGTAAAAGATCTGCTGCAACAGCTCAGCCGATACTGCGGCGTCGATGCGTGAGCCGGTCTGGGCATACTCCTCCAGCCCTGTGGTGCGCTCGATGACGATCAAGGCGCCGTAACCGCGCTCTGCCAACAGGGCGCAGGCCCGGGCCACCTCCTCGGCCAGCTTCTCGCTGCTGGTCGAAGGATGCCGGTGCAGGGGGTAGTTGATGATGTTCCCGGTGCGTCCAAGCTGCTCCAGAGCTCGGCGCAGCTCCGGCTGGAAGATGACGGGGATGGCGATCAGCAGGGCGGGCAAGGTGTTGCGCAGGAGCCAGGTGAAGATGGTCAGCTCGAGCACGGAGCCGACCGCCGCCGAGGCCAGGAGCAAGATCAAGACGCCACGTACCAGCTGGTCGGCCTGGGTGCCACGGATCAGCATCAACAATCCGTAGATGATGAGCGTCACCAGCAGGATGTCCAGCACTGCCAGTGGCGTCAACCTCCCCAGGAGCCAGAGCGCCTGTTGCACGAAGCGTTCGACGAGCGTAAGCCTGTGTCCTCTGCGCAGCCGGCGCTAGCGCCCCTTCATGACTAACGTGAGAATCGCCTTCTGGGTGTGAAGCCGGTTCTCCGCCTGATCGAAGACGGCTGAATGACGGCCGTCCATCACCTCGTCGGTGATCTCCTCGCCGCGGTGTGCGGGCAGGCAGTGCATCACCATTACCTCCGGCCGGGCCAGGCTGACCAGGGCGCCGTTCACCTGGTACGGCGGGAAGACGCGTAGCCGATCGGCGCGCTCCGACTCCTGTCCCATGCTGATCCAGGAGTCGGTGTAGATCACCTCGGCCCCGTCCGCGGCCGCCCGGGGGTCGTGGTAGACCTCGATCCTGGCCCCCGTCTGCCTTGCGGCCCGGCGGGCGCGCGTCACCACATCCTCCCGCGGCTCGTAGTCCGGTGGCGTGGCGATGTGCAACTCCAGCCCCAGCGCCCCGGCGGCGAAGAGCAAGGAGTTGGCGATGTTGAAGCCGTCTCCGACGTAGCTGATCTTCAGGCCCTGCAGCGAGCCTTTCCACTCCTCCACGGTCATCAGGTCGGCCATGATCTGGCAGGGGTGGGAGTAGTCCGATAAGCCGTTGATCACCGGGACGCTGGCGTGCTGTGCCAGGGTGACTACCGTGGCGTGCAGGTAGACGCGGGCCATGATCGCGTCCACCCACCGTTCCAGGTTGCGCGCCACATCCGGCACGCTCTCCCGGCTGCCCATCTGCATGTGTTCGGAGGCCAGGTCGATGGCATGTCCCCCCAGCTGGGTCATGCCCGTCTCGAAGGTGCAGCGCGTGCGCAAGCTGGGCTTCTCGAAGATCATGGCCAGGGTACGGCCTTCAAGCCAGCGGTGCGGCTCCCGCCGGCGCTGCAAATCCTTGAGCTGGTGCGCCCGGTCGAGGATTGCGCGCAGCTCTGCTCCGGTGAAGTCGGCCAGCGTGAGTACGTCCCGCCCCTCGAGCGACTCGGCGGACGGCGCCGCGGTCACGGGAAAGGCGGCAGGCTCGGCCGTAGGCAACGTCCTGCCCTCCCGAAAAAGATGAAGGGAAGCCGGGGTCGGCTTCCCTTGCAAAGTATACACACCATCCCCAACCGCAGGGCGTGCCCCCAAGGCGCGGCCAGGGCGCCAAACCAGCGCCATCAGCCGGCGGCGAACGAGGAGCCCGCGGTGCAAGAGCAGCCCGTGGTGCACGCGCAATTCGCGGCCGACGAGGGAGCTACGCTACCGAAGCCAGAGTGGGATCCACCTGGGTGCTCCCTGCTCCCTGCGGCGTAGGCCGGATTGACTCCGGCTGCGCTTTAGCCCATGAAGCCGATGGAGGCCAGCGTCCAGTCCAGGATCACCTGCGGGAAGAGGCCCAGCAGGACGACGCCGACCACGGCGATGCCCGCGGCCGCTGTTGCCCACGGGGCAGGGGCCGGTGCGCCAAGATCGCGCGATGGCTCTACCATGTACATCAGATAGATGACGCGTAGGTAGTAATACACCGAGATGACGCTGGCCAGGATCCCCAATACGGCCAGGCCGTACTGCCCGGCCTGCATTGCCGCCGAGAAGATGTAGAACTTGCCGAAAAAGCCGGCCGTCGGCGGGATCCCGGCCAGGGAGAGCATGAACACCGTCATAGCCAGGCCGAGAAACGGCTGGCGATAGCCGATGCCGGCATAGTCGGCCAGCATGACGTTCTCCTCGCCGCGCCGCCCCAGCAGGATCACGACGGCGAAAGCCCCCAGGTTCATCAGGGTATAGGCCAGGGTGTAGAAGAGGACGCTCTGGACCCCCAGAGAGGTGGCGGCCACCACGGCCACCAAGATGTATCCGGCGTGGGCGATGCTGGAGTAGGCCAAGAGGCGCTTGATGTTCTGCTGGGCAATGGCCACCGTATTGCCCACCACCATGGTCATGATGGCGATGACGGCCAGCATACCGCTCCAGTCGCTGACCAGGCTGGGAAAGGCGATCAGGAAGACGCGCAGGATAGCGGCAAAGGCGGCCGCCTTGGCCGCGACAGACATGTAGGCCGTCACCGCCGTCGGCGAGCCCTCATAGACGTCCGGTGTCCAGAGGTGGAACGGGGCGACGGCGGCCTTGAAGCCCAGGCCGACGATGAGCAGGCCGATCCCGGCCAGGAGCATCGCCGGCACGCCCGCCGAGGCCCCCAGGGCGGTGGGGCAGGCCGCCGAGGCGAACTGGCTGCGGTTCCCCAGCGCCTGGGCAACGCAGCCCAGATTGGTCGAGCCCGTGCTGCCGTAGACCAGGGCGATGCCGTAGAGCAGAAACCCCGTGGCGAACGAGCCCAGCAGGAGGTACTTGATAGACGCCTCCTCGGACTCCAGGCGCCGGCGGGAGAAGCCGGCCAAGATATAGAGGGAGATAGAGAGGAGCTCCAGCCCCAGGAAAACCATGATCAGGTCCCCCGCCCCGGCCATGAGCATCATCCCGGCCGCGGAGAACAGGAGCAGGGTGTAGTACTCCCCGGGGTGGAACTCGTCTCGCTCGAGCTGCTCGTGAGACAGGAGCACGGTCACGGCGACGATGAGGACAAAGAGGAGGTTGAAGAACTGGCCGAAGTTGTCGGCCGCCACGGTGCCGGCAAAGGCCGCCGGCTGGTTGTAGTCCCAGATGGCCAGCGAGAGGGCGGCCGTGATCGCCAGGCCGATGAGCGAGATCAACGCCAAGAAGGTATGACCCCGCCGGGGCGGCGCGAAAAGGTCGGCCACCAGGACGGCACAGCCGGTTAGCGTCATCGCCAGCACCGGGGCGATGGCCCAGAAGTCGAGTTGTGGCACGGTCAGTTGCATTTGGTGTCCCTAACTCAGAAGGAGTATGGTATGCCCTTTGCCGCGCTCAGTCCCCGCCCCTCACCGCCGGCTGCGCCCCTCACCGCCGGCTGCGCCCCTCACCGCCGGCTGCGCCCCTCACCGCCGGCTGCGCCCCTCAGCGTGCACCGGCCACCAGCGTCCCGCCGGTGATGGCCGCCACCCGCTCCCCGGAGCGCGTCACCGAGGCGGCCGTGCGGTCGAGGAACGGCTTGGGGTAGAGCCCGATCCACAAGATCATGATCGCCAGTGGCACCAGGATCATCACCTCACGCGGGTTGATGTCCTGGAGATGAACCGGGTGATCCGCCTCACCCGGCGACCCGCCGTGATTCCCTGCCCCCGGCGCCACGCCCCCCGGCCCCTTGACCGGGCCTTGCATTACCCGCTGGTACATCCACAGGAGATAGACGGCGCTGAGGATCACCCCCAGCCCGGCGATAATGGCGTGCGGTTGTAGCCCCAGGGTAGGGGCCTGGAACGTCCCCACCATGATCAAGAACTCGCCGACAAAGCCGTTCGTCCCCGGCAGACCGGCGGAGGAGAACATCACCAGGAGAAAGAAGCCGGCAAACACCGGCATCAGCCGGGCAACGCCCCCAAAGTCCGAGATCATGCGCGTGTGCGCCCGCTCGTACAGCATCCCCACCAGGAGGAACAAGGCCCCCGTGGAGAACCCGTGGTTCACCATCTGCAGCAGGCTGCCCTGCATGCTCTCTGGCGTCAGGGCGAACAGCCCCAGCATCACGAAGCCGAGGTGGCTGACTGAGGAGTACGCCACCAGCTTCTTCATGTCTCGCTGCATCGTCGCCACCAGGGCGCCGTAGATGATGCCGATCACGGACAGCAGGGCGATCAGCGGCACGGCCGCTACCACGGCCTCGGGAAAGAGGGGCAGACAGTAGCGCAGAAAGCCGTACGTCCCCATCTTCAGCAACACCGCCGCCAGCACGACGCTCCCCGCCGTGGGGGCCTCTACGTGCGCGTCCGGCAGCCAGGTATGGAACGGGAACATGGGCACCTTGATGGCAAAGGCCAGGGCAAAGGCGGCGAACAGCCAGGGCTGCCATACGCTCGGCACAGGGGTGCGCAAGATCGTCAGGAAGTCGAACGTCCGGCCGGAGCCGCTCGCACTCGTATCGCTCAGGAAGTAGAGGCCGATGATGGCCAGGAGCATCAAGACACTCCCGGCCATGGTGTAGAGAAAAAACTTCACCGCGGCGTAGATCCGCCGCGGGCCACCCCAGATGCCGATCAGGAAGTACATCGGCACCAGCATCAGCTCCCAGAAGACGTAGAACAGGAACAGGTCGAGGGCCAGAAACGTCCCCAACATCGCCGTCTCCAGGACGAGCAGGAGGACGACAAACTCCTTGACCCGTCGCTGGATACTGGTAGTGGCAGACAAGAAGATGATGGGCATCAAGAACGTAGTCAGCAGCACGAGGAGCAGGCTGATGCCGTCGACGCCTACCTGGTAGGCAATCCCCAGGCTGGTGACCCAGGGGACGCGCTCGACGAACTGGAAATCGGCATTCCCCGGGTCGAAGGCGAACCAGAGAGGGATAGAGACAATGAACACCAGCAGGCTGATTACCATCGCCCAGCCACGCAAGAGTCGCTCGTTCTCCCGCGGGATGGCCATGGCCAGCAGTGCCCCCACTAGCGGAAGAAAGATCAGGATGGAGAGCAGCGGTACGCCTTGCATCTGTTGCCGTCCTTCGCCGTCCGTCGCTCGCTGTGTGGATTCTTGAGATCGTCGGCCGCGCTGGAGGGGCGCGCCCGTACCGCCCCCCCACTACATCTCCCTGCGCTAGGTGCGGAAGGCCCAGTAGGCCAGCACGCAGAACGCCCCGATGAGCATGGTCACGGCGTAGCCTCGCACGTAGCCGGACTGGAGCTGACGCAGCACCCCCCCCGTGCCCCGCGCCAGGCGGGCCACGCCGTTGACCATCCCGTCCACCACTCCGAGATCAAAAGCGGCCAGGAACGAGGCCAGCCGGGCGCCGGGGTGGGCGATAAGGGCCTGGTACAGCTCGTCAACGTACCACTTGTTGAGCAGCCAGGTATAGGGGCCCCGCAAGGCGCCGGCGAGAGACGATGGATTGGGCACGCCGGCGAGGTACAGCATAGCCGCCACCAGGACGCCCAGCCCGGCCATCCCCACCGACGCCCCGGTCAGGATCCACTCCGTGGTGACGTCCAGGGCGTGCCCCGCCGTGGCCGCTGCCCCCTCCTGGCCGCCCACGGAAGGGGCCAGAAACTGCTCGAAGGGAGTCCCCGTGGCATGTCCCCCGGTCACGGCGTCCGAGATGAACGCCGGGATGCCCACCCAGCCTCCGACCATAGAGAGGAGGGCCAGGACAACCAGGGGGATAAGCATCGAGGGAGGGGACTCGTGTGGGCGCCCGGTGCGCCCGCCATGCCCCGGAGCGTCACGGACGTCGTGCCCGTCGCTGCGGTGAGTGTCATGTGCGCTCGGAGCGCTCGCGGCGCTCGGGGTAATGGGATTGTGCCCCATCGATAGCCCCGCGGGGACGGCGGCCGCCGGCTCGTGTTCGGGGGCCATGGCCGCCTGCGTTGGGGTGATACCGGGAGCGGTCATGGCCCCGCGGTACTGCCCGAAAAAGGCCAGGAAGACCAGGCGGGACATGTAGAAGGCGGTCAGGGCCACGGTCAGCAGGCCGATACCGTAGAGCACGAAGTACCACGGCTCTTCCAGCCCCCGCTCGAACGTCTTGGCCAGGATCAAGTCTTTGCTAAAGAACCCGGCGAAGGGGGGCAGGCCGATAATCGCCAGCCAGCCGATGATGAACGTCAGGCCGGTGACCGGTAGATAGCGCCACAGCCCGCCCATGCGCCGCAAGTCTTGCTCGTCGTTGAGGGCGTGGATCACCGAGCCGGCCCCCAGGAAGAGGAGGGCCTTGAAAAAGGCGTGCGTCATCAGGTGGAAGATGCCGGCGGCAAACGCCCCAGATCCCAGGGCGAGGAACATATAGCCCAGCTGGCTGACGGTGGAGTAGGCCAGCACTCGCTTGATGTCCGTCTGCACCAGCCCGATGGTGGCGGCGAACACGGCCGTCAGCGCCCCAATCGTCCCGATGACCACGAGGGACTCGGGGGCCAGCAAGAAGAGGCTGTGGGTGCGAGCGATCATGTACACCCCGGCCGTGACCATCGTGGCGGCGTGGATCAGGGCGGATACGGGGGTGGGGCCTTCCATGGCGTCCGGGAGCCAGACGTACAGGGGCACCTGGGCCGATTTTCCAGTGGCGCCGACGAACAGCAGCAGGGCGATGGCCAGGGCCACCGAGCCGTCGGTCAGGATGCGCCCGGGATCGTCCAGCACGCCCGCAGATGCCAGCGCCCCGGTCCGCTGGCCAAAGAACTGGAACGTCCCATACGTGCTCCAGATCAGGAACAGGGCCACCAGCATGCCCCAGTCCCCCACGCGGTTGACCACAAAGGCCTTCTTGCCGGCCGAGGCAGCCGAGGGGCGCTCGAACCAGAAGCCGATCAGGAGGTACGAGCAGAGGCCGACAAGCTCCCAGCCGACGAACATCAGCAGGAAGTTGTCCGCCAGGACGAGCAGAAGCATAGAGAAGGTGAACAGGTTGAGGTAGGTAAAGAAGCGCCCGAAGCCGGCGTCGTGGCCCATGTACCCTGCCGAGTAGAGGTGAATGAGGAAGCCGACGCCGGTGATCACCAGCACCATGACGCAGGCCAGGGGATCGAGCAGCAGACCCGCCGCTGCAATCAGCGTGGTACGCCCGCCGATGTCCCAGGCGATCCAGGGATACAAATGCTGCCGGAAGGGCTCCGCCGTGTCCCCGCTCAGGTACTCCGTCACCGCCAGTGCGGCGACGACGAAAGCCCCCAACACGGCCCCGGCGGCCACTGTCGCCACCAGCGCTCGGGGGAGGCGACGACCGAAGAAGAGATTGATCAGCGCCCCCAGCAGGGGCAGAACCGGGACGAGCCAGAGTAGTTCTAGAATGGCCGTGTCTCCTCCCTGGGGGAGCGGGCAGCCGGCAGGGCGTCGCCGGCGCGCGTCGCTCTGGGCATGAGTAAGGGTCTTTCAATCTGTCCGGCCCCACCGCCGCCGGGACAGGCCCCCATCAGAACGAGCGAATGACTCCCTGAATAATCGGTCATGCCCTGCCGGGCACCGGCGGGGGATGAAACGTGGTGCGCCATCTTCACAGGAAACGTGGTGCGCCATCCTCACAGGAACGTTCTAGCCCCGCAGCCAGCTGACGTCATCGATGTCCACGCTGTGCCGGCTGCGGAAGATGTCCACGATGATCGCCAGTCCCACGGCCACCTCGGCAGCGGCCACGGCCATGACGAAGAAGACAAATATCTGGCCGTCGAAGTGTCCGAGCTGACGGGCAAAAGCAACGAACGAGAGGTTGACGGCGTTGAGCATCAGCTCCACGGACATGAACACCGTCAGGGCGTTCTTGCGGATCAGGAAGCCGAGCACACCGATCACAAAGAGCACCGCGCTCAAGATCAAATAGGCCTCGGCGGCCACGGTGGTGGGTAACGACGGCAGCGGCACAGGCTCCCTCCTCCATACATCAAGAGTCTCGCGTCCCGCAGCCCGCTGGCCACGATGCGGATCCCCGGGCCCGGCTGTCACACACCTACCGCGTCAGGTCAGCTCCGGTCGCTTGCGGGCCAGGGCAGTGGCCCCCAGGATGGCCACCAGGAGCAGGATGCTGGTGACCTCGAAGGGGAACAGAAACTTGGTAAACAGGTCGGCGGCGAGCAACTGGGTATGGCCGATCGTGGCCGCCCCTGCGCCGGCCACCTCAGCCGCCGCCGTGGCCACCGCCGTCGCCGTGGGGCGCGCCGCGGGCGTCGCGCTAGCACCCCCGCCGGCCGTCACCGTAGCGGCGTTGCCACGTGCCACCACTACTGCCAGCTCCACCACCAAGACCAGGGCCGCCAGCAAGGCAAAGGGCCTGACGAAGCCCGCCCGCTGATCGCTCCCCTCCGGCTGGGCAACGTTGAGCAACATGATCACGAAGAGCATCAAGACCATGATCGCCCCGGCATAGACGGCCACCTGCACCACGGAAAGGAAATAGGCCCCCAACAGGATGTACAGCACGGACAAGCAAAACAAGTTCAGCACCAGGAAGAGGGCGCTGTACATCGCGTTGCGCTGGACGATCATCATGATCGCCGCCGCCACCGAGACCGCCGCCACGACGGCGAAGACGAGGACTTCCATCATCCCTTAGCGTTCCTCTCTCCCTCTGCCCCATGCCTCGATGCCGGCCACCAGGAGTGTTGTCCCTCTACCCCCGGCCACTATCCCGGCAACCAGGAGTCTTCCCGCTCCCGCTTCGGACGTGGCGCCAGGAGCATCTCCTTGGTAAAGATCATCGATTCCCGACTGTAGTCCGCCAGCTCGAAGACCCGCTTGAGCTGCAACGCCTCGGTCGGGCAGGCCTCAACGCAGAAACCGCAAAAGATACAGCGGATCATGTTCACGACGTACGTCTCGGCATACCGCTCCCCAATGGAAATGGGGGCCTCCGGGGGATTCTCGGCCCCCTGGACGAAGATGGCCTTGGCGGGACAGGCGAGGGCGCACAGCTCGCACCCGACGCACTTCTCCAGCCCATTCTCGTGACGCTCCAACTCGTGGCGCCCGCGGTGACGCGCCGGCAGGCTGGGACGTTCCTCCGGGTACTGTAAGGTCACGGGCTTGGTGAAGAAGTACCGTAGTGTCAGGCCCAGGCCCTTAGCAATCGCCGTCAGGTCGGCGACGGCTTCGGAGACCGGGTTGCCCGGCGGGGGGGGCGCCTTGAGTTCCACAAAAGCCACGCTAGATCTCCCTACTCTCTATCTCGATCTCTATCTCTACGCGAACTCTATCTCTACGCGAACTCTGGCTCTAGGCGAACTCTGGGCGCACCCTAAGCGAAGGGCCACCATCCAATGGGCCAGAAGGCCACCCACAGGGCCGTCAGGACGAGATTCGCCAGGGCCAGGGGGAGCAGCACCTTCCACCCCAGGGCCATCAGCCGGTCGAAGCGCAGACGGGGCAAGGTCGACCGTAGCCAGATATAAAAGAAGACGAATAGGGCCAGCTTGAGGATAAAGATGATCGGCCCCAAGATCCCGGCCAGGACCGGACCGAGCTGATCGACCGCCGGCCACCATCCACCGAGAAAGAGGACTACGGCCAGGGCGGCGATGTTGACCATGTTGACGTACTCAGCCATGAAAAACATCGACCACTTGAAGCCGGAGTACTCAGTGTGGAAGCCGGCGCCCAGCTCCCCCTCCGCCTCGGGAAGATCGAAGGGGGCCCGGTTAGCCTCGGCGATTCCAGAGATGAGGTAGATCACGAAGGCGACCAGGCCGGTGGGTAAGAGGACGTAGGGGAGGAAGTTCCTGTTCTGCTGCTCCACGATCTCGTAGAGGTTAATCGTCCCGGCCATGACGATCACCGAGAGGGCCGCCAGGCCCTGGGGAAGCTCGTAGCTGATCATCTGCGCTGAGGCCCGCAGCCCCCCCAACAGCGAGTACTTATTGTTCGAGGCCCAGCCGGCCAGGACGATCCCGTACACCCCCAGCGAGGCGATGGCCGTGGCGTAGAGGAACCCGACGTTGATGTTGGCGATGTACCACGTCCACGAGCGATTGTCCCCCAGAGGAATAGAGGGGCCAATGGGGATGACGGCGAAGATGATCAAGGCCGGCACCAGGGAAAGGAGAGGGGCGATGGTGTGGATCCACACGTTTGCTTGGGAAGGGGTGATGTCTTCCTTGAGGGCCAGCTTGATCCCGTCGGCGATAGGCTGCAGTAGGCCAAACGGGCCCACGCGGTTGGGCCCGATGCGCACCTGCATGCGCCCCATCACCTTACGCTCCGTCCAGGTCATGTAGGCGAAGGCCACCAACAGGGCGTTGACGATGACAAAGGCCTTGACAAAGGCCAGCAGGACGATGAAGACGACGTTCCAGTCGATCGCTGCAAGCATTGGCGCCTAGTCTCCAGCCTCGGCCAGGGCTTCGGCCGCTACCCCCTCGCGTACCGGCTCAAGGGTCACGGTAGGGAAGGGCTGCGCCCAATCAAGGATCATGTTCACCCGCGGCCGCCCCAGGTTGTCGGGGGTATAGCAGACCCCTACCGGGCAACGCCCGTTGACCCGCAGCCGGCGCTCAACGCCCCCCCTGGCGGTGCGCAGGCGGACCAGCCGTCCCTCCGTGAGCCCCAGGCGGGCGGCGTCTTGGCGGTTCACCTCCACGTATGGCTCCGGCACCATCTCCAAGACTTCCGGCACATCCTGCAGGGTGCTCTCGTCGCCCAGCAGCTCGCCGTACGTCACCAGGGTCAGCCCCTCCTGGCCCGGAGGGGGCGCCAGGGCCGGCCCCTCTGGGATTGGGACGTAGGCTCCCCAGGAGGCGTTCGGGCCGCCAGTGCCCGTCCCATCAGACGCCTCCCCGCCGTGCTGGCGGACGATGACCCCCTCGGCCGGGATCGCCCCATCCGCCAGCGGGGCATAGGCCGGGACGTCGGCCAGCAGGTCGCGCGTGATTTCAACGGCGGCGGCGTACCCCAAAGAAGCCCCCATCTCGCCCGAGAGATCGCTGAGAATGCGCCAGTCTGGACGGGCCGAAGATTCCGTGCGCAGGGCATAGTGCACCGTCTGAATGCGCCCCTCGGCGTTGGTCAACGTCCCGTCCTTTTCCCCCAGGCTGGTGGCGGGAAAGACCACCGTCGCCCCCAGCGCCGCCGTCTCGGTAGGGAAGAGCTCGTGCACCACCACCACCTCGGCATTGGCCAGGGCCTGGCGAGCCTGCTCGGCGTCCGGATGAGTCGCCAGGACGTTCTCCCCCACCAGGTACAGGGCCTTGATCTTGCCCGCCGCCGCCTGGGCGATGATCTCTCCCGCCGGCAGACCCCCTTCGCCGGGGACGAGACCGGCCAGGGCCGCCCCGCGGGCATTGGCCCCCTCGGGGAAAAAACTGACCGCCCGCCGCTGCCCCAGGGCCGTGGCCAGGTTCACCAGGGCCGCCGCCAGGCCGGGGGCGTCCGCCCGGATGGCCAGGCGAGCCCCGACGTAGATCAACGGATTGCGCGCCCCGGCCAGGGTCGCGGCCGCCGCACGCAGGGTCTCGGCGGTGACGCCACAGGCTTCGGCCGCCCCCTCCACGGAGGCGTCGCCCAGGGCATCGCGTAGGCCGGACAGGTCGCGCGTTGGCGGGGGCGGCGCCTGGGCCGGCTGGGTCCCTTCCAACGCCGCGGGGGGCGATGCCTCCACGGCGGCAGGGCCTTCCAGGGGAGGGCTTTCCACCAGGGCCGCCAGCAGGCCCCGCAGCACGGCCAGCTCGGCGCCCGGGCGGTGGCGCAGGCGGTGGAAGGCCACTCGGTCGGCCTCCGTCGCCCGGGGATTGGCGATGATCAGCTTGGCGCCGTTCTTGACCCCCTTGCGGATACGCAGCCAGAAGACCGGCATCTCTTCGTAGACGTCCGTGCCCAGGAGCATGATCGCCCCGGCGCCCTCGGCGTCCACAAAGGGGCTGTTGAAGGCATCCAGGCCGTGCTCCGCCAGGGGATTCGCCGCCGTGTGGCGCGCCCCGGTGCGGTGGTCGACGTTGGGGGTCTCTAGCACCTCGCTGGCGAAGCGGGCCAGGGCGTAGCAGTCCTCGTTGGTCAGGTTGCGCCCGCCGATCACGCCGATGGCCTGGCCCCCGTAACGCCCCTTTACTCCCTGTAGAGCTACGGCGGCCGAGCCGATGGCCTCCGACCAGGAAGCGGGACGAAGCTGATCGTCCTGGCGCACGTGAGGCTGGGCGATGCGCTCCTTGCTGCTGAAGTAGTATTGCCCGAAGCGCCCCTTGTCACACAGCCAGATCTCGTTCACCGCCTCATTCTGGCGGGGACGCACCCGCACCACCTCGTTGGAACGGCTATCGATGATCATGTTGCAGCCCACGGGGCACTGAGCGCACACGCTATCGGCGTGGTCCAGGTCGTGCGGGCGGGCTTTGAAACGGTAGGTCTCGCTGGTCAAGGCCCCGCAGGGGCACAAGTCGATGATGTTGCCCTGGAAGTGGGACTTCATCGGCTGGTCATCGATCGTCCGCAGCTGGGAGCTGAAGCCCCGGCTAAAGAAGTCCAGCTCGGCCTGGCCGGGGACTTCGGCCATGAAGCGGGTGCAGCGGTAGCAGACGATGCAGCGCTCCTGGTCGAGCACCACCAGGGGGGAGAGGGGCGCGCCCTTGCGGGCCAGGCGCTTGTGCTCCTCGAATCGGCTCTCCTTGGGGCCCCAGGCGTGGGAGTTGTCTTGCAGCGGGCACTCCCCGCCAGCGTCGCAGACGGGGCAGTCCAGGGGGTGGTTGATGAGCAAGAACTCGATCACCGCCTCGCGGTGCTTCGTCGACTGCGGGCCCAGGGTGTTGACCACCATTCCGGGGGCCACCTGCGTCGTGCAGGCGGTCAGGATCCCCGGCGGGCGGGGCTGCTGACCCGGCGGCGGGGGCATCTGGATCTCGCAGGAGCACATGCGGCAGGCGCCGACCAGGCTGAGCTTGGGGTGGTAGCAAAAGACGGGGATCTCGATCCCGATCTGCCGGGCAGCCTCGATGACCAGGGTGCCACGAGGCACGGTCACTTCCTGCCCGTCGATCGTCAAGGTCACCGTCGTGGGCGGCGCGGTGGCTGCCATAACCGTCCTCTCAGAACTCCTCGCACCGAAACAGCGAACAGGCTCAGGCGTGCGCGAGCTGGCGCTGCTGCGGACAGGCCTGCTCCCGGATGTGGTAGTCAAAGTCCTCGCGGAACTTCCCGATGGCCGACATCATCGGGCCGGCGGCGAAGTCCGCCAGGGCGCAGAGGGTGCGCTGGTGGAAGGGGAGGCCACTCATGTTCCCGGCCACGTTGTTGAGCAGGTCGAGATCTTTCTCCCGCCCCCGACCGGCGGTGATGCGCCTGAGCACGTCCACCATCCAATGCGTCCCCTCACGGCAGGGGACGCACTTGCCGCAGGACTCGTGGGCAAAAAACTGCTCCGCTCGCAGGAGCAGCTCCACCATGCAGACCGAGTCGTCGTAGACGATGATCCCTCCCGCCCCCAGCTGCGTGCGATACGGTGGCGCTCGCACCGCATCCACGTCCAGCTTGACCTCCAGCTCACCCCCGGAGATCAGGGGCGAGGCCAGCGCCCCGGGCGAGACGGCTTTCACCGCGCGCCCGCCGGGCACGCCCTGGGCGTACTCGTCGCCGAAGATCAGCTCGCTCAGGAGCAGCCCCATAGGGGCCTCGTAAATACCCGGCCGGTTGACGTTGCCGCTGACGCAGTAGACCTTGGGACCGGGGCAGTTCGGGGAGCCGATGGCGGCGAACCATTCCGCGCCTCGGACGATGATGTGGGGGACGCACATCAGCGTCTCCACGTTGTTCACCACCGTGGGACGTCCGAACAGCCCCCCGCCCACCTGGAAGGGATGGGGCGGCCGGGTACGAGGCTGGGCCCGCTTCCCTTCCAGGGACTCCATCAGGGCCGTCTCCTCGCCACAGACGTAGGCCCCCGCACCACGGTGGACGTAGATCTCTAGATTGAAGTCCGTCCCGAAGAGACCACGACCCAGGTAGCCCCGCTCCCGCGCCTGGCGTACCGCCAGCTCCAGCGTCTCGTAGCCGTGCAGGTTCTCGCCACGGATGTAGATGTAGGCCAGGTTGATGCCCACTGCGAACGAGCAGATGATCATGCCCTCCAGGAGCATGTGCGGGTCGGTGTCCATGGCGTAGCGGTTGCCGTAGGTGCCTGGCTCTGATTCGTCGGCGTTGACCACCAGGTAGCGCGGCGCCGGGTTGCCCCGCGTCCCGCTCCACTTGATCCCCGCCGGAAAGCCCGCCCCGCCCCGCCCGCGCAGCTTGCTGTCTGTGACTACCTTGATGACTTCCTCAGGTGTCATGGAGGTGAGGGCCTTGTGCGCCCCAACGTAGCCTCCCCGCCTGAGGTAATGGTCCAGCTCGTGCGACCCCGGCTGGCCCATGGCAGCGGTCAGGACGCGCTCGAATGGGACGGCGGGCGGGGGGGCCCCCTGTGGCGCCCCGTCGGGCGCCGGCGAGGCCGGGGGCGGTGTCTGGGCCATGGCTGCTATCCCTCCTTGACCATGCCCGCCGGGGTCGCGGCGGCACCGGCCGGCGGGCCGGACTGCCCCGGGACGGGGGGGATGGGCGTCTCGATGCTAAAGGACTCCATGTTGGCCAGGAAGCGCTCTACGTCGTCCGGCCGGACGGGTCCGTAGTAGCGATAGTTCACTTGTACGGCGGGGGCCATATCACAGGCGGCGAGGCACTCGGCGAAGCGCACGGTGTACTCCCCGTCGGCGGTCGTCCCACCCCCATGGCCGGCGGCGCTCTCCAGGCCCAGGCGATCGCAGAGGCGCTGCATCGTCTCGTGGGCGTTGTTGACCAGGCAGGGGGGATTGTCGCAGACCTCGATCAGCTGGCGACCGATTGGGCGCCGGTGGAACATGGTGTAGAAGCTGGCCACGGCGTTGACGTCCGTCGCGTCCAGGTCAAGCAGCTCCCCGATCTCCTCGAACGTCTCGCTGGAAAGCCACCCCTGCTCGTTCTGCGCCGCCCACAGGGCCATCACCAGGGCGGCGCGCTTGGTGGGGTAGCGCGGGATGTACTCGTTGACCACCAGGTCCTTGACGGCTTGGCTGAGGGGCATCAGCGATCAATCTCCCCGAGCACGATGTCAATGCTCCCGATGCAGGCGACGACGTCGGCCACCATGCGCCCGTTGGTCAGGCGCGGCAGACCCTGGAGGTTGTAGAAGCCGGGGCCACGGAAACGCACCCGATGGGGCTTGTTGGAGCCGTCGCTGAAGACGTACGTCCCCAGCTCACCACGCGGGGACTCCACCACGGCGTAGGCCTCCCCGGCCGGGGGTACCGGGCCCTCGCTGACCAGCTTGAAGTGGTGAATCAGGGACTCCATGCTGGTGTGGATCTTGTCCCGCTTCGGAAAGGCGATCCTGGGGTCGTCGATGCGGATGGGCTGGCCTTCCAGCCCCCGCAGCTTCTCCAGACCCTGGCGGATGATCTTCACGCTCTCGCGCATCTCGCGCAGGCGCACCATGTAGCGGGCGTAGACGTCTCCCTCGTTGCTAAACGGGACGTCGAAGTCGTACTGCTCGTAGCCGCAATAGGGGTAAGCGACGCGCATGTCCAGCGGGATGCCGGATGCCCGCAGGCAGGGCCCGGTAAAGGCATAGCGCACGGCGTCTTCTTTCGTGATTGTCCCCACCCCGCGGGTACGGTCCATGAAGATGGGGTTGCGGCTCAGCAGGAGCTCATACTCGTCCACCCGGCCGGGCATGATGCGCACGAACTCCGCCACGCGGTCCTCGAAGCTCAGCCGGTCGGCCGGGTTGTCGGCCTTGGGGTCACCCCTGTTCACGTCCGCCGAGAGGCCCCCAATGCGGAAGTAGCTGGTCATCATGCGCACGCCTGAGACGGCCTCGTTGATGGATAGGATCTGCTCCCGCTCCCGCCAGCAGTACAGGAACACGGTGCTCGCCCCGAGGTCGAGGGCCTGGGTCCCCAGCCAGATCAAGTGGCTCCCGATGCGGCTCAGCTCGCACATGATCACGCGGATCACGTGGGCCCGCACGGGGATGTCCTGCTCTATGCCAAACAACTTCTCGCAAGCCAGGATGTAAGAGAGGTTGTTCGTCAACGGAGACAGGTAATCGGTGCGATCGGTGAGGACGATGGCCTGGTGGTAGTTGCGCGACTCCATCGTCTTCTCGATGCCGGTGTGCAAGAAGCCGATGTCCGGGACACAGTTGACGACCTCCTCCCCCTCCAGCTCCAACAGCAGGCGCAACACGCCGTGCGTCGAGGGATGCTGCGGGCCCATGTTGAGGATCATCCGCCCGGACTCGGTCTGGGTCTCTGACAGCATGACCATCGGCGTCGTGTCCTTCCTTATGGGCCTACCGGACCTACGGAGAGCCTGCCGGCCTGCCTTTGCCCGCTTCTAAGCTCCCGGCACGTGGCGCGCCGGGAGGGGGCCAAAGACGGGCGCGTTCTCGTCTGCGAATGGGCGTGATACGCGGGTGCTACTCGGTGCCGGCGCCACCGCCGGCCTCGGCCGAGACGGACGGGGTGATGGCCGGGGATCGGTAAAACTCCACCGGCTCCTCCCCCAGCGGAAAGTCCTTGCGCAAGGGATGGCCCTCCCAGTCGTTCGGCGTCAAGATGCGACGCAGGTCGGGGTGTCCCTCGAAGACGACGCCAAACATGTCCCAGATCTCCCGCTCCGGCCAGTTCGCCGCCGGGTAGACATCGCAAATGGTGGGCAGGGTGGGAGTCTCTCCGCCGGCGGAGCACTTCAGGCGCAGGCGCAGGTTGGTGTCCACGGAATGGAACAGGTAGGTCACCTCGAAGGGGAGCTGGCGCGTCGGCCAATGGGCACCACAGACGTCGATCAGCAGCTCGAAGCGCGGGGTTGATCCGTCCCGCAGCCAGGCGCACACTTCCACCAGGCGCTCGGCCGGCACGCTGGCCGTGGGGATGCCATCGGCGTAGCGCCAGGCCGGCACGGTGGCCTCTGAGAAGCGGTCCAGCAGACGCTGCAAGTGTTCCGCATAGACCGGCCCCAGCGCCGCTGGGGGCTCCGTCTGTGGGGTCTGCCCCGGCACCGTCTGGGTGCCGGTCGAGCTCTGCCCCGGCGAGGTGCCCATTGCCTTGTCGTCCTCTCCCCCGGCTGGACGGTTGATTGTCCAGCCTCTCGCTGGCCCCTTTAGCCGCTCTGGCCCGCCGTCTGCCGGCGGCTCCTTAACCCGTGACGGCAGCCACCGGGGAGCGCTCGATCTTCTTCCCGAACTGCTTGTCGTGCTCGATCTTGGACTGCAGCTTGATCAGTCCATCGATGACCATCTCCGGTCGGGGGGGGCAGCCGGGGATGTAGACGTCCACCGGGACAATGCGATCCACCCCCTGCACCAGGGCGTAGTTGTTGTACACGCCGCTACACGAGGCGCAGGCGCCCATCGAAAGCACCCACTTCGGCTCCGGCATCTGGTCGTAGAGCTGCCGCAGCACGGGGGCCATCTTCTTTGATACACGCCCGGCGACGATCATCAGGTCGCTTTGACGGGGCGAGGAGCGAAACACCTCCGCGCCGAAGCGCGAGACGTCGAACTTAGAGGCGCTCATGGCCATCATCTCGATGGCGCAGCAGGCCAGCCCGAACAGCATGGGCCAGATCGAGTTCGCCCGCGCCCAACCCACCGCCTTGTCCACGTTGGTGAGCACGACCCCGGACTCCCCGGTGAACTGCCCGCCGGAGAACGGGTTGCGGTTGATGTTCGCCACCGTGCGCAGGGCGTCCGGCTGCTCCGGCGCCGGCTCCCAGCGCAGTCCTGGACTGGCCGGGGGCATCTGCGGCGTCAGTCCCATTCGAGGGCCCTCCTCTTCAAGATGTACACGTACCCCAGGAGCAAGAAGGCGACGAACACCAGCATCTCGGCCACGAAGAACCAGACCACCTCCGGGCCGCCGGCCCTCATATGACGCAGCAGCACCGCCCAGGGGAAAAAGAAGATCACCTCGATGTCGAAGATCACGAACAGCATGGTGGTCAGATAGAACTTGATCGGGAAGCGCCGCCAGGCCATGCCCACAGGGGCCATACCGGACTCGTAGGGGGCCAGCTTCGCGGCCGAGGGACGCTTCGTCCCCAGGAAGTTGGAGATGGCCACGACGCTGAGGGCGATGCCAAAGGCGATCATCACCTGCACTAGGATCGGAACGTAGTCAAACGGCATCGCTAGTCCCCTCGCCTGGATCGCCTGCACCGACCCGCCCCTCGCGCCACCGAGGTCCCGGCCACCCCACGGGAACCTTCCGCACCCGCAACCGCACCATGTTAGCGCCTTTTCCGTCCCGGCGGCCGACGCCCCTGCGGTTCACCTCCCGCGACAACCTCCCCCGGCCACCTGGAGGGCTTTGTGCATTCTATCACAAAGTCCCGGCCGCGCCAGGAGTCCAGCGCAGATGTCGGCGGGGCCAACGGCCGGTGATACGCGGTGATAAGATGAGAGGAGCATGATGCGCGAGAGCGGGACGCAACCGGCCATTTACCTCGACCACGCGGCCACTACCCCGGTACGGCCGGAGGTGCTGGCCGCCATGCTCCCATATTGGACAGACAGGGCCGGCAACCCGTCGAGCGTCTACCAGGCCGGCCGGGAGGCTCGCCGGGCGATCGATACGGCGCGCGAGGAAGTGAGCGCGGTGCTGGGCGCTCGGCCGCAGGAGATCATCTTCACCAGTGGCGGGACGGAGTCGGACAACGCCGCCATCAAGGGCGTGGCCCTGGCCAGCCGGGCGCGGGGCAATCACATCATCACCACCAAGATCGAGCACCACGCCGTCTTGCACACCTGCGAGTGGCTGGAGCAGTTCGGGTTCGAGACCACCTACGTATCGGTCGACCGCCACGGCCTGGTCGACCCCGCGGACGTGGCCGCCGCCATCACCGAGAAGACGGTGCTCATCTCGGTGATGTACGCCAACAACGAGATCGGCACGATCGAGCCCCTGGCGGAGATCGCCCGCGTTGCCCGGGGGCGCAAGATCCCGTTTCACACCGACGCGGTGCAGGCCGCCGGCGCCCTGGATCTGGGCGTCAACCGCCTGGGGGTCGACCTCCTCTCCCTGTCCGGCCACAAGTTCTACGGCCCCAAGGGAGTGGGCGTCCTCTACGTTCGCTCGGGGACGCGCTGGCAGCCCCAGCAGCAGGGCGGCGCCCAGGAGCGCAACCGCAGGGCGGGCACGGAGAATACCGCCGGGATCGTGGGTCTGGCCACGGCTCTGCGCCTGGCGTACGCCGACTTGCCGGCGGCGAATGTCCACCTCCAGGGCCTGCGCGACCGGCTGATCGCCGGCGTACTAGGGAGCATCCCGCGGTGCGAGCTGACCGGCCACCCGACGCAGCGCCTGCCCAACAATGCCAGCTTCGCGTTCCACCATGTGGAAGGGGAAAGCATCCTCCTGAGCCTGGACATGAAGGGCATCTTCGCCTCCAGCGGATCGGCCTGCACCTCCGGGGCCTTGGAGCCGTCGCACGTCATCGCCGCCCTGGGGCTCCCGCCGGAGCTGGCCCGTGGCTCCCTGCGCCTGACGGTGGGGCGGGAAAACACGCCCGCCGAGATCGATCGCGTCCTGGCCGAACTCACACCGGCCATCGCCGCCCTGCAAGCGATGTCACCCGCCTCTCTAGAGCCCCAGGGGCCGCGCCTCGGAGCCTCCGGGGCGGTGCCGGAGCCCGGTGCCGCCGTCGTCGCCGGGCGGAGCTAAGATGACCGCCTCCGCCTCATCGCCGCCGTCTCCCGGACGCTCCCCGGCCAGCGCCCCGAGCCGGAGTGCGCCGGGCGAGGGAGTGAGCGTCCTGGCCCAGCCGGGACCGCGCCAGTGCACCAATCATCCCGACCGGGAGACGTACGTCGCCTGCGGGCGCTGCGAGCGCCCCTTCTGCCCTGACTGCCTGATCCACACCGTGGCCGGCCAGCGCTGTTACGAGTGCGCCGGGGTACGCCGTGACTTCGCCCAGCGGGCCTTTGCCCGGCGCCTGGGGCAGGTCTTTGGGATCGCCTTGCTCGGCGGAGGGATTGCCAGTCTCTTGGGGTCTATTCTCTTCATCGTCCTGGTCGCCGTGGTCACCGGAGGGGCCGCCGGACAGTCCTTGTCTCCCCTGGTCAACCGGCGCACCCGCCGCCTGGCGTACCTGGTGGGCCTGCTGGCTCTGGTCTTGGGGGCCTACGCCGGATGGCTGATCCCCCTCCTCCTTCGTACGTCCGCCCTTCCCGTCCCACTGGACATGCGTCTTTTCGCCCTGGCACCGGCCGTCCTCCAGAACCTGTCGTTCTGGCTCTTTACCGGCCTGGCCGCCGGTCTGGGCTATCAGCGCGTGCGCTGATCCGTTCTACAGGGCAGGCACTTGTGCCCTGCCGGGCACTCGCAGCGAATGCAATCGGGATGCCCTACCGCCCGGCCGGTGGAACGATGGAGCGTGTGCTCACCACAATCCCTTCTGCCAGCACGTCGCCGTCTCACCGGGCGCCCTTACCTCGTGCCGTAGACGGGGGCGGGTCGTCCCGACTGACCCTCCAGCGACGGGCGGCGCTGGCACGGCGGTGGCCTTGGTGGGACGTCGCCCTGGCCTACGGCGCAGGGGCGCTGGCGGGGGGAGCCGCCGGGTTGAGCCTCGCGGCCGGGGCCCTGGCCCTGGCCGGCCGCTCGCCCTTTGGCCTGTCGGCCGACGGGGCCCAGGTGGCGCTCGTCGCCGGCCCGCTGATGGGCCTGTGGCCCCTTTCCGCAGTGATCTGGGTCGCCTGGCGCCGGCCAAGCCTGGCCAGACACCTCCCCCGCTTGCTCGGGCTCTGGCTCCTGCTGGCCGTGCTGGCCGGCGCCTGGTTCGGCCTGCGCCCTCTGCTTGGCTGAGTTGAAGGGAGCAGCACCCAAGCCATGCCCGCCCCGCTGACCGCCGTGCCACCCGCCTGGGCCCTGGCCTTTGTGCTCGCCGCCCTCAACGTCTTCGTCTTCCACACGGCCTTCGCCCAAGAGGGGCGCTCGCCCCTGCACCTGGCCCCCTTCGGCCTGTTTGGCTTTTCCGCCGGCAACCTGGCCGCCGTCCTGCTCGGCACCGGCCTCCCCACCCTGGGGGACGTGCACGTCATCGAAGCGAGCCTGGGCGCCTGGCTCCTCCTCTCCGTGGTGAACGCCCGCCGCTCAGCCTCACTCTGACCGCCCGTAGCACCCGGCACGCCGGCTTCCGGACGAGCGTTCCCCTCAAGCTCAACGCGCCGTGGCCAGCGGGGCTAAGCAGGATCAGGGCGCTCCTGGGAGCATCGTTGATCTGGTCTATCTCTCTCATCTACCAATGACGTACGCACGGGAGCTATAGAAAGCGTGCCTCAGACGACATCACGCGGCTACAGTCTGTTGCGCCCCCTCTCCGGGCCGTGTTAGGGTCCTGACACTCCGGAGGGCGCTGGTCGCCGGCAGGTCCCGTCCTGCACGGCTTGTGAATTGCCCTCTCCCCTCGCCGCCACCCGGCGGTGGAGGGCCCAAGAAACCTGACGCCGTACGAAGGTGAACGAGACGATGGCTTCACGGATCCAGCGCGCTGCCGGGACAGTTGAGGGGGCCGTCGAGTCGTTGGCGGACACCCTAGGCGATCGCCTTGGTGACCGCCTTCCGGCCCTGGCGGAGGCGCTCGGGGATCGCTTCCCGGCCCTGAGCGAAGCCCTGGGCGAGCGCTTCCCCGCCCTGGCGCGGCGCCGGCGCAGCTCTGGCGAAGATGCCCTGTCCTTTGTCAGCGGGCTGCTCGTCGGCGCCCTGGCCGCCGGTACGGCGGCCGTGTTTCTGGCCCCCACCGACGGGCGCACGCTTCGCGCCCGCCTGGTGGAGCGGTTCAACACCCTCCTGGGCTACGAGACCTCGCCGGCCGCACCGGTGGGGGAGACCGCCACCACAACGGCGGTTCCGCAGCCGACCGGCACGAGCACCGGCACGAACGTGACAGGGGCGGTGGTGGTCAGGCCCTCGCCCGGGCCACTGATGGTCACCGAGCCCACGGACGAGCCCAGCCCGGCGGGATCACCCGGCACCGGGACCTGACCGTCGACGGTCAGGCGAGCGGTCAGGCGCCGGTGCCGACCACCCACTTCTCCCGCCAGGGCGAATAGCGGCTAAAGAAGGTGTCCCCGCCGGTCACCTGTCCGTTCTGCAGCAAGGTGCGGCGGATGGTTGCGTCGGCTCCATCGGAGCTCCACTCTACCTGCTTGCGCGTGCCCTTGGGGAGGGTGGCGTCGGTGCCGTCCGGCAGGCGCGGCCCGGCCTTGACCTCGTTGGCCTTTGCGGCCTCGAGCCTGACCTCACGCCCGGTGGGCGTGCCGAAGAAGCGGAAGGCCACGGTGGAGCTGGCCGTATCGACGCCGGTCTGGATCAGGATCGCCCCTTCGGTATCGTTCTTGAAGCGCAGATCGACCCCCGGGTTGTAGACGGCGGCGTCAAAGCCCACGGGGCTCTTGTCTTGCTCGTAGTAGCTGACGCGGTAGGTGTGCTGATGCCGCTCCACAATAGGAAGCCCGGCGAAGAAGGCAGCCCGGAAGGCAGTGGTGGATACCTGGCACACGCCCCCCCCGATGCCGGGGACGGTGGCATCGCCCTGGATGGTCAAGCCCTCCTGGTAGCCGTTTTCTTTGGTGATTGGGCCCAGGGCGCTGAGAAACGAGAAGGTCGACCCGGCGGGGATGATCGTCCCGTTCAGGCGGTTGGCCGCCACCCGGATGTTATTGACCCGCTCGGGAGAGGAGCCGGCGAATTTCGATGAGCCGGTGGCCAGGAGCTGCCGGATGCCCAGCTGCGGTAGGTTGTCGCTGGCCACCTGGGGCTTGGTGATGGTCGTCTTCAGGACGACCTCCCGCTCGTCGAGCAGGGCCTGAGCGATCAGGGCGGCCGTGGCCTGACTTTGCTCCAGCTTGACCCCGTCGCGGCTCTCGCGCAAGATGGCGACGCCCCCCTCTGACCACCGGAGCTGGGCGTCCTGAGGGGCCCGGTCGACTTGCGCCGCCAGGGAGCGGACGTACGCGGCGACCTTCTGCTCGTTCAGCCTGGCGATGAGGCGCTCCTGATCCCCTGCCACCGCCCCGGGGACGCGCTTGAAGTCCAGCATCGCCCCCAGGTCTGCCGGGGACAGCGTCCAGCTCCGACTCGCCGCCTTTACGGTCAGGGGAGCGGCCAAGATCTTGCTGGCCACGGCCTGGGCCTCGGCGATCGCCGCTTCGGCCACGGCCGGGGGGACGGCGACGACGGCCAGCTCTACGCGCTGGGGCTCGTCCAGCGTGCTGGGGGGATGCACCCGCCGCGCCGTCTCGGCGATGTCGACACGCTGCCCGGGGGCTGATTGCCCGACGACCAGCGCCCCGTTGCGCACCGAAAGGGCAGCGTTGACCGGGGCGCGGTCCACCTCGGCCGCCGCTGCGTTAAGAAAGGCAGTGAGCTGCCCTTCGTCAAGCGTGCCCCGCAAGGGGATCTCCGGCCGTACCGCTCCGAGGTACAGGGCGTGTGGCAGGCGCAGGGCCATGGGTATCCCGTGGCGTATGCCCATGGCTTCCTGTGCCATAGCCTCGGTATCAATCGCCAGGCCGATCTCCCTCGCCCCCGGGCGCCACTCCCGTTCGCCGTGGACGAAGACCACCGGCGCGCTGAGCAGAGGCGCGGCGTGCACCTCGATCACTCCCTTGACCTGGGCCTCGGAGAGGCCGGCCAGAGAAAGCTCCTTGTAGTGGATGCCCGGCAGGGTGCGATTCTGATACGCTTGATCCACTCCGGCACCGGCAATCAGGGTGCTCCCGGCGATGAGCGTGCCCAAGAGGAGCGAACGCTCTAGCGGCCGCGCCCACCACGAGACGTGGCGCTGGCGGCGGCGCTGAGGTGGCGGTGTCTGGACGGCGAGGGAGTCGGAACGGCCCGCTGGACGGGCGATCAGCAGCCCCGCGTGTTGGACGCGCTGTACCAAGGCTCTGCGCTCGCTGTGCACGAGTATACGATATGACCAGTGCTCTTCACCCGGTGTCTCCCGGCGTTGGTAGGGGGGCACCGTGACGTCCCCACGTGTGGCTATTCCGGCCGGTGCGGGCAGGCGGGGCGCGCTATGGCTCCAACGACGATGACTACCATGCCACCGCCTGGTCCCCCTCCCTCCAACCGGGACATCCCCTCCCCTTCCTCGGACAGCGGGCCGGATACGGGGACGACCACAGAGGCCCTGCCGGAATCCCCCTCAACCTCAGGGGCAGCGGCGGGGGCAGTGAAGCCGGCACCGAGCGGGGCCACGCCCATCCTGACGCCCAACACGGCAGCCCCCCTCCCGGCACCGGCCGTACCCAGGAACACCCTGGACACCGCCACCACGGTCGGCGCCAAGACGCCCAGCGGGACGAATGGGGCAGCCTTGCAGCTCGTCACCTTCGAGGGCCTGCGCCGCGACCCGCTGGTGCAGGCGTTCATCAAACGCGCCGATGTTCAACTCGGCATCCTGGGCTACACAGAGCACGGGCAGCGCCATACTTCACTCGTGGCCAACATCGCGCGTAACATCCTGCAGCGTCTGGGGTACCCGGAACGCACCTGCGAGCTGGCCGCCATCGCCGGCTACTTGCATGACATTGGGAACTGTGTGAGCCGGCGCGACCACGCCACGGCCGGGGCGCTGATGGCCAAGGACGTCCTGCTAGGGAACGGCATGGCGATCGAGGAAGTGGCCGTAGTCATGGGGGCCATCGGCAACCATGAGGAGACCACGGGGGACCCGGTAGGGGAGATCTCGGCGGCCCTGAACATCGCCGACAAGGCCGATGTCCACCGCAGCCGGGTGCGTGAGACGAACCCCGCCAAGTTCGACATTCATGACCGGGTCAACTTCGCCAGCCAACACAGCTTCGTGCGCGTCGACGGCGAGACGAAGCGCGTCGAGCTGGAGATGAGCATTGACACCAAGATCGCGTCGCTGATGGAGTACTTCGAGATCTTCCTGAACCGGATGGTGTTTATCCGCCGGGCGGTCAAGTTTCTAGACTGCGAGTTCCGGTTGACCATCAACCGCAACCGCATGCTCTAGGGCCCCCTACCCCGCTCAGGTCTCGGCGTCCCCGGCCGGGAGCTGCGCCCCCGCCTCCCCAGGGAGGGGATCGAGCAGCACCAGGTTGTTGCGGTGGATGACCTCCTCGCCATACGAGTGGCCCAGGACGTCGGCGATGCCCCCTGAGTGTCGCCCGGCGATGCGATGCAGCTCGGCCGCGTCGTAGCTCACTAGGCCGCAGGCGATGCGCTCGCCCCCGGGGCCGATAACGCCCACCGGGTCGCCGCGCTGAAAGCGTCCACTGACCTCGCGCACGCCGGCGGCCAGGAGACTGCGTCCACGGTGGCGGATGGCCGCGGCGGCCCCGGCGTCCACGTGGAGGGCGGCCCGGCTGGTGATGGCGGAGAGGATCCAGCGCTTGCGCGCCTCACGGCGGCTGACGGCGGGATGGAAGCGGGTGCCAATCGTCTCCCCGGCCGCCAGGCGCACCAGGACGTCCGGCTCGCTACCCGGGGCAATGACCACGGCGATGCCAGAGGCGGTGGCGAGCTTGGCCGCTTCGATCTTGGTGCGCATCCCCCCGGTGCCCTGACGCGTCCCGGCGCCCCCGGCAAGGGCCTCGATACAGTGATTGATGCGCCTCACCTCGGGGATCAGCCTGGCCGCCGGATCGTGGCGCGGGTCGCTGGTATAGAGGCCCCCGGTATTGGTCAGGTTGACCAGGAGGTCAGCGTCCACGAGGTTGGCCACCATGGCCGCCAGGTTGTCGTTCTCGCCGAACAGGCGGTCGTCTTCCCGTCCGGCGCCGTCCGCTGCCCTCCCGGGCTGCACCCGGATCTCGTCCACGGCAACGACGTCGTTCTCGTTGATGATGGGGAGGACGCCGTGCTCCACCAGCCCGATCAAGGTGGTGCGGGCGTTGAGATACCCCTGCCGGTCGCGCAGGTCGCCCTTGGTCAGGAGCGTCTGGGCCACGGTAATGCCATGATCTCCGAAGAGCTGATCGTAGGTCTGCATCAGGACGTGCTGCCCGACGGCCGCCAGCATCTGCTTGCTGGGGATGTCCCCGCGCGGGGGACGCACTGTCAGGCGGGCGCGCCCGGCGGCGATGGCCCCTGAGCTGACCAGGAGCACCTGATGCCCCCCGCCGAGCAGGGCGGCGATCTGGCGCACCAGGTTGCCCATGCCCTCCAGGCTGAGATCCTGGCCATCACCGGTGAGGACGCCCGTCCCCACCTTGATCACCAGCCGGCTGCGCTTTCCCATCTGATCCACTACTCGCGTTCTCTCTTGCACACCTACACCCGTACAGGTGTACACAGGTGTACATGGGAGAGGCAGAACAGGGGGGATTATAGAGGCCGCCGGGGAGGTAGCTTGAGACCTGGGACTTCGGGCCTGCCGGCTCAGTGGAGGCGGACGACGAGGGCGTCCCCTGCCCGAACGTCCAGGCGCACGGCGCCGGTGCCGGCCACGACCTGGGAGCCGGCGGCGCTAAAGAGCACCTCGGCGCGCAGATCGTCGGCCAGGTTGAGGGCGGCCGGCGAGGGGAAGTGGATCCAGCCGCTCTGGGCCCCCAGGCGGTTGACCACAAAGAGGAGGCAGCCCCCGTCCGGGCTGAGACGGACGATCGTTTCCAGCTCCAGGCGCTCCTGGGGCACAACCTGGCGGGGCACCGCCTCTGCAAACAGGCCCAGGGCGAAGCGACGCAGGGCCAGGCGGGTCTCGGGCGCCAGAAGGGCGTAGCGAGGGGTGGCGTAGGCCCCGCCGAGCCACGTCCCCACGACGGTGGAGGTTCCGCTGCGCACCTGCACGCGGTAGGCCGCCGGGAGCGGGCCATGCTCCAGGAGCACCTGGGCCTGGAAGGTCTCGGTAGCCGCACGGGGCACCTCACCCGCCCCCCGACGCCCGTAGCGCACCACCGGCTGACCGGCCCCGGGAAAGGTCAGCAAGCGCCCGTCAGGGTCCAGGCCGTCAGAGCCTAGCCCATCAGAGTCCAGCCCATCAGGGCCCCGGCCAGTCCCCCCCCACGCCGTACGCAGACGGGAGCCGGGCGGTGCCCCGCCCGCCCTCGCTCGGCCAATCACGTGCCCCAGCAGGCGGCCGGCCCAACGCCTCACGCTCGGGACGTCCCCCACGCCGGGGGCCAGGAACTCAACGTCGTCCGCCTGGTGGGGCCACAGAAACCGGGTGTTCAGGGACGTCCCGTCCGGCTGACGCGTCGCCGGCTGGGGGAGGGTCACCAGGGTTCCACCGCGCAGGGTAAAGACGACCAGCTTGCCGTAGTCTTCCACCGCCAGGTAGCCGAGAGAGGGGAACACGGCCGCCGGGAACTCTGCCAGCTCGGCGTCCGGAACGTCCTGTAGGTCTACGATACTGGGGTTGTAGCCGCAGGTCAGGAGTAAGGCGTGGAGGCCATAGCGGGCGCGCCGGTCCCGCGGCACGGCCGGGGGAGGGGATCCTGGCCACCGGCCCCTGGGAGCTGGGAAGTCGTCCGGCACGAGCCGGCTGTAGGGCGGATAGTCCAGGTAGGCCAGGGCGTCCCGGACCTCGACCGAGGCGGTCAGCTCCTCGCCTGCCGACTCCAGCCAGCGCTGCAGCCGGACGAGGGCCGCTTCCGCTGCGGGGAGGGCGCTCCCTCCCGGCGCGCCCTCAAAGGGGATGCCGTAGCCCTTGACGCCGTGGGCCAGACCACCAACGAGGTCGTGGAGGGTAGCGAGATGACTCGTCCCCTCCCCGCCACGAGCCGGTCCGGCGAACGGGCCGGCCAGCCAGCAGGTCAGCGGACGATCCACCGCGCTGAAGGGCTCGAAGCGCAGGGCCCCCTGGGAACCGGCGAACGGGCCGGGCGAATGGGTTCCAGGCGTGGCGCTGGGGACGCCACGCGACCCTCTTCGAGGGTCATCTCCCCGGCTGGCTGCCGGAGGTGCGCCGGCATCAGACGCATCGGGGTCGTCGGCATAGAGGTCGTAGCCAAAGAGATCGACGACGCCGCCCTTGAGGCGCGGGTTCTGCGGGCTGGCGTAATCTGCGGGGTCGTCGGTCGCCAGGGGCACGGTGATATCCAGCCGGCGCGCCAGACCACGCAGCCGTTCCAGGTATTCGGCCACCCATGCTTCGAGAAAGGCCTGCCAATCGGCCAGCTCGCCATGCGAGCGCCGGTCTCGGGGGGGGAGAACGAGCCCGAAGCCGGCGACGTCCCGGCGCCACTCCCGGGCCAGCACGCCGGCGTTCTCGTAGCGTCCCTCCAGAAAGGCACGGTAGCGCGCCACGGTATGGGGGTTGAAGTCCAGCTCTCCGATGCGCCCCCTGAAGGGCAGCCCGGCCTGGCGGTCGAGATGCCAGGACACCACCGGCCGGTTCTGCAGCGGCCTGACGGTGGCCGCCACCTGCCCGTACCACTCTTCGACGCGGGCCAGGTAGGCCTCATGCAGCAGGGAGAACACCTGCCCCTGCGGCCGGGCCGCCGGGCTCCCGTCCGGCCCGCGGGCCAGGGCCTGGGGGATGGCTTTGGCCAGCCAGGGGGGATAGCCGGCCCCGGACGGGGAGACCCCGGCATGGACCCGCTCCGCCGAGGGCGCGGCCGGCCCCGGGCGCAGGAAAGCCACCAGTCCCTCGCGCTGCGCCAGATGGAGATAGGCCCCCAGGTCGCGCTGGGGGTGCGTCGCGCCCGCCAGGTCGGCCTGCCCCATGGTCGGGGCATGCCAACGCCAGGGGACGGTCGCCAGTACGGCGTTGCAGCCGGCGTCGCGCAGGCGCTGCAGGCGCTCGGCCCACTCCTGGGGCGGGACGGACCAGTAGGGGACGCTCCCCGCGCGCAGCACCAGGGGCTGGTTGTCCAGGTAGTACAGCCCATAGGCGGGGACGAGGCGCGGGGGTTCCCCCGGCCTTACCGGCGGTAGCCCGGCCATCGCTCTCCCAGCAGTGTAACCGCTGCCGGCCGGCGTATAATGCGGCCGAGGGACGGTTGCGCTGCAGCCAGCGTGCGTACCTGGGGCTCGAAGCCATGCTGTCGAGGGAGGCGCCCGGCCTATCACGCAGTCGGGAGACGGGAACGATGAAGGTCTACTCGCCTGAAGCCATCCGCAACGTTGGACTGCTTTCGCACATGGGCAACGGGAAGACGTCGCTCGCCGAGGCGTTGCTGTTCACCGCCGGGGCAATCAGCCGGATGGGGCGGGTAGACGAAGGGACGACGACCTCGGACTACGACCCGGACGAGCAGCGCCGTGGCATGTCCGCCAGCCTCACGCTCCTGCCGCTGGAGTGGCAGAACGTGAAGGTCAACGTCGTGGACACGCCGGGGTATGCCGACTTCGTGGGCGAAGTGGCGGCCACGGTGCGCATCGTCGATGGCGCCGTGATCCTGGCTTCGGCGGTGGACGGCGTGGAAGTTGGCACGGAGCAGGCCTGGGACCTGTGCCAGCGGCGCCAGCTCCCTCGGATCATGGTGGTCAACCGTCTTGACCGGGAGAACGCCAGCTTCGAGCGCACCGTCGGGGAGCTCCGCGAGCGCTTCGGCACGGGGGTGGTGCCGGTGCAGCTCCCCATCGGGTCGCGTGACGATTACCGCGGCGTGGTGGACCTGATCACCCGTACGGCGCTGATCTTCGGGGACAACGGGCGGGCATTGGAAGGGGAAATCCCGGCCGACCTGGCGGATGAGGTGGAGCGTCTCGGCGAGCAGCTGGTGGAGGCGGTGGCGGAGACGGACGACGAGCTCGTCAACAAGTACCTTGGGGGCGAGGCCCTGACGCAGGAGGAGATCAAGCAGGGGCTGCGCCAGGGAGTACTCAGCGGCAAGATCGTCCCGGTCTTTGCCGCGGCGGCCACCCTCAACAAGGGCACCGCCCTGATCCTGAACGCCATCGTGGAGTATCTCCCCTCGCCGGTGGCGGCCGGGGCGGTCACGGCGACGCACGCCCAGACCAAGCAGGCAGAGACTCTGCCGCCGAGTCCTGACGGCCCCCTGGCCGCCCTGGTCTTCAAGACCCTGGCCGACCCCTTTATCGGGCGCCTGACCTTTTTCCGGGTCTATTCCGGGACGCTGCAGCCGGACAGCCACATCTGGAACGCCACAAAGGAGCGCGAAGAGCGCATTGGCAGCATCATGACCCTGCGCGGTAAGAGCCAGGAGAACGCCACCGGCGTGCCGGCAGGGGACATCGGCGCCGTGGCCAAGCTGGTGCTCACCACCACCGGTGACACCTTGTGCCAGCGAGAACACCCCCTCCTCCTCCCGCCGATCGAGTTCCCCGCGCCGGTGTACTCCGCCGCCCTGGAGGCCAGGGCCCGCACCGACCAGGACAAGATGGGCCCGGCCCTACAGCGGATGCAGGAGGAAGACCCCACCATCAAGGTGCACCGCGAGGCCGAGACGGGGCAGACCGTGATCGCCGGCATGGGCGACAGCCACGTGGAGATCACCGTGGAGCGGATCAAGCGCAAGTTCGGCGCCGATCTCAAGATCGAACCCCTGCGCGTCCCGTACCGCGAGACGCTACGTGCCCCGGCCAAGGCCGATGGACGCTTCGTCCGCCAGACGGGGGGTCATGGCCAGTACGGCGTCTGCTCCGTGGAGCTGGAGCCCCTGCCCCGCGGGAGCGGCTACCAGTTTGCCGATCGCATCGTCGGCGGGGTGGTCTCCCATTCCTTCCGCCCGGCGGTGGACAAGGGCATCCAGGAGGCCATGGCCGAGGGCGTCATCGCCGGCTACCCGATCGTGGACGTGCGCGCCATCCTCTACGATGGCAAGGAGCACGCCGTGGATAGCTCCGAGATGGCCTTCAAGATCGCCGGGAGCATGGCCTTCAAGGCGGCCGCCGAGCGGGCCGGCGTCGTCCTCCTGGAGCCGGTGATGCGGGTAGAGGTGCGCGTGCCGGAGCAATACACCGGGGACATCATGGGGGATCTGTCTACCAAGCGCGGGCGCGTGCACGGGATGAATCCTGAAGGGGACGGCACGACGACCATCGAGGCTGAGGTGCCCATGGCGGAGATGGTGCGCTACGCTACCGATCTCCGCTCTATGACTCAGGGTCGCGGGCAGTTCAAGATGTCCTTTGACCACTACGAAGAGGTGCCCGGGAACGTCGCCCAGCGCGTGATCGAAGAAGCCAAGACGCGTAAGGCCAGCGTGACCTGATAGGACAACGAGACAAACGTCCCCTGGAACAAAGCCCTGCCTTCGAGCGCAACGCATCGCGCGCAACGTAGCTAAGAACGTAGCTAAAGAGGAGACCGCCCAATGGTCAGCGTCACCGCACCGTCGGCTCCTGCGTCCGCCCTCACGCGAGGCGTTGGGGACGCGTACGACATCCTGCAGGAGCGCGGTTTCCTCTACCAGTGCTCCGATGAGGCCGGCCTGCGCCGGGCGCTCGCCGCCGGGCCGATCACGTTCTATGGTGGCTTCGATCCCACGGCCGACTCCCTGCAGATCGGCAACATCGTCCTGGCCATGGCCATGGCCCACCTCCAGCGGGCCGGCCACCGGGCCATCGCCGTCGTGGGCGGGGGGACGACGATGATCGGCGACCCAACGGACAAGACGGACGCCCGCCGGATCATGACTCGGGAGGAGATCGAGGCGAACGCCCAGGTGATCAAGGGGCAGCTGTCCCGCTACCTGGACTTCTCCGCGGGGCGCGGGCTGATGGTGGATAACGCCGAGTGGCTCCTTAACCTGAACTACATCGACTTCTTACGTGATTACGGGCGCTATTTCTCCGTGAACGAGATGGTGCGCGCCGAGACATACAGGGCGCGCCTGGAGACCGGTCTCACCTTCCTGGAGTTCAACTACATGCTGCTCCAGGCCTACGACTTCTTAGAGCTGTTCCGCCGGCACGGTTGTGTCTTGCAGATCGGTGGCAGCGACCAGTGGTCGAACATCCTGGCCGGCAGCCAGCTGATTCGGCGCGCCGACGGGGGCCAGGCCTTTGCCCTCACCAACGTCATCGTCACCGATGCCACCGGGGCAAAGATGGGCAAGACCGCCGGAGGGCTGACGGTGTGGCTTGACCCGGCCAAGATGGCCCCGTACGACTTCTACCAGTACTGGATCAACGTAGACGATACGCTCGTGGCGCAGTACCTGGCCCTGTTTACCTTCCTGCCCATGGAGGAGATCCGCGACCTCACCGCCGCCGGCGGCGCCGCCCTGCGCCCGGCCAAGGAGCGCCTGGCCTTTGAAGCCACCGCCCTGGCCCACGGCCGGGAAGGGGCCGAGAAGGCCCAGGCCACCGCCCGCTCGGTCTTTGGGGGCGCAACCTACGGGACGACAACCGATGGGGGCGGGGGAGCCGGTGGCGACGCGCCGATCAGCGCCCTGCCGGCGAGGGAGATCGCGCGGTCACGCCTGGAAGCGGGGATCTCGGCCCTCGATCTCCTCGTGGAAGCCGGCCTGGCCGACTCCCGTAACGCCGCCCGGCGCCTGATCGAGGGGGGCGGGGCGTACCTGCACGATGCGCGCCTGGAGAACCGCACCGTGACCACGGCCGATCTCCAGGACGGAGCCCTCCTCCTGCGGCAGGGCAAGAAGCGCTACCGGCGCGTCATGGCCGTCTAACCCGCTTCTCCCTCCACACCCTTACCATAGGGTGGTGGGGACAGGATCCCCTTTACTTCTGGTAAGGGTGAACGGGCCAGGGGGTGAGGTTGGACTGCTTCTTCAACGTCTACAAACCCAAGGGGCCCACGTCGCACGATGTGGTTGCCCGGCTGCGTCGCGCCGGCAAGGTGCGGCGGATCGGCCACGCCGGGACGCTCGACCCCCTGGCCGAGGGGGTGCTGGTGATCGCCGCCGGCCGGGCCACGCGGCTGATCGAGTACCTCGTGGACGCGGACAAGGCCTACGCCGCGGAGGTGACCTTCGGCGTGGAGACGGACACCTATGACGCCGAAGGGCGAGTCACCGCCCAGCGCCCCGCGGCGCACCTGACCGAGGCGGTCGTGAGGCAGGCCCTGGAAACCTTTCGAGGATCGATCCTGCAACGTCCGCCCTCCTTTTCCGCCGTCAGCGTGGGAGGTCAGCGCCTCTACGCCCTGGCGCGGCGGGGCGCACCGGTCGTCATTCCGCCCCGGGCGGTGACGATCAGCCGGCTCGAGCTTGTCGCCTGGCGCCCGCCCCTGGCAGACCTCCACGTAGAGTGCAGCAAAGGGACGTACATCCGCAGCCTGGCCCATGACCTGGGACAGGCGCTGGGCTGCGGCGCCCACTTGAGCGCCTTGGTGCGCCTGCGCGTCGGCCGGTTCGCCTCTCAAGAGGCTACGCCGCTGGCGGAGCTGGAGGAGCGCCTGCGAGACGGCCTCTGGCAGGCCGTATCCTACCCGGCGGAGGCGGCTGTGGCGCACCTCGTTACCGTGCGCCTGGACGCTGCCGGGGCGGCCCGCCTGGCCAGCGGCCAGCCCGTGCCGTTCAGAGCGCCGCTAGACGGTGAGACGATGGACGGTCAGGCGCCGGACGACCAAACGGTCAACGGCCGAGAAGCCGGCGGCCAAACGACCGGCGTCCCGGCACGCGAGAGGCAGGGCGCTACGCCCCTCGAGGGCGAGGAGGGGCCGGCATCAGGTACGCTTGGCAGGGCCTACGCGGCCGATGGACGTTTCATGGCCGTGGTACGGCTCGTCCGCAGCGGCGACCTCCTGGTGTGGCGACCAGAGAAGGTGCTGGCCAGCTAGCGGCCGCGGGCCGGGTTGGGGTTTGATAGCTGCCGAGAGACGCCACTGGCCCCTCGCGGCCGACCGGCGGTCTGTCACCGACGGTGGGGCACAGAGAAGGGGAGATCGATGCGCCTGACGCGGGTGCCGGATGATCCGTTGGCCGGGAGACCGCCGGAGGTGGTCGCTACCATCGGCAACTTCGACGGCGTACACCGCGGCCACCGCACCCTCATCGGCAAAGTCGTCGAGCGAGCGGCCCAGCTCGGCGCGCGCAGCGCCGTGGTCACCTTTGATCCGCACCCCCTGCTGGTGATTCGGCCCCACAGCCCCCTACGTCTCCTCAGCACAGGGGAGGAAAAGGCCGACCTCATCGCCGGCCTGGGGATCGATCACCTATTGGTGTGGCGCTTCGACCCCGGCCTGCAGCAGATGGGGGCAGAGGGCTTTCTGGAGCAGTTGAACCAGCGCCTGCGCCTGCGCCGGTTGCTGGTTGGGCCAAGGTTCGCCCTGGGTCGCGGGCGTCACGGGACGGTGGAGGTCATCCGAGCAATCGGCGCCCGCCTCGGCTTCGACGTAGAGGAGGTGTCCCCCTACGTCGAGCCCCGGCCGCTGGGGCCGGCCGGGGCGGCCCCTCGTGGCGCCGGCCCCCTCAGCAGCACGGCCATTCGCGCCCTGATTGCCGCCGGCCAGGTGGGACGCGCGGGGCGCGCCCTCGGCCGGCCGCCGACGCTGACCGGCGTCGTCGTGTCCGGCGAGCAGGTGGGGCGCACGCTGGGCTATCCCACGGCCAATCTCTCGCTCAGCGCGTCACTGGCCGTACCGGCGGACGGGGTGTACGCCGCCTGGGCCGAGGTGGCCCCCTTCACCCCCGGGGCGCAGCGCTTTCCGGCGGCGGTGAGCATCGGGATGCGTCCCACCTTTGGGGGCCAGCAACGCCAGGTTGAGGCGTACCTCCTGGACTTCTCCGGCGATCTCTACGGGACGACCATGCGCCTGCACTTTGTCGCCCGCCTGAGGGGGCAGGAGCGCTTCGTGCGCCTCGAGGACCTGGTGGCGCAGATGCGGCGTGACGTGGAGACAACGCAGGCCCTGCTGGTCGCCGAATCGGAAGATGTTGCCCCCATTGCTGCCGATGGATAGGGTTCATGAACGGGGTGGCGGTGAGGGTCGGATAACCAGACGCCTGGCGGCTCTTGGGCACCGAGTCATCGGCATTGACGGCGCTCCCACCATGGCCAGCGCAACGGCGACGTCGACCACCGCTACTGGCGCCGCGGCATCGCCCGCGGGCTGTTCGCCGAATTGAGTGCCCGCGCCGCCGCCATGGGAGTCGAGCTGCTCGCCACCTCGTGCCGCGCCGGCACCACTGCGGAGACCGTCTACCGCCGCCTCGGCTTCGCCGAGTACGGCCGCCTCCCCGGCGGCATCAAGGAAGCCTGGGGCAGGGTCTTCGACGAGGTTCTGCTCTACAAGGTCCTGGCGCAGGGCTCCGGCCAGGAGGTCACGCGATGAGCCGGTTTGATCTCGGCGCCCATTGCAACCTGCTGGTCTCTCACGTGGTGCCCGAGTACGCCCGGCTGGGCACGCTGGCGTGGGCGCACGCGCAGGGGTCGCTCGTGCTGGGCTACACCGACGAGTCCGACCTGGACGTGATCCTGGTGTGGGACGCGCCCGATGTACCGACCGGCCGGGACCCCGTCGCGGCGGGGCTGGACGAGCTGACCGACGACGCCCTGGGGGGACTCGGCGAGTGTCCCAGGGGCGCAGCGGGAGGCGCCCCGATGAGCGCGCTTCGATCACACGACATCACGCTCGCCGGCGAGCGGGTGGTGCTGCGCCCGATGACAGAGCGCGATTGGCCACTCATCGAATCGATCAACAACAACCCTGAGGTGGGCTACTTCAGCGAGGCGGACGAGTGGACGCCCTATCCGCTGGAGAAGCTGCAGCGGACCTATCGCTCCATCTCACAGAACGCGCTGATGTTCGTCATCGAGCACCGGGGCGAGCCAGTCGGCGAGTGCTGGCTGCAGCGCATGAACGCACAGCGGATCCTGGACGAGTTCCCCGGCAGGGACGTGCGCCGCATCGACATCGCCATCGGCGCGCCGCGCCTGTGGGGCAAGGGCCTCGGCAGCGAGGCGATCCGGCTGCTGGTGCGGCTCGCGTTCGAGAGGGAGGGCGTCGACCTGCTGGTCTGCTTCTGCAGCGGCCACAACCCGCGCAGCCGGCGGGCCTTCGAGAACGCGGGATTGTCTGTGCGGCGCACGGTGCCTCGTCCCGGCAGCCCCAAGGCCGACTTCAGCTACGACCTCATCGTCACGCGGGAGCAGTACGAGCGCACCCGTGAGCTGCACCGTCCACCGCCGACGGGCGATCCGGGAAGCTGCGCACCCGGGTGCCGTTCCTGCGCCTGAGCGCGTGGCTCCTGGCACGTCCAGAGCCCCCGTGGAACTAGTGGGTCAGTTCTCATGGGTGTGACGGTTTGGGGCGGGGGCTGGTATCCTGGCGGCTGTCAGGAGGAGTGGGATGCCCCATCCGCAGAAGGTAGCCCTGCGCCCACTGACCGCCGCGCCGAGCAGGCGGGCTTGGAGGTGGTGGCGCGCGCCGGGAGCGAGCGGGCCGATCGGGTGGCCCGGGCCAAGGCGCTGCTCGCCGTGGCCGCCGGCGCCTCGTTCGTGGCGGCGGCCCGCGCCGCCGGGCGGCGGTCAGGTGTGGCGGTCGCCCGGCTGGTGGCCCGCTTCAATCGGGAGGGCCTGGCGGCGCTGGAGCGCGCCACGGCGGGGGCCCCCGGTGCGGTACGACGCCGCGACGCGGGAGCGGATTGTGCGCGAGTTCCGCCGGACGCCGGACCGGGAGCACGACGGGACGGCCACCTGGTCGCTGACGACGCTGCAGCGGGCGCTGCGCGCCCCGGACGGGCTGCCCGCCGTCAGCACCAAGACGATCCTGACCACCCTGTGGGGGCCGGGTACACGTGGCAGCAGAGTCGCACCTGGTGCCACACCGGCACAGTCGTCCGGCGCGCAAGGCGGGGCCGGTGACCGTGACCGACCGCGACACCGCCCCCAAAAAGACCTGATCGAGCGCGCCTACACGCAGGGGGAGCGCCTGGGCCTGCAGGTGTGGACGCAGGACGAAGCTGGGCCCTACCAGGCCCTCCCGCAGCCAGGTCCCTCCTGGCAGCCCGAAGGGCAGCCGGTCCGGCACCCCCACGAGTACGTCCGCGGCGGGACGGCCAAACTGCTGACCCTGTTCCGACCGGCCACCGGCGAGGTGCGGGCGCTGCCCGTGGCGCGGGCGCCTAACGCGGTGTTGCATCCATGGCTCACGCGCGAACTGGAGGCCATCCTGGCCGACCTGCCCGTCCCGCCGGCGCGCCCGATCCCACCGGTCCCACTGCGACCCGGGTGGTGTGGGAGGCGTGGCAGGCTGGCCTGACCGAACGCTTCACCCTGCCCGACGACCTGCCCTGCGCGTGCTGCTCGTGTGGGACAACCTGGCTGGCCACCACAGCGCCGCCCTGGTCTGCTGGTTGTGCGCCCACGGCATCCTGCCGTTGTCTACCCCTTGGGCGGCTCGTGGCTGAACATGGCCGAATCCGTCCAGCGCATCCTCGCCCGCCGGGCCCTCGACGGCCAGCACCCGCAGACGGCCACGCAGATCATGGCCTGGCTGGCCGCCACCGTGCGGGGCTGGAACGCCGCCCCGACGCCATTCGTCTGGGGCGGCCCCCGCCAACAGCGCGCTGGCGCGCCCGCCAGCGGCGGCGCGCGCTGGGCGGCTCCGGTGCCGTCACCCATCGCCCCATCCCCCGCCTGTCCCGGCACCCTCCGCCTACGAACGCGTGTGTGCATGAGAAGTGACCCACTAGGAGGCAAGTCGGCGCCCAGTTCTTGCCACTCCCTGGTGCATAGTCCCTGGCGGCCGAGACGCCGACGGTGGCGCGGGAGGCTCGCTAGCCGCCGGGCGCCTCCGCCTGCATCAGTTCGAGCAGGAGTACCGGGGCGTCTGACCGACGAAGAGCAGGCGGTGGTGGACGAGGACCTCGCCGGCTGCGAGCACCTGTTGGCGCAGCTCGCCGACCTGCCCACTCTGGACGGGGCAACGCCGCAGCAACGCGGGAGCGAGCGCGTCACCGAGACACGGGCCGCGCCCGGGGCTGCGCCTGCCGTCAGGAGCGAAGGCACGACTGCCGGCAGCGCATTGCCAGGAGAGGCCGGCGGCCAGCAGGCGACCAGGTGACCCGCACGGTGTCCACTGTGGTGCCCGCCGCAGTGGCCTCGGCGAGGTGGACCGGGCCACACGCGGCGTACGTGAGACGATCGTCGCCGCGGCCGCCGTCGCCGCCGGACCTCCTCGACCGACTCTCTAGCGGGCGAGGGCGGTCTCGGCTCGCTGGATGTCGTCGAGAGCCTGCCGGAATACCACCTGTTTGAGGTACGTCTGGTACGGCACGCCCAGGAGCGCCGCGGCGCGCTTGACGACGGCGATCTGTTCGCGCCCCCAGCGCAGCGTCACCGTACCGGCGGTGAGCTCGCGGTCGGCCGCCGCCTCGAGACGAGTGACCAGTTCGGATACCGCTGGGTCTTCCTCCACGCGGTCGGCGACGAACTTCATATCGATCTCCATGTTGTTCTCCATGTCGTTGGGGCCGCCCGCGGGCCGCTTGGCTGCCCGGTCAACGGGCGCTGGTTGGACTGGTCAGCTTGGTCAGCTTGGTCAGGCTGGTGATTTACTCCGGCCACTGCTCGTCTCCTCGTTTGAAGCAACTGATGACCCTGACCGGTTGGTCGTGCGCATGCCGCGTCCAGAATAGGCCATGCGTCTCCGTATAGGTGGCAAAGCGCAAGCGCCCTTCGTCCCACGGCTCCACCACGCCTGCGAAGAACGTGCGGATGGCGTCCTCGGGCGTGGTCCCGTGCTGCCTCGTGATGTGCAGGACCCCGGGATCCTGCAGGTCGTAGTAGAACCGGAACCGTTCTCCATGCGCTTCGACGATGAGCGCCTGCCGCCTCGCCACAGCTCTGTTGTGCTGCAAATGTCAGTACATTGTGTCGACCTACCATCCTCCATATAAGGCGCCAGTTCCGCCGGCTGGCCCGGCGCAGGACGTAGACCGAGTAGTCGATCTCCACCCAAACGACGCTGGGGAAGTCGATCAGATCCAATCCGGTCTGGACGAGCCGGGGGTTGGTGACGAGCACGTCCATGCCCTCGCACACCCGCGCGCCGACCCACTCCTCGCGGCGCTCGGCCGGCACGGTGTCGGCCTTGAGCACGGCAACCCGGAAGCCGACCCCCGCAGGGACCGACCGTAGTCGGGGAGTGATGTGGCGAGGATTGGTGTGCGTCGCGGATACGAGCACCCGCCTCCCGCGCCTTGGTCATGCGGGCGAGGTAGCCGTAACGGGCGACCCACGTCGCCACTTCCGCACGAGGTGTGGCGGAACACGCAGGGCTGAAGCGAGATGAGATGGCCGAGCAGCTATGCGGACGCCGCTAGAGCGGTGAGGTGCGCCTCAACGGCTGAAAGCATCGCCTCCCGGGCTTCGGCCACGGTTGTAGGTGGCGGGAACTGGCACCCGGCGGCTCGCCGGTGGCCACCACCTCCGAAGCGGGCCGCCAGGGCGGCCACATCCACTGACTGCGATCTCAGGCCGACGTAGATCGGTCCATCCGCCCCTTCCTCGATCACTATGCCCACGTCCACCCCGGTGATGGCCCCGGTGAAGCCGGAAAGGCCGGTGCTGTCCGCACCCGGCCCGGCGGCGGCCAGCATCTCTCGGGTCACCTCCAGCCAGGCAATGCGCCCGCCGGCGGCGAAGCGCAGCGTGCCCAGCGCCTGGCTCCACAGCAGGGCGTTGCCACGGGGGCGCTGGCGGAAGAGCTGGTACGCCAGTGGGGCCAGGGGCGCCCCCGCCTCCACCAGCTCGGCCGCCAGGCGCAGCGTGCGGGCAGTGGTGCTGTCCGTCTGGAAGGACAGGGTATCCGTCAGCATTCCGGCCAGCAGGCAGGTGGCCGCCGGGAGGGCCGGGGGGGCCCCCAGGCGTTGCAGCAGGAGCGTCACCACCTCTGCCGCCGCCGCTGCCTGGGGATCGACGAGGTTGACCGTGCCGAAGCGGTCGTTGGTGTAATGGTGGTCGATGTTGAGCACCGCGAGCCGCGCGAAGAGGCCGGCAGCGCTCTCGTACACCGCCCCCAGGCGATCCAGCGCGGCGACGTCCACCGTCACGATCACGTCCGGATAGGCGCCGTGGATACCGTCCGAACGGGCGACACCGTCCGAAGTGAGGACACCGTCTCGCGCCGGAACAGCGCCGGAGGAGAAGCCAGGGAGCTGCGTCAAAATGCCCTCCGCGCCCGGCAGCCTGGCCAGGGGGTCGGAAAGCGGATCGGCGCAGACAAGCGTGGTCTGCTTTCCGAGGCCTTGCAGCGTGTGGCTAAGGCCGAGCAAGGAGCCTATGGTGTCGCCGTCCGGCTTCTTGTGGCCAAAGATCAGGACGTGGCCGGCGCCCTGTAGCAAAGACAGGGCGCCGCGCCACTCTGCTTCAGTGATTGCCTCGCTGTCTCTGCCGGCGCTGGCACTGGTATCCAGGGGCACGGAGGCAGGCGCTGGCGCGGCGCGGCGCCCCTCGTCCTGCCCGGCGAACCCGGTCAGCGCGGTCATCTACCTGCCCCCCCTTCAAGACGGCGGGCAGCGCGCATCACTCGGCCTGCCGGGGCGAGCGGCGGGCCTTGAGGGGACGCGCCGCCCCCCGGACCATCCGCCGGAGGCCATCCGGGGATGGGGAATCCGGGCGCGACGGGGCTTCATTCGACGCAGCCGGCGACTCGCCGGGCGGAGCGAGAGGGGCGGTCACCGGCGGGGCTACCGTGGCGCTGTTGGCGCTGGCCATCTCATTGATCAGGGCTAGGACGCGATCCCCTTCCTCGATGCTGCGGTCGAGCTGGAACGTGACCGCCGGGATGTGGCGGATAGTCAGCTCCTCACCGAGCTTGGAGCGGACGAAGCCGGTGGCGTGGTCCAGGGCTCGCATCGTCGCCAGGCGTTCCTCCTCGCTCCCCATTACGGAGACGAAGATCTTGGCGTACCGGACGTCGGGCGTAACCTCCACCCGGGTCACGGAGGTCATGCCGGCGACGCGCGGGTCCCTGATCTCGCGCTGCAGAAGCTCGCCGACGATCTCTTCGATCACCGACGCGATACGTTCCCGCCGTCTCGGTGCAGCCATATCCTTGTCTGGGCCCGGGGAGGCCGGCCGGCCTCCCCGGGCCCAACTCCCCCCTAGACTCGCTCGCGGCCGAAGACTTCGATGACGTCGCCCTCACGTGGATCGGGCCAGTTCTCCAGGCCCAAGCCGCACTCGTAGCCCCCGCTAACCTCGCGGACGTCCTCCTTGAAGCGCCGCAGCGACGAGACGCGGCCGTTGTAGACCACCTCGGCGCCCCGGGCAACGCGGGCTCCGGCCCCGCGACGAATGAGCCCATCCCGGACATAGCAGCCCACGATGGCCTCGCCTTTGCCGGAGCGGAAGACCGCCCGCACCTCGGCGTGACCGTACACCACTTCGCGGAAGGTGGGCTCGATCAGACCGCGCAGGGCCGTCTCCACGTCGTCCAACAGGTTGTAGATGATCTGATACTGCCGGATCTCTACGCCCTGCTGCTCGGCAAAGGTCTTGACGCCGGCGTCGACGCGGACGTTGAAGGCCACGATGATGGCCTTGGAAGCCACCGCCAGGTTGACGTCCGTATCGGTCGGCGGCCCCACGGCGTCATACAAGACGCGCACTTGCGTCCCGGCCACCAGGTCGTTGAGCTTCTCCAGGGCGCCGCGGATGGCCTCCACGGAACCCTGGACGTCGGCTTTGAGGATGACGTTGAGCTCTTTGGTCTCACCGAGCTGGATCTGTGCCAAAATCTCTTCCAGGCTCAGCCGGCCCCCGGTGACGTCGATGGTGGTACCGGTCCGCTCTTCGATCAAGGAGCGCATCGCCCGCTCGTCGGGGACGGCAGTCAAGCGGTCGCCGGCGGCCGGCACCGCCTCCAGGCCGATGATCTCCACCGGGGTGGCCGGTCCGGCCTCCGTGATGCGCTGGCCCCGGAAGTCGGTCATCGCCCGCACGCGCCCGCCGACCTTGTCCACGACCACAAAGTCGCCCGTACGGAGCGTCCCATTCTGCACCAGCACGGTGGCTACGGGACCACGGCTGCGGTCGAGCTTGGCCTCGACGACGCTGCCGGTGGCCGGGCGGTTAGGGTTGGCCTTGGGTTCCTCCAGGTCGCTGACCAGGAGGATGATCTCCAGCAGGTCGTCCAGACCGAGGCGCTGGAGGGCGGATACCTCCACCGCTTCCACGTCGCCACCCCAACCGGAGACCAGGACGTTGTTGTCCGCCAGCTGCTGGCGCACCCGGTCGGGATTGGCATTCGGCCGGTCGACCTTATTGAGGGCGATGATGAACGGCACGCCGGCGGCGCGAGCGTGGGAGATGGACTCCACCGTCTGGGGCATCACCCCATCGTCCGCGGCGACGACGATGACGGCGATGTCCGTCACCTGGGCGCCTCGGGCGCGCATCGCCGTAAAGGCGGCGTGACCGGGGGTATCGATAAAGGTGATCGTGCGCCCGTCCTTCTCCACCTGATAGGCGCCGATGTGCTGGGTGATCCCGCCGGCTTCTCCCTCGGCCACCTTGGCCTCGCGGATGGCATCCAGCAGTGACGTCTTGCCATGGTCGACGTGCCCCATGATGGTCACCACCGGCGGTCGGGGGACGAGGTCGGTCTCCTCCTCCTCCAGCACCAGGCGGTGCGCGGCGATGCTGCTGCTCGCCCCATCCGTCCCGGCGGCGCCTTCCTCCGGCTCCACGACCAGGACGTTGAGGTCATCGGCCACCATCTTGGCCGTGTCATGGTCCAACTGGTTGTTGATGTTGGTGACCACGCCGTGCTGCAACAGGCTCTTCATTACCTGCGCCGGCATCACGCCGAGGAGCTGAGCCAGTTCGGCGACATTGGCTGAGTTCGGCAGCTGCACCTGCTTCGGCGCCGCGGCCACCGCCGCCCGCTCAGCAGCGCCGGCCACGGCGACGCCATTCTGCGAGGGGCGGCCGCGCACCGGCGGCCGGGGCCGCCCTCCACCGGGACGTCCCCGACCACGCCCACCACCGCCACGAAATCTACTCATTGCTGCTCGTCACCTTCTCACTACCACAACCCAATTCCCACTCCCCGCGTCGGCGCCGGGGCGCCGGTGTGGGGCCGGACGTCAGGCCCTTGGGCCGGCATCAGCCGGCTCATCACCCGATCCCGCCGGGGGCGCCAGGGTGGCACGGTGTGCCTCCAGGCCCGCGCGGTCGGCATCGCTCAACTCCGTCTTCAAGGCGTGCTGCAAGGCCTTCCGCTTCAGGGCGGTGTCCCAGCATGCCGGGTCGGCATGTAGGTAGGCCCCGCGCCCGTTCTTGCGCCCGGTGGTATCCACCTCAACCATTCCGGCCGGGGTGCGTACCACCCGGATCAGCCCCCGCTTACCTTCCACCTGCCGGCAGGCAACACAAGTACGCTGCGGCACCGGCTTGCGCCGCACCGCGGGACGAGCCTTGCGCCGCCGGCCCGTCCCCGGGGCCGCTGCCTTGTTCTGCTCCACGTCACCCTGCTTAGAGTCGCCGGCTTCCGGCTGCTGTCCGTCTACTGTCCTGCCTACCGGCTTCCGGCACCTGCCGGCATCAGCCGGCCGGAGCCGGTGCCTGCGCCGACACACGCCGGGCCGCGGTCTCATCCCCCAGCGTGCCATCTTCCGCCGCCCCTTCATCCGGCGTCCCGTCCCCGGCCGCTCCGTCCCCTGGTGTACTGTCCAATGGCGTATCAGTTGCCCCGCCCTCGGCCAGGAGGGGACTGGCCAGCCCGGCGCCGGGCGGAGCGCCGTCCGCGGCCCCGGAATCGGCCGCGCGCCGCTCCGCCTCTTCCTGTGGCGTTTCCTGTGGCGTTTCAGGGCCTTCCGACTGCACCGTGTCCCTGGGTGACGCGTCGCTCTTGATGTCCACCCGCCAGCCGGTCAGCTTGGCCGCCAGGCGCGCGTTCTGTCCCTCCTTGCCGATGGCCAGGGAGAGCTGGGCATCCGGCACGGTCACCGCGGCCGTCTTGGTGACATCGTCGATCAGGACGTTCAGGACGCGCGCCGGGCTCAGGGCGTTGGCGACGAACTTTTCCTGCTCCTCGTGCCAGGGGATGATGTCGATGCGCTCGCCCCCCAGCTCGTTGACGATGTTCTGGATACGCATGCCCCGCTGGCCGACGCAGGCCCCCACGGGGTCGAGCCCCGACTGACGCGACCACACGGCCACCTTCGAGCGGCTCCCGGCCTCCCGGGCGATGGCCTTGATCTCCACCACCCCGTTGTAGATTTCCGGGATCTCCAGCTCCATCAGGCGGCGCACAAAGTTGCGGTGCGCCCGCGAGACGATCAGCATCGGCCCCTTGGCCGAGCGGTTCACCTCCAGGAGATAGACGCGGATGCGCTGGCCCATGCGGTGGCGCTCCGACTGCACCTGCTCCGGGGGCGGCAGGAGCGCCTCCGCCTTGCCACCGGAGCCGGTCTCCAGGACGATGCCCCGCGGGTCGATACGGCGCACCACGCCGGTAATGATGTCCCCTTCGCGATCGATGAACTCGTTGTAGATGTGGTCGCGCTCGGCCTCGCGGATCCTTTGCAGGATTACCTGCTTGGCCGTCTGCGCCCCGATCCGCCCGAAGTTTGGGGGGGTGACCTCCCGCTCCACCGTGCCGCCGACCACCGCCTGCGGATTGGACCGCTTGGCCTCGGACAGGGTCACCTGTAGGTTCGGGTCTTCCACCGTCTCTACGACGTCAACTACCTCGTAGACGTGCGGCACGCCCGACTGTGGCTCCATCCGCACGACGATGTTTTTCTCTTCGTTGCCGGCGAAGTCCTTCTTGTATGCTGAGACCATGGCGGCCTCCACCATGTCTATCAGCTCGTCCTTCTGAAGGCCCTTCTCCGCCGTGAGCTGGGCGAGGGAGGCGGAAAAGTCGCTGCGCATCGGTCGCTCCTCGCAATGACGCTCAGGTCTCATCTCGTGGCCCGCCGCACACGAGATGCCGGACTTGAGACTTTGGCCCAGACCCCATGAACAAGAAAAGTGGGACGAGCCCACTTCTCCCTCAATGTTCAGGCGGCGCCGGGCGGGTAATTCGCTAGTCCGCGAAAGTATAGCACCGGCGTTGGGCCCCGACCACGGGAGCAATGTAGCTGAAGCGCCGTTAGCGCTCGCCGGCGATGATCCGCCCTGAGGCACGGTAGCGCCCAATGGCGTCCACCACCGCCCTGTTGTTGACGTTAGAGAGGACCGACATCGTGGCCAGGGCCAGGAGAAACGCCCCCGGGAGCAGGCTGACGACGAAGACGACGACGTTCACCAGCATCAGGCCCAGGGTCAGGCCCAGGTTGTCGATGGCCAGGAACAGGGCGTTGCGGACGACCAGGCGCACCGTCTGGTCCATCTCCACCAGGAGGCCGAAGAGGTAGCCCTGGACGGCCACCCACATGACCAGGATGTAGACGAAGACGATGCTCAGGAGCCAGCCCCCCGGCCGGTCGAGGTTCCAGTAGAACCAGATGTTGAGGAGGAGCAGGCCCCCGGCGCCGATGTCCACCACCCCCAGCAGCCAGCCCCGCCAGAAATACTTGCGGAAAGCCGACCAGAACCGGCTGATCTCCAGCAGCTCCCCATTCACCAGCCGGTTGGTCACGGCGTAGATCGCCGCCGTCCCCGGCCCGGCCAGGGCCAGGGCCAGCACCCCCAGCACGGTGGCCTGGATGACCAATAGCTGCCATGGGATAGGGGCCTCGCCCCGCACCGAGAGGGTGATGACGAAGACCACGCCGATAAACGGCAGGGCCGTGACGAACCAGAACAGGTTCAGCAGGATCATGCGGGGCAAGTCAAAGTAGAACTCGCCAAAGCCGGCGCGGAAGTAGCGCAGCGCCTGGAGCATCACCGCCTGGCCGTGGCTACCGCGCTGCCAATCCGTCCTTCCTGGGCGGCGGCTGCGACGGCCGCCGGGGCGCCACCGGGGGCGGCAAGCGGGAGGTCGGCCTCCAGCCGCACCCCTTCCTGGGGCTCGGGGTACAGCAGGCGCCGCGCCCCGGCCGCGAGCAGGGCCCCTTCCAGCGACTCGGGCTCTGGATGGAGGGCGATGATCGTGCCCCCCTGACCTGCCCCGGCCAGCTTGGCCCCGTAGGCCCCGGCCCTCAAGGCCGCCTCGATCAAGTGCTCGTTCTCGGGCCCCGATCCGCCTAGCTGGCGTTGGATGTTGTGGTTCTCGTTCATCAGCTCGCCGAGCAGGCGCCAGTCCCGGTTCAAGATGGCCTTCTTCCCCTCGCGCGCGAGCTTGCCGATGCGCAGGTAGGCCTCTACCACCTCGCGGTCCCCCTCCAGCCAGCGCTCTCGGATCGGCTTGTGCACCGCCCCAGAGTGGTGTTGCACCCCCGTGTTGGCCAGGAGCACCGGCACCCGGTCGACGTGCTGGCTCAGGGGCTCCACCGTTGCGTACGGCTCGCTCATCACCTCCCGGTAAAACTCCTTGTCCCGGAAGTCCATGTAGTTGATGCCGCCAAAGCCGGCCATGTACTGGTCCTGATAACCGCAGACCACACCCAGGTAGTTCAGCTCCACACTGCGGGCCAGCTCGGCGAAGTGGTGCATGGACACGCCCACGGCCTGATACGCCAGCACCACCCGCAGGGCGGCGGCCAGCATGGCCGTGGAGCCGGACAGCCCGGCGGCGAAGGGGATCTCGCTCCAGCAGCGCAGGTGCACGCGCAGCTGGTAGTAGCGCTGGTGGGCCAGCACCGCCCGCAAGATGTCTACGTGATCCCCTTTGCCCTGGAGATCCGCCCGCTGCTGGATGCGCACCGGTCCCTGGTCGGCCTCTAGGATGAGATGCTCGCTGGGCTCCAGGCTCACGTAGGCCCGCTCCCGCGTAGAGCAGGAGATGACGCTCCCGCCGTACATGTCTGTGGGATTACCGATGATCCCGCAGCGCCCCGGGGCGGACGCCACCAACATGGGAGAGCCCGCTGCAGCGTCGGCGTCCCTTGCGCCGTCCGTCGGGGGGATGGCCATTAGAACTGATCGGCCTTGGACACCAGGTACTGGCGGATGAGGTAGCCGTACTTTTCGTCGGCCACGGCAAGATCGATAAAGGCCTTGAAGTAGGTCTCGAACGTGCCGATGTCGTAGCGTTGCTCCTGCTCCAGGAGCTGCAGGGCGCGCACCGTGAAGCCTTGGCGGATGAGAATGGCGATCGAGTCGGTCAGCCACAGGTCACCACCACGGCCCGGCAGAGTGGCGGAGATGGCATCGAAGATCGAGCGGTTGAAGACATAGCGCGGGGCGATGGCCAGCCGGCTGGGTGCCGTCGCCGTGTCCGGCTTCTCCACCAGCCCCTGGAGCTGGAATGGCCCCGCCCGTAGATCGCAGCCGGGCACCGGGCTGACGACGCCGTAGCGGTGGACATCCTCCAGGGGCACCTCCTCCACCGAGAGGGTGCAGGCCGAGTCCGTGTGCACGTGCGAATGGATCATCCGCTGCAGCAGGCTCTGCCGCGCTTCGCTGCGGATGATGGTGTCCCCAAAGGCGACGACGAACGGCTCGTCCCCGACGAACTGCTCCGCCTGCCGCACGGCGTCGGCATTCCCTGCCTGCACGCTCTGGCGGGTGTAAAAGAACTTCAGGCCCCTGGTGGTGTCAAGCTCGGCGCGCAGATCGTCGTCTGCCCCGGTGAGACGCCGTTCGAGATCAGGATCGCGGTCGAAGTGGTCCTCGATAGACTCTTTCTTGCGCCCGGTGACAAAGAGCAGCTGGGTGATGCCCGCCTGGGCCATCTCCTCCACGACGTACTGCACAGTGGGCTTGCGCCCCACCGGCAGCATCTCTTTGGGCTGAGACTTGGTCGCCGGCAAGAGCCGGGTGCCGGCCCCGGCCACGGGGATGACGGCCTTGCGCACGATCTTCCTCGCGCCGCCGGCGCCGGTCCCTGTGGTACTCATCCCAAGATGGTCGAACAATACCAGCAGCCTCTAGCGTAAAGCAACGCGTGGCATCATCTCTGTCAGCCTGCACCAGCGGAGACCGCCAGCGGAGACAGCTAGCTGAGACCGCCAGCGGAGACAGATTGAGACAGGAGTCATGGACGGACGTCAGCCAGGGCCCCTCGCCGGGCCCACCCGCCTGCAGCGCATCCTGTCCCGCGCCGGCGTCGCCTCACGCCGGCACGCCGAGGAGCTCATCCTCGAGGGTCGCGTGCGGGTCAACGGACATCCGGTGACTGCGCTGGGGATGCGCGCCGACCCGGCGAGAGACGTGATCACCGTAGACGGAGTGCGCGTGCGCCTCCCGGAGGAGGCGGTCTACCTGGCCCTGCACAAACCGCCGGGGTACCTGACCACGGCAGACGATCCCCAGGATCGGCCGACGATCATGACCCTCGTACCGCACATCCCCGGTCTCTTCCCCGTGGGGCGCCTGGACGCCGACAGCGAAGGGCTGCTCGTCCTTACGACGGACGGGGAGTGGGCCCAGCGCGTCCTCCATCCCCGCTACGGCTGCACCAAGGAGTACCTCGTGGAGGTGGAGGGACGGCCGGCCCCGGCAGCCCTGGTGCGCCTCCGCCGGCCCTTGCCCCTGAACGAGGGGGAGTGGACGTCCGGCGCCGAGGTGCGCCTCGTAGACGCCCTGCCCGGGCGCAGCCTGCTGCGGATCGTCCTCGGCGAGGGTCGAAAGCGCCAGATCAGGCGCATGTGCGCCGCCATCGGCCACCCAGTGCAGCGCCTCGTCCGCCTGCGCGTCGGAGGGGTGCACCTGGGGTCGTTGCGCCCCGGGCAATGGCGCCCCCTGACCTGGGGCGAGATCGCCCAGACCGCCGGCGCTGACCTGGGACGGCTCCCGGCATGACGCCTCCCCAGCCGGCCCCGCAGGAGCCGGTGGCTATGCCCGGCCGGATCATCGCCATCGACGGCCCGGCCGCGTCGGGCAAGTCCAGCCTGGGAGTGGCCCTGGCCCGGCGCCTCGGCTATGCCTATGTGGACAGTGGGGCACTGTACCGGGCTGTTACTTTGCTGGCCCTGCGCCGGGGCGTGGACGTCCAGGACGCCGCGGCCCTGGCCTCCCTGGCCGCTCAGACGCGCCTGGTGGTGACCCGTCCGACGGTCTTCGATGGACGCCAATACACCGTGCTCCTGGACGGGGAAGACGTTACCTGGGACTTGCGCTCCCCTGAGGTGGACGCCAACGTGTCCGCCGTCTCGGCGCATCCGGGCGTCAGACGGGCCGTGAACGAGCACCTGCGGCGCTCCATTGTCCACGAGGGCACGGTGATGGTCGGGCGGGACATAGGCACGGTCGTCTTGCCGGACGCAGATCTCAAGATCTATCTCACCGCCGGACCCGAGGCCCGCGCTGAGCGCCGCGCCGCCGAGCTCTCGGCCCGGGGGAAGGCGGCGGACTACGATACGATCCTGCGAGCGCTACGGCGCCGGGACGCCTACGACGGGGGGCGGGCAACCGACCCGATGCGCCCGGCCGCGGACGCCATGCACCTGGCCACCGACGAGATGGACCTGGAACAGGAAGTGGAGCTGGTGCTGCGGCACCTGGCGGCGACGGAGCGCCCGACCGGTGGGGCCGGTGGCTGACCACTCCGCGGCCGGCGGGTCGGTGGCCGCGCCCGGCGTGGCCGCGTTGCCCCGGTCCAGCCGGGGGGGCATCACCCCGCAGCGTCGGGGCTTCAGGGACGACGATCCCTTCTACGTCTTTTCCTGCCGGGTAGTGGCCGGCGCCCTGCGCCTCCTGGCCGACATCCACGTCTCCGGCATGGAGCACTGCCCACCCGCCGGGCGCGGCGGGCTGATCCTGGCCAGTAACCATCTCTGCGTCGCGGACATCCCTCTCACCGGGGCCTGGTGCCCGCGGGCGGTGATCTACTTTGCCAAGCGCGAGGTGCGGGATTGGCCAGTGGTGGGGCGCGTCGGCCAGGCGTATGGCCAGATCTTCGCCCGCCGGGGGGAGGGCGACCGCCAGGCCATCCGCGAGTCGCTCGCCTGCCTGGCCGCCGGCCAGGTGCTGGGTATCTTCCCGGAGGGCCACCGCAGCCGCGGCCACGGCCTGCTGCGCGCTCAGCCAGGGGTGGCCTTTCTCGCCCTACGCTCCGGCGTCCCCGTCTGGCCCGTGGCCATCACCGGGACGGAGAGGATCGGCAAGGACGTCCGGCCCCGCGTCATCCTCAGCGGGGGACTCCCCTTTGACCCCCTGGCGGTGGCGCGCGAGACGGCAGGGCCGGCCCCCAGTCATCAAGATGTCGCCGACGCCATCATGCGCCGCATCGCCGCCTTGCTCCCCGAACACCTCCGCGGCGTCTACCGATAGCTCCTAGCTCCTTGCTTGCCCCCGGCGGACCGCGCTCCCTCCAGGGGCCGGTGCCCCAGGGAGACTGCGTCATTCCCTGCAGGACCCGCTGGTACACTACCTGTGGAACTATGCTGACCATAAAGAGCGTCGCCACCGGGAGCGTCGCCGAGCAGATCGGCCTGCGCCCCGGCGATGCCCTCGCTTCGGTCGACGGTCGGCCCGTCGGCGACGTCATCGACGTCCATTTCTACGCCTCGGCGGACACCGTGGAGCTGAGCTGGCAGACGCCGGCGGGCGAGCCCCGCCAGGCGGGCGTGGACGTTGGGCCCGAGGGCCTGGGGCTGGAATTCACCCAACCCACCTCCGACGGCATCCGCATCTGCAACAACCGCTGTGTCTTCTGCTTCGTCGACCAATCGCCGGCACGGATGCGGCGCACCCTGTATATCAAGGACGACGATTTCCGCTATTCCTTTCTCGCGGCGAACTTCGTCACCCTCACCAACCTCAGCGCGACGGACTGGGACAAGATCCGCGAGCAGCACCTTTCGCCCCTGTACGTCTCCGTCCACGCTACCGAGCTGGAGGTGCGCCGGCGGCTCCTGGGGAACCCCACGGCGCCGGACATCCTGGCCCAGCTCGACCTGCTGCAGTCCTGGGACATCAAGTGCCATACCCAGGTCGTCTTGACCCCCGGTTGGAACGACGGTCGGCACTTGCAGCGTACGGTGGCAGACCTGGCGGCCCGATGGCCGGCGGTGCAGTCCCTGGCCATCGTCCCGGTGGGCCTGACCCAGCAGCGCTTCGACCGCCAGGAGGGCCTGCGCCGCCGGCTGCAGGGACAGCTCGCCCGGCAGGACCTCCACCCGGTGCACCGCAGCGGGCTAGAGCGGCGTACCGCGAACGCCCCCGAGCTACGCCTCGTCACCCCCGCGGAGGCCAAGGCCCTGATCAAGTGGGCCCGCCCCCTGCAGCGGGACTTCGAGCGCCGTTTCGGCCACACCTGGCTCTACCTCTCCGACGAGATCTATCTCCTGGCCGGGGAGCCGGTGCCGGGCGCTCTGAAGTACGACGGCTATGTGCAGCTGGAGAACGGCATCGGCATGGTGCGCTCCCTCCTGGATGACTGGCGCACTGCCCGTCGGCGGGACCTGGCCGACGGACTGCCCCGGCCGGTGTCGGTCGTGCTGACCTGTGCCAAGCTGATCGGCCCTACCTTTGAGCAGATTGCCGTCGAGATGTGCGCCGTGCCGAACCTGCGCGCCCGGGTAGCCACCGTGCAGAACACCTTTTTCGGCCCCGTGGTCACCGTCTCCGGTCTCCTGACCGGGCATGACATTCTCACGGCAGCGGAGGGCGCCGGGCCGGACGAGCTCCTGTTCGTGCCGCGCGTGGCCCTGGACGACTCCGGCGAGGTCTTCCTGGACGGCATGACCCTGGGGGAGTTCCGGGCGTCCACGCCGGCACAGGTCGTCGTCGCCAAGACCATCCCGGAAGTGGTGGCGGCGATCACGGCCCGGGGTGCCGCGCCCCCGGCTCTCCTTGCGGCCGCGCCGGCCGCGCCGGCCATGGCGCGCTAGGGGCGCTATGGCTCCGCTCCCCGTAGTGGCCATCGTCGGCCGCCCCAACGTCGGCAAGTCTACGCTCTTCAACCGCCTGGTAGGGGGCCGCCAGGCGATCGTCGAAGACGTCCCCGGTACGACGCGCGACCGCATCTATGGGGAAGTGGAGTGGAACGGACGCAGGTTCACGCTGATTGACACCGGTGGACTGGAGCTCTCCCCCGGCAGCGACATCCTGGCCAGCGTCGCCGCCCAGGTGCGCGTCGCGGTGGAAGAGGCCGACCTGATCCTCTTCGCCGTGGACGCCGTGCAGGGGCTTACAGCAGTGGACGAAGAGATCGCCCAGCTCCTGCGCCAGGGCCACCTCTCCGCCGGGGCCTCTTCGGCGGGGACGGGTCAACGGGGCAGCGTCGGGCGCGGCCCGGCGAAGCCGGTGATCGTCGTCGCCGGCAAAGGGGACAACCCCGCCCGCCGGGAAGCGGCCAACGAGTTCTTCACCCTGGGCTTCGACACCGTTATCCCCGTGTCTGCCTACCATGGGGCTGCCACCGGCGACCTGCTGGACGCGATCGTCGAGCGCCTGGCGCCCCCGCCGGTGGAGGACGAGGACGAGGATGACCGCCTGGCGGTAGCGATCGTCGGCCGCCCCAACGTCGGCAAGTCCTTGCTCCTGAATCGCTTGCTGGGGGAGGAGCGCGTCGTGGTCAGCGATGTCCCCGGCACCACGCGGGACGCCATCGACACCGAGCTGGACTACGCCGGCCAGCGCTTCTTGCTCATCGATACGGCCGGCATTCGGCGCCGCGGTAAGGTCGAGCCGGGCATTGAGAAGTACAGCGTCCTGCGCTCGATGCGTGCCGTTGCCCGGGCCGACGTCGTCCTCCTGGTCGTGGACGCCACGGAGCTCCTGGCCGCCCAGGATCAACACATCGCCGGCGAGATCGAACGCGAGGGCAAGGGCTGCATCCTGGTGGTCAACAAGTGGGACCTGGTCGAGAAGGACAGCCAGACGACGCAGCGCTTTCAAGCCGAGATCACCCGTGAGCTCAACTTCATGCCCTGGGTTCCCTGCTTGTTCATCTCCGCGCTGACCGGGCAGCGAGTCAGTCGCGTACTGGACGAAGTCATCGCCGTAGACGCCGAGCGCAACAAGCGCATCAGCACCGGGCAGCTAAACGACTTGATCTCCCGGGCCGTGGCCGAGCACCCCCCGATGGCCCACAAAGGGCGCTTGCTGCGCCTCTATTACGTGACCCAGGTGGACGTCGCCCCACCGACGTTCATCTTCTTCGTCAACGAGCCCGAGCTGGTGCACTTCGCCTATGAGCGCTTCCTGGAGAACGTCCTGCGCCGGGCCTTTGGTTTCCGAGGCACGACCATCCGCCTGCGCTTCCGGCGGCGCAGCCCCGAGCCGGAAGCCCCAGGCAAGCGCACCTAAGTAGAGCGTTGGTAGAGCCTTCTCGTTGCCCCGCCGGGGTAGCGAGCAGGGCCTCTTCATCAGGGGTGGGTGGTGGTTCCGGGTCATCCCCAGCGCAGCGAGGGATCAGCGAGTCGTCCCACTGTCCATGGACCGGCGGCCCGGGTGCCTCGCGGGGCTCGGCATGACCGCGCCGCGGGCGGTGCCTCAGGAGCGGCTCTGATGAAAAGGGCCTGGGTAGCGAAGGGCGCATTGGCTCCCTGGACATGTAGCGGCTACTATGAAGACGCCGTGCGCTGGTGCGGCCAAACTACAGCGACAGTGAAAGGGCATCTGGAGTGTTGAAGACGCGTTTGGGCAGAGTCTTGATTGTGGGGGGCCTCGTCGGGGGCCTGGGGGGGGTCGCCGCGCCGGTCATGGCCCAGAGCGCCGCGCAGGCCACGCTCGGCCCCACAGGGGGCTCGCGCGTGTCCGGCGCATCCTCACTCGCGGCACGGGGCAGCGCGACGATGGTCACCGTGCGGATCAGCGGGGCACCGGCCAATAGCACGCACGCGAACCACATCCACGTCGGCTCGTGTGAGGCGCAAGGGGGCATCGTCTTCCCCCTCACCGATCTGCGCACGGATGCCCAGGGGAACGCCTCAGCCACCACCATGGTCAACGCCCCCCTGTCCACTATTCTCGGCGGCAGCCATTATGTGAACGTCCACGCCGGGCCCACCCTCCCGTCGCCGGGCGTTTCCTGTGGCAACATCGTCGCCAGCGCCTCCGCCCTCCCGGCAACCGGTGGCGGTCCGCTGGGGCAGAGCGTCCCCGCAGCGGCCGGTGCGGCCGTCGCCCTGGCCGGAGCCGCCCTGGTAGGTCTACGACGCCGGACGTCCTAGGGCGCCGACGCATCGCTCTGGCAACGGCCTGCAGTCTGGTGGACGGTCTGTCGAAACCGCTTGATAGATCAGCCGCGCTCCGTCAGGCGGCTTCGGCTGCGTCCGTGCCGGAGCGGGGCGCACCGCGCACATCAGCGTTGACGGCGCCCAGGGCGGCAGGCGGAACAGGGCGGCTGGGGCGTGGGCGATGAATGACCACCTGGTCGTGGTCAAGGCGGCACCGTTCAACGCCGAAACGGCCCTGAGGCGGCTGGGGGAGGGGATCACCCCGACCCCAGCCTTTTACGTCCGCAGCAACTTCCCGGTGCCGGCGCTCGATCCCCAGAGTCACACCGTGGCCGTGGAAGGGGCGGTCGCTCGTCCCCTGCGGCTCTCCGTCCGTGACCTGCGTGAACTTGGCGTCAAGACCCTGGTCACGACCATGGAGTGCGCCGGCAACAATCGCATGGCCCTGGCCCCTCTGCCCACCGGCGAGCCCTGGCAGGGGGGCGCCGTCAGCACCGCGCGCTGGACGGGCGTGCCACTGGGGGCGGTGCTGGAACGGGCGGGGCTCCAACCAGAGGCCACCGAAGTCGTCGTCGAGGGCGCCGACCACGGGCGGCCCAAGGACGGCCCGGGGGACATCCCGTTCGCTCGCTCCCTGCCGGTGGCCAAGGCAATGCACCCGGACACGTTGCTGGCCCTGGAGATGAACGGAGAGCCTCTCCCTGCGGATCACGGGGCGCCGGTGCGGCTCGTCGTCCCCCAGTGGTACGGCATGGCCAGCGTCAAATGGGTGGCGCGGATCGTGGCCGTGACGGAGCCGTTTACCGGCTACTACCAGCGCCAGCGGTACATCTACGACTACGGCGATGGCGCGGCGCCGACACCGGTCACCGCCATGCAGGTGAAGTCCCTCATCGTGTCCCCTCTGGAAGGGGAGGAGGTGGCCGCCGGAGGGGTTGTGGTGCGCGGTCTGGCCTGGTCCGGCGCCGGCGGGATCGTCCACGTTGAGGTCACCGTGGACGGGGGCGAAAACTGGCAAGACGCCCGTCTACTAGACGCCCCCTCGCCGTATGTCTGGTCCTCCTGGGAGTTCCACTGGGAGGCCGGCGAGCCCGGCCGGCACGCCCTGCGCTGCCGCGCCACCGACAGCACGGGTCAGCGCCAGCCGGATAGCGGGAAGTGGAACAAGTACGGCTACGGGAGCAACGGGGTGCGCCCAATAGCCGTCTACATCCGCTGACGGCGGCGCTGGGGCCGGTTGGCCGGCCTGCCTCTCCCCCGTCCCGCGGAGCTTCCAAGAAGTCATTCCCTCACCGAGACGGCGGCCTGCTCTAGGAGCGATAGCACGGCAGCGACTGAAAGATCGTCTGGGGGGCTGTAAGTCCCCTGCGCCCGTTATCTCCCGGTACCTTCCCCCAGCAGGGGACCTTCAGGCCAGCGGAAGGATCGTGCCAGGGACGTGCCGGCAGCTGCCGACACCTGCCGACAGCTACTCAGCGCCCTACCAGGCGCTGCAGGAAGTCCTCCTCGGAGCTGGTGCTCAGCTGCGCTTGCAGTCCGTAACGCTCGGCCAGCCCGGCGGCGAGGCGGTTGGCCAGGCGGGCGCGGGCCGGGCCATCGAGCTGAGCGCGCCGGGCGAGGAAGTCACGTACCAGGGTGGCGTCGGCGGGGCTGAGCACCGGCGACGCCTGAGAGGGCGAGACACCCTCTGCCGGAGACTTCCCAATCGCGGCGTCTAGCGATGCCAGGGCGGCGACGCCACCCCGTGCCCCTTCACGCACGACGATCGTCCCGGCCGCGAAGTCGCCCAGGCGCTTAGCGCGACTGTTCAGGAGCATCACCAGCAAACCGATGGCGGCCCCTGCCGGGGGCCCGTCCAGGATGCGCACCAGGTTGCGCACCACGGCGTCTGCGGGACGCAAGGGGTAGCCGTTCTCCCGCACCACGCGGATCCCCACCAGCCGCTTGCCGGGGGTCTGGCCGCTCCAGACGATCTCGAAGAAGAGGTAGTAGCCCCACAGCACGAGCGTGGTCCCCAGCACCAGAGCGGCCACGCCGATGGACGCGACCACGGCGCCGCCGCCACTGCTCCGGCCGGCGCCCCCGAATAGCCCGGCCATCAAGGCGAAGATCAGCAGCATGACGGCCAGCACCGCCCCCTGCAGCGCCACGTCCACCATGGCCGCGGCCGACCGCGACCCAATCCCGGCGACTTCGTACTGCAGGCTGACCCGTTCAGGGGTGAGCACCAGATAGTCCGAGTCGTTCCCCCTCGGGGGTGGTCTGGACGGCTGACTACCCAAGTTCATAGATGCCATTATTGATGCATGCCGTCCCTCAGTCAGTTTATCGATGGCCGGCGGGAGCGCTGGCTACGGCTCGAACATTTGCTGGCGCGCAGCGAGGGGAACGGGCTACGTCGCTTCAGCGTGGGCGAGCTGGACGACCTGGGACGCACCTATCGACAGGTGGTCTCGGATCTGGCCATCGCCCGGCGTGACTTCCCGGACGACCAGCTCACGGCCACGCTCAACGCCCTGGCCTCACGGGCGCACCTGCGACTGTACCGCGCCCCCACAGGGACGTGGCGCCGGCTGGGGACCTTCTTGACCTCCGGCTTCTCCCGCCGGCTGTGCGACGCCGGGGGGTACGTTGCTCTAGCCGCGGCCCTACTCTTCGTCCCCGCGCTGTGGGCCTACGTCGCCGCGCTGACGAGCGAGGACCTGCGCCAGGCGCTCGTCCCGGCGCAGCTCCGCGAGGTGATGGAGCGGGGGCGGACGTGGACGGAGATCCAGGGACCGCTGCGCCCGCTCATGGCCACGGTGATCTTCACCAACAACATCCGCGTCTCGTTCGTCGCCTTCGCCGGGGGGGTCCTGGCCGGTCTGGGGACGGTCTTCGTCCTGGTGACGAATGGGGTCCTGCTGGGGGGCGTCATGGGTGCCGCGCAACACTACGGCGTCGGGCGCGCCCTGGGGGGCTTCGTCGCGTCACATGGATACCTGGAGCTGACGTGTATCGTCATCGCCGGGGGCGCCGGCCTGATCCTCGGCGACGCCCTGCTGCGCCCCGGGCTCTTGCGCCGCCGGGACGCCCTTACCCGCGGCGGTCGCCAGGCGGTGGAGCTGGTCATTGGTACCACGCCGGTCTTCGTCCTCGCCGGGCTGGTGGAAGGGTTCGTCTCACCCAGCGGTCTCCCGGATACGGTCAAGTTCCTCCTCGGGCCGCTCCTGTGGCTGGGCTGGGTGGGGTTCATCGTCTTCTGTGCACGCCGGGTCCGGCCGGGACGCACCTTGCCGTAGCCGGCAGGCGGTCCGGCCCTGGCTTACAGGAGGCGAGCGGCGCTAGATCGGACTGCGTAGACAGCCAAACCACTGGGGACCGATCCCTCGCCGGGCGTGTGTGGCAATCATCGCGGCGATCTGTCGTCATCAGCGGATCGGACAACTCAAACCCTCCCCCTGAGCTTGGCTTCCAGGTAGGTCTCGATCAAGCGGGGGCTAAGGGTATCCGCCTGCGTATCCAGGCACAGCACGCCCTGGTGAGTCAGCGTGGCCAGGACTGTGGCCCGGTCTTCCAGGAGGCGCTGCGCCACCATCTTGTCGTAGAGGGCCTGGACATCGGCCGGTCGCGCCTCGGCCGGCCGGATCACGGTGGGGTCGCCAAGGGTGACACACACCGCCAGGTGGTGCCTGGAGGCCCGGCTGAGCTGGACGACGAGCTGGGAGGACGTCTCTCGGTCAGAGAGATCGGTGAACAGCACTACCAGCGACCGTCGCAGGTTACGCCCCGCCAAGAAGGCGAAGGCCAGGCCGTGGTCGGGCTCCACCGGCTCCGCTTCGAGGTTGTACAGGGCATCGACCAGCTTCAAGAACGTCTGCCGCCCCCGACCGGGAGGGATGAAGGTGCGTACCTTGTCGGCGTAGGCCAGCAGGGCGACGCGATCTCCCCGCACCGTCCCCACGTGGGCCAGCAGGAGGGCGGCGTTCAAGGCATGATCCAGCTTGGCCAGGCCACCGGGCGTCTCGCCGGCGGTCAGGGCCTCGGCCGGGTCGCCCGGGGGGACATCCACCCGCGCCGCCATCAGGCGCCCGGCGTCGACCATGATGACCAGGTTCTGGCTGCGCTCTGCCTCGTACTCGTTGACGATGGGCCGGTCCCGGCGGGCGGAGGCCTTCCAATTGATCCGCCGGTACTCGTCATCCGGCTGGTACTCACGCAGGCGCTCGAACTCGGCGCTGGCCCCGGGGAGACGCATGGGGCGCTGTCCCGCCTCCATGACCATCCCGCGCCGCGCCAGGATGTCAAAGCGCCGGATCTGGCGCAGATTGGGATACACCCGGACGTGAGCGACTGCCCCTGGGAGGGGGCGCTGACGCCGGAGGAGGCCCAGGGGCCCCCCGATGCGGACGTGCAACCCACGGAAGAGATAGTCGCCACGCCGGCGCGGGCGCACGCGGTAGACCACCGCCGCCGTCGTGCCGGGGGCCAGGGGCTGAGGCAACCGGCCGGGCAGGAAGGACACGGCCGGCTGAGCCGGTTGAACCTCGAAGTCCACGGGGTACTCATCCCGTATCTCGACGGCGAGGATGCGGGCCGTCCCGTTGCCGATCACCAGGCGTACCTGGTTCCAGGCCCCCAAGGAGAGCTTTCCGGCCACCTCCCGCTGCACCTCCAGCCGGACGATGTCCCCCGCCAGCACCCAATCGGCGGCTGCGGCCAGCAGGAGAATCGCCACCAGCAAGCCGGCCCCCAGGGCGGCAGGGACGCCGAAGGCCCCCAGCGGAGCGGCGCACAGGAGCAGGAGGTAGAGGCGCCGGGTAGGCTGCACCCTACACTCAACACCTATTAACGAGGGACGGCGACGTTCCCCAGGATGCGGGTCACGACGTCGTCGGGGGTGGCGCCGTCTAGCTCCGCCTCGGGCTTGAGCACGATGCGGTGGCGCAACACGGGGGCCGCCACGCGCTTGACGTCGTCCGGCGTCACGTACTCCCGACCGCTAAAGGCGGCCAGGGCCTTGCTTGCCCGCATCAGGCCGATGGCCCCGCGCACACTGGCGCCGTACTGCACCTCCGAGGCGCTTCGCGTCCCCCGCTCGACTTCCACGATGTAGCCGGCGATGGAATCGTCCAGGCGGACACCGGCCACCTGCCGGCGCACGTCCAGGAGCCCTGGCTGGTTCACCAGGGGCGCCACTCCGGCCGCGCCCAGGTCGGCCATTCGGAAGCCCCGATGGTGCAGCCGGACGATGTCCCGCTCGGCCTCGGCCGAGGCATAGCCAACCAGGACTTTGAGCAGGAAGCGATCGATCTGCGCCTCTGGCAGGGGGTACGTCCCCTCGAACTCCACCGGGTTCTGCGTGGCCACCACCGTGAACAGGGGCGGGAGGGGCAGCCGGCGCCCCTCGACCGTGACCTGTCGTTCCTCCATCGCCTCCAGCAAGGCCGACTGCGTCTTGGCCGGTGCCCGGTTGATCTCGTCGGCCACGATGACGTTGGCGAAGATCGGCCCGGGACGGAAAGAGAACGAGGCGCTGGCGCTGTTATAGACCATGGTGCCCAGGATGTCCGAAGGCATCAAGTCTGGCGTGAACTGGATGCGCTGGAAGTGGCTCCTGATTGCACCGCCGGGAGCCGGCCGGCCGGGAGCCGGCTGGGCCTCAGGCTCGGGGTCCCCGGTCAAGAGCTGCGCCAGGGAGCGGGCCATCAACGTCTTGGCCGTGCCCGGAACGCCTTCAATCAGGACGTGCCCCTCGACGACAAACGCGGCCAGCAACAGCCGAAAGGTGTCCTCCCCCTCCACCAGCACCCGGCCCACACGCTCCAGGGCGGCGGCGCAGAACTCCTGCGGCGTCATCTACGAGTCAGGGTAGCGGACCCGGACGCGGACAAGTCGGCCAGGAGCGCCTCCATGTGATTGACCGCCTCCAGGAGCTGCCCCTCCGAGCGGGAGGTCTCTATCTGCCGGAGCATCGCCGTTGCCGTAGACGCTCGGTCAGGGGGCACGCCACGGGCGATGAGGCGAGCGGTCACCTCCGGATCGGCCACGTCCACGGCGCCGGCCTCCACCCCGGCGGCCTGGGCCACCTTATGGCGGGCCTGCAGGGCGAAGTGGTTCCGTAAGTAGTCAAACTGCCCGGCCCGGCGGTAGAGCCCGGCCAGGGCCTGCACTTGCTCTGCCATCGTCCGGTTCGGCGCCGTGGCGGCGGCCGGCGGCAGGGGCGGCCCCGGGCGCTGTCCGGCAAGCAACAAGAAGGTAAAGGTCAGCAGGCCGGCGTAGAGGATGGCGCGGCCCGGCGCCGTCCCTCTCAGCAGCTGTCCAAAGGACGGCACCGACTCCCCGCCGGTGGTCTGTAACGCATAGTGCGTCTCGTCGAACGCCACCGTCACCCCCCGCTCGGCGGCCCCGGAGGGAAAGCCGAAGAGGAGATCGTGGACGAAGCGGGCCGTGTCCACGTCCCGCAAGCCGTCATTGGTAAAGGGCACCAGGCTGCTGATGACCGCTACCTCTCCTGCGAGATACGGCCTGCGTAGGGCCAGGACATCCCCATCGAGCGCTAGCAGGAGCGGCGTGCTCCCCTGGGCGCTCAACCGGAGGCGCGCTTGCACGGGCACGGTCGGCCCTCCATGGGGGACTGTCGCCCGCTCCTGGCGCGGAGTCGCGCGGGCTTCGACGCCCAAGGTCTGGACGTAGGACTGCATGGCGGGTGTGTCCCCGGCCACGATCAGCGTGCCCCCCTGCCCGGCGACGGCGTCGAGGGCGCGACGGGCCTCCGCATCTATGGGCAAGAGGGGCTGGAGCACCAGAACGGTGTCAGGTGTCCCCGGCGCCAGCGCCGTGAGCCGCTCCAGGCGCAGAGGCCGGCGCTCCAGCGCCTCCACCCACAGAAAGAGGGCCCCTGCCCCGTCTGGAGCGGTCGAGCGGGTGCTGCCCGGCGGAAAGTCCGGGTCCTGTGGGGCGCGGAGCCAGGCCAGCACCACGGCGGCGGCGCACACCAGGAGGAGCACGCCGGCACGCCGCAGGCGAGGCATCACGCCCCCTGCGGGCGACTCGCCCGCGTGCGGCCCACCAGGGCGCTGATCTCGTCGAAGACCCTCTGGTCAACGGCGTACTGGCCATAGCGCAGGCGGTCGTAGCGCTGCACCAGCCGGTCAAAGGTGTCCGCCAGCCCCGGATCGGCCCGTACAGCGCGGTCGGCGTGCTCCCGGTTGGTCTGGGCCTCCTCCACCCGCACCAGCCCGTGCTCTTCCAGGGCGTAGAGGGCTGAGAGATACAGGGCCTGACAGGCCTCGGCGAAGCGCCCCGACCGAGCCAGGGCCTGCCCCTCCTCCCACAGCCGGTCCGAGCGGGCCCGCCTACCGGCGCCCACCGCGCCCCGCAGACGGGCCTCACGCGAGACGGATAAGCCTACGCCCCGGGCAACGTAGACGGCAATAGCCCCCGCGGCCCCCAGGGCGACGAGCAACGCCAGGGCCTGCACCCAGTCCAGCCGGCGCAGATCGACGTCTGAGACCCCCCGCAAGACGTCGAGCAGGTCGAGGAGGCGGTCGGCCAGCCAGTCACGCACGGCGGTGTACCAGCGCTCCCAGAAGGGGCGCGCCTGGGGCTGAAACTCGGGCCGGGCGAGGATGAGGCGCAGCCGTTCCAGGGCCTGGGCTTCGGTCACAGCGCTCCCCCGGCTCCCCCTCTTCACCTGCCGTCAATCTCGCGTGAACGCCCGCCGCGCGGTGCGCCGCTCCCCCCCTGGTCACGTGTCTCCTGCCGGACGGGAGTGTGCCCGGCCTTCCCTCAGGCCGCCGGGCCAGCCTCAGACGGCAGACCCATGAAGCTACGTCAGCAGGGGGATCTGTGGCTGGAGGAGGTCGAGCCGCTCGTCCAGATCGGTGCCCTCATGCCGGTTACGCAGGTCGATAAACATGATCGTGGCCGCGATAAATGACAGCGCCCCGAACAGGACGCTCCCGACGACCGAAGCGGCGCTGTTGGCCACGTTGACGATCAAGCCGGGGCCTTGGGGGTCGCCGGAGTTAAGCCCCAGCACCAGGGCCAGCAGACCGATGATGGCCCCTGGGATGCTCTGGAGGATACCGACCACGATGCTCAATACCAGCCAGATCCCGGCCACGGGGAACCAGTTGCCCTTTACCAGCGCGGCGCTGCGTCGCAGGGCCGCCACCGGCCCGGCGCGTTCCAGCATGATCGCCGGGATCGAGAGCGACCAGCGCACCCCGTAGTAGATGGGCAGGCCGAACGGCGTGGCCAGGATCATCAGCCACTTCAGCCACGCCGGCCGGCGCCCCGCCGGGCGGTTCACCCAGACGATGACGGCCAGGAGGGCTATCAGGCCGCCGACGATGCCTACGCCCAACACAGCAAATGGCAGCGCCAGCAGGGTCAAACCGAACGTGCCCAGACCGTAGACGATGCTCGACCCGATCAGCACCGGCAGGCGGCGCACACCGCTCCCCAGTGCCTCCCATACCGAGTGCTCCTGGCCGCGGGTCAGCCAGCCGGTCATCACCGTCACCCCGGCGTGGGCGACCAGCAGCCCCAGGCCGTACACCGCGGAGGCGAGGAAAATCCCCAGTCCCAGCCCGGTCAACGTTCGGGTGAGGGCGGTTACGTCATCCCCTGCGGTGACGAGGTTGGCGACGGTCAGGAAGGTCGTCCCACCGAGGACAACCACGACGATGCCCCCGGGGATAGAGGCCAGGGCAGTGACGGCCATCAAGCGCGTCCAGGCCGATCGGTAGAGGCGAAACGTTTCGTCGAGCACGCCCCCAAACGTCAGCGGGCGGCGGAAGCGCGGGAGCAGAGGGAGCGTCTCGGCCACAGCCGATCCTTTCCGCGCGTCCTTCTCGACAAAGACGCGCCCGGCAAGAGAATACGCCCTGCTGCATCCTGCCGACACCAAGACCCAGGCCAAGACCCGCAGGGCCTTTTCATCAGGGGTGGGCGGTGGTTCCGGGTCATCCCCAGCGCAGCGAGGGATCAGCGAGTCGTCCCACCGTCCGTCGACCGGCGTCCCGGGTGCCTCGCCGGGCTCGGCACGACCGCGCCGCGGGCGGTGCCCCAGGAGCGGCTCTGATGCAAACGCCCTGCAACACCCAGGGCGCCCCCTGCCGGGGGGTGATGCAGGGCGTACAATCGCCTCTGTCTGGGGAGGGTATGTCTCGCTGGGCGTGGACGTCTCTCCGCGGGCCGGGAGATGGGCCGGCATAGGAGCGAGCCGGCCCCGGAAGCGAGAGATTACCCTCATGGTGGCCTGGATCGCCGTCGTGGCGGCAGCGTACTTGCTCGGGTCGGTGCCGTCCGGGTTGCTCATCGGGCGGCTGGTCTTCGGGATCGACGTTCGAGAGTATGGGAGCCGCCGCACGGGGGCGACGAACGTCCTCCGCACCGTGGGCAAGGGGGCCGCCGGGGCGGCGCTGGCGCTGGATCTTCTCAAGGGAGCGCTGTCCGTTCTCCTGGCCCAGGTGGTGTTGCCTCAGGAGCCGTGGTTGCACGTCCTGGCCGCCCTGGCGGCCGCCGCCGGGCATAACTGGCCGGTGTTCGTCGGTTTTCGGGGCGGGAGGGGCGTTGTTGTCTCGGCCGCCGCCCTTGGCGTGATGTATCCCCCGGTGTTGCTGGCTATCATCGTCGTCGGGCTCGCCGTGGTGTGGCGCTGGCGCTACGTCTCGCTCGGCAGCGTCCTGGGCGCGGCCGTGGCCCCAGCCTTGATGCTGGCCTGTTTCGTCCGCGGCCTGATCCCGTTACCGTACCTCGTCTACACCGTGGCCGCGGCGGCACTGATTATCGCCTCCCATCGAGACAACATCTCCCGCCTGCTGGCCGGGACGGAAGCCCGCGTCGGCCAGTCTGCTCTGAAGGCCCAGGGCTGAAGTCCCGGCGTGTACGTCCCGGCGTGTGTGTCCCGGGGCTCACAGCTCGCGCCCTGGGTCTCAGGGCTTGCGTCGGCGGCCCCACATGTAGAATTTGGTAGCGGCATGCCCTTGCCGGCATGTGAGTCCCGGCGAGGGCACGTCAAAGCCCTGACCAAGCGCCCTAGCCACTGGAGGACAGCGTGCCCGACCGAGTGATCGACTTACGTAGCGATACCGTCACCCATCCGACCCCGGCCATGAGAGAGGCGATGTACCGGGCCGAGGTCGGCGACGACGTCTACGGCGAGGACCCCACCGTCAACCGCCTGGAGGCCATGGCCGCCGAGCGACTGGGCAAGGAGGCGTCCCTGCTCCTGCTCAGCGGGACGATGGGCAACCTGGTGGGCATCCTGGCCCAGACCCGCCACGGCGACGAGGCCATCGTCGGGGAGTACTCGCACATTTTTCTCAACGAGGCCGGCGGCGCCGCCGCCCTGGGGGGGGTACAGCTGTTCCCCATCCCTACCCACCGGGGGACGATGGACCCGCGCCAAGTCGAGGCCAGCATCCGCGCGGAGAACGTGCATTTCCCCCGCACCTCCCTGGTGTGCCTGGAGAATACGGCCAACCGCGACGGCGGTACCGTCGTCTCCGTCGGGGATACCAACGCCGTCGCCGAAGTCGCCCACCGCCACAACCTCCGCCTCCACCTGGATGGCGCGCGCCTCTTCAACGCCGCCGTTGCCCTCGGCGTGCCGGCCAGTACGCTCGTGGAGCGGGTAGACAGCGTTACTTTCTGCCTTTCCAAGGCCCTGGGCTGCCCCATGGGCTCCATCCTCGCCGGGAGCGCCGACTACATCAAGGAAGCGCGTCGCTGGCGCAAGATGGTCGGCGGCAGCCTGCGTCAGTCCGGCGTCTTCGCCGCTGCCGGGATCGTGGCCTTGCAGGAGATGGTCGACCGGCTGGCCGAGGACCACCGTAACGCCCGTCGCCTGGCGGAAGGCCTGGCGCAGCTCCCGGGCCTGGCCGTGGATCCCACTGCCGTGGAGACGAACATCATCATGGTGCACGTCGCCGACGAGGGGACCGATCCCCAGGAATTCGTCGCTGCCATGGCCGAGCGGGGCGTAAAGGTCGGCAGCCCTTACGGGCCGCGCATCCGCATCGTCACCCACTACCAGTTCCGAGCCGAGGACGTAGATGTCGTCCTGCGCGCCGCCGAGCAGTCCCTGGGTCTCGTCCACGCCTGAGCCCAAGGGCCCTTGAGCTCGGGCGCCGGGCCGGGGCTCGAGGGCCCCGAGCCCCCTGGGGCCCCAGGGGGCTCGGGTGAGCTTACGCCAGGCCGTCCAGCAGGGCCAGGCTGCCGGCGGCGATGTTGGCCGGCTCGTAGCCTCCCTCCAGCAGGGCCAGAACGGGGCAGCCCAGGGCCCGCAGGCGCTCCCCAATCAGGGCGTAGTGCTCGGCGTGGAGCAAGAAGCCACCCCAGCGGTCGCCCTCAAAGGTGTCGTAGCCCTGCGAGAGGACGACAAAGCGAGGACCGAAGCGGGCGATGCGCTCCAATGCCTGGTCGAGTGCGCCGGCGTACGCCGGCCACTGGGTCCCTTCCGGAAGGGGCTGATTGAAGGTGAAGCCCTGCCCTGACCCGCACCCGGTCTCTTCTACGAAGCCAGTGTGGGGCGGGTAGCCCCACTCCGGCTCTCCGTGGATGCTGCAGTACAGCACCCGGTCGGTGGCGTAGAAGATGTCTTGCGTGCCGTTGCCGTGGTGGATGTCCAGGTCGAGGACGGCGACGCTACCCCCTTGCCCCGGTTGGGGCGTGGCCAGCAGGCGGTCGGCCGCCAGGGCAGCGTTGTTGAAGTAGCAGTAACCCCCCAGGGCGCCGGCCGCGGCGTGGTGCCCCGGGGGGCGGCACAGGGCATAGACGCCGCGCTCGCCCCCCAGCAGGAGGTCGGCCCCAGTCAGGGCGACGCAGGCGGCGCCCCAGGCCAGGTCCAGCGTCTCGCCCTGTAGGGGCGTCCCGGTGTCCATCCCACGGTCTCGGGGCCAGACGTAGGGGAACCACTCATCCGCCGGGCCGGCGGAGGCCGCCTCGGCGCAGCGCTCTCGGAGATGTACGAGGTAGGCCGCCTCGTGGACGCGTTCGGCCAGGGCCAGGGGGTAGGCTTGTGGCCCGATGACGTCCTCCGCCCAGCGCGTCCTCTCTAGGACGGCGCGCACCGCTTCCACCCGCTCCGGGCGCTCCGGGTGGGCCAGGGGCTTGCCATAGAGGATTTCCGTCCGGGGCTGATGACGCCGGTGGCGTGGCTCGTAGACGATACGCATGATCAAGCCAGGGCGCCGCTCCCGGCGAGGGCCCGGTAGCGCCGGGCCTCGTCCAGACCGGCGGCGACGGCCAGGTAGGTGACGCTCTCCTTGACCTCCCCCGGAGCCAGCCGCAGGGAGTGCTCTACCTCCGGGTGCGCCCCTTCCAGGCCCATGTCCCGCGGATCGATGGACCCTCCCGGCGTTGCCTGAATCAGCGCCAGCGCCGGGCCCGCGGGCGCCACGACGGCGCACCACGGCCCGGAGGAGCCCCATATCCCCCCATGCACGCGCCGCTGGTGGCGCAACCCGTCGCGCTCGTAGTAGAGCGTCCCCTGTTTCCGATCGCCACCCGGCTGCAGGAAGGTGCTGAGCTGCAGCCGGCCACTCAGCCGCGCGCCGCTCCCGTTCTCCAGGCGCAGCACGATGGCCACGAGATTGCTGGCCCCGCTGGTGAGATACGAGACGTCCAGTTTGAGCCCGGCCTGGCCCCGAGCGCTCATCTCAGTGGAGGCGGTGACACCCCGCCAGCGGATGCCCTGGCTCCCGGTCATGTCGGCCTCCCGCCAGGTAAAGGTCTCCTCCCGTAGCTTTCCCGGATGATCCCAGGAGCTACCGGTGAGGAGCAGGGGGTGGATCCCGCCGTACCAGGGGTTGAACCACACGAACGTGCTCGGCTGGGGAACGCTGGCGTACAGCTGGTTGACCCACTCCCCGGCGTTGTCCCCCGCTGCTCCTTGGACGCTGAGCTCCACGAGGCGCCCGAGCGCCGCCGGGATGACGGTTAATCGCAGCCGTCCGTTCTCGATCCGCACCTCCTCCAGCGCGCCATCGCGCTGGGAGGCCACGGACACCGGCGCCTCATGGCTACCGGCGCGGATCACGGCTGTGGTATGGCGCTCCGTCTCGTGCTCGTGGTGAAAAACCAGCGCCGCCGGAGCGGCCGCCCCGCCTGGGGGCAGGGTGATGTGCAGCGGTATCGCCAGGGGGACGTCCAGGCGTAGCCCCTGGACGTCCCCCTGGGCCACTTGCCTGCCGGCGATCTCCACCGCCGCCGTCCCCGATAGCGGCCGGGCCCGCTCACTCTCCAGGAGCAGGCGGGTCTGGGCTTCGTCAGTGTTGAAGACAAACCGCTCCAGGCGCAGACGGTGGGCCGTCCGGGGCTCGGGATCCTGGGCCGGGGCGTCCGGGCCGAGCAGCTGACGCCACAGGGAGCGCGCCGTCTTCCAGTCCCCTTGGCCGGCGTAGAGGTACAGGGCCGGAGTCTCGGCCTGGCCACCGGGCGGGATCGTCCCCAGGTCAAAGGTCAGCGAGGGGGACTGCCAGCCCCCGGCGTAGACCTCGGCCGCTCGCTCCCACAACGTGGCCCCCACCCAGCCATCGCCAAACTCCGCCATCCACGTCTCGGAATAGCGCTCCGGGCGGGCCTGTTCTGGCTCCTCCCAGTCCGGGAACCGCTCCGAGTCCTCCACCACCAGGCCCTTGACCAGGGGCGTCGCCACCCTGGTGCCGGAGATCATCCCCAGCCGGACGCTGGTACCGGCTTCTACTTTGAGCGCGCGTTCCACCGCCCCGGCATTCACCACCCTGTAGCTGACGCGGATCAGGCCGGAAGGGCTGACCCGGATGGTGCGCTCGAACGTCAGTCCGGGGAGGGTGGCCGGTGCGGCCGCCAGGACGGCGGTGACACTCCCGATCGACCGCTCCACCCGCGCCGACCAGGTGCTCCCGGAGAACACCGAGGGGGCGAAAGGCGGGCCTAACGAGCAGCTGTGACTGAGGATCCGCTCGCCACTGGCGCGGTCAGTCACCGTAAAGGAGACCGACCAATCCCGCGACGGCCTGAGCGGCAGGTAGACGCTGTAGCGGTCGGAAGCGATCGAGACGTGATCGTCTGTCTGATCGACGAACACCTCTCCCGGCTCGCCACAGGGGAGGGCCTGCTCGAACACCTTTGTCCGCAGCTCCGGCGCCACGCCGTTCGCCGGCCCTGGGACGGGGCGTACCGTTGCCTGGGCCCGCAGGGTGTACATCCCGGCGCTCAGCGCCCGCACTCGGACCGGCCAGGAAACCCGGCGGCGGGGCGCCAGGTCGATGTCGAAGACGGCCCCCTGGACATCCAGGTCGCTCGTCTCGGCCAGGCGCAGGGTGCCACGCACGGCTTCGTCTAAGGCGTTCTCGGCGGTTACCCAGAGCCGGCGCTCGGCCCCGGGCGTGAGCCACGCCCGCCCCGTGTCCACGGTCACGTCCACCGGCTGGACGACCTGCGGGCCTAGGGCCAGGGGCAGCGCCTGTCCCCCCACAACCACGGTGCTGCGTACCCGGTTACTCGGGCGCCCAGGCGGGGGGGCAGCCACCGGCTGCTCGGCCGTTACCGGCGCCGTCCACTCCGCCACCGTTTCCACCTCACGTGAGGTCTGCAGAGTACAGCGAACGCTGTCCTCGCCCTCGGCCAGAACGCTCACTGGGAGCCGGACGGGGCCGTGATTTTCCACCCGCCAGCGTACCTCGCGCTGGCCGCCGATGGGCAGACGGGGGTCATCGATGGTGGTGGAGACGCTAAAGGCGTCCGTCTCCACGACGATAGCCCCCTTGGAGTGGCGGTCGATGACAACGCGCAGGCGCTTGTCGTTGCGCTCCCAGGCGTAGGTGTAGATCTGGAGCTTGCCCTGCTTTTCTTCGTCCGGCGCCACGAAGAGGTCACGCCGGAAGTCACGGTACCAGTCCGCCTCCTGGAAAAAGGCCTGCGCCGGGCCCAGGCGGAAGATCAGCGGGAGGTAGTTCTCCATCCGCACGCTGGTATCCGGCACCCAGAAGTAGCCGCTCTTCTTGTACAAGGGCACGGCCTTGAGATTGCCTGCCCAGGTATTGAGGTCGAGCCGGCTGTACCCCAGGGCGACGGTGCGAGCCAGCGACGCCTTGAGGAGATCACGGCCGATACCGTTACCGTGCCACTGGGGATGGGCGCTGAGCGTCCCCACGTAGGCGGCCGTGGCATCACCGGGCTGCTCGAACAGCGAGCAATACCCGACGGCGCGCTCCCCGCTGCCGTCGGGGTCGGGGGCGTAGGCGATGTAGGTAGCCAGGGTATTGCGGTCGCGCTGCTCCTGGAGCACGCGAGCGGCGGTGGAGTGCTCCCCACCGGCGGGCCCGCCGCCAGGCCAGGCCGAGGCGCTCTCTCGCCACATCCGGGCGACGGCCGCCGCATCCGAATCGCGGAACTCCCGGACGTGTGGCAAGGGCGGCGTGACGGCGAACGGCAGATCGGCAGCGGCTGAAAGCGACGGGGGGGCGATGGTTGCGGTCACAGAGGAACCCTCCGGCCGAGCCTCCGCGAGCGTACTGCCCCAGAGGCCGGCTCAACTACGGCGGCGGCCACAGGCCATCAAGCGATCAGCCGGCTAGCTCAGGCCAGCGCCGCCACGCGCTCGGCGGCGCCTTCCGTTCCGGCCTGGACGTCCCGCCGCGCCTCGACGGCCGCGCACATCTCTTTGACCCGCGCCCCCGTGCGAGCGATCAGCGTCTCATCCTCTGTGGCGCGGACCACCCCGGCCACCAGGCGCCCGATCTCACGGAACTCGTCCGCGCCGAAGCCAAAGGTGGTCGCCGCCGGGCTACCCAGGCGGATGCCGCTGGGATTCACCGCCGTTCCTTGCTCGCCGGGCACGGTGTTCTTGTTCACGATCAGCCCCGCCCGCTCCAGGGCGGCGGCCGCCGCGCGCCCCGCCGGCTCAGCCGACTCCAGGCGGACGAGCACGAGGTGGTTGTCCGTTCCTCCAGTGACGACGTGGAGCCCTTCCGAAAGGAGCGTCTCGGCCAGGACGGCGGCGTTAGCCACCACGGCCCGGCAATACTCGCGGTACGCCGGCCGGGCCGCCTCGTGGAACATCACGGCCTTGGCGGCGATGACGTGCTCCAGAGGCCCCCCCTGCAGACCGGGGAAGATGGCCCGGTCGAGCGCCTCGGCGTACTGTTTGCGACAGAGGGCGAAGCCGCTACGCGGGCCCCGCAGCGTCTTATGCGTGCTGGAAGTGCAGAAATCGGCGTAGGGGATGGGGGATGGGTGGGCGCCCCCGGCCACCAGGCCAGACACGTGGGCCATGTCCGCCAGGAGCAGCGCGCCCACGGAGTCGGCGATCTCCCGAAAGGCCGCCCAGTCGAAGACACGAGGGTAGGCCGTGGCGCCGACGACGATCATCTTCGGCCGGTGCTCCCGGGCCAGGGCGGCCACCTGTCCAAAGTCGATCCGCTCGCTGATCGGATCAACGCCATAGGCCACGAAGCGGTACAGCCTGGACGAGAAGTTGACCGGAGAGCCATGCGTCAGGTGTCCCCCGGCGTTGAGGTCCATGCCCAGCACCGTATCGCCGATCTCCAGGGCGGCGAAGTACACGCCCATATTGGCCGAGCTGCCGGAGTGGGGTTGCACATTGGCATGCTCAGCCCCGAAGAGGCGCCGGGCGCGCCGGCGGGCCAGGTCTTCCACTGCATCCACCCAGGCGCACCCCTGGTAGAAACGGCGCTTGGGGTAGCCTTCGGCGTACTTCGTCGTCAACACCGAGCCATTGGCTTCCAGCACAGCGGCGCTGGGGTAATTCTCCGAGGGGATCAGCTGGATCGTCTCTCGAAGGCGCTGGGTCTCCCCCTGGATCGCCGCATACACTTCCGGATCCACGTGGGCCAATGTCTCACTGGTGGTCACACTTGTCGTGGCCAGGCCGCCGGCGCCGTCAAACGATGTCATGGCTTACCTTTGCTCTCTTTCCGCCAGACATCCACCCAGGGCCGCCCCTGAAAGGAGCAAGAGATCGCCCAGGATGATGCCCCCCATGTTCATCCTCGGCAGGGCCACGGGACCGTACTCTTGCACCAGCCACGCCTCCTGTACGGCGTTCTGCACGGCCCACACCACGATAAAGGCCACGGCCACGGCCACGCCGTTCATGAACCCTGAAACCGGCTGCGCCGGACGGCCACCGGGTACCGTTCTCCCTCGCCCCTGGGCCCACCGACCGGCAACGTAGCCACCGGCGAATAGGCCCAGGAACTGGACGATCGGGAGCAGTGAGAGGTTACCGGCCAGGCCCCCACGGGCCAGGAGCACTCCCATCGCCACCGAGGCGATGTAGGCAACCCCCAGTCCGCCGAGGATGGCCCGCCACTTCAGGCTCATCGAGCGCGGCGCGCCCGGGGTCGCGCCCGTCCTAGTCGCCGGCTTTGCCATCGCCAGGCTCATCGTCTACCGGGGCGGAGACGTCATAGCGGAAGCCGGCCTGCTCCGCTACCAGGCTGAGTAGACGGGCGGAGGCCCCGCGGGGCTGGTAGACCCCGGTTTCCCACTCGCTGACCGTCTGCTGACGGGTGCCCAGCTCGTCGGACAGCTGCTGCTGGGTGTAGCCCATGTGCCGGCGCAGCGCCCGCACCCGTTGACCATCCCAGCTGTCGTAGCGCGCCCGTCGGGCCGCCCGAACCGGTGCGCTGCCGTTCGGCAGCGGGCGCTCCGCCCGCGACGCCGCCGGATCAGGCCTCCGACGCTCCCGCACCATCGTGCCGTCCTCCCCAGTCTACACTTAGATGGTACCTGGTGCTGGACAGATCGCGCTCGGCGGCAACTCCCCGGCGTCTCCCCCTTCAGGCCCCCTGGCGGAGGTAAGCCCGTGCGTCATCTTGACCGTAACGCCGTCCCGGCGCCAGGGCGCGGCCGTCACCCCCGGCGCTGCAGGACTGTGCTCTCTGGGTTGGTCGTGGCCCTGTGCGCGCTGACCATAACCGGCATCGGGGCGGCGGGATCACTCGCTGCCCCGCCGGCACAAGACACGCCGGCCATCCCGCACGTCTTGCCCCTGGGACGGATCGAGGGCCTGGTAAATGGGGGTACTGTGCGTTACGTCGAGCGCCTGCTAGACGCCGCCGAGCGCCAGGCAAGCGAGGCTGCCGTGATCATGCTCGATGTCACCGGGGGCTACGAGGGGGCCACGAGACGTGTCGTCCGGCGCATCGAGGGATCCGGCATCCCCGTCATCGTCTTCGTCGCGCCGGCAGGGGCGCGGGCCGCGGCCGCCGGACTCTACGTCGCCCAGGCCGCCGATATCGTGGCCATGGCTCCAGGGACGGCTATTGCCGGACGGCCGCCAGGCTTCACCGGCGAGGCGGCGGCTCAGACGCCCCCCTCGGCCGTCGCCTGGGCGGCTGCCTTGACCCAGGCACGGGGGCGAAACGCCGCCTGGGCCGAGGGGGCGATGCGCGATGGGGCCTCCCTGACGGCGAGCGATGCCCTCCGCCTGCGCGTCGTGGACGAGGTTGCCGGCGACGTAGACGACCTGCTGACGAAGCTCGACGGGCGACGCGTCACCGGCCCTTGGGGGACGCGCCCGCTGGCGACGCGTGGCCTGGCGGCCATGCCGGTGCCAATGGCACCGTGGGAGCGGTGGCTCAACCTGATCATCGACCCCAACGTGGCCTACCTCCTGTTCGTCATCGGCCTGTACGGGGTCATCACCGAGATCGCCGCTCCGGGCGTGACGGTGCCCGGCCTGATCGGCTTTGCCAGCCTCGCCCTGGCCCTGTACGCCTTTAGCAACCTCCCGGTGGCCTGGTCCGGCGCCGGCATCATGGTGGTCGCCGCCGCGCTCCTGCTGGCCGAAACGCAGGTCGCCAGCCATGGGCTGCTGGCATTGGGGGGCGTCGTCACCTTTGTCGCCGGCTCAATCCTCCTCTTCCGCCCGGCGACGGGAGCGCCCTTCGGCGCCCCGGCCGCGCTGAACCCATGGCTGATCGCCTCCCTGGGAATAGGGAGCGCCGCGCTGTTCGGCTGGCTGGTCAAGCAAGGTCTCGCCACCCTCCGTCAGCCTCAGGTGAACGATCTGCCCGGGGCGGGCGAGGTCGGTATCGCCGGACAGGTGGTGGACGCTACGGGGACGGTGCACCTGCGCGGCCGGACCTGGTCGGCGGAGTGGCCCCCGGGCTCGGTGCAGCCGGGAGAGCGCGTCCGGGTCGTGGGACGTCGCGGCCTGCGCCTCCTCGTCGAGCCCCTGGCTGAAGGGCCCCTTGGTCCACCGGGCCCACCGGCTTCATCCGGGTGAGGCGCAAAATGGCAAGGCCAGGCTGATGGCGACGAGCAGACTGACGGCCGTAAACACGTAGAACGAGAGCGGCCGAGAACGCCGCGCCGGGCGGCGGCGGGTGCGGTGCCCCCTGGGGATGGACCTGGACACCTTCTTCTCGCTCAACGTTCTCTAAGGGTATCCTTAGCATGGGCGCGACGGCGCCGGCCCGGGGGCCGGATGTACGCTCGCGCCGCGCTTAGCCCGCAACTCCCAGGACTTCAGAGGAGAAGACGATGCGAATCGCTATCAACGGGTTCGGCCGGATCGGCCGCCAAGCCTTCAAGGCCATCATGGAACGCCACCCTGATCTCGAGGTCGTGGCCGTGAATGACCTGTTTGACACGCAGACGAACGCCCACCTGCTGCGCCATGACAGCAACTACGGGGCCTTCCGGGGCACTGTGGAGGCCCAGGAGGACGCCTTTGTCGTGGACGGGCGCAGGGTGGAGGTAACGGCCGAGAAGGACTGGACGAAGCTGGACTGGGGCGGCCGGGGCGTGGATCTGGTGATCGAGTCCACCGGCGTGGGCACCAACCGGCCGGACGCGGACAAGCACCTCCAGGCCGGGGCAAAGAAGGTGCTGATCAGCGCCCCGGCCAAGGGTGAGGACATCACTATCGTCCTGGGCGTGAACCACGAGCGGTATGACCCCGCGAGCCACAACGTCATCTCCAACGCCTCTTGTACGACCAACGGCCTGGCGCCGGTGGTCAAGGTCGTCCGGGACGAGTTCGGGATCATCAAGGGCATGATGACCACCGTCCATTCCTACACCAACTCCCAGAAGATCCTCGACCTGGCGGCCAAGGACCTGCGCGAGGCCCGCGCCGGGGCGCTGAACATCGTCCCTACCACCACCGGGGCCGCCCGTGCTGTGGGCCTGGTGATCCCGGAGGTCAAGGGGATCGTCGACGGCGTCGCCTACCGCGTCCCCACGCCCACCGTCTCCATCGTGGAGTTCGTCGCCGTAACCGAGCGCGACACCACCACCGACGAAGTCAACCACACCCTGCGGCGCATCGCCCAGGGGCCGATGAAGGGCATCCTCGACGTCACAGACGAGCCCCTGGTCTCCATGGACCTGAAGGGGAACGAGCATTCCTCAATCGTCGACTCCCAGCTGACCATGGTGGTGGCCGGCAACCTGGTCAAGGTGGCCTCCTGGTACGACAACGAGTGGGGCTATGCCTGCCGCGTCGCCGACCTGGCCCACCTGATCGCCAGCAAGGTACCCGCTTCTGCCACTGCGTGACGCGATGCCAAAACGGACGCTTCAAGACGTAGCGGTACGGGGCCGGCGCATGCTCGTGCGCGTCGACTTCAACGTGCCCATCTCCGACGGACAGATCACGGACGACACCCGTATTCAGGCCGCCCTGCCCACCATCCGATACCTCGTGGACGGGGGCGCCAAGGTCATCCTCATGAGCCACCTGGGGCGCCCGGACGGGAAGGTTGAGGAAGGACTGCGCCTGGCCCCCATCGCCACCCGCCTCGGGGAGCTGCTCGGCAAGCCGGTGACCACCGTGCCCGACTGCGTCGGTCCGGAGGTGCAGCAAGCAGTTGAGAACCTGCCTGAAGGGGGCGTCCTGCTCCTGGAGAACCTCCGCTTTCACCCCCAGGAGGAAGACAACGACCCGGAGTTTGCCAGGCAGCTGGCCGCACTGGGCGACCTGTACGTCAACGACGCCTTTGGCACTGCCCATCGCGCCCATGCCTCGACTGAGGGCGTGACTCACTTTCTGCCGGCCGTGGCAGGCAAGCTCATGGAGCGAGAGCTGGCCATGCTGGGGCGCGCCCTGCTGCGCCCCGAGCGACCCTTCGTCGCCATCGTGGGCGGCAAGAAGGTATCCGATAAGATCGGCGTGCTCAACAACTTGATCCAGCGCGCCGACCGGTTGCTCGTCGGTGGGGCGATGGCCAATACCTTTCTCCGAGCGCACGGGCTGGAGATCGGTAGGTCGTATTTTGAAGCCGACGCCGTGGACACGGCCGCGCAGCTGGTCAAGGGAGCCAGGCAAGCAGGCAAGGAGCTCCTCCTCCCACGGGACTGCGTCGTCGCCACGGAGTTCCAGGCCGGCGCCCGGCACGAGGTGGTGGCCGTGAACGCCATCCCCGCGGAGATGATGATCGTGGACATCGGGCCGGAGACGGTGCGGGCCTTTTCCGAGGCCCTGGCGGACGCCAGGACGGTGGTCTGGAATGGCCCCATGGGCGTGTTCGAGCTGGAGCCTTTCGCCGCCGGGACGCGCCGGGTGGCCGAGGCCCTGAGCCGGGTGAACGGCACGACCATCGTCGGCGGGGGCGATTCCGTGGCCGCCCTGGAACAGGCCGGCCTGGCCGAGCGCGTCACCCACGTCTCCACCGGGGGTGGCGCCTCCCTGGAGTTCCTGGAAGGGAAAGAGCTTCCCGGGGTGGCCGCCCTGGACGACGCCTGACCGGGAGACCGGGCGTAACGGCGACCGGGGGCGACGAGGAGTCCAGGGTCAGCCGGCACGTCGGGGGGCCCTTTCCCTCGTAGTGCGAGCAACGGCAGCACACCCCTGAGCCCAATACGCGCGTCACCGCTGGGGAGCGTGAGCGAGATGCAGACGAAGCGTCGGCCGATCGTGGCTGGCAACTGGAAGATGAATACCACTCTAGGGGAGGGGCGCGACCTTGCCGCCGCCCTCTGCCGGCCACTCGACGCCCTTGGGGGCGTCGAGGCCGTTCTGTGTCCGCCGTTCATCTCCCTCGCCGCTATCAGGGAGACGCTGGCCGGTGCTAGCGTCTCCCTGGGGGCGCAGAACTGCCACTACGAGCCCAAAGGGGCCTTCACCGGCGAGGTATCTCCGGTCATGCTCGCCGACCTGGGCTGCCGTTACGTCATCCTCGGGCACTCCGAGCGCCGCGCTCACCTGGGGGAGACAGACGCCCTGGTCAACCGCAAGGTGCGGGCGGCCCTGGCCCACGGCCTCACCCCCATTGTCTGCGTCGGCGAAGACCTGGCCCAGCAGGATGCTGGCCAGACCGAGGGAGTCGTGGCCAGCCAGGTGCAGGCGGCCCTGGAGCACCTCTCAGGGGACGACGTGGCCGGCATGGTGATCGCCTACGAGCCCCTGTGGGCCATCGGCACCGGGCGCCCGGCGTCGGCCGAGCAAGCCGGCGCCACCATCGGCGTCATCCGACGCATCGTCGCCGGCGTCGCCGGAGAGGGGCCGGCCGGTGCGGTGCGCCTGCAGTACGGGGGGAGCGTCACGCCGGATAATGCCCCTGAGCTGTTCGGTCAGCCGGAGATCGACGGCGCCCTGGTGGGTGGCGCCTCCCTCAAGGTCACCGACTTCATCGCCATCTGCACGGCGGCCCATATGGGTGCCGGCTGAGCCCGGGCCACCTGACGATCGTCCGCCCGTCCCCCGGCCGCCACTTGGGCCCTGTGCCCGCTATCGGCCGGCGCGGGGGATGTGGCTTATACTAAGGTCAGACTATGGTCACACTGTTCTACGTCGTGCAGATCATCATGGCCATCACGCTGATCACGGTGATCCTCCTGCAAGTGAAGAGCGCCAGCCTGGGCAGCGCCTTCGGTGGGACGGACGCCTCCATCTACACCTCGCGCCGGGGCTTCGATCGCATCCTGTTCCAGTTCACTATCGCCCTCTCGGTCGTCTTTCTGTTCACCTCCATCAGCATCCTGCTGGTGACGCGGGCGTAGCGCCGGGCCGGCCCTGTGAGTGCCGCCCCTAGGCGTGGCTAAGGCGTGCAGCGTATCGCTCGCCCTCTCGTCATCGGACGCCTGTCATCGCAAGTGGCGATCGCCCTCACTGGGATCGCCCTGGTGGTGGCTGTGCTGGCCTATTTCGAGCGCACGGCCATCGTCGCCGAGGTGCCCGACTACGGCGGGGCCTATGTGGAAGGATTGGCCGGCTTCCCGCAGTCGCTCAACCCCATCCTGGCCAACGACGAGGCCAGTCGCGCCGTCAACTCCCTCGTCTTCTGCGGCCTGACCAAGACCGACGACAAGGGCCAGTCCGTGCCAGACCTGGCACAGTCCTGGCAGGTCTCGCCGGACGGCCGGGCCTATACGTTCGTCTTGCGCCCCGATGCCCGCTGGCACGACGGTGTACCTGTGTCTCCCGAGGACGTCGTCTTCACCGTGAAGGCGATGCAGGACCAGCAGTACCCCGGGCCGCTGGGGGCATTCTGGCGGGACGTCGCCCCGGAGAAGGTGGACGATCGCACGGTGAAGCTGACGCTCCAGAAAGATAGCTTCGCCCCGTTCATCGAGTACACCGCGGTGGGCATCCTCCCAGCGCACGTCCTGGGCGACGTTAGCCCGCGTGACCTCCCGACTCACCGCTTCAACATCCAGCCTGTGGGCACCGGACCCTACCGGGTGAAGGAAGTCTGGGCCGATCGCATCGTCCTGGAAGCGGCCCCTACCTACTTCGGCCCGCGACCGTACCTGAGCCGCGTCCTGTTCCGCATCTATCCCAACCACAAGACCATTCTCACCGCCTTAGAGCGCGACGAGGTCGAGGGAGTGCCCATGGTCGACCCGGCCGACGCCGCCCGCCTGGCCAACGAGAGGGAGGTGGCGGTCTATACCGCCCCGCAGTCCAGCCTGACGCTGCTCTTCTTCAACCTCGCCAACCCGACCCTCGCCGACCGCAACGTGCGCCAGGCCATTGCCTACGCCGTGGATCGACAAAAGCTGATCGACGTCGCACGAGACGGCCGGGCCAAGCGTGCCCACGGCCCGGTGCTGCCCGGCTCATGGGCCTACAACCCGGACGCCAGGCGATACGACTTCGACCCCCAGCGGGCGCGGGCCGTGCTCGACGGGGCCGGCTGGAAGCTCGAGCCGGAGGCCAGCGTACGCGTCAAGGACGGCAAGCCCCTACGCCTCGTCCTCCTGACCAACGATCGCCTGGAGCGCGTGCGTCTGGCCGAGGAGATCCAGCGCCAGCTCGCCGCCGTCGGCTTCGAAGTGGAAGTGCAGGCCACCGGCACCGGTGGGCTGGTGCAAGACTTCCTGCTCCCCAGGCGCTATGAAATGGCCCTGTTCAGCTGGGAGCTGAATGGCTTTGACCCGGATCCCTTCGCCCTGTGGCACTCCAGCCAGCAGGCCCAGCAGGGCCTCAACATCGCCGGGTACAGCAGCCGTCGCGCCGACGATCTGCTGGAGCGTGGGCGCCGCGCCGTCGACCAGGCGGAGCGGGGGCGCTATTACGCAGACTTCCAGGCCCTGTTCGCCGAGGACCTTCCCAGCCTGCCCCTCTACTACCCGACGTATGACTTTGCCATCAGCCGCAAGATCAGGGGGGTCAAGCCCGGGGTGATGGCCACCCCGGCCGACCGCTTTCGCAACGTGGTGGAGTGGTACGCCAAGACCCGGCGCGAGGTCGTCCGCCGCCGCTAGGGACCTCCTGAGATCCCCGACGTGAGACCGCCGGCCGAGGGACAGCCACTTGATTGGCGCCGCGTGGCGGCGGCCCTGGCCGGGGCACGGCTGGGCTACGATCTCGTCCATCTAGACAGCGCGTCCTCCACCAACGACGTCGCCCGCCGCCTCGCGGCCGACGGGGCGCCGGAAGTCGTCGTCGTGGCCGCGGAGACTCAGACGGCCGGCCGGGGACGCGCCGGCAAGGCCCCCTGGCTGACACCGCCCGGCACGTCGATCGCCGTCTCGCTCCTGCTGCGTCCGCCCCTGCCCCCGGCGGCCCTGCCCCGGCTGGGCATGGCCGCCGGGGTGGCCGCGACGGTGGCGATCCGCGAGACGGCCGGCGTTGACGCCGGATTGAAATGGCCCAACGACGTCGTCGTCAGCGAGGGCAAGCTGGGGGGCATCCTGGTGGAGTCCGCACTCAGCGCAGACGCCGTAGACTTCGCCATCGTCGGCATCGGCCTGAACGTCAACCTGACGGCGGCCGCTCTGGGTCCCTTCCTGGACGGGGCGCTCCCCCCGGCAACGCTCCTGGACATGGCCGGACGCTCCATCTCGCGCGAGGATCTCTTGATCGCCCTGCTGCGCCAGCTCGACCGGCTCTATGATGCATTGAGACGGGGCAATGGCGGCGAAGTCTGGCGCCGCTACCGAGACGCCCTGACCATTCTGGGCCGCCCGGTGCGCCTGCACGGGGGCGGCGCCCCGGTGGATGGGGTGGCCGAGGAGGTCAGCCCCGACGGCGCACTCGTGCTGCGCCTGCCTTCCGGCGCTCGGCAGGTCTTTGCCTACGGCGACGTCACGCTGCGGTGCTAGAGACCGACGTCCAGCGTGCTGCCCTGGCTCCTGATGGTGGCCCGGTTTTCAGCCACTGTCCCGCTGGGGCTGTGTCCTGCTGGGGCTGTGTCCTGCTGGGGCTGTGTCCCTTGGGGCCATGTCCCTTGGGGCTGTCTACCTATCCCGGACTCCTGTGAAAGTGGCGCATCACTTTTCATCCCCCGCTGGTGCCCGGCAGGGCATGAGCGATTATTCACCGGCGGCCGGGGCGAGTGACGAGGAGCATCCAGAGCGGCTGCGCTGGGTAGCTGCTGGCGAGGTGCAGGCGATCGCAGGTGAGCCATTCCTGCACCGTGACTCTGCTACCCCACACCAACCGCTGCCACTATCTTCTTTGCTCTGTCTGTCCACGTCTCGGCCGGAGGGACGCTCCCTCTCAGGTCAGGCCAGCGCTGCTAGCCTGAGCGGGTAGGATAGGGAGACGATGGCCGATCAGTACACCGAAACCGAGACCGGCCCACACCCGGAAGAGGTCGACCGGCTGCTGGCGGCCGTCCGTCGGGCGCGCGAGGACGTCGCCGCCGGAAGGGTCTACCGCCTGGGGGAGGCCGACCTGCTCGCGCTCGCCAGCGTCGCCGAGGCCGGCGGGCGCCCGCTCACCCGCGAGGAGGTGGACGCCTGGGCCCGCCGGCGGGTCGCCGAGGGCTCCATCGAGGCGCTCCCCGGTGACCCCCTGGCGGCCTCGACGGAGTCGATCGGGCCGTAGCGGTCCTCGATGCCGCCGTACCGCTCCCTGGTCATCACGACGGAGTTCCTGGCGTCCTTCACCACGCTTGCACCGACCGATCAGCGGCGCATCCTGCGAGCGCTGGCGCTCCTAGACGAGGACGAGGGCCACGCCTCCTTGCGGGTGCACCAGCCCACCGGCGCCCTAGCCGGGCAGTGGTCAGCGTCGGCCTCCCGCTCGCTGCGGATCACCTTCGTGCGCTTGCCCGGTGGGCGCAAGCAACTGGTGGAGGCGTCTCACCACTACGGTGACTAGCCCCAATGCGCGCAGGTGCATCCTGGGCGCGCCTAGAGCGTTCACTTCTAGCGATCCAGGCACCGGCCAATATAATGGCTACCAGCTCACGTGAGGCGGGAGATGATGGGCGGGTGGAGACGACGCCCGGCACAGCATGACAGCGGCGGGCAAGGACAAGGACGGCACCTGGGAAGCGCTCGAGTTCCTGGGGAGCAAGCCGGCCTACGAGCGCTGGGCGAACGTCGGTCTGAAGTAGAACAAATGTACGTCGGTAGGATATAATGAAGGGTGTTCACGCGGCCGGAACGGCCGGCGCCACGAGGCAGCGCGGGACGATACGAGCGATAGGACTGGCCACGAGAGGATAGTTGGCAGTGGTGACGACGGTTGCAGAGCGGATGGCAGAGACAGAAGCCCCCCAGCGCCCGGGACGCGGCGCTCCTGGCGCCGCGCCGGCCAACGGGGCGGCCCCGGCGCAGCGGAGCGCGGCGGAGCTGCGTGCCACGCCCGAGCGAGACCGAGCCCTCGATGTGGCCGTCTCCGGCATCGAGAAGCAGTTCGGCAAAGGGGCCATCATGCGCCTTGGGGAGAGCGGTGGCAAGATGGTCGTCGAAGCCATCCCCACCGGGGCCATCGCCCTCGACCTGGCGCTCGGCATCGGGGGCGTGCCCCGTGGTCGCATCGTCGAGATCTACGGGCCGGAGAGCTCCGGCAAGACCACGCTCGCCTCGCACATCGTCGCCGAGGCGCAGCGCCAGGGGGGCATCGCCGCTTTTATCGACGCCGAGCACGCCCTTGACCCGATCTTCGCCTCCAAGGTCTGTGGCGTAGACATCGAGAACCTCCTGGTAAGCCAGCCGGACACCGGGGAGCAGGCCCTGGAGATCTGCGAGATGCTGGTGCGCTCGGGCGCCGTCGACGTCGTCGTCGTGGACTCGGTGGCCGCCTTGACGCCCCGTGCCGAGATCGAGGGGGACATGGGGGACAGCCTCCCCGGCCTGCAGGCCCGGTTGATGAGCCAGGCCCTGCGCAAGCTGACGGCAGCCATCTCCAAGAGCCGCTGTTGTGTCATTTTCATCAACCAGATCCGCGAGAAGATCGGGATCATGTTTGGCAACCCGGAGACTACCCCCGGAGGCCGGGCGCTCAAGTTCTATTCCTCGCTGCGCCTGGAGATCCGCAAGGCGGACACGATCAAGGCCGGCTCGGAGATCACCGGCATGCGGGCCAAGGTCACCGTCCGCAAGAACAAGGTGGCCCCGCCGTTCAAGATCTGCGAGTTCGACATCATGTTTGACGAGGGCATCTCTAAGTCAGGCAACCTGATCGACGTCGGGACGGAGATGGCCATCATCAAGAAGGCCGGCGCCCACTTCAGCTTCGGGGAGACGCGCATTGGCCTGGGGCGAGAGAACGCCAAGGAGTTCCTGCGCCAAAACCCGCAGGTGGCGGAGGAGTTGGAGCGCCAGATCCGCGCCAACGCCCGCGACTTCAAGGCCCTCCAGGTCAACGCCGCCGAAGGCTAGGGGCCAGCCGTCAGGGGCCAGCCGTCAGGGGGCCAGCCGTCAGGGGGCCAGGGCTGTATCGGCAGGGCCCCGGCCCCCAACCCCACTTTCTGACCACTGGCAACTCGTTATACTGGACCCGTGCTCGACATCGGGATGCCGGAGTTTATGGTCATCGCCATTGTGGCGCTGGTCGTTCTCGGACCCGAACGTCTCCCGGAAGTGATGCGCCGCGTCGGCCAGTTCTACCGCCAGGCGCGGGAGATGGCTGCCCAATACACCAGTGAGGCCCAGCGTATGTTCGACGAAGGCATGCGCGAGGTCGAGGACGTCTCCTCCACGATCAACTCCGCCTGGCAAGACGCCACCGCCGACGCCGGCCTCAATCAGCCCCCGCCGCGCCTGCGTCAGCTCCCGCCGCCAGTCCAGGCGCCGTCTACCACGGCCGACGCCGGACCGTGGATGCTCGCAGCCATGCAACGCGACACCAGCACCGACCGCGAGCCCCAGGCCACCCCCGCCATGGTCACGCCGTTTGCCTTGCCGCGCCTGCAGCCGGCAGATGGGTTCGCCGAAAGCCTCTCCGGTATGGGCAAGCTCTCCTCGATGGGCCCGCGCCCGACCGAGACCGAGCTGGCCGAGCTTGACGCCATCATGGACGAGCTCCCTCCAGACGTGCCGATGCCGGAGCTCCCTCTCCCCCTGGCCGCTGAACCAGCGCCGCAGGACGCTCCGGAGGTTACCCCCACGGTTGGTCCCTCGGTTAGTCCCGCGCGGGCCGGCCTGGACGCACCCCCTTTGCTACCGAACGGCGTGGCCAGCACGGCTCACGCCAACGGGGCCCACAGCACCGTGCCATCACTTTCCAGCGTCACCGGGATGGCGGCCGGCCCCCAGGAACTGCAGCCGGCAGGATCGGCCCGCGAACAGACGGTGATTGAGCTCTATCTCCGCGGGGACATCACCTGGCACAAGGCCGCCGAGTTCCTGAATCTCTCGCCGGCCGAGCTCCTCGATCGGGTCGAGCGCGCCCGCCACACCGGCAGCCCCCGTTAGGGCGCTAGAGCGGACCTGAGAGTGCCGTCGCCGCCGCAACGCCCGCAACGCCACAGCGCGCCCAGGTGATCTATTTGGGACGGGCGCCGAGGACAGCAAAGGCCCGCTCCAGCTGTGGATCGCGGTTGGTGGAGAGGTCGGAGCGGGTGACCTCCACCGTCTCGCCGGGAGTCAAGCCCACCTTGTTCAGCTCGGCCCCATCGGGCCCCAAGAGCTTTCGCACCGTCACCGAGAGGCCCGAGCCATCCGGCAGCTCGAAGCGATTGCCGATCCCCAGGCACCCGGCCGTCTTCGTGCCCACGACCTTGCCCACGCCATGGTGTTGGAGGGCCGCTGCGAACAACTCGGCGGCAGAGGACGTGCTGTCGCTGACTAGCACCACGATCGGGCGCTGGCGAGGAAGGTAGCTACCATCTGGGCCAAAGGCGGCGCGCTGCCCCCGGCGATCGACCTCGTAGGCAAAGGGTCCGTCCTTGAGGAACTTGCTCAAGAGTGAGAGGAGCACCTGAAGCTCGCCGCCGGTATTGGTGCGTAGGTCGATGACCCAGCCCTTGGGGTTGCGATCTTCGACCTCCCGGATCGTCTGCAGGAGCTCACGCTGCCCGGCCTGCGAGAAGCTGAACAGGCGTAAGTAGGCCACGTTGTTCGGCAGGAGCTGTCCTGTAAAGGCCGGCTCGGCGATGGGTACGCGCTTGAGGACCACCTCCTGGACGCGACGCCCATCGGCCCGCTCCACCGTGAGCTTGACCTGGCTACCTTCGGGACCACGGATCAAGGCGGCGATCTGATCCAGGGGTAGCGGCGTCGTCTCCCGCCCGTCCACCTTGACGATGGCGTCACCCGGCTTCAGACCGGCTTTGCCAGCCGATCCACCGTCGAGCAGCTCCCAGATGACGATCGGCTCGTTAGGCTTGCGCTTGATGCGAATACCTACCCCGCCAAACTGGACATCGCCCCGCAGGCGCGCGGCCTGCTCCTCCACCTGCTGCGGATCGGTAAAGGCGGTGTGGCAGTCGTTCAGGCTTTCCGCCATGCGCCGTATGGCGGCGTGGGCGAGCTGTGACTGCCCTTCCGTGCCCCCGCCGGCCTGGGTGGCCGCTGCGAGATAGGCGGTGCGGAAGCGAGCCAGGTCTTCCCGGGCGTCGCCCCCGGTCAGGGTGGGAAGCTCCGGACGGGACTGCCCGGTGGGAAGGGCCGCCGAGAATCCCTCCCACGCCGCCCGCAGGAGGCGCACCGAGTCTGGTGGCTCCACGTATGCCCCCAGCAGCAAGGCATAGGACTGGCCGATTAGCGAGACGGCCTGCTCGGCGCTCATTGCCGAGCTGCCCCCGGTCGGTCCGAAGGCCTCGGCGCCGGCCTCCACGGCGGGTGTCGGCGTCTCGGCAACCTCAGAGGTCAGGCGAGGCGTAAAGGCTTGCTGTGGCGTACAAGCGGCCACAACACACGCCGCCAGTATGAGTGGAAGCAGCACGCGGCGAGCCTGCATCGGCCGGGCCTGCATGGAGGGATGATAACGTACGGCGAGCGTGCCTCCGCCGGCAGAAGACGGAAGGGGAACCCCCATCGCCACCGGCGAGCTCGGCCGCCGGGAAATACGCCGTCAGGAAATAGGCCATAATGAGATCGACTCATCACATGGCCCGTATCGCCTGCAGCCCCTTGACCTGGACGGGAGCATTGTACGAGCACGTCCTCGACGACGTGGCCGGGGCCGGCTACGCCGGGGTAGAGGGAAACGGCCCCGCCGTCGAGGCCTTCTCCCGCCAGCCCGGCCGCCTGCGCGCTTTGCTGGAGGATCGGCTCCTTGACCTCACCGCCGTCCCCTTCGTCGGGTGGTACTTCGAACGTGAGGCGTGGCCGGAGGAGCTGGAGCGGCTGCGTCGGCTGGCCGACTTTGTCGCCGAGGTCGAGTCTGGGGGCATCGTGGTATTTCGCACGATGCCCCACCCGGCCCGGCGCGACATGGTCGCCGGGCAAGCCCCGCTCCTGCCCCTCGATGCCAGTCGCCTGGGGCGTCTCGCCGAGACGCTCAATCGCTACTGCGACGTTTGTACCGACTTCGGGCTGCGCGGCGTCCTGGCCAACCGCGTCGGATCGTTCATCGAGACGCCAGACGAGCTCGAGGCTGTTGTCGAGCGCACCGAAGGGAGCCTGGTAGGTCTCGGCCCTGACCTGGGACATTGGGCCTACGCCGGGGGAGACCCGGCGGCCCTCCTGCGCGACCATAGCGACCGCATGGTCTACCCCCGCCTCAAGGACTTTGATCGGGCGGTGTTCGATCAGACCTGCGCCGAGCGACGCGGCCTGGCCTCGTTCGTGCAGGCCGGGGGCTTTACGGAGCTCGGCGCCGGCAGTCTGGACTTCGAGCGCATCCTGCGCCCCCTGACGGACGCCGACTACGACGGGTGGCTGTGCGTTGAGCTGGAGGCCACGACGCGCACACCACGAGAAAGCGCGACCATCAGCCGCGACTTCCTGCGCGACCGGCTGCACTGGTAACCGGCGACGGGTCGTCCCGCCCTAGGACGGCCCGCGACGCGTGGTCGAGGGAGAAGTGGCCGGGCGGACGACTTTCACCTTGGCCTTGAGGCGCTCTCGCGTCTTGCGACGCTTCTTCAGCGCCACGCGGCGACGTTTGTTCATCTGACGTACGCTCCTTCCGCAAACCCCACCATTGTAGCTCTTACTGAGGGGCGGAGCGCCCGCCGGCGCCGGGCGCTCGACGGGCCCGTCCCCACCCCAGCGTCCACGCCCCGGCCGTCTCCTGCAACCGGCCGGCCGCTTCGTCCGCCCGCTGGGCCAGCCGCTCGGCGATGGGCTCGGGCGCCTCGGCCAGGCACTCCGCCGCCGCCAGGAGCAAATCGGCGCCCGTTTCTAGATCACGACGGTGGATGTACTCGGCGGCGATGGTGAAGTCCGGGCCGGCATTGTGGTAGTTCCCCAGCGGGAACGCCACGCCGGCGGTGACGTAGCCGGCGAGAGCGTAGGCCACCGCCTCACAAGTCCCCCCACTCATCAGCTGACGCTGCACTCTTGCCTGCGGGTCACGTTGCTGCAGGCGCGTTCGGGCCCGGCGGAGCACGGCCTCCCCGTCCGGATGGAAGGCCATCGTGGCATCGCCGACGCGTAGCACCGGTCCGCCACCGATCTCCGCCCCGGGGAGGGCGCGGCTGGCCTCCAGCGAGACGACGACCGTCGAGCGGGGCAGCAGGCGCTGCCGGGCGACCAGAGTCGCCCCGATCAGCCCTACCTCCTCGCAGCGCGTGAACACCCCGGCGACATCCGCCGGAACAGCGGCCCTTGCGCAGCGCACCAACGCGCTGAGGATCGCCGCGCAGCCGGCCAGGTCGTCGGCCGCCGGCTGGTGCAGCAGCCCGTCACCCTCCTGGAACGGGCCCACGTCGTACACGGCGAAACTGCCCGCTGGCACCGGCTGCGCCGCCTCCAGCGAGAGGGCAGTGTAGCCTGGCCCATCCGAGTGCCCCATCACCCAGCCCGCCGTTTCCTGGCGCCCAAGGTCGTCGTGGAAGAAGCGCACCGGCACCGGGCGGTCAAAGCAGCGCCGGGGCGTCCCCCCCAGCAGGCGCCCGGTCAAGGGCTCCGTCTCCACCACTTCTAGCCCCGGGTGGTCCATGTGCGCCCCGAAGGCAATCGGGCGCCGCCGGCCTCCCGCCCCTGCACCGCGGTGCCAGACAATCAAGTTGCCGTACGGATCAACCCGGCAAGGGAGCGATGCTTCGCGGCAGACGGCCGCGATCTCCCGCGCAATGCCGGCCTCGTGATAGGGCGCCGTCGGATGGGCCCCCAACCGCCTGAGAAGCGCTACCGGGTCGGCGTTGTCGGAGGTCATGCTGGCCAGTCCCTTGTCTACGCACGCGGCCTGTTCAGCCGGCCCGGCCTCTACCGTCCCGGTTCACCCGGCGTCAGGGCCTGCGCCGCGCGGAGGGTGTTGCGCAGGAGCACAGCCGTGGTCATGGGCCCGGTGCCGCCCGGAGTGGGAGTGATCCAGGAAGCCACCTCACTCACCCCGGCGAAGTCCACGTCGCCGACCAGCTTGCCCTGTGGCCCGGGGCTGACCCCAAAGTCCAGGACGATGGCGCCCGGCTTGACCATGTCTCCCGTAATCAGGCCGGACTTCCCGGTGGCAGCGCAGAGGAGATCGGCCCGCCGACAGGCGGCCCCCAGGTCACGGGTGCGGGTATGACACAGGGTTACGGTGGCGTTCGCGTTCAGCAGGAGCAGAGCCAGGGGCTTCCCCAGCACCACGCTGCGCCCCACCACCACCGCCTCCATCCCGGTCACGTCAAGACCGTAGCGTTGGAGGAGCTCCAGGCCACCAAGCGGGGTGCTGGGGACGAAGCCCGGCTGGCCCAACACGAGGCCCCCGGCGTTGGCCGGCGTGATCCCGTCCACGTCTTTGCGCGGGTCGAGCGCCGCGGCGATGGCCCCGGCGGTCAGGGGGACCGGTGGGGGAAACTGCACGATCACCCCGTGCACCTCTGGATCGGCGTTCAGGGATCGGAGGCTGTCCTGGAGACCGGCATCCCCCCGGTCAACCTGGAGGGTCTGGTGCCGGCAGCGGATGCCCGCGCTCTCCGCCTGGCGGGCGATCGACCGCACGTAGCTCTGCGCCGCTGGATCGTCGCCCCCCATGACCGTGACCAGGCCCGGCGTGACGCCGCGCTGGGCCTGGAGCTGGGCGACGCCTCGCGCCACCTCGGCGCGGACGGCGCGGGCGGTGGCGCTCCCGTCCAAGAGCTGGGCCGGCACCTACCGCGCGTCCAGCCGCGCCATCATCTCGTTCCACGCCTCCAGGCACAGGCGGGTGGCCTCCTCGCCCCCCTCGGAGAAGGCGCTACCGCCGGGGCGATTCACCGCCTCCTCGGAGAGGTGGGACTTCACCCGGTAGTGCGTCTCCAGGGAAGCGCAGCCCGTGTAGCCGTCGCGCGCCAGCAGGGCCAGCTGGTGGGGAACGTCCACGTCCCCCTGACCGAGAACGGTGGCCTCCGGCTGCCCGCTCGGCCCTTGTAGGATGACGTCCTTGAGATGCACGTGGGCGATGTAGGGCTTGATCCGCTGGTACCCGCCCGGTACGGCCTGCTCACGCCCCGTCCAGCAAGCGTTGCCCGGATCCCACACCGCCTTGACTGCGGGCGAGCCCAGCGCCTCCAGAAAGTCGGCCGCCTCATGGCCGGTGCCGACGTAGCAGGCCGGCTCGTTCTCCACGGCCAGGGTCACTCCCTCGCCGGCGGCGATACGCGCCGGCTCGGCATACGCCTGGACTATGCGGTCGAAGTGCTGAGGAAGGAGGTCATCCTTTTTCCAGAACGTGAATGTCCGGATGATCGTGGCGCCCAGGGTGTGCGCCGCCACGATGGAGCGTCGCAAAATCTCCAGGTGCTCGGCATACTCGGCGTCATTGCCGAGATCGCACTTGAGGAAGGGTGTAGCCAGGCAAACGACGCCCAGGTTGAAGCGCTGCGCCGTGTCCCGGACCCGGCGCAACTGCTCGGCCGTCATGTTGTCGATGCGGACGTCCCAGGCGGTGCGCAGCTCCAGCTGGTCGAGACCAAAACGCTGCGCCATACTGGCGGCGAGCTCGAGGTCTTGCGAGATCTCGTCGGTGATGACGGCACGGGTGAACATGGCTGACGATTATAATCCCCATTGGAGATGACCTACTGACGGCTGCGTAGCTAGCTAAAGCAGAGTCACGGTGAGACCCACATTCGAGGCACGGTGCACCCATGTGGGTTCCAGCGTGGCGGCTTTGCCCAAAATGTGCCAGCAGCGCGTAAGTACAGCGCCAGCAGCGGCAACGCTAACCTGGGCGCAATCCACCGATTGGTGTCTCAGCGGACTTTTTGGGCAAAGCCCAGCGTGGCCTGGCTATAGACTTACGGGCACCGGGGCCTCCTGGCCTGTGTCTAGCGATCCATGCAACGATCAGTAAGACCTAAGGTGATGGCGTGATCGGGCGTACAGCCGGCCGGTCACGTGCCGCTGTCATGCCGGCGGGAGCGGCGACGGCTGCCGTGATCACAAAGGTGCTCCTGCCTCGACGCCGGCCCGGCACCGTGCCGCGCCGGCGCTTGCTTGATTTTCTGCACCGGCACCTCGACCGGCGTCTGCAGCTGGTGGTCGCCCCGCCGGGATACGGCAAGACCACGTTGCTCGTGGACTTCGCCCACGAGGCCCGTGAGCAAGGTCTGCCTGTGTGCTGGCTCTGCCTGGACGGGGCGGACGCCGACCCGTCTAGCTTCTTTGAACATCTCATCCTGAGCCTGCGCCAGCAGTTCCCCGGCTTTGGCGAGCGCACGGCAGCCCTGCTCCGCGGCGTGGACAACGCCGCCCGCGAGCAACGGGCGATCGCCACGGCGTTAGCCAACGAGATCACTGAGCAGATAGACGAGTTCTTCCTGTTGGTGCTGGACGATTACCACACCGTGGCCACCTCAGCCCCGGTCAACAGCGCCGTCGACTGGTTGCTCCAGCGCCTCCCGGACGGCTGCCGGGTCATCCTCGGCGGCCGTACGATCCCCACGCAGCTCGACCTGGCCGCGCTGGCTGCCCGTCTTGACGTCGCCGGGCTCGGCATCGCCGACCTCCGTCTCCGCGCCGACGAAGCGGCCGAGCTGATCCTGGCCCAAGGGGGCTACGGCGTACACCCCCGAGAGGCAGAGCGGGCGGTGAGCCGCGCCGAAGGCTGGATCACGGCCATCCTCCTCTCCCTACATGCCCAGGAGTCGGCCCGCTTCTCCAGCCTGCTGAAGGCCAAGTCACAGCACGAGCCGGTCTACGGCTACCTGGCGACCCAGGTCTTCGACCGCCTACCCCCGCAGCTGCAGCAGTTCCTGATGGACTCCGCCGTGCTGCCCAGCCTCTCGGCGCCGGAATGCGACGCCGTCCTGGAGCGGCAGGACTCGGACGCGCAACTGGCGATGCTGGTGCAGATGAGCCTGTTCGTCGAGCCCCTGGAGCGCTCCACAGAGCCAGAGGGTCCAGTGGCCGAGTCCCACAGGGAAGGTGACGAGGAAAGTGCCGCCGGGTGGCTGCGCTACCACCAGCTGTGGCGCGCCTTTCTGCTCGACCGTCTGGTGGCCACTGCCCCTCGACGAGCGGAGACGTTGCGCTGGCGGGCCGCCGAGTGGGCCCTGGCACAAGGACAACCGGAGGAGGCGGTGGAGCACCTCCTGGCGCTCGGCGGCGCCCACGGGGATTGGTGCCCGGCAACCGGCCTGCTGCTCGAGCTGGCCGAACAGGAACTCGCTCGCGGGCGGGCCGGCCGCCTCCTGGCCTGGATCGACCGGCTGCCCGAGGGGGCCGTCGACGCCGAACCCTTGCTGCACTACCACGCCGCTCGGGCGCTACGCCGGCTCGACAGGGTACGCGAGTCCCTGGCACGGGCGGAACGCGGTGAGCAGAAGGCCACCATCAGCCGGCGCTGGGACGTGCTGTACCTCGCACGGGCCTGGCGGGCCGAGATGCTCGCCTTGCTCGGGCAGCGCGATGAAGCGGTGGCCGTGCTGGTGGAGCTGTTCGACCAGTTCAACCGCCAACCCCGTCCCAGCGAGCTGCGCGCCCGCTTGGAGCGAGACGCCTGCTTCACCTTCGGTTACGCCGGCCGTTACCGCGAGGCCATCGAGCACGGCTCGACCGTGCTGGCCCACCTGCGCCAGGTCAAGCGCCCCGAGGAGCGCCACCACCTGCGGGCCCAGGTGCACCAGGCACTGGGGAACTGCCACGCCCGCCTGGGGGCCACGGAGCAAGCGCAGTTCCACTACCAGGCGGCAGAGCGGGGCTGGCGCCTGCTGGCCAACGTCAGCGGTCAGGTCGGCGCGCTGAACGGGCTGGCCAACATGCGCATGCGCTCCGGCCAGTTCGGCGAGGCCGAAGCGGCCTTCCAGCGCGCCGTGGAGCTGGCGCACGGTATCGGACACGTCCGTGACCAGGTCCTCGTGCGCAACAATCTCGCCCGTTGTCAGCGCGAGCGCGGCGCCCTGGCAGAGGCCCAGGAGACGATCGAGCGCTCCTTGGCGCTGGCGCGGCAGATCGAGGAGACCCGGCTCCTGGCCGAGGCACTGCAAGAGTCCGGACACGTCGCCCTGCAGGTCGGACCCGGCCTGGAGGCCATCCGCGCCCTGGAAGCCGCCCAAGACGTGGCGCAAGAAAGCTGGCCGGACGGCCTGGCGCTGTGCCAGGCCTTGCTGGCCCTGGCGTACGCCCGCAGCGGCCGTGCGCACGAGGCCAGCCAGGCCCTCCTCGCCTCCCGCCGGGCCATGGCCCTCGTACGGGCCCCGGACGAACGGCTGCGCTGCAGCGTCGTCCTCGTTGCCGCCGCCGCCGTGAGGGGCGATGCCCAGGCCGTCGCCAAGCTCCGAGAGGCACGGCGTTGGGCGCGCGAGCACGATCGACTGCCGGCGTTCTTCGCCGAATGCGCTCGCTACCGAGAAACGGCCCGTTTGCTCCTGGCCGAGCGCCGGGTGCCGGCAGGCGCGGCCTCCGCCGCTCAGGCAACGCTGTCCCACTCGCCGGGGATCGCCACGGAGCCCCAGCGGCCGGCGGCACTCCGGGCCCTACCCCGCCCCCCAACCGAGACCCGCTTCGAGATCCGCCTCCTCGGCACGCCGGTCCTGCTGCGTGACGGCGAGCACGTCACCACCTGGCGCACGAATCTCGTCCGAGAGCTGCTGTTCTTCCTGGCCCTCCGCGCCGGCAGCGTGGTGCGCAGCGAAGCGCTCATCGATGCCCTCATGCCGGACGCCGACTTCGACCGCAGCCTAACCGCCCTGCGTCACGCCGTCTACCACCTGCGACGGTTGTTCGCCCCCCTCAATCCCGTGCGCACTGCCGGGGGCGGCTACTGCCTGGAGCTGGAAGATGCCATCCGCTGTGATGTCCAGGAGTTCCGTGACCTGCTGGAGATCGGCAGGCCGGCGCGGGGCGCGCCCAACGTCGACGCCCTCGAGGCGGCCCTCCGTCTCTACCACGGCGATCTGCTAGAAGGAGTCGACGCCGAGTGGGTGATCCAGCCGCGAGCCGAGCTGGAACGTCTCCTGACCGTTGGCGCGCAGGCCTTGCTGGGCGAGTACGAGCGTCAGGGGCAGCACGGGACGGCCATCGCCGTGGCCCAGCGCGTCCTGGCCATCAATCCCTTCCATGAACCGTTTCACCTGGCCCTCCTGTGCCACGAGCTGGCCCTGGGGGACGTAGCGGCCGCTCGCCGGCACTTCCGGCACTATTGCCAGGTGATGCGTGATGCCTTCGACCGCGGTCCCGACCCGGACATGGCCCGGATCCTCGCTCCACCCGCCGGCTGACGGCGAGGCGGTTCGGCTCCCCCATCCGCCGGCTGCCGATCCGCGCCTGTGGTGTCCCAGGATGGCCTTGCCCCTGTTGCGGGCTCAGAGGGCGCAACGCCGTCCTTCATCTCTGGCCGGGTGCCGTCGCCACGCTGCTGCGGGCCTGCCGGGAGGCGACGGGTCCAACCGGGAGGTGACGCGTCCAACCGGGGCACTGTCGTCCGGCGCGTTTTCTCCCTGGAAAGGCGGGGGGGTGAGCACGTCGTCGGATGTCTAACGATTGTCAATCCTACCCCCGTAGGCTAGTCACAGATCGGTCATACCTCCGGCGGGACGAAACCCGCAGCCAGCCGGAAGGTCGCTGACCCAAACTCGCCTAGAGGAAACGCCATGACTCGCAAGACTCGCCTCAAGCTGTTGTATTTCCGCGCCCTACTCGTTCTCGGCAGCCTGGCCAGCATGGCCATGGCCATCGGCGCCGAGGACTACTGGGACTAACGCACCCTCGGCGCAGCGCAGCCGCTAGCGGCACCTATGCACTTGCCGGCAGGTCCTTCGTAAGTGTTCTGGATGGCAGATGAGCGCAGGAGCACCCTCAACGCGCTTACTGAGCGTCGCAGAGGTTGCTACAGCCGGTCCAGGACGCATCCGCGCCCAGTGGTGTAGTGGTCTACGCAGCAGTCAGTAGGATGGACCGTCGATGTCCCTGATGATCGGCGTGGCCCTGGCGGTCGGTCTGCTGGCCGGCTGGGCCCGTGGTGGCAGCCTGGCGGCGATTGGGGCCGCTCGTGTGCGCCTGCTTTGGCTTGTTCCCATCCCCCTGGGGGCGCAAGTCGCACTCGTTCGTACCCTGAACCTGGACGTTCCCTGGTGGGTGTGGCCGGTGCACTTGATGGCCTACCTCCTGCTCGCCATCGTTGTGCTCGTCAACCGCCACATCCCGGGTATGGCCTTAGTCGGGGTTGGGCTGGCTATGAACGCCAGCGTCATCCTGGCCAACGGGGGGCTCATGCCACAGGGGCCGGAGACGGTGCATCTTAACCACGGCGGTGAAGTGATTGCCTTTGGCCAACATATCCCTCATTCAAAAGACGTGCTACTCCCGCGGGAGTCCACGAGGCTGTGGTGGCTCTCAGACTACATTGTCCTGCACATCAAGGGCTGGCGACCGCTGGTGGCCAGCCCAGGTGACTTCGTCCTCACCAGCGGCCTGGCGGTGATTGTCTCTGGCTTGATGCGTGGCTCGACCGGCCGCGACCCGGCCCTTGCCGCCCCCGTGGCCCCCGTGGCTACCTGGCGCGCCGGCACGAAAGGGGTCTAAACCATCCCCGGCCCGGAAACACCACTGCAACGACACTTCTTGGGATACCCAACTTTCCGTACTTCGATTTGGAAACTGGCGTTGCAGTACAACGTGCCGGCCTATCTAGACACAGATGAAGATTTCTCCTTGGCTTTCGTTACCTAAGTTACGCAGTCCCAGATTGAGTCAGGTGCCCGAATCCAGATTGGAGCGCCTAGGTCATGTACGTGGGTGCTCCATCAACTAGTTCTGGCAGCGCTCGCACCAGAACACGCAGCGTGACACATCACCCCTCACAGAGTGCGAGGACAACGCAGTCTGGGAAGGTCTAAGGAGAGGCATTGTGAGCCTGAACATAGAGGCCGTGCAGCTTGTCGTCGGGGCCGCTATCATTGATCAGCGGTTCTGCGACCAGCTTTTGCGCGATCGTGAGCGCGCCCTCCGGGCCGTGGAGCGCTTGCCGGTGAGGCCGAGGCATGTTCGCCTCTCGGCCGCTGATCGGCGAGCCCTGGAGGCCATTCGCGGCCAGAGCCTGGTAGAGTTCGCCCGCGGCGTCGAGCGCCTGCGCCGGACGGTGCAATCCCCGGCGGCGCAGCATACGGCGCCCCCCGGGGACGCGATTGTAGGCTAGACGCTCGTCTGCGGGACGTGCAGCAAAGATGGCCGAGGCAACACGCAAGCCTAAGATCGATCTCCAGCCCCGCCCGGGTGGGACGCACGCTGTGCTCGTGGCATCGGGGGACGGGGACATTCGGCGGCTCCTCTGCGATACGTTCCAGAACGATACCTACCTCGTGCACGAGGAAGCGACCGAGGACGGCGCCGTGGCTCTGGCCTTGATCAGCCGGCCGGCCCTGGTAGTGATCGACAGCGAGCTCAGCGCCGGCAACGGGGTAAGGGCCTGCATTCGCCTCAAGGAGCACCGTTTGACGAGGGACTGCAAGGTGGTAGTCATCAGCGGACATGCCACGCTTGAAGAGCAGGCCCGTGCTGAAGCGGCCGGGGCAGACACCTTCAGGGCCAAGCCCTTCAGCCCGCTCGAGCTTATCGAGATCGCACGTGCGGTCTGCGGGGGTCCACCGCGAGCGGAGCGCACCGCGACGGCCAGCGGCATGTGAGGCGGGGCTCAGGGCAGGTGCTGGGCGCAGCGAAGGATCCTTCGCTGCGCCGGCAGGTAGTCACACGTCCGTGGCCAGCGAGGCATGAGGGGCGTCAGGCAAACGGCCGGCCCCGATGCCGATCGTAGGTCAGCTCCACCCGAAAGGATCCTGGCGGCGCACCTCTACCCGCACGCCGTGGTACTGCCACAAGCGGTCGACGAAGCTCTGCTCGCCGGCATTGAGGCCCTGCACCGGTGTCGCTTCCCCCGCCAGATCGGCGAAAGGGTCGCGCTTCCCCAGTCGCCGGTCGAGCAGAAAGGCCACCACGGCCCCATAGCGCCGGGAGGAGGCCAGGGCCAGCCCGGTGGCCAGCGCTCCGGCAACGGGCGTGGCGCCGCCACGGAGCAGGGTAACCGTGACCGCCACGCGCGACCCGTCCTGTGTCTCCACCAACAGGTCGGGGGCAAAGCGCGCCCCTAGAAAAGACACCGCACCCACCTGGGGGCCGTCACGGCCAACCATCCACACTCGCGTCTGCTCCCCCAACGCCCCCCGGATGGCCCGCTCGGCGGCCGTGCGCAAGAACAGGTCGCCCCCCTGCTGAGTCTCGAACGGGGCATCCCGGAGGGCCCGGGCAATGGCCTGGGCCGCGCGCCGGGCAGGGTCCTGCGGCGTCCCTGGGGGCAGGACCGCACGCCCCGGGGCTGTCCCCAGGGACGCCGCGTCTTCACCCTGGCGATCTGATCCCGCCATGCGGGCATGGTAACCAGTCGCCCAGGGCCGCTACAACAGGGCCACTACAATTAGGCTGAAAAGGGGAGTCCTTCCCATGACACCCACGGCGCAGATCACCTGCTCGCGTTGCGGCCGGCAGGCTACCCCAATGGCAGCGCCCCCGCTGACCGGGACACGCGGGCAGACCGTGCAACAACACGTCTGTCCGGAGTGCTGGCAGGCGTGGGTCGATCAATCCACCCTCCTGATCAACCACTATGGCATTCAGGTGGCCGATCCGGCCCAGCGGCAGCAGCTCTATGCCGTCATGGCCGAGTTTCTGCACCTCCCATCCCTCTAATCCGCGCCCTGCAGTCCGGTCCCTCTCCTGATCGCGTGATCGCGGGAGACGATTGCTCCCTGGAAGCGTGTGGGGTAGAATCCTCAATCGGTCTTGTCAGGGCGCCCGGCCCTGGCCGGCGCCTGGGGCGTCGGCGTCTTGGCGGCGTCCCGGCGGCATCCCCGCCGGTGGGGTCGATTCCGGGCACAGGGGAAGAGGAGTAGACTCTTGCTGCGAATGCGTTTGACGCGGACGGGGGCCAAGAAGCGTCCCAGCTACCGCGTGGTCGTGGCCGACTCTCAGGCCCCCCGTGATGGGCGCCACGTGGAGATCCTTGGCTACTACGATCCAATGACCAATCCATCCACCGTGCGCATCGACGTCGAGCGAGCCGTGCGCTGGTTACGAAACGGCGCCCAGCCGACGGAGCGGGTGCGCATTCTGCTGCGTCACGCAGGTATCCTCAAGGCCCACGAAGAGGCCCGCCTGGCGGAGAAGCGCACGCGCAAGCTCGCCGCTGGGGCAGGCGGGGACCAGGTTTCGGCCGGCCCGGGTACGTTGTCGTGACCGTGTAGGTGGCCATTACGCTTGATTCATTCACCTGTCTCACCTGTCTTTCGTAGCCATGAAACCTCTTGTGGAGTACATCGCCCGTTCGCTGGTAGACGAGCCGGACGCTGTGCAGGTCGTCCAGCGCGACGTCGGCCGCACGACGATTCTGGAGCTGACCGTCGCGCCGGAGGACACCGGGAAGGTGATCGGCCGCGAGGGGCGAGTCGCCAAGGCACTCCGCGTCCTCCTGCGGGTGGCCGCGAGCCGGCAGCAGCGGCGGGCGGTGCTGGAGATCGCCTAGACCCGCTTGACCGCCTCGAGGCGGTCGAGCGCCTCGGCCGTCCTGGCAGCGCCTCCGCGCCCCCGGCCACGCCCAGGAAACCGTCCCAGCTGCGACTGCGGACGCGACGCCGAGTCTCTGGGTCGAACGCCATGCCGGGGCCGCAGAGATCGGCATCTTACGACCCTATCCCCGCACCACCGGCACCACCGGCACCACCGGCACCACCGGCACCACCGGCAGCGCTGCGGCGCGGGGAGGATGCCCCCTCGGCTGACCCCTGGCGCCCAGACGACGCCTCCCCGCTGGACGGCTCGTCCATCTCGCTCGCACCGGCGGGGGCCGCTCTCCCCCAGGAGCCACCGGCTGACGTTCAGGGGGCAGCGGCCGACAACGCCCTCCTTCAAGGGCGGATTGCGGTGGGACGCGTGATGGGGATGTTCGGGGCCTCTGGAGAGATCCGCGTGCAGCCCCTGGGTCGCTTCCCGGAGCGCTTTCGGGAGCTACGCCGAATACTTGTCGGCGAGAGCCTTGAGCCGGCCACCGTGATCCACCGCCGCCTCTACCGCAACGGGCTGATCCTCCGTCTGCATGGGCTGACCAGTCGAGAAGCCGCGCGCAGGCTGATCGGGAGCTATCTCTACGTCCCCGAGAGCGAGGCCGTTCCCCTTCCCCCAGGGGAGTACTTCGTGCACCAGATCGTCGGCTTGAGCGTCCGTAGCACAGATGGCGATGAGCTGGGGACAGTCACCGAGGTGCTGCAAACGGGGAGCAACGACGTCTACATCGTCCACGGCCCGCGGGGGGAAGTGCTCCTGCCGGCCATCAAGGAGGTAGTTCAAGCGGTGGACATCGCGGCCGGCACGATGCTCGTCTCCCTCCTGCCCGGCCTCCTCGACCTGACCCCGGCGCCTCCGGAGAGCGGCCCCGATCGGGAATGACGTCGTCCCCGGTCCGGCGCGCCAAGCCCTGAGGCATCAGCCAGCGGGGCATGGGGCACATCCTTGAAACGTTTGAGGCATTCTGGCTGCCCTCCCGCCTGTAATGTAGGCTGAGCGCAGCGGATCAGGCGCTGGTTGAGTGGATGGGGCACGTTGTCTTCGGTGCCCTCAGCCTCCCTGGACGAGCCGCCGTCGATGAGCCGTCGTACCCGCGCCACCGCCCTCCCCTGATGCGTATCGACGTCCTTACCCTTTTTCCCGGCATGTTCAGCGGCCCGTTCGACGAGAGCATCGTCGGTCGCGCGCGCGCCGCCGGAGTGGTAGAGATCACGCTCCACAACTTGCGCCGGTGGACGACCGACCGCCATCGCACGGTGGATGACGCCCCCTACGGGGGCGGGGCAGGGATGGTGCTCAAGCCGGAGCCTTTGTTCGCCGCTATCGAGAGCCTGCGAAGCGAGACGGGGTACGTCGTGCTGATGACTCCGCAGGGGGAGGTCTTCCGACAGGGCATTGCCGCCGATCTGGCCGGCCGATCGCATCTCATCCTCGTCTGCGGCCACTACGAGGGCATCGACGAGCGGGTGCGCCAGCACGCCGTCGATCGCGAGCTCTCGATTGGCGACTACGTCCTGAGCGGGGGGGAGCTACCGGCAATGGTCGTCATCGACGCCGTGGCGCGGCTCCTTCCCGGGGCTCTTGGATCGCCCCACTCGACGGTTGAAGAGTCTCATAGCGCCGGGCTGTTGGAGTACCCCCAGTACACCCGGCCGGTCGAGTTCCGGGGGTGGCGTGTGCCTGACATACTCCTGTCCGGCAATCACGCCGCGATCGCCCGCTGGCGCCACGAGCAGGCCCTGAGCCGCACCCGCGCCCGACGCCCTGATCTGGTACAAGGGGCGGCCGAGACAAGGGCGGCTGATATACTCAAGTCAGAAAGTGACGATCCATGGCCAACATCATCGACGAGCTGAATCGTGAGCGCCTGAAGACGGATCTCCCCCAGTTTGGGGTGGGCGATACGGTACGCATTCACGTCAAGGTGACTGAGGGGACCCGGGAGCGCATCCAGGCCTTTGAAGGGGTGTGTATGCGCCGGCGTGGGGGCCGCGGCGGCGCCAATCAAACGAACTTCACCGTGCGCAAGATCTCGCACGGGATTGGCCTGGAGCGCACGTTCCTGCTGCACTCCCCACAGATTGACAGGATAGAAGTCCTACGCCGCGGCAAGGTACGTCGCGCTCAGCTTTACTATCTGCGTGGCCTCGTAGGCAAGGCTGCCCGTATCCGAGATCGCGGTTTCCGCTAGCCCAGGGGCATGGCCCGTCGCGGTGCCGTCCGCGGCAGCGCCGGGGGAGTTACGCTGGCGGCGCCTGACCGCCCCGGCCAGGCGCCGCCCTGGGCCATCGTCTCGCTCGATGCAGAGGACGCTCTCCAGGGGGCGGGATACAGGCGTATCGCCGGTCTCGACGAGGTAGGGCGGGGCTGCTGGGCCGGGCCGGTCTACGTCGCTGCCGTGATCCTGCCGCCGGAGTGCTACGCCGACCGCACGCTCCTGGCCGAGGTCACCGATTCCAAGCGCCTAACCCCGACACGGCGGGAGCGCCTGGCGGCCGACATCCTGGACCTGGCCCTCGGCGTAACTATCGCCTGGGCGGAGGCGCCCATGATTGACCGCCTGAACATCCTGGGGGCCACCCGTTGGGCAATGCGCGCCGCCCTGGAGCGCCTCTCCGGTACCCCTGGCGCCGCCGGCGAGGCACTCCAGGGGGGCACAACGCGCCTGTGCGGGGACGCCGTGATGCCGGACTTCGTCCTCACCGACGCCGTATCCCTGGCCGGTCTCCCCTGGCCCCACCAGCCCGTCATCGGCGGCGACCGCACCTGCCTGGCTATCGCCGCCGCTTCCATCGTTGCTAAAGTGGCGCGGGACGCCGAGATGTGCCGGCGCCACGCCCTACTCCCCCATCTGGCCCTGGCCAGCAACAAGGGCTATGGGACGCCTGCCCACCTACAGGGCTTGCGTGCCGGCGGGCTTACCCCCCTGCACCGGCGTAGCTTTGCCCCGATGAAGTACCTCCTGGGCCTGCACGACCACGTCGCCGGTGCCCTCCCGGCCCCTGACCGAGGGCCATGAGCACGGCACGCCAGGCCCTCGCCGGCCTGGGCGAGGCGGCCGCCGCCCGCTACTTGGAGAGGACCGGCTGCGCCATCATTGCCCGCAACTACCGCTGTCCCTACGGCGAGATCGACGTCATCGGGCGCGACGGCGAGACGCTGGTCTTCGTGGAGGTGCGCACACGGTCGAGCGACCGCTTCGGCACTCCCGAGGAGTCGATAACCTCTAGCAAGGCCAGGCGCATGACCCGCTGCGCCCTCGCCTACCTCACGGCGCACGCCGCGGCCTGCGCCCAGTGGCGCATCGATCTCATCGCCATCGTGGTGGCCCAGGGGCGCATCACCCGCTTAGAGCACTACAAACATGTCCTCCAGTAGCCCGAGCCCCCGCAATCCGGCCCCCGGAGCGACGCCCGGCGGGCGCCGGGCACGTCGGGCCAGCCGCACCCGCCAGACCTTTCTGGCCGCCATCAATGCCCAGATCACCGGGACGCGCATCCTGGCCCTGATCGTCCTCGTCGTCCTCCTCGGCGGGGGGATCTACTGGCTCGTAGGGACAACCGGCTCGCCGGTGATCGGGCTGTTCTTTATCGCCCTTGCCCTGGTGTTGTGCGTCACCACGTACATGTTTATCCAAGTGATGTACCTGTTCACCGGCAAGAGGTAGAGGCAGGCGTCCTCCTGGCGGCGGCCAGAGGTCCTGCGCCCGCTGCGCTCCCCGAGCGAAAGGAAGTCCCCGGGGCACCGCCCGGCTGTGCCTCTAGCTGCTTCCACCGAGTTGTTGCGAGCGAATCCGGCTTCCCCGATCTGGGTCTTGACCTGCAGGTACCCCAAGGGGCCTGTTGCCAAAGTCGGGTATGGTGGTCAGGAGGAGCACGGTGCGGGGTACGCGCGCCCCGTGCACGCGACGGGAACGGCCGCCAAGCCGGGACCGGAGCCTCGAACCGGGGACAGGCCCGCTTGAGAAGGGGGAGGGGCCCAACGCGCCACCCCCATGGCCGGGCTGGGGCGCGCCGTTGGGCCAGCTTCTTGACGTCGTACGCGATGGCGCGCCCAGCGCCTGGATCAGCACCTTGTCTCGCCCCCGACACTGCGCCCGCCGCAGCCCGTGACGGTCCTTCAGTTCGGCGTTGGCCGTCTCGACCCAGTACGCGCGCGCGCCGGCTGCGCTTGGCGGGTGGCGTGCGGAGATAGGCGACGACTCGGTCGCGCAGTCCCCATCGTCCGGGCGCACGAGGGTGCGGGCGGCCGCCGGGCCGCAGCACTGCGCCTTGACCGGGCACGCCCCGCAGACCTTCGGCCGCCCGCGGTAGATCAGGCCACCGGCCGCCCCGGCAGTGCGCGAGGAGCCCTGGCGGGTGAGGAGGCGCCCGGTGGGACACCGATAGCGATTAGCGATCGGCGGCGAACTCGTACACGAAGCGGTCGGCAGAGTAGTCACCCCGGTCGCTCATGGTGCTGTGGGGCGGGATGCTCGCCCGGATGCCCTGCTGCTCCAGCGCCACGTAGTTGGCGTAAGTCCCGTACTTGGTATCCGCCACCACTTCGGCCACCGTACGCCCGGTCGTGCCTCGATGCTCCTTGAGCAGCCGGTCCAGCAGGTGCTCGTCGGCAACCTCGCCCGGTCACGTCCAGCGCGGTGATGAGACGCGCCCGCCCGCCGTCCACGCCGACGTGCGCCTTGTAATAGAAGGCGTAGGGGACCCCCTCGCGCTTGACCAGCCCCGCGTCGGGATCGGTGCGACTGGTCACCAAGGCGTTCACCGGCCCTGGTCCCCGTTGGGCACGTCCTCCGGACCGGCCACGTGCAGCGACGCGCGCCGCCGCGCCCGCCGTGAGGCCACCGGCCGAGTCCGGCGCCGGCTGCTCCCCCTCGCGGGGAGGGGCCGCTGGCGGCGCGGGATCGGAGACGGGATTCTCCTGCCACACCGTCGCGACGTACCCGGCCTCGCGCTCGGCAGCCTGAGTGAGCAGCGCCGCGCGCCGGCCGACCCAAGACTGGCATTGGCCTTGACCAGCGTGCTGTCCACGTAGAGGACGTCGCCCCGCACCAGGCCGGCCCGCTCGCACTGCCCACCACCTCGGTGAAAGCCCGCCTGGTACACGGGCAGGCCGAAGCGCGCCCGCGCCTTGGACAGCATCGAGTGGTCCGGCGCGTCTCGTCGAGGTCGTACCCCAAGAACCAGCGGAAGGCCAGGTGCAGGCGCGCCTCCTCGGCCAGCCGCCGCTCCGACGTGATGCCGTAGAGGTACCCGAGCAGCATCAGCTTGAACAGCACCACCGGATCGACCCCGGCCGGCCGGTGTGGCGCTGGGAACCGCGCCGTCAGCCGCCGCACAAAGCTGAGGTCGAGCGCCGCCCGATGCGCCGCAGCAAGTGGTCGCTCAGGGACCTGCGCTTCAGCGAGAACTCGTAGAAGCGCTTCGGCGTGAATTCCTTACGGCCCAACATCGTGCCCCACCTCGAACAGGGAGCCACCATCCTACTCAGACCTCGGCCGGTCCGGCCAGAGTTTGGCAACAGGCCCCAAGGAAGCACTTAGCTGAGCCAGGTGCCGGCGCAGATCCGGGCGGCCACCCTAATCGATTCGGCCATCGAGCGGGCGTCGGCGTTGCCCGTCCCGGCGATGTCAAAGGCCGTGCCGTGATCGACGGACGTCCGTACGATCGGCAAGCCCAGGGCGACGCTGACGCTCTCCTCGAAGCCGTGCACCTTGACGGGGATGTGGCCCTGGTCGTGGAACATGGCCACCACGGCATCAAACTCCCCTCGCATAGCACGCACGAACACGGAGTCGGCCGGGAATGGCCCGCGGGCGTCGATCCCCTGGGCATTGGCGTCGGCCACGGCCGGGGCGAGCTGCTCGATCTCTTCCTTGCCCATCAGCCCCCCTTCGCCGTTGTGGGGGTTCACGCCGGAGACGGCGATCCGTGGCCGGGCCATTCCCCAACGGCGGAAGTCCTCATCGGTGGTCACAATGCGCTGCAACACCCGCTCGCGGGTGATCCGATCGAGGGCCTCACGCAGCGAGTAGTGCGTGGAGAGATGGACGCAGCGCAAGTTCCCGCTGACCAGCATGGTGGCCTGGTTGGTGGCATGGTAGACCTTGGCGAACAGCTCCATATGGCCCAGCTCGGTGTACCCGGCACGGGACGTGGCCTCTTTGTTGATCGGGGCGGTGACGATCCCGGCGGCGATGTGGCGATCGGTCAGGTCCATGGCCCGGTAGATGTACTCGATCGCCGCCCGTCCGGAGCCGGCGGACAGGCGCCCCCAGGCCCAGTCGGCACGGTCGACGTTGGCCAGGTCCAGCACAGCGATACCCGGGCCCTCGAACATGGCCTGTTGGGGATCCGGCACCTCCCGCAGCGGGACGGTCACGCCACAGAGGCGGGCGGCCTCCTGGAGCACGCCGAGGTCGCCAATCACCAGGGGACGGCAGACGGCGGCCAGCTCGTCTCCGCCCCCGGCGCCGAGCGCCTTGACCACCACTTCCGGCCCCACGCCGGCGGGGTCGCCCATCGTTATGGCCAGCAGCGGCCGGTCGCTCATCAAGGCCCTCTCCTTTTCCTGTACCATTTCCGGTGCCAGTCTGACGGTGTTTGTGCCTCAGGGTCCCGGCGTGCAGCGCCCCGCTGCCCCGGCCGGCGCCGGGTCACGGCAGCGTCCTGTCAACGGGCGGCGATGGTGGAGCGCGTCGCCTCGGCTCGCAGGAGCAGGCTCTGGAGTACATCTAGCGTGCGCTCGGTGGATCGTGGCCGGCTCAAGCGGGCCGCCCGCTGTCCCATCTCCCAGCGCGTCGCGGGGTCGTGGAGGAGGTATTCCACCGCGTCGGCTGCCTCCGCCGGATTCCCGACCGCGATCCCGGCCCCGGCTTCCACCACCAGCGGGACGTTGCCATCCTCCTGACCGGGCAGGGGCCGTCCCAGGATCAGTGGACGGCCCATGGCCAGGGTCTCGGCGATGGTCAGCGAGCCCGGCTTGGTGACCACCATATCCGCTGCCGTCATGTACTCGGCCACGTTCGTGACCGGTCCCTTGATCTGGGCCGGCAGGCTCCAGCGGCGGGCTTCCAGCTCGATCCGGGCGTGGTGGTTTTGGCCGGTCAGGACGACCAGCTGAAAGGGCGCTACGCCCCGTTCGGCGAGGTCGCCGATGGCTCGCGCCGTGGCCGCGAGGCGCCCCGCGCCGTCCCCCCCGCCCATCAGCAGGACGGTGGTCAAATCCGGGTCGAGCTCCAGGCGGGCGCGCATCTCCCGGGCGGACATGGCAGTGGTGCCAAACTCCCGGCGCAGGGGGATGCCCAGGACGCTGATCTTGCCCGGCGGCACGCCGAGCCGGTGCAGACGCCCGGCGGCGGCGTCGGTCGGGGCGACGTACTGGTCTACCCCCGGTGCCACCCACCAGCGGTGCACCTCCACCAGGTCGGTCAGCACCGTCAGCAGTGGCATGTGGGGCCACCCGGCGCGCCCTCGAGCGCTGACCATGAAGTGGTTTGTCAGCGGGTGCACTGAGACGATGGCCTGGGCCTCCAGCGCCCGCACCGCCGTCTCGATCCGGCGCACCGCCTGCGGCCCGACCAGAGCCAGGTAGGCTCCCAGCATGGGACGGTTGTCGGCCAGGTGGAAGAGCCAGCCCCACAGCCACGGCGCCCGCACGACCAGCGGCCCGTACAGCCGGATCAGGCGGTCGTATACCGAGAGAGAGTCGGGCACCTGCCTGGTCCGGCCGACGCCCAGCCCCGCCGGCAGGGGCCGAAATGGGTCGATGGCCACCAGCTCCACCTGCCACTCTTGTCGGTCGACCGCCCCGCGGCGCAAGGCGTCGGCCACGCTGCGGTGCCCAGCGCCGGTATCGGAGGTCAAGAGCAGGACGCGCCGGTTCATGGGGACAGACGTGTATCATTCCAGACGGCGCGGACAGAGAGCATGGCCCAGACCCTCCCCCGAACCATCGTCCCGGCCGCCGGCACCCTGCGGCAGGCAACGGCGGGTGACGTCCCGGCCATCAAGGCCTTGATCGATACCTTCGCCCGCCAGAACCGCATGCTGTTCCGCTCGGCGGCTGAGCTGGCCGAACATATCCACGAGTATCAAGTGTGCTTCGAGGGTGCCACCCTGCTCGGGGTGTGCGGTCTGCATCCCGTGGCCGGGGGCCTGGCCGAGGTGCGGGGCCTCGCCGTCGCCGCAGAGGCCGGCCGGCGTGGCGTTGGGCGCCGGCTAGTGGAGGCCTGCGTCGCGCGCGCCCGCGAGCTGGGCATCTCCAAGGTCTACACCCTGACACTCGTCCCGGAGTTCTTCGAGAAGCTACGCTTCTACCAGGTGGACAAGGGGACGCTGCACCTGAAAGTGTGGTATGAGTGCTACCGCTGCCCCAAGTTCGCCGGCTGCGACGAGGTCGCTATGGTCCGTCCCCTGGATCTGGAATGACCCAGCTCGGATGATGAGTCCCGAATGAGGCTTTTGTGCCCGGCAAGGCGCCCGCAGGGCATGCAATCGGAACGCCATATCGCCCGTCCGGTGAAATGATGGAGCGTTTTCTCACCCGTAATCGTGGCCTCATTATCGCCTCACGGCCGGGGGCCCGGTGTCCCGGGCGCCCTCGCGAGCGCGCCTGATGGCCTTGGGGGCCCGCCGCCGGGGCACCGCGGATGAGGCGACGGCGGCACGACCGTCGGCGGCGGCCCAGCTGGAGGCCATGGGGGTGCTGCCACCAGTGGTGGCCACCGGCAGCGAGGGGCTACCCCCGGCCAGCGGGGAAATCCGTCTCCAGAAACCGGCCCTCCCCGTCCTTGCCGTTACCCTGTTCCTCCTGGCCCTGGTGGCCGGCGTGCCCATCCTCTACTACCTCTTCTATGCCATCCTGGCCTTGATCGTCATCACCTTTTTCTGGACGCGGAGCCTGGTTCAGAATCTGGCCGTCAATCGCGTCCTGCGCACCAAGTGGTGCGTTGTCGGGGACTCCATCCAAGAAGACTTCGTCATACGCAACGATGGTCGCCTGCCGGCCCTGTGGGTAGAGGTGCGAGACGAGTCCACCATCCCCCACTACCAGCCCGGCGTCGTCGAGAGCCTGGGGGGGCTGGACGAGCGGCGCTGGACGGCGCGGGCCGTCTGTCGCCGGCGGGGCTTGTTCAAGCTGGGACCGGTACGCGTGCTGACGGGTGACCCGTTCGGCATCTTTCAGGGGGCCATCACCTATCCGACCCACACCAGCTTCATCGTCTACCCGCCCCTGATCGAGCTTCCCGGCCTGCCCGTGCCCTCCGGCACGGCGGCCGGCACCTCGCGCACCAGCCTGCGTACCCTCCACGTCACCACGGACGCCTCCGGCATCCGAGACTACGAGCCCGGGGACAGCCTGCACCGCATTCACTGGCTCTCCTCTGCCCGCCTTGGCGAGCTGCGGTCCAAGGAGTACGACTTGGAGCCGTCTGGAAACCTCTGGATCATCCTTGACCTGGAGGCCGCCGTCCACGCCGGGGAAGACGAGGAGTCCACCGAGGAGTACGCCGTCAAGATCGCCGGGGCGCTGATCCACCAAGCCATCCGCGACAACAAGGCCGTGGGCCTGGTGGCCTACGGCGCGGAGAAGACCATCATCCCCCCAGGCAAAGGGGCGCGCCAGCTGTGGCGCCTGATGGAGCAGTTGGCCATGGTCGCCGCCAACGGTCGACTCCCGCTGCACCGGGTGATGTCCGACGTCAGTGCCACCCTCGGGAAGGGCTTGTCCATCGTGGTCATCACCCCTACCACCGATACCACCTGGCTCAACTCCCTGCTCGTGATGCGCAATCGGGCCGCTGTCCCGGCCGTGATCCTGCTCGACCAGGCGAGCTTCGGGGGACCGCATAGCACACGCACCTTAGCCAACCAGCTAATGACCGCCGGCCTCTCGGTGCACACCGTGGCGCGCGGTCAGGAGTTCCGCTCTATTACCGCGGAGAAGCGGGAATGGGAGCAACAGCGCCGCGGGCGTGGCGTGCAGAACGTCGCCCCGATGGCCGCGAATGCCCCGGCCTGAGCACCGGCCAACTCCGAGAAACCTTGCCGGTGCCGAGAGCGTACACTTAGGGGGATGGCCGCCACCTCCGTCAGCACCTTATTCACGCGCCCGGAGCCAGCGTCACGGCAGCGCTCCCTCCTCCAGCCTGAAGAAGGCTGGCTATCCGTTCTGCTCTTGCTGACCATGGTGCTCAGCACCGTATGGTCGATCCACCAGGCCCGCTGGGTGGAAGGGACGTCCATCCTCTTCCCCCTCGCCCTAGCCGGCGCGGCGGCCGGCGTCGTGCTGGCCAGGTCCCGCCTCGCCACCTGGCTGTCGCTCCTCCTGGGGCTCCTGGGCGGACTGGTGGTGTGCTTCGTCATCATCGGGCAGTTGCTGCCCGCGGTGCGTGATCTCCCTGGGGCGTTCTTTGGCACCATCGCCGGCACCCTGGGCTGGCTCGCCCGGCCGGCCGGCGCCCCACCCGTGGTGACGGCGGTGCAGCAGTTCCTGGCCAACGCCACGGAGTTCGGTGCCCGCATCGGCCTCTGGACGCAGCTTGGTGCCACCGGCCGGGTGAGCAACGACAACGCCATCTTCCTGCTCTTGATCGCCTACATCGCCTGGCTACAAGGCGTCATCGGCACCTGGGGCCTCTTCCGCATGCACGACGTCATCGTCGCCGCCCTCCCGACGGGCATCGCTTTGACGACCAACGCCGCCTACACCGGCCAGGCACAAGCCCCATTTGCCATCTTCATCATCACCCTCCTGCTCCTCGCCGTCAGCGTGAATCTGGCCACCTTGCAGAAGCGCTGGGACCGCCTCACGGTGGAGTACCCGCCCGGGCTGCTGTTTGACGTCACCGTGAGCAGCTTCGTCGTCATCTGCCTGCTCGCCGTGTTGGCCTTTTTCGGGCCCCGCGTCTCCGAGAATCCCCTCTCAAACGCCTTCTGGGCCTCCATGGGTGAGCAGTGGAGCGAGGTGGAGAACGCCTCTAACCGCCTCTTCTCGGGCGTCAACAGCCCCCAGGCCGGCGCCGGCGGGAGCGGACGTGACCGCCTCGTCCTCTCCGGGCCGGTACAGCTCAGTCAGCGAGTGGTGATGGAGGTGCAATCCGAAGAGCCGTACTACTGGCGCGGAGCCACCTATGACACCTGGACCGGGCGGGACTGGCTGAGCAACGACAAGTTCCCCGTCAATCGCTCGGAAAAGCAGGCCATCCTGCCCCAGCGCTTTGCCCTGCGCAAGCGGACGAAGCTCAGCTTCGAGATCAACCAGAGCCGCAGTGACCTGATCTACACACCGGACGAGCCGGCCCAGCTGAGCATTCCCTACAAGGTGCTCACCCGGGCGGGCGACGGGACATTGTCAGACTACTCCTCCTTACGGGCAAAGAAGCCGGCCATCCCCTCGCTGAAATACAGCGTAGAGGCCTATGCCAGCATCGCCGGGGCCCAGGACTTGCGTGACGCCCCTACCGACATCCCCGATTGGGTCAAGCGGTACACGCAGCTCCCAGACACGCCACAGCGCGTGCGCGATCTCTCCAACACCCTGACCCGGCGCTTCAACACCAGCTACGACAAAGCCGTGGCGATCGAGCAGTTCCTGCGCCGCTACCCGTACACTCTGGACGTCAAGGCCCCGCCGGCCGACCGCGACGCCGTGGAGTACTTTCTCTTCGACCTCAGGCAGGGCTATTGCGATTACTTCGCCAGCACGATGGTAGTCCTCCTGCGGGCCCAGGGCATCCCGGCACGCTTGGCCACGGGCTATGTCGCCGGCAAGTTCGATAACAACACCCGCAAATTCGTGGTCACGGAGGAAGAGGCGCATTCCTGGCCGGAGGTGTACTTCCCCAACTACGGCTGGATGCCCTTCGAGCCCTCCGGCTACCGCCCGCCCATCGTGCGGCCCGAAGAGTCGGTCGCCCCTACCGCCAGCAGCAGCGCAGATTGTTATGACTACGGCGAGTACGGGGACTACGGCCAGTGCACCGATTACGGGACCGACCCCGAGCTCGCCGGCATCCTCCCCGGCGACCCCGGCGCTGCCGGCACGATGGGCGTCTACCAACCGACGGCTCGCTTTCCGTGGCAGGGCTTCTTCTTCCCGCTCGTCGCCCTGCTCGCCGCCGTCGGCGCCGGCTTATGGGCGCTGACCCGCTTCGGCACGCGCCACCTGTCCGCGCGCGAGGCTGTGCGGCGCACGTACCGCCAGTTGACCCTTGTGGGCGCGCTCTTTGGCCTGCGCCGCAAGCCGTCGCAGACGCCGCTGGAGTACGCTCGGACCGTCACCGACCAGCTCACCCGCACCATCGAGCACGATCGCGCCCTGGCCACCCTGCGCCTGCGCCAGGTGATCGGCGCCCCCAACGGGGCCGCCGAGGCGATCGCCTCTTCCTATGTCCGTACCCAATATGGTCATCAGGACGTCAGCGAGGCGGAGCGGGTACAAGTGATCGAAGGCTGGCGAGAGCTGCGCTGGAAGATGCCTCTCCTGCTCTTGCGCGATCGGCGCAACTAAAGGCTTGTAGGACGGGGACGTTCACGGCACGGCCTGTAGGGCGCGCTCCAGTACCTGGCGGGCTACCGGAGCGGCCTCTTCGGCGCCCCATCCGCTGAACTCCTTGAGGACGACGATCGCCAGCCGTGGACGCTCCACCGGGGCGATGCCGACGAACCAGGAGTGATCGGGCAAGCCGGGAACGCTCTGCGCCGTCCCCGTCTTGCCACCGACGCGCACGCCTGGGACGGCCGCTGCCCGGCCGAAGCCCTCCTCGACCGCCAGCGCCATCATCTCCCGTAGCTGCGCCGCCGTCCCCGGCGTGGTTGCTCGGCCCAGGGTAGCCGGCTGCGTCCGCGCCAGCACCGCCCCGCTGGGTCGGCGTACCTCCTGGACGACGAACGGCCGGGGGACGTCCCCGTCACGGGCAATGGCCGCCCCCACCAGGGCCATCTGCAAGGGAGACATCAGGAGCTCCCCCTGCCCGAAGGCCGTGGAGGCCAGCAGGATGCGAGACATGGGGGCCGTCCGGCTGACGCTCGTGGGGCTGGTTTCCAGCTCGAAAGGGATCTGCCGGCCCATACCGAAGCGCCCGGCGTAATCCCGCAGGCGCTCCTCTCCCAGCTGCACCCCCACCTGGGCAAAGACCACGTTGGACGACCAGGCCAGGGCGTGAGCAAAGTCGAACGTCGGTCGTGGCGGGCGCTCGGCGTCGGTGATACGGAAGCCGTCGATGACTGTCTCGCCGGTAGGGTCAGACACCTGCGTCGAAGGCCGGAGCAGGCCGGTGTCAAGGGCGGCCGCCGCCGTCACGAGCTTGAAGGTGCTCCCGGGGACGTACAGGCCCTGGCTGACGCGATTGTACAGGGGCCGGGCCTCGTTTTGAGAGAGCCCCGGCCAAAGCTCGTCTACACGTGCCGTGTCGAAGTACGGCTTGCTGAGCGCCACCAGTACGGCCCCGGTGCGGACGTCAATGACTACCACGGCGCCGCGGACATCGCCGAGCGCTCGGTCGGCCACGGCCTGCAGCTGGCTGTCAATGGTGAGCTGCACCGTCCCCCCGCGCCGGGGGGCGCCGCTCAGGTCGCGCAGGAGCCTGGCCAGGGGCGGGACGCCCTCGCGCCCGGAGAGCACCTCGTTATTGGCTCGCTCGATCCCCGTGCGGCCATAGCGGTACGAAAAGTACCCCGTAACGTGAGCCGTGATCGGCGTGGCCGTGGTGCGCCGGCCGTCTTCGCTCTGCACCAACGGGCGCCCGGCACGATCAAGGATCGGTCCGCGCTGGGCGCGGCGCTCGGCCTCCAGCACACGCGGGTTGCCGGGAGCCACAGCCAGGGCCGGACCCCGCCAGGCTTGCCAGTACCCGGCCGCGCCGGACAGCACGACGAAGCTGAGCAGGAAGAACATCCCCACGCGCTGAATCTGTCGTTCCATGCTTGACCTGAACCTGAGTTGGCGGAGCAAGGGGACCTGCCACGCCCCAAGCAGTGACCGGGGGCTACGGCGAGGCGGCCGGCAGGGCCAGGGGACGCGCCGCCTCTTCGTGTGAAAGGCGCAGCAAGATACCTACGATCAGGAAGTTCGCCAGCAGCGATGACCCGCCGTAGGAGACGAAGGGGAGGGTCACTCCGGTCAGGGGGATGACCTTCAAGTTACCCCCTACGATGACCAGCGTCTGCAGCCCCAGCACGGCCGTCAGCCCGGTGGCCAGGAGGCGATCAAAGGGCAGCCGGGCACGCAAGGCAATCTGCAGGCCGCAACCAACCAGCAGGGCATAGAGGAGCAGCAAGGCCAGGGCGGACGCCAGCCCACCCTCTTCGGCCAGGGCCATGAAGGGGAAGTCGGTGTACACGGCAGGGACGTACAGCGGATAGCCCTGGCCCAACCCGACCCCCCATAGACCCCCGCTCCCGGCGGCGTACAGTGCCTGCGCGATCTGGTAGGAGCGTCCCAGTGGATCGACCCAGGGATTGAGCCACAACTCAACGCGTAGCCGGACGTGGGCAAAGAAGAGGTAGCAGATGGCCCCGCCGGCAAGAAACAAGGCTACACCGGCCAGGACGTACCAGGCCCGCCCGACGGCGACGTAGAGCATGATCAAGAAGACGCCAAAGAACAGCAGGGCCGCCCCCAGGTCACGTTGCCAGATGAGGAGCAGCAGCGAGAGGCCCCACATCGCCAGCAGGGGCGCGAGGTACGGGAGAGGTGGCAGGCGTAGCGGCCCCCAGTGGAGCTGCTTTGCCTTCAGCAGCTCCCGCTTGTCCACCAGATACCCGGCGAAGAAGACGACCAGGAGTACTTTCAAGATCTCCGACGGTTGGAACGACAGAGCCGGCGTCCCCAGCCACAGGCGCATGCCGCTGCCATTGGGATCGATGCCAAAGACCAGCGTTAAGGCGACCAGGGCGATCCCGGCCGCGGCATAGGTGTACTTGTACCGCTCCAGGAGGCGTGTCTCCCACGGCCCCACGGCCACGGCCAGCATCACCACGCACCCGGACAGCGCCCAGATCAGCTGGCGTGCCGAGAGGGTAGGGGCTAGGCGGGTGATCAGGAGCAGGCCGATACCGGCCAGGGAGCCGACCAGAGGCAAGAGCACCTGGCTGCCGCGGAAGCGGCGGGCCAGCAGGACGAAGTGGCAAAGTGGGAGCAGCGCGCTGAAGCCATAGAGGGGCCAGAAGCGTGGATCGGCGAGGGAGCGTCCCCATACCGCGGAGAGGAGCACCGTGCCGGATAGCAGGGGCACCAGGACGATCAGCACGAGTCCCAGCTCGCGCCAGCGCCAGACGGGCCGCGCCGCCCTGCCCCCTTCCGGCGAGGAGACCCAGCGTGTCCGGGGCGCAACGCCTCCCGCGCCGGCGGCCGGACGTGCCGGCGTCAACGTGCCCATCGTGGTGTCGCGCTCACGCGGCGCGCCCCTCTTCCTCGTACCGCCAGGCGGCCTTGCCGGTGACCACCAGGTCTCCCGGCCGAAGTGTCACCGGCTCCGTCAGCCGCCGCCCGTTCACGTAGGTGCCGTTAGTACTACCCAAGTCCTCAACGACCCACTCACCTTGGCGGCGCGTGAGCCGGGCGTGCCGGCCAGACACGGCGTCATCGAGCAGGACGATCTCCGCCGGTGGCCGGCGCCCGATGGTCACCTCCCCGTCGAGCGGCACAACCCGCCCAGGACGGCCGTCAACCGGCGCCGCTTCCACCAGCGTCAGACGCGCCTCCCACCCCACCCCAGCGGCGGGGGCAGACCGCCCGGCCCCGCTCCACACCGGTTGGGGCGGGATGGGAAGCCCATCCGCCTCCACCTCTGCGCTGCGACGCAGGTCGCGGCGCAGTGCGACTAGGACGGCGGCCACCACGGCGTAGAGGGCCAGGACGAAGGCCAGGCGCAGGCCCAGGATCATCAGCTCCGCTGGTCCAATCAGGGCCAACGTCACCCCTCTAGGACGCCGCTCGACGCGTCACCTCGAGGTGCACGGCGCCGAAGGCTATCTGGTCTCCCGGTTGCAGGGCCGCGAATTCCACGCGCCCGGCGTTGACCCAGGTGCCGTTGGTGCTTCCCAGGTCACGCACCTCCGCCCGCCCGTGCTCCCGGATGATCTCGGCGTGGTGCCGCGAGACGCTGGCGTCGTCTAGGACGACCTCGTTATCCAGGCCGCGCCCGATCCGCACCCGGGCACCCGCGAGCGGCCAGGTCATGGGCCGGCCACCAACGGTGCCCACGAGGTGCAGCGTCTCGAAGCCGGGGGGTCCCAAGGGCATCTCCAGCGGACGCATCGCCCGTGTCCGGGTCTCTTCACCCTCAGGCCGCTCGTCTGAGCGCTCCGGCGGCGGTTCGACACCAACGGTCGCCTGGCCCGGCGGGGCCACGTCGCCGGCGGAGCCTCCTGTGTGCCGTCTTCCGGCCGCGCCCCCGGGCCGCGTCGTAGCCTGCCCCCCGGCGGCCGGGTGCCCGCCCGGGGGCAGGCGTGCCGAGTCGATCAGCGTCGCCCGCACGGTGAATACCCCAGCGCTCAGCGCGCTCTCGGGAGTGATAGTCACCTGGGGAGCGGCCAGCAGACTGCACCCTCGCTCCCCGGCTCGCTCGGCGACGAATCGCTCCAGCTCACGCTGGAGGGAAGTGATAAACCCCTGCACGTCCTCGAAGTCCCGCGGGGAGAGGGCGATGACGTACTGGTTCGGCACCAGCGGTCGGTCCCACGTGACGCGCTTGTTATCGTCCATCACACGCCCGAGGCGGCGGGCGAGATCGACGGGCTCCAGGCGACCGCCGAACATACGGCGAAATGGGGCCTCCACCATCTGCTGCAAAAACTCCTCGAAGCGAGCGAGGGCCTTCATGGCTGCTGTCCGATTATACGTCGGTTCTCGCCGCGGTCGTCGCCGGATGGCCAGCATGCCCCGCAAGCCGGGCGCGGCCCCCCGTCCACGGGGCCGCGCCCGCGCCCTAGCCGCGCCCTCCCTAAACTCCCCAGGAGCTGGCACGAAAAAGCTGGCACGAAAGTTGATGGTGCGCCTGGTAGTCCCTGGGAAAAGCAAGCCCCGGGAGGCGCGGCCGCGGGCAAGAGTCCGGGAGCGGCGTGTAAACCTACGGGTGCGCTCCTGTGTGACACGAACATATGGAGCCAATCCGCCCCCGTATGCAAAGATACGGCCACCGCACATCGTGCCCAACCGCGCGGCACCGGCCATCAAAGCGCCATCAAAGCATGGAGCGAGCGGGCCGCCGGCCCGGGCGGTCAGGTGGCCGGCCGCCGCCGGGCGGAGCTTGTGAACGCGGGTGGCGCCGGGCGGGCTGCGGTAGAGCGGGCTAGCCGGCGGCAGAGTCGGTAGGCAACTGAGGGAGGTATTGGAGTGGAATGGCTCGCGGCGACGCGTGATGTCATCATCATCATCGTCGCGCTGGTGACACTAGCGGCAAACGTCCTGCTCATTGTCCTCGGACTACGCATCTGGAACCTGGTGCAGTCAGTGCGCGCAGAGGTGCAGCCCATCCTCACCTCCGTCAACCGCACCAGCGACACCATCCGGGGGACGACGAACGTAGTGGGGGAGGTGGTCATCGGCCCGCTGGCCCGGCTGGCCGCCCTCAGCGCCGCGGCCGGGACGATGGTCCGCAGCCTGTTGACGATCAGCCGCGGGGGGAGGCAGTAGATGGATCCACGCCAGCCCTGGTTTATCGCCGGTTTCCTGACCGGATGCGCCGCCGGCAGCGCCGGCGCCCTGTTGCTGACTCCCATGAGCGGCCGCGACCTCATGGCTGCTATCAAGGGGCACTTCAACCAGGCAAAGGAAGAGGCGCGGGCGGCCGGGCGACAGGCCGAGGCAGAGGTCTTGACCAGGTACCGGCAGGTCCGCGGCGGTGGCCAAGACAGCCAGCTGGGCTTCGCAGCGCCCGGCCGCCAGCCGGCATAGCCATTCAGCTGGGCGCTACGGGCGGCCGCGGGGGCTACCCTTACACAGACAGCGCGCGTCGTCCGTTTGGTGATGATCGGCTGGCGAGCAGCCTGGCTCCGGCCAGTCAGGCTAGGATTGGCCAGCTCTGGTCACGGCCGAGATCAAGGACGGGCCATATCCAGATGCGTCATACTCAGACGCGTCATACTCAATAGGAGCGGGAGCGCTCGGAGGGGATAGTGACAGCAGCGGATGCGAATCCGAGCGGCCCGGGGATCTCCACCGTCGTCACGCCACCGGCGCCGCCGGCGGGGCCCTCAGACCGGGACGCACCCACCACCATGGGGGAGGTCAAACGCCTCGCCATCGTGGTCGGCGTCGCCGTCCTCGTGGCCCTCCTCGCCTCCTGTGCCGCCGGCTTCGGCGTATCCCGGGTCGGTGGGGTTGGACTGGTCACCATCCTGCGTGACGTGGGGATCATGATCCTGGCCCTCGTCTCGCTGGTGATCGCCCTGGCCTGGGGAGGGATCTACTTCGGCCTGGCCTGGGCTGTGGGCCGCTTCGGTGGCAAGCTCCCCACGGGCCTGCACTGGGCTGGGGGGAAAGTGACCGTCGTGGAAGGGGCCGCCGAGCGCGGGACTGAGCGTTTTGTCATCCGGCCGCTGGCTACCACCGTCCGCCGCCTCGCCGAAGGGCGTACGTTCGTGAGACGTCTCGGCAGCGGCGTCGACAGCGGCGCCGTTCCGGTAGGCCGCTGGAGCCGTGAGTTGACCAGCTGGCCCACCTGGCAGCATCGATTGCGTTGGGGCAGCAAAGACCTCCCCGCCGCCGGCGGGGATATCGTTGTTCCCGTGCACCCAGACGGCACAGACAGTGCCGTGTCCCCCGACTTCCCGGCTACGAGCGCTATGCGGGCGACGCCTCCCGACGAGACCCTCCCCCAGCCGATCCCGGCAGGCACGGCCTCCCGGCCGGGCCCGTCTACGGTCGGCCGGGAGGACTAGAGGGCCTCGATGACGGGCACCGTCGCCGAGGTTGAACAAACATCGGGCCGGCCGACGCCGGGCCCGGTCTTCGCCCACCCCAGTGAGGCCGAGTTCGCCAGTATCCTGGACTTCTACCAGCTCAGGTGGGAGTACGAGCCGCGTAGCTTTCCGCTGCGCTACGATGACCAAGAGCGCCCCATCGAAAGCTTCACCCCGGACTTCTACCTCCCCGAGCTGGACCTGTACATCGAGCTGACCACGCTGAAACAAAGCCTGGTCACAAAGAAGAACCGGAAGCTACGTCGCCTGCGCGAGCTGTACCCGGAAGTAAGGATCAAGCTCCTCTACAACCGTGACTACCGGAACCTCCTCTTCAAGTACGGACTGCAGGTAAACCGGACGTCGGCGCAGTCCCCCGGCGCATCGCTGCAGCCCGAGGGCAGCGCCTTGCCCGGAGCCTCGGGCTAGTCCGAGCGCCGTGGCGACATCTGCTAACCCGTTGCACCTCTCTCAAGACCCGGCGCCGGGCAAGATCCTCATCTCGGCGCTGGAGCTCCAGCGCCGGGTGAGCGAGCTCGGTGCCCAGGTCACAGCGGACTACCAGGGGAAGGCGCTCGTCCTGGTGGGGATTCTGCGAGGATCGGTGATGTTCGCCGCCGACCTGCTGCGTCGCATCGACCTTCCGGTGACGCTAGACTTTCTAGCCATCTCCAGCTACGTCGGTCGGGATGCCTCGGGCGTAGTGCGCCTGATCAAGGACCTCGATCACAGCATTACCGGCAAGCACGTCCTCTTGGTGGAAGACATCATCGACACCGGCTTGACGCTCAACTATGTCCTGCGCGTCCTGGCGACGCGTGGCCCGGAGTCCCTCACCGTCTGCACCTTGCTGGACAAGCCGGCCCGGCGCTTGATCGAGCAGCCCCTGGTGAAGTACGTCGGCTTCCACATCCCAGACGTGTTCGTCGTGGGCTACGGTCTGGACTACAACCAGCGCTTCCGGAACTTGCCATACATCGGAGTGCTTCAGCTCCCGTAGCCCGGCAGGGTACCCAGGAGAGAGACATCAGGCGCAGGGCTCGCCGGCGTCGCACCTTGCGCGCTAGCTCCCCTGGCCTGCAAGCGTGCCCAGGAGACGGATGCCCCCGATCGCCGGCCCTGCCACCCGAGGTGGTCAGTCGCCGGCGGCGTCCATGAGCGCCGTCCTGCCGGTGGCGCTCTGATGCCCGCCCAATCGCTTTGCGCCCTCGGCGGCTTGCATCCGGGCATCCATGGCGGTGGCGATGGCGTCCCAGGTGCTGCGGGCCAGCAGGCGGCGCTCGGTGGCCAGGCGGGCCGCACGGGCTTGGGGGGACTCGTTGAGGGCCGCGTCCAGGGCGGCGACGAACTCGGCGGCCCCGGTGGCCAGGCGCACCACCGCCCCGTAGCTCTCCACCACATCGGCAATCGGCGTGGAGATGATGGGCTTGTGGGCGGCCATGTACTCCAGGGTCTTGGTGGGGCTGATGAACCGGGTGGCCGCCGTGCGGGCAAAGGGCAGCAGGCACACGTCAAACCCCTTGACGTAGGCCGGCAGGTCGCCGTACGCCTGCTGCCCCAGGTAGTGCAGGTTGGGCCCTGCGGGAGCCGGGCAGGGTCGATCTTGGCCACCGGCCCCAGCAAGACGAACTGCACCTGCGGCCGGGCCGCGGCCACGGCCGCCAGCAACGCCAGGTCGAGGCGCTCGTCCAGGACGCCGAAGAAGCCCGCCCGCGGGCGGGGAGCCGGGCCAGCGGGGCCGGCACCACCGTCTGGGGGGCCAGCGCCTGGCGGTAGTGCTCCACCTCCACCCCACTGGGGAAGGGATGCACGTTGGGATGGCGCTGCGCCTTGGCCCGCCCCAGGCTGACCCCCCGGTGAACACCACGTCCGCCCGCGCCAGGAGGCTGGCGCTCCCGGGGCAGGAGCGCCGCCGGGGCATCCTGGAACAGGGACAGCTCGTCCATGGCGTCGTAGACCACCAGCCCCGGCGTCAGGCGCTGCAGGGCCGGCAGGAACATGGGGGAGTAGAACCAGGCGGTGTACGCCGTCAGCCCCTCGGCCGCCACCAGGCTCGGCCACCCGCCGGGCGTACAGCGCCTCCAGACGCCACCCCTCCTCCAGCGCCGGCTGCCGACACACCGGCTGCACCACCGTCACCCCCTCGCTTTGACGCACCTCCAGCACCGCCCCGTCCGGCGCCTCCCCCGCCGGCGCCCGGAACACCGGCTCCTCGATAAAGTACACCCGCCGCTCCCGGGCAAAGCGTGACATCAACTGCTGCGGGCGCTGCCAGACAAAGTCCCAGCGCAGATGCGAAAAGCACAGCAACGGAGGACGACTGCCGGATTCCATACACACCTCACAATTCCAGACTCATGCCGCTCATGAGTCCCACGGTGGACACGGGGCTACCGGCTGGCCGTGGTCACAGCCGGCGCGTCCCACAAGCACAACCCCGCTGGACGGGGGGTGTGAGGCGTTACCTCTCGCCTCACCTGTGGTCACGGCCCGCTGAAAAGGGGGTGCCGCCGGGACGGGACCTGGGGGCAGTCCGGGCGCCTGGAGCGGCGCCGGGCCGTGATCCTGACGCTATGAGCAAGAAGCGTGCCAACTAGACCCTCTGGAGGTTGCCCGGCGCCGGCCGCGGGCGGGCGGCCGGTTGGTATAGTCCCCTGGCGGTCTGCGGTGCGCCCACGGTTGAGCCCACAGTCCAACGGTCCAATGGACGAAGCGACTACCACCGCCTTGCTGCAGGCAGTCGCCGCCGGGGCGGTCACTCCGGCGGAGGCTGCCCAGCGCCTCAAGCGCCTGGACGTAGAGGATGTGGGCTTCGCCCGCATCGACCATCACCGCTCCCTGCGCAAGGGCTTCCCCGAGGTAATCTACGGCAGCGGCAAGACGCCGGAGCAGATTGCCACCATTGCCGAGCGCCTGGCGGCCGCCGGCCAGACGGTGCTGGCGACGCGCTGCAAGGGGGCGGACTTTGAGGCTGTACGGGAGCGTGTCCCGGATGCCGTGTACCATCCCGTACCGCGTTGCATCGTCGCCGTCCGCGCCAGCCCACCACGCGCCCCGGGGACGGTCCTCGTCGCTACGGGAGGCACCACCGACATCCCCGTAGCCGAGGAGGCGGCCCTGACGGCAGAGCTCACAGGGAGCACGGTGGAGCGCCTCTGGGACGTCGGCGTCGCCGGCATCCACCGCTTGCTGGCCAATCGGGAGCGCCTCCTGGAGGCTAATGCCCTGGTCGTCGTCGCCGGGATGGAAGGGGCCCTGCCTAGCGTCGTCGGCGGCCTGGTCGATCGTCCCGTCATCGCCGTACCGACGAGCATTGGGTACGGGGCGGCCTTTGGGGGTATCGCCGCCCTGCTGGGCATGCTGACATCGTGCGCCCCGGGCATCCTGGTGGTGAACATCGATAACGGCTTCGGCGCCGGGTACGCCGCTGGGATGATCAATCGTATGGCCGGGGTGACCGGGCCATGACCCGCGTCGCCTACTTCGAGTGCTTCGCCGGGGCCAGCGGAGACATGATCCTCGGCGCCCTGATCGACGCCGGCTGGCCGGAAGCGGCGTTTCGGGCCGCGCTGGCCGCCGTGCCCCTGGGGGGCTGGGAGGCACAGGTGCGCCTGGTCAAGAAGGGTGCGCTCCACGCCACCCAGGTGCGCCTCCTCGTCTCGGACCCCCAGCCGGAACGGGACGTCACGGAGATCATCCCCCTGATCGAGGCCAGCGCCCTACCGACGCCGGTGCAGCAGCGGGCGATCGCCCTGTTCCGGGAGCTGGCCGAAGTAGAGGGGCTGGAGCACGATCAGCCGGCTGAGAGCGTCCATTTCCATGAGGTCGGGGCCGTCGACTCCATCCTGGACATCGTCGGGGCCTGCGCCGGCCTGCACGCCCTGGGGATCGAGCGCCTCTTCGTCTCGCCGATCAACGTCGGGGGGGGCATCGTCCCCACGCGTGACGGCATCCTCCCCGTGCCCGGCCCGGCCGCCCTAGAACTGCTCAAGCGGCGCGGCGCGCCGATCTACGCCTCAGAGTACGGCCCGGAGTTCCTGACACCCACCGGCGCCCTCGTCCTGACTACCCTCACCGACGGCTTCGGCCCCTTCCCCCCTATGCGCGTCGAGGCGATCGGCTATGGGGCCGGACAGCGCGACTTCTCCATCCCCAACGTCCTGCGCCTCTCCATCGGCAGCCTGCACGATGGCTGGGAGCGGCGTACGGCTCGCCCTGGGTCTCCTAGCCATCCCCAGGCCACACGGCACGCGCCACACACCCACACCTCGTCCGAGGCGCACGTGACCCGCGTCCAAGAGGACGTCGTCGTACAGCTGGAGACGAACATCGACGACATGAACCCGGAGTGGTATGGGCACCTCAGCGAGCGTCTCCTCGGGGGAGGGGCGCTGGACGTGACGATGATCCCGGCGCTGATGAAAAAGGGGCGACCGGGCACCTTGCTCTCGGTCCTGGTACGGCCCGAGGACGTCGAGCAGGCCCTGGGCACGCTCTTCGCCGAGACGACGACGCTCGGCATCCGGATCCAGGAAATCGTCCGCCGCACGTTGGATCGGCGGGTGGACACAGTGCAGACCCCCTACGGTCCCGTCCGAGTCAAGCTGGGGCTGCTGGAAGGACGGGTACGCGGCGCCGCCCCGGAGTACGAGGATTGCCGCGTGGCGGCTGAGCGGGCCAACGTTCCCTTGCGCCTGGTCTACGACGCCGCTTCCCGGGCAGCCACCGGCTTGGAGCTCCCGGGCGGCGCGACGCACCTCCCCGAGCCGGCCTGACGCCGGCGATCTGCCGTCAGCCCCCGGTGGCCTGGCTCTGCTGGGTGCGGCGGATCATCTTCACCGTGTAGTCTTCGGCGTTGACGTAGTACGGGTTGCGCTTGATGAACCGGCCGACTACGGCGATGGGGTGGAGCTTGAGTAGCTCGACGACCAGCTCACCCGGGAGCTCGGCGTAGTTGTACTGCAACAAGGCCACGATTGGCCGGCTCTGGAAGGTAAAGACGGCGTCCGACGCCGCCTCGTACTTGAGGATCTGATCCGGCGTGGTCACATCCTGTACCAGCCAGCCCATATCTACCACCGCCCGCACTGTCTGCCAGCCCTCGTTCTGCGCCTTACCGATCAGGGCCAGGTGCGTCGCCAGCAGGTGGTAGGGGTCGAACCGCCCGTTCTGGAGCAGCTCGTCGCGGTCGTCCACCAACTGCAGTTGCCGGGTACCGAGGGCCTGCTCGACGTCGTACTGGGCGCCGCTAAGGGCGTTGCGCATGTCGGCGACGCGCTCGGCCGGCCCAGCGAAGTAGCATTTGTCGGAGCCACGGAGCCCATCTCTGAGCAGCGAGGCGGCCGTATGCGTCAGCTCGTCACGCTGGTTGTACAGCTGGCAGATGTGCAGGCCGGGGCGGATACGCTCCCGCTTGCCATTGACCTCCAGCTCAATCATCCCGGTCGCCCATGGCTTTGCGGATGTCGTCGGCGGCGAGTCAATCGCGGGACGGCGCTGAGCCGTGCAGCTCTCCGGCGTCGCCGTGGCGCAACCCGGGGACCCGGGGACTGCTGGCGCGGACGGCGCCACCGGCCACCTGAGTGGCTCGAGAGCCACAACCAAGCGTGGACTATACCGAGCGCCCTACCCGGTGTCAAAGGTGGCCGGCGGCCGGGTCGGAGCTGGTGTGAGAGGGGTCGCCGGCGGCGGGGCGGGTACCATGAACGAAACGCAACAGGAGCGCAGGCACAATGCAGCGACCGCGATTCGTCCGCAGCGGCCGAAACGTCCCGTCCGAAACCGACGGACACGAGACGCCCCACACCTCCACCGGCGTCCCGGCTGACGCCTCCTCGCCGCCGCGCCCGGCGCCTAATGGCCCTGGCCTCGACCTTGAGGGCGGACGCGTCCCAGCGCTCGTGGCCGAGGACGTTCAGGCGACGCGATCGCTCATCGGGCGCGTCCGAGCACGCTCCGTGGGGCTGCGCCAGGGAGCATCCGGCGTGGCCCTGGGGCGCGATGTCACCGTGCAACAGGGGGGCGGCTGGCTGATTGCCGGGGCCAAGCTCAACGTAGCAGGGGGCGCGGCGCAATGGCTCGTCGGCGGCCTGGTGCAAGCAAGGCAGGTGTTCGCCATTGCCGTCGTCGCCGGACGCGTTGAGGGGCAAGTCAAGTGCCTCTTCGACGCCCGAGGGGCATTTGCCTTCGGCGCCGGGGCGGCCCTGGTAACCGGCATGCTGAGGCTCTTCACCAGGCGGAGATAGCCTGGCACGACGACAAGTCCCCACCCCCGCAAGAGACACCGCGACTGCAGTCCCGGCCACTGCAGTCGCTCCCATGTACCGGCCCCGTCCTCGGCCGGGGCGCTCACCAGGGGACGCACTTCAGGGGACGCACACGGGGGACAGGAAGGACAAGAACAGCCCCCCTCCCCGATCCGCGGAGGGGGGCTGATGCGCCGGCGACGCCGGCATCTGGTCTCCGGCTGACGCGTCCGGCTTAGATGTAGGCCTCTTGCGTCTGGCGATCGAAGATGTGCATCTTGCTCATGTCCAGCACGAGCTCCACTTCATCGCCGATGTCCACGCGCGTCCGCGGGTCGACCCGGGCGATCAGGGAGTGATCGCCTACCAGGAGGTAGAGGTAGATCTCCGCCCCCAGGGGCTCGGTCACGTCCACGCGGGCGCGGATGCGGGCGTTCTGGACGACCTCCGGCGGGGCATACTTCGGCTCGTACATGTCCTCCGGCCGGATGCCGAAGAAGCACTCCTTGCCAATCAGGCTGGTCAGCTTACCGGTGAACTCTGCCGGCACCGGGACACGCAAACTCCCGGCGTTGACGAACATCTCGTCCGGCGTCCCATCCAGCCTGGCGTCGACGAAGTTCATCGACGGGCTGCCGATGAAACCGGCGACGAACATGTTGACCGGGTGATCGTAGAGCACCTGCGGCGCGTCGATCTGCTGCAGCACGCCATCGCGCAGCACGGCGATGCGGGTGCCCATGGTCATCGCCTCCACCTGGTCATGGGTGACGTAGATGACGGTGGTCTGGAGGCGCTGGTGCAGCTTGATGATCTGCGCCCGCGTGGAGACGCGGAGCTTGGCGTCCAGGTTGGACAGGGGCTCGTCCATCAAGAACACCTTGGGCTCGCGTACGATGGCCCGTCCCAGGGCGACGCGCTGGCGCTGCCCGCCGGAGAGCTGCTTCGGCTTGCGGTTCAGGAGGTCGGCCAGCTGCAACAGCTCGGCGGCGTCGTGCACCCGCCGGTCGATCTCTTTCTTCGGCGTGCGCCGCAGCTTGAGGCCAAAGGCGAGGTTGTCGTACACGCTCATGTGAGGGTAGAGGGCGTACGACTGGAAGACCATGGCGATGTCCCGGTCCTTGGGGGCCACGTCATTCACCAGGCGGTCACCAATGTAGACCGCCCCCTCGGTGATCTCTTCCAGGCCGGCGATCATGCGCAGGGTGGTGGATTTGCCGCATCCCGAGGGACCGACAAGGACGAGGAACTCCTTGTCCTTGACGTCGATGCTCACGCCCTTGACCGCGGTCACCTCGCCAAAGCGCTTGGTGACACGATCGAGTGTTACGCTGGCCATCGTATCTGTGCTCCTGACTCTTCCTGGGCCCGTCCAGATGGCTCAGCACGAGCGCCCCGGCGAGCGGGGGGCACGGCCAAGACGCACGTGGCGGCTCGTATGACGCTGCTTCGTCCGGCAAGGACAGAACTTTGCGGCATGAAGCCGTTCCTTACCGAAGCCCGGTGCTATGGCTCTCCCGTCCCGCGCAACTCACCTCCCTCGCTATGTATCGTCATGCATTCTACCACCCCGTCTCGGTCCTGCCTAGCCGGGCTGGGCCCCGGAGATTGCTAATGTTTTCACAAGCTGCTAGACTTGCTTGTGTAGGGCTTCACAATCTCCGCCGCCTGGAGCGGTGACAGGGGGCGGGGCCCGGCAGGGTGGAGCGTTAAGGAGGACGGGTTGGAGATCATCGCCGCCGTCGCCATCGGCCTGAACCCGTACGTCGGGACGTTCGTCCTGCTCGCCCTGGCCGCCTTTACCGATCGCCTGCCAGACACGGCCCTCCTCCAGGCCATGCCCCCCCTGGCTCTTGGCCTGGCCGCCGCCGGCTTCGGCCTGGCCGCGCCGGTGGACTTCGTGCTGGGGAAGGTTCTGCGCTTCGCCGTCCGGGCTCGGCGCCTGAGCCAGATCATCGCCCCGCCGGTCGCCGGCCTGCTGGCAGCCCTCGTGGGGCTGAGCGATCTCCCGGTGCCCCTGGTTGTCGTCGGCGCGGCCGCCCTGGCTTGGGGCGTGGCCGCCATGGTCACCGCGCTGGCCGCCCGGGCCAGTCGCTCGCCGGCCTGGGTTGGCCTCGGACACGTCCCCATCCTGATGGCGGCGGCCACCGGGTCGGCCTGTGTCATCCCCCTGGGGGTGGCGAACACTACCGTGGGCTGGCTCCTATCCTCGGCAACACTGGTTGTGCTCCTGACCGCCAGCCTGACCGGGCGCAAGCCGGCCCCGGCCGGGGGGGTGGCGCCCCCCCTCCCTGTCTCCACCCGCGCGCAGGTCCGTTGAGGAAGGGCCCGTGAGGGCGCTGCCGGCCCGCGCTGCCAGGGGATAGGCCCGTCCAGCGCAACCGGCCGGGGGGGCAGGAGTAATGGGGTATGCCTGACACCTGGGGCGTGCCGGAGGCCCATCAGACGGAGCGCAAGTCGGCGTCCACTGCAGGCGCCGGCAAGCGCCGTCTCCCGCCTGCCGTCGCCGCGGCCGCCCACAGCGGCATCGTGCGCTTGCACGCGGTGGCCATCGTCATCTGGCTGCTGGTGGCCGCCGTGGCTATGGCCGCGAGTGTTTCCGGGCGTGAGGTGCCCTCGCTCCTGATGCTCGGCAGCCTGGCGGCTGGCGGTGGCCATGCCCTCTTTGTGGCCCTGCATCTCCTTCTTGCCGCTGCCGCCCGCAGGCGCGCCGCCGAACACTCTACGGCAGGCGCGTCCGGGGACTCCTGACGGCTACGTCGCTCGCTACATCTGGGTCTCTTGTGCCCGGCCGGGCAGCAGCAGCGGCTGAACTCGGGATGCCAAACCGCCCGGCCGGCGGCACGATGGACCGTCCTCTCAGCAGTGCGGCTCCGGAAGCGGACCTGCCTCCCCGGCGCCCCAGAAGTACGTTGGCGCCTGGCGGATCAAATCGGACAGGGTAGGCACGGCCACGACGCGCATGGCCGGAGTTGGCGGCCGGGGCGGCTCCTCGGCAAACACCCACACCACCGCATCCTTCAACAGCTCCGGCCGCCAGGCGGCGCCGGCCCGATCGCGCGCCGTCCACAGCCCGTCCGAGAAGATCCACAAACGCTTCTGGCTGAAGGGCTGCCGGCCGAGCCACTCCGCCGCCCCGGCCACGGCCGGGCCGAAGGGCGTCCCGCCGTGGGGGCGCAATTCCCGGCCCAGGGCGACGAGCGGGGCCCCCTCGGCCGGGGGCTCCATGCGCTCCCAGGTGGCCCCGAAGGCAAAGGCGTTGACTCGAGCGCCGACGGCGCTCCCGCGCTCTCCACCAGGATGGCCGCCGCGCGCGCTGCTCCGCCCAGGGGGCCATGGACGCCGAGCAGTCCAGCAAGAGGCACAGGGCGTGAACCGGGTCCGGCTGATGAACAAAGCGCGTGAAGACCGCTTCACGCCCGGAGAGGGCCGCCGGCAGGCGGTTGCGGTCGATGCGCCCCGAGCGCTGGAAGCGCCGCGGGGCGCTGGCGTAGTACTGGTCGCCGGCGCGCGCGGAGACGCTCGATCAGACGCTCGATCTCCGGCGCCAGCGCCCCACGGAGCCTGCCAGTAAGCCGCCCGGTCATCCGGCGTGGGGCTGATCACCCGCAGGCCCCCCAGCACGCCCGGCCCTGACCCGGAGGCCGGCTTGCCGCCCGCTCCCCGCTCATCCCGCTCTGGGGTTTCATCGCCGGCGCTCAGCGCCTCTTGATCCGGCGGCTGGTGCTGACTCCGCGGGCCCCAGTCTTCGGCGCACGGCTGCGAGTGCTCCTCGGCCCCTGGCGTCTCCGGCGAGTCACCGCTCCCGGCCCGGGACGCGTCCGACGTACGCATGATCGTTCCCTCGTCCTTGACCGCCCCGGGGGTGACGCCGCCGAGGCCGGGAACCGGCACCACGGCGTGTGCCCTGCCGGCAGCCGTGATCACGGCCACGGCGGCGCTACTCGGGGAGCGCGCCAGGTGATCCAGGGCCGCGCGCATGTCCGGGGCGCGGCGCCACTGCCCCCATTCGCGGTGCAGCCATGAGGGGCGCTGTTGTGGCACCGGCGGGATGGCATTACGGCGCCGCAGGGCCTCCACCACGGCCAGCACCCCCTCCACCTGCCCCCGGACGTCGTCCGCGACGACGCGCCGCAGGGCCCCTACGGCCTCGGCCAGGTCGGTCCCTAGATCCGGCGCCCCTAGATCCGGCGCCCCTAGATGCGGCGCCCCTAGATCCGGCGCCCCTAGATCCGGCGCCCCTAGATCCGGCGCCCCTGGGCCTGGTAGCCGCCCCGGCAGCGCCGGGCTGTTGGGCGGGGCGTCTCCCGGCGTTGGGGGGAGGCGCGCCAGGTGGTGCAGCACCGCGGTCCAGACCGTCTCCCGGCTGGTGCGGGCGCGCCTCCGGGCGTCCGGGAGCCCTGGAAGGGTCAAGCGGTCGGCCATCCCGGGGCGCTCGCTCACCTCCAGGCCCCGATGGCAGCCGTCCGCCCAGGCGGCGGCGACCCAGGTGGCCCCCTGGCGGTGGCGGATTGGCCAGGCGACCGCCTCGCGGGGCAGGGTCAGCGCCGGGACGGCTTCGCTGAGCGCCAGGCGCACCACCGACGCCGGCAGGGCCACGGTATCCCACGGTGGCCACGGTAGGGTGATAGCCTCACCCGGCTGCGACCAGGCGCTCCACATCAGCAGCGCCTCTCGCCAGCCGTAGCGGTAGTGGCAAAGGAGGTGCTCCAGCTCCAGCTCGGAGGCAATGAACGCCAGGTGGAGGTCGTGCAAGGGCGGGCGGGCCAGGTGAATATCCTCCGACCACCCGGTGCCGGTGCCGAGGGCGAAGTCCACCTTTACGTCCGCCGAGCCGGTACGCAGACGGGCATAGGCCGTCAGCTCCGCCTCCCAGGCGGCATACGGCGCGCTCCCACGAGGGCGATCATCACGCTGGCTGGCCCCCGGCGCTCCGGACAGCCAGCGGGCCATCGGCCGGCGTTGCAGCAGGCGCGGCCACTCCGGCTGGAGTCGATCCCACAGCCGGCGCAAGGCGGACACGGAGTACAAGGTCAGGCCACGAGCACGCCGCGCGCCTGGGAGTAGTGGGCCGCGATCACTCGCTCCAGCTGGCGCAGGCTGCGCTGGCGCTCCCCGGCACCGGTCAAGGCCAAGGCGCCGAGCGTGCGCACGGCGGCCGGCAGGCCGGCGGCCAGGCGGTGAGCGGCGAAGTTGAGGGCGAAGCGCATGTCCGGGAACAGCGCCAGCTCCTGTTGATCGTAGAGCTGGCGCAGATCGGTGAACAGGGCCACGTCGCGCACGAGCTCCGCCGGCGGGCGGGCCAGCCCCGCGTCGGCGGCCGCCAGCCGGGATGAAAGGATCTTGGCCTCGTCGGCCTGGCCGGGTTGAGGGAACTCCACGGCGCCCAGGCGAGACAGGAGAGCCGGTTCTGGCATGCGTCCCTGGAACGGGTTCCACGTCACGGCGACGAACGTCCCGGGGTGCAGACGGATGCCCTGCGGCGACCCATCCAGGCTGGGGATCACCACCCGGCGCTCAGCCACCAGGTCATGCAGCAAGGTCTGCATCGATGGCTCCACGGCCTGGATCTCGTTCAGGGCCAGCAGCGCCCCCCGCTGCGCCCACCAGGTAATCTTCCCCACCCGTTCCACCGTCGAGCCCCCCAACAGGGCTGTGCCCCCCACCAGCTCCACCAGGTCCAGCCCGGCGGAGAGATCCACGGTGAAGAGGGGCACCCGCCAGACGGCGGCCGCCTCCCGCAACAGGGCGTTCTTACCCGTCCCAGGAGAGCCGTAAATCCCCATGCAGCCGAATCCCAGGCGCCAGCGCAGGCCCAGGTGCGCCGCCATCATCAGCTGCACTTGCCCGGGGACGTACGCCGGGTCGGGTTGAGGAACGGCCGACTCCCAGATGGCCCGCTCCTGCGCATCCGACCCGTCCCAACGGGGAGGCTCCCACCGCGTTGCCCCCAGCGCTTCGGCAAATGGCTGCATCTCTCCCTCAAGCGCCTTCGTCAGGCTCCCCTTGCCGGGTCATTCCTTCGCCCTGCTCCGAGCAGGCACTGAGGGCAGCCAAGGATCCGTCACTCCAACACCACGAGCGGACAGGATCGTGGCTAGGGGCCGATTAGTGCGGCCGGGCCAACGTCTTTTTTAGCACGTCGAGATTCTCCAGGGCCAGGCCAGTTCCCAGGGCGACGCAGTCTAGCGGTCGCTCGGCCACGTGACAGGGGATCCCCGTCACGTTCGTCAGTAATTGATCCAGGTTTCTCAAGAGGGACGTCCCGCCGGTCATCACCATCCCTTTATCGATGATGTCGGACGAAAGCTCCGGCGGCGTACGTTCCAGGACGTTCTTGACCGCGACCAGGATCTGCTCCACCGGCTCGGCGATGGCCTCGGTGATCTCCGTGGACGTCACCGTCACCGTCTTGGGGAGTCCCGCCACCTGATCCCGTCCCCGCACGTCCACCGTCAGCGCCGTATCCAAGAGTAGGGCGCTCCCCACCTCGATCTTGATCTCCTCGGCCATATGGTCGCCGATGATGAGGTTGTACTTGCGCTTGATGTAGGCGGTGATGGCATCGTCGATCCGGTTCCCGCCGACGCGCTCCGACTGCGAGACGACGATCCCATTCAAGGAGATCACGGCCACCTCGGTCGTTCCCCCTCCGATGTTGACGATCATGTTCCCGCTGGGGTAAGAGATGGGGACGTTGGCCCCGATGGCCGCGGCCAGGGGCTCCTGGATGAGGTACACCTCCCGCGCCCCCGCCTGCAGGGCGGCGTCGGTCACCGCCCGGCGCTCGACGCTCGTCACGCCGCAGGGCACGGAGACCATCACCTCCGGCTTCCACATCCGGAAGCGACCGCACACCTTGGCGATAAAGTAGCGCAGCATGGCCTCGGTGACCACGTAATCCGCGATCACGCCACTGCGCATCGGCCGGATCACCTGGATGCTCCCCGGCGTGCGGCCGAGCATCTGGCTGGCCTGATCCCCCACCGCCTGGATCCGGTTGTCGTTCGTCGTGATGGCCACCACCGAAGGCTCGTTGATTACGATCCCCTGGCCGCGCACGAATACCAGGACGTTGGCCGTCCCCAGGTCGATGCCAATCTGCCGGCTGAAAAGCACGAGGCCGATTCTACAAGCCTGGAGCCGACCGTGCTACGTCGGCGATGCTCATGAGCTCACCTCAAAGCCCCTGAAGCCCCTACGTATCCGTGACCCCATAACCACTCTACGGAGGGGGGCATGGACGCCCTCCAAGTGAAGCCCCAGGTGAAGGGGTTACTCGTGCACGAGGCCCAGGGCTCCTCCGCCCTACGCCGCGTCGAGCGCTTCCAGGTCGGCGCCGAGGGCGCGAAAACGCCCGGTAAGGTCCTCGTAGCCCCGCTCGGCATGGTAGAAATCGGCAATCACCGTGGAGCCTTCCGCCACCAGCCCGGCGATGGTCAAGGCGATGCCGCTGCGCAGGTCGAGCGCGCGGACGTTGGCCCCCTTGAGGCGTGACGGGCCATGGAGATAGGCCCGCGTGGCGTGGAGCGTCGTCCCACCCTCCCCGTTCGTCTTGATCACCGCCCCCAGCTTGCGTAGCTCGTCCACATAGTTGAACCGGTCCTCGAAGACCCGCTCCTGGATGACGCTCTCCCCTTCCGCCTGGGTGAGCATGGCGCAGAAAGGGGTTTGCAGGTCGGTGGGGAAGCCTGGGTAATGGATGGCCTGCACCTCCACGGCACGCAGGGGGCGCGATCGCCAGACGCGAATGGCGTCGTCGCTTTCGAACACCTCGGCCCCCGCGTCACGCAGCTTGTGCACCACGGCGTCCAGGTGCTCAGGGATGACGTTGCGGATGACCACGTCGCCCCCGGTGGCGGCGGCGGCGATGGCGAAGCTCCCGGCCTCGATGCGATCGGGCATCACCCGAGTGCGTGCCCCGTGCAGCGTGGCGACGCCGATGATCTCCACCTTGGGCGTCCCCGCCCCTCGGATAATCGCCCCCATCCGGTTGAGGTGCTCGGCCAGGGCAACCACCTCCGGGTCACAGGCGGCATTCTTGATCACCGTCGTGCCATTGGCCAGGCAGGCGGCCATCATCAAATTCTCGGTTCCCGTATGGCTGGGATAGTCCAGGTAGATTCGGGCGCCGCGCAGCCCGGAGGTGCGGGCGTAGTAGGTGCCATCGGAATACTGCACCTCCACACCCAGGGTCTCCAGGGCCCGCATGCCGACGTTGATCGGACGCTCGCCGATCTTGCAGCCCCCCGGCTGCGGCGTGATCGCCTGGCCGGTGCGGGCAAGGAGGGGGCCGACCAGCACAAAGGACGAGCGCTCCTTGGCCACCAGGGCGGGGGGCAGCGCCACCTCCCCCACTCGCTCGGCCACCAGGGTCATGCGGTGGGCGGCCCCGTCGAACTCGACGCTGACCCCCAACGCACGCAACAGGGCGGCCTGCGTATGCACCGCTTCGATGACCGGGACGTGCTCCAGGACCACGGTCTCCCGGGTCAAGAGGCAGGACGCCATCATCTTGGTGGCGGCGTTCTTCGCCCCATCGGCCGTGATCTCCCCGGACAGGCGTACCCCGCCGGAGACGACCATCTGCCGGCCGGGGGAGGATGACGGGGCTACGTTCGTGGCCGGGACCGGAGCCGGTAGAGGAGAGGGGGCGGGTGGCGGTGTGACTGTCCTCATGATCGGTAGGGGTAAAGACCTCCATAGAGGTCTAACGGAACTGGCATCCCTGCGCCTCGCATGACGCCCTGTGGCTCCAAGTTCGACACCACAAGCCAAGCAACCGAATACTACCGTTTCCGGCAGTCAAAGCAAAGCCCGCCGGTTCAGGGCGTCTGGCCACAGCTCCCGTCCAACGCTCATGGCTCACAGACGTCGGTCATGACCGCCTCTACGCCGGCGGTGGGGGAACGCACCGCCCGGCAGGTCGGCAGGTCGGCAGGTCGGCAGGTCGGCAGGTCGGCCGGACACTGCCCCCGGACGCCGGGCTAGGCCTGGTTCGCCGGGATGCCGGCCTCGCTTGTCCCGCCGGGGCCGGGCCGGGGGCGTCCGCCGCGGCGGCGCACCTGCTCCACCGCCCGTAGCCGGGCGATGGCCCGGTGCAGAGACCCCTGCGCCCGCAATTCGTCCACGTCGGCGGTGTGGGCGCGCAAGCGATCGGCGGCCCGGCGGCGCGCCTCCTCGGCACGGGCGACGTCGATCTCCTCCGCCCGCTCGGCCGAATCCGCCAGGATGACGACGCGGTCGTCGCTGACCTCGAGGAAGCCGCCCCCCACGGCGAGCACCGTTTCCGCCGCTCCCGAGCGCAGGCGTATCACCCCGGGGACGAGCAGGGTCAGCAGCGGGGCATGCCGGGGCAAGACCCCAATCTGGCCCGCCGTGGTGTCGGCCAGCACCTCGTCCGCCGTCCCCTCCAGGATGGATCGCTCGGCGGCTACGATCTCCACGTTCAACGGCATGCTCGCAATCCTCGGTCCTCAGCCCTTCCCGCACCGGGCGACCCCGCGTCTCCCAGCGCCAGAGTGCTCGGCGCCCGATCCTCCGGCGACCGGAAACCGTGCGCCGGGGACTTACCTCCCGGCCAGCTGGCCGGCCTTCTCCACTGCGTCGTCGATCGTCCCCACGAGCCGGAAGGCCTCCTCCGGCAGGCTGTCGTGCTTGCCGTCCAGGATCTCCTTGAAGCCTCGCACCGTCTCCGAGACCGGGACGTATCTCCCGGGGACGTTGGTGAACACCTCGGCGACGAACATAGGCTGGGAAAGGAACTGCTCGATGCGCCGCGCCCGGTTGACCAGCAGCCGGTCTTCGTCGGAGAGCTCTTCCATCCCCAGGATGGCGATGATGTCCTGAAGATCCTTGTAGCGCTGCAGCACGCGCTGCACACCGCGCGCCACGTCAAAGTGCTCTTGCCCCACCACGCTGGCATCCAGGATCGTGGAGGTCGATCCCAGCGGGTCGACGGCAGGGAAGATCGCCCGCTCGAAGATCGAGCGCTCCAGCGTGACGGTGGCATCCAGGTGGGCAAACGTCGTCACCGGGGCTGGGTCGGAGTAGTCGTCGGCGGGGACGTAGATCGCCTGCACCGAGGTGATCGAGCCTTTGTTGGTGGAGGTGATTCGCTCTTGCAGCTGCCCCATCTCCGTGGCCAGGGTGGGCTGGTAGCCCACGGCCGAAGGCATGCGCCCCAGGAGGGCCGAGACCTCGGAGCCGGCCTGGGTGAAACGGAAGATGTTATCGATGAACAGGAGCAGGTCCTGTCCTTCCTCGTCTCGGAAGTACTCGGCCATGGCCAGGCCGGTGAGGCCCACCCGCAGGCGCGCCCCTGGGGGCTCGTTCATCTGCCCGTATACAAGTACGGCGTTCTTCAGGACGCCGGACTCCTTGAACTCGTTGTAGAGGTCGTTCCCCTCGCGTGTCCGCTCGCCGACGCCACAAAAGACGGAGTAGCCCCCATACTGGCGGGCAACGTTGTTGATCAGCTCCATGATGGTGACGGTCTTGCCCACGCCCGCCCCACCGAAGATCCCGGTCTTGCCCCCTCGAGTAAAGGGGGCGATCAAGTCGATGACCTTGATCCCCGTCTCGAACTGCTCTGTCCGCGTCGACTGCTGCTGGAAGGTGGGGGGCGGCCGGTGGATGGGGTACATCTTGTCCGACTGCACGGCCCCCAGGCCGTCCACCGTATCGCCGGTGACGTTGAAGAGGCGCCCCAGCGTTGCCGGACCGACCGGGACGGTGATCGGCCCGCCGCTGTCGACCACCTCCATACCCCGGCGGATGCCGTCGGTGGTGTCCATGGCCACGCAGCGCACCCAGTTGTTTCCGATGTGCTGCTCCACCTCCAGCACCAGGCGCTCGGACATGGCTCCCAGGCGAGGCAGCGCCGCGCCGTCGCCGGCCGCTGCGGCCGCACCGTTGCCGGCCGCGCCGTTGGTCATCCCTGGTGTCCCGGATGCTGCCCCGTCGGTAGCGCCCAGCCCCCCCTGGCGCGTGATCACGACGGCGTTAAAGATCGAGGGCAGCTGGTTGGGAGGGAACTCACAGTCCACCACCGCACCCAGCACCTGCACCACCCGTCCAACTGTCCCTGCTGCCATAGCAGTCTCCTCCCTTGACTAACTCGCTTGCGCGCTGGCCCCGGCCGAGACCTCGATGATCTCGCGGGTGATCGTCGACTGGCGGGCCTTGTTGTAGCCGAGCTGTAGGTCCTCCAGGAGCTCGCCGGCGTTGTCCGTCGCGTTGCGCATGGCCACCATGCGGGCGCTGAACTCGCTGGCAATCATCTCCAGCACGGCCTGATAGACCTGCACCTCGACGAAGCGAGGCAGGATCGCGGCCAGTACCGTCCGAGGGGCCGGCTCGTAGATGTAGTCGATCTCCGCCTCCTGCCTCGCCTCGGGCGCGGCGTCACGCTCCGGGGGTTGAATGGGCAGCAGGGGCAAGACCGTCGGTTCCTGGCGCAGGGTGCTGATGAACCGCGGATAGATGAGCACCACCTCGTCTACAGCCCGTGAGGTAAAGGCGTCCGTGGCCACGCGCACGATCGGCGTGATCTGGGTCAAGGACGGGTAATCCCCCAGCCCAGAAAACTCGGCCGTCACCGTCACCGGGAGCCGGACCGCCGCCTGCAGCCCCTTACGCCCGACGATGATCAACTCCACGCCCCGCCCGGCGTTCTGCTGCGCGTAGATGAACTGCAAGGCGGCGCGGATGGTGTTGCTGTTCAGTGCCCCGCACAGGCCCCGGTCGGTGGTGAGCAAGATCACGCCTATGCGCGTCACCGGCCGGCGATCCAGCAAGGGGTGCAGGGCAACCGAGGGGACCTCGGCGCGCCCCTCCGCCCCCTCCGCTGCGTTGACGCCCAGGTCAGCGGCGCCGGCCGTTTCGGGGACATCGATGCGCTCCACCAGGTCCCCCAGGACCTGCCGCATCTTGTCGGCGTAGGGGCGAGTCGCCACCACACGCTGTTGGGCGCGGCGCAGTCGGGTAACGGCGATCAGCTCCATAGCCCGGGTGATCTGGCGGATGTTACGGATCGACCCCATCCGGCGCCGGATCTCGCGTGCCGTGGCCATCTCTTTGCAGTCCTCGGTCCTCGGTGCTCAGTCTTACCGCTCTCCGGACGGCTGCCAGATGCGCTGCTCGAACTCGTCGATAGCCGCGTTCAACACCTGCTCCAGCTCGGCGTTGAGGCGGCTGGTGGACTCCTGGCGCTCGGTCAAGATCCGCTCCAGGATCTCTGGATGGTTCTGGCGCATGAACTGGACGAGCTCCCGCTCATACCGTGCCACCTCGTCTACCGCCACCTTGTCCAGGCGCCCGGTGATGCCGGCGAAGATGGCCACGATCTCGTCCTCCACCGGCGCCGGGGCGTGCTGGGGCTGCTTGAGGAGCTCCTGGAGGCGCTGGCCCCGAGTCAGCTGGGCCTGTGTCCCCGGGTCTAGCTCCGAGCCGAACTGGGCAAAGGCGGCCAGCTCCCGGTAGCGGGCCATGTCCAGGCGCAGGCGCCCGGCGACGGCGCGCATCGGGCGCAGCTGCGCGCTGCCACCAACGCGTGACACGGACAGGCCGACGTTCACCGCCGGCCGGATGCCGGCGTAGAACAGGTCGTTCTGCAGAAAGATCTGCCCATCGGTGATAGAGATGACGTTCGTCGGGATGTAGGTGGAGATGTCGCCCAGCTGCGTCTCGATCACCGGAAAGGCGGTCAGAGACCCACCGCCATAGTCCTCTGAGAGGCGGGCCGCCCGCTCCAGCAGGCGGGAGTGCAGGTAGAAAACGTCACCCGGGTAGGCCTCACGTCCCGGAGGCCGGCGTAGGAGGAGTGACACCTGCCGGTAGGCCCAGGCGTGCTTGGAGAGGTCATCGTAGGCGATAAAGGCGTCCCGCCCGCTGTCGCGATAGTACTCGCCCATGGCGCAGCCGGCATACGGCGCCAGGTACTGCAACGGTGCCGGGTCGGAGGCCGCAGCCACGACGACGATCGAGTTGGCCATCGCCCCGGCCTCTTCCAACCCCTTGACCAGCTGGGCCACCTTGGCCTCTTTCTGGCCGATAGCGACGTAGATGCAGATCACCCCGGTCTTCTGGCGGGCTTGGTTGATGATGGTGTCTACGATCAGGGCGGTCTTGCCCGTCTGGCGGTCGCCGATGATCAGCTCCCGCTGCCCGCGACCGATGGGGATCATGGCGTCGATGGCCTTGATGCCGGTCTGCAGCGGGGTGCGCACCTCCTGGCGGCTGATGACCCCCGGGGCAACGACCTCCAAGGGGCGGAACTCCGTCGTCGCGATGGGCCCTCTCCCATCCAGGGCCTCGCCGATGGGGTTCACCACCCGACCGAGCAAGGCATCGCCTACCGGGACCTGGGCGATGCGCCCGGTGGTGTGCACCTCGGTCCCTTCTTCGATCTGGGTGTAGTCTCCCAGGATGATGGCCCCCACCATGTCCTCTTCCAGGTTCAGGGCCACGCCCATGGTCTGGTTCGGGAACTCCAGGAGCTCACTGGACATGGCCTGGGACAGCCCGTACACCCGGGCGATACCATCGCCGACCTCCACCACCGTCCCGACATTGGTCGTGCGTACCGGCTGGTCGAAGTTCTGTATCTGGTCCTGCAGGGCACGAACGATGTCTTCGGAGCGGATACCCATTGCTTTCCTCTATCTCCAACCAGTCCAACCAGCCCGCTGTATTCCCAGCGATCTGCTACTCTGTCCGGCCCGCCGGTCCGGCCCCCGGCGGAGCACTCAGCGCCCGGCCAGCCTGAGGGTCAGTTCATGCGGTGCCGCAGGGCCTCCAGCCGGGCCTTGATGCTGTGGTCCTGGATGATGTCGGCCTCCCGTAAGACCAGGCCGCCGATGATGGCCGGGTCGACCTGCTCCGTCAACATGATCTCCCCGTGTCCGGCGCCCAGGTGCCGGCTCAGGGCGTTGCGCTGCTCTTCGGTCAAGGGGTAGGCCGTGGTCACGGTAACGCGCTGCACGCCTTGGGCCCGATCGGCCAGTTCGTCGAACCACGAGCGTAGGTCTGGCAGCAGCTCCAGGCGCCGGCGCCGGGCCATGACACCCAACAGGTTACGGGCCGCCGGCGTGACCCGATCTCCTAGGAGAGTGTCGATCAGCTCGCCCTTACGCTCGGGGGAGACACGGTCGCTCTCCAGCGTCAGGCGTAGCCTGCGGTCGGCCGCCAACTGCGCCAGGGCGGCCAGGTCGTGGCGCCAGCGCTCCCAGCTCCCGTCCTGACGGGCCAGGCCGGCCACAGCCTCGGCATAGCGCTTGGCCGCCGTGCTACGTAGGGGCATCAGGCGGCCTCCCGCCGCCGGGCGGCGGTCGGGCCCGAGCGCCAATACCCTGAAACGACCGTGCGGCCGGACATCGGCGGCCGGGGGGACATCAGTGGGACCCCACCTCGGAGATGGCCTCATCCACCAGGCGACGCTGATCTACCCCATCCAGACTGCGCCCGACGACGTGTGAGGCGGCCATGATGGCCAGGTCGGCCACCTCCCGGCGCAGCTCCCCGATGGCCTGCTCCTTTTCCCGGGCGATCTCCTCCCGCGCCCGGCGCAAGGTCGCGGCGTTCTGGGCCTCGGCCTCTGCCTGGGCCTGCTCACGGATGCGCACGGCCACGGCGTTGGCCTCGTCCAGGACCGAGCGGGCTTCTTGGCGCGCGTTGGCCATCTGCCGCTGGTACGCTTCTCGCTCCTGCGCGCTCTCCTCGCGCAAGCGCCGCGCCTCGTCCAGGTCGTTGCGGATACGGGCGCTACGGGCATCCATCATCCGCAGCAAAGGCCGGTAGGCCAGACGCTGCAGCAGGAAGAGCAGGATCAGAAAGTTCAAGGTCTGGATCGCTAGCTTGATCGGCTCGAGGCCCAGCTGCTCAAACACGGAAGCGCCTCCCAAGAGTGGATCGACGGCCCGCTCGACGGCCAGCCCCAGGCGCCCGCAGCGAGTGCGGGCGCCTGGGGCTGTCTGAGCGGCGACGGACGGGTAACGTTAGACGAAGGCGATGATCAGGGCCACCACAAAGCAGTAGATGGCCACGGCCTCCGCCAGGCCGAGGCCGATGATCATCGTCGTACGGACGGCGTTTTCGGCTTCCGGATTGCGCCCGATGGCCTCCATGGCCGCCCGTACCCCCATGCCGATGGCGATGGCCGGGCCCAAGCCCCCGAGGGCGATGGACATCCCTGAGGCAAACCGCCTTGCGACTTCTGGATCCATGCTCCGCTCTTCCCCCTTATCCCAGACTGTGATTGCTCTCTAGCAGTAGACGTCGCTGAGGGCCCCAACCGTTCCGGTCGCGGCTGGCCACCGCCACCGGCGACGCATCCGCCTTACTGTAAGCCACGCGTGAAGTCACGCGTGCACCGGCACCCGCGCCGGCACCGCCGACGCCTCCCCGTGGGCGCCGGACGGCCCCGCCGGGCGCTCGCCGTGCGCCTCTTCCCCATGGCCCGCCGGCAGGTACGTCGCTAGGCTACAGAAGATCAGCGTCAGCATCGTGAAGATGAGTGCCTGGATGAACCCGAACAAGAGCTCCATGACCAGGAACGGCAGGGCCACCAATGGCCAGTTCATCACCGTCAGGAGCATCTCCCCGCCGAAGACGTTGCCAAACAAGCGCATCGACAAGGACACCGGCAGAAAGGCCTCGATCACCAGCTTGACCGGGGTCAGCAGGAGGGGCTTTGCCAGGTCGTCCCGAATGTAGCCCACCAGCCCATGGACGATCACGCCGGAGGCGTGGATAAACATGAAGGCGATCAGCCCCATCCCCAGCGTCATGTTCACGTCGGCATTGGCCGCCCGAAGCAAGGGCACCGTCGGCAGCTCGTGCTTTTCTTCCGCTGCGCTCGCGCTCGCGCCACCCGGCGGGTCGGCCGCCAGGGCCACGGCAGGCGCGGGTCCGGCCGGTAGCTCACCCGCCTCGGCCACCTTCACAAAGGCGTGTCCGGCACCGCTCCCCGCACCGGCACCGTGATCGGAAGCGTGAGGGTTGCCGACGTAGATCGTCCCCACTCCCGGCAGCAGGGCCATGTAGTTGGCCGTGAGGATGAAGAGAAACAGCGTGGTCACCAGCGGAAAGAGGCGCCGGGCGTAGTGGCCGGCGGTGTTCTCCGCCAGACCCAGCAATGACTCGAGGATGAACTCGAACACGTTCTGCGCCCCGCGAGGGACGAGCTGCGGGTTGCGCCCGGCGACAAAGGCGAAGACGCTCAGCACGATGATTGCCAGCCACGCCATGACCATCGAGTTGGTGATCGGCACCGGCCCGAGAAAGAACAGGTCTTCGGCGCGCAAGCTCGCGTGGATGTCCATCTCTCTCCCGCCTCGCCCTACTATGGTCTGGCCCTACTATGGTCTGGCCTCTATCTCGCCTCTGGGACGCGACATGGGCCCCTGTGAGGGCGATTGGCCGGCGACCGGCTCCCGTCCTGGTGCGGCGACAGAGGACGCCCGTCCCGGCCCCGTGGCGCCCTCCCGTTCCGTCCCTGATCCGGGAGCGCTCTCGGCACGACGGCGCGGTTCCACCTGCACTCGGTAGATGGCATACATGAGATAGACGCTGGCGAGCAGCCCCAGCACCAAGCCGGCCAAGAAAAAGGCTGGGGCCGTCCCCAGCCACCGGTCGAGCGCCTGGCCGGCCAGGACGCCACCGACGAGCGATCCAACGACGGCGAAGCCGAACTCCGTTGCCAGGGCCGCCGCCCGCCATGCTCCCATCGTCTAGCCCCGGCCGGCGCACCGGCCACGTCTCCGAAGGGCCAGCTTGCACCGGGGCGGGAGTATAGCACAGCACAGCCGATCTATCTGGTGGGCCGGCTGGTGGGCCGGCTCGTGGGCCGGACGGGCGTCTGGCCCGGCGGATTGCCGGGGACGATCGTGAAATTCTTCACAAGCCCAGTGTAGCGTCTCACACCGCGCGGCGCAAGCCCTGCCTGCCAGTCGTCCAGGGTCTTTGCATCAGCGGCTACACCTGGGGCACGGCCCGCGGCGCGGTCATGCCGAGCCCGGCGAGGCATCCGGGTCGCCGGTCGAGGGACGGTGGGTCGACTCGCTGATCCCTCGCTGCGCTCGGGATGACCCGGACCCACCGCCCATCTCTGGTCAAAAGGCCCTGGCCTGTGGTCGAGGCCCTGCCGTCACGGGGTCTTTGCGAAAGTCTTCACAAAGTGGTAGTGTTTACTTGTGCAAACTTTCACAATGTGCGGATGTCGGGTCGGCGCCGTCCCGCCCAGGGCCGCCCTGGGCGGGACGAGCGCGGGGACGAAAGGTGGCCCCGTCTGCTCCCGGGAGGATGTCCCGGCGCCGGGCAGCTCCGCTCTCGGCGTACTGTGGCTCGACGCCCCCGGGGGCCCTTTGCCTGACGCGCCCGTAGCTCGTAGACAGGAGATGGTCTCGTGGAGCTGCTCGTCGCCGTCGCCATCGGCTTCAATCCATACGCCGGGGCCTTTGTCCTGGCGGCGCTGACCGCTTTCTCGCCCCGGGTGCCGCTGAGCGACATCGGTCTTGTAATTCCGGGCGGACTGTGGACACTGGCCGCCGTGCTCTACGGCGCGGCCATGCCGGTGGACTTCGTGTTGGGCAAGTTCGTGCGCTTTGCCCCCCGCATGCGCCTCATCAGTCACGTCGTCGCCCCGCTCACTGCCGGCCTGGCGGCGGCAGGCGTACAGCAGTCTGCCCTTCCCACCCCATTGGTGGCCGCTGGCGGGGCCCTTATCGCCTGGGTGATCGCCGTCACCGTGACGTCCACGGCTGCGCGCATGAGCCGCTCGCCGGAGTGGGTTGGCCTCGGCCACGTCCCGGTGTTGATGAGCACGGCCGTGGCCGCCGCCTGCATCATCCCCCTGGGAGTGGTCTTGCAGGGCCTGGGCCTCGGCGTCATGGGGTTCGCGCTGCTGATGCTCGGCCTGGCCGAGCTCGACGGGCGCACCACCGCCGGCCGTCCGGCGCGGGCGACGGCCGGTCCCCGCCATCGCAGCGGCCGGCGGCCGGGGACGAAGGCCCCCGGCCGCGCCCCTCAGCCCATGGCCCCGCCACCCCTGGCCGGCGGCCCCCGGGCGTCGCTGCGGCCCTTGCCGCCGGCCGCGCCGACGCACGGGGCCTGACTGCCTGACACTTGCCTCGCGGCAACCTTTTTTCTAGCTAGACGCTCATGGTGTGACACCGCCACGGGCGATGAAAATGAGCGGGCGATGCGGTAGGCTGTGGCCGGGTGGCGGGCGACCAGAGGTCGGCGATCCTTGGTGCAGGAAGCCCGTAAGTTAGACAGATCCCCGGCAGTCGCGCGCACCACGGGTTGTTGCCCGCGCGGCCCCGGTGGCGGACCGGGGTAGGGTGGAGCACGCGTCCTAGAATTCGAGAGGTGGGCTGCCGTTCCCGTCGCCACGCAACGCGCGCAGGGAGGTGCCCGCGATGGAACTGGTGGTGACCCGAGCCGCGGGCTCGACGTGCACAAGAGGACGGTGGTGGCGACGGTGCAGACGCCGGAGCGACGGGAGACCCGCACGTTCGGCACGATGACCGGGGAGCCTGGAGCAAGCTGGCGGCCTGGCTGCGCGACCAGGGCGTGACCCACGTGGTGATGGAGAGCACCGGGAGCTTCTGGCTGCCGGTCTACAACATCTTGGAGCAGGACGCCTTCGAGTTGGTCGTGGTCAACGCCCAGCACGTCAAGCAGGTGCCCGGCCGCAAGACCGACATCCGGGACAGCGAATGGCTGTGCGATCTGCTGCGCCACGGGCTGCTGCGGGCCAGCTTCATCCCCGACAAGGAGCAGCGCGAGCGGCGGGAACTGGCGCGCTACCGCAAGGCCTTGATCCGGGAGCGGGCGTCCGAGGTGAACCGGGTGCAGAAGCTGCTGGAAGGGGCGAACGTCAAGCTGGCCACGGTGGCCACCGACGTGCTGGGCGTCTCGGGGCGCCAGATGCTCGAAGCGCTGGTCGCCGGGACGACCGATCCCCAGGCCCTGGCGCGCTGGCCAAGGGCAAGCTCAGGCGCAAGCAGGCGCGCTGGAGCAGGCGCTCGCGGGGTTGGTGGGGGCGCACCAGCGCGTCGTGCTGCGCGAGCAGTTGGGCCACATCGACGACCTGGACGCCCGCATCGCCCGCCTGAGCGCCGAGCCTGGAGGCCCGGCTGCGCCCTTTCGCGGCGGCGCTGGCGGCCCTGGACACGATCCCCGGGGTGGGGCGGCGGACGGCTGAGGTCATCCTCGCCGAACTCGGCGCCAACCTCGCCCGCTTCCCCAGCGCGGCGCACCTGGCCTCGTGGGCGGGCCTGTGCCCCGGCAACCACGAGAGCGCTGGCAAGCGCCACAGCGGCCGCACCCGCAAAGGGAACCCGTGGCTGCGTGACGCCTTGGTCGAGGCTGCCTGGGCCGCCGCCCGCACCAAGAACACCTATCTGCGCGCCCAGTACCATCGACTCGCCGCCCGTCGGGGGGCCAAGCGGGCGCTGGTCGCCGTCGCCCACACCTTGCTCGTCATCGTCTACCACGTCCTGACCACCGGCGAGGTCTACCGCGACCTGGGCGCCGACTACTTCGACCAGCGCCACAAGGACGCGCTCGCCCGCCGCCTCGTCCGGCGTCTGTCCACCCTCGGCTATACCGTCGCCCTCGAACCCCACGCCGCCTAATGCCACCCGCTCCACCCGCGAACTGCTATTTTCGTCCTAGCAGCGACACCGCAAAGGGGTTATACTTCAGATCTGCCCGGCCGAAGTGGCGGAATTGGTAGACGCGCTACGTTCAGGGCGTAGTGGGGGTTTCCCCGTGTGGGTTCGAGTCCCTCCTTCGGCACCAGGCGAGCAGCGGCTGAGCAGCCGATGTACAAACGACTGAGGCGACCCCTTCTGGGGTCGCCTCAGTCGTTTCCGCCCTCCGCCGAGAAGGGAACAGCACCCTTACGTTGGGGGCCATCCCCAGCCGAGGTGTTCCCTCCGCCACCGCTGCCCTGTGAACCGTGTCCTCCACGGGGGCCTCCAGGCCACGGCTAGACCATATCCTTCAGGGTACCCAGGAACTCCTGATTCGTCGCCGTCCGGGACAGGCGGTGGAGCATGGCCTGTAGGGCGTCCTCGCTGTTCCCCAGCGCCGCCAGCATGCGCCGTAAGGTGACTACCTGCTTCAGGGTGTTCTCGTCGAAGAGGAGCTCTTCGCGCCGGGTGCTGGAGGCAGGGGCGTTGATGGCCGGGAAGATGCGCTTCTCCTGCAGCTTGCGGTCAAGGCGCACCTCCATGTTCACCGTGCCCTTGAACTCCTCAAAGATGACGTCGTCCAGGCGGCTCTCCGTCTCCACGAGGCAGGTGGCAATGATGGTCAGGCTACCCCCTTCCTCCACGTTGCGCGCCCCACCGATGAAGCGCTTCGGCGGGTACAGGGCCGCCGGGTCCATACCACCGGACAGCGTCCGACCGCTGGGGGGAACGGCGTAGTTGTAGGCCCTGGCCAGGCGGGTAATGCTATCCAGCAGGATCACCACGTCCTGTCCCAGCTCCACCAGGCGCTTCGCCCGCTCGAGGCACATCTCGGCGACGCGGGTCATGCTTTCCGGGGGCTCATCGAAGGTGGACGAGATCACCTCGGCGTCCTTGACTGTCTTCTGCCAGTCGGTGACCTCCTCCGGGCGCTCCCCGATCAGGGCCACCATGACGTGGACGTCGGGATAATTCCGCGTGATACCATGGGCGATGCCTTTGAGGAGCATCGTCTTGCCCGCCTTCGGTGGCGAGACCACCAGCCCTCGCTGCCCCTTACCCAGGGGAGAGAAGAGGTTGATCACGCGGTTGGACATGTTGGACTGGACGAACTCCTTAGAGCCGGCGGTATCCTTGAGCTCCAGGTCGAACTGCACGTCCGGGAACACGGCGGTCAGGTTATCGAACCATGGCCGGCGCTTGGCCAGGTCCGGGTCGTTGCCGTTGACGCTGTCCACGCGCAGCAGGCTGAAGTAATTCTCCGAGTCCTTTGGCGGGCGGATGGGCCCGGCCACAATGTCTCCGGTACGCAGCCCGATGCGTCGAATCTGCGTCTGGGACACGTAGATGTCGTCCGGTCCCGGCAGCCAATGGCGGTCGAGGCGTAAGAAGCCATGGCCGTTGTCCATGATCTCCAGCACGCCCATGCGGAACAGATTGGCCTGCTGGTCATGCTGCGGCCCCGCAGCTCCCGTACCGGCCGGCGGGGGCGCCGGCTGCGCCTGTAGGAGCCGGAAGATCAGCTCCTGTTTCTTGAGGCCGTCCGGCTCCGGGATGTCGGTCTCTTTGGCCAGCTCCCGAAGCTCGTCGATGGTCTTGGATTCAAGTTCTGTGTATTGCACGCTTGGTACTCCTGCGCGACCGCGCAGTGGAAAAGTAGGCCGCAGGCGATTGGCAACTCGCCCCGTGCCAGGGCATCGTGTATTCGGCGGGCAAGCCCCTCAAGGCGCCGCGCTCGACTCGATGCAGCCAGTTTAGCCGGTTGGCACCACCTAGCCCATAGATGAGCGAACCGTCGGTCGTCCCTATCTCTCAACGTCATTCACGCCGGACGGATCAGGGAGGGCCGAGACGAGTGTTCCGTCTGCGTGCCACCGTGGCCACGATGGCGAAACCGCTCTGCCGGATAGGGGACGACTCGCGTTATGACGCCACCCGAGATTCTGCGCCGACCTTCGCCGGACGCGGGAGGAAAGCATAGGCCGGTGCCGGCCATAAGAGCTTCACGGAGGCCGGAGGATGGCCGAACATGAAACCAACTAGACTCTAGCATTCTGGCCCTGCTTCGTCAACACTTCGCCAACAGGGTGAGAACGGCCGCGCTATCGTCGGCCGCCCGTGTGTCGCTCGCCGGGCATCGCCGCGCCGTCCGGGGCCAGCTACCGGCAAGCTACCAAAGGGGCAGGGTGGCCACCGATCAACATGACGCCAGCTCCAGCCCGCCAGGCGTCGTCCCGCTCCCCCGCTCATACTTTAAAGAAAAGCCACAGCAAAGGCCTGACCGGCGCCCGCCCCGAGCCGGTCCGCCCCGAGCGAGCCAGCGTCGGGGGCCGGCTAGGCCAGTACCATCTCCTGCACCGTCAGCGGGCGCTCGGCGCCCTCGATTGATCGCGCCCGACAAGCCTTGACGAACCCCCGGAACAGGCTGTGGGGGGCGTTCGGGCGCGACTTGAACTCGGGATGGAACTGCGTCCCGACGAACCAGGGATGATCCGCCAGCTCGGCGATCTCCACCAGTCGGCCGTCGGGCGAGAGGCCGCTGAAGACCATGCCATGAGCCGCGAGCAGCTCGCGGTAGGCGTTGTTGAACTCCAGGCGGTGACGATGACGCTCCTGGACCATCGGCGCGGCGTAGGCCGCGCCCGATCGCGTGCCGGCCTGAAGCGAGCAGTCGTAGAGGCCGAGACGCATCGTCCCGCCCTTGGCCCCTTCGGCTCGCTGATCGGCCATGTAGTCGATCACCGGGTGAGGCGTGGTGGGGTCGAACTCCCTGCTGTGGGGCGTACCTGACTGCAACACGTGACGGGCAAACTCGATCACGGCGCACTGCATCCCCAGGCACAACCCCAGGAAGGGCAAGCCGTGTTCCCGGGCATGCTTGATCGCCAGGATCTTGCCCTCCACCCCGCGGCTGCCAAAGCCCCCCGGCACGACCAGCCCTTGCACGTCACCCAGGGCGCGAGCAACGGCGAGGCCCGGATTGCGACGCTCCTCTTCCTCCAGCGCCTCCGAGTTGATCCACTTCAGCTCCAACTCGCGGTCGTAGTGGGCGGCGGCATGGCGCAACGCCTCGGTGACGCTGATGTAGGCGTCGTGCAGCTGCGTGTACTTGCCCACCAGGGCGACACGCAGGCAGGGGTTGTCACGCTGCAGGCGCTCGACCATCTCCCGCCACTCGCGGAGGTTCGGCGCCGTGGTGGTGCTGCGTAGCCCCAGCTCCTCGGTGATGGCGTCCCCGAAGCCGGCTTGCTCCAGCACCAAAGGCACCTCGTAGATCTCCTGCAGGGTAGGGAGGGAGATCACGGCGTGCGGCGCGACATCGCAGTACAGGGCAATCTTTTCCTTGACCTCCGGGCTGAGAGGGAGATCCGACCGGCACACGATGGCGTCCGGCTGGATACCGATCCGGCGCAGCTCTTGCACGGAATGCTGAGTCGGCTTGGTCTTCATCTCCCCGGTAGCCCCCAGGTGCGGCACCAGGGTGACGTGGACGTAGTAGACGTTGTTTCGCCCCACGTCCTTGCGCATCTGCCTGATTGCTTCGAGAAAGGGGAGGCTCTCGATGTCCCCCACCGTCCCGCCGACTTCGACGATCACCACGTCGGCGTTGGATACCCGCCCAACGCGGGTGATGCGCTCCTTGATCTCGTTGGTGATGTGGGGGATCACCTGGATCGTCCCGCCCAGGTAGTCGCCCCGTCGCTCCTTGCGGATCACCTCGGCATATATCTGTCCCGTGGTGACGTTGTTGTCCCGCGTCAGATGCACGTCCGTGAAGCGTTCGTAGTGCCCCAGGTCGAGGTCCGTCTCCGCCCCATCGTCGGTGACGAACACCTCCCCGTGCTGATACGGGCTCATCGTCCCCGGGTCGACGTTGATGTAGGGATCGAGCTTCTGAATGGAGACGGATAGTCCCCGGCCCTTGAGGATGCAGCCGGTGGAAGCGACCGTGATTCCCTTGCCCACGGAGGAGACGACCCCGCCGGTCACGAAAATGTACTTGGGCATGTCGTCCACCTCCAAGGGCACGTTCGCGACCGGCCACGGCGCCGCCGGTGAGGCCGGGTCAAGGGTTACTCGGAAGGCGCGGCCGGCCGGAGCGACCCGGCCGGGGGGACTGCCGGGGACAGGCGAACCACCTGCACCTGCGCCGGCAATCCAGACGTACTAACGGTCAGGCGGGGGCTAAAGTTCGCCGGATCAGCCCCTAGCTCTCGACAAAAGCGCTCCACCACCGCCTCGTCCGCCTCTCCCCTCAGGGGCACCGGCGCGAGCAGACGGGCCTCCAGCTGGCTGGTCAGCTGAGCGGCCTGGGTGACGGACAGACCGGTGTGTTCGCCGATTGGGAGGAGCAGGACGTCTGGCGACCCGATCTCCTGAAGCTGTGAGGCAGTTACAGGCTGATCAACCCGCCCCAGGTGGCACACGGTGACGCCATCCAGGCCCATGGTGTACGCCACGTTGCGTCCACCGACGGCGCCGCTCCCGGAAGTGGCGATGCCGGTGATAGGTACACCCCTGATCTCATACTCCCCTGGGCCATCAATCACCCGCGCCGCCCGGCCACCGGCCAGGCCCTCACCGGCCGCGCGACGGCTCAAGGTCACAATGTCCCCGGGCAGGGGGGAGACAGGAAGGGGAAGATCGAAGGGGTCGGTGAGGATCTGCAGGCCGCTCGCGTGCAGGCGAAAGCAGGAACCACCGAGCCAGGAGATATCCATACCGGAGCCGGGGCTTGTCCGGGGGCGCGCCCACCAGCGCCCGAGGGCAATTTTAGCAGACGGCGTCCCCACTGCCGGGTGATCGCCTGGCCCCGGCGCACCGGCCCCCACCCCCACCTGCCCTTCAGGGTGCCGGTACGGGCGGACGCGGTGGGGGGCGTAGGGCACGCAGGGCCGCCAGCAAGCGCGGGCGGGCGCCATTCCAGAGGTGGTACAGAACGGGCGAGACCACGAAGTCATAGGGACCCACCCAGCGCACGTGCCGCCCGCCGAAACCGCGCTTGAAGTAGTACACCCCGGCCAGGGGGTCCGTTTCGTCCAGGGGGTCGTCCGGGGCGCCCCACATGTCGTAGACCTGGCAGCCCTGCCGGCGGGCCCAGCGCATGGCGTGCCACTGCAGGAGATAGGGGGCGCGGGCCTTCTGGGCCACCGACGATGAGGCCCCGTAGAGATACCAGGCCCGGGCGCCGAAACGCATCGGCAGCAGGCCCGCCTCAGCCCGCCCCTCTACCTCGGCCAGGAACAGGTCTACCGTGCCGGACGGGGCCAGAGAGCGCCACAGGCGCTCCATATAGTCCCGCGGGCGGGGGACGAAGCCGTCCCGCTCGGCAGTCAGGACGTACAGGTCGTAGAACGTACGCACGTCTGCGTCCGTGCCCCGGCGGATGCGAACGCCATCGCGCTCCGCCCTACCTACGTAGCGCCGCCAGGTGGCGCTCATCCCCCGAAGCAGGGTGTCCTCGTCCTGGCTGAGGTTGACCAGGACGGTGCTGCGGGACTGCAGCTGGGTACGAGAGGGCCGGTAGCCGGCCCGGCGCAGGGCAGCCACCGCCGTCCCATCGACGGCCTCGGCCTCCGGCTCCACGGTCAAGACGATACTCCGCTGACGACGGGTGTCTTCCGCCAGGCGCTCCAACACCTGCCCCAACAGAACGGTGTCGGCGTAGTCCAGGGCGGGCCCCTTGGGGCAGTAGCTGATCCCCGCCCGGCGCTGCACGGCCGCCCCAGCCACCGCCGTTCCTCCGCGCTCAAAGAGGAGGCGACGCGTCGCCCAGCCGGTCGCCTGGCGCAGGTCGCCCCACTCCCACGTCTGCATCCCGTGGGCATTTGGCAAGCGGGCCAGTCGATCGTTCCACGCCTTGCGCTCGGTCACCTGGTGGACGACCAGCGGACGCACGGCAGCCGCCGGGAGGATGGTCAGTCCTTCACCCCCGGATTTCCCTCTCTGGGGGAGCTTCTCACCCACATGGAGGGCCACCGTGCCGGCGGCCAGCCTGCGGTAGCTGGCCCGGTCGAAACCCGCCTCCAGCAGCATCTCCCGCAGCTGGTCGGCCGGCGGGAAGCCTTGCACAGACTGGGGCAAGTAGCGATAGGCGTAGTCCCGGCCGGAGATCCATCCACCCAGCACCGGCACCAGGCGGTGGAAGTACAGCCGGAACAGGGCGCGGAACACGGGAGTGCGCACAGGCGTCAACTCCAACACGGCTAACCGGCCCCCGGGACGAAGCGCGCGATGACACTCCCGGAGCACAGTCGGGACATCGGCCACGTTGCGCAGGGTAAAGGCGCTGACGATGGCGTCGGCCGTGCCGCTGACCAGGGGCACAGCCATGGCGTCCCCAAGCACGGGCTGCACCTGGCGCTGGAGGCCGAATCGCCGGCGCTTGGCGTCTTCCAGGCGCAGCATCTCGCCGGCGAAGTCGAGTGAGAGCACCCTGGCCCAGGGCGCGGCTCGCGCCAGGGCGAACGAGAGGTCGCCCGTGCCCGCACCCAGGTCGATGGCGACCCGCACTGCCTCGGGATAGACGGCATCTACGGCCCGGCGGCGCCAGGCCCCATCTCGCCCGCCCGTCATCAGGCGATTGATCAGGTCATAGCGCCGGGCGATGGCATCGAACATCGCCCGCACGAAGCGGGCCTTGTCTGGGCCTGACAGCGTGGTCACCGCCCCGGTCGCGCTCACTCGGTACGATCGACGACGTACCGCGTCAGCCCGTAGAGGGCGTCGGTGACCGGTCCCGGCGGGAGTCCCTCTAGCTGCACGGCGGCGGCCAGCGCAAACTCCCGCGCCCGGTCGATGGCCTGTTCGATGGCCTCGGAGCAGCGGATGGCTTCCACGGCCGCGCCGGCCGCTTCCAGGTAGTTGTCATCCTGGGCCAGCAAGCCACGCACGCGATCGTCCTGCGGATGCCGGCGGAGATAGTAGATCGCCGGCAACGTGACCGTCCCGTGGCGCAGGTCACTCCCCACCGGCTTCCCCAGCTCCGCCTCGCTGGCGGTGTAGTCCAGGACATCGTCCACCACCTGGAAGGCGATGCCCAGGTTCATCCCGTAGTCCCGCAGGCGCGCCACATTCGGATCGTGAACGTCGGCGTCCAGCATTGCCCCCGTCTGGCAGCACATGGCGAAAAGGGACGCCGTCTTCCCCTTGATCTTGGCGAGATAGTCCCGTTCCGTGGACGAGAGGTCGCCATTCAGGCTGGGACGGAGCATCTCCCCCTGCACTAGCTCCATCACCGCCCGGGAGAACACCCCCATGATCGGCGGGCTGCCCAGGCCGGCCACCAGCTCACCGGACTTGCCGAAGAGGTAGTCACCGGTCAACACGGCGAGGGTGTTGTTGAACGTGGCGTTGATCGTCGGCCGGCCCCGGCGGGCGTCCGAGACGTCGATCACGTCGTCGTGGATCAGCGAGGCCGTGTGCAGCAACTCCGCAGCCGCAGCCAGCTCCACGCGCCGCTGCAGGGTTGTCTCGTGGAGACGGGCGGTGAGCAGGGTGAGGGCGGGGCGTAGACGTTTGCCGCTGCTGGTCAGGATGACGCGTAGGGTCTGCGAAAGGAGGGCGTTGTCGAGATTGGCCACGGCGCGTATGGCCGCATCAGCCGCCACCAGATCGGCGGCCACGGGGGCAAACAGCGACCGGGCATTGGGCGACTCGCCGGCGGGCTGGCCCGTGACCGCCCGCGAGGACATCGTCACACCACCTGCTCCACGCCACCCCGGCTGAGAGCGCCGGCGCCCAGGGCCGGGGTGCGGAACAGGCGCCTGGCGTTGGCCGTAGTAGTGGCGACCACCTCGGTGAGCTCCAGACCGCGGCTCCGTGCCAGGGCCGCGGCGACGCTGCGGACGTGCGCCGGCTCGTTGCGCTCGCCACGGTGGCCCAGGGGGCTGAGGTAGGGGCAGTCTGTCTCCACCACCAGCCGCTCCAGGGGCGCCGCTGCCAGGGCCTGGGCCAGGCTGGGATCGCGGCGGTAGGTGAGCGGGCCGGCGCAGGAGAGGAACAGGCCCAGGTCGACCGCCCGGCGCCCGTCATCGGCTGTGCCATCGAAGCAATGCATCACCCCGCCTCCCGGCAAGACGTGTTCAGCCAAGATTTCCAGCGTCAGGGCCATCGCCTCTCGAGAGTGGACGATCACCGGGAGACGGAGGCGCTGCGCCAGGACCAGCTGGGCCTCGAAGGCCTCCCGCTGGGCGTCCCGCGGCGAGAGATCACGGTAGAAGTCCAGGCCACATTCCCCCAGCGCCACCACTTTAGGCCGACCCGCCAGCGCCTCCAGCTCGGCCAAGGCGTCCGTGGTGGCGTGCCGGGCGTCATGCGGGTGGATACCGACCGCTGCCCAGAGGCCGGTATACCGAGCCGCCAGGTCGACCGCCTCCCGGCTGGAGGGTAGATCGTAGCCCACCACGACCATGCCCTGGACGCCGGCTGCCTGCGCTCTGGAGAAGACGGCGTCAAGGTCAGCGGCAAAGCGTTGGTCTGTAAGGTGGGTGTGAGTGTCTACCAGTGGCCCAGCGGACGCCTCTGGCGGCGCCACCGGCGGGGTCGGCATCTCGTCGATGATACCATCGGCCGCTACATGGTCGCCCCATTGCCGGCCGGCTCCGACTCCAGGAGGCGGCGGAGATTCGCCAGGCAGGCGCGGGACTGCTCGTCCAATCGTCGCGGCAGATCGAGCATCCGAGCCACCAACGGCCCGATCCCCGGCGGCAGCTCGAAGGACATCACGTACGTGACCAGCGTCTGCGGCGTCCCGTCGGCTGCCGGGGGCTGCGCCTGGAGCTGCCAGTAGCCGGAGTGGGGCACGCCTTTGACCCCCAAGAAGCGGATCAGCCGGCCGGGCTCGTAGGCCACCACCTCGTCGGTCGCGTCTACCGAGATGCCGGCGACGCGCATGACGAAGCGGAAGCGCGTGCCCGGCCGCGTCGGACCGGGGGTCAGACGTTCGCACCGCGTGAGGTCGGGCACCCACTCTACGTTGCGTTCGGCCTGCTCGATGAGGGCGAAGATCTGCTCGGCCGGTGCCCGGATCAGGGCCTGGTTGGCTACCTCAGGCACGCTCCCTCCTGGGTAGGCGTCTATAATTAGGGGAGTACCTTAACAAGAGAGCAGGCTGCGCAGCCCACCGCGAGGCCAGCGCATCGCAGCGGCCCCGCCCGCCACCCGGCGGCGCGACGGATCAGCCCATGCCGGCCGCTGCTCGTAGCGCGCGCAACAACCACCATCCACCCAAGAGAGCCTTCCCGGACGTGCTGCACCGATGAGCCGGCGTGCTGCGCGCCGCGCGGCGCCCCCCTCGTGCCATCACCGGGGCGCAGCGGCGCAACCAGCGTCCAGCGCCGCACCGCCTATGGCGTGTGCGCCTGAAGCCCCCGGACGAGATGCGGTGCGCCGCCATGAGGAAGGCTGTGGGAGCTGTAGGAAAGGAACACAGAGACGCCGTGGTTAGCGATCGAGATGACCGGCGAGGATTCCTCCCCGGCCCAGTAGCACTCTTCATCGATTGGGACAACTTTGCGATCGGCCTGCGCCAGGAGATGCCAGAACGGGCCGCCGACCTCAATCCCGTTTTGCGCTGGGCCCGGCGCTATGGCCCGCTCACCGTGTGCCGCGCTTATGGGGAATGGCGCGACCCGATGGAGCGCCTGGCCATCTACAACGCCGGCGTGGAAGTGGTCTACGCCCCCGTGCTGCCCCTCGGTGGCTCCTTGCTTGCCCGTAACGGCGGCGGGGCCAAGAGCCTCGCCGACACGGCCATGGCCGTGGACGTCACCGACTCCCTCAACCTGATCCCGGGGCTGACCACGCTGGTGATGGTGACGAGCGACAAGGACCTCATCCCCGTGCTCCGCTTCGCCCAGCGGCGCGGCCTGCACGCCGCCGTCGTCGGCTCGGATCGCACTGCCGGGGCGCTCAAAGAGCTGGCCGACGAGTTCGTCTCCTACCGCCAGCTCCTGGAGCAGGAAACCGGCGTCGGATCCGCTGCCCTTTCCCGTCCGGCTACCGTACCCCCCATGCGCTACCCGCGGGCGCTGCGCCCTGCCGGGCCGGCCGGCGGGATGGCCGCGGGAATGACCCCGGCCACAATGGTCACACCAGAGGTCACTACCCCCTTGCCGGCGCCCGGCGGTCCCGTGCGCCCCTACCGGGGCAGATCGGTCACAGCTCCGGCCGTCGGCGTGCCCACCCCTGTAGCCGTGCGACCGCCGTCCACGGCCGGGGCAGTGTTCGCCACGGCCGAGGCGGTGACCACGGGGGAGAGCCCGGCGCCCGGTGGCTCCCGCCGGCGTCGCCGTGGCGGCCGGCGACGCCGGGGCGGCGAGCTGGCCCCCAGCGCTGAGGTCACCCCCGGCGTGGAGCTGGCCCCCGGCGTAGAAGTCTCCACCATCGACCTCAGCGGACCGGTAGAGGATGGTGCAGCGACGACCACCCAGGAGCAAGGTGTAGTCGCGTCCGCGCCCGATCAGACCAGGGACGCCGCCTTGGACGCTGCCTTGGAGGACCTGGACGTCGAGGTTGACGGTGAAGTTGCCCGTACTGTTGACAGCGCTGTCGACAGCGCTCTTGAGCGCAGCGCCCAGACCGTCGATGAGGACGCGCCGGAGGCCCTACCAGAGGTCAGGCCTGAGCGCCTGGGCGCCGCCGCGGTCGACGCCCCCGCGGCACCGGTGCCGGCCCCGCCACTCGCCACCTCGGGGGTGTTCCCCAGGCCACCGATCGCCGGCGGGGATGTCCGCACCGCTGCCCGCCCGGCCTGGCAGACGGTTGAGCCCACCCGGCGCGCCCCGGTCGTCCTCCCAGGGGAGCGCCTGCGCCGCCTCTCGGCGGTGCTCAGCGCCCCGATGGATGCGGCGGACGCGCAAGCGCCGGCGGTGGGGGCGGGTACTGAACCGGCAGGGCCGGTCACAGGCGCGACGGCGGCGACGCAGCCCGCGCTGCCGGAGACCCCAACGGCCCTCGCGGGGGCCGACGTCGTCCCTCCGCCCGTCTCCGTGACCGCGCCACCGGCACCGGCGCCCGGTGCGCCCGCTGCAGCGCCCGGCGACGCTCCGGCGGGGGCGGACGGGCCATCGAACGCGTCCGCCCAAACCATGACCGGCGCCGGGGAGGCCGCGGCGGAGGGGCCAGCCCCCGCGCGTGGCCGGAGGCGAGGACGGCGGGGGGCGCCGGTCAGGAGCAATGGCGCTGCCGCCGGTGAGGATGCGTCCGTGGCCGACACGGCTGTATCCGTCTCGCCCGGCGGGGGGCCGAGCGCACTCCAGGGAGGTCCACCCGAGGGAGGTCCACCCGAGGGAGGTCCACCCGAGGGAGGTCAGCCTGGGACGGACGAGGCCGGTGCCGCCGCCCTGACCCTTCCCGTGCTCGTCGCCGGCAGTGAGGAGTCTGCCCCTGGGCCGGCTGGCACGGGCGTGGGTCCCGAGGGAGTGGAGCCGCCCGACGGGACCGCCGCCGAGGTCGGCGAAGCGGGATCCGACGAAGGGGCGCGGCGCCCCTCGCGGCCGCGACGCCGTGGGGGGCGCTCGAGGTAAGTGGGCCCTGCCTCGAGCGAAGGTCTTCACCCGGCGCCTTACTCCGGCGCCGGGTCTGGCCGGCGGTCTCTGGCCAGCAGCCGGGCGTAGAGGGCCTTGCGGGGGAGCCCCGTCTCAGCCGCCAGGGCGGCCAGGGCCGGTCGGCGCGCGCCATGGAGCTTCAGGAGGGCGGCGAAACGACCCTCTACGTCCCCCACCGGGGGCGCTTGGGACGTCCCCTCGGGAGGCCCACTCCCGGGGGGGCCCGTTCGGAGGGAGGTCCCCCCGGGGGCTTCCACCACGAGCGTGAACTCCCCCCGGGGCTCGACGGCGGCGTAGTGCTCCACCGCTTGACTCAGCGAGGCGCGGTACACCGACTCGTACAGCTTGGTCAGCTCGCAGCAGACGGCAACCCGCCGATCGCCGAACACGGCCAGGAGGTCGGCCAGTGTCTGACGCAGCCGGTGAGGCGCCTCGAAGAGGACGACGCATCCCCGCCAGGGGGCCATTTCCAGGAGCGCCCGGCGCCGCTCCGTGGCGCGCCTGGGGAGGAACCCGGTGACATGGAATGGGACGGCCGGCAGTCCGGAGACGGACAGTGCTGCCACAACAGCAGACGGCCCGGGAATAGCCACTACCTCGTGCCCGGCCGCCGCCGCGGCTGCGACCAGCTCCTCGCCCGGATCGGAGACCACCGGCGTCCCCGCATCCGTGGCCAAGGCGACGTCACCTTGGCCCAGTTCCAGCAGGAGGCGGGGCAGGCGCGCCGCTCGGTTGTGGGCGTGATAGCTGAGGAGGGGAGTGACGATACCGAAGTGGCGCAGCAGGCCCCCCGTACGGCGGGTATCCTCGGCGGCCACGAGGCGCACCGACCGCAGCGTCTCTAGGGCCCGCGGCGAGATGTCCCCGAGGTTCCCAATCGGTGTAGCCACGACGTACAGACGGCCGGCCACAAGCTACCTCGGTGGGGTATCGAGCTGCACGCTCTGGGCCGGGGCCACGCCCTCGGCGCGGCGCCCCGGCACACGGCATACGAGCAGGCCTGCCCCGGCGATGGCGGCCAGCACGCCCCACCACAGGGCCGCCGGCAAGGGCCCGGCCAGGGTGGAGTCGCCACGAAACGGCTCGGCGGCGGCTCGTAGGAGCCCGTAGCCCAGGAGGTAGACGGCCAGCACGGTCCCCGGTGCCCATCTTTGCCTCCATACCCATAGCAGGATGGCGCAGAGGAGGAGATCGCCGCCAGCTTCCACCAGCTGGCTGGGGAAGCGCATCGCCACCAGGCCGGTGGAGTCCGGCACGGGCAGCCCCGGCCAGGACGAATCCGGCCCCACCGGCGCGCCGATAGCGCAGCCGGCCGCCAGGCACCCCAGGCGGCCAATGGCCTGCCCCAGGGCCACGCCGGCGGCGCCGGCGTCCAGGCACAGTCCCACCGGAGAACGCTGCCAGCGCAGGGCCAACCAGGCCACGGGCAGGCCCAGCGTGATCGCGCCTGGCAACGACAGCCCGCCCTCCCAGAAGGAGATCGCCGTCAACGGGTTGGGGGCATACTCCCCCCAGTGGAGGGCTACGTAGGACAGCCGAGAGCCAACCAGCCCAAGCGGTAGCGCCCACACGGCGGCGTCCAGCACGACCGGCGGCGTGATCCCCCGGCGCCGCGCCAGCCATATGGTCAGGCCCAGTCCGGCGACGATCCCGGCGTTAAGGAGAAGACCGAACGCGTAGACGGGGTAGCCGGCCAAGACGCCAAGCAGGGGGTCCAACGTCTGGATTGTAGGGAGAGCGAGCCGCCGCCGGCTAGCCTTCCTCCATCACACCGACCGGCACACCCACCGGCACACCCACCGGCACACCCACCGGCACACCCACCGGCAACCTCCCCCAGCGTGCCGGTGATCGAGAGCGTTCCGCCGCCGGCCAGCGCTACCCCATCACCCCAGGCGCCGGCCCGTCGTTGAGCCACAGAGCGGCTCGAGACTCACAACACAGGGCGGCCGCGTGCGTTTGCCCTTTCGAGAGCACGTGCGGTGGAGAGCCTGCCGCTGGCCCAACCAAGCCCCGTCTGGGGCGCCGCGTCCTTGTGGTGCGCGGCGCTACGGATGCAAGCCCGCTGGTGTTATTGAGGAGCCGGATGCGCATCACTCGTTTGCCTAGGTCGCTCGTCCGCCGCGAGCACGGCATGGTCAAAGACTACGTCGTGCTCTTGGAAGAAGATTCGCCCCAGCCCCTCGCCTGGCGGGTCAGCGCCCGCTTCGCCGGGTACCTGGCAGGACAGATGGCCGCCCTGGTGGGATCATCCACCGCCGTGCGCCGCCTGGAGTCCCGCCTGGCCGACGAGCGCCTCCTGCCGGAGGCGCGTATACTCCTGGGCGACATGGCCCGTACCGCCCGGCGGCGCCAGCGGCAGCCCTCTCACCCCCACCCGGCCGAGCGGGAGTGAGCACGTTCAGTAGGCGATCTCTACGCGCCGCCCCTCGCGCGCCGATTGGATGATGGCGTCGCAGATCACGGCGTTCTTGTAGCCGTCTTCGAACGTGGCCCCGTAGGGGGCCACGTCCTTATTGTTCACGATGGCGTCCAGCAGATGACCTAGCTCGTGGACAAAGGTGTGCTCCCAGCCGATGATATGGCCCTGCGGCCACCAGTGCTCCCAGAACGGATGGAACGACTCGCTCACCAGCACGTCTCGGAAGCCCTGCGCCTCCTTGGGGGAAGTCCCCTCCAGGTAGACTTCCAGCTCGTTCAGGCGCTCCAGGTTGAAGGCGATGGTCCCCCGCTCGCCGTTGATCTCGAACGTGTTGGCGTTCTTGCGCCCGGGAGCGAAACGGCTGGCTTCCAGCGTCCCCACCGCCCCGTTCTCAAACTCAACCACGGCCTCGAAGGCGTCGTCCACGTCCACGGCCTTCATACCCGTCCCACCACCGGGGTCCTGGCGCTCCTTGATGAAGGTGGCCGTCAGGGCGCTGACCGACCTGGGCTCCCCTACCAGGAAGCGTCCCAGGTCGATGATATGGGCCCCCAGGTCGCCGAGGGCCCCGGAGCCTGCGGTCTCGGCGTGATAGCGCCACTGGGCGACGTCCGGGCTGTTACCCCACTCCTGAAGGTAACGCGCGCGAAAGTGGAAGATCCGCCCCAGGACCCCTTGCTCCAGGAGCAGGCGGGCCTGGCGGACGGCCGGCACGAAGCGGTAGTTAAAGGCGCAAACGTGCTTGACCCCGGACCGCTGCACCGCCTGGAGCATCTCCTTCGCCTCGGCAGCCGTGCGCGCCAGAGGCTTTTCGCAGATGATGTGCTTGCCAGCTTCAGCCGCGGCGATACACGGCTCGGCGTGGACGTTGTTCGGGCCGCCGTTATCGAACACCTGGACGCGATCGTCACGTAGGAGCTCCCGCCAGTCCGTGTAGTGGCGCTCATAGCCGTAGCGCCGGGCGGCCTCGGCCACGCCCGCCTCATTGCGTCCACACACGGCCACCAGCCGCGGCCTGGCCGGTGGTGGCCACAGCATGTAGGGGATCTTCTTGTAGGCGTTGGTGTGGGCCTTGCCCATAAAGGCGTAGCCCAGCATCCCAATGCCGATCTCCGGGGCATCGCCGCCGGCACGCGCCGCCCCCATGGTGAGAAAGCCGACCTGCTCTGACATGGTAATGGGCTCCTATGCACTTGCGCGGACGTCCGCTGTCCACCGTTCCGGGGCCAGGGGCGCGAAAAGCAGCGCCAACGGGCTCAACGCCTCTCAAAGGCGGCGTCAAAGGCGATGGCCGAGGGTTTGAAATCAATCTTGCGCACGAACTCTGCGGATTCCCGCGCCCCATGCTCGCGGTCCATGCCGTTGTCCTCCCACTCCACAGAGAGGGGTCCTTGATAGCCGATGCCGTTGAGCGCCCGGACGAGCGACTCGAAGTCCACCTGGCCATGGCCGGGCGAGCGAAAGTCCCAACCGCGACCGGGATCTCCAAAGGGGAGGAAACTGGCGTAGATGCCGGCTCGCCCGTCCCGGCGCACCATAGAGTCCTTGATGTGCACGTGGTAGATGCGGTCGGGGAACTCGCGGGCGAACAGGGCCGGATCGAGACCCTGGGGGATGAAGTGGCTCGGATCCAGGTTGAAGCCGAAGGCGGGCCGCCGGCCGACGGCCTCCAGGGCCCGCTGGGCGGTGTAGTAGTCGAAGGCGATCTCGGTGGGATGCACCTCCAAGGCGAACTTGACCCCGGCCTTGTCAAACTCGTCAAAGATGGGGTTCCAGCGTTGGGCGAAGAGCTTGTAGCCGTCTTCGATCAGGTCCTGATCCTGTGGCGGAAAGGGAAAGATGAGGTGCCAGATGGAAGAGCCGGTAAAGCCGTTGACCACGCCAACACCCATGTTCTTGGCCGCCCATGGGGCGAGCATCATCTGGCGCGTGCCCCATTCGCGGACCTTCTCGACGTCATGTCGGAGGTTCGGTGGGGCGAACCCGGCGCTGCGCCGGTCGATGATGTCGAGCACCAGCTGGCCCTGGGCGTGGGCCGAGATGGCCCAGCAATCGAGGCCATTTCGCTGCAGGATGTCGCGCTGCTTTTGGCAGTAGGCAGGGCTCTCGGCGGCCTGCTCGAGGTCCAGGTGATCACCCGCGGCGGCCAGCTCAAGCCCGTCGTAGCCGAACTGCTTCATCTTTCCAGCGAGCTCCTCGAGCGGCAAGTCGGCCCACTGACCGGTGTAGATCGTGACAGGTCGAGCCATCGTCTTCTCCCTCCATAGCAATTGCAATCTCAGGTTCCACGTCTCGAGCTTGTCCCACGCCACCTGACGTGTGAGACTTGACACTCCAGACCTGGCCGAGCGTGCCGTCGCCAGGCGATGCTAACGTAGGGCGCGAACGGAGGCAAGAAATCAGTGACGCCCTCATTCGAGCACGACCGGGACCTGGCCTGGCAGATCATGCGCGCGTCACTCCTGGCGGTGGAGCCGGCCCAGGCCGTGCGCAACGCCCTACGGCGTGACGGCGACACACTCTCCCTCGGGGACCGCACCTACGACCTGGCCCGTTACCGGCGCATCTTCGTCGTCGGGGCGGGAAAGGCCAGCGCCCCGATGGCCCGGGCCGCCGAGGAGGTGCTGGGCCATCAGCTCACCGCCGGAGTGGTCAACGTCAAGTACGGCTACACCGACGTCACCGCGAAGATCGCCCTGCGCGAGGCCGGCCACCCCCTCCCGGACGAGAACGGCCTCGCCGGGACGCGCGAGATCGTCCGCCTGCTGGAGTCCGCCGGAGAGGACGACCTCGTCCTGTGCCTCATCTCCGGCGGGGGCTCGGCCCTGATGATCCTCCCCGAAGACCCCATCACCCTGGCAGACTACCAGGCCCTGACGCAGGCCCTGCTCCGCTCCGGGGCCACCATCAACCACATCAACACCGTCCGCAAGCACATCGAGCGGGTCAAGGGCGGGCGCCTGGCACAGGTGGCTGCGCCGGCCGAGGTGGCCACCCTGATCCTGTCCGACGTAATCGGCGACCCCCTGGACGCGATCGCCTCCGGGCCCACCGTCCCGGACACCACCACCTTTGCCGACGCCCTGGACGTCCTGCAGCGCTTCGCTTTATTGGAGACCGTGCCGGCGTCGATTGTGGACTGGCTCCAGCGCGGGCAGCAGGGGGAGGTGCCGGAAACCCCCAAGCCGGGCGACCCCTTGTTCGAGCGCGTCGCCACCGTGGTCATCGGCAGCAATGACGTGGCCGCCCGGGCGGCCGTGGCCGAGGCCACGCGCCTCGGCTTCAGCAGCCTGTTGCTGACCACCTATCTAGAAGGCGAGGCCCGCGACGCCGGGCTCCTGGCGGGCGCCCTGGCCAAGGAGCTGCTCCTGCGCCGACGGCCGGTGTCACCCCCTGCCTGCCTGATCCTGGGGGGCGAGACCACCGTCACGGTGCGCGGCGGGGGCAGCGGCGGGCGTTGCCAGGAGGCAGCCCTGGCGGCCGCCCTGTCCATCGACGGCCTGCAGCGCGCACTCGTCGTCGCCTTGGCCACGGACGGGAGCGACGGCCCCACCGACGCTTCAGGGGGCATGGTGGACGGCCGGACGGCCCAGCGCGCCAGGGAGAAGGGCCTGGATCCCCGCGCTGCCCTGGCGAACAACGACTCCTACGCCCTCCTCCGGGAGGTCGGCGACCTCCTGGTCACTGGCCCAACCAACACCAACGTGAACGACCTCCTGTTCGTGTTCGCCCTCCCCGGATGAGGCCGCCCCCTGCCGGGGCGGCGGGCGCCACTTGACCGGAGTCCTGGCGCTGGTACGCCGCGCCTGTCATTTGAAAGAATGGGGGGTGATGCAATGGAAGCGCGCCGGCCAGGCGCTGGTGGCCACGGCGCTGGCCGGGGTGCTTGGCCTGTCCCCTGCGGGCCCGGCGGGAGCGCCAGGCGCCGGGGCCGCCGGCTGGCTCCCTACCGGCCTGGAAGGGGCTCCCGTGGGGCAGCTGGCATTCGACCGCAGCGCCCCCGGCGTGATGTACGCCGGTATCCAGGCTACGGCGGGCGGGCGGAGCGGCCTGCGCAAGACCCTGGACGGTGGGCGTACCTGGTTTTTCCTGGAGCGCGGGCTCCCCTGGGGGCTGGAGCCTACCGCCCTGGCCGTCTCGCCGGACGAGGGGCGCGTCGTCCTGGTGGCCGGAGTGGACGGCCTGTTCCGCTCCAACGCCGGGGGTACCACCTGGACGCAAATCCGCCAGCCCCTCCCACCGGTCACGGCGCTCCTCTTCGATAGCACCGATGAGCGCGTTGCCATCGCCGGTACGGAGCTGCGGGGCAACTTCCGCAGCACCGACCACGGTCTCACCTGGCGCCCGGCCAGCCTGGGGCTCCCTCGGGATCGCTACGGGGCCACGCCCGGCGCGGTGCAGCTCGTCCAGCATCCGACCGAGCCGCGGGTCATTTATATGGGGGCCAACGGATTCGCCGGCGTCTACCGCAGCGACGACAGGGGGGAGAGCTGGCACGTGGCGGGGGAAGGGCTCCCCAGCACCATCATCCTGGCCCTGGCGGTGCACCCCACCACCCCCAACACCGTGCTGGCGCTGACCGACAAGGGGCTGGTCCGCTCGAACGATCGGGGCGCCTCCTGGCAGGCACTTGGCGCCGTGCCCGTCCCCGACCCGGCGGCCATGCAGTTCGAGCCGGGCTCCAAGGAGACCCTGTACGTCGCCAGCGCCCGGGGCGCCCTGCATCGTTCTACTAACGGTGGCCGCACGTGGGTGGAGCTCCCTTCCCTGCCGCGGCCGGTGCGCCTCCTGAGCGCGTGGGCCGCACCGGCCACGCCGGTGCTCGCCGCCGCCGCCGGGGAAGGGCTGTGGCAGCTGGCCCTCCCTCCCACCCTCCCCGCCTCACCCGAGCCGGCGGCCAACAACCGGCGCTACTTCCCTGAGACGGGGCATAACGTCTCCCCCATCTTCTACCCCTTCTACGTCGCCCGGGGGGGCTTCGAGCGCTTCGGCTGGCCGCGCACAGAGGAGCTACAGGAGGACGGGCGCACGGTGCAGTATTTCCAGCGGGCGCGCCTGGAGCACCGCCCCGATCTGCGCAACACTCCCTATGAGGTGCAGATCAGCCTGCTGGGGGAGTGGCTCGTCGGCAGCGAGCGCTTCCCCCGCATCGAGCCGTTCGAGAGCGGCCCCGACCAGCGCTACTTTGAGGAGACCGGCCACAGCGTGAATTACGCCTTTCTACGGTACTTCAACACCCGAGGGGGCCTGGATTCTCTCGGCTTCCCGCTGAGCGAGGAGCTGCAAGAGGACGGCCGCCCGGTACAGTACTTCCAGCGGGCACGCCTGGAGTACCGCCTGGAGGCCGCGGGCACCCGAGACGAGGTGCACGTCGGTCTGATTGGGGACGAAGTCTTGCGCCGCCGCGGGTGGCTGGACTGATACAAAGGACTGCTCGGTGGCTCGTACGCGCATCGTCGCCACGCTCGGCCCGGCCACCGACCGTCCCGGCATTCTCCGCGAGCTGATCCTCGCCGGGACGGACGTCGTCCGGCTCAACGCCTCCCACGGAACCCAGGCCGACCACAAGCGGCGCCTGGATGCGGTACGCGCCGTCGCCGAGGAGCTGCACCGCCCCGTGGCCGTGCTCCTCGATCTCCAAGGGCCGAAGGTGCGCGTCGGCGACCTGCCTCCCGGCGGGGTGACTCTCCAACCGAACGAGCGGGTCGTCCTGACCAACCGTCGCGGCGCCGCCCCGCCGGCGGCCATCCCGGTGGACTACGAGCCCTTGCCTCGGGAGGTACGATCCGGCGACCTGATCTTGCTCGACGACGGCAACCTGACGCTGCGCGTGGAGGACAGTAGCGGCGTGGACATCCGCTGCCGGGTAGAGCACGGTGGGCTGCTGACGGCCCACAAGGGCATCAATGTCCCCGGCGCCCCCTTGAACGCCCCGGCGGTGACGGAGAAAGACCTGGCCGACGCCGCCTTTGGGGTCTCCGAAGGGGTGGACTTCCTGGCCCTCTCCTTTGTGCGCAGCGCGCGCGACGTCTCGCTCCTGCGAGAGCACGCCAGGCAGGTGGCCATCATCGCCAAGATCGAGCGGCCGGAAGCCCTGCACGAGGTGGACGCCATCCTGGCCGCGGCCGACGGGCTGATGGTCGCTCGGGGCGACCTGGGAGTGGAGCTCCCCCTGGAGCAGGTGCCGTCCGTGCAGCGACGCCTCCTCCAGGCGGCCAACCGCGCCGGGAAGCCCTCTATTACGGCCACCCAGATGTTGGAGTCGATGATCTCCCATTCGCGCCCTACCCGCGCCGAGGCCACCGACGTCCACGTCGCCGTCTTGCAGCTGACCGATGCGGTGATGCTCTCGGCCGAGACCGCCGTCGGCGCCTTCCCCGTCGAGGCGGTGCGAAAGATGACCGACATTGCGGCCGCCGCTGAGCGGGAGCCAGAGCTGGAGGGGCACGTGCGGGCCGGGCCGGCGGTGGCCCGTGACGCGACTGAGGCTGTGGCCCAGGCCGCCTGCGAGATCGCGTCCGAGCTGGGCGCCAAGGCCATCGTCACCACCACCTCCTCCGGCTCCACCGCCCGCATGGTGGCCCAGTACCGGCCCAGCATCCCGCTGATCGCCCTGGCCTGGGACCCCCGCGTCCGGCGCCAGCTGATGCTGACCTGGGGCGTCACTCCGGTCGAGTCGCCCCCCATCCGCTCCACCGACCACATGCTGACCATCGCCGCCCAGAAAGTGGTGGAGGTAGGCGTCGCCCAGCCCGGCGAGATCGTGGTCATCACCGCCGGCGTCCCGCTTGGCGTCCCCGGCAACACCAACTTGATCAAGGTGCACCGCGTTGGAGAGCCGGTCACCTCTGGCCTCTGATAGGGCGCAGGGCAGGACCGGACGCAAGGCTCCCCAGGGGGCCCCCGAGAGTCCGCCGGCCAGGCCGCCCAGCCTCCCCGCCCTGAGCCTTCGGCTGAGCCTTCGGCGTTGAGTCCCCAGCCCTCAGACCCGAAACGTGCGCCTCCGAACCACGCTCGAGGCGTCGTATACTCGGTGGTAAGATGAGCCAGCGCTCGCAGCAGCTGCTCGAGCTACAGCGCCTGGACGCGGAGATCGGCCAGCTCACCCGCCGGCTCCAGCAGGCCGAAGCCGCCCTGGGGGACCGTCTCCAGCAGCGGGCGGCCGCCTACGCTATCCAGCAGGCCGAGGCGGCCCTGCAAGCCCGCCAGCGGGAGCAGCGCGAGCAGGAGTTCGAGCTGGCCACTTTGGAGGCCCGCATCAAGGAGCACGAGGCGCGTCTCTACTCCGGCAAAGGCAACCCCCGTGACCTCCAGGTGCTCCAGGGGGACATCGAGCGCGACCGGCAGCGCCGCGGTGCCCTGGAGGAGCAAGTCCTTTCCAGCATGGACGCCAGCGAGTCCGCCCGCAAAGAGGTGGCCCGCATCAAGGGGGCGACCGAGCGCGTCCTGGGAGTGGCCGCCACGCGCCAGGAGCAGCTCGGCGGGGAGCGGGCGCAGCTCCAGGCTCAGCTCGAGCGCGACACCGCCCGGCGCGTCCAGCTTGTCGACGCCGTGGACGCCACCTCGCTCGCCCAGTACGACCGGCTGAGGCAGCGCATGCCGGATGGGATGGCCGTGGTCACCGTGATTCAGGGGCGCTGCGAGGGTTGCCGCACCACCCTGCCTAGTGCGGAGGTGCAACGGGCTCGCAGCGCCACGGGACTGGTGTCTTGCAGCGTCTGCGGCCGCATCCTACACGTCCCCTCTGGCTAGTACCCGGCCACGGTGGTTTCGCGGGGTATGCCCCTGACAGAGGCACGAGGCACCCAGCCACATCACGGTGGCGAGGTACTAGCCGGCGATAGGCGAGATGCAGCGCAGGTCCCTACCCTACGCCCCGTCCTTGCTCGTAGCGTAGCTTGAGCTTGTAGCACACCGGCGGCGGGCATGGACGGTCTGCTGCTGACCGCTCGATGCGTACTCCAAAACCCTTGACCCTCTCTCCACCCCCCCTGCTATAGTGGCCTCCGGTTCACCCATCCCGCCCACTTCGCCCACTCCACCCGCCCTGCCCCGGCCAGCGGCGCACCTCCCGGTGCTCCTGGCGGAGGTGTTGACGTGGCTGCAGCCCCAACCCGGCAAGCGGTACGTCGACGCCACCGTGGGGGCCGGTGGACATGCCCGCGCCATTCTCGAGGCGTCCGCCCCCGACGGACGCCTGCTAGGCCTTGACGTCGATGCCGATGCCTTATCGCTCGCTGCCAATCACCTCCGGATCTTCGGAGACCGCGTGCGCCTGGAGAAAGGGAGCTTTCGTGAGCTACGCAGCCTGCTCCCCGCCAGCGGGTTCGGCTCAGTGGATGGGATGCTCTTCGATCTCGGCGTTTCGTCGATGCAGCTCGACCGGCCGGGTCGTGGATTCTCCTTCGCGGCGGAGGGACCGCTGGACATGCGCTTAGACCCGGACGCCGGGCAACCTGCATCCGTGCTGGTGAACACCCTGCCTGAGCGAGAGCTGGCCGACCTGCTCTTTACCCTGGGGGAAGAGCCGGCGGCTCGGCGAATCGCCCGCGCCATCGCCCGCCGGCGGGCGTCGCGACCATTCGGCACGACCACCGATCTTGCCCGCGTGGTTGGGGGCGCGGCCGGGCGCGGGGGGCGCACCTCGTGGCGCATCCACCCGGCAACGCGCACCTTTCAGGCCCTGCGAATCGCCGTCAACGACGAGCTCGGGGCCCTGGAGTGCGCCCTGCCCGCGGCCGTGGACGCCCTGGCTCCCGGCGGACGACTGGTGGTCATCGCTTTCCACTCCCTGGAAGACCGCATTGTGAAGCGCTTTTTCCAGGCCCAGGCCAGGGGCTGCGTCTGCCCGACGCAGACGCCGTGCCGCTGCCCGGCCCAGGCCCGCCTGCGCATCCTGACGCGCAGGCCGGTCATTGCGGGTGCGACCGAGTTAGGGGCCAACCCGCGCAGTCGCAGCGCCAAGCTCCGCGCCGCCGAGAAACTCGACCCCGCCGGAGCGAGTTAGACCAATGGACGTGGCAAAGCCAATCTTGCTGGCAAAACAGCGGCGGGCCCGGGCGGGCTGGGTGTTCGAGCTGGGCCCGGTGACGCTGGTGTTCGCCACCATCGTGCTGATCTCGCTGACCAGCCTGCTCTACCTCACCCAGGCCTCACGTATCGCCGCCACGGGCTACGACATCAGCGCGGCCGAAGAACGGCGCGCCCGCCTGGAGCGGGAGCAGCAGCGACTCGCCATCCAGGAAGCCAGGCTGCAAGCCTTGCATCGCGTCGAGACCGAGGCCACGTCCAGGCTCCAGATGGTCCCCGCCCCTCCCCCGGACTACGTCCACCCGCGTCGGCCGCCGGCGGACGTGGACGGGGCGCTGGAGCAGGCCCTGGCGGCCGCGGAGCACCGCCCTCCGGGGTGGTGGGAACGCCTGGCGCTGGCCTTCCGCCCGGTCCGGCGGGCGGACTGAGCGATGGTCCCCACCGCATTGGCCAGCGTGCCCGGCACGCCGCGCCCCTGGCGTCTGTTTCTGGTTTTCGCTCTGGTCTGCCTCTGCGCCGCCGGCCTGGGGGCCCGCCTCGTCTACTGGCAGGTGCTGCAGTCACCGCAGCTGCAGAAGCGCCTCACCGCCCAGCACGCCCTGGACGAGGCCGTCCCCGCCCGGCGAGGGAGCATCCGTGACCTCCATGGCGACCTCCTGGCCGGCAACCAGTCCATGGATTACATCTACGTCGAGCCGGGACGGATCAAGGAGCCAGAGGAGGTCGCCACCCGGCTGGCAGAGATCCTGGAGGTGCCCGCCCAGGCGCTACTCCCCGCCCTGACCGAGAAAGGGCGCGTCGCCGTACCGCTCTTGAACCGGCGCAAGTTCCCCACGGACGTCACGGAACGGGTGTCCAGGCTGCGCCTGGCCGGGATCTTCCTGGAGCCGGCCACCGCCCGCATCTACCCTGAGTCGCAGCTCACCGCCCACGTCCTGGGCTTCGTCGACGGCGACAACCAGGGCTGGTACGGCATCGAAGGGCAGTACGCCGAGACCATCGGCGGGCGCCCCGGACGGCTGCAAGCCGAGAAGGACACCGCCGGGAACGAGATCGCCTTTGGGGCCCGCGATTGGCAGCCCCCGGTAGACGGGATGGACGTGCTCCTAACCATCGATCGCACGGTGCAGTACATCGCCGAGCGAGAGCTGGAGCGCGCCGTGGTGCAACACCGGGCCAGCGGGGGCAGCGTGATTGTGATGAAGCCCCGCACCGGGGAGATCCTGGCCATGGCCAGCCGGCCGGCCTTCGATCCCAACTTCTACGCCGAGTACGCCGACCGGCCGGCCGTGTTTGCCAATCCCGCGGTGACCTACCTCTATGAGCCAGGCTCGACCTTCAAGCTGATCACCGTGGCGGCCGCCCTCAACGATCGGGTCGTGACCCCCCAGACCACCTACCTGGACACCGGTGCCCTGGCCATCGGGGGATACGTCATCCATAACTGGGACGGGAAGGCCAACGGCCTCTCTAACATCACTACCTTGCTGGAGAAGAGCAGCAACATCGGCGCCAGCTGGGTCGCCTTCCAGTCCGGCAAGGAGCGGTTTTACCGGTACGTCACCGCCTTTGGCTTTGGCCAGCCGACGGGGATCGACCTCCAGGGGGAAGCGAAGGGGATCGTCAAGGATCCCAACGCCAAGGACTGGGCCCAGGTAGACCTGGCCACCAACTCCTATGGCCAGGCCATCTCGGTGAGCCCTATCCAGATGATCACCGCCGTCTCGGCCATCGCCAACGGGGGCTTGCTGATGAAGCCCTACGTGGTCAAGCAAGTGGTGGATCCACGCACTGGAGAGGTCGTGCGCAAGGCGGAGCCACAGATCGTCCGGCAGGTGATTGGGCGGGATACGGCCGCCGCCCTGCTACAGATGATGGTCAACGCCGCCGAGCACGAGGGCACGGCCGGGGCGCTCGTCCCTGGCTACCATGTCGCCGGAAAGACGGGGACGGCATCCATCCCCGTCCCGGGGGGCTACGACCCCACCCAGACCATCGCCTCCTTCGTCGGCGTCGTCCCGGCCGGCGACCCCCAGTTCGTCGTCCTGGTCAAGATCGACCGGCCCCAGGACGAGCCCTGGGGCTCGATGATCGCCAAGCCGGCCTTTGGCTTGATCGCCCAGGAGCTGACGCGCTACCTCAAGGTGCCGGCAGAGTACCGCACGACGATCGGCCTCGGCGCGCCGGCACCCACCCCAGCCCGTCCGCCTACGCCTGGCCCTGGCCAGCGGCGCATCGTACCGGCGCCGGCCCGGCCCCCGGCCCCAGCGCCCACCCCCGCCCGCCGGGGCAGCGCGCCCGGGCAGGGTGCCCCGCTCGCAGGGCCCGGACAGTCCGGGCGGGGTGCCGCCGCACCATGACCTCCTCTCTGGCCCTGGCATTGGTGGCCTTCGCCCTGGGAGTGACCTTCGGCCCGCGCTGGCTGCGCTTTCTCACAGAGCGGGAAATGGGCAAGCAGCTCAACCCCAGCGAGCCGGAGGAGCATGCCCACAAGGAGGGCACGCCGACGATGGGGGGCGTCGTCTTTGTGGCCCCCATTTTTGCCGTCACCCTGGCGTTCCAGGTGCTGGCCACGGGCGCCGCCCTGATGCTCTTGCCCCTCGGCATTGCCGCCGGCTGCGCCGCGCTTGGGGCGGTGGACGACGTACAGACCCTGACCGGGCGCGAGCGCTCGGCCGGCCTCTCCCCGAAGACCAAGTGGGTGGTGCAGATCCTCCTGTCCCTGGCGGGCGCGGGGGGGCTGGCCTGGTGGGGCTTCGCCACCGTGCGCCTCCCATTCGGCGGCGCCGTCGCCATCCCCCCCTGGCTCTACGTCCCGCTGGCGGCCTTTGTCCTCATCGCCACCATCAACGCCGTGGGCATCACCGACGGCATGGACAGCCTGGCGGCGACGACGTCCGCCATTGCCTTCGCCGCCTTCTGGATCATCGCCCTGTGGGATGGTGATCAATCGACCGCCTCCCTGTGCGGCACGGTGGTTGGCGCCCTGCTGGCCTATCTGTGGTTCAACGCCCACCCGGCGCAGATGTTCATGGGCGATACCGGATCGCTCCCCCTGGGGGCCTTGCTGGGCATGGTCGCCTTACTGGAGCGCCAGCCCCTGCTGCTGATCCCCATTGGGGTGATCTTCGTCGCCAACGCCGCCTCGGACGTCTTGCAGGTGCTCAGCGTGAAGCTACGGGGGCAGCGTCTTTTCCGCATCGCCCCTTTGCACCACCACTTCCGGCGCCTTGGTTGGCCGGAGACGTGGGTGGTGCAGCGCTTCTGGATCGTGGGGGCGATTGGCGCACTGGCCGGGCTGCTCCTGGCTGCCAGCGAGGGACCGGGCTGATGGCCGGAGTGATGGCCAGGCCGGTGACGGGGCCCATGGCGACCGAGGTGCACCGCCGGGCGACGCCGCGCACCGGCTCGCCCGACTACCCCCTGGTGCTGACTATCGTCGCGCTCCTGGCCTTTGGCTTGATCATGGTCTACAGCGCCAGCGTGGTCACGGCCTACACCGCCTACCGCAATCAGTACTACTACCTGATCCGCCAGGCGGCCTACGCCGTGGTGGGGCTGGGCGCCATGGTGCTCCTGATGCGCCTGGACTATCATCGCCTCCGCGCGGTGTCCCTGCCCGGCCTGGTGCTCTCTCTGGTGCTGCTGGCCGTGGTGCTGCTCCCCGGGCTGGGAACGGAGGTCTACGGGGCGCAGCGCTGGCTGCGCGTCGGCGGATTCCAGCTCCAGCCGAGCGAGTTCGCCAAACTCGGCGTCATCGTCTACATGGCCCACTGGTTCACGTCCAAGCGGGAGCAAGTGCGCGACTTTGCCAACGGCTTCATTCCGTTCGTCGTGCTCCTGGCCGTGATCGTGGCCTTGATGCTCAAGCAGCCGGATCTCGGTACGGCCATCGTGGTGGTGACTACAGCCGTGGCCATCTTTTTCGTCGCCGGGGCTCATCCCCTGCAGCTGACCCTCTTTCTCCTCGTGTCCGGCCTGGCCCTGGTGCCCTTGATCCGCATGGCCCCCTATCGTATGGCCCGCTTCCTGACCTTCCTCGATCCGTGGGAGCTCCCCCAGGGGAATGGCTACCACGTGGTACAGGCCTTGATGGGTTTCGGCGCCGGGGGCTTTTCCGGCGTTGGCCTGGGCGTGGGACGGCAGAAGTTTCTCTACCTCCCGTTCCCGCACACGGACAGCATCTTCGCCGTTATCGGCGAAGAGCTGGGCCTGGCCGGGACGTTAGGCCTGCTACTCTTGTTTCTCTTTTTCACCTACCGCGGGCTGCGCATCGCCTGGTACGCTCCTGACCAGTTTGGCCGCCTACTGGCCACTGGGGTCACGTGCGTCATCATCTTCCAGGCCCTGATCAACATGGGGGTCCTGACCAGCTCGTTGCCCTTCACCGGGATCACCTTGCCATTTGTCAGCGCCGGTGGCTCCTCCCTGATCTCAAAGCTGGCCAGTTGTGGCATCCTCCTGAGCGTATCTCGTCAGACCCTCTCTCCTGATGACCAACCCCGTCCCACTCCGCGCCGTCATTTCTGGTGGCGGCACGGCCGGTCACATCTACCCGGCCCTGGCCGTCGCCCAGGCGTTGCGGGACGCACCGCATGACGGACTGGCCTTCGCCGCGGCGTCGCCCGCCCCGCGTAAGGGCGGCGCCCTACCGGGCACCATGAATCTGGTCACCCGTCCGGCGAACACGGCCCCCGCCGAGCTCCTCTACCTGCACGGCCCGTCACGTATCGACGCCGAGGTGCTGGCGCACTCCGGGATTGCCCACCGGCGCCTGGACGCCGCCCCCATCCGCGGCACGGCCCCCCACCGCCTGGCCCTCCACCTGGGACGCCTCGGCCGAGCCACGGCGCAGGCCCACCGGGCCATCAGGGAGTTCCGCCCGCACGTCGTCCTGGCCACCGGCGGGTACGTTAGCGCCCCGGCCATCCTGGCCGCCCGCCTGCGCCACGTCCCGGTGGTGCTCTTCCTCCCGGACGCCGCTCCCGGCCTGGCCGTGCGCGTCTTCGCCCCCTTGGCCAGACGCATCGCCCTGTCCTTCGAGGTGACGAAGCGCTACTTCCGCACCAGCCGGGCCATTGTCACCGGCTATCCGGTGCGCTCGGAGTTCCTGGCCGTCGACCGCGCCAGCGCCCGCAAGACCTTCGACCTGGCGGACGACCTGCCGGTGGTGATGGTCATGGGGGGCAGCACCGGGGCCCACAGCCTCAACCTGGCGGTGAGCGATGCCCTGGAGCCCCTCCTGCACCACGCCCAGCTGATTCACCTCTGTGGTGACCAGGACGAGCAGCACCTGCGCCACCAGCGGGGGGCGCTCGAGCCGGCCCTGCGCACCCGTTACCACCTGTTCCGCTACCTCCACCGTGGCGTGGCCGAGGCCATGGCCGCCAGTGACCTGATCGTCTGCCGCGCCGGGGCCTCAGCCATGGCCGAGCTGCCCCTCCTGCGCCTCCCCGGCGTGCTCGTGCCCCACCCGTTTGGCCACCAGGACGTCAATGCCGACTTCCTCGTAGGGCACGGCGCCGCCGTCAAGGTGCCGGACAGCGCCCTCGCCCAAGGATCGCTGCTGCCGGCCGTGCTTGCCTTACTGGCCGACGTCGACCGCCGGCGGGGCATGGCCGAGGCCATGGGGCGCCTGGCCCGCCCAGAGGCGGCCGACAACATCGCCTCCCTGATCCGTTCCGTCGCCCGCCGAAAGGGGAGGTAAGGTGCGCATCCACATGGTGGGGATTGGGGGCTCGGGGATGAGCGCCCTGGCCCGCTTGTATCTCCAACAGGGCCACCACGTCAGTGGGAGCGACGAGAGCGACTCCCCGGCCCTGCGCGACCTGGCCGCCCTGGGAGCGGTCGTGCACGCCGAGCACGATGTCCGCTACCTGGGGGACGCCGACCTCGTGGTCACCTCGTCGGCCGTGCCAGCGGAAAAGCCGGAGCTGGTCGCCGCTCGCGAGCAGGGCATCCCCGTCCTCAAGCACGCCCAGGCCCTCGGGGAGCTGTTCAACTCCCAACGGGGCATCGCCGTCGCCGGGACTCACGGCAAGACGACCACCACCTCGATGATCGCCTTCGTCCTGGAGCGCTGCGGGCTGCGGCCCAAGTTCCAGGTCGGCGGCGAGCTCGTCGACCTGGATACCAGCGCCCGCTGGGGGGTCGGGGAGTGGATGGTGGTCGAGGCGGACGAGTTCGATCGCCGTTTCTTGGAGTACCGGCCGGAGATCGCCGTCCTCACCAACGTCGAGCCCGACCATTTCGAGTACTACGACAGCGTCGAAGAGATGGAAGGGGCCTTTGTCGAGTTTATGGGGCGGGTAGCTCCCGGCGGGACGATCGTCGCCTGCGCCCACGAGGTCCGCCTTAGCCACCTCTTACGGCACGTCGGTGGCCGGCGAATCGTGCGTTACGGCATCGCCCCGCAGGACGGGACTGCCTCGCCGGGGCCGACCCGTCGGCCGGGATGGGATTGGTGGGCCAGCGACGTGGAGCTGACTCCCGGTGGGTCGCGCTGCCGCGTCTGGCGCGAGGGGGACGGCCGTTCGGTGGACCTCCAGCTGCGCCTTCAGGGCCGGCACAACGTCCTCAATGCCCTGGCCGCCCTGGCCGTGTGCCACCTGGTAGGCGTCCCGATTGCCGTCGCCGCCGGTCCGCTGGGCGAGTTCCACGGGACGCGGCGCCGCTTCCAGCTGGCCGGGGAGGGCGCCGGCGTCCGCGTCTATGAAGACTACGCCCACCACCCCACGGAGGTGCGCGTCAATCTGGAAGCGGCCCGGCTGCTCGTGTCGCCGCCGGGCCGCCTGTGGGCCGTGTTCCAGCCTCACCTCCACCAGCGCACAGAAGGGCTGTTCGACGAGTTCGTCCGAGCCTTCGACGCCGCCGACCGAGTCCTGCTCACGGACGTCTACTCCCCTTCCGGACGCGAGCCGGAGCGGGCCTACCGCAGCAGCCACGACCTCGTCGAGGCGATGGCCCGTCCCGGCGCGAGCTACGTCCCTGAGGCCGCCGCCGCCCGCGCCGGGCTGCTGGCCGAGCTCCGGCCGGGCGACGTCGTCGTGGTCATGGGGGCGGGACCGATTAACGCCCTGGCCCGGCAGCTCGCCGACGACCTCCAGCGCACCCCCTCGCCGCCGGTGGCGCCGTCGCCTGCCGGGTCGCCCGCCGGGGCATCGGGAGCGCAGCCCCAGAGAGACAGTCGGCCCCCATCCCCCCGGGGGGAGGAGCGGGGCCCGGCGGGTGAGGGGGCGATCACAGAAGGTGCCAGAGATGCCTGACGTGCTCGACCTCACCTACGCCACCGGGCTGCCGGTAGAACGGGACGTGCCCCTAGGCCCCCACACCTCACTGAAGATCGGCGGCCCGGCCGACTTTTTCGTCCGCACGCACAGCCCCAGAGAGCTCTCGCGCTGCCTCAGCGTCGCGCACGGGTTGGGTCTCCCCTGGCTGCTCCTCGGGGGCGGGAGCAACATGCTCGTCTCCGACCATGGCTACCGCGGCCTGGCCATCAAGGTCGAGACCCGGCCGGGGCAACGCAACCGTGGAGAGGTGCTGGCGGAGACGCCGCAGGCCGTGCACCTGCGCTGCCAGGCCGGCGTGCTGACCGCCGGCCTGGCCCGCTGGACGGCCGGCCTGGGCTGGCATGACCTGGAGTGGGCCGCCGGCGTCCCCGGCACTCTCGGCGGCGCCACCGCCGGCAACGCCGGGGCCTACGATGGGGACATGGCTCGCTCGGTGGAGCGGGTGCAGGCCTGGTTTCCTGCGGGGGAGCGCGTCATCGAGGGAGCGGACATGGGCTACGGCTACCGTACGAGCACCCTGAAGGGGGCTGCCGAGCCATCGGCCATCCTGAGCGTCGATCTACGACTGACTCCCGGCTCGCGTGAGGCGGCCGTGACCAAGATCGAGACCTTCGAGCGCCAGCGCCGGGAGCGGCAGCCGAGTGAGCGCAGCTGTGGCTCCGTCTTCAAGAACCCTTACCCGGTGCACGCCGGGCGCCTGATCGACACCGCCGGGCTCAAGGGAACGGCCGTTGGTGACGCCCAGATCTCCACCAAGCACGGCAACTTCTTCGTCAATCGCGGTCAGGCCCGCGCCGCCGACGTCGTGGCGCTGATCCGTCTCGCCCGTCGGCGCGTTGAGGAGGTGCACGGCGTACGCCTGGATACGGAGATCCTGTTCGTCGGCGACTGGGAGCCGGAGAGCCTTCCGGGTTCGCTGCTCCAGCATACGGAGGCCCCGTGATCCGGCGACGGCGCAGCGTCCGATCCAGCCGCATCCAGCAGGCCCTGCGACGCTCCCGCTGGCGCCAGTTGCTCCACTGGCTGGCCGGGCGCTGGCTCTCCGTGGCCAACAGCGTGGCGCTCTTCTTTCTGGCCCTGGCAATGCTGACCACCTCCCGCTGCCGGGTAGAGGAGATCGCCGTCCGCCGGTACTCGGCGTCGTCCGCCGAGGCGGTGACGCGCGTGACGCAGCTCTCCCAAGTAGTGGGGCATAACATCTTCCTGCTCAACACGGAGCGTCTCGCCCGCGACCTGGCCACCATCCCCAGCGTCCTTAGCGTGCGGGTCGTCCCGCGCCTCCCCCATACGGTAGAGATCGACATCGTCGAACGCGTCCCCATCGCCACCTGGCGGGCGGCCAGTGGCGCCTTTCTGGTCGACGATCAAGGCTTCGCCCTGGCCGAGGCGAGCGACGACCGGCCAGAGACGAACCGCCTGACGATTTGGGACTCCACCGGGCGAGCCGTACGCCTGGGGGACCGCATCGACCAGCGGGCCCTCCTCGCCGCCCGCGAGCTAACCAAGGCCTTTCCCCTCTCCGGGGCGCAGGTACAGGCGGTAGAGTACTCGCCGCAGGGGCTGGTGGTGGTGACCGAGAGGGGCTGGCGCGTGCTGTTCGGAGAGGCGGAGGCCCTCAACGACAAGCTGGCCAGCTTCGTGGCCATTGTTGAGCTGGCCCGGCAGCAAGATCTGCGCATCAGATTCGTCGATTTGCGGCCCAAGGACCGGCCCTTTTATCAGGCCGGCGGTTGACCCCCGCCCCGATTCGCTGGCCGGCCGGGGGCGTCTTCACCCCGAAAGAAAAGGCCCCCTAAACCATTGTCACAGTGCAGAGCCGTTACTATAATCGGGCTCATCCTACTCCTTACACGGGCATGTCGAGCGCCCCTCGCCACTGCCGCAGACGCCGCGACGCACTCCCACCCCATCACTCCCTGAGGCTGCGGATTCATGGTGCCCCGCGTTCGACTCGTCGCTGGTCTAGACATTGGCACAACCAAGACCTGCGCCGTCCTGGCCGAGGTGCGGCCGAACGGCCGGCTACAATTCACCGCGGCCGGGGTCAGTCCCACACGTGGGCTGAAGCGCGGCGTCGTCGTGAACCTGGAGGAGACCAGCGCCTCCGTGCAAGCCGCCGTGGAGCGCTGCGAGGGCAACGGCGGTCAGCGGATGGGCTCGGCCCTGGTCAGCATCGCCGGGACGCACATCGCCTCCCAGAACACTCGCGGCGTCACCACCCTGACCAACCACGGGAGCGAGCTCACGGCGCTCGACCTCCAGAAGGCCCTCGACTCTGCCCGCGCCAGCCCTATCCCGCCCGATCGGGAGATCATCCACGTCGTCCCCCGCAGTTACGTCCTGGACGGGCAGGATGGAATCAAGAACCCCATCGGCATGAGCGGGCACCGCCTGGAAGCCGAGACCCACGTCATCACCGGCGGGATAGGCTCCATTCAGAACTTGATCCGAGCCGTGCAGCGCACCGGTCTAGAGCTGGACGATATTGTGCTCCAGCCCCTGGCCTCGGCCGAGGCCGTGCTGACGCCGGAGGAGCGGGAGCTGGGTGGCGTCCTGGTAGACATCGGGGGTGGTACCACCGATGTCGCCGTCTTCCTCGACGGGAGCGTCTGGCACACCGCCGTGATCGGCCTGGGGGGGAACCACGTCTCCAACGACATCGCCATCTGCCTGCGCACCCCGCTGAGCCAGGCCGAGGCGCTGAAGATCGAGCACGGCCACGCCGATCCGGCTGCCGTGGCCGATCTCCCCCCACTGGACGTCCCCACGTTTGAGCCCCACCGCGTTCACCAGGTGCCACGCGACTACCTGGCCCAGATCGTCCAGGCCCGCCTGGAGGAGATCCTGGGAATGGTTGCCAACGAGATCACGCGCAGTGGCTGCGCCGGCCTCCTCGGGGCCGGCGTCATCCTCGCCGGTGGGGGCGCCGAGCAGGCCGGGATCAAGGAGCTGGCCGAGTCCATCCTCGACCTCCCGGTGCGAATCGGGCGCCCCCAGGGGATCGACCGATTGGACGAAGGTCTCGCCGGCCCGGCCTTTGCCACCGCCATTGGCCTGCTCGTCTGGGGCAGCCAGAACAACGCCGTCGACCGCCGCCCGGCGGCACGGACGCTGGCCATGCACAGCTTCGGCAGCCGAGTGGCCGGGGCAGCCAAAGGTCTCGTCCGCACCTTCCTCCCATAGAGGCACGCCTCTATGGGAGGAAGGTGCGGACGAGGCGTGGAGCACCCTGGGGGTCCCACCACGGTCGAGGTATGCAGACGTCATAGACAACCTGGGGGCTGCTTGGGCGTTCCCGGGGCAGTGTGCTAACGTACTCCGTGACGTGAGCGTTAACACGGAGTCGGGTGTTTGCTGGTGGCACGGGCCCTGCCGGCTGGCCACAGCTCCCTACGTGTGCTGCCCACGCGATAACTCCGCAGACGAGATTAAGAGAAGACGAGGCGACCGGGATGTTTCCTGAGCGAGCCCGACTTGGCCGTGGCGCCGACGAGCGCCCCGATAACATGTCCACTCTCCCCGCCATGGAGCCTTTTGCCCAGATCAAGGTGATCGGCGTCGGCGGGGGGGGGAGCAATGCCGTCGACCGGATGATCGAGTCCGAGATGCGTGGCGTGGACTTCATCACCGTCAACACGGACGCGCAGGCCCTGCTGCGCTCCCAGGCGCCCCTGCGCATCCGCATCGGCGACCGCATCACCCGTGGTCTCGGCGCCGGGGGCAACCCCAACGTGGGCCAAAAGGCGGCCGAGGAGAACCGCGAGGACCTCAATGAGGCCCTCAAGGGGGCGGACATGGTCTTTATCGCCGGGGGCATGGGCGGCGGTACCGGGACGGGGGCCGCACCGGTGGTGGCCGAGATCGCCCGCGAGCTGGGGGCGCTGACGGTCGGGGTAGTCACGCGGCCTTTTGCCTTCGAAGGGGCACGCCGGCGCCAGAACGCGGAGGATGGCATCGCCGCCCTGCGGGACAAAGTGGATACCTTGATCACCATCCCCAATGACCGCCTCCTGCAGGTGGCGGATAAGAAGTTGCCGATGGTGGACGCCTATAAGCTGGCCGACGACGTCCTGCGTCAAGGTATCCAGGGCATCTCCGACTTGATCACCGTCCCCGGCCTGATCAACCTGGACTTCGCGGACGTCAAGACGGTGATGTCCAACGCCGGCTCGGCCCTCCTGGCCATCGGCTACGGGAGCGGCGAGTCCCGCGCCGCCGACGCCGCCCGCGCCGCCATCGCCAGCCCCCTGCTGGACATCGCCATCGACGGCGCCCGTGGCATCCTGTTCAACATCTCCGGGGGAGAAGACCTCACCCTCTACGAAGTCAACGAGGCCGCCGAGATCATTAACCGCGCCGCCGATCAGGACGCCATGATCATCTACGGCCAGGTGATCGACCCCCGGCTGCAGGGCGACGTGCGCATCACCGTCATTGCCACCGGCTTCGACAACAAGCCGGCTCCCCCCACCCGCCAGGCCCCACGACCTGAGACCCGTCAGGCGTACCCCCCACGCGAGACACGAGAGCCCTTCTCCCGCACACCGCGTGAGCCCCTACCTCGGGAGCCGTACGAGCCCCGGCCGCGTCCAGCCCCGCCGGACGACCGGCCGGCCCCTACCAGCCAGACCGATAATCTGGACATCCCGCCCTTCCTCCGGCGGCGGTAGCATCGCCCTGGAGGGCTACACCGGTCTACAGCGCTCCTCCATCAGTTCCGCTCCGTCCGTGGCGCGTCCGGCACAGCTCCAGGGCACGGCCGTTCCGCATAGGTACATGCGCAACGGCCGGCGCCCCGGGCATACACTCCCGGTATGGTTCGTTCCTGCCTGGCGTCGTACACTTTCGACGAGCCGGTCTATTTTCCGGCCACGCGAGTTCGCCGTGGAGCAGGTGTGATGATCGCCGCCGAAGTTATGTCAGCCCCCCCGCCAGTGGCCGCGGATGGAGCAGGGCAACGCACGATCCTTGACCGCGCCGCTGCCGGCGGGCGGATCTCGGCTGCGGACGCCCTCTTCCTCCTGGAGCAGGGAGACTTACAGGCGATCGGCGAGGTGGCCGACGCCATCCGCCGGCGGCGCTTCCCCCAGGGCTACGCCACCTTCATCATCGACCGCAACATCAATTACACCAACGTCTGCGTCGTCAGGTGCTCCTTCTGCGCCTTTTACCGCCTCCCGGGCGACCCGGAGGGATATCGACGCTCCAAGGACGAGATCTTCCGGCGCGTCGAGGAGGCCCTGGACAAGGGGGCCACCCAGATCATGTTCCAGGGCGGGCACGACCCCAAGCTGACCATCAGCTACTACGAAGACCTCCTTTCGTCCGTCAAGGCCCGCTACCCGGTCACGCTGCACAGCCTCTCCCCGTCAGAAGTGCACCACATCGCCCGTTACTCCCGTCTCTCTATCGCCGAGACGCTGCGCCGGCTGCGCGCCGCCGGCCTGGACTCCCTCCCCGGGGGTGGGGCGGAGATCCTCTCCGAGCGGGTCAAGCAAGCCATCAGCCCCCTGAAGAACAGCGCGGCTGCCTGGATCCAGATCATGGACGAGGCCCACCGGCAGGGCCTGCGCACGACGGCGACGATGATGCTCGGCCACGTCGAGACCCTCGCCGAGCGGGTGGAGCACCTCGCGGCCATCCGGGACTCCCAGGACCGGGCCTTGCGTGACGTCGGGCCCGGCCAGGGCTACCGCGCCTTTATCCCCTGGACCTACCAGCCGGACAATACCGAGCTCGGCGCCACCGTCCCCGGGCGGGCCGACAGCGAGGACTACCTCAAGACCCTGGCCGTCTCCCGCCTCTTCTTCGACAACATCGACCACGTCCAGGGGTCGTGGCTCACCGTGGGCAAGGCCGTCGGTCAGCAAAGCCTGGCCCTGGGGGCCGACGACCTCGGCTCGATCATGCTGGAGGAGAACGTCGTCTCCGCGGCCGGCGTGACCGAGAAGTGCATGACCGACGCGCAGATGATCGACCTCATCCGCGGGGCCGGGCGCATTCCCGCCGTACGAGACACGCACTACCGCATCCTCAAGACGTTCTGAGCGTGCCGGCTTCAATAACGTAGCCGCCTCTCCACTCAGGGACTACTACAACCAGCAGTGCCCCCACCTCACCCTTCATCTAGAGCCGCCGGTGCCCACCGCCCGTACCCCCACCGGCACGATTCGCTCGTGGCCAGTGCTCGGGGGGCTCCATCACCGCTACGATCGTGCCGCCTGACCGCGGCAGGCATTTTGCCGTCCCACAGGAGTTCCCGGATGACTGAGCGCGCACCGGCACCGTCGCCCCGACCGCAGACCGATCCCCTGGCCGCCCTCCCCCCGGCTCCGGCCAACAATCCACTGTGGGAGGATGCCCCCCACCGGCCGGGCGACCCACCACTGCGGCGCGTGCCCAAGGAGCAGCGCCCCGGCACGCCGGGCGGACTCACCGCGTGGCGGCTGGGCCAGCGGGTGCGCGCCTGGCGCGAGGCGCACGGCCTGACTCAGCGCGAGCTGGCCGAGCGCCTGGGCTGGGAGCAACCCACGGTGGCCCGCCTGGAGGGCGGCGCCGTGGCCTCGACGCTGACGACCCTGGGGCTGCTCGCCGAGCACCTCGGCGTGCGCGTCACGATCACCCCAGGAGGCGATTCGCCGGAGGTCCGGCTCGAAGACGCATCCGTCGGCGTTGCTGCCGGGTAACCCCTCACGCCTCCATCCCGCCATGGTGCCGCCTCCCCTGTGGGACGGCAAATCCTCGCCCGTGCCGTGAGCGCTGTAGCGCGCAAGAACTCCGTCCGTGTTGCGTGCGGCTCAAGGCACCGTCGGTGATCATCACGCCGTGTTGGATGGGGTGGCACTCCTCGTCGGCCTCGTGCGCACCGCCCTCCGAGGCCGGCACGCGCTCCTGGTGGAGCACCTACTGCCTGTTGCCGGTCGGTCTGAGTACGACAACGTCGGCTGCCTGATCGAAATAGGCAGACCGGAGTATCCGAGGAAGTGTCGTTGCCGTGTCAGGAAAGCTGCGGGAACGACCTCATATGCCCCTTTACTCCGCCTCGGCCAGGTTCGAGCCAGCGTGAGCGGTTAGGCTGGGCGAAGCCTCTAGCGTGGCCGGCGCAAGAAGGATGGGACGTCGCGCCCGGCGTCGTCGTCCGGCGGCTGCGGGGGACGCTCCCGAGGGGCGCGGAAACGGTCTTCCGGCCCCGGATCGTCGGGCAGGGCCGGGCGTGGGGGGGCGCTCGTCCAGGATGCGCCGGCCGGCCGAGAAAAGGAGGCGCCGCGGGGAGAGGGTCCGGGGGCTTGCTCAGGCATCCCGGTGGCGATCAAGGTGACGCGCACCTCCACCTCTGGCCGGGGGTGGACGACGTGGCCGAAGATGATGTTCGCATCGGGCGAGGCCGCCTGGGTGACGTAGTCGGCGATCTCGCTCACCTCGTGCAGCGTCAGGTCTGGCCCCCCGGTGATGTTCAGCAGGATGCGGGAGGCGCCGGCGATGGAGTGCTCCAGGAGGGGGCTGGTCACTACCGCCTGGGCCGCCCCCAGGGCGCGATTCTCCCCGTTGCCCTCGCCCACGGCCATCAAGGCCCGGCCGGCATCCTCCATCACGCTGCGCACGTCGGCGAAGTCCAGGTTGATCGTCCCGGTCACAGTCACCAGGTCGGCGATTCCCTGCACGCCCTGGCGCAGCAGGTCGTCCGCCCGGCGGAAGGCCTGCACCATGCTCATGCGGCGATCGGAAAGCGTGAGCAGGCGATCGTTAGGGACGACGATCAAGGCGTCTACTGAACGCCACAGCTCGGCCACGCCCTCGCTGGCGAGGCGCTGGCGGCGGGCGCCCTCAAACGTGAAAGGGAGCGTCACGACGCCCACGGTCAGGGCGCGCTGGCGCCGGGCGAGCTGGGCGACGAACGGGGCGCCACCGGTGCCGGTGCCGCCCCCCATGCCGGCGGTGACGAAGACCATGTCTGCGCTGCCGATGGCGTCGAGGATCTGCGACTCGGATGCTTCGGCCGCCTGCCTCCCGGCGGCGGGATCGCCGCCGGCGCCCAGGCGCAGGGCGCCGTGGGTGCTGAGCTGGATCTTGCGCTGGGCCGGGGAGGACGCCAGGGACTGGGCGTCGGTGTTGGCCACAATGAACTCCACGCCCTGGACGCCGGCCTCGATCATGCGGCTCACGGCGTTCCCCCCGCCCCCGCCGATGCCGAAGATGCGCACATCCGTGTAGCCCTTGGGCTCGGCGCGCGCGGCGCTTTCCTGGAGCACCCGCTGCGCCGGGGAGGCCGGGGGGACGAGCGGTGGCGGGCTCGCCGGCGCGCCCGAGCGGACAACCTGCCCGCCGCCCACGATCTTGGGGATCACCGACGAGGGGCGCGAGGCCTCACCCAGCCGGCTGGGGTTGAACCCGCCCCGCTCTTTGCGTCCCGAACCGCCCGGGAATGGCCGGACGGCCTCGGCCGCACCGGCCTCGTCGCCGGCGGGCTCCTCCATGCCAGGGGTGCGCCCAAACGGAGACTCAGACACGGGCGGCCACCTCCTCCGCAAGCTCCCGGTAAGCGCCCACCGCCCGCTCAGCTCCCGAGTAGGAGAAGATGGATACGCCGACCGATGCCGCTTCCAGAACCTTGCTATTGGAGCCGATCTCGGTCTTGAAGACCAGATTGCCCCAGTGCTCGCGCAAGTACGTCCCGACGGTGCGCTCTTCCTTGAGGCGCCGGTCATACTTGGAGAGCACGATCCCCAACAGTTTCAAGCGTGGGTTCAGGTACAGAATCTCCTCGATACTCTCTTGCAGCATCTGCAGGCCCTGCAGCGAGAAGAATCTCGCCTCGGTGGGGATAATCACCCTGTCGGCCGCCACCAGGGCATTGATGGTCAGCAGGCCGAGCGAGGGGGGCGTGTCGATCAGGACGAAGTCATAGCGGTCGGAGATCCCGCCGAGCTGATCACGCAGGCGCAGCTCGCGCCCCAGCTTGTTCATCAGCGACGCCTCGCCAGTTGCCAGATCCAGCGAGGCCGGGACGAGGTGCAGGGCCGGCCCGTCACGCTCCTCCACACTGACGATCGGGAGGCGTACCTTGCGGTCCATCAAGGCATCGGCGATGGTCGGCCCTTCGTACGCCCCCTGACCGAAGGCGGCCGTCAAATTCCCCTGGGGATCCATATCCACCAGGAGGACACGGGAGCCGTGCGTCGCCAACGATGCGCCCAGGTTGGCCGTGGTGGTGGTCTTCCCCACGCCCCCCTTTTGGTTGGCGACGGCGATTATCACGCCCATGACGACTGGTGCAAGCCTACCCCCGACGACCGCCCTCGGTGACCGCAGCCGACCCCGGCGGCCGCGTCCCCCGAGACCTGGCGTAGTGTAGCACTCTTCCCTGGAAAACCGAGACCGGGCCTCGAAACTGCCCGGCGGTAATACTCAGTACACTCGACACGCCGTGGCGCTCGGTGGCGCGCTACCCTGTGTCCCCCGGGGCTGAGCGACTCCCTTTGCCTCGCGGTGCCGGACCGGCGTCCGCCCTGCGGGGAGGGTCCCACAGGGCGGGTCCCACAGGGCGGGTCCCACAGGGCGGGCTCCAGAGGGAGGAAGCGCACGCATGTCTCAAGTGCACCTGGGCGCCCTACGCCTCCCGGCGGAGGTGATCGCGGCCGCCGGCTCGCTGGGCTACGGGGCGGGCCCACTCCCGGCGGCTGCCGGTGAGCCGGAGGATGCGGCAGCTCCAGACACCCTGGGGGCCGCCATCACCTCCGGCATCTCCTGGCGGTCACGCGCGGGCAGGGCCCCACGCCTGACCGAGACCGCAGCCGGGGTGGTGTACACCCCGGGGAGGGCCGCCCTGGGGGTAGACGTCGCCCTGCTCCGCTATGCCCGGCTGTGGGCCAGCGCCCCATACCCGGTAATCGTCAACCTCAAGGGGGCAACGGCGGGTGATTTCGCCCTCGCCGCTGGGGAGCTGGAGGGAGTGCCGGGCATCCGCGCCCTCGAGCTCGACCTCACGGCGCCGGACGACGAGACGGGAGTTCCCTTCGGTTTCGATCCCCTGGCCCTTCGTCGTATCGTGGGTGACGTGCGGCGCGTTTGTGACCTGCCGGTGCTGGTCAAGCTCCCCGCCCATGCCCCGGACATGGACGCCACGCTGCAGGGCGCGGCGGCGGCGCGGGTCAGTGCGGCCACGCTTGCCGCCGGCCTCCCGGCGGTGGGAGGGTGGAGCGGCAGAGGAAGGCGCCGGCAGTACCCTGAAGGGGCGGGACAGGACGAGACGGCGGAGCAGTCCGTGTCAGAAGGGGGTCGACTCGTCGGGCCGGCCACCTTCCCGGTCATCCTCGAGCTGGTCGCTGGCCTGGCCCCAGGCGCACCACTCCCCATCGTCGCCTGTGGCGGGGTCGTCGGCCCGGCCCAGGCCAGCGCCTACCTCCGCGCCGGGGCGGTGGCCGTGCAGGTGGGCTCGGCTCATCTCGCCAGCCCCCGGGCGGCCGCCGATCTGCAGCGGGCGCTCCGCTAGCGCCCCGTTCTGCAAGCCGTCTCCCGACGGCGCCGGATTCCTGTCACGTTCCTGCGAGCATAGCTGACGATCGTCCCGGCGCGCTCCCCATTTCCCTTGCCGTCTCTGTCCGTCCCGGACATGGCACTTCCTGTGAAGATAGCGCACCACGTTTCCTGTGAAGATGGCGCACCACGTTTCCTGCCCTGCCAGCCACCGGCGGGGCATGACCACTTGTTCACGGCGCCGGACGCGTGCCCTCCAGGGAGTGCAGCACCAGGCCCGTGACCGGCTTCGGATAGAAGAACGTAGACTTGGGGGGCATGCGGTCGCCGGCGGCGGCGACGGCGCAGACCTGCTCCACACGCGTGGGGTTGAGGAGGTAGGCCTGGTCGGCCTCGCCGCGGCGGATGGCCTCCACCGCGTCGACGGCCTGGGAAACGTAGGCCAGGCGGTCGGGCGAGCCCGCTGTGGGGAGACGGGGAGTCAGATCCGGCGAGGGCGGGGTGTGACTCGCCTCCCCGGCGCCAGCCGATTCCGCCTCGGCGCGGATGCCGCAGGCGCCACGGATGGCCAGGGCGTCGAGCACGGCCACGTCCAGTCCTTGCCAGGCTGCCCCGTGTCCTGCCGGGAGGTGGCTACGCCAGTCTACGTCTTCGCGCAACCTGAGCAGCCAAGCCCCCTCGCGCTCGAGGAGCACAAAGGCGTGCCCCGCCACCCCGGCGGCGTCCAGGACGCGCGTCAGGGCGGTCGCGGTCGCGTCGGTTCCCCCACCGGGCGGGGGTAACGGCTCCAGGGTCAGCCACTGGGCCAGGGCCCGGCGCACGTCCTCCAGGGGTCGCCCGGAGTGGCGCACCAGCCGGTGTGTCGGCAGCACCATCAGCCCGGGATCGTCCAGTGGCACCAGGAGCATGAGGGCGAACTCGTAGCCGGCGTCCGGCTGGCCGTCCGGCTGGCCGTTCCGGCCCCCTGAGCTTGTCCCCCTGCGCTCGTCACGGTAGACCTGCGCCGTCTTGTAGCGATGGTGGCCGTCGGCAATGTACAGCGGACGCGCGGCAAAGGCGGCCACCACGGCACGCAGAGTCCGCGGATCGTCGACGACTCGCAGGCTGTGCCGCTCCCCCTCGCCCTCAGCCACGGCGGCCACCGGCGCGTCCCAGCCCCTCTCCAGGGATCGGGCCACCGATTTGTCGGCGTCCTCGTACAGCAGCCACAGGGGGCTGACGTTCGTCGCCGTGGCGCGGAGCAGGGCCAGGCGGTCCGTGATCGGCCCCTTACGCGTGTCCTCGTGGGGCAGGACGCCCGTGGCGGATGGCTCATGGAGACGTCCGGCCACGAACAGCCCGCGCCGCACGACCGTGCGGTGCTGGTGCTGGAAGGCATGCTCGTAGAGGTAGAACGCCGGCGTGGCGTCCGGGCGCAACGTCCCCTCCCGGCGCCAGGCCGCCAGGGCGGCGGCGGCCGCGGCGTACCGATTCCCCGGGGCGTCGGGATCGGCCGGCCCCATTCCCAGCTCCACGCGGACGATGTTGTGCGGATCGCGCGCGTGATACGCTCTCTGCTCTGCCGGAGAGATGACGTCAAACGGCGGACACACGGCGGCGCCCAGGTCGACCTGCGCCGGATCGAAGCGCAGCCCAGGGAAAGGTCGGACGTCGGCCATGTCCTTTGTGTCCTCCTCCAAGAACAGCGCGTCAGAACGTACGGTGCGCCTGGCCATGCGCCCGGGCGCTGGGCGCCGAGTCTACCAGAGCAGCGACCCTCCCTCGCAGGAAGACTGGGGGACGATCGCCCGCCTGTATGACCTGGAGCATCCCGCCTGCCGGGGGGCAGAGCTCGGCTTCTGGCACCAGCTGGCCGGCACCTCCGGCGGCGCCGTCCTCGAGCTCGCCGCCGGGAGCGGCCGTGTTGCCATCGCCCTGGCGCGTAAGGGACACCGGGTCACCGGCCTGGAGCGCGCCCCCGGGATGCTGGAACGCGCCCGGGCGCGCTGCGCTCGCCTCCCCCCGTCCGTGGCCGCCCGACTGGACTGGGTGGAAGCGGACATGGCCGCCTTTGATCTCCCTGGGCGCCAGTTCGGCCTCGTCTTTATCGCCTACAACTCCTTCTGGCTCCTGGACAACGAGGCGGGCCAGGCGAGCTGCCTGCGCGCCGTCGCCCGCCACCTGGCCCCGGAAGGGCGCTTCGTCCTGGACGTGTTCCCACCGAACGACGACGACCGGCAGAACGAGACCGGAATCACCCAGCGCCTCGCCCTGCCCTGGCAGGGCCAGACCGTACTGCGCATCAAGGACTACACCTACGATCCCGCACGCCGGCAGGGCGTCTCGGAGGTGCGCTACTACGCCGCCGAACCTCTCAGCGACGCCCCGGCCAGCCGGCTGGCCCAGTTTACCTACCGCTTGCGCCTGGCGGAGCCGGATCAGGTGCGGGCCCTGCTGGAGCGGGAGGGGTACGCCGTGGAGGCGACATATGGCACCTACCGGGGCGACCCGCTTACCCGCACGTCGCCCCGGGCCATCTTCGTCGCCCGCCGTCCTTGAGCGCCGGGCGCCCTGCGCTCGGCGCCAGCGCTCTCCTGGCGGGTCGGGGACGTCCGACGCGCTCCTACTCAGCTGGCGGGACGTGGATCGTCCGCTCCCCCCTATAGGTGACCAACCCCGGTGGGGCCCCCTTGATCCGGTCGACGTACTTGCGCAGGGTGTAGTCGACGGCGACCGTGGGGGCGGTGCGGCCCTGGCTCTGACCGGCGGCGATCCCTGCCGCCTGGCGTAGAACCGGGTCCGGTACGGGGCGCCCGGCGGTGCGAATGAGGACGTGCCCTCCGGGTAGGCCCCGGGCGTGCAGCCAGAGGTCGGCGGGGTGCCCGTCGCGCGACAGGAGGGCGTCGTTCCCTTTCCCGCTCCGCCCCACCAGCACCTCGAAGCCGTCGATCACCAGGCGGCGGTACGGCGCCGCCCCTCGGCCCTGGTGCCGGTCCGGCTGGCGTCGCCTGGTCTTGCCGGTAGCCCCGCCCCTGGATTTTGGGCGTCCGCCGGCCCCGAGGTACCCCAGCTCCCCCCACTCCGCCCGCAGGCCGGCGATCTCGTCCGGCCCTTCGGCCAGGTCGAGGTGGGTCAGCGCCTCGTCCAGGTAGCGCAGCTCGTGCTCCGTGGCGGCGAGGAGCGCCGGTACCTCCCGCGCGGCCCCCTTGGCCTTGGCGTAGCGGGAGAAATACCGCTGGGCGTTCTCTACCGCGCTGAGCGTCGGGTCGGCCGCCAGCGTCGTGGAGTCATCCGGCAGGCTGAAGCGATCTGTACCAGGCGCCAGCTCTCGGCCAAAGGCCAGGAGGTGCTCCCCGGCGCGGCGCAGCCGGATCACCTCCGCCTCGTCGATCAGCCCCTGCTGCAGGGAGTAGCGCTTGGCCCGCAGCCGGTCACGGGCCCCTTCCAGCGCCTGGCGCAGGGGGGCCTTGCGCGCCTGCAGGGTACCCACCTGGAGGGGGCCTTCCGGCCCCGCCGCCGGCGCCGCTTCCTCGAACCAGCGCTCGATGGCCCGGCTGATGCTCGGCGCCGGACGGACGTCCGGGAAGCTCCGCAACGGGTAGGCGGCGTAGGCGACGAGGCGCTCCCCCTCGAAGGCCGCCGTCGGCGCCCAACGTCCCTCTTCGGACGCCCCCCACACCTCCCGCAGCCCTGCGGCCAGCCCCTCCCAGCCGTCGCGCCCCACCGTGGCTCCGGCGTCGCCGTGGACGCCGTAGACTACCTCCCGGGCCAGCAGAGGGCTGCAGGCCTGCACGGCACCTACGAGGAGCTGGCGCAGGGGCTGCTCCGGCGCGGCCGTGGCCCCACGCAGAGCCAGGTCACCCTCCTGTACCCGGCGGGGATCGAGGCGCTCTGGCATCGCTGGCGGATCGTAGCGCCGCTGCGGTAGCACCACCCGGCTGCGGCTCTGCTGCGGCCCGACGCGCTTCGTTGCGTCCATCACCGTGCCATCCTCGTCCAGGAGGATGAGGTTGCTTTGTCGTCCCATCAGCTCGACCACCAGCGTGGTGCGCCAGATCGCGCCGGACGGCGCACGCTTGCTGAACTGCAGATGGACGATCCGCTCGAGGGCCGGCTGCCGCACGCCGTCCAGCCGGCCCTCGTGCACGTATTTCCGTAACATGAGCAGGACTGGCGTCACGTCGTCCGAGGGGCGCGGCGGCCGGGACGTGACCAGGTGCAGCCGGGCGCGCTGTGGGTGGGCCGAGGCATAGAGCCAGCGCGCCTGACCCGCGGCGTAGAGCTCCATCGCCAGGCCATGCTCGTCCGGGAGATGCACGTGCTGCACCCGTCCACCCAGGATAGTGCGGCGCAGTTCGGCGCACACGGCGCCAAGTGCCAGGGCGTCCAGGTTCATGAGGTCTCAGGCCCTTCAGGCCGCTCGACGCACCGCCCCCCGCCGGCCATATCGCTTCACTATGGCCTCGTGGGCCCGCCACTCCGCGGTATCGTCCAGCGGGGCCAGCGTCGCCCCCGGGTGGCGCCGCCGCAGGGCCAGCGTCAGTAAGTGGTCGGCCAGGTGAGGGTTCTTCGGCAGCAGCGACCCGTGGAGGTACGTGCCGTACGCCTGGTGGACGACGGCCCCTTCCGTGCCGTCCCGCGCATTGTTGCCGTGCCCGCTGATGACGCGCCCCAGGGGCCGCGCCCCTGGACCGAGGTAGGTGCGCCCCCCATGGTTCTCGAAGCCGACGAGCGTGGTGCGCCGCACCGGCGGGGTCGCGCCGCGCCCAAGGGGTGCCGGGGCGGGCGCCCGAGTCACAAGTCTCGCCCCCGGTCCCGTCTCGGCAGCTGAGACGTGCGACTCGCGGCTCGAGACGTGCGACTGGTCTACGGTCCCCGCCGTCAACCACTCCACCACGACGTTCCCGATGCAGCGCCGGACGCGGGGCCCGGGGTGCACCGTGTGCAGGTCGAACAGCCCCAGCCCAGGGAGGGGCGGGCCCTCCGCCGGCTGGTAGTACTCCCCAAAGAGCTGATACCCCCCACAGACGGCGAGCATAGGCAGGCCGTCAACGAGCGCCCCGCGCAGGGCGTCGGCCTTGAGCCGGAAAAGGTCGTCGGCCATGAGGCGCTGGTCGCCGTCCTGCCCGCCCCCCATGAAGAGGAGATCGAGGGCGTCCGGCCGCACGGCCTCGCCGATCCCGATCTGGCGCACCTCCAGGTCGACGCCACGCCAGGCGCAGCGCTGTTGCAGGGCGATGATGTTTCCCCGATCGGCGTACAGGTTCAGGAGATCGCCATAGAGGTGGCCGAGCACTAGTTTCATGGTCGTTCCATACCTGACGTGAGACGTGAGACCTGGGAATTGAGACCTGAAACGTCGGCCCCCTCGTCCCAGTAGGCCATCAGGTGGCCGCGCTCGGCGAGGACGTGGCGCAGCCCCAACATGGCGGTGTAGGTCAGCACGGCGTAGAGCGTCTCCCCGGCGGGCATCATGGCCAGAGCCCGATCCAGGGCCCGGCGCAGGTCGGGCTCGATCTCCAGCGCCGTCCCGCCGGCCACCCCGGCATACTTGAGGCGCATGGCCAGCTCCTCGGCGCGCCGGCCGGAGACGGTCAGGCTGGCCGCCTGGCCGGCGACGTGCTCGAAGTCGGCATCCCAGATCCAGGATACGTCCCGCCCGTCGGCGTCCAGGTCGTTCAGGGCCATCAAGAGGTGCTTTGGCCGGCCATCGGCGAAGAGCGTGCGCAAGGCCTCATTCATCCCCACAGGGTTCTTGGCCAGGACGAGGTAGACGACGTGCGCCCCCACCTGGACGCGCTCCAGGCGACCAAAGGCGGCTGTAAAGCCGGCCAGGCCCTCACGCACGGCGGAGAGCGGGACGCCGGTGGCGAGCGCCCCGGCGGCGGCGGCCAGGGCATTGTAGACGTTGTAGAGGCCGGGCAGGGGGAGACGGAAGGCGAGCTCCCCGGCCGGCGTGGTCAAGGTCAGATCGGTGCCGTCAAAGCCGTGCGGCTCCAGGCGCGTCGCGCTGACCGCCGGCGCCGGGCGGCGGTGCCCGTTGGGGCAGTGGTAGTGACCCAGATGCCCGTAAAAGCACACCGGGTACTCCAGGCGCGCGCCGCATCGAGGACAGACCTTGGCATCGGCCGCGTGCTCCGGGCCCGGGTGCCCCCAGCGGGCATCCTCGATGCCAAACAAGAGGGCCCCCGCGGTGCCCCCGACCGGCGGCACTGGCGCCCCCTCGTCCCCTGGCGGGGCTAACGAGGCCACCGTGGGGTCGTCTACGTTGAGCACGAGCGTGCCCGGCGTGCTGCCCCGGGCGGGGGCGGAGAGGGCAGTGCGCCAGATCGCCGCCACCGTGTCCACCTCCCCGTAGCGGTCAAGCTGGTCGCGGAACAGGTTCGTGACCACCACCACGCCCGGCTGCACCGCCGGCACGACACGAGCGAACGCCGCCTCGTCGGTCTCGAAGAGGCCCACCGCTCCGCCGTGCCTCGCGTCTCGCTGCGCAGAGAGGCCGGCCCCTGGGGAGCCCCCACCCGGCGGAGCGGCCGGCCGGAGACGCAGGCGCCCCGTCCAGTCGGCGTGCACGGCCAGGGCCGCCGCGATCCCGCGCGAGAGGTTGGAGCCGGAGGCGTTACGCACCGGAGACAGCCCCGCCCGGTGGAAGATAGCTGCCAGCATGTGGCTGGTGGTGGTCTTCCCGTTCGTCCCGGTGACTACCACCACGCCGCCCGGGAGTTGGCCGGCCAGGTGGGCCAGGAGCCCCGGCGCGACACGCTCGGCGATCAGGCCGGGCAGGGCCGTCCCGCCCCCCCGCTTCAACACCCGCGATGCCGTCGCCGCCGCCCGTGCCGCCAGGGAGGCCATGCCGACGCGCAGGTCTCGCCGTCCGCTTGGTGCCATTCCCCCTGCCGCTCTCCCTGTCCCTTCCCTCGTTCAACGACGGCGTCCGCGCCGTGCCAAGCCCCTGGTGGGATGGTAACAGCCTCCACCCGGCCCGTATCATCGTCCCCTATGTACCGGCCGGGACGTTCGTGGAGCGCGAAGCCCTAGGGCTTCGAAGGGGGCACCGCACCAACATGCCGGGGCGTACGTAGAGACGTGAGCCGGCTCCACATCGCCCGCACCTTCACCGGGCGCGTGACCTGCGCCCTGGCCATCACCCTGGCCGTGGTCAGCCTCCTGGTCACGGACGACCCCGGGCTGCTCGACGCCGGCGCCCTGAGGGTGCTCCTGGGGACGGCGGTCGCCGTCTTCGGCGTCGCCTATCTCAGCGTTTGCAGCGCCGAGCTGCTGCTGGGCGCCCTGAGGTCTTAGCCTGGGACGTATCACCCGCCCGGGGCGGCCACGAGCTGCAGCCTATCCCGGCCCCCCACGCCCTTGACCACCTTGACCACCTTGACCACCTCCAGCCCCGGGGGTAGACGGTTCGAGGCTTCCAAGACGTAGAGCACCTCCGGGAGCCGCGGCTCGGTGCGCCAGTCCACCACCCGCACCTCGTAGGGGCGAAACTGCAGCGGGCCGGGTGCAGGGAAGAACGGGCCGCTGGGGTCGACGACACTGCCGCCCTGGGTCAGGTAGGAGTGCGGGTCATAGCCATTGGCATAGAGGGCGTAGATGTACGAAGGAGACATCTCCTGGGGGATGACGACGCGCCGGTAGCGTCCGGCGTCTACCTCCGCCTGCGCCGCGCGAAAGCCCTCCAGCATCCCGCTTTGCCAGGATGGGGCGTGCTCAATGGGGTAGTAGCGGTAGAAGGTATAGAGAAGGCCAGGCTCAGGACGAGAAGCAGCAACCAGTCTCGCTCATAGCCCCGGCGCCGGAGCCAGCGCCACAGGGGGGGGACACACCGGCGGCCGCCAGGAGGTACCACGCCGGGAGCATGACGATCGACCGCACGGCGTGGGGGGCGTTCTCGGCGAACGCCACCGGCAACGGGCCGATCAGCAGCCAGGCCCCGATGGCGCGCATCGCCGCCGGGCGTCGCCAGCCTCGGGCGACCCTCACCAGGCCAATCCCCAGGAGGGGCACGTCCCACAAGTACAGCTGGCCGGCGTCGCTGGAGTGGTGGCGCCACTCGGCGTCCCCGCGGGTGAAGAGATAGGTCGGGTCGAAGTGAGTCAGATAGGCGTTGACCGCCTGGCGCAGGGCCACCATCATCGAGCTGTTGAGCAGCCGCGGGGCACCTTCCCGACGGTCGCGTGCGACGCGGGCTTCGGCCAGCTGACGCACCGCCGGGAAGTTGAAGATCGAGGCCTGGCTGAGGCCCGCCCGCGCCCGGCCATCGGTGAGCTGTACCACCAGGGGCACCAGACCCAGGGCGGCAATGGCCAGGGCGGCTCCCAGCCACGCTCGCGGCCGGCGGCGCACCCGGCTCCCGTAGGCCCATACCAGGACGAGCACGAGCAGCGGGGTGAAGAGGAGGCCACCGGGGTAGCTGTACACCGCCAGGAGAAAGGCCAGGGCGGCGCCGACGTACAGGAGGTTGGAGCCGGCCGGGCGACCGGGGCGCTCGGCGGGAGGCGCGTGCCACGCCCGCAGCAAGGCCCCGGCGAGCAAGAGGATGGCCAGGACGAGCAGGCTGGCCTCTCGAGCGGCCCGGGTGAACTGGAGGTGCCAGGGCGAGAGGGCGAGCATGGTCGCCGCCACCAGCGCCCCCCGCCAGCTCCGCAGCAGGAGCGTGGCCACGGCGTAGAGCGCCGGAACCGACAGCGTCCCGGCGACGGCGGCCGCGATGCGGACGCCGGCCGGCGTCGGGCCCAAGAGGGCGATACCTGGGATGGCGGCGTAGACGTAGGCCGGGCGCTTGTACTCGCCAAAAGCCCGGAAGGTCAGGGGCCACGGCTAGCCGTACTCGTCTCGGCCGGTGCGCAAGACGGAGTAGGCGTTGTAGCCAATGGAGGCTTCGCCCGGATCCAGGCCGAGGGGCGACTGGTCGAGGGCCCAGATGCGCAGGAGCAAGGCCAGGAGCGTCAGCCCGGCCAGGAGGCGGAAGCGGTGCCGGTAGAGGGCCGCTCTCGGTGCCCCCTCCCCTCCCGGCTCGCCGCCGGGCCGCCTGTTCAGAGCGGGGTGGAGGGACGGAGGCTGATGGTACGCCGGCCGCCGTCCGGGTACGATACCGACTGACATGCCCCGAGCGACGTCCTCCGCCGTGCTGCGCGCCAGCTCCCGCCGGTCTGCTCCCAAACCGGGGCGAGCAGCCCCCAGAGCCCCCAGAGCCCCCGCAGTCCCCAGAGGGACGAGCCCGAACACCACTACTGAAACGTCCGGGCAGGCCACCGGCCCCGGACCAGATGCCCGCTCAGTGAACGGGGCAGGGCCGAGCGGCGCCCCGGCGGCCACCGGTCGGGAGTACCTCTTGATCCGGGACATGCCCAGCAGCGAGCGCCCGCGGGAGCGCCTCGCCCGCTACGGGCCGGAGCACCTCAGCAACGGCGAGCTGCTGGCCATCATCTGGCGCACCGGCAGCTCGGGCCGGTCCCGGGAAAGCGCCCTGGACGTGGCCAACCGGGCGCTGGCCCGCCTGGGCGGCCTGGCCGGCCTGGCCGGCCTGGCCAAGGCTTCCACCGTAGAGCTGAAAGGCCTGGCCGGCGTCGGCCCGGTCAAGGCGGCGGAGGTGCAAGCCGCCCTCGAGCTGGGGCGCCGCCTGACGGCCCTAGAGCCGGCGCAGCGCACGGAGATCCATTCCCCGCGTGACGTCTACCATCTCGTCGCGTCCGAGATGACCCTGCTGGATTGAGAGCACCTGCGGGTCGTCCTGCTCAACACCAAGAACCACGTCATGGCCGTGCGCGAGGTGTACCGCGGAACGCTGAACGCCAGCACCGTCCGCGTGGCCGAGCTGTTCCGTGACGCCATCCGGGAGAACGCCGCCGCCGTGATCGTCGTCCACAATCACCCCAGCGGCGATCCCACTCCCTCCCCCGAGGACGTCCGCATCACCACAGACGCCGCCGACGCCGGACGGCTGCTGGACATCGAGGTGCTCGACCACGTCGTCGTCGGGCGGCCCGGCCCGGGGCGAGAAGGGTACATCTCCCTGAAAGAGCGCCGCCTGGGGTTCGCCTAGGGGCACCCTAGGCCAGCGCGCCGCTGCAGCTGCTCCCCTGCCCGGCGGTGCAGCCGTAGCAGTGCCCCGCGACGGCGATGACGTTGCCTTCCAGCTGGGCACTCGACAGCTCGGTGAGGTGCACCCGCCGACCGCTCCGGCCGCTCCGGCCACTCCCGTGCCCGCCCCCTGCTTCCTCGTCCGCCCCCTCGAGGGTCAGGGGGAGTCCGAGCATCTGGTTGAAGTCACAATCGTAGACGTGGCCCTGCCAGTCCACGCTCATCAGCGAGCGGCACATCACGGTATCCAGGTTCTCGTCCCGATGCGCTCCCTGGAGCAGGGCCATGTACTCGTCGAAGCGACCCGTAGAGAGCAACAGGCTCCCAAAGCGCTGGATGGGCATGTTGGCCAGCGTGTAGAGGCGGTTGAATACGATCCCGAAGCGCCGCTCCAGCTCGTCGTGGTAGTCCTGCTCCAGCTCCGCCTGTGGCGGCGGGAGCTGCGGCTCGATGGGGTTGTACACCAGGTCCAGGATGAGGCCCGAGCCGGGCCGCCCATAGCCCAGCGCATTCAGGCGGAGCAATCCCTGGACGCTCCCTTCGAACACACCCCGCCCGCGCTGCTGGTCGACGTTCTCCTCCAGGTAGCAGGGGAGGGAGGCCACCACCTCCACGCCGTTGGCGGCGAGGAACGCCGCCAGGTCTTCCTGGCCCGGCTCCCACAGCACGGTGAGGTTGCAGCGGTCAATCACGCGCACGCCAAGGGCACGGGCCCTCTCCACGAGGGAGCGAAAGTGCGGGTTGAGCTCCGGGGCACCGCCGGTCAGATCCAGCGTCCTAATCCCTGCCCGGCGCAGGTAGGCGATCACCTGCTCGGCCGTCTCCCGCCCCATCATCTCCATGCGTCGGGGGCCGGCATTCACGTGGCAGTGGACGCACTGCAAGTTACAGCGGTACCCCAGGTTGACCTGGAGCGTCTCCAGGACGCCGCGACGCAGCGCGGGAAACGGTCTGGCGGCGAGATGGGGCAGCACGGCGCGCATGTCGAGCTCCTATGCACCTATGGAAAGGTCGTTCGTCGATGCTCCAGGTGAGAGCTGCTCGAATGTGCGCCCTGGACGCCCTTGGACCACTAGCGCCGAGTCTAGCAGCCTGCCGGCCGCCGGCGTCCGTTGGAGCCGTGGGGACGGCCACCTCGCCCCTGGATCGCCCGCTCGAACTCGGCGGCGGTGACCCTGGCCATCTCCGTGGCATTGAAGTGGGTGGTAAAGGCCTGACGCTGGCGGTGGGCGAGGGCCGCCCGGCGGGCCGGGTCCAGGTGCAGGCCCTGGAGCCGCTCGGCCAGCGCTCCGGTGTCATTGGGCGGGTAGAGCGTGGACGTGTCCCCGACGTACGCCATCAGCTCCGGCGCCGCCCCGGTGGCCGGGGCGACCACCGCCAGCTCGGTGGCAAAGGCCTCAGTCAACACCAGGCCGAAGGGCTCGGAGCGAATAAACCCGGCGACAAAGGCATCGCTGGCCCGCAACAGGGCGATCTTGTCCGATTGGTCACGGAGCGTGCCGATCAAGCTGACGCAGTGCCCCAGGTCCAACAAGCGGATCTTCTGGCGCAGGACGTCCAGGTAGGCTGAGCCGGGCATGGCGTTGCCGGCGATCCACAGACGTGCCGGGACTCCCTGGCGGCGCAGGATAGACAGGGCGTGCAGGGCCAGATCGGTGCCCTTCTCCACGTCAATGCGGGAAAAGGAGGTGGCGATGAATGGGGGCGGTTCGTCTCCGCTCCCCCACAGCCCGCCGGCCCCCCGCTGGTCCGGCGTCAGCTGGCGCTCCAGATCCCGGACGCGCTCGACCGCCCGCGCGCGGCTCATCTCCCAGCCCCCGTCCAGGGAGACGCCGTAGGGGACGACCCGCACCGGCAATGCCCCATCCTGGAACAGGGGGAGTTGCCGGAGGTTCTCGTCCACGTTGGCTCTGGAGCCAGAGAGCACCAGATCAAGCCGATGGCGGGCGGCGTGCAGCCCAGTCAACAGCCCCACGCCCCGGCGCTGGACGATCTCAAAGCCCTGGGCCGCCGCCACCAGGGGTATGGAGAGATCCTGCAGGCGGGCCATCATCGGGACGAGGGCCAGGTCGCAGGCGTACTCCACATCCGGCTGGAACCAGCGCCGGATCTCCTCCAGGCGGCGCAGATCCTCCTCGTCCGTGTGCAGCAGGAGGCGAGCCAGAAAGGGCGCCTCGGCGGCCCCCCCGCTGAGCCCGGCGTCCAGCGCCGCCCCCAGACCTCGAGCCAGGGAGGCGGCCAGGCCCCGCGCCTGCCGCAGCGGGGCCCGCGAGCGGTCGGCCGGCGGGACGACCACGGCCATCCCCAGGCGCGCCACCGGAGCCAGTGCCCGGCGCACCGCCAGCCGTCCCGGCGGGAGGTAGCGCGCCGCATCCGCCACCACCTCGTAGCGGAATACGTAGTCCTCCCCCCGCTGGGGCGGCTGCGGGAGATCGGTCCGGCCGGCCGGGCCATCCATCGCCGGCCCACCGTCCGGGCGAGCCCCCGTCCGGGGACCATAGCGGGTACGGGTGTGGGGGAAGAGGTCGACCACGGCGTCCTCTCCAATGGACACGACCGCCACCTGGTGCCCCAGGCGCTCCAGCTCACGGCACAGGAGCGCCGTGTGAATCGTCAGTCCCCCCAGCCACTTCTGGCCGCTGACGACGGCCAGGACCCTCACCCGCAGCCCTCAGCGGTCATCGCCACGGCCCGTCGTTATACTCCATTGCCCATCGTCGGCGCCCTCAACCGGCCTGGGGCCGGGCGCGGCTTGCGGCGGCGCCTCCGCCGGTGCACCATAACGGCCACACTGGTTAGAGAATGGCCCATTCTCATCCGGGATGGTGACGGCGAGCCGTCAGGACGACTGCACTGAAGATCACCGGTATTCATGCCCCATGGTCGCGGCCGGCCGCGGGGCGCAGCCGGTGGGAAAATGGTCCATCGTGCCACCGGCCGGGCACTACCGGGCACTACCGGGCACTACGGCGTTCCGATTTCCTTCGCTGCCGGCACCCCAACGGGCCCAAGAGACTCCATTGTGAAGGTGAACACCCTTATGGCGACTTCCCCCATGACCAACGATCAGGCCCGAACCCTCGGCGTCGGCATCATCGGCATTGGCTGGGTGGCCGGCGAGCACATCAAGGCGTATGTACAAAACAGGCATTGTCGTGTGGTGGCCTTAGCCAGCCACCAGCGTGTGAATGCCGAGCGGGCGAGGGACACCCATGGCCTCAGCGATGCCCGCATCTACACGGACTACCAGGAGCTCCTCAAAGACGACCGCGTGGACGTCGTCTCCGTGTGCTCGATGAACCACGAGCACGTAGAGCAAGGCGTGGCCGCCGCTGAAGCCGGAAAGCACGTCCTGATCGAGAAGCCCGTCGCTCTCGATCTGCAGGGCCTGCGGCGGGTGGAACGGGCGATTGAAAAGGCCGGCGTGAAGAGTCAGGGGGGCTTCGAGCTGCACTGGAGCCCTTACTTCCAGTCCGTGCACCAGATGATCGACGCCGGCTTCTTCGGCGATATCTACTACGCCGAGTGCGACTATTTCTCTGGCAACTGGGAGAAGTGGTACCCCGGCTACCCCTGGGTCAAGACCAAGGAGAAGGGTGGCTCGGCCCTCCCCGCCGCCGGCTGCCACGCTGTGGACGCCATCCGCCAGTTCGTCCGTGCCGAAGCCACCGAGGTGTTCGCCTACGCCGGGAACTTCACCGACGTGATGGAGTGGGACCCCACCATCCTGACGCTGATCCGCTTCGCCAATGGGGCCATCGGCAAGGTCGGCTGCGTCCTGGAAGGGAACGTCAAGTACACCTTTAACGTCCGACTCCACGGGGCCAAGGGGACGCTGATCAACGACCGCTTCCGCACCACCTACCTCGACCCAGGGCTGGAAGGGTGGGCCCAGTTCCCCACCATCTTGCCGGACACGCCGGAGGTGACCCATCACCCCTTCCCCGGCGAGATCGATGACCTCGTAGACGCCATTCTGAACGACCGGCAGCCCCGGCTGATGATCGCGGAGGATGCCAAGACGTACGAGATCGTCTTCGCCGCCGAGCAGTCGGCTCGCGAGGGGCGCCCAATCAAGCTCCCGCTCCCCCGCTAGGTGCTTAGAGCAGGCTCATAACGGCCTGCTCCCTGCCCCCAGGACGGGCCGGTGCCCCTGGCGAGAGGCGCCGGGCCACGCGGTCGATGGTCCATGGCCGGCTGTGGTCGTGAGCGCTGCCGACTGATGACCGAGGGCTGTGCGGGCTTGAGTCAGCGGGCGGTCAAGCCCCCGTCGATCACCAGTCCGGTGCCCGTGACAAAGGCGCCGTCGTCCGAGCACAGAAAGAGGGCCGCCCCGGCAATCTCCTCCGGGCGGCCCATGCGCCCCAGCGGCTGGCGGGCCTCCATCAGCTTGCGCTGCCCCTGTGGATCGGCCTGCTGGGCCAGGATCTTTCCAATCCATGGGGAGTCCACCGTCCCAGGGAGGAGGGCGTTGCAACGGATCCCCTGTTCGGCGTAGTCGATGGCAATGGACTTCGTCAGCCCCAAGACCCCCGCCTTGGCGGCGCAGTACGCCGCTCGGTTGGGCACGCCTACCTGCCCGGCAACGGACGCGGTGTTGCAGATCACGCCCCGGCCCTGCCGGAGCATGTGCGGGATGGCGTACTTACAGCCCAGGAACACCCCCTTGAGGTCGACGGCCATGGTGTGGTCCCAATCGGCCTCGCTGGTCTCATGGCACACGGCCGCAACGCCGATGCCGGCGTTGTTGCACAAGATGTCCAGGCGACCGAAGCGCGCCAGGGTCTGAGCTACCATACGCTCGGCGTCGCCCGCCCGCGAGACGTCGGCCAGGATGTACGTGGCGTTGCCCCCGGCGTCGGCGATCCGCTGCGCCGTGCGCTCCCCCCCTGTTGGGTCAAAGTCCACGACAGCCACGCCGGCCCCCTGGGCAGCGAAGAGCATCGCGATGGCCTCGCCGATGCCCGAGCCGGCCCCTGTGACCAACGCCGTCTTTCCCCGCAGCTTGCCGTCCGCCATATCGCTCCTGCCGTGCGCCTGTGACTGGCCGGTGCATGGATCGCCACACGTCTCATCCCTCGGCTGGAGTCGTGGCCACCTCGAGGGGCCCATGCAGCCAGGGACCGATACAACGATCTGTAGTTGCCGGGACCTGTGCCGATAGTGCATTATGCGGCATGGGGTCGCCGTCCGGGCGTGGGCAGCGGCCGGGTGCGTACCGCTTGTCCCGCGGCGGCGCAGTGCCGCGTCCCTCGTGGGAGAGGATCTAGTTGCCGTTAGTCATCGGGGCCTTCACCACACTGAGTGAGGCCGAGCAGGCGACGCGCGCCTTGCTCGATGACGGTCTCACGCCGGAGGCAATCTCCGCCGTGGGCCGCGCCGGTGGGGGGCGCCTCCTCCTCGCGGGACGCGTCCCCGTGCTGCCGGTGGGAGAGCCGGCCCGTCTGGTGAATCGCACCGAGCGCATCAGCGTCTCCGCTTTGATAGGCGCCATCGGCGGTGGCCTGCTCACCGCCCTGGCCGTCTTTCTGGTGCCTCAGCTACTCCCGGAAATGGGGGCCGACCCGCTGGCCCCGCTGGCCCCGCTGGCCGTACGCGATCTCGTCCCCAGTGGCATGGTCAGGGCCCTGGAAGTGCTGGTGGGGGCCGCGCTTGGGGCCACCGCCGGCGCGCTCGTGCAGCGCACTCGGGGCCTGCCTCACGACCTGGCGATGCGCTACGCCTTGCGCCTCGACCAGGGCGACACGATCGTCGCCGTCCGTGTCGGCGCAGCCGGCGAGGCCCGTGCCGCCCAGGAGACGATGGCGATGCAAGGGGCCATCCAGGCCCACGTCGTCACTGCAGGCACGCTCGAACCCGTGGGCGAGCCTCCAACACCGGCCGGCCTCACCCCGGGGGGTCTAGAGGCCGAGCCTCCGGGCACCCCCAACACGTAAGTCCTCGCCACCCGCCTCAGGCGCCGGCGGCGACGGGCACCGGCCGTCGGCGCCCGGTGAGGCGCTGCCAGAAGCGAGTCAGGTCACCGTTCTCCCACACCACCAGCAGGCAGGTGGCGTTGAAGATGGAGGAGTACGTCCCGGAGATGATCCCAATGAGCAGCACGAGCACGAAGTTGCGGATGGTGCTGCCACCCATCAAGAGCAGCGCCGTCAAGGTAAAGATCGTGGCCAGGCCGGTGTTGATCGACCGGTCCAGCGTCTGATTCACGCTAAAGTTGGCGATCCGCTCGAACGACTCCCCATGGAAGCGGCGCACGTTCTCGCGAATGCGGTCAAAGACGACAATCGTGTCGTGCACCGAGAATCCGATCACCGTCAAGATGGCGGTGACGAACAGGGAGTCCACTTCCAGGCCGAAGAAGCGCCCGAAGATGGCCCACAGGCCAAGCACGAGCAGGGTGTCGTGCAGCAAGGCGACCACGGCGCAGGCGCCGTAGCGCCACGGCTTGGGCACCTGGCGGAAGGCGAAGGTGAGGTATCCCAGGATGGCCAGCGCCGCCAGTCCGGTGGCGTACAGGGCGTTGCGCGTCGTCTCGGCGCTGACCGCCGGTCCCACGGTCTCGAAGCGGTCCTCCGTGACCGTGCCGAAGCGTTCCTCTAGCCGGGCCAGGATCTCGTTCTTGCGCGGCGTCTCCAGCGCCGGCAAGCGGATGTTGTAGCTTGACCGGCCGGAGGGGTCGGTGCTCGTCACCACGCTGACCTCGGTGACGCCGTTCTCGACGAACACGTCGCGCACCGCCGCCGGCGGAGGGGATTGGGCCAGGCGCACCTCCAACAGGCTGCCGCCGGTGAAGTCTACGCCCAGACGCAGACCCCAGAGGAGCAGGGCGACGATCCCGGGCGCGATCAGCAGGCCGGAGAGGAGAAAGTAGAAGCGTCGCCGCCCGATGATGTTGAACACGTCAGGCCCCCAACGGCTGAGCAACACCGCCGGCCGCGCCCGGGGCGCCCGCCGGGCGCGCCGGGATGCCCGGCGTGGTGCGGGGGGCCTGCACGCCGAAGAGGGCCGGGTTAAACCGGATCCCCGCATCCACAAGGGTGCGCAGGAACGTGCGCGTCACGGTGATGGCGGTGAACATGCTCACGGCGACGCCGATGGCCAGGGTCAGGGCGAAGCCCCGCACGATCCCCGAGCCCAGGTAGAACAGGATGGCGCAAGTGATCCAGGTGGAGACGTTGGAGTCCCAGATGCTGCTCCAGGCGCGGGCGAATCCGGTCTCCACCGCCGAGGCGAGGGAACGTCCCCCACGCAGCTCCTCGCGCATGCGCTCGAAGATCAGGATGTTGGCGTCCACCGCCATGCCGATGGAGAGGATGAAGCCGGCGATCCCGGCCAGGGTGATAGTCACCGGCGCCCAGGGATTCTTGAAGATGGCGAAGGTAATCAAGGCGTAGATGATCAGGGCCAGCCCGGCAAGCAAGCCCGGCAAGCGGTAGTAGATGAGCATGAAGGCCAGGACGATACCCAGTCCGACGGTCCCGGCGGTGATGCTCTGGCGCACGGAGTCCTCGCCCAGGGTGGCTCCAACCTCCCGCTGCTGGATCACCCGCATGGGCACCGGCAAGGCCCCATACTTCAGCTTGGTGACGATGTCTCTCGCCTCGTCCAGGGAGAACCCACCCTCGATCACCCCCTGGCTGTCGATGCGGGAACGTATGACCGGCGCCGAGAGCACGACGTTATCCAGGACGATCGCCAGGTACTTGCCGACGTTCCGCTCGGTGTACTCACCGAAGATGCGGGCCCCTTCGGCGTCCCAGCCGAAGGCGATGCGCGGGCGGTTCCGTTCGTCAAAGGTCACGCTCACCTGTCGCGGATCGAGGTTCTTGCCGGTCAGGACGGTGGGGTACTGGCCGGGCTCTACCCGCGTCCCCTGCGGCACGCTGGTGCTCCCGACGTCCAGGAACTCCAGCAGGCCCGTCTCGCCGAACAGCTGGACGGCTCGCTGCCGGTCTTCCTGAGTCTTGATGCCCGGCAGCTCGACCACGATGCGGTTGTTCCCTTGGAGCTGGATCACCGGCTCGGTCGTCCCGAAGGCGTTGACGCGCTGCTCGATGACCGAGCGGGCCGCCTCCATGGCGTCGCGGTCGATCGTCTGGCCCGGGGGCGGGTTTGCCTCCAGGAGCACTTGCAGCCCGCCCTGGAGGTCGAGCCCCTGCACGGCCCGAAAGTCCAGGTCGATGTCGGTGTCGCCGGCGGAGAAGTGGATGCCCGGGTTGTTCGGGAGGGCGATCCACCCGGCGAGCAGCGTGATCAAGGCGATCACGGCCAGCAGAATGCCTTCGCGTCGACGCATGGTGCTCTGTGCTATCCCCTCTGTCTGCTGTCTGTGGCCTACTACCCTCATATACGGAAGCGAGCCGCTTGAGAGTTCCCGTCCCCCACGGGAGGACGCCCTTCGAGGATCGGGCCCGTTCCAGCCCGGCACCCGGGGGCGGCCCCCCGGCGTCGTTACCCGGAAATGTTGTAGCGCATCCCGCCGACGTGGCGCACGCGCCCCTGCACTTCCAGGCAGGCCAGCGTCCCGCTGATCTCCTGCACCGGTACCGCCATTCGGCGGGCCAGCTGGTCGACGTGGGCCGGCTGGCCCACCTCGGCCAGCAGCCGGACGAGCCCATCTTCCTGTGGAGTCGATGCCCCCTCCCCCCCGGCCCCGTCGATCGGGCCGGGGCCGGCCCCCGGTGAGAGGTCGAGGACCATCTGCCGGGGGGCCGCCCGCTCCGAGTGGGGCTCGATCTCCTCGAGGACGTCGGCGGCGCCGGTGACCAGCTTGGCCCCGTCCTGGATCAACCGATGGCAGCCCCGGCTGGCCAAGGAGCTGATCGGGCCGGGGACGGCGAAGACGTCGCGCCCCTGCTCGGCGGCGTACCGGCTGGTGATCAAGGCCCCGGAGTGCTCGCCGGCCTCGACGATCAGCACGCCGGCGGCGAGACCGGAGATGATCCGGTTGCGGGGCGGGAAGTTCTCCGCGGCCGGGCCAACGCCGGGGGCGTATTCCGTCAAGAGTGCCCCGCGCTCGGCCACGGCCTCGGCCAGGCGGCGGTTCTCCGGCGGGTAGACCGTCTGCAGGCCGTGGCCCAGGACGGCGATCGTCCGCCCGCCGGCGCTGAGGGCCCCGCGGTGGGCGTGCGTGTCTACCCCCTTGGCCAGCCCGCTGACGATGGTCAACCCGGCAGCGGCAACGGCGGCCGAGAGGCGCTCGGCAACGTCGCGCCCATAGTACGTCGGGCGGCGCGTCCCTACCACGGCCAGGGCCCGCTCATCTCCCGGGAGGAGCGTTCCGCGCAGGAAGAGCACCGGCGGGGGGTCAGGGATGGCGGCCAGCCGCCGGGGGTAATGGGCATCCCCCCAGGTGAGCACCTCGGCGCCGTAGCGGCGGGCTCGCTCCAGCTCCTGCGCCGGATCGAGCCGGCGGCGCAGGGCGGTCAAGGTCTCCAGCGTCCGCCGGTCGAGCCCCGCCAGCGCCAGCTGCCCCGGGCTGGCCCCCCAGGCCTGGGCCAGCGTGCCGAAGCGGGCCAGGAGGCGCCGGAAGCGGGCCGCGCCAACTCCGGGGGGCCTGTTGCCAAACTCTGGCCGGACCGGCCGAGGTCTGAGTAGGATGGTGGCTCCCCTGTTCGAGGTGGGGCACGATGTTGGGCCGTAAGGAATTCACGCCGAAGCGCTTCTACGAGTTCTCGCTAGAAGCGCAGGTCCCGAGCGACCACTTGCTGCGCGCATCGGGGACGCTCGACCTCAGCTTTGTGCGCGGCTGACGGCGCGGTTCTACAGCCACACCGGCCGGCCGGGGGTCGATCCGGTGGTGCTGTTCAAGCTGATGCTGCTCGGGTACCTCTACGGCATCACGTCGGAGCGGCGGCTGGCCGAGGAGGCGCGCCTGCACCTGGCCTTCCGCTGGTTCTTGGGGTACGACCTCGACGAGACGCCGCCGGACCACTCGATGCTGTCCAAGGCGCGGGCGCGCTTCGGCCTGCCCGTGTACCAGGCGGCTTTCACCGAGGTGGTGCGGCAGTGCGAGCGGGCCGGCCTGGTGCGGGGCGACGTCCTCTACGTGGACAGCACGCTGGTCAAGGCCAATGCCAGTCTTGGGTCGGCCGGCGCGCAGGCGCTGCTCACTCAGCTGCCGAGCGCGGCCGGGTACGTCGCGACGGTGTGGCAGGAGATCCCGTCTCCGATCCCACGCCGCCAGCGGCCCCTCCCGGCGAGGGGGAGCAGCCGGCGCCGGACTCGGCCGGTGGCCTCACGGCGGGCGCGGCGGCGCGCCCGTCGCTGCACGTGGCCGGTCCGGAGGACGTGCCCAACGGGGACCAGGGGCCGGTGAACGCCTTGGTGACCAGTCGCACCGATCCCGACGCGGGGCTGGTCAAGCGCGAGGGGTCCCCTACGCCTTCTATTACAAGGCGCACGTCGGCGTGGACGGCGGGCGGGCGCGTCTCATCACCGCGCTGGACGTGACTCCGGGCGAGGTTGCCGACGAGCACCTGCTGGACCGGCTGCTCAAGGAGCATCGAGGCACGACCGGGCGTACGGTGGCCGAAGTGGTGGCGGATACCAAGTACGGGACCTACGCCAACTACGTGGCGCTGGAGCAGCAGGGCATCCGGGCGAGCATCCCGCCCCACAGCACCATGAGCGACCGGGGTGACTACTCTGCCGACCGCTTCGTGTACGAGTTCGCGCCGATCGCTAATCGCTATCGGTGTCCCACCGGGCAGGCTCCTCACCCGCCAGGGCTCCTCGCGCACTGCCGGGGCGGCCGGTGGCCTGATCTACCGCGGGCGGCCGAAGGTCTGCGGGGCGTGCCCGGTCAAGGCGCAGTGCTGCGACCCGGCGGCCGCCCGCACCCTCGTGCGCCCGGACGATGGGGGACTGCGCGACCGAGTCGTCGCCTATCTCCGCACGCCACCCGCCAAGCGCAGCCGGCGCGCCCGCGCGTACTGGGTCGAGACGGCCAACGCCGAACTGAAGGACCGTCACGGGCTGCGGCGGGCGCAGTGTCGGGGGCGAGACAAGGTGCTGATCCAGGCGCTGGGCAGCGCCATCGCGTACGACGTCAAGAAGCTGGCCCAACGGCGCGCCCCAGCCCGGCCATGGGGGTGCGGCGTTGGGCCCTCCCCCCCTTCTCAAGCGGGCCTGTCCCCGGTTCGAGCTCCGGTCGGGCCAGCGGCCGTTCCCGTCGCGTGCACGGGGCGCCCGCGTACCCCGCACCGTGCTCCTCCTGACCACCATACCCGACTTTGGCAACAGGCCCCGGGGGTGCGGTTAAAGGCCACCCAGAAGCCCCGCTCGTCGTCGTCTATGAGGCGCCCCCCCGGTGGCGGCGCCACCGGGGGCTCCACCGGCTCCCGCTCGTACCGGCTCTCCGCAATGCCGTCCATGCGGGGACTCATGGTAGCCCCGCCCGATCGACCCCGCCAGCCCTGTGCTCGGCGCCTCCTTCGATCATTCGGACGCTGTTGTTCGGGCCCTGGTGATGGCGGTGGTCAACGCGCCACAGGGGTCACGTCCTGCTCTTCCAAGCGAGGATAGTCATCAAGACATCATCTGATCGATGTCTTGATGTATCCTTGGACCTGTGAGAACGACGCTGACGCTCGACGACGACGTGGCGGCCCTCCTCGATCGCGTCCGCGAGGGCCGTGGCCTCAGCTTGAAGCAGGCGGTGAACGAGGCCCTGCGCTACGGGCTGCAGCAGATGATGGCGCCGGCGCGACCAAGGAGACCCTACCGCACCGCTACCGTATCGCTCGGCCGTTGCCTCGTCGGCAGCCTGGACGACGTCGCGGCGGCTCTGGCCGCCGCGGAAGGGGAGACCTTCCGGTGATCCTGGTGGATGCAAACCTGTTGGTCTACGCGCATGTCACCACGGTCCCGCAGCACCCCGCCGCGCGGGCCTGGCTCGACGCGCGGCTGAACGGGGTGGCACCGGTAGGGCTGCCCTGGCCCAGCCTCCTGGCGTTCGTGCGCCTGGTATCCAACCCGCGCGTCTTCGAGCGACCCCAGCCCGTCGCCGGGGCCTGGGGCCAGGTGGAGGAGTGGCTCGACTGCCCGCCCGTGTGGGTCCCGCAGCCGACCGACCGCCACCGCGCCACCCTGGACCTGCTGTTTCGGCGCCAGGGCGCGGGCGCGAACCTGGTACCAGATACCCACCTTGCAGCACTGGCCATCGAGCACGGCCTCGTCCTCTGCTCCACCGACGGCGACTTCGCCCGGTTCTCTGACCTGCGCTGGGAGAATCCGCTGCACTCCGGGACCTCGTAGACCTGGAGCTGCCGGTCATGCTCTCAGCCGGATCCTCACGTTTCCCGGGCTCAGGGGCGCCGTCCAGGTAGCGGCCGAACGTGGTGGTGCCGAATCAGGGTGACGTCGAGCGCGGCCTGCCCCCTTGTCCGTCCGCCGGCGGCGCCGGGTGCTAGACTCTCCCGGCCCGTGGACGCCGATACCGCATCTCCTATCAGGCACGCCCGCAGCGTCAGCACCGCACCCGCCGGCGGTGGCGGCGACAGGTCACGCCCCGGCTCGGCCCTCTCGCTGAGCGCCCTGCGCGCCATCCTGCTCGACTTGGACGGCGTCGTCTACACCGGGAGCACCGCCTTGCCGGGGGCAGCCGAGTTCTTCAGCTATCTGCGCCGCAGCGGGCGCCGCTGCCAGTGCATCACCAACAACTCCACCCTCTCGGCCGACCAGTACGCCGCCAAGCTCGCGGGCATGGGAATAGCCGTGGGGCCGGAGGGAGTGCTGACCTCCTCTGAAGCGACGGCGGTGTACTTGCAGGGGTACCTGGCGCCGGGGGCCCGGGTCATGGCCATCGGGGAAGAGGGCCTGGTGCGGGCCCTGCTGGGACACGGCTTTCGCCTGGTTGACCGCGAACCGGAGGTGGTCGTCTGCGGCCTCGACCGGCGCCTGACCTATGAGCGATTGCAGCGGGCCTGCCTTGCCATTCGCGCCGGGGCGCGGTTGATCGCCACCAACCCTGACCTATCGCTCCCCACCGAGGGGGGATTTCTGCCGGGGAACGGGGCCACCCTGGCCTACCTGCAGGCCGCCACCGGAGTCAGCCCGATGGTGGTCGGCAAGCCGGCGGCCACGATGCTCGAGGTCGCCATGCAGCGCATTGGAGCGTCGCCGGCCGAGACGGCTATCGTGGGTGACGGCCTGCTGACAGACATCCTCGCCGGGCAACGGGCCGGGGTGACCACGATCCTGGTGCTTACCGGGGTGGCCCAGCGGGCCGACCTCGCCGCCAGCCCCACGCAACCGGATTACGTCTTCGAGAACCTTCCCCAGCTGCAGGAGGCCCTCTGCCGTGGCGACGAGCGCTGACGCGAAGCCCATCGCCTCGCCTGCAACTACGGATGCCGCCATCGTCTTCGACGCGGTGCACAAGCGCTTTGGGCGGCTGGAGGTGCTCAAAGGCATCTCCGGGAGCGTCGCCCCCGGCGACGTGGTGGTCATCTGTGGCCCCAGCGGCTCAGGGAAAAGCACGCTCCTACGCTGCATCAACCGCCTGGACACGATTGACAGCGGCCAGGTGTACGTCTATGGCCAGGCGGTGCACGACCCGAAGACGAACGTCAACCAGCTACGCGCCCAGATCATCATGGTGTTCCAGCAGTTCCACCTGTTCCCCCACCTGACGGTGCTGGACAATATCACCCTGGCCCCGCAAAAGGTGAAGGGTGTCTCGCGGGGGGAAGCAGAGAAGACGGCGCATGCTCTCTTGGAGCGCGTCGGCATCCCGGACAAGGCCGGAGTCTACCCGGGGCAGCTCTCCGGGGGGCAGCAGCAGCGCGTCGCCATCGCCCGCGGGCTGGCGATGAGCCCACGCATCATGCTCTTCGACGAGCCGACCTCAGCCCTCGACCCAGAGATGATCAACGAGGTGCTTGACGTCATCCGCGGCCTGGCACGTGACGGCATGACCATGGTAGTGGTCACCCATGAGATGGGCTTCGCCCGGGAAGTGGCCTCGCGCGTGATGTTCATGGACGGCGGCGTCGTGGTCGAGGAGGCCCCACCGGCGGACTTCTTTGCCCGGCCGCAGCAGGAGCGCACGCGGCAGTTCCTCAGCAAGATCCTCACCCACTGAGGGGCCCCATCCCGTCCCTGCACCCCGCCGTACGCCCCACGGTACCCCTTGCCGGCGCCCCCCGCACCCAGGACGACTATGCCCCTCTTGACGCATGGCCGGGTTGGCCTCTAGGGTCCATGAGGGCCCTGCTCGGCAACTCGCGCCTGCCCCCAGAGTCCGGCATGGACTCTCCTGAGGGCAGGCGGTGAGTGGGGGCGCCAGTACAATTCTCCGGCAGTCCTGCGGCAGATCCCAACCTGGGAGACCTATCGAGAGACGTCAGCTCGGGTGTCACAAGGCTCTTGTGCTCACGGCATGGGCAATGCCGTCCACTGGGGACGGTGTATCAGCGAATGAGGAGGAACGAGTCAACAATGCGCCTACCGAAACGCGCGCTCTTGCGCGGCGTGGGGGGCCTGCCCCTGGTGGTGGCCGTGGCGGGCTGTGGACAGAGCGGTGGGTCGGCCGCGCCGGCCGGACTGCCTGCGGGCACGGCGGTGCCGGCCTTTGCGTCCGGCAGCTACATGGCCAGGATCGTCCAGCGCGGCCGGCTGGTGGCCGGGGTCAAGCAGGACCAGCCCCTGTTCGGCTACCTAAGTCCGCGCAGCAACCAGCTGGAAGGCTTCGACGTAGACATCGTCCGGGAGGTGGCCAAGGCCCTCTTTAACGGCGACGCCTCCCCGGCGCGGCTGGAGCTGAAGCCGGTCACCTCCGCCCAGCGCATCCCCATCCTGCAAGAAGGTGGCGTGGACATCGTCGCCGCCACTATGACGATCACCGACGCGCGCAAGGAGCAGATCGACTTTTCCGACGTCTACTACATGGCCGGGCAGACGCTCCTGGTGAAGCGGGACAGCACCGTGGCCCGGATCCAGGATCTGGACCGGCCGGAGCGGACGATCTGCTCGGCCGCCGGCTCGACCAGCGAGCAGAACATCACCAAGTTCGCCCCCACCGTGCAGAAGGTGCTCTTTCCCGGCTACGCCGAGTGCGTCACCGCCCTGCAGCAGGGCCGTGTCGACGCCGTCAGCACGGACGACGTCATCCTCGCCGGCTTCGCCGACCAGGATCCCAGCCTCAAGCTGGTCGGCGGCAAGTTCACCGACGAGCCGTACGGCCTGGGGATCGCCAAGACCAGCACCGGCTTCACCGAGTTCACCAACGGGGTGCTGGCGAGGATCAAGGGGAATGGGCGCTGGAAGGCCATCTACCAGCAGTGGCTGGGTAAGTTCGGCCCCGTCCCCGAACCGCCCCAGTAAAGGATCGCGGCGGTAAGGGAGCGCCTCGGTAAGGACCGGCCCAGTACCCAGTAAAGGAGCGCCCCGGCGGGGCGTCTTGTCGGCGGATGTGACGATGCTCCAGGCCACACCTACAGCCCTGGCCGGCGGCGGGGCCCCGCCCCCCTTCGGGACGGCGGTGCTCGCCAACCTGCCCTTTCTGCTGAGTGGAATGCTGGCCACGGTGCAGCTGGCCCTGCTGGCGCTGGTCTTGGCCCTGGCCTTGGGGGTCGTCTTCGCCATCTTGCGCAGCGTGCCGGTGCGTCCCTTGCGCTTCGTGGGCACGGCGTACGTCGAGTTCGTGCGCAACACGCCCTTGCTGGTGCAGACGTTTTTCGCTTACTTTGGACTCCCCACCGTTGGCGTGCGTCTGCCGGCCTTTACGGCGGCGTTTTTGGCCCTAGGCGTCTATACCGGGGCCTTCGTCACCGAGGCCATCCGGTCCGGCATCCTGGCGGTGGACCGTGGCCAGTCCGAGGCCGCCCGCTCCCTGGGGATGAGCTTCGGGCAGGGCATGCGCTACGTTGTCCTCCCCCAGGCCATTGCGGCCACGGTGCCCCCCCTGGGAAACTTGTCCATCGCCCTGTTCAAGAACACTAGCCTGGCCAGCAGCATCGCCGTCGCCGAGCTGCTCTATAACGCCCAGATCATCAACTCACGTACCTTTGCGACGTACGAGATCTACGGCTTCGTCGGGCTGTGCTACCTGGTGTTCACCCTCCCCATGGGGGCGCTGGTGGGTCTGCTGGAGCGGCGCCTGACGCGCTACCGATAGGCCCTCGGTCTTTGCCAGAGCCATGCCGTTCCGCCCTCGTCCAGGCTGCCCCAGACGAGGAGGAGCGCTCAGGACCAAGGGCGCAGGATCTCCGTGATGCAAGCGTTCTTCGAGCCACGGCGCTGGGCCCCATTCCTGGAGCCGGCGATCTGGCAGTTTATCTGGACGGGTCTGCAGATCACCCTGTCCATGGCGGCCATCGCCATCATCGGCAGCCTGGCGCTGGGGCTGTTCCTGGCCCTGTGCCGGATGTCGCGCCTCCCCTTCTTGCGCTACCCGGCGGTAGTCTTTGTCGAGACGGTCCGCGCCTTGCCGGTGCTGCTCCTGATCTTCTTCATCTTTTTTGGTGCCGCCCGGGCGGGGCTGGGTCTCAGCCCGTTTGGCGCCGGGACGCTGGCGCTCACCCTGTACACCGGCGCGATCAACGCCGAGATCATGCGCGCCGGAATCACCTCCATCGGGCGCGGCCAGTGGGAAGCGGCGCGATCCCTGGGCCTGGACTACCGGCAGACGTTGAGCTACATCGTCTTTCCCCAGGCGGCACGGCGGGTGGTGCCCCCCCAGGTAAGCCAGATCATCACACTGATCAAGGACACGTCCCTGGCCGCCGTGATCGGGGTGGGGGAGCTGACCCGCCGGGGGCAGCTGATCTATCAGAGCGAGGTCAATCCGCTCCAGTCATTGTTCGTCTGCGCCTGCATCTACTTCTTGATTAACTACTCCCTGTCGTTAGTTTCGCGGCGCTGGGAGGTTGACGCCGCCCTGGGAGTTCCTCCATCGGGGCGCCGGGTGCAGCCGGTAGGGCCCCTGCCCGGTGGACCAAGCGCGGCCTGAGCGCGGCCCTTGATGAGGCCGCCCCTTGATGAGGGGCGTATACTTCTACGTGCACCTGGCGCCCCGGGCCGTTTCTCCGGCCGGTGCGTCCAGGGACCGCCGGTGAGGATCGAGCCGCAGATGCGATCCAAAACGGCCGTCAGCACGCAGGCGCCGGCACGGGATCCGGTGACGATCAGCGGGCTGCCGGAACACAAGTGTGCAGGAGGCGCCGGTCGTGAATCGAGGGACAATCGTCCGCATCGTGCGGGATCGCGGGTTCGGCTTCATCCGCATGGAGAACGGCCAGGAGGTCTTTTTCCACGCCACGGGGATGACCGGGTACCCGTTCGATAATCTTCAAGAGGGGCAGGCCGTCACGTTCGACATCGAGCAGGACACCCGCGGGCGCGGTCAACGCGCCGTACGCGTTCAGCTCGAGGCCTAGCCTTGCCCAAGCGCTCCGCCTGGGGGTGACCCTGATAGGGTGACCCTGATAGGGTGACCCTGATAGCGTCGCCCTGTCAGACCGGCGTTAGCGCTCCAGAGCGCTGTTCTCCGGCGGCGGCGCTGCGCCTTCGGCTACACCCTCCGCGCCATGTCTGGGGCCCTGCCGGGCGCTAGCACCCTGGGGCAGGGCGCCCGTACGGGGCGCCGGGTGGGCACGGTCCGGGGCGACCAGGGCGTACCCGATGAGCTTGTAGGCCAGCTTGGCGGCCGTGAAGGCGCAGGCCACTGGCCCCTCACCCGGGGACAGCTCCATCACGTCCGCCATGACGATCGGATGCCGGCGGGAGGCGGCGCGGAGCAGGCCCAGCACCTCGTACCAGTCCAGGCCCCCTGGCTCGGGTGTACCCACCGCCGGCATGATCCCGGTATCAAAGGCGTCCAGGTCGACGCTGATGTACAGCGGGCGCCCGGGTGGCCCAAGGTACGCCAGCGTCTCCGCCCACAGGCCCTCTAGGGCGCCGGGGCCGGCGCGGCGCGCCGCCGCTACCCGCTCGGCGCCGACCACGGGCAGGCCGGTGTCCTTGATGTACGTGGCCTCTTCCTGGGCCATGCTGCGGACGCCGCAGGCCACCACCCCGCTGCGCGGCGAGGGCGCCGGTGATCCGGCTGGGGCTTGACTCCCAATCGGCGAGGTGGCCGAGAAAGCTTCCCCCAGCGCCCCCCGCCCGCTCCCCCGCAGGGGGGCGTCTTCCAGGGCCAGACGCAGGGCGCTGGCGTGGTTGTACCGCGCCCCCAGATAGGGCCCGCGGACGTCGGCGTGGGCGTCTACATACAGCAGCGCCAGATCCGGCCAGGCGGCGGCACAGGCTACGATGGCTCCGGCGGTCAAGGTGTGCTCCCCGCCCAGCAAGATGGGGAGCTTCCCGTCGGCCAGGAGGGGGCCCACGGCCTGCCGCACGCGCTCAACCATCTGCGCCGGATCGCCGAGGTGCGGTTCCAGCGCGGGTGTGGTGTGGATGCCGACGCCGGCGATCTCGCACTCCAGCTCCACATCGTAGAGCTCCATCTCGCGAGAGGCATCTATGATCGCCCGCGGGCCGTCACGAGCCCCACCGCGATACGTGGTGGTGGCGTCGTAGGGCACGGAAAGTACGACCGCCCGGGCCGTCTCGTAGCGAGACGACTCGGGCGGCAGGGCGGCGAAGGTAGGGCCCGACCCGTACAGGGCGGCGTGATCGCTAGCGGGCACCTACCAGGTCTCGCTCGCGCGCGCTCGGTGCGAGCGCCGCCGTGCTCGGCACAGCCGGGGTCACTGAAGGGGCGGACAACGTTGGGCTGAGCGAGGTCGGCATCTGTTGAAAACGCCAGTGGAGCTCGCCGGCTGCCTCCACCTCTGCGCCGAGCACAGGCCGGCGGATGACGTCGGCGGCGCGCTGCGTGACGCCCAGCCGCTGCTCGATGATACGCATTGCTTCGGCTGAATCGAACGGCTTGCAGCTGAAGACGTCCATGTGGAAGCGCTTGTGTTCCGGGAACGTGTGGATGCTGATGTGGCTCTCGGCGATGATGACAACGCCCGTAACCCCCCAGTCCTCCGGCACGACTCCGTTGTAGCGGAAGACGTAGGGCTGGATGATCTTGGTCATCCCGATCTCGTCCGGCAGGCTGTTCAGAAGATCGAAGACCGGCTCGATCTCGCTGATGCGGGATGCATCGTCGACAAAGGCGTCGACGACCAAGTGCTGCATGGGGCTCTCTACCTCCCAGCACAGCTCCATCTGACCGGCGCGTTGAGCGTGGCGCTTCCACCCGTCACACGTGACGGCATCGCGCCCCAAGCCTGTCCGCCGGACGTCAAGCCCGCGGGCGGCGGCCGAGCCGCGTCCGCAGGCAGACGACCACGGGTGAAGCAGGCCCAAGTAGGAGCCAGCGGCCGGTCAGGGTTCGTGCAGATGTACGCCGAAATGGCGCACCAATGCCCACCCAATAGCGCCCGGCCGCACCTGGTGGGCATCAGGCGCAGGCCGCGGAACAGTCCGGACCCACACCGCCTGAACGGCGAGCGGCCGGCGAAGCGTTCCGCGGCGCGGCCCCGGGCGTGACCCGGCGCCACCTGGCGCTTCCTCGCCGACCGCCGGTACCGGGTCCGGGGAGACCCCTGGCAGGCGCGGGCCACAAGTGGCACCATCGCCCGCCGGTTGTTCCCTGGCCGTTACCAACGGTGTACCGGACTGGCTGCTGGCTCGCTCCGCTAAGCCTACGGGGTGGCGTTCACCCCCGGAGCGATCCCAACACGAAAGTCTACCGCATGGGCGCCAGTCCTGCAGCCCCCGCAGCCCCCGCAGCCCCCGCAGCCCCGGCGCCGGACGCCGTCCCATGGCCGGCCAGCAGGCCGGCGGCCAGGAGGTAGAGGGCCCCTGCCAGGAGGAGCGTGGCGCGCAGTCCCCACTCCATAGCCAGCATCACCGCCAGGGCGGCCCCGGCGGCCGAGGCCGCCCCGTTGACGCCCCACATCCAGGGGAGCACCAGCGGGTCACTCCTCCCGAGCGCCGCCGCCCCTGCCGGCAGCGCCGGCCCCATGCACACGGCGGGGAGGAGCAGGCTCACCAGGGCCAGAATGATCCGGCCGGCCAGGGGCCACGCCAGCGCCGGCCCCCACAGCGCCGGCAGCAGCACGGCGTGCGCGGCGAGCAGCGCCGCGGCACCCGCAAGCAAGGCCGGCGCCGCCACCCGGCCCGAGTATCGCGCCCACAAGGCGCTGCCGGCGCCGGCCCCGCCCAAGAGCGCTCCCAAAGTCACCGCCAGCGACAGGGCCGGTTGGCCCAGTAGGAGGGTAAGGCGCTGCAAGAGAGAGAGCTCCGCCAGCATGAACCCCAGGCCAACCGCAGCGGCGTACGTCCCCAGGCGCAGCCCAGGCCGCGCCCCCAGCCATCCGGGGAGACGCCGGCGTGGCAGCAGGGCGCTGGCCAGGCCCAGGCACAACCCCTGCACCAGCGTCAGGAGCAGGACGGCATGACCCCGCGGCAGGGTGGCCAGGGGAACCCTCCCGCGCAGGACGTCTGACCAAGGGACGAAGTCGAAGAAGAAGGGCCGGTCGTCCGTGGCAGCCGGAAACGTCCTGGGCGTCGTCTCAGGAGCCGTCCCGGAGGCCTCCCCAGCGGTACCATCCGGGAAAGCCGCCGGGGCAGCTCCCGCAAAGAGGCCCGGCGAGGAGGGCTCGGGTGGAGGGTACGGCGGCTGGGGGAAGCCAGAGGGCCCGCCGCCGCCGTAGAGGGTGAAGCCATTGCCCTTGGCGAAGGCCCTGGCGCGAGCCAGCTCATCCGGCGTGAGGGGGCCCTGCCGGACGATGAGCGTCCCGAAGTCCCCTGCCCTCAAGAGCAATCGCCCGGATGCCGGTGGGACGCCTCGGGCCTGCAGGACGTCGCCGGCCATCAGCGCCAGCCGCTGCAGCTCCCGTGGGGGCGCGGTGTACCAGCGGCTAATGGCCAGCACGCCCCCCTCGCCCAGCCGATCAAGGTACGTGCCCATCGCCTCACGGGTGTACAGGTAGCTCTCGGCCAGGGAGTAGGACCCGGCCGCCAGGGCCGCCCAGCTATCCACCGCCGTGAGGACGATGGCGTCGTAGCGCTGCGGCGAGGCCTGGAGAAAGGTACGCCCTTCGTCCACCACCAGGCGCACCGCCGGGTCGAGGAAGAGGCCCCCGCTAAAGTCTGCCAGGGGCCCCAGCATCAGCCGGGCGACTCCCCGGTTGACCTCCACGGCATCTACTCGCTCGGCACCGTACGCCAGGGCGGCGGCGACGTCGACGCCGCCCCCGGGGCCGATGACCAGGACGCGCCGGCGCGGGGCGAGGGCGTAGGCCACGCTGGCCGGCAAACGCCGGGCAAACGGCAATCGCTGGTCCGGCCGGAGGCGCACGACTGCGGTCAGGGCGTCGGCGTCGATCGTCATGCCCCGCATCTCGGGAGCCTCCCGCATCTCGGGAGCCTCTCGCATCTCGGGAGCCTCTCGCATCTCGGGAGCCTCCCGCATCTCGGGAGCCCCCACCGGCCGCGCCCCTGGAGCCTGCCCCGCCCACTGAGGGGCGCCGGGTGCAAAAGCATCGGGGGCGCCCGCGGACGCCTCAGAAGGCGGGTGCCAGAGGAGCGACGCCCCGGGGGCGACAAAGACGTCTACCCGAGAGGTCGCATCCCAACGCGTGAGCTCCAGCCCCGCCCCTGGAAACCGCCGGGCATCCAGGAACACGGCCAGGGGCTTGTTGGGGAGGACGTTCGGCGTACCCGGCCACAGGACGCCGCCCAGGACGGCGAGAGCGGCAACTGGGGCCGCGAGGCCCCCCTGCGCCAGGGGGGCCTCGCGGGGTGACCCGCGCCGGCAGCGCAGCGGGAAGCCACCGGCCAGGGCGGCGAAGGCGGCCATGGACACGGCCAGGGGCGGCCCGAGGGCATCCATCACTGGCACGGCCAGGAGACAGCCGGCAGCGGCACCGAGGAGATCTGCCCCATAGGCCCGGCCGGCCAGGCGGGGCCACGTGCGCAGCGCCAGCGCCACGGCCCCACCAATGCAGAAGTATGGCCCGGCCAGCAAGGGATAGGCGACCAGGATCAGGGCCAGCAGCCCCGGGGCGCCCAGGTGGCCCAGGGGCACCCAGGCGAACCCGGCCCCGACGGCGGCGATGCCCCCGGCCGTGCCAACGGCCAGGGCGCCGAGGCGCCGCCGGGCGATGTTCTCGGCCATCACCCCGGTAGCCCACTCACGGCCCCCGCCGCCGGGTACGGGCGGGGCGGTGGGAGAGTCCCGACTCGAGCCCGGTGGCCAGCAGGCGACCCAGGTCGCTCCGGCCCCGGTCCCCAGCACGCCGGCGCTCACGGCGAGAACGGCGAGGTGGTAGTTCAGGGCGGCGCTGGCCAGCCGGGTGAGCGCCACCTGGAACAGGAGACCGGCCAGGCTAAGGAGGAAGATCCCGGCCAGCACCCCGGCCGGTGCATCAGCCTGCCTGGCAGCGCTCACCGAGCCCACCGCAGTCACGGAGTTACGCCAGGGGCGGGGGACTCACCGGCCTCGCAGCCGGGGGCTCCACAAACGGAGCGCCACCTGGAACAGGAGACCGGCGCGCTCAAGCCGGGGCCACGGCGTCCGGCCCGTCCGTCTGCCCGCCCGCTGCCAGCCGGTAGCCGCGCTTTTTCACCGTGACTACGGCGTCCGCGCTCGTCCCGGCCTGGTCAAGCTTGTGGCGCAGCCGGCTGACCAGCGTCTCTATGTTGTAGTCGTAGACCACACCGTCGCACTCCGGCCAGACGGCACGGGCAATCTCGTCCTTGTCACAGACCTGGCCGGCGCGCTCATAGAGCAGGGCCAGGAGGGCGAACTCCTTGGGCGTGAGCTCCAGCGGCCTGCCGAAGGCGTAGGCTTCGCCGGCGGAAACGTTCACCCATACCGGGAGGTGTGCCTGGCGCAGGGCCTCGCGGGCTACAGGCACGGTGGCATTCGGATCTTCAAAGCGCAGGGGGATAGACGCTACCAGGACGGAGTCGCCGTGCTGGAGCTGGTGGGGGCCGGTGATCGGCCGGCCGTTGACCCGTGTCCCGTTGCGGCTCCCCAGATCGACGATCAGGTATCGCCACGGCTCGCGACGAATCTCGGCGTGGCGCCGCGAGGCCAGCGGATCCTGAAGTCTGATGTGGCAATCTTCAGCCCGCCCAATGATGGTGCTGGTCCGCTCGAGGAGATAGCGCGCGCCGGCGATGGGGCCTTGCCCGATCAAGGAGGCAGGGGGCCCTAGCGGCGGGTTCTCTCCTCCCAGCTTATCGCCCGCGCGCACGCGCGGCGTCACCGCTTCCACAAGAAAGCAGTATAGCCACAAGGGGGTTCAGCCGGGAGCCGCCGCCGGCGAGATCCCCCAACCAGAGTCGACCCAGCGGGTCTACTTCCCGCGGGGCAAAGGCCCCGCCGTACCATCGTCCGGCGGGCGCCGATCGGGGGAATTGCCCTCCGAGCTCCCCGAGCCGGGGCGCTTGTCTGAGGCGCCACCGGCATGCGGGCTCCCGGGAGAACCTTCCCCATCCCCCCCGGCGTCGTCCCCCGGACCAGGGCGCAGGAGATCGGCCAACGACCCCAGGCGGACGACACTCGACTCCGAGTCGCGATCGTTGGCGTACTCGGTCAAGGCGCGAAACACCTTCAGCAGGATGCCCCGGCCAACAGCCTTTCCGTTGACTGTCAGGTCGCAACGGATCTGGTGATCGACCGCCCAGCACTCGTCCTCTGTCAGAGCCACGGGGAGCACCTGGGGAGAGAATGGCTTGCCCCGGCGCTCCTCAAACTCCAGGATGACGTGCATCACTTTCAAGAGCAAGTCTCGGCCGACGTTGTTCGGCCCTTCGCTGAAGGTATGGCGTATCGTATGATCGATGGCCCAGGCTTCATCTTCGGTGACTTCGACGTACTTGGGCATCCCGTTCTCCCGGAGCGCGGCCTCTGCAGCGATCAACCAGTGCCGGCGACGTGCCCGCCTAGGCGTCGGCGCGAAGCAGCCAGGTCATGACGCATATGTCATTATAGAGGGGTAGAGAACGCACCGAGAAGTGGGGCGTTGCGTTGACGGGTACGAGAACGAGAGAGGGTCGCGCGTATGGTGCAGGCACAGACGGGCAATAGGCAACCACGCAAGGAAGACGTGTCCAAGATCACCATGGATGGAGTGATCAAGGAGACCCTCCCCAACGCCTTTTTCACCGTCGAGCTCGAAGGGGGCCACAAGGTGCTGGCGCACCTGGGGGGGAAAATGCGCAAGAACTACATCCGCGTCGGGATTGGGGATCGCGTCCAGGTGGAGCTCTCGCCCTACGACCTGACACGCGGACGTATCACCTGGCGAGTGCGCACCTAACGCCGGCCAGCGCCGGCAGAGGGAGACGAGGTCTCGCCCCGGGTTCGTCGCCTCTGGTCACCGGCAGGACTGCGGACGACGGCAGCCACCGGGCGCCGGCCCCGCACCGCCCTGTGCCTCGCCGACCTGCACAGTAACGTCACCGCCCTGCGCCGGGTCGACGCTTTCCTGGCACGGAAAGGGCCCGAGCTGAGCGTTGTCCTCCTGGCCGGGGACGTCACCATTTCTGGGCATGAGGCCTACGCCAGGGACGTTATCGGCGTGGTGCGGCGCCATGGTCTGCCGCTCCTGCTGGTGCACGGGAACAACGACACCTTGCGGGCCGTCGAGGAGTTCCGCCGGGCGGGGGTGACCATCCACCGTCAAGAGCGGGAGGTAGCCGGCGTCCGCTTCGTGGGCTTTGGGGGAGACGGTACTGCCCCCCACGATTCGCAGCTGGCGCCTGGGGAGACCCTTACCCTCGACCTGGCCGGGGCGATCTTGCTCACCCACCTCCCGCCGCGCGGTCTGCATTACGTCGTCCACGACCAAGGCGCGCCGGTGCAACCAGGTGCGGCCCCCCGCGCCCACGTCTGTGGCCACGTCCACCACACCGAGGGTATCGCCTGGCTGGGCCCCACCAAGGTGGTAAAGCTCCGAGCGGCGATGTGGAATCGCTGCGCCTTGCTCGACCTCGACACCCTGGCAGCGACGTTCCTCGACCTGGCGCCGGGAGCGCCGCGAGCGAGCGAGGCGTGACACCTTCCGCCCGCCGACTCGTTACAAGCCCTAGGGCAGGGGCGTCGGCGCGGCGCACCCCCCAGGCGGCACCAGGCAAAGGGTAGATTTCGTGAGCGTGAGCGCGTTGACGGCCGACCTCCAGCCCCCCCTCGGGCCGGGCGAAGCGGCGCCTGCCGATGGACCCTACCGGGTCGTTCTCACCCGCTTGCTGCGCCTGGTGGCGTATCGTGAGCAGCTCCAGCGCACGATCGCGACCGACCCTGGAAACCAGCGAGCCGCCTCAGAGTTGGTGCGAGTGCGCCACATGGTCCTGGAGGTGCACCGCGCCGTTTCCCTTAACGAAGCGGCGAAGCGCTCTGCCGAGCGTCTCGACCCCGACGCCCCGGCGCCCTCCCCGCCGGCACGCTTCGCCGGCTTCTAGAGGAACTCTCCTTTCCGCCCCCTTGGTGCGACCCGGGGCAACGTATGGTTGGCGGCTAGGTGCGTGCCGCTCGGTCTCCTCAGGGTCCCGCGCACGTGCGTGACAGTCGGCGATCGCCCCCTGCAGGGCGTATGGGCCGAGGGCGCCGCCGAGCGCCGCGGCCCGCTCCAGCGCAGTCAGCCCGCGGCGGATGAGGAGCTGATCCCAGCGGGCACGGTCTTGATCGAGGAGCAGAACGGGCTCTCCCGATGGGCCGATCCGGGCGCGTAAGCGCGACGCCTGGAGCTCCATCAGCCCGACCAGGCCGTGGACCTCCGGCTCATTCGGCGCCAGCTCGGCCAGGACGCGCCCGAGGCGGAGCGCCTCCTCGCACAGCGCCGGTCGGATCCAGGCGTCGCCGGCGGTCGCCGCGTAGCCCTCGTTGAAGATGAGGTAGTGCACCTCGAGCACCGAAGACAGACGGGCGGCGCGCTCGGCTCCGCCGGGAACCTCGAACGGGACACGCGCCGCGGCCAGGGTGCGCTTGGCGCGGACGATCCGCTGGGCGACCGTCGGCTCCGGGGCGAGAAAGGGGCGCGCGATCTCCTCGGTGGTCAACCCCCCGAGCAGGCGGAGCGTGAGCGCAACGCGCGCCTCGGTCGACAGCACCGGATGACAGGCGATGAACATGAGACGCAGCAGGTCGTCTCCGATGTCGTCATCGACGTCCATCGCGCCATCGAGATCGTCCGCGGCCAGCTCCTGCTGAACCTCCAGCTCGCGGCCCAGCGCCTCGTGCTTGCGCCCCAGCATCGCCCGCCGACGCAGCTGGTCAATTGCGCGCCGCCGGGCAACGGCCATGAGCCAGGCGCCCGGGTTGCGCGGGACGCCCGACTCGGGCCACTGCTCCAGCGCGGCGACGAGCGCATCCTGGGCCAGCTCTTCGGCGAGCCCGATGTCCCGCACGTCCCGCGTGAGGCCGGCGATGAGCCTGACAGACTCGATCCTCCAGACCGTCTCGATCGCGCGGTGCGTCTCTGATCCGGTCACGGCATCCGTCTATAGGATTAGTGCCCGCCGGCGCAAGGCCCGGCACACGGCGATTACTGCTTCGCGGCCGCCTGGGCGCGCAAGCGCGCCTCCTGCTCCCTGAGCTCGGGCGTGAACTCGGCCCCAAAGTCCTCCGCTTCGAACACCGGGCGGATCTCGATCTCGGCCTCGACGCCCTCGGGATTGGGGCAACGCTTGACCCAGGCGATGGCCTCGTCCATCGACTTCACCTGCCACAGCCAGAAGCCGGCGATCAGCTCCTTCGTCTCGGTGAAGGGTCCATCGATCACGGTCGTCTTGCCCCCGGAGAACCTGACCCGCGCCCCCCTCGAGCTTGGGTGGAGCCCCTCGCCGGCGAGCAAGATGCCGGCCTTTACCAGCTCCTGGTTGTACTGCATCATCTCGGTCAGGATCTGCTTGCTGGGGAGGACGCCCGCCTCGCTGTCCTGGGTGGCTTTGATCAAGACCATGACTCGCACCGAACTGTCTCCATTGTTGGTAGCTGTTGCCGTCGGCCGCGAGGGCTGGCCGGCGGATGGTGGCGTCCGACCGTCACTGCCCTCTCCTAAGGCGTCGAACGGGGTAGGCCGAGATCGACACGACTCGATTGGTATACTTTGACGTCCTAGGCGGGGGCTGCATACTCTCGCCCACGGGTCGGTGGCAGAGCGGTCAATTGCATCAGACTGTAAATCTGACGGGCTGACGCCCTACGGAGGTTCGAATCCTTCCCGGCCCACCAACGTCACTTCGGTGATCATGCCCCCTTCAGGCAGGAGCCTCGTCCCACCCGCGAAACGAGCCGTCGCCGCCCCTACTACCCGGACGTAGTCGGCGGGGAGCAGGGCCACCGACCGACCCGCTTCCAGCGAGACCACCAGGCGTTCTCGGTTCAGGACGAGCTCCTCTACCAGGCAGCGCGCCCCGTACAGGCGGGGCACGGCGGGCAGGACCCCCGGCTCTCCGGGCAGGCCGCGCCAGCCGGTGCGACCCACCCCGCGATCGCCGCGCAGCACTCGCAGGTCTGTGACCCCGAGAACGCTGCGCAGTCGGGGCGCCGACACCTTGCGGTCGGCAGGGACGAGGACAAGCACCGGCGCCCCGCCGGCATCGAACAGCGTTGCCCGTCCGGCCTCGGGCAGGGGGATGCCCCAGATGGCCGCAAGGTGTCGCGCGTGGCGCGCCGGGTCGTGCCGGCGGATGTCGTAGGGCACCGCGGCGGCCGCCAGGGACTGCAGCAAGGCAGTCGGAGCCATTGCGTCTATCGCCTCCAGGGCCGGCCACATGGTCTGGATCGTACCGCAGCGCCCTATGGTCGATGCTGCATCACCGATTTCGCATCATCTGTCACGCTGTCGCGTTACAGAGGGACGAGAACGCTCGGGAGTGACAGGACATGGCACGCGACGCGGTACGCTCGGGCGTAACAGACTTGCTCACGCTGGCCTTCGAGGTGATGGCGGGTATCGGGTTGCTGTTCCTGTTCCTCCTGGCCGCGGCCTGGGACCCGCTTGATCGGCGCCTGGGGCTGCGCGACCGGCGGCGCGCCGCGCGCTACGGGGGCGAGGGACTTGAGGAGGAGACCTCCGGGAAAGGCTGAGCAACTCCCGGTCGCAGGTTGGTACCATACCCGTCGCCGCCCCCTTGCCGAACGGGCTACCCAGGTGTGACGACCACCACAGACGCCGATCTCGCGCAAACGCCACCTGGGCCGCCGGGCCGGCTCCGACCGAGGCACCGGGCGAAGCAGCCGGGGCCGGTCTCCGTGGGCGGGACGCTCGACCTTCCGGCGCTCGACCATGAGGGCGCCGTGCCGGGACCGGCCGGCTGGGAGGCGTCTCCCCCTGAGCGTCCGGCTGGTGCCCCCCGCCCCGCCGGCGCCCCCGCAGGGCGCGCCGGGCGAGGGCCGGCTCGGGTGCTCCAGGGGAGCGCCCTGGCCACGCTCGCCGGCTGGGTGGTCGCCCTGGGCATCGTGGCCGGGGCCTTTGTGATCGCCTGGTGGTTCGCGCAGCCCCAGCTCGGCAAGCCATACGTCTACGACGAGGCCGCTTTTGCCTTTGCCGGGCAGGCCGTGGCCGAGAGAGGCATCCCCCTGTCCAACGTCGGGCACATGCAGACCGAGACGCCGGGCGACTTTTCCCAGCGCTTCAACTGGGCCTTGTGGCACCCGCCCCTGTACGTCTATGTCCTGGGCCTGGCCTTTCGCCAGTGGGGCGAGTCGGAGACGGTGGCACGCTCGGTGGGGCTCATCTGTAACGCCGTGGCGGCCCTTCTCGTCTTCGCCACGGCCACGGTCGTCCTGTGGCGCCAGACACGGGCTGCCCCCATCTTCGCCGCCGCTGGGACGGCGCTGTACGTCACCAATCCGTTCGTCATCCAGAGCGCCTTGCTGCTGGACATCGACGGTACCGTTCTGGTCGCCTCCATCGCCCTGCTGGCGTTCGTCTACGTCTTGCTCTTGCGCTCCAATCGGCCCCTGCGCAGCCCGGTGACCTGGACACTGCTGGGGCTGGCTACGTTCACCTTTGCCCTTTCGCTGTGGGCCAAGATGACCACATCGCTGGCCTTAGTGGCCGCGGCCGCGCTCTACCGGCTGCTGGCGACGCACCCCTGGCGCCCGTGGCGCCTGCTGGTGGACACCCCGATCGTCGCCTTCGGCGGCGCCGGCCTCTTCCTGGTGACCTGGTGGGGCGTCTGTCTCGCCTTGGGCATGCCCTTCGCTCTCCCCTTCCGCATCCTGGATCTCCAGCTGCGAGACGCCGCCGGGAGCTCCGGGACCTGGCGCGAGAACCCCCGTATCCTGCTGGACATGGTGAGTTACGTCGCCCTGTGGGTCTCGCCGTACGCCATCGGACTGTTCGCCTGGGCCTCCCTTTCCCGCACCGTGGACCTGGTGGGGCAGCCGTTCGTCGCCCTGTGGCGGCGGCTGCGACGGCTGCCGGGCACCGGTCACTCCTGGGGGGGGCGACCGCTGGACTTCGTGCTCCTGAGCGGCGGGGTCATCGGCCTGGCCTACCTCATCAAGCTGGCGGCCAGCTTTCCCAAGTACCACATCAGCATGATGCCGTTCTGCGCCGTGGGACTGGCCTACTTCCTGGCCCGTTACGTCCCCTCCCTGGCGTGGTGGGAGCTGCCGGTGTATGGCGTGGTGCTGGCCGGCATGGCCGGCTACTTCGTCACCTTCGTCGGGGATCGCTACGTCCTGTTCCAGGGCTACGACTTCGTCCTCCCCCTGCTCGTCTGGCCGGCGGCCCTCGGCTTCGCCTTTCTCGTCCTCGGCGCCGCCCTGGGGCGCTACCACCTCCCGCGGCAGCTGGCCATCCTCGGCCTGTTGCTGACACTCTCCTGGAGCTGGGGGGTGAACGGTGCCCAGGCGCGGGCGACCTACTCTACGGCGTACAATTACGGCGTCTCCGGGCAGCGTGAGACGGCCACCTATCTGGATACCATCCTGCGTCCGGACGAGCCCTACGTCGCCTCGCGCGACGTCGCCTATTACACCAGAGAGCAGCACTACATCGACCAGGACACCTTCTGGGGGCACCTCCTCCTTCTCGACCAGCGGGGCATCACCGACTTTGACGGGCAGATCGCCGGCTACCCCCGCATCGATGTCCTGGCCCTGTTCCTCTGGGATCCCACGCTGGGGAGGATCGTCCACAGCTACCTGGAAGATGCCTATGAGGTGGCCCACCAGTCCGGGGCCTTTCTCGTCTTCGTGCGCACCAAGCCCTGAGCCGTCCCCGCCGGTCCTGCCAGTCGCCCGATGTCAGCCACTCCCCTTGACGCGAACGGCCCCGGCGAGAGGGTGGACCCCTTTAGCGATCCCGGCGAGCTGTTCGACCTCTACCACAGCGACGGTCGCCTGGCCGGCCGGGTCAAGCGCCGCGCCGACGTCCACCGTGACGGGGACTGGCACCGCTCATTCCACTGCTGGGTTACCTGCCTGGGCCCGCAGCCTTCCCCTGCGCCTGAGAGCGGCCCCCCGCCGGCGACCGGCGCCTCATCCCCCCTGCTGATCCTCCAGCGGCGGGGCCGGTACAAGGACACCTGGCCCGGACGGCTGGACGCCTCCGTCGGGGGCCACTACCGAGCCGGGGAGACGCTCCAAGACGTCGTGCGCGAGGTAGAGGAGGAGATCGGCCAGGCGGCGCGCCTGGAAGACTTGATCCCCCTGGGACACCGTGTTTCCGTCAGCGAGCCGCCGGGGGCGGGGCGAGACCGGGAGCTGCAAGACGTCTTCCTGTGGCGCTCGCCCTTCCCGTTGGCAGCGTTCCGGCCGCAGCCGGTGGAGGTGCACGCCCTGGAAGGAGTAGCCGTGGCCGACCTCTTGCGCCTCTGGTCAGGAGAGCGAGACGCCATCCCCGCCTTAGCCCTCGCGACCGGGGACACCATTGCCCCACGGGAGGTCAGGCGGGAAGACTTCATCCCTACCTTCGACCGCTACTTCTACCGCGTGGCGGCCGTAGTCGACCTGGCCCTACGTGGCTACCCCTACCTCGTCATCTAATGCCTCGGCGAGGCGTGGGGGCTGCGGCCAGGGTATGGTGCCGGCTGCGCCGCCGGTGGGACGTTGTGCGATGGCGATCAGACCCGAGAGGTGTGGAAGGCGATCCGGTCAACAACGGCGTGGCGCAGGTGATTGGCCGCATCAAGGACGCGTCCTTCGATAAGGGCCGACCTGGCCCATCTCGCGCGCCATTGGCTGGCGTCCCAGCGGTGCCAGCGATCGGCGAGCCGGATCAACCGGCGCTGCTCGTTCGTCAGCTGCGGCGATCGCGCCAGCTTCGCCCGCGTGTAGCGGATTGACGCGCTTTCGGAGCGGTGCTGGCGCGAGGCGTTGTTGTCGTGCTGGCGCCAGCCGATGACGAGGCGGTCGACGAAGGCCAGGTGCCCGGCGGTGCAGAGTCGTAGCCACAAGTCCCAGTCATCCGACGGCGCGGCCGCAGCGTCGAACGGTTCTGCCGCCCCCAGCGCCTGGCGCCGGATGAGCACCTGCCCGGGCGTGGAGATGCAGCACCCGACCGCCATCACCTCGAGGCCCGTCGGCCAGGTGGGCGGCCAGTCCTGCAAGCTCCCGTCCCGCACGCCGCGCCGGCGCCGGCCGAAGGCCTCCAGCTCGTGGGTCGGATCGGGGCGTCCCTGAGCATCCACGAATCGCGCCAGTCCGTACGCCCCAGCCGCCTGTGGATCGCGCTCCAAGGCGCCGGACAAGGTCGCCAGCGCGTCGGCCTCCCAGACGTCGTCGTGATCCAAGAAGGCTATCTCGAGGCAATCGGCGCTCAGCTCGGCCATGCCGCGGTTACGTGCCACGGCGACGCCACCATTGCCCTGCTGCACCAGCCGGATCCGCCGGTCGCGGTCGGCAAAGCGCCGGACGATCTCGGGCGTCTCGTCGTGTGACCCGTCGTCAACGACGACCAGCTCCCAGTCGGCTACCGTCTGCGCCAGGACGCTCTCCAGCATCTGCCGCAGAAACCGAGCGCCGTTGTACGCGGGGACCACGATGCCGATCTGCGCCATGACCTTGCTCCGTGCGTCACTTCGTCCGTGCGTCACTTCGTCCGGGGGCGTCGTTGAGCGTAGAGTGTACTCTGACCACGTCGGCACGGCGACGCACGGCACGTTGAGCGGGAGTTAGACCGTGTCACTGCCGTACCAGTGGCTTGTGCAAACATACGCCTGACGCCTGAGACCTGACTAGCCGCCGGCGGCGGCGGTACCCTGGGCTTCCACGACGCGCAGTGACCGCAGCGTGGCCAGGAGATCGGCCTTCCAGCGATCTGGCTGAGGGTGCTTGGGGAACCGGATCTGCTGGTTACGTACTACGGCCGCCGTGCCGAAGGCCTTGTAGAGGGCCAGGCGGTCGGAGACGACGAAGGGCGACGTCTTGATCACGATCCCATCGCCCTGGGTCTCGATGCCACGCAGATAGCGGGCCGTGGCCAGCATCTTTACCCGCAGGAGGTAGAACATATCCCGCACCGGCGGGGGGAGCGGTCCGAAGCGATCCAAGAACTCCCGCTCCACCTCGTCCACCTCCGCCTCGCTGGCCAGCGTGGCCAGGCGCCGGTAGAGGCGCACCTTGAGGTCCGGGTCTCCGATGTACGCGTCTGGGAGGTGCGCCCCCAGGGGCAAGTCGATGACCAGGTCGAACTCAGGGATGGTGCGCTTGCCGCGCAGCTCGTCCACGGCCTGCGCCAGGAGCCGGCAATAGAGATCGAAGCCCACGCTGTTCATGAACCCGCTTTGTTCGGGTCCCAGGAGATTCCCGGCGCCGCGGATCTCGAGGTCCTTCATGGCGATCTTGAAGCCGGCCCCCAGGTCGGTGGCCTCGAAGATCGTGCGCAGGCGCTTTTCGGCCGCTTCCGTCAGCCGGCGGTTAGGCTCGTAGAGGAGGTAAGCGTAGGCCTGGTTGCCCCCGCGCCCGACGCGCCCCCGGAGCTGGTAGAGCTGCGCCAGGCCGAAATTCCCGGCGTCGTTCATGATGATGGTGTTGACGTTGGGGATGTCCAGGCCGCTCTCGATAATGGTGGTGCAGACCAGGACGTCGTGCGAGCCCTGGCCGAACTCCACCATCACTTTTTCGAGCGTGTCCTCGTCCATCTGCCCGTGGCCCACGGTGATGTCCACCTCTGGCACCAGCCGTCCCAGCTTGCGGGCAACCTGCTGGATAGACTGCACCCGATTATGGACAAAGTAGACCTGCCCCCCGCGATCCACCTCCCTTAAGACAGCCTCGCGGATCAGGTCGTCGTTCGTCCCTGTGACGTAGGTCTTGATCGGCAGGCGGGCCTCCGGCGGGGTCTCGATTACGCTCATGTCCCGCAACCCCACCAGGCTGGTGTGCAACGTCCGCGGGATGGGAGTGGCCGTCAGGGTGAGGACGTGGACGGCGACCCGCAGCTGCTTGAGGCGCTCCTTGTGCATCACGCCAAAGCGGTGCTCTTCGTCGATCACCAGCAGGCCCAGGTCCTTGAACCGCACGTCCTTGCCGAGCAGGCGGTGCGTCCCGATAACGATGTCCACCTCCCCGGACGCGCACCCGGCAACCACCGCCTCTTGCTCTTTGGGCGTGCGGAAGCGGCTCAGGAGCTCTACCCTGACGGGGTAGGCTTGCAAGCGCTGGCGGAAGGTTTCATAGTGCTGCAGCGCCAGGATAGTGGTGGGCACCAGCACCGCTACCTGCTTCCCGTCCTGCGCCACCTTGAACGCCGCGCGCACTGCCACCTCGGTCTTGCCGTACCCCACGTCGCCGCAGACCAGGCGGTCCATCGGCTTGCCACTCTCTAGATCGTGCTTGACGTCGTTGATGGCCCGCAGCTGGTCGGGCGTCTCGACATAGGGGAAGGAGTCTTCCAGGTCACGCTGCCACTCGTTGTCCGGCGAGGCCGGGTAGGCCTCGGCGATCTCCCGCGCGGAATACAGCTCCAGCAGGGCTTTGGCCGCCTCGGCCACGGACTGCTTGACCCGGCCCTTGGCCCGTTCCCATTCCGCGCCGCCCAGCTTGCTCAGGCCCGGGACATGGTCCCCCACCCCGATGTAGCGATCGACGCGGTCGAGCTGATCGGTGGGGACGTAGACACGGTCGCTGCCGGCGAACTGGAGCAAGAGGTACTCCCGCTCCCCGCCTTCCGTACGCCGGCGCACCAGCCCCTGGTACTGGGCGATGCCATGCTCAATGTGCACCACGAAGTCCCCTGGCTTGAGCTCGGCCAGAAAGCTCTCCCGGGCGATGCGCCGGCGGCGGATCACCCGCCGGGGCTTGGCCCAGCCGAAAATCTCCGTGTCCGTGAGAAGAAAGATGGCCAGCGCCGGGTTGCTCCAGCCCTCACCCAGCTGCCCCTGGACGAGGGTCAGCGCCCCCGGCTCCGGGGGACGGTCGAGGCGCTCGCGTCCGCTGATGGGTACACCGCGGTCGGCGTAGAGCTCCGTCAGGCGAGCGGCCTGCTGGGAGATGAGCACCACCCGCTGCTTGCCGGCGGCGCGGGAGCGCGTCGCCTCGATGACGTCCTTGATCCGTCCCCCATAGGTGGGGGACATCTCGAATGAGGCGAGCTCGATGACCGTCTCGGGGACGACGTCGACGGCCGCCGGGGGGCCGCTGCCCACTTCTTTCTCCCCCTCTGCGCCTGACGGGGGACGTTGTGGCTCCCGGTGCGAGTCCTGCCCCGGACCTCCTTCACCGCCCGCCGAGAACCGGCTCGCCAGCAGGGGCACGGCGGCCGACCGGTAGCTGAGGTGCAACGTCGCCATGCGCCGCAGGCGCTGCAGGAAGTCATCCCGGGAAAAGTACGGCGCCTGGAAGCCGGCCGGAATGGCCCCCGAGGCGGTGAGCTTGCCCCCTAGCTCGCGCCTGTGGCTCTCCAGCTCGTCGAGGCCCTCGCGGACGGCCGGCGGCTCGTCCAGCACGACGAGGGCATCAGGGAGATAGTCCAGGAGACTGGCCGGCTCCGGGAGCAGGTACCGGGCGTAGAACGGGGCTTCGCTAAAGAACGCCCCCGCTTCGAGGTCGCGCACCTGCCAGTCCCACTCCTCCCGCACCTCCTGGCGCAGACCGGTCCAGTCCAGATTGCGCAGGGCGCCGGCCCCCTCGGCGCCACGCCACAGGGGCAGCTCGGTTGCCGGGGCCAGCTGGAAGCGCTCCAGGTCCCCCGTAGATCTCTGGGTGGCGGGGTCGAAGGTGCGGATGCTCTCCACTTCGTCGCCGAAGAACTCCAGGCGCACCGGACTCTCGGCCAGGGGGGGGTAGATGTCCACGATACCCCCGCGCTGGCTGAACGAGCCCGGGGTCTCCACCAGGCCGGCGCGCTCGTAGCCCCCGGCGGCCAGCTGGTGGATCAGCCCTTCCATGTCGCATCGCGCCCCGGGACGCAGGCTGAGGACACGCCGGCCGAACTCCGACGGGGGGGCCAGCATGGATAGGAGGGCCTGCACGCTGGTAACCACGACGTAGGGGCTGTCGGTGGCGTCGGCGGCGGCGAGCTGAATCAACGTCCCCACGCGGGCGGCGATCGTCTCCGGCACGGCGGGGAGCTGCTCGTACGGCAGGGCGTCAAAGGCGGGGAAATGCAGCACCCGTTCCGGCGCCGCCGACCAGGTAAGGAGGTCGCCATACCACTCCTGCGCCCGGGAGGCATCCGGCGCCACGAGGACGATGGGCCGACCGCCCTGCCCCTGCAACCCGGCCAGGAGGTACGGCTTGGCGGCCTCGCGCACCACGGCCAGGGCAGCAGGCATGGGGAGGGGGACGTGGGGGGGCGGGACGTCACCTTCGCCCGCGTCGTCAAGACCAGGGGGCTCGTCGAGGGGCGTCTTCGAAGGGGCGGAATCCACCGCAGCGGCCGGCGCCCGGGCCCCCCGGGCGACCTCTACCAAGCGGCGAAAGTCTTCCAGTTGATCCAGTAGGGGTACGAGTCCAGATAGACGCATAGTCAGTTACATCCCGTTGAAGCGGTTGGCGGCCACGTCCGTCCCGGCGCTGACCCAGCACTCGGCGGCGTCGGCGGCCCGCTGGATGGCCGGCCGGAGCAGGGCCATCTCGTCCGGCAGGAAGCCGGCCAGAACGAAGTCGATGGGGTCGACGCCGGCGGGGGGGCGCCCGATCCCCACCTTGAGGCGCGGAAAGGCCGGTGGTTCCGGCTTCCGCGGACTGTCTCCCTTGGGGGTGGCGCTCCCGGCAAGTCGTTCTTGTGCCTGCGAGCTGCCGACCTCCGGCGCCCGGTTCTGGAGCCGGGGGATGGTCGCCAGGTGCTGCTGGATGGACTGGATGCCCCGGTGGCCCCCGGCGCTCCCCGTGCCCCGGATGCGGATGCGGCCCAGCGCCAGGTCGAGGTCGTCGTAGACGACGAGGATGTCCTGTGGCTCCAGGCCGTCCTTTTCCACCAGGGCGCGCACCGTCTTGCCGCTGTCGTTCATGAACGTCTGAGGCTTGACCAGCAGGACGGTTTCCCCCTCCCAGGCGGTCTTGACCAGCTCGGCGTGGCGGGCCTGGGCCGGCTTCTCCCCTCCTGGCCAGCCGGCTTGACGCCCTGTCTCCGCCCTCGCCTGGCCACGTGCCCCATCGCCCCAGCGGCGGGCCAGCTCGTCCACTACCTGCCAGCCGACGTTATGGCGCGTGCGCTGATAGCGTGGCCCGGGATTTCCCAGGCCGACGATCGCCTTCATCTATGTACAGCGACCTGAAAGCGGTGAGCTGGGGGTAAGCAACGCCAAACAGGGCCGGTTCAGCTGAACCGGCCCTGCCTTTCTTGGCCCCAAAGTTTACCATTCCCAGAGGGCAGCGGAGAGGCGCGACCAGTCCTCTAGGGTCAGCGTCTCGGCGCGTCGCCGGGCGTCGATCCCCGTGGCGGCCAGGGCCGCTGCGATGGTCTCGGTGCCCACCCCCAGCTCCCCCAAGGCATTGTGCAGCTGCTTGCGGCGATGCCGGAAGCCGGCCTCCACGGTCTGAAAGAAGCGCTGCTCGTTAGGGAGTGGGGGGACACGGTAGCCCGGCAGGGGCTGCAGGCGGACGACGGCCGAAGACACCTCCGGGGGCGGGAAAAAGGCCTGCCGGCCGACCTCGAACAGGAGCTCGACCTCGGCGACGAGCTGCACCTGGACGCTGAGGCGGCTCATGTCTCCCGGGCGGGCCGCCAGGCGCTGGCCTACCTCGCGCTGCACCATCACCACCAGCTCTCCCGGCACCCGCCCCGGCGGGGCGTACAGCAGGCGACGGATCAAGGGAGTAGCCACGCCGTAGGGGAGATTGGCGACGACGCTAAAGGGCCGGCCGCCGAAGAGGCCGGGGAGATCGGCTGCCAGGGCGTCGCCGTGGACGATCTCCACGTTGGGGGCCGGCACCGTCTCGCGTAAGACGGCCAGCAGCCGCCGGTCGAGCTCGACGGCGACCACCCGACCGGCCCGGCGGCTCAGCTCCGCCGTCAGCGCCCCCACCCCCGGTCCTACCTCCAGCACCTCGGTTTGTGGCCCTAGCGTGGCCGCCGCCACAATACGGTGCAGAACGCCCGCGTCGACCAGGAGATGCTGGCCCATCTCCCGCGTCAGCCACACGCCGTGACGCGACAGCACGGCCCCTACCTGCCGGCCATCGGTAAGGTCGTAGCGGGTCATCTACTCCAAGATATACACCGTCAGGCTGCGGCGTCCCCAGCGGACGGCCTCATCGTAGGTGGGGAAGCCGACGTCTATGCGGTTCCCCTTGATGGCCCGCCCGGTATCCCCGGCCACGGCGTACCCGTAGTCCGGGACGTACAGGCGGGTGTAGAAAGGGATCACCCGCGGGTCGACGGCCACTACGCCCCGGCCGGCCCGCATCCCGGTGGCGGTGATGCCATAGGCCGGATGACCGGGAGACTTTCCGGTGCTCACCGGGCCGGGATCGTAGGCCGTGGCCACCACCGCGAGGGTACGCCGCACCGCAGCGCCGTCCGGCAAGGTGACCGGGGGTACCGGGCCGGCGGGGGCCTCTCGCGGCGGGATCTGTGGCAGAGGCGCCGGGGCGTCGGAGGGGGGCGCCGGGATCAGCTTGGCGACGTCTGGGCCGACGGCGATCACCTCGTCCACCGCCGGGCGCACCGTCGCCTGCTGGACAAGGGTGCGAGAGACCTCGTTTCCATCCTCGTACCTGACGCGCACCAGGCGCTCCACCAGGCCAGGCAGTCCCTCCTGCACCCGCCACCGGGCACCAGGGGGCAGATCCGGCCGGGAGTGCAGCCGCGTGTGGAAAGGCACCACCTGTAGCTCCGTGCCGGTCTCCTCCCGGATGCGGACGACTCGTACCGTGCCCCGCAGCGGCACCGGGGCGTCCAAGGGTGGCTCCACGCGGTCGAGCGGGCCTGGCTGGAGGTGGTGCTCTGCGAGCAGCTCGGATACCGTGGCCGCGCGCGTGCGCGTCTCCACGTGCACGTCATGATCCAGGATGGCTACCGGGGTGGCGCGCCAGATGGCCACCGTCAGGCCGGGGACGAGGGGCGTCTCGCCGGCTGGGAGTAGCCCGTCCGCGCTGTGCACGTCAATGCCCGCCACCCCCAGGGCCTCGCCGACGGTGCCGGCGGCCGCCCGCAGTCCGATACGTAACCCGGAGTCCACCACGAAGAAGGGGACGGCGCGCTGCACGACGACCCTCCCATCCGCACTTCCACCGGCCCTTGCCCCCGCAGCGGGCGCCTCATTGGGGACGACGAGGAGGCGGTCGGCTTCGTCTAGATGTACCCCGGCCGCCGCCAGGGCCAGCTCCACGCCCCCGGCATCCGGCGCGGCCCGCAGGAGCTTGCCATCCACTTCCACGACCGTCCACGGGACCGGCGCCCCGGGAACGGCCGGTCGGAAGCGGGCCAGGATAACCGTCCCGGCGCGGGGTAACGCCCCGGCCACGTGGCGCAAGAGACCGGCCGCGCCCAGTACCTCCCGGCTCACCACTTCCCGGCTCACCACCTCCGCCGTGCCAGGGAGCGTGACATCACCCGGGCCACGGGCGATCACGCCGCCCCAGAAGAGGAGCAGCAGGGCGCAGGACGCGGCCAGGGGTCGCAAGGGCGCGCTGCCGGGGAACTGAACGTCCGGCCCCAGCGGGCGTCCGGCCGCCAGGGGCAGCAGGCCGCCGGACGTGCTCATGAACGGGCCCCCTGGAACGGCAGCTGCACCCCCTTCGGGCAGGGCCGGGAACAGGGCCAGGCGCCGGAAGGCCGCCGGCTGTGACTGGACGATCGATCTGAGGAGCGCTGGAGCGCAGACGACTGCGCTGCTGGGTCTGGAACGCCGCTGAGCGGGACGGGACTGCCATGTCGGGCGTTCGGGTTGCACCTTTACGGCGACCCTCCTTTTCTTGGGATCTGCGCCGCCCGCTTTACGATGCCGTGATGACCTCCAATTGACTCCCCCGCCGGTGCTGTGCCAGCCCCGGGGAGCGCTCCCCCAGGCCGGCAGGTCCGCCTCGGCCTCGCGCCCCGCGTCACTCGCGGCCGCGCTACGGATACGCAAACGATAGCAAACGCTAGGGGTAGGGTGCAGCCGGGATTCGATGCACCTCCGGCGGGGGGGGAGGATTTCGTCCCTCTGCCTGCCCCGGCGGGCGGCGCCGGGGGCAGCGCCGGGGGCAGCGCCGGGCACGATGGCTCTCGCGGGGGCCCATTCAGCGACCGGCAGCGGAGGGTCTGCCCCCGGGCGGGGGCCGATGAGGCAAGAAGTCCCTCCCAGTCGTGGGACAGTGGGGAGGGGCTTACTTCTGCTCTGCGATCAGGCGGTTGGCCTGCCTGGCCGCTTCCTCGAGGGTCGCTCTGGGGGGCATGTCCTTAGTGATAACCGCCGTCAAAGCGCTGGCCAGGAGCTCACGGATGTCCTGCCAGGCGGCGATATTCGGCTCCGGTCGGGCGTGCTGCGCCAGCTCGAAGGCCTGCCTGGCCTGCGGACTCCTCTCCCACAAGGCCTTGATCTCCGGATGCTCGGCCGCGGAGCGACGCAGGGGCATATAGCTGGAGGCGATCGACCACGAGACTGTCTGGTCACGCTCGCTGAAGAACTTGATCCACTCCCAGGCGGCCGCCTGCTTGAGGGGCGTGCTCTTGAAGACGGCGATGTTGCCGCCGAACGTAACCGTCACCGGCCGGGCGGGGTCCTTCTGCGGGATCATGCCGATGCCCCAGCGGAAGCGCTCGCGCCTGGTGGTTCGATCCACCGTCTCGCCGGCAATGAAGGGCCGGCTGGCCGACGAGTCATGCACGCCGGCCACCTTTCCCTGGCCGAAGTCGGTCTGGTAGTCAAACCCCTGGCCGGTGTAGGCCTGCCCTTGCCTGACCATCTCCGCCCACATCTCGAACACCTCCACCCCGGGGGCCTCGTGGAAGCGCACCTTGCTGTTGTCCCGGGCCAGGAGCTCGCCCCCGTTTGCATAGACAAAGGCGTCGATGTATGAGGCGTCTACGCGAATGTGCTGCCCGTAGACCGTCGTCCGGCCCCGGCTGTCCTTTTTCGTCACGGCGGCCACCTGGCGCCGGAACTCGTCAAAGGAGAGACCGGAAAGCTTCGTCTGCCCCGCGGACTTGAGCTGGTCCTCGTTGAAGTACTGCACGGCCAGGCTCTTGGCGAAGGGAAACGAGAGCAGCCGGCGGCGGAATGCGTCCAGCCGGCCACCGCCAAGGTAGGCCGGGAACAGGTCGCCCAGGCTCTCCTTGTCTAACGGCGATGGGCCCTTGGCCAGGTACTCGTCCAGGTCGACCACGGCCCCGGCCCGGGCGTACTCCTGCACCATGCTCTCAAAGGCCAGGGCCGCGTCCGGCGGGCTGCCGGCCTGGATGGCCACCATGGTCTTCTGGAAGACTTGCTGGTAGCTCCCCTGGTACTCGCCGCGCAGGGTGATGTTTTTCCCGTTGGCAGTGCTGAACTTGCCTACCAGCTCCGCCAGGGCCTTCTGGTTCACCCCCGTCTGGGTATGCCAGAAGGTGATGCTCACCGGATCGCCGAACTTGACCGCCGGGGCAGCCGTCCCCCCACGGGCGCCCTGAGTGGCGATGCCAAGGGGCGCGCAGGCTGAGAGGGCCGCGCCGTAAGCGCCGGCACCGTGCGCCATGAGCCGCCGGCGTGTGAGACGCATGCTCCATAAAGATACCCCCTGCTAAAGAACAACCCCCTCCCCCGGACGGGAGAGGGGGCAAGGGGTGAGGGGAAAAATCCCTAGGACAGCTGGGCTGAAGTCGCTCGGAAAGTCTCCCAGGTGGGGATCTACCGCCGGACCTCCGCGGAACCGTACTAGCGCTTCTCGTCGATCAGCTTGTTGGACTGCCTGGCCGCGTCGTCGAGGGCCGCCTTGGCCGTCTGCTTCTGGGTGATGACGCTGGCGAGGGCTTCCTTCAGGACGTCACGGATGGACTGCCAGGCGGTGATGCTCGGCTCGGCCACGGCATAGGGGGTGAGGTCGAAGGCCTGCTTCCCCTGCGGGTCGACCCGCTCCCAGTGCGCCTTGAGATCGGGGTGCTCGGCCGCCGAGCGGCGCGACGGCATGTAGCTGGAGCGGATGGCCGAGAGCACCGTCTGATCCTTCTCGTTGAAGAACTTCACCCACTCCCAGGACGCCGCCTGCTTGATAGGAGTGGTCTTGAAGACGACGATGTTGCCCCCGAACAGCACTGTGACCGGCTTGGCGGGGTCTTTCTGGGGGATCATGCCCGCGCCCCACTTGAACTTCTCGCGCCCAGTCGCCTTGTCGACGATGAACTCGCGGAGGAACGGGCGGCTGGTGCTACTGTCATGGAGCCCGGCGACTTTCTGGTTGCCGAAATCCGGCTGGTAATCGCGGCCCTGCGCGGCGTAGGCATGACCGTCGCGGACCATGTTCCCCCACATCTCGAAGACCTCGATGCCCGGCTGCTCGTTAAAGCGCACCTTGGTCTTGTCCTTGGTGAGCAGCTCCCCGCCGTTGGCGTAGATAAAGGCGTCGATATAGGAGGCGTCCAGGCGGATGTTCTGCCCGTACACGACCGACTGGCCGGGGCCTTCCTTCCGGCTCACAGCCGCGGACATCTTCTTGAACTCGTCGAAATTGTAGAACTGCCCGGGGTACCCCAGCTTCGTCGCGCCGGCGGCGCGGAACAGGTCCTCGTTGATGTACTGCACGGCCAGGCTCTTGGTGAACGGAAAGGACAGCAGCTTGTTGTCGAACTCCTCGTACTGGTTGTTCTTGATGTACGATGGGAAGATGTCCGCCAGGCTCTCCTTGGAGAAGGCCTGCGGGCCACGCAAGGCGTAATCGTCCAGGTTGACCACGGCGTTGGCCCGCATATACTCGGCCACCATGCTCTCGTAGCCCACGGCGACGTCCGGGGGGCTACCGGCCTGAATGGCGGCGATCACCTTCTGATACACCTGCGTGTAGTCGCCCTGGAACTCGCTCTTGAGGGTGATGTTCTTGCCGTTCGAAGCATTGAACTTGTCCACAATGGACTGGAGGGCGTCGGCGTTGACACCGGTCTGGGTGTGCCAGAAGGTCACATTGACCGGGTCGCCAAACTTGACCTCCGGCGCCGTGCTGCCGCCTCCTTGCGGCGCGCCACACGCCGCCAGGGCCGGGAGCGTGGCCAGGGACACCGCCCCGGCCACTGCCTGCGTCACAAATCTGCGTCTTGAGATTGCCATTGGTCTGTCTCTCCTTACCTTCAAGAAGGCACTTGCAACTGGCCGCTGCCCTCACGGCCCGCCTCACTCCGCTGCAGCATCACCGGCTAGCCCTTGAGGCCAGAACGAGCGATGCCTTCCACGAAGTACTTCTGCGCCACCAGGTACACCAGCACCGTGGGCAGGATCACCAGTGTGGACGCCGCCATCAGCTCCGCATAGCGTGACCCGAACTCGGATTGGAACACCTGCAGCCCCAGCTGGATGGGGCGCATCTCTGGACTCCGCGTGACCAGCAAGGGCCACAGAAAGGCGTTCCAAGATCCGAGAAAGTTGAACAGCGCCACGGTGATCAGCGCTGGCCGGGACAGGGGCAGGACGACCTCCCATAGAAACCGCAGCTGAGAGCAGCCATCTATTTCCGCCGCGTCCTCTAGCTCCTTGGGGATGGACATGAAAAACTGACGGAGGAGGAAGATGGCAAAAACGCTCCCTATGCTGACGATGAACTGGGCGATGTAGGTGTCATACCAGCCGAGCCATTTGGTGATGATCACAAAGTTGGGGATCAGCGTCACCTCGAACGGGATCATCAGCGTGGCCAGGAAAGCGGTAAACAGGATGTTCTTGCCGAAGAACTCCATGCGGGCGAAGGCATAGGCCGCCAGCGACGAGACTACCAGCACGCCCAGGACCTGCCAGAAGGCGACGTAGGCGGTGTTGAAAAAGTAGCGCTGGAACGGAGCCTGGGTCAGCGCCAGCGGGTACTGTTCCGGATGCCACTCCCGTGGCCAGAACGTCGGCGGCGAGGCCATCGCCTCGGTGTTGGACTTGAACGAGGTGATGATCATCCAGTAGAAGGGGAACACCACCATCACCGCCCCCAGGAGCAGCGCCCCGTGGATCAGCAGTCGTACCCAGGGACTGCGCCGCGCGGGCGCCACCTCGGCCACGCGTGGCTGAGGCACCCCCTGCACGGCCGGAATCGGCGCGGCCGACGGCGCGGCTTGACCCACGGCAGTCGGCGTCATGCCCGGTGCCTCGACTACCTGCGCCATGGGATAGCTTTCACACTCCGCCGGCGACCGGCACGGTCACCTCGCCGTGCCCTGCCTGAAGGCCATGCCGGACCGCGCCCGCGTCGCGTGCCACGCGAGCCTCGCCTCACCTTCACCCCGGTTATCCTAGCGACCAAACGTAACAGCGGCGTTAACCTCCACCGGCGACGGCGTACCCTCACGCGGCCGCGGCGGCCACGTCATCTTGCCATCGCGGACTAGCGGGCCAGTTGTCATGGGCCTCGCCTTTGCCAGGTCATCTCTGCCCCGCGCTCCGGGCAAGCTCCTTCGTCCGGCGCAGGGCACGCGCCGAGCGCGGGGCATGATCCGCCTCCTCTGGAGCAGGAAGCGCCACGATCCTGGCAAGGCACCCTCTAGTCGTAATGCACGCGCCGGCCGACGAAGCGGAAGTTGACCAGCGTCAAGGCCAGGATCATCCCGGTAAGGACGAAAGCGATGGCCGAACCATAGCCCAGACGGGTCTGCTGGTAGAAGGTCTTGAAGACGAGCATCAAGACGGTGCGCGTCGTGTCTTGCGGGCCCCCATTGGTCATGACGTAGATCTGGGAAAAGGCCTGTAGGGCGCCAATAGTGCTGACCGTGACGAGAAAGAAGCTGGTCGGCGACAGCAGGGGCAGCGTGATGCGTCGAAACACCTGCCACTCATTGGCCCCATCGATCCTGGCGGCCTCGTAGAGCTCTTTGGGGATACCTCCCAGCCCGGCCAGGAAGATGACGATGTGAAACCCGGTGTAGTGCCAGACCGACATCAACGCCACGGCCACGAGCGCGACGCTCGGGCCGGCCAGCCAGCCCAGCCCCGGCGGCAAGGTGACCCCAGCCCCGGCCAGGAGCAGGGCAAAGACCCCGGAGGACTCGTTGAGCCACTGGGAGGTCGGCAGGCCCGCCCAGGCCAGGATGCTGTTCAGCAGGCCGTTATTGGGATTGTAGATCCAGCGCCAGACGATAGCGGCCGCCACCGTGCTGGTGATGTATGGCACAAAGTAGGCCGTGCGATAGGCGATGCGCCCGCGGATGGGCTGGAACAGGAGGTAGGCAATCAGCAGCCCTAGCACCATCTCCGCCGGGATGGCCAGCAGGACGTACCAGACGGTGACGCCCAGGCTGTTCCAGAAGGCCTCGTCCACCAGCAGGCGCTGATAGTTCTCCAGGCCCAGGAAGCGACCCTGGACGATGTCCCAGCGGAACAGGCTGATGTAGAAGGCGTAGATGGCAGGAAAGAAATGAAAGACGGTGAGCAGGAGGATGGCCGGGGAGAGATAGAGGTAGGCGATAGCGGTCTGGCGCCAGAAGCGGCGCCGCGCCGCCGGGGTCAGGCCGTTTGGTCGCGTCCACGTAAGGGCGCGCGTGCTCATACCTTCTAGAAAAAGTATAGCAGCGGGTGGCCGCTCGTTATAATCTGGTGTGAGCGTCCCAGTCCTCCCCCAGCCTACGGTCGGTCAGCTGAGCCCGGCCATGACGCTGCCCCCGGTGACGGTCCATCCAACCCGCCGGGACACCGTCGTCGTCCTGGATTTTGGCTCTCAGTACAGCCGGCTGATCGCCCGGCGCGTCCGGGAGTGCCGCGTCTACTGCGAGGTGCTCCCCTGGGACGTACCGGCCAGCGTCCTGCGGGCGCTGCACCCCAGGGGGATCATCCTTTCTGGCGGCCCTTCCAGCGTCTACGAGCCGGGGGCGCCGGCCCTGCCGGAGGTGGTGCTGGAGCTGGGCGTGCCCGTGCTGGGGATCTGCTACGGGATGCAGCTCCTGGCCCACGCCCTGGGCGGGCGGGTGGAGCCGAGTACCCACCGGGAATACGGCCACGCCAACCTGGAAGTGCTCGACCGCGGCCATGCCTTGATGCGCGGCCTGCCGGATCGCCCCGCCGTGTGGATGAGCCACGGCGACCAGGTGGCTGCGCTGCCCCCAGGCTTCCATGCCCTGGCCCGTACCACCACCAGCCCCTTCGCCGCCATGAGCAATGGGCCGGCCGGGGTCGACGGCGGGAGTGGAGCGGACGCTCGAGGGGGCAGCTCGGCAGGGGGGCCGATCGTGGCCATGCAGTTTCATCCCGAAGTGGCGCATACCCCGCAAGGGCTGCTCTTGCTTCAGAACTTCTGCTACACCCTGTGCCGCTGCGAGCCGACCTGGACGCCGGGCTCCTTTATGGCCGAGGCGGTGGAGCGGATCCGGACGCAGGTGGGCAGCGGTCGCGTCCTGTGCGGCGTCTCCGGGGGGGTGGACTCGTCGGTTGCCGCCGCCCTGATCCACCGCGCCGTGGGGGATCAGCTGACCTGTGTGTTCGTCGACCACGGTCTGCTGCGAAAGGACGAGGCCCAAACGGTGGTGCGCACCTTCCGCGAGCACCTCGGCTTTCGGCTCAGCCATGTGGATGCCAGGGAGGACTTCCTTTCCCGCCTGCGGGGCGTCACCGACCCGGAGCAGAAGCGGACGATCGTCGGGGAGCGCTTTATCCGCGCCTTCGAGCGCCAGGCCCTGGCCCTGGAACAGGAATCCGGCCCCTTCACCTACCTGGCGCAGGGCACCCTGTACCCGGACGTGATCGAGAGCGCCACGCCGGAGAGCAGGGCGGCCTCAAAGATCAAGACCCATCACAACGTCGGCGGCCTCCCCAAGGACCTGTCCTTCCAGCTCATCGAGCCCCTGCGCTACCTCTTCAAAGACGAGGCCCGCGCCGTGGGCACCGAGCTGGGATTGCCGGAGGAGATCGTGTGGCGAGATCCCTCTCCCGGGCCAGGGCTGGCGGTGCGCGTCCTCGGCGAGGTTACCGAGGAGCGCCTGGCGGTGCTGCGCGAGGCGGATGCCATCTTCGTGGAAGAAGTCAAGGCAGCCGGGCTCTACCGCAGCGTGGGCCAGGTGTTCGCCGTGCTCACCGATTCCCGCAGCACCGGCGTCCAGGGCGACTACCGCTCCTACGGCCACGTCGTGGCCCTGCGGGCGATCACCACAGACGACTTTATGACCGCCGACTGGGCGCGCCTGCCCTATGAGCTCCTCGGCGCGGTGGCCACCCGGATCGCCAACGAGGTAAAGGGCGTCAACCGTGTGGTCTACGATGTGACCTCCAAGCCCCCGGCAACCATCGAATGGGAGTAGGTTTGCTCCCCTTTCCCCGGGAGTCTCTTGTGCCCGGCGGGTGCCCCGCCGGGCGTGAAAGGCACCTGCGGGGCATGAACTCGGAACGCCCTCGCGCCCGGCCGGTGGAACGATGAAGCGTGTTCTCGCCACTGCCGGCCCAGGGACGAGGATCACCTGGGGATGGCCTTGACGAAGGGTCGCTGGTGACGGTGGAGGGTTACCGGTGAAGGTGATGGTCGTGGGAGGCGGGGCGCGGGAGCATGCCCTGGCCTGGAGCGCCGCCCGCAGCCCGCGTGTCACCACCGTGGTCACGGCCCCGGGCAACGCCGGCACGGCCACGCTGGGGGCCAACGTGGCCGTCGATCCGCTCGACCTCCCGACCCTGGCCGGGGCGGCCGTTGGGGAGGGGATCGACCTGGCCATCGTCGGCCCCGACGACCCCCTGGCGGCCGGGGCGGTGGACGCCCTGTCCGAGAAAGGGGTGCCCGCCTTTGGCCCCACCCGGCTGGCCGCGCAGATCGAGTCGTCCAAGGTGTGGTCCAAGGAGTTCATGCAGCGTCACGGCATCCCCACGGCCCCGTTCCGGCATTTCGACGATCCCCGGCCGGCGCACCGTTTCGTCGATTCCCGGCCCTGGGACGGCCGGCTGGTGGTCAAGGCCGATGGCCTGGCGCGGGGGAAAGGGGCCATCGTCTGCGACACCCTCGACGCCGCCCACGAGGCCGTAGAGGCGCTGATGGAGCAGGGGGTCTTCGGCGCCGCCGGCCGGCGAGTGGTGATCGAGCAGCGCCTCGAGGGGCCGGAAGCCTCGCTCTTCGCCCTGTGTGACGGTGAGACGGCCGTGGCCATGGGTGCGGCGCGCGACCACAAGCGCATCGCCGATGGAGACCGCGGTCCCAACACCGGAGGGATGGGGGCCTACAGCCCTACCCGCCTCGTCACCGGGACGGTGATGGAGGCAGTGATGGAGCGGACGATACGCCCTGCCATCGCCGCCATGGGCGCCGCGGGGCGCCCCTTTACCGGGTTCCTGTTCGCCAATCTCTTGTTCACCGCGAGCGGGCCATACGTCTTGGAGTTCAACGCTCGCTTCGGCGACCCGGAGGCCCAGGCCATCCTGCCCCTCCTGGAGTCCGACTTGATCGAGCTCATTGGACTGGCGCTCGACCGGCGCCTGGCCGGGACGGCGCTGCGCTGGCGGGCCGGGGCGAGCTGCGCCGTCTGTCTCGCCTCGGCCGGCTATCCCGAGGCGGTGCGTGACGGCGTTCCCGTCACCGGGCTGGAACATGTCGAGCCGGACGTCCTGGTCTTCCACGCCGGGACGGCGCGGCAGAACGGGGCGACCATCACCCGGGGGGGACGCATCCTCACCGTCGTGGGGCTGGGCCCGGGCCTGGCGGAGGCCCGGCGCAAGGCCTATGACAATGTGGAGCGTATCCACTTCCACGGGATGCAGTACCGCAGAGACATCGGAGACCGCGAGTTGACCGCCGCCACGCCCTAATGCGCTGTCAACGCGAGACCGCGAGGTAGCTCCCAGGAGTGGCGACCCCGCAGAATGGCTGTGGCGCACCACGAGACTTGCCGGCGCGGAGCAAGAGTGGAGAGGGACGAGCCGTGATCAAGCGCTACACATTGCCCGAGATGGGCGGCGTCTGGACGGACGAGGCCAAGGCCGACGCCTGGCGGGCTGTGGAGATCGCCGCCTGCGAGGGGTGGGGCAAACTGGGGGTGATCCCCGAGGCGGACGTGGCCAAGATCCGCCGGGGTAGCTACTCCCTACAGCGAATGCAGGAGATCGAGCGGGTCAGCGACCACGATCTGGGGGCCTTCGTGCAGGCCTTCGGCGAGAGCCTGGGGCCGGAAGCGCGCTTCGTGCACCTGGGGCTGACCTCCTCGGACGTGGTGGACACCGGCCTGGCCCTGCAGCTCAAGCGGGCGGCAGAGATCCTGATCCAGAAGTCCCAGCGCCTCACCGAGATACTGATCAAGGGGGCCCTGGCCTACAAGGACACGCCCCAGATGGGGCGCACCCACGGCGTGCACGCCGAGCCGATCACCTTCGGCTTCAAGCTCCTGCAGTGGGTAGAGGAGATGCGCCGCAACCAGCATCGCCTGGCAGGGGCCAAGGCCGAGGTGAGCGTGGGCAAGATCTCCGGGGCCGTGGGCACCCACGCCAACGTCCCGCCGGAGGTGGAGGAGCACGTCTGCGCCACGCTGGGGCTGGCCGTGGATCCGGTATCCAGCCAGATTGTGCAGCGCGATCGCCATGCCCAGTTCCTGTGCACCGTGGCAGTGGTGGGCGCTTCGCTGGACAAGTTCGCCACGGAGATCCGCCACCTCCAGCGCACAGAGGTGTTGGAGGCCGAGGAGCCGTTCGAGCCCGGGCGCCAGGGATCGTCCTCTATGCCCCACAAGCGCAATCCCGCCCGCTGCGAGCGGGTCTCTGGCCTGGCCCGCGTCCTGCGGGGGTACGCCAGCACCGGGCTGGAGAACGTGGCCTTGTGGCACGAGCGGGATATCTCCCACTCCTCCGCCGAGCGGATCATCCTGCCGGACGCCTGCATTGCCCTGGACTACATGCTGCACCTGTTCTGCGGGGTGATGGAGGGTCTGCGCGTCCTGCCGGATGCCATGCGCCGCAACATCGAGCTGTCCCGCGGACTGCACGCTTCCCAGCGCGTCCTGCTGGCCCTCATCGACCATGACATCGACCGCACGGCGGCCTACAAGATCGTCCAGGGCCACGCCATGACTGCCTGGACGGAAGGCAAGGACTTCCGCACGCTCCTGGCGGCCGACCCGGCGGTGCAGGCCCACCTCAGTGCGTCCGAGCTGGACGACCTGTTCGACCTCGGGTACCACTTCAAGCACGTCGACCTGGCCTTTCGGCGCGCCGGCCTCCTCGAAAGCCCCCCGTCCGAGGCCTCGCCCCTCAAGTCCCAGGGTCTGCCCGCCCGCGTCGCGACGCCGGCCGGGGCGGCACAGGGGGACGTGTGACTTCCCCTCAGGCCGGCCGGCATCACATCAACCTGCCGGGGCTGCAGCCGGCGCTCCAGGGCAAGGTGCGTGACCTCTACGCCGTCGGCGACGACCGCCTGCTGATCGTGGCCACCGATCGTATCTCGGCTTTTGACGCCGTGCTGCCGACGCCCATCCCGGACAAGGGCCAGGTCTTAAACCGGCTTTCCGCCTTCTGGCTGCGGCGCCTGGCCCACCTGATCCCCAATCATTTCCTGACCGACGACGTGGGGGAGTACCCCGCAGCGCTCCAAGCCTACGGGCACCTCCTGGCCGGGCGGAGCATGCTCGTCCGCCGCGCGCGGCGCATTGACGTCGAGTGCGTCGCCCGGGGCTACCTCGCCGGATCGGCCTGGAGCGAGTACCGGCGCCAGGGGACGGCCTGCGGAATCCCGCTCCCAACCGGGCTGATGGAGAGCCAGGAGCTTCCGGAGCCCATCTTTACCCCGGCAATCAAGGCCCCCACCGGGCACGACGAGAACATCACTTTCGAGCGCCTGGGTGAGATCGTGGGGCAGCCCCTGGCCGAGCGCCTGCGGGAGGCGACGCTGGCCATGTACCGGGTGGCCGCCGACTACGCCAGGGCGCGGGGAATTATCATCGCCGACACCAAGATGGAGTTCGGCCTCCTGCCCGCCGGCGGGGCATCCGAAGCGGGAGTCTCCCCAGGGGGTAGCTCCCCCGGGGGCCCTTCTGAGCGGCCGGCGGAGGGGCCCTTGCGCAACGCCCACGATGGGGCGGCCGGGACGCTGCTCTTGATCGACGAGCTGCTCACCCCGGACAGCTCTCGTTTCTGGGAGGCGTCGACCTACCAGCCGGGAGCGTCTCCGCCGAGCTACGACAAGCAGTACGTGCGGGATTATCTGGAGCGGACGGCATGGAACAAGGAGCCCCCGGCGCCGGCCCTGCCCCCTGAGGTGGTGGCGCAGACGCGCGCCAAGTACCTCGACGCCCTGCAACGCCTCGCCGGACAGGATGTCGCCGCCGAGCCGGGAGCGGGCGGCGGCGCCACGGCCCCCGCCGGCGGGGAGAGAGGACGATGAAGCTCCTGGCCAGGATCCACGTGACGTTGAAGCCGGCGGTCAACGACCCCCAGGGGCTGGCCATTGCCGGTGGCCTGCATCAGCTGGGCTTCTCCGGTGTGGAGGGGGTGCGCGCCGGGCGCTACCTGGAGGTGTGCCTGGAGGCCACAGATCGGGGGGCGGCCGAGCGGGCGGTAACGGAGATGTGCCAGCGGCTGCTGGTCAACCCGGTGATCGAGCGCTACCGCTTCGAGCTGGCGGAGCCGGCCGAGGTGGACCGATGAAGGCCGCCGTCGTCGTGTTCCCCGGCTCTAACTGCGAGGCAGACACGGCGCACGTCATCGGCGACGTGCTCCAGGAGCCGGTTGAGTACGTCTGGTACGCCACGGCCGGGCGGGAGGCCCTCGCCGCGTACGACTGCGTCATCCTCCCGGGCGGGTTCGCCTACGGCGACTACTTACGGGTAGGGGCGATCGCCGCGATTGCCCCGGTGATGGAGGGGGTACGGGCCCATGCCGAGCGGGGAGGGCTGGTGCTGGGGATCTGCAACGGCTTCCAGGTGCTCCTGGAATCCGGTCTCCTGCCGGGGGCCATCCTGCGCAATGCGTCGCTGGAGTTCCGCAGCCAATGGGTACACCTGCGGGTGGAGGACGATAGGACGCCGTTCACCCGACGCTACCGTGAAGGCCAGGTGCTCAAGATGCCCATCGCCCACGGCGACGGGAACTACTTTGCCGAACCCCAGACGCTCGCCGAGCTGGAGGGGGCGGGGCAGGTGGTGTTTCGCTACTGTGACGCCGCCGGGCGGGTGACGCCGGCGGCCAACCCCAACGGCTCGGCAGCGAACATCGCCGGCATCCGCAATCGCCGGGGTAACGTCCTGGGAATGATGCCCCACCCGGAGCGCTGCAGCGAGCCCCTCCTGGGCGGGGTCGACGGCTTGGGACTGTGGCAGTCGGTGGTCGCCGCGTTGGTGCAGGTATGAACGTCACGGACGGGCAGCTCCGTGAGGTGGCCCTGAGCCGCGCCGAGTACGACGAGATCTGCCGGCGGCTGGGGCGGGCGCCGAACGCCGTCGAGCTGGGGATGTGCGGCGCGATGTGGAGCGAGCACTGCGGCTACAAGAACAGCAAGGTGCTCCTGCGCCGCTTCCGCGCCCCTCCGGAGGGGCCGGCCTCCTCTCGAAGCGCCCCCACTGCCGGGGCGACGGCCGCCCCGCCCCCGGCCGGCCGGGTGTTGATCGGCGCCGGGGAGGAAAACGCCGGGGCGGTGGACGTCGGCGACGGCCTGGCTGCCGTGTTCAAGATCGAGAGCCACAACCACCCCAGCGCGGTGGAGCCGTTTCAGGGGGCCGCCACCGGTGTGGGGGGGATCGTGCGGGACATCTTCACCATGGGGGCGCGCCCGGTGGCAATCCTGGACTCCCTGCGCTTCGGTCCACCGGATGACCCGGCGCGCGGGGCGCGCAACCGCTACCTCTGCGAGGGGGTGGTGGCCGGGGTGGCCCACTACGGCAACTGCATCGGCGTCCCCAACGTCGGGGGCGAGGTGGTCTTTGGGCGCAGCTACTCGGAGAACCCCCTGGTCAACGCCATGTGCGTCGGCATTGCCCGCGCCGGGCGCCTGGTCTCCTCCGGGGCCACCGGAACGGGGAACAGCGTCCTGCTCGTGGGGGCCGATACCGGGCGCGACGGGCTGCACGGGGCCACCTTCGCCAGCGTGGACGACCCGCAGGCCTCTCACCGGGGCGTCGTCCAGGTAGGCGACCCTTTCCGCGAGAAGCTCCTCATCGAGGCCTGCCTCGAGGCGATGGATGCCCCCTGGCTGGTGGCGATGCAGGACCTCGGCGCCGCCGGGCTGACCAGCTCCGTGGTGGAATGCGCCAGCAAGGGGGAGAGCGGGATGGAGATCGACGTCGCCCGTGTCTCCCGGCGCGAGACGGGGATGACGCCGTATGAAGTGATGCTGTCCGAGAGCCAGGAGCGCATGCTGGTCATTGTGCGGCGGGGCCAGGAGGGAGCGGCGCAGGCCGTGTTCGCCCGTTGGGGCCTGCACTCGGACGTTATCGGACAGGTCACCGACGACGGCATGGTGCGAGTCATGGAGGACGGGCAGACCGTGGCCGAGCTCCCCTACAGCCTCCTGACCGCCCCCCCTCTCTACGTCCGCGAGGGGGTGGAGGCACCATCCGTGCGGGCCCTGCGAGAGCGAGACCTTTCCACGCTGCCGGTGCCGGATGATCTGAACGCCACGCTCCTGCGCCTCCTGGCCGCACCGAACATCGCCGGCAAGCAGGCCATCTACCGGCGCTACGATCAGACGGTGCAGACCAACACGGTGCAGGCCCCCGGGGGCGACGCCGCCGTGTTGCGCTTGAAGGGGACGCCCCGAGGGATTGCCGTGGCCACGGACGGCAATGGGCGCTACTGTTATCTCGACCCTCACGCCGGCGGGCGCATCGCCGTGGCTGAAGCGGCGCGGAACGTCTCCTGCACCGGCGCCACGCCCCTGGCGGCGACAAACTGCCTCAACTTCGGCAATCCGGAAAAGCCGGCGGTGTACTTTCAGCTCCAGCAGGCCATCGAAGGTATGGCCGAGGCCTGCGAGGCGCTGGGCACCCCGGTGATCAGCGGCAACGTCTCCCTGTACAACGAGAGCGGCGGCGAGGCCATCTACCCCACCCCGATCGTCGGCGTCCTGGGCCTGATGGAAGACGTGACACGCCACTGCCCCAGCCGCTTCCAGCGCTCAGGGGACGTCATTGCCCTGTTGGGAGACACCCTGGAGGAGCTCGGTGCCTCGGAGTACCTCGAGCAGATACACGGGCTCGTCGCCGGGCGGGTGCCAGAGATCGACCTGGCCAGGGAGGGAGCCATGCAGCGCCTGTGCCGGGCGGCAATCACCGGCGGGTTGCTCCGCTCGGCCCACGACTGCGCCGATGGGGGACTGGCCGTGGCCCTGGTGGAAAGCTGCTCGGGGGCCTTTGGCCTGCCGGCCGATGACGCCGCAGGGGCCGCGCCGGTGATCGGCGCCGGCGTCGAGCTGCCGGGGAGCTGGCTGAGGATGCGCCCCGACGCCGTCCTGTTCGGCGAGAGTCAATCGCGCCTCGTCGTCTCCCTGGCCCCGGAGGATTGGGGAGCGCTGGTCGCCCTGGCCGGGGAGCACGGTGTCCCCCTGCACCGCCTTGGGCGTACCGGCGGGGAGCGCGTCACGCTGGCGCCATACATCGACGTGGAGCTCGCCCGAGCCCTGGAGACCCACGCGACGGCCCTGGAACGGGGTCTCCGCGTCACCCTCCCGGCGGCCCTCTAGCGTAGGGGCAACGAGCGCCGGGGCCACATGGCATGAACTCTGCTGTGAGCCGGGTGCCGTCGTCCCCTGGTCGGAGCAGGCTCGTCCTGGTCAGGTGGCGCCCCTCGGAGAAGACCTGCACCTCCCCGTAGTCCGAGCACGCCTGTCTTGTCCACCGCGCCGGATAGCCATGGACCTTGTGCAGCGGTTGCTGATCAATCGGAACTTCGCCCTCTTCAGCGCCGGGAGCTTCGTGGGGGCGATGGGCTCCTGGTTCCAGAGCGTGGCCATCGGCTGGCTGGTGCTCGAGCTGACCAACTCCAGCTTCATGCTGGGCATGAGCAGCTTCATGCAGCTGGCGCCGGTGTTCTTCTTGGGCTTCTTTGGCGGTGTCCTGGCCGACCGTGTCGACCGCCGCACGCTCCTGCTCTCGGGACTGGGGACCGGGGCGGTGGCCATCACCACCCTGGCCTGGCTGGCCCTGGCGGGCCGGGCCGGGATCACCACGATCCTTGCCGCCTCGCTCGTCCTGGGGGTAGTCAACGCCGTGGTCTGGCCTACCTGGCAGCCGTTCGTCAAGGAGATTGTTCCGCACGACCGGCTGCGCCAGGCCATCGCCTTTAACTCCGCCCGGTTCAACCTGACGCGAGTGCTGGGCCCAGCACTCGCCGGCGTGCTCCTGGCCCGCACCGGGGCGCCGGTCTGCCTGGTGGTGGCGGCCATCGGCAGCGCCACCGTCGTGCTCAGCACCTGGCTCATCCGCCGGGAACGGGGGGTTCGGGCCCGGTCGGCTCCGGCGTCGTGGTCGGCAGCCCTGGTGGATGGCTTTGGCTACCTGCGCGGCGACGGGTTCGCCTGCCGGCTCTTGCTGGTTACGGCGGCCTACGGTCTGCTGGTGATGCCTTACCAGGCCTTGCTTCCGGCCCTGGCGCGCGACGTCCTAGGGACGGGCGCCACCGGCCTGGGGATCTTGCTCGCCGCCATCGGCGGGGGGGCGGTGGTAGGGGCGATCCTCACCGGCACGTCCTTGGTGGCCCGGCGGCCGGGATTGGCCATGGCCATCTTCGGCCTCCTGGGTGGGGCGGGGCTGACGGGCTTCGCCAACCTGGCAGCCGGGGTCGATGGCCCGGCCAGGGCGTGGTTGCCACCACTGGCCCTGGCGCTGACCGGCTTCGGCTCGATCGGCTACTTGACCGCAGGCAACTCCACCCTCCAGCTGCGCGTGCCTGACGCCGTGATGGGGCGAGTGATGGCCCTGTGGGTGGTGGTGAATGCCGGCACGATGCCCCTGGGCAGCCTGGCCCTCGGCGCCGCGGCCGAGCGTGCGGGGCTGCTGTTGGTCGTGCAGGGTTGTGGCCTGCTGGGCATCGCCCTGGGGGCCTTCACGCTGCTGACCAAGGCCTTTGCCGGGTCACGCGAGCAACCCCCACCCACCCCGCCGGAGCACGTGGAGCAGGCAACGGCCGGCGTGACTTAGGGCTGGCCCGTGATGCGGGCCACGGTATGCCTGAACTCCTCGACGTTGTATGGCTTGGTCAGGAGGCCGTCCACCCCTTTAGCCTCCAGCTCCTGGGGATCTATCGACGCCCCCCACCCGGTGGCCAACAAGAAGCGCGTGCCCGGAGACCGCGCCTGCACCTGCTGAGCCAGGTCCCACCCGCTCATGCCGGCGCCCAGGCCGATGTCGGAGATGACCAGGTCGAACCGACCGGCTGCCAGGTGTTCCAGCGCCTCCTCCCCCGAGCCGGCGGCGATGACCGTGTGCCCCACCGGCTCGAGGATGGCCGCCATCAGCATGCGGATCCCCTCTTCGTCGTCGACGGCCAGGACACGCAGGGCACCGGCCGGCTGGGGGGTCACGTCTTGCTCGACGCTGGCGGCCGGGGGGATGCGACGATCCCCGACACCGACCGCTGCGGCCCGCCTACCATTCCCACGTCCAGGGTACTCCGTCACGCCCACCTGCGGGGAATGTCTCTGGCCGCCACACCGCACGGCTCACCACTGTAGGTACGAGGCGTAGCCCCTCCTCGGTCGGATGGGTGCGCGGCCGCGGGAGCACCCGGAGCCCGGAGACGCAGGGGCAACCGGCTGCCGGTTCTGGGAGGCCGCACGGTACAATACGCTGTGAGCATAGTCGCAGCCGGCTCGGCTGCCCTGGCTGCCTCGGTTGCCTCGGCTCCTGATGGCGACGGCGGGGAGGCTCCACCTAGGGAGGCCTGCGGCGTCTTCGGCGTCTTCGGGCCGGGGCTGGACGCCGGGCGCATCACCTACTTCGGGCTCTACGCCTTGCAGCATCGCGGGCAGGAGTCCGCCGGGATCGCCACGTCCGATGGGGAGCAGCAACGCTTCTTCAAGGCCATGGGCCTGGTGTCTCAGATCTTTACCGAGGATATTCAGCGCCAGCTCAGCGGCCACATCGCCTGCGGCCACAACCGCTACTCCACCACCGGTGGGTCACGCTCGGAAAATGCCCAGCCGGTCTTCGCCGACGACCGGCTTCTGGGGCGCGTCTTTGTCGCCCACAACGGCAACCTGATCAACTCGGACACCCTGCGCCGGCAGCTGGAGGTCCGTGGTGTGGTTTTCCGCACCTCGACAGACAGCGAGGTGATCGCCGCCTTGATCGCCGATTCACCCGGGACGACGTGGGAGGAGAAGATCGCCGTCGCCCTACCGCGCTGTATCGGCTCCTTCTCCCTGGTGATGATGACCCGGGATCAGCTCTACGGTGCGCGCGACCCCATGGGCAACCGGCCCCTGTGCCTGGGGGGCCGCGGCGACGCCTGGGTGCTGGCCTCCGAGTCTTGCGCCCTGGACACGGTGGGGGCGCAGTTCGAGCGCGAGGTGGCTCCAGGAGAGCTGGTGGTGATCGATGCCGCCGGGATGCGTACCTGCCGGCCGGCGGCGCCAGGCGCGCGTCAGGCGCTGTGCATCTTCGAGTACATCTATCTCGCCCGCGCCGACAGTGTGATCTCCGAGCGGCTGGTGCACGAGACGCGCATTCGGATGGGGCACCAGTTGGCCCGTGAGCACCCGGCCGAGGCTGACCTGGTCATCGCCGTCCCCGTCTCCGCTATCCCTGCCGGGCACGGCTTCGCCGAAGAGGCGCAGCTCCCCTATCGCGACGGCCTGTACGCCAACCGCTACATCCATCGCACCTTTATTCAGCCCGACGCGAGCATGCGCAAGACGGCCGCCCGCCTCAAGTACAACCCCCTGCCAGGGGTGCTCTCCGGGAAGCGGGTGGTGGTCGTGGACGACAGCATCGTGCGCGGGACATCGCAGGAGCAGATCGTGGGGCTCTTGCGCCGCGCCGGGGCCAAGGAGGTGCACCTACGGATCTGCGCCCCGCCGCTGCGCCACCCATGCTTTCTGGGGGTGGACATGGCCACCTACGGGGAGCTCATCGCCCACCGGCTCTCGGACGTGGACGCCATCCGGCGCAAGGTGGGCGCGGACTCCCTCGGGTACCTCAGCCTGGAAGGGGTGTATCGCGCTGTGGGGCTCGACCCTGAGGGCTTCTGCACGGCCTGCTTTTCGGGGGACTATCCCGTCCCGGTGCAGTTCAACCTGGAGCGTGCGAACCCGAAGCTGCGGTTGGAGGCGGAGCACGGCCTCAGCGTGGATACCCCCTCGGCCGTGGAGCTTCCGTCGCAGCCCCCACGGTCTCAGATCTCAGGCCAGAAATCTCAAGTCGCCCCACCGGCTCAGAGAGTGGTCGCGGCCCTGGATTGAGGTGCCGGCCCAGGCAGAAGTCCTGAGCCACGTGTTGGCCCGACCCCTTTCTGCGACAGGGCCGTGTGATGTCCTCGCCGTAGCGCGCCAGGGCGCCGCCGGTCATTGGCGGCGGGGCTCGATGTGAGCCTTCAGGACGCCAGCGCCAACCTTCAGGGCTTCGTCCAGGCCAGGGAGGTGACGTCATCGTTGATGATGTTCTGTTCCCAATGGGCCGGCCAGAGATAGCCCATCCAGCGGCGCCACGGGTGGGCCCGGTAGGTCTGCCAGCCGTCCTGGGGGCGGGCCGGGTCGTAGACCGACAGGCCACCATGCGTCCCGGCCCACACCCGTCCGTCTGGCCCGAGGAGGAGGGCCTGCACCCACGGGTGAGGCAGGCCGGCGGGCCCGGCGGTGCCCATCTCCCGCCAGCGACGCTGGGGATCGCCCTGGGCCTCGTCCAGCACGGCGACCCCGCCCTTCGTCCCTAGATAGATGCGCCCGTGGCGGTCCTCGGCAATGGCATGGACGGAGACCTTGTCCGGCAGCGCAGTGCCGGGGGGGGCAAAAGTCTGCCAGCGAGCCGGGTCGAAGGCCCCCAGACCGAACTGGTCGGATGACGGCAAGAAGGTGGCGGCGCCCTCGGGGGTGCCGAACCACATCCGGCCCTTGCTGTCCTGGAAGATGGTATGCACCTGGTGCGCCGGTAAGGCCCCATTGGTGCTGTAGCGGTTGAAGCCGGTCAGCCATTCCCCTGGCCGTCCAGGCTCTTCGGGCCGGTACACGTTGACGCCTCCGGCGCCACCGAACCAGACCCGCCCCTGCGGATCGACGTAGACAGCGTCCAGGATCTGGTGCAGCAGGGGGGCGTTGAGGCTGGTGAAGGCCTGCGTCGTGCCATCAAGAGATCGGCCCTCGGCCGGGCCACCGGCCGGCCGGCGGTCGATCATGGCCCCCCCGGCGCCGGTGGCGGCCCAGGCCACTCCCCGGCGGTCGATGGCCAGGCCGAGGACTGTGGGGTAGGGCAAGCCGGCGTTCTCCACCGTGGCCGTCTGCCACTCGGCACCACCGCCGGCTTCGGAGTAGCGTGCCAGGCCGCCGTGGGTGGCGATCCAGACCACTCCGCCTGGGCCGCCGGCGACGGCAGTCACTTGATTTGCCGGCAGGGGCACGTGCGGGCGAGCCAGTCCGCGCCAGCGGGGACCGCTCTCGGTGGCCACCAGGCGGCTGAGTCCCGCGCCGGTGCCGACCCACAATGACGCTTCGGCGGTGCCCCTTGCCGGCGACGAGACCGAGGGCCAGGCCGGCACCTGAGCCGGGCCGGACGCGGCCGCGACGGCCGCGCCACCGGCGGCCAGGGCGACGGCCACCGCGACCCCGGCCAGCGGCCGGACCAGGCGTGCGGCCGAACGCCAGGTCTGGGCCAGCTCGGCTCGCTCCAGTGGCGTGGTAGCGGCCTGGCGCCAGCGCCAGGCCGCTATCACGGCGGCCACGACAACGGCCAGCGCGCCCACCAGGGCCAGTGATGGGGGAAGACGCGTCGCCAGCCCGTCGCCGAGGGCCTCCCGGGCAGCGGCCCTGGCTTCGGCGTCGTCGGGGATGGCCGCCAGCTGGTAGAGCACGCCGGTGGCGAACAGGGCAGCGCCCGCAGCCACCGTCCACCAACGCACCGCCCGGCCGAAGGGCGTCCGGCCCGCCAGGCGCCACAGGCCCCAGCCGGCAAAGCAGATCGCCACTCCCAGCACAGGGGCCAGCAACCGCATCGTCGAGGGGCTGAGTAGCCTGAGCCAGACCTTGTCGGCCAGGCTCAGCAGGCGGGTGGAAAGCTGTTCCATGTCTTACCGTGTCTTCCTGCGAACACCTTATGCCAGTTGGCACTGGCGCCACGATGGATGAGAATGCGCATTTCGGGGGAGAGTAGCCGTGCAGGCCGCCCCAGTACGGTCCTCATCTTCACGACCGTCTCTGTCCGCCCCGGACATGGCACTTGGTGTGACCATGCCACTGGCAAAGCGGGGGGAAGCGCTTGAACGGCCCGGCGCGGAAGGGCAACGTGTGGCAGCGCGGGATCATGGGCGAGGTCGCCTGGGGGAGCATTAAGCGCCGCGACTCGTACTTCGCCGCCCAGGTCCACCGCATCACCCGGCGGCGCGGCCATCAGCAGGCGGCGGTGGGGGACGGCCACCGCCTGCTGGGCATCATCTACCACGTCCTCCGCGACCGCCGCCCGTACCTGGAGCTCGGGCCCGGCTACTTCGATACCCTCGACGCCGCCCGGATCGAGCGGCACCACGTCCGCCGCCTGGAGCAGCTCGGCTACGCCGTCGAGTTGCGACCCAAAGCGACACGGCGTAGGGCCCCCAGCTCTCGATGGTCAGAGTGTTTTTCGGGGGAACCCTCAGAGAACTCACAGGCCCAGCCGCTCCACGATGACGGTGCAAGCTGTGACTGTATGATAACTTGCGCGGGGCCCCCCGTCCCGGCTTTGCCCAGAATGTGCCGGTAGCGTGTAGCTGGAGCGTCGGCGGCAAGAACGCTAACCTGGGTGCAGTTCGCCGATTGGCGTCAGAGTGGACTTTTTGGGCAAAGCCCCCCGTCCCTGAGTGGACGAAGGAGACTGCGATGCCTCCACTAACGGTCATCACCGGTGAGGTGCGGTTCGAGCCAGATGCCTCACCCTTTAGCGACGCCACCGTCCGTGTCAATCTCGAGGACGTCTCCGTCGCCGATGCAGGGTCTCGGGTGATAGCCCAGATGGTGCTCCCCAACATCTCGCGTCGGGCGCCGGCGACGACACCGATACGGTTCACCCTACGCCCGCCGACCGCACTGAGCCAGACGAGGACCTACGTCGTGCGCGCGCACGTCGATCTGAACGGCAACAACGCCATCGACGAGGGTGATTTCATCACCATGCAGCGCTTCCCCGTACACGTGGGACTCGGACCCGTGCATGTCGCGGTCACCGTGCGCCGCGTCGGGGGAGGTTGATCGCAGGACTGGCTCGGCTTGCAGCCACCTCGGGCGACGGGTCGGAGGCAGCGTCAAAGGTGGTCGGCCTCCGTTCACTGGCCCGAAAAATGGCGCCGGGCGCGTTCACCTAGCTGTGAGCCGTGATGTTGTGAGCCGTAAGCCCCGCGGGTGGGATTCACTCGCGCCTGGGTACGGCAGCACGTCGACATAGTCGATGTCGGCGGCGCCGTTCAACACGCTCACTTCGCACGTGGGGGCGGGGGGAGGTGCAGTGATGGGGACTAGTCCGAACGGCCATGGTGTTGTGGTCGCCGCTGTTGAGCCGCTGGTCCGGTTGGGGATTGCGGCCGCTCTCGAGGGTCACTTCAGCGTCGTACACGCTGTGGGGACGGCCCGCGCCGTGCAGGAGACCTTGGCCCGTTCGGCACTGCGCCTGGCGGTGCTCGTCCTCGACCCGCCCCTCCCAGACGCGACGTTCGAGGAGGCTTGCCTTACGCTCATTGCCCGACAGCCAGGTACGGCGGTGCTGGTGCTCCTCCGCCGGCCGGCGCCGACGCAGGTGCGTCTGGCCTGCTGGAATGGGGCGCTCGGGGTGTTTGAGGTCGGAATCGAGTCCGAGCGCCTGCGCCTCGCCTTGACCCAACTCAGCGAGGGCGACGTGGCCATCGACCCCTCGTTCACCCGCCATCTCATGACCGACCCGCTGGCGCCGGCCGACGCCAGCGGGAGGCACCGACGGCTGACGGCCCACCAGCTCGAGGCGCTCCGCATGCTGGCCGACGGGCACACCACGAAGGAGATTGCTCGAGCCCTCGGTACCTCTCCGGACGCGGTCGACCACGCCATCGAGCGGGCGACACGCCAGTTGGGGGCCGCCCACCGGGCCCAGGCGGTGGCGACCGCCATCCGCAGCGGCCTCCTGGTCTGAGCGCCTGCGCCCTACGCGTGCCCCGTCTGGGCGGCGGAAGTCCGCCTCTCGGACGGCGGTTTCGCAGTGGGCACGGAGCGGGATTCCGTACAACGTGCGGCGCATCGCTGTCTTGACGTACCAGCGGTATACGAGTACGTTACCTCACGGCGCACGGTGTAGCCCCGCAGCCCCAAGGAACACGCAGCACGCTCGTCCGCACGGTGCCGGCAGTCCGTACCGAGCCGCTCCCCTCGCGAGGCGTCGCACAGGCAGCATCGTACGCCAGGAGTCCGCCCGTCCTCCGCGCCCAGCGCCGTCAGCGCGAAGAGAAAGGCATCGCCGTGTCCACGAAGAAGGCCCTGCTCGTCGCGATTAACACCTACTCTGATCCGCGTGCCAATCTCCCGAGCTGCCTAGACGACGCGAGAGCGTTCTCGGCCATCCTGACCGAGCACTACCAGTTCGACCAGATCGAGCACCTCTTCGACGACCAGGCGAAGATGGAGCCCTTCGTACGGCAGCTCGACGCGCTGTTTCGAGACGTCCAGGCTGACGATCAGGTCGTCCTGTACTTCTCGGGGCACGGCTTCCGGACGCAGCGGGAGGGGGAGGACTTCCTGCGCGAGTGCATCGTCGTCTACGACGGCTTCTTCTTCGACGACGAGCTCGTCCAGCGCTCGCAAGACATCCCGGCCGGCGTCCTGACCGTGGTGTTAGACAGCTGCTTCTCCGGCGGGCTGTACAAGCCCTTCTTCGTTGAGCAGCCCGGAGTAGAGTTGACGCAGAACAAGGTCTGGCGGCCCGACGGGCCCCTGTTCGACGACGTGCTGTTCGCTGAACAGACGGTCACCCGCGTGCGGCCGTTCTGCGGCACGCCGTACTCCCTCACCGACCCGCCGTTCGTCCTCGCACAGCGGCTTCGCCGGCAGTCGGACGCGATCGTCGCCGACTCCACGTCCGGGGGCACCGCCGGGCTTCAGCTCAATGGCCTTCTGATCGGAGCCTGCCGGGAAGACGAGCCGGCGGCTGCGAGCACGCGGTCGACGAGCAAGCCCGACGGGAGTGAGAAGCTCAGCGCCTTCACCTACTGCCTGCGGGCGGCGCTCCAGAAGACGCTTAGCGCCGGCCAGGACGCCGACCGGCTGTCGTCGTCTGACCTGGTGGCGGCGACGACCCAGGAGGTCCGGCGGCTTGGGTTCAAGCAGACGCCCGTCCTCCAGGAGCCGGCGCAGCCGGCAGCTCTCGGCTCGCGGACGTTTATCAGCTTGCGTCCGGTGACCGGCACGGCCACCACCCGTCCGCTCCGGCTGGCCACGGCCAGCCTCGAAGACCTCCTTCGTGCCTTGCTCCGCCGCACAGTGACGCCTCAGCCCGGCAGCGCAAGCGCTGCCGCCGGCAGCCCAACAACCAGCACGCAGACCCCAGTATCACCAGTATCAGGAGGAAGTGTTATGACCACCGCGCCAGCCACTACAACGGGACAGTCGAGCGCCTTGTCCGACGCCGACCTGGATGCCCAGGCCAAGT